>JAFXKZ010000002.1 GCA_017531445.1 Kiritimatiellia bacterium | reverse complement strand
CCCGTTCCCATTCCGAACACGGAAGTGAAGAGCCTCATCGGCGAGGGTACTGCCAGGTTCGCTGGTGGGAGAGTAGCACGCTGCCGGGTTTTTACAGAGCTTGATTCCGAAAGGAGTCAAGCTCTTTTTTTGTCTTAAGAAGCTCCCGCCAAAATAAAGGCGTGAAGGAGAGAGGTGCGGGAAAAGAATACGGCAAGAGTAAATTTACGATTGCTTCGGTACGAGCTCAGGAAATCAGTCAATGGTAAGTGTTCCCAGCAAGTATTTTGTTCAGTGGTGGAAATGGAAATAAAAATAACGAAACAGACGAAGATGAAAATGCTTTGTCCTATGGGCATAGAAAGTTTGTCATAGAATAAAATGCGCTATAGTTATCTTCTGAAAGGGTGGCTATTGGGGTAGACTTTGATCGTTGTTTTATTTATAATTACGCGTATGCTTTCTTAACTTCATGAGGGTTTTATGGTTACAAATGTTGTTTCTCCCATTGCGGTAGATCTTGGTGCGGTTCATACGGGTGTCGTATCGCTTCAAGAGGCGAGTTCTGCGGTGACTTCTTTGAATGCTTCTTTGATTGTTGTTGATCCAGGCGACCTCACGTTGGGGCAGAAAAAACGAACTCAAAAGCGGCATCAGGTTCGCGGGTATAAACGACGGAAACTTGCAAAACGGTTATTGTGGGTGATTTTGAAGTCGCATTATGGTGTTAGATTAGAATTGCTTGATATTACAAAGAGAATGAGATTTGAAGATGGGGTTAATGGATTACTTAATCGCAGAGGTTTTTCTTATTATACAGAGGAGATTGACACAGATGGTTTGCCGAGTATATTAGAATTATATAATTATGGGTTTACTTTTTTGGATAAGGATAAAACGCTTGATTCTCAATTGGGAGATCTGGCTTTAAGGATTGATGAATGTCTTAATGCGGAAGTATTCAAGTGGGATGAGGATTCGGATGAATACAAGAAAAGGTTAACATATTTTGAAGGTGAGAATGACAAGAAAAAAGGGAAAGCATTTCAAGAGATTCGTAAAAAACTCAAAGACGTGTTGGTTACGTTACAAAAAGGGGTAACCGGTCATAAGTCTCGTATAGAATATTTAAACGATATTCGTGCGGATATTAACTTGTTTTGGGAGAGCACTTTTTCGCCATTGCAACAGACGAATTTAACTTCAGAAAGCTTCGCCAATTTGGTGGGGCACATTAGTAATCTTCAATTAAAATGTTTGCGGAAATATTTCAATGTGCCAGAATGGAAAATCGGCGATAAGTGGGATGAGTCCCGCATGGCGTTAGTGTTTAAACGTTATCTTTTAGGATGGCATCCTATTTCTTCGGAAGAACGTTTAAATCACAGGAATTTAAAGGACTGGTGCGCTAGTAATGAAGGTAAAATTCTGGCATGTTGGTTGGAAAAAGATCCTAAGCACTCAATTCCTCCATATGAGGATCAAAATAATCGCCATCCTCCAAAATGTTCAGCCTTGCTCCTTGATGGAGAGGTCTTAACACGTGATTATCCCGATTGGCCCCTTTGGGTTGAGGCGATGAATACACAGTCGTTTTTGGATAATGCGCCCTATGTGGTTAATCAGTCGCAAAACGAAATGGAAATTGCGTTAAGAAAACTGCAAATCCTCTTTGATCGGAGTTCGAGGTCGGATTGTATCAGTTTGCGTAAGATTGTTTTTGAAAAAGATGAAAAAGCGATTGAAAACGATATCGCAACGTTACGTGCGCGCTTGGGTCAGTATACGGATAATTTTTTGGTATGCGTCAAACGTTATTTCAAGGAATGTAATGCTGCAGAAAAGGGTGAGTGGTATCCTGAAATTCCAAATCGTCTCCTCAAACTGTGTAATCAAAACCCGCCTCACAAAAACAAGATAGCACACAAACAATTGAGTTTATTATTGGGGCAAGAGATAACAGAAGAAGGATTGTCTCAACTTAAGGTATATCTTTCTACCCGACATGAAAAACCGTTACCGCAGGACTTGGGAAAGAAAAAGGCTGGGATGTGTCGTTTTACCCCTTTGATTGTTGGGGCGGATGCCACGAAAGAGAAGAAGAGGTTTGGTCAGGCATTTAAAGAGGTTTATGAGACACCTCTGGAAGATAAAACCGTGAGTAAAGAGGTCTACGCACTTCGCCGTAAGATTCCATTAGCTGCTGAAGTCCTTGCAGATTTCTTTGCAAAGCCTGAGGAGGATAAGCATTCAACACTTGTGCATCGATACAATAATCCATTTATTTGGTCTCAAATATATGATCTTCTTGAGGGGGATATCCATGGGTTTAGCCATACCTGTCGCCACTGTACAAATGATAATCATTTCAGAAGTTCTTTATTTAAAATAGATCAAAAGGGTGAACCTATTGCGCACGCGAAGCGTTTAACTGCGAATTCAAATGAACCTTTTGACGGAATGATTGCAAAATTAATTAAGCGCATCGCGATTGACCTTGCACATATTAAGGCTAAAGAATTGACGGCTTGGTATCAGGCTCATTTTGAAGCATATTCCATGGCGCGAACTCAGGTGATAGTCCCATTCGCAGTAGAGGAAAATGCATTTGAATTTTCGATGGATGTGTCAGACATTAAGAAAAAAGATGATTACAAAAGTAAAGATAAAGATGAAATTAAAAGAAATGCGAAGCTCCACGCGGAGCGTTTCAAAAAAGAGTGGGAAGATAAAGATACACGCATTAAGAATGATGGAAGTGGTATTTGCCCTTATTGTGGAAAACGCATCGAGTCACATGGTCAAATAGATCATATTATTCCGCGTGCGAATTCATTAAAGTCGCATGGCACCATTTTTAATTCCGAGCCGAATCTAATTTATGCTTGTGCAGGTTGTAATGCTAAAAAATCAAATAACGAATATACTTTAGAACACCTGTCGTCGGATTATTTGAACGTTGTCTTTGGAACGTCAAATGTACGTACGATCAGTTCAAGAATTGAAACTGTATTTACTCAGATTCAATTGAGGAATAAGCACTATGCGACTGCGTTTGCAGAAATGGAAAGAGAAGATCGTCAAATCATTCGCCATGCTCTTTTCTTAAATGATGGATCAAACGTTAAAAAGTCACTTCTGGCAGAGCTCCAGCAGTTGAATAAAACAAAAGTGAATGGGACACAGCGATGGCTTGTGAAGTATTTTTCAGCTTATCTTCGTAAAAAATTGAAGGCTGATAATGTTCCGTTAGATGTTTCTGTGATTGCTTTTCGTTTGAATGCAGATGAAATAAGTCAATTGAGGAGTCATCTTGCGGAGAAGTATCCTGTTTTTAAGAAGCCAGATGAGCAACCGTCCTTTAGTCATATTGTGGATGCTACACTCGCATTTAGCATGTGGAACTATGCTTGGCGATTAAATCAAGGAGAGGTTATAACGGAAGAAGATCGTGATGCGTTAATTCAATCCTATTTACCGACGGCATTTGAGATTCGTAAGCAGTCTAGAGTTTCTCCATTTGATAAGCATCCCGCGACAATGAAACTCTTTAAGGATTCCATTTATGGTGACAAATTTCTCTCTTTGATACTTCCAAAATCCGGTAAACTTGCCATTGGGTTCTCTTTGCACGAAAAGGCTTATTGTGAAATTTCACCACAAAAGAAGTTGACCGCAGATGAAATTTATCGTCTCTTACATCCATTCCTTCAACAAAAAGCAGAACGTGCTCCTGCGACACTGGAAGAATGGATAGCGCACCTTAAAGATGGCTCCATGACCTGTCGCCTTTATCCTATTCATGCCAATCATGCGAGAGAATTTCTGCATCACGTAGCTAAGAATAAAGCAACATCTGAAGAAATATTGCAAGCAGATCTACTCGATAACTTGCACTACTATACTCTGAAGGAGTCCGTATTTAAGCAGGTAGAAGCACTTAAACGAGATGTTGATTCAAAAGAAAAGAAGCGAAAAGAGTCTGCAAAAAAAGAAGGCCGTGAGTTATCAGAGGAAGAAAACATCGCTCAAAAAAGAGAAGACATTCGAGCATGTATTGATACGTTTATTAAAAGTGACAAATTAATTCTTAAATTAGGGAGGAGTTTATTTCATACACAAACGTTGCGCCATCCTGCATATGCCTTGTGGCGTGAAATTCTCTTAGATGGACAAATTGATAACGAGGTGAATGAGCGTGATTTCTGTAGACGAATCGCCCAAAAATATGCGCCTCGCCCTAGGAGTGTTGGTAGACATACACATGCTCGAACCGGTTTCTCTTTACCTATTTTGAAGCCGCCATCATCAGGGGCTTTCCGTATTCGTCGCGGCGGGAAAGAAACACCTGTTTGGCAAGTTTTAGAATGTAATACTCCAAAATCTCCAAGTACTGTAGGCTTTGAAGTGATAAATGGGATGACCAACTTTGAGCAAGAAGTTGAACGACCCGAATTGCTCACTCGGAATATACATGGGGTGAAAGGAAGATATAAAACGCATCAATCATACACACGGATGGACAAGCGTTTGACACTTCCTATTCCTGAAGAGATGTTAATAGATTCTGCCCTTCTCGAAGCGCAACTTTCACCGGGGTCTAAAGGTCGCCCTAAAGTATGGTTAAAGATTAAGACAAACTTTTTGTCTTCACTTGCTACACAGGCGAATGTGCCCCTCCATGCGCAAATCTTCCGTTCTATTAAACTGAATGAAAGTCTTTTAGTTGCTTGGAAGAACGATGCTGCGCTTCGCCATTTTAAGTTTAGAGATGGAAAATGTAGCATTCTTGCCAGTGGTGCACAGTTTACCATCTTGCATGGTGCGATTGAATCGGCCAAGCTGGCGCGGGAACTTTATAATAAACAAGAAAATGAAGCATCTGGTGCTCTGTGAGTATGGTTCCTCGCTTGGGACAACCGGCGAGCGCGTTGTCGTGAAGCAACATGGAGAACTTCTTGCGGAATATCCTCTTGCGCAACTTCATTCAATTACGATTGCGAAACAAGGTGTTTCTGTATCAAGTAATCTCATTCAAGCATGTTCTCTTTATGGGATTCGGCTATTCTTCCTAAATTCACTGGGTGAATGCATCGCGGCATTGTCTGGTATCCGTAGTCACGGAGTAGGATTAACAAGACGAAATCAAGTTCTCTTTTTAGAGCGTTCACTTGATGCCGCAGAGATAGCACTTCGCACCACCTATGGTAAGATCCGAAATCAAAGAGCTGTTTTGTGTTACATTGGAAAAAATGCAACGTTCAAAGAGGAGAAGCGAACAGTATTACTTGAGACAGTAGAACATCTCAAACTAATGGGGGAAAGGATAAAAGACTTTTTGCCATTGAAGAAAGATTGCCGGTCACAATTGTTGGGCCTTGAAGGCGCGGCCGCGAATCGCTATTGGAATACTTGGGTGGAACTAAAAGTTTTTCCAGAAACGTTCAGAAATCGTATTGGTAGAGGTGCGCTTGATCCCATTAATGCCGCTTTGAACTATGGGTATAGTATTTTAATGACACGAGTTTGGAATGCGCTTTTAGTGGCAGGGCTTGAGCCCTATCTTGGATTTTATCATGTAGAGCGTCCCGGTAAGCCATCGCTGGTTCTAGATTTGATGGAAGAGTACCGCGCATGGTGTGTAGATAGAGTTGTGTTCAAAAATCGACATTGCTTTTTGAAAGAGGCTTCACTCAGTGATACGGTGAAACGTAAGATTGTCTCCGATGTTCTAGAAACGTTTACTGCCGAACATCTCTATCATGGGAAACGACTGTCGTTGGAGAGTATATTACAACGACAGATATATAAACTTTCAGGTCATTTTGCAGGTAAAAAGAACTATAAACCTTATCTTTTTAAGTGGTGAACAATGAAACTTCCTCCGATTTATACAGAAGTACTGGTTTGCTATGACATACAGTCAGATAAAAAGCGTAAGAAAATGGCAGAAGCACTGAAAGATATTGGATTAATACACATTCAACATTCCGTTTTTTGGGGATATACGACACTTGCAAATAGAAAATCGATTATCAATCTCTTTAAAACACTCCTTGATGCTGCGACAGACAAGGCTTTTCTCTTACCGGGGAAAGCACGTGCATGTATTCTGTCTGAAAATGGATTTGGCTATACGAAAGAACTTCTTCCGGAGTACAGTGACTATGGGACCTTATAGCATCCCCGTTAGCTTAATCCGGCAGTTCATGTTTTGTCCACGGATCCCTTTCTTTTTGGAAGTGGCTGGCATACAACAACCCATCCAACTTTGGGTAAAACAAGGCATTGATTATCATTTGAAGATGGCAGAACTGATGAAACGGCGGTCATTACAAAAATTTGGCCTGAATAATCCGACAATTCACTATTCTCCAAAACTGAAGTCCCTGCAATTAAACATCCACGGAATTCCTGATGCATTATTAGAGGACGAGCAGCAAATCGTTCCCATTGAGTTTAAAAATAAAATGCCCAAACTCACCAAGGCGACCATGTTTCAGCTAATGTGTTATGGATTGTTGGCGGAGGAACAATTCAAAAAAACATTTAAGACTGCACTTGTCATCGTTGGATTGAGTAGGAAAATACATACGATTACCCGAACGGAAGCACTTGATCGACAAACAAATGTAATACTTCATCACTTACGAAAAGTATTGAATCAAGGTGTCTTTCCTGATTCGAGCGCAAGTTATACACAATGTGGACAATGTGAATTTCTGAAATATTGCAATGATCGCTTCTAAAAATAAAACCGCCACGCTGAGCGGAGGGCGGTCCAAGATTGATTTTAGATGATTTCAGTGTTGTGTTCTTTGATGACTAGATTATATAACTTTTTTTCGCAAAAAGCAATCCAAAGAATGCAAAAGAGCAATGTGAGAAAAAATAAACTGCAACAGCCCCTCAAAACCTTGATTTTCTAAGATTTTGAAGAGCTGTTGCAGTAATCATATCAAAGAACAAACTACTGAAACTCTATATCCGCTTTGGTTGCGGACTTCTGCACAAGTGTTGCAGTAATCATATCAAAGAACAAACTACTGAAACAGACGATGGGGCCAGAGGTGGCCGCCGAAAAGAAAGTTGCAGTAATCATATCAAAGAACAAACTACTGAAACCTCCAGTAAGCCTTTGCTCTTTGCGAACTTGTAAGTTGCAGTAATCATATCAAAGAACAAACTACTGAAACGTATCAACAAGCACTTCCGCGCAGACCTCAGAGGTTGCAGTAATCATATCAAAGAACAAACTACTGAAACCTCATTATCGTTGCCATCTACACGCCTCAAACAATACGTTGCAGTAATCATATCAAAGAACAAACTACTGAAACTTTTTTAGTTTGAAAAATCAAAGGCTTATCATTGTTGTTGCAGTAATCATATCAAAGAACAAACTACTGAAACGAAAAGCCCTGCGAACACTTCACGCCCGAAAAGGATAAGTTGCAGTAATCATATCAAAGAACAAACTACTGAAACCTTGTAGGATGGCACTTCGGCAAACTTCGTCACGTTGCAGTAATCATATCAAAGAACAAACTACTGAAACCAACTTCGGCGAGATTAAGAACACAGCCCAAAAGGGTTGCAGTAATCATATCAAAGAACAAACTAGTGAAACCTAGCACTAGCATCTGCACCTAGCGGTAAAATCTGTTGCAGTAATCATATCAAAGAACAAACTACTGAAACATTTCGCAGACTTCTGCAACGACTGAAGTTACTGTTGCAGTAATCATATCAAAGAACAAACTACTGAAACCTTCCCCTGACGGCGAAACCTCAACGACTGACGAGTTGCAGTAATCATATCAAAGAACAAACTACTGAAACGCTAGCTGCGCGGTGTAGTCGCGCCCGGGATTGCGTTGCAGTAATCATATCAAAGAACAAACTACTGAAACTCTTAATCTGACGAGCATTGTTGCGCTGCTGCTGCGGTTGCAGTAATCATATCAAAGAACAAACTACTGAAACTTAGTGCATCTTCACGGATTGTTTCGCTCTCTTGCTCGTTGCAGTAATCATATCAAAGAACAAACTACTGAAACAGTGCGTCACCGCCCAAAACCCTGTAAATACTATATGTTGCAGTAATCATATCAAAGAACAAACTACTGAAACCGCGACCCCTTCACAAGTTGCGCAATTTGGAAAGAGTTGCAGTAATCATATCAAAGAACGAAGCGTTGAAAGATTATTCTTTGGCGAGGTAATCGTTGATGGCTTGGGCGGCGCGGCGGCCTTCGCCCATGGCGAGGATGACGGTGGCGGCACCGAGAACGATATCGCCGCCGGCGAAGACACCGGGAATGCTGGTCGCTTGCGTGTCGTCAACGATGATGTTGCCGCGCCGGTTGATTTCAAGACCGGGTGTGGTCTGCGGAATCAGGGGATTGGAAGCGTTGCCGATCGCAATGATGACCGCATCGATGGGGAGGGTGAATTCGCTGCCCTTTACGGGGACGGGACTGCGGCGGCCGGAGGCATCGGGTTCGCCGAGTTCGTAGCGAAGGCATTCAATGGCATTTACAATGCCGTTCTCGTCACCGAGGATGCGCTCGATATTGCAGAGAAATTGGAAGTTGACCCCTTCTTCTTCGGCGTGTTCCACTTCTTCTGCGCGGGCCGGCATTTCTGCGCGGCTACGGCGGTAAATGAGGTAAACCTCTTCCGCGCCGAGACGGAACGCCATACGCGCAGCATCCATGGCAACGTTCCCTCCGCCGAGGACGGCAACGCGCTTGGCCGGGTAATAGGGGGTGGCGGCTGCGGCGCGGTCGTAGGCCTTCATGAGATTGGCGCGGGTGAGATACTCATTGGCGGAGAAGACGCCAACGAGTTCTTCGCCGGGGATACCCATGAAGCGTGGTAATCCTGCGCCGGACCCGACGTAGACGGCGTCAAAGCCGTCTTTCTCCATGAGGTCGCGCAGTTTACGGGTGCGGCCGACAACAAAGTTGGGCTCGATGTGAACGCCCATCTGTTTGAGCCCCTCAACCTCTTGGTCAACGATGGCTTTGGGCAGGCGGAATTCGGGGATGCCGTAGACAAGCACCCCGCCGGGCTTCTGAAAGGCTTCAAAGAGCGTGACTTCATGCCCCGCACGGCGGACGTCGGCGGCAACGGTGATGCCGGAGGGTCCGGAGCCGACGACGGCGACCTTTTTACCGGTGGCAGGGGCCACGGTGTTGTCAATGGGTGCTTCGGCTTCGTGAGCGCGTTGCCAGTCGGCAACAAAGCGTTCCAAGCGGCCGATGGCGACACTTTGATTGACGTCTTTATGAATCAGCCCGACGGTGCAATTTTTCTGACATTGATTTTCTTGTGGACACACGCGCCCGCAGATGGCCGGAAGGATGCTGTTCCGGCGGATGATGCCGAGGGCTTCGGCATAGTGCCCCTGTGCGATTTCGCGGATGAATCCGGGGATGTTGATCGCGACGGGGCACCCTTTCATGCAGGGGGCGTTCTTGCATTGCAAACAGCGGTTGGCCTCAATGCGGGCTTGTGCTTCGCTGTAGCCGATGGCGACTTCCTGCATATTGTGTTTGCGCTCTTCGGGGGGCTGCACCGGCATGGGCTGCTGAGCGAGCGCGTTGCGCTCTTTGGGGGTGAGGGGTTTCTCTTTGAGGGTTGCCCAAAGGGCGCAGGCTTCGGCTTCAAGGGTTTCTTTGGCGATAAAAGACATGGGGCACATCCCTTTGTTCAGCGGTTGTCTTCGGCAGTTTTGGCCGCAGCCATTTTGAAGAGGTTGCAATCATCTTCGCGTTCACGTTTGGCAAAGGCGCGATTCCGTTTCATCAGGTTGTCGAAATCGACTTGATGTGCATCAAATTCCGGTCCGTCCACGCAGACGAATTTGATTTGCCCGCCCACGAGGACGCGGCAACCGCCGCACATTCCGGTGCCGTCGATCATGATGGAGTTGAGCGAAGCGGTGGTGGGAACGTTGTAAGGCTTGGTGGTGAGGGCGCAGAACTTCATCATGATGGGCGGACCGATGGTGACACATTCTGCCACAGGTTCGCGTTCGCAGACTTCCTTGAGCGGTTCGGTTACGAGGGCTTTGCGTCCGTAGGAGCCGTCATCGGTGCAGAGGATGAGCTCATCGGCGATGGCGGCCATCTCTTTCTCAAGAATCAGGAGGTCTTTAGTGCGGGCACCCATGATGACAATCACCTTGTTGCCGGCGCGTTTCATCGCTTGTGCGATGGGGTGCAGGGGCGCAACGCCGATGCCGCCGCCAACGCAGACGACGGTGCCTTTTTGCTCGATATGGGTAGGTTTTCCGAGCGGACCGAGAAAGACGGGGAGGCTGTCGCCGGGATGCAACTGTGCCAACCGTTTAGTAGAGGCTCCCACCGCTTGGAAGATAATGCGCACCGCGCCTTTGACCGGGTCGGCATCGGCAATGGTCAGCGGAATGCGTTCGCCGAACTGTTCATCGACCTGAAGGATGATGAATTGCCCGGCTTGCCGTTCCTGGGCAATCAGCGGTGCGTGAATCCACATGGAATAGACGTCGGCGGATAATTGGTCTTTCTGAAGTATCGGAAACATGATTTTCTCCATCGAAAAACGGTTGGCTCATCGCAGAGTATAGCACAGATTTTTACCAAAACCCATAGGCGTTGAAAAGAAGTACGTGCAGCCCCAGGAGCAGATTGGTGGTGACATGGGCGATGATGGGGGCGCGCAGACTGCCGGTGCCGCAGGCGAGCGCACCGTAGACCATACCGGCGAGGGCACCGCCCAGATAGCGGTCGTGCTCAAAGGCGAAGACGGCGACAGTCACCCAAAAAGCATAACGCGAAACGCCGGCAAAGGGGAGTGTGTGCCATTGTTTCTGGGTGAGCCAACGCATCAGAAAACCGCGAAAGAAGAATTCTTCAATCGGAGCAATAATGAAGGCCGAGCCGAAGAGTTTCAGAAGCGCGAGCACGGGATGGTGGGAATAGGCGTAGCACCATGAGGCACTGTAGTCCGGAAGTGTGCCGGGCATCATGATGAGCCAGCGTTGGTACCACGCAGTTACGCCCGGCCATGGGCTGCTTTCGGGGAGGGCCCAGAGCAGATAGACCGCCAGCCCCATCAGAAGTCCGAGCGGAGCGGCTCCTTTAACGGAGTGGCAAGGGGCAAAACGCCAGGGCTTGAGCACGGAAAGCAGACCTGCGCAAAGGAGCGTTTTTACGGCGTAGACATAGGCCGGAAAGTCGAAAGAATGCGGAAAAAAGAGAAGCACCAACCCTGCAATCCACAGGAAGAACGGCCATGTAAGGGCGCGTGTGCAAGCGGCTTGATTGAGGGAGGCAGGAGCGGCAGGGGGGAACGTCATGCGAAACATCCGGTTAATTGCCTTTGAGATGGAAAAGCGTCATCAGCAGGATGCGGCAATCCATGAGGAAGGAGCGTTGTGCCACATATTCCAAATCATATTTCACCTTCTCTGCGCGCAGGATGGCATTGCGCCCGTGGACTTGCGCCCATCCGGTGATGCCGGGGCGCACATCGTGGCGGTGCATCTCTTCGGGGGTGTATTCATTCAGGTATTCCATCAGGAGCGGACGCGGACCGACAAGTGCCATTTCACCGGTGAGCACGTGGATCAATTCGGGAAGTTCGTCCAGCGAGGTGGCGCGGAGCAGTGCCCCCAATCGGGTCGTGCGCAGGGCGTCGCTTTCCGTGCCGGGGCGCATGGTGCGGAATTTGACGAGCGTAAAGGGGCGCGCCTGCCATCCGGGACGCACTTGACGAAAGAAGACCGGAGCCCCGTCAATGCAACGGATGAGCCCCGCTACGAGCAGAAAGAGGCTTACCCATATCGGTGCGGTCAGCACCACAAGCAAAACTTCAAGGAAACGTGGCATCGTCTTTGGGCGGTTTTCAAAGGGTGAGCGTGGCATCGGAAGGCAACATCCATCCGCCGCGCGGCGAAAGCGAGATGCCGCCGATGGCCGGGCCGTCCGGACTGCAGGAACGCTTGAATTGCTGCGCGATGACGCGTCGGCAGAAGATGTCAAGCGTCCGGGTGCGTTCGTCTTCCGGGAGCGCACCGTGCAGCAGTGCCGCCAATTCCGCAAGCCGGGCGCGGTCGCATCCGTAGCGCATGAAATACCAGAGAAAACAGTCGTGCAGTTCGTAACGGCCGACGATGGTTTCGGTATGCTGCACGCCCGGCACCAATTCCGGAGAAACCGGCGTATCGCAGATATCTTTCAAGACGGTCGAAAGCGCGTGTGCCGCTGTGTCCGCTTCCGCGGAGAGAAGGTCGATAGCGGCTTCAAGGCAGTGGGGAATCAGGGTTTTAGGCACGCCGCAATTGACCGAATACATACTCATGTGGTCGCCATTGTAGGTGCTCCATCCCAGCGCAATTTCGGAGAGGTCGCCCGTGCCGACAAGCAATCCCTGCTCTTTATTGGCCAGATCCATCAACAGGTAGGTGCGGGCGCGCGCCTGTGCATTTTCATAGGTCACATCCTGCACCGCCGGGTCTTGCCCGATATCGTTGAAGTGCTGTGTGACGGTGGGGACGATTGAGATTTCGCGCAATTCCACACCGAGCACGTTGGCGAGGGTTACGGCGTTGCGATAGGTGCGCGAGGAGGTGCCGAAGCCGGGCATCGTCACGGCGAGCACGGTGGTTGCCGGAAGGTGTGCCTGACGGCAGAGGGCGGCGCAGACCACCAGCGCGAGCGTGGAATCCAAGCCCCCGGAGAGTCCGAGCACCAACCGTTTGGCGTGGACATGGGTCATGCGGCGGTGGAGCGCACGGACTTGCAGATGGAGGATTTCGGCGCAGCGCGTCTTGCGCTCCCCGATGTCTTCAGGAATAAAAGGATTTTTGCGCAGGCCTGCCAGCGAAGCATCGCTCTCCCGGAGGGCGAGCGTAACGGGAATCGTGCGTGTGGCGGCGGCGTCTTTGTGCGCGCAACCGGTGCGCAACCGGCGGGCAGTGACCCATTCGGGCGCGAAATCCATGCAGGAAATGCCGGAGTTCCAACGCGCTTCTGCACGGAGTTTGCCTTCAGAAACGAGCATCCGATGACCGCTGTAGATGCCATCGGTCGAGGATTCGCCTTCACCGGCGGCAGCATAGACACAGGCACTCGCGGTGGCGCGGGAGAGTTGTTCAAGGGCATTGCGGCGCAGGGAAGCCTGCCCAACGCCTTCCGGTGCGGCGGCAAGGCAGAGCAAGAGCTGGGCGGAAGCCGCCGGCGGCGTTGCGGTGTCAAAGGTGACGGCCACGCGCAGGGAGTCGAGTTCAAAGACCAGGTCGGTGCCGATGGGGGTGCCGTCGGGGAGTGTTTGGCGGGTGAGGGTGTGGGCGGGCGCGAATGTGCGCAGCCGTGTCTCTGCCCTGGGGAGACGGGCGCGCGGCACGTAACCCAAAATCCGGTTGCGCGTGAGCACCACGGCGCAATCGTAGAGCCGATCGTCTACGGAAAGGGGAAGTCCGCAAATGAAAAGGAGATTTTCCGGCAACGCATTGCAGAGGGTGGTGAGCGCGTTTTGGGCGTGTTGCAGCAGGGCTTGGGAGAGGAAGAGGTCGCCACAGGTCGCCCCGGTGAGTGAAAGTTCCGGCGCGACGGCTACAGACGCGCCTTGCGCATGCGCGGCACAGGCAAGCGATAGGAGAGCTTGCGCATTGGCTTGCGGATGGGCCAGCTGCAGGTTTGGTGTAAGTGCCGCTACGCGAATAAATCCAGTCATACGTATCACCTCCATAATCCGGGTGGAGCCGCGTTTCAAAAGCGTATTACTGCACAGTATAGCACATTTTTAGAGCGTTCAGACAGGGTTGGGAAGCGGAGGTTTCGCGTCATTGCAGGAGGTGGGAAGCAACGTGTATCACCTTGCGCGTGTGTGCGGCGCAAAGAGCCGTTTGAACATGGGCGAAGTTGCAGCACGAAGTCGCCCGGATTGCGGCAGAACATGGGCGAAGTGAGTGCGGGAACATGGGCGGCTTTCCCGGAGCAGATGGAGCAGGGCGGCTGGGCGGCGTATGGGACCTTCTGAAAAAACTGATGCTTCCGCGCGCTTTTTCAGCGTGGGGATGGTGGCTTTTCGGGAAGGTTTGCAAGGGAGCCTCCGCCTTTCGGGCAAGGCTCCGGGCGGTAAAGATTTCGTTTGCCCGCAGTGAAAAAAGGTAAAACAGACTTCACGCGTGGGCGCGCAATATGATATGATAACAGCACAATGCGCGTGCTGTATGTCTTTATTGATGGCGTAGGCTATGGAGAAGCCGGGGAGAAAAACCCCGTCTGTCCGGAAGTATGCCCCACGCTCTGCGCGCTGATGCAAGACGCCGTTCACTTGGATACGCGTTTGGAGGTGCCCGGGCTTCCGCAGTCGGCCACGGGGCAGGCCACGCTCTATACGGGGGTGAATGCCGCGCAGGTAATGGGGCGGCACAAGGAAGGGTTTCCCGGGCCTACGCTCTGCAAGTTGCTTCAGGAAAATAATCTGTTTATGGAGTTGCACCGCCGGGGCTTGAGCGTCTGCTTTGCCGATGCCTATTTTGCCGATACGGCAGATGAACTTGCTGCGCGCCGCTTCAAGAGTGTGACCACGATTATGGCGTTGACCACGCCGGGGGTGATTCGCTATCAGAAAGATATGCTTGCCGGTCGTGCAGTGCTGCATGATTTGACGCGTGAAGCAATCATTCCCAAAGGGTACACCGGTCCTTTAATTACGCCTTCCATTGCCGCCGACCAGATTCTTGCCATTGCCGCCGAGCATGATTTCACGCTGTTTGAGTACTTTTTGACGGATATCGCCGGTCACTCTCAAAATCGCGAACGCGCCGAAGAGGTGTTGCGCTCGCTCGATACGTGCCTGGCGGGTCTGCTGAACGGGCTGGATGGCGATACACTGTTTATTTTGACTTCCGATCACGGTAATATCGAAGATCTCGGTACGCGCGGTCATACGTTCAATCAGGTGCCCCTCGTGGCACGTGGACCGCTTGCGGGGCAAATCCTCGCAGGTGCCACCTCGCTGATGGATGTGATGCCGCACCTCTTGCGGATTCTTTGCCCACAAGGAGACAACACCCGATGAAAACGCCCCTCACTCTTTGCGCACTTTGTTTGGCCTTTCCCCTTGGTTTATCCGCCGCGACGCTGACGGTCAATCAACCGTTGGAGCAGTCGCTTACCGACGCGCAGACCCTTTCCATTCAGTCCACGCCGCAAGTGGGCGAGGGGGCCGTGCTCGTATTAAAGGCCGAAGTTGCCTTTACATTGCCCGATGAATCGCCGGACTATGCGGACGTGATCGGCGAAAAACTCGCCCTTGCTGTTGATACCGATGGCACCGTGTTGATTGCCGATGGGGCGACGCAAAGTTGGGTAAAAAGCTCCGTTGTGGCCCAGGCGGACACCCCGGTTTCGGTGTATGCCGAGGGGAAATTGCAGGCGGGCGTGCTTGTCTTTGCCGTTACCCTTGAGGATACGGCCCCCATTACGGTAAGGGCACCTGCTTCCGGAGCCAAACTGAATGCGATTGAGCTTGCCGGGGAAGGCGTGGTGGAAGAGGGGCTGACGTTGGCACTCGTGGACACCGCAATTATCCCCGGGTCGGCGGAAGCTCCGCAGGATGCTGCGTTGGTCAATAAGTATGTCACGTGGGTCAATGATGCCGGAAAGGGCGGAAAGATGCCGGAAGATGCCACTTCCGAAGAAATCGCCGACGCCTTTGCCATGAATGCCGGCAGCGCGACGTCGGTGGAAATAACCGCACTTGATATCGTCAATAAAACGCTCACGTTGCGCGCCACTGCCGCCGCTGATGACGGCTCTGCCGAGACGGTGTTGCTCACGCAAATCAACGGTAAACTCTATTTGCTTTGCGCAACGGACCTCACCGCCGAGCCCACCGTCACGGAAATCTCTCTGCAAGACGGTAGCGCAAGTGTGCAGAACAGCGATGGCGACACCCTGACCATCCTCCTCCCGGAAATCGAAGCAACGTTTTTCAAAGCCGCAGTCGGCCTGAGGCAGCCTGAGGCAGAGACACTCTAACCTTTAACCCAAAATGAAAGAACATTCCCAGATGATGGAAAACAAAAACAGCGCATACGCCGCCGCAGGCGTGGACATCGATAAGAAAATGAGTGGTATCGAAACCATCAAACAGATGGTGAAAAAGACCGTGACCCCGGGCGTGATTGGCGGTATTGGCAGCTTTGGCGGACTCTTCCAAAGCCCAGGAGCAGACACGATTCTCGTCGCTTCCGCTGATGGCGTTGGTACAAAGTTGAAAGTTGCTGCGATGGCTGGCCGCCATGATACCGTGGGGCAAGACATTGTCAATCACTGCGTGAACGATATCCTTGTGCAGGGTGCTACGCCGCTTTTCTTCCTGGATTACATCGGCGCATCGGTCTTTGATGCCGCGATTTTCAACGATGTCGTCAAGGGGCTTTGCATCGCTTGTGCCGAAAACAATTGTGCATTGCTCGGCGGTGAAACGGCGGAAATGCCCGGTCTTTACCCCGTGGGTGAATATGATCTCGTGGGCACAATCGTTGGACAGGTCAAGAAAGATAAAGTCATCACTGGTGAAAAGATCGCAGTCGGTGACGTGCTGATCGGGTTGCCGTCCGGCGGATTGCAGACCAATGGGTTCTCTTTAGCGCGCAAAGTTGTCTTCGAGCAAGAGGGGCTGAAGCCGGAAGATTTGCTTCCCGGTACCGATACAACGTGCGCCGATGCGCTGCTGGCTGTGCATAAGAGCTTCCTGAAGCCCGTCCTCAAGGTGATGGATGCCGGCGTGGAGATTCATGGAATGGCGCACATCACCGGAGGCGGTTTCTATGACAATATTCCGCGCGTGCTGCCGAAGAATGTCGATGTCACGATTGATTCTGCCGCATGGGAAGTGCCGCAGGTGTTCAAGTTTATCGGTGAGAAGGGCAACGTGGCCAAGGAGGAGATGTATCGCGTCTTCAATATGGGTATCGGCTTTATCCTGATCGTTTCTTCTGCAGAGGCCGGGGCAACACTCAAGGCTCTGGAAGAAGCCGGCGAGCAACCGGTCATCATCGGTGGTGTGAATCCCGGTCACAAGACGGTGCACGTAATCTGAAAAAACCATCCGCTGAAAGGGGGCGTAAGGGCGGAAATCGCAACGCGTCCGCGCTCGTTTCAGAGGGTATTCCGACCGCGTCCTCTTTGAGGGCGCGGTTGTGTTTTCGGATTGTGCGGGGCGTATCGGCAGAGGAAGCCCGGGCGGAGGGTAAAGGTGTTAGGACGTGAAAAAAACTGAAACGGGCAGATACGCAAAAGAAGGTTCGCGCGGAGACGTGAACGTTTGTGTCGTGAAAGGATGACGTGCTAGAGGGGTTTCACTTGCAATTCTTATGAAGCGATGAGCAATAGCGCAGCGCAGAAGAGATGCGTCCTGTCGGAAGTGAAAAAGGGGTTTGCAGGGGTGCAGACTGTCTATGCCGGAGTAGATGACGGATTGTTCCAGTTCCCTGCGTGGATGGCAACGCTGGCAGGTGCAGACGTTCTATGCCGGAGCAGATGACGGATTGCGCGGAGAGAAAAGGAAGTGTCGGGCAAAGAGAGAGCATTCTTTTGGGGGAGGGATAAGCAAGATCGGCGAGCTGTGCTCGCTTCGCGGCAATCACGCTTAGGGAGTTTGGTGGCAATTGTCTATTCAAATCCGGCGCTGCGCTTTTATTTGTAGGGATTGGGTTAAGCGGAAGCCGGGGGATTTTTTGCTCAAAACCGCCCTCTTTGCGGACACTTTTTGGGGCAGAGGGTGGGGAAGGGACGCGTGGTTCGTCGCTCACTACGCTGGTGGACACTTTTCTTTTTCCGGGAATGAGAGGGAAAATAAACGGCTATCGGCACCGCGGAAAGCGCGATGCCGACAGCAATGAAAGGGCGATATCCGGTGGATGTTTCGTCGCAGAGCGGGTTTGGTCAGCGGCGCGGATGCCGCCCGGAGGGGCAACATTGAGTCGCCTTCGGTGCGGTGTGGACAGGTGCAGTTTCACCTTTGTTCAATTGCAACAACTTCTCGGCAGTGAGCGCACGCGGGTTGCCTTGCCAAAGGACTTTGCCGTTCTTCACGGCGTAGGCCGTGGGAATGCTGCGCAGTTTCAGTGCTGCTGCAAAACGGTCACACGTGTCAATGGCAATGGGATAGGTGGGCGGAATGCGCTGCTTTGCAAGGAATTGTTTCAATTCTTCGGGCGTTTTCCGATCGCCAACGTTGAGCCCGACAATCCGGATCTTATGAGGTTGCACCTGCTTCCAAAGCTCTTCCAGGTGTGGAATTGAGGCAATGCAGGGTCCGCACCAAGTGGCCCAGCATTCAATGAGCCAGAGTTCATCAGTCGGCCACGTCTGCGGCGGGGTGCCACGAACCCAGACTTGGGGGAGAATTTCTTTGGGAACGGTATCGCCGACCGCCGCCATCAGCGGAAGGGTGAGTGCGAACAAGATTGCAAGTGCTAACGTCTTCATGTTAAGAATAATAGCATATTTCTGCTTTTTTGCAACGCAAGAGGTGAAGTTTTTAACCTTTTTCCGTGCCGGGAAACGCTCCGGTTGTTGTGACTTTTCTGCGCCTTCATCCAATAAGTGTGTGCGCGTACGCGCGCGAAGCGGCGGATAACAGCAGACGGCACGAGCGTTTGAGCCCGTGCCGTCCGGTGAAACAAGTTTTCCGCTTCCGCGGGACGCTGCTTAGTAGTTCTGCGCTTCAATGGCGAAGTAAGCGCGGGGGTGCTTGCACACCGGGCAGAGCTCCGGAGCCTTTTCGCTGATGACTACAGCACCGCAGTTCAGGCATTCCCAACGGTTCTTGCCGCTGCGCACGAAGACTTCTCCGGTTTCGACATTCTTTGCCAAAGCGTTGTAGCGTGCTTCATGGCGGGCTTCCACCTCTGCAACAGCGCGCATCTGACGGGCGATTTCCGTAAAGCCTTCTTCTTCGGCTTCATCGGCCATGCGCTTGTACATATCCGTCCATTCATAGTTTTCACCTGCCGCTGCGGCTTTGAGGTTGTCAACCGTCGAGCCGATTCCTTCGAGGTGCTTGAACCAGAGCTTGGCGTGTTCTTTTTCGTTGTTGGCGGTTTCTTCAAAGATCTTGGCGATTTGCACATACCCTTCCTTCTTGGCCACGGAGGCGAAGTAGGTGTACTTGTTGCGTGCCTGGGATTCGCCTGCGAAAGCATCCCAGAGGTTCTTTTCGGTCTTGCTGCCTTTGAGTTCCATAACTCTCTCCTTGTTGAATGATTTTAAGTTTTGTGCAGGGATGTTTTCCCTTTAACGCCATTACTATACATAATCATGGGAAGGAAATGCAAGTATTTTTTGTAATTATTCTAATTTATTTCCAAGTTGTATTGAAAAATCAATGTTTTTATAAATAAATTATTTTGATGTCAGGTGTTTTTCCGGGGCGGAAAGCGGCCGTTTCGCGTGAAACTTTCCCAGCCGGTTCAAGGGAAAGCAAGGGGAAAAGCGGCGCGCTTGATTCTGCCCTGCGCACAGATGGAAAATGCGTTCCCGCGGGGCAGGGCGGCAACATGGGCGATGTTGCGCGTCAATTCCGCCGATATTGAATCGCAACATGGGCGGGATTGCACGTCGGTTTCGCCCATGTTCCGCCGCCGATACGGCGGTTATCTTTTTGTGTGGGGCGGTTTTTTGAAAATAGGGCTTGCGTTTGTCGTCCGGGTTTGGTATCTTATGCGCACTTTATGTGAACGGAGCGTAGCGCAGTCTGGTAGCGCGTTTGGTTCGGGACCAAAAGGTCAAGGGTTCAAATCCCTTCGCTCCGACCATTTAGAGCAGTTGCACCCGTGGTGGAATTGGCAGACACGTAAGATTCAGGTTCTTATGCTGAGAGGCGTGTGGGTTCGAGTCCCACCGGGTGCACCACAAGCAAACTTTTCCTGTGCCCCCATCGTCTATCGGCTAGGACACAAGGTTCTCATCCTTGGAAGAGCGGTCCGACTCCGCTTGGGGGTGCCACCTGTAAGGAAAAGCCATTGCCCCCATCGTCTATCGGTTAGGACACAAGGTTCTCATCCTTGGAAGAGCGGTCCGACTCCGCTTGGGGGTGCCATCAGGAGAGGTGGCAGAGCCTGGTTGAATGCACATGACTCGAAATCATGCGTGCCGCAAGGTACCGGGGGTTCGAATCCCTCCCTCTCCGCCACTTTTGTTTACGGTCTGCCATCCTTTTGAAGGGTGGCGTTTTTAGTCTAAAGGGGAGGGCTTATGGGACGCCACAACCATGATGAGAAATTGACGTGTCTCTTCTGTGGGGGCAAGGCCGATCCGCAGCGTTGCGTGCGCGGGGTAAAAGAAGAGGCGGTGATTTGCGACCGTTGCGCGGAATCGTTGGCGCACAGTGTGATGCAGGAACTCCCGGAATATCATCAGATGATGCACCTTCTGGCGGAAATGCATGGGGCGGGATTGGAAGATGAAGCGAAGAAGAATGAACCGCTGCCCAAGCTGAATGTTCCGGTGCCCGCGGAGATAAAAGCCTTTCTCGATCAGTATATCATCGGTCAGGAGCGCGTGAAAAAGGCTCTTTCTGTGGCCGTGCACAATCACTACAAACGATTGGAGCAAGGGTCCGTTCAAGAAGACGCCTTTGCCGATGTTGAGATTGAAAAGAGTAATGTGTTGCTGATTGGGCCGACCGGATGCGGCAAGACCCTTTTCGCCAAAACGCTGGCAAAGCTGCTCAATGTTCCCTTTGCAATTGCCGATGCCACCACGATTACCGAGGCCGGATACGTGGGTGAAGACGTTGAAAACATTCTGCTCTACCTTTTGCAAAACTGCGGGATGGATGTCCGTCAGGCCGAGCGCGGCATCATCTATATCGACGAAATTGATAAGATTGCCCGCAAGACAGAGAACACCTCCATCACGCGTGATGTCAGCGGAGAAGGGGTGCAGCAGGCTCTGCTGAAGATTATTGAAGGCACCATTGCCCACGTGCCCGAAAAGGGAGGCCGTAAGCATCCGCAGGCAGAATACATCCGGTTGAACACTGCCAATATCCTCTTCATTTGCGGGGGAGCGTTCGTAGGTCTGGATGATAAAATCAAACGTCGTCTGGGCACAAAGGCGATCGGCTTTGTCGATGCCGAAGGGAAGGCCCGTTCTGAAAGCGAGCGGTTGCTCTCTAAAGTTCAACCGGAAGACCTGGTCAGTTTCGGTCTGATTCCAGAGTTTGTCGGGCGTATTCCCGTGCTGACAAAGATGGAGGCACTCACCGAAGCTGAGCTTGTGCGGATTTTGGAAGAACCGAAGAATGCCATCGTCCGGCAGTATCAGAAGTTGCTTTCCATGGAAGGGGTGAAGCTGACTTTCGAGAAAGCCGCGCTCAAAGCCATCGCAGCTGAAGCGATTAAACGCCAAACCGGTGCGCGGGGACTGCGCGCCATCATGGAGCAGGTGATGGAAGATTTCATGTATGAACTGCCGTCACAAAAGCGCGAATCGGTGAAGACGCTGCGGATTACCGCGAAAACAGTTGCGGAAAAACTGGCGAAAGCCGAGTGATTGACGGTGCTTTCCCGGTGCCCGAAGCGTGGAAGTGGCAGGCGGAGCATGGCGTAAGCTGCTTGTAAAAAGGCCGTTTGGTATGGGTAAAGACGCAGAAATCGTCGGCAGGACAGGGCGGTAAAAAGGTTGCAAAGCGTAAACTTTACATTTGATGCCAGATAGTGTAAAGTATACGTGTAGACGTGGTTGGACCGGGAAGTGCCCGGTTTTTGCACAGCGGTGCGGCCGGTCGCCCATGAAAGGATGCGGATGTTGACACGTGCTTTTATTCTGAAACGTGACCAGATTCTGGTGTTGATCGCCAAGGATTTCAAGCTGAAGTATAATTCTACCGCCCTTGGTTTCGCTTGGTCTTTGATTGTTCCGATCTTCACAAGTCTCATTTATTATCTTGTGTTTGGAATGATTATCCGCTGGAACGTGCCGAATTATCTGTTGTATTTGGTCTCGGGTAACTTCATGTGGCAATTCTTTTCCAATGTGATCCTGATGAATGGCCGCACACTCCGCAGCAATGCGGTATTGCTGAAAAAGACGTCGTTTGACCGCCGATTGCTCATTTGGGGCACCTTTTTTACGGAGAGTATGCACTTTTTGCTGACGATTCCCGTTTTAATCGGCATCATGATTTGCTATGACGTTTCGCCGCAATGGAGCACGATTCTTCCCAATCTTCTGATTATTTTCTACTCCCTTACGATGCTTTCTGTGGGGCTGGGGTATGCGTATGCGGCGACGAATCTTTATTTCCGTGACCTCGATCGCATCATCAGTATTGTGATGATGATGTGGCTCTTTCTCTCGCCGGTGTTCATTCCGATTTCGCGTGTTCCGGAGCAGGTGATGTGGGCGTATGAATTGAATCCGATGGCTGCAATTTTGTGTACGTGGCGCGACATTTTCTACACTCCCGGCTTTCATCCGGAGCGTTTTCTCTATATGGCGGTGGTCAGTACGGTGGTCTTTTGCCTGGGGCGTTGGCTTTTCAGGAAGCTGGAACCGCGCTTTGCGGAAATGATGTAAGGGGCGGATCATGGAAGAACCGATTATTGAATTGCGCAATCTTACCATGCGTTTCGCTATGGAGCGGCGCCACTACGGTTTTAAGAATATCGTCCTGCATCTGGCGCAATATATCAAAGACCGGGCTAACCGCAAGTGGTTTACTGCGCTGGACAACGTGAATCTTGCCATCCGGCGCGGTGAACGCATCGGCCTTGTGGGGCACAATGGATGCGGGAAGACTACGCTGCTTTCGGTCATTGGCGGCGTGTACCGCCGTTTTGACGGCGAGCTGAGCGTCCGCGGACGCATTGCCATGATGCTGGCCCTTGGTGCCGGGTTCAGTCACGAACTTTCCGGACGTGAAAATATCATGCTCAACGGCGTCCTTCAGGGCAAAACCTGCAAGGAAATGGAAGCATTGATGGAGGATATCATTGCCTTTGCCGACATTGGTGACTTTATCGATGCGCCGATGTATCAATACTCCTCCGGAATGAAAGCGCGATTGGGCTTCGGCGTGGCGACAGCTATCCGCCCGGAGATTTTGCTTGTAGATGAAGTGATGGCGGTGGGCGATGCAAATTTCGCCGGGAAATGCGAGCAACGCATTAAAGGATTGCTCGCCGAAGGCACCACGCTCATCCTTGTTTCGCACAGCATGGCCGACATCCGCAAATACTGTAATCGCGTGATTCGCATTGACCATGGCAAGATTATTGCCGATGGCCCCACGGCAGAAGTGCTGAAATAATTCCTCTTGTTGCGGTCTGTTGCAGTCCTACGCCGCTTTCTCTCTCCGCGAAAACGGTTGGAGTGATTTCCCTTTGTCGCGGTCTGTTGCAGTCCCCTTTGCGGGGGACTGTTGGCGGGGTATCTTCGTGATTCTGCGCATGCTTTCAGTTGTTGCTGACGCCCTTTCCGGAAGAGTATCGCAGGGGTGTATTTCAACTTCGCCCATCTTGCGGTGTCAACGTGGGCGAAGTGTCGTTTGAACGTGGGCGAAGTTGCCGCTTAAAGTGGGCGATCTTGCCCGGCAGGATGGGCGGGATTGCGTTTGCGCCGCGCCGCAAGTGCCGCATCAATCAGGCAACCGGCGAATTGCAGGGCGGCGGTGATGAACAGCAGATGCAGGATGCTCATCAAGGTGTCGCACCCCAACGCCCAGAGCAATAGCGAGGAGAGCAGTGCGCATGGAAGTGAAAAGCGCAGGTAAGTGAAGCAATCTTCTGCCGCTGCGTGGGTGAAATAGAGTGTGGAAGCGGCGTTCAACGTGGTGGTGAGTGTAAGATACGCTGCCGGCGCAGCATAGCCAATATAGTCCGAAAAGCCCGGCACAAGCGTGAAAAACCACGGCAACAACCAGTAAAACAGCGCAGCAAGCCCTCCGCCAAGCAGCAGGATAAAGCTCATCACCCCGGCGCGGAACGCCCCGGAAGAGAGCCCTTTCAAGCGTGCTTCAAGGGCAAAAGGGAAAAGCACTGTCGCCAGTGTGGTGCCGCTGTAGGTGGCAATCTCGGCAAAACGCGAGAGGAGATAGTACGCGCCGGAAAGCTCATCTGAAAGGCGATGGCGGATGACAACGGTGATGACCATCCCCTGAATGGCCGCCGCCACCGCTCCAAGCGCGATAAAAGCAGCGTAATGCAGCATCGCTTTCAGGTCGTTACGCCACGCCATCCACGGCGTTTGACGGCTTTGTTTGAGCAGCGGGCGCAGCACTAGAAGCGCGATTGCTATCATAACTGCCGATGGAAGACTCTGCGCGATGAAGTAACCCGAAAGCCCAAGCCCCGGCAATAACAGCACCATCGCCGCCAGCCGCAACGGCGCGGCGAGCAATGCCCCGGTGGAGAGTGCGCCGAACCGCCGCAACGCCTGCAACGCCGCCCATGCCATTGGCGCAAAGGCTGCCAGAAGACCATAGCCCACCGTAAGATAGCCTGCCGCCGAGGGGGCGATCCGAAGCAGTCGGCACACCCATGGCATCAGGACCGCGGCCAGGAGAAGTGCTATCAGGAGCGTCAGCAAGACCGCAACAAGTGCATCGCGCAAAAGTCCGCGCGTCCGCTCGCTGTCGCCCGAAACTGCATACGCACAGAGATGACGCGTAAAGACCATCGCGAAAATACTCACCGGAATTGCGAGCACCGCTCCGATTTGAAGCAGCGGCAACACCGCGCCCAATTGCCCGGAAGGCAGTTGTGAAGGAATCACCCACAAACCCGTAATCGCGTTGATACCATCTGCCAAACGCAACGCAATGAAGAGCCCGATCGCACTCCTCCAAAAGGCAATCACGAGCGAACGCTGCGCAGTCTCCGCCGGGGATAACCCGAAAAATTGACGGAGAAACCGTTTGCCCGCACCGTAAACGCGCATCGTTTGCGGCGAAAGAGGGGTGTGTTCCGGAGGAGATGCGTCAGCCATTGCAAAGCGGAAAATCAGACGCGCAGTGCATCAAGAATTTGTTCCAGGCGCATCCCGCGGGAGGCTTTCAGCAAAAGAGTGTCGCCGGGCTGCAACAACAGCGGCAATGCTTCGGCGGCTTCGGCTGTCGTGGCGAACCAGACGGTTTGTGAAGCCGGGTAGCCTGCCCGGATGGCCCCCTCAAGAAGTGCGCGTGAGGCAGGGCCCACAGCCGCCAGCAATCGCCAGGGTCCGTTCCCGGAAGCCTCTCCCACAGCACGATGACGCGCATCAGCCGCATCGCCAAGCTCAAGCATATCGCCTACGCACACCACCTTTTCGCCCGGCACTTCCGTCCCGGCAAAGGTTTCCAAAGCCGCCCGCATCGAGAGCGGATTGGCATTGTAGGCGTCGTTGATGGCGGTGAGATAGCCCGCGCGCACCGTCTCCCAGCGCATTGCCGGAGGTTTGAACCGCTTCAGACCTGCGAGTGCCTCGGCGGCGGAAATGCCCGATTCCCGTGCCAAAGCGTAGGCAACAAGCGCGTTGGAAGCGTTGTGCTCACCCGCCAAACCCGTTTCAAGCAACACCGCAGGTTCCTCTGCATGGCGCACGCGAATCACGCCCTTGGCAAGCGGTTCGCCATACCAATCCGCCCGCTCATCCTTCAGCGAACACGTGACAATCCGGCAGGCACACGCCGCTGCGAGCGTGGTATATTCCGCACACTCCAGCGGTAATACTGCATACCCTTCCGGCGGAACGGTCGCCAAGAGCTTCGCCTTTTCTGCGGCAATCGCCTGTTCTGAACCGAAATATTCAATGTGGGCCGGGCCGATACACGCCACAGCTGCTGCATCCGGACGCATTGCATCGGCCAGCGGATCCATGTCGCCCGGGTGGCTGATGCCGGCTTCAATGACCGCAAAGGCCGCCGCTTCCGGGACGGAGAGCAGCGATAGTGGCAGCCCCACTTCATTGTTGTAATTCCCCGGTGTCGCCGCCGTTTGTCCTGCCCCTGAGCACATCGCCGCCGTCAGCTCCTTGAGGGTGGTTTTTCCTGCGCTCCCGGTGATTCCCAGCACGCGCCCTTTCAGCGTGGCGCGATAGCCCTTGGCTAACGCCTGTAACGCCTGAGCCGGATCCTCCACACAGAGTAAGGGCAGACCGGCAACATCGGCAGGCGGCTGCCAACCGCGCCGCACCACCGCGGCAGTTGCCCCGGAACGGAACGCGGCAGAGACGAAATCATGCCCGTCGTGGTGCTCGCCTTTCAGCGCGACATAGAGCGCACCGAGAGATACCTGACGGCTGTCTTGCGTTACTTTCGTGATGGGAAACGTCGGCGGCAACGTCCACGTGCCGCCGGTCCATGCTTCAAAGTTGCGCACATTCATAAGGACTCCTTTCGGAAAAATCATGGAAAAAGAAACTGTTGTTCGACGCTTTGGGACAGTTCAACGCATCGCAGCCGGCGCACATTTCACAGAAGTGTCTCCCCCCGTGCGAAGGCTTGAATCATCGTTGCCGTCAAAGACAGCGCGCCACATGGGTCCGGTGGCGGGGGCACCTCGTCGGGAGCCAACCACAACGCCTCCGAAAGTTCGCCGTCATTCAGCCGCACCTCTGCATCGGTGCACTCGGCAAAATAACCGAGCAGCAGCGATCCGCTCAGCCCCCACGGTTGGGAGGCGAAATAACGAAGGCGCGTAAGATGCAGCCCTGTCTCCTCAAACGCCTCCCGGATGCAGGTAGCTTCGGCACTCTCTCCCACCTCGCAATAACCCGCCACCAGCGCAGGTCCCCGATAAGGACGGTCGGCATAACGCGTAATCAGCAGTCGGCCTTGATGGAGAATGCCCACGATGACCGCCGGCGAAATCACCGGAAAAATCTCGTGATTACAGGCTGTGCAATGCAACGAGGCTCCTTTGAAGGTGAGCAAAGCTCCGCATTTGCCGCACCAACGGTGATTGAGCAGCCAGCGCGACAGGTGGTTGGCGCAAAAGCCTGCGAAGCGTAAATCGGCGGAGGGCAGGCGGCGCAGATACTGCGTGTCGCTCCAGATGGGGTCGGGGGCTGCACCGAGAAAGAGCGTTGTTTCGCCGACTTTCACGAGCGGTTGCGTCACTTTTGCCGCGCGGCTCCATGGGGTAAGTGCAATGTTGTCGCCCTTGCTCTGAAAGACGTAATCGCCTTTTGCAGGGGACGCTTCCGGGAAACACGTCAGCGAAGAGGGGATATCTTGAATCATGAAGCCTCCATTTTCAGTGGCGGAAACGGCACTCAAAGGGCGAAAAGCCGTGCATTGGCAGGGGACGTTTAAGGGATGTTCACGGGCACTTGGGATGGGAATAGGTGAGGAAAGAGCGCATGGGGAACGTCAATTCCCCGGTTGCAACGTGGCTACAAGGGCTTCCCATTCTGCCAGTGTCAGCGTCTCTGCGCGGCGTTGTGGGTCAATTCCCGCTTCTGACGGGCGGGCGGTATTGAAGGGGGGCGGTGCTTTTTTCAAGACGGTACCGAGCTGTTTGCGCCGCTGGGTGAAGAGTTGTTTGGAGAGCGCACGGAGCAGTTGTTTCCCGGGTTCAGTCAATGTTGAGCGTGTATGCCGCTGCATGGCAACAACAGCACTGGTGACTTCCGGCGGCGGCCAGAAGCAACCCGGCTTGACGTTGCGCACGAGGGTGACATCGTAATCTGCCTGAATCCAGATAGCGGCGGTGCCGCGTTCGGGTGTGGAAGGCGGCGCGGCGAAGCGTTCGGCAACCTCCAATTGCACAAGCGTAACCAGGCGTTCCGGGGCGCGGGGCTGGCAGATTAAATCCATAAGGATGCGCGTTCCCACCGAGTAAGGGAGATTGGAGGCGAACGCTTTGAAGTCCTGCTTAAGGAGCGTAGCCCAATCGGTTTCCAGTGCATCTGCCTCGATAAGGGTAAAGGTCTCCGGATATTCCTTGAGAAGGGAGTCTCTGAGCCATGCAGCCAATGCGGGGTCTTTTTCAATGGCGGTAACGCGGATGCCGCGCTCAAGGAGTGCTTCAGTCATTACCCCCAATCCGGGGCCGACTTCCAGCACGTGTTCACCTGCTTGTGCACCAATGGTATCGACAAGGGAGGTGAGAATGTTGCGGTCAATCAGGAAGTTCTGCCCAAGGGTTTTGTTGGGGTGGAAGCCTCTGCCGATACACCAGGCTTTGACTTCACTGGGGGAGGTGCGGTTCATCCGGGGGATCTTTCTGGCTCAGAGGGCAATATCTACGTAGCGGATGTGGGCGCGTTTGCGCAGCGATTCGATCCAGACCTTGTAGCGTTCAAGCCCCAATTCGTACTCTACCTTGCCGTAAGCGGTGCGCCATGCTTCTTTGAGTGGGACTTTGCGCGGGTTTTTGGAGGCGACTTTTTGCAGGATGGCAAGGCAATTATTGACCTCAATCAGCCCGGAAAGTTCGCCGTCTTTCAGCTTTGCAAGGGCTTCAACGATGGCGGGGGTAAATTCTTCTTCGGGCTTGATGAATCCAAGGTCGCCTCCGTTCTCGGCATTTTGTCCAATGGAATATGCCGCGGCCGCTTCGGCGAAAGAGGCCCCTTCCTGCAGCGACCGGAGGAGTGCTTCAGCATCGGCTCTGCTATGGTCCGGCGGCAGAAGGATGACTTTTACATGGACTGCTTCGGCGGTGGTGAAGAGCTCCGGATGGGCGTTATAGTAGTCGCGGACGCGTTTGGGGGAGACCTGGATTTTCTTGTTTACCTGTAGATGGCGCATGGCTTGCACAATCATGTTTTCGCGCACCTGCTTGAGCCATTCGGGGTAGGTAAGACCGGTGCGGAGCAGATCATTGCGCAATTTTGCCTCGCTGCCCTCGTAGTTTTCGGCGATGATGTCCTGCACACGTTCATTGACTGCTTCGGAGGGGAGCTGTGCGCCGGTCTGCTCGTATTCCTTGAGAATCAGCATCCGTTCAATGAGCAGGTCGCGGATAACGGGAAAGTTTTTCCGGGTGAGATCCATTTGTTCCTGGGCGGGATATTGCCAGAGTTTCAACCCGGAGCGGAGTTCGTTCATCACCGTGTCGATGGTGATTACTTTGTCATCTACATAGGCAGCAACGCCGTCATAGTGTTGCGCATGGGTGGCAAAACCGTGGCTCATCAGGAGCAGGGAGAGGGCTATCAGGGTCTTTTTCATTCGGTTCCTCGTGGTTGTTCCAAAGGGGTTTCGGCGGCAGTCGCAGGCTTCAGACATAGGAGGGTGTCTTCGCCGAGGGCGAGCCGTTCAAAGGGGATAAAGGTTATCGCCTCCGGCAATCGCCGGGGGGCAACAGGCAATCCGCGCACGGCGGCGGCATCCCCAAGCAGTTTCGGGGCGTAAACGAGCAGAAGTTCATCCACCAAGTGCTGCTCAAGCAGCGCGGCAGCCAACCTGCCGCCACCTTCGCACAGCACGTCATTGACGCCGCGTTTGCAGAGCGCGCGCAGAGGGGTTTCCAAATGTTCGCCGTCATAACCGAGGTCTTCGGTGGCCACCAACGTGTGCGCCGTGCGGTCTTCCGGGGCGATACGTGCGGTGCGATCGATGAGCACGCGCACCTTTTTGGGGGCCTCTTCAAGGTGGGGTTGCAGAGAGGGATGGTCGTGCCGCACGGTGCCTGCACCCACCATTACGGCATCGGCGCGCAGACGCAGGTGCTGCACCCAGTCACGCGCAGCCGCACCTGAAATCCATTGCGACCGGTAGGTGTGGTCGGCGATGTACCCATCCAGTGTCATGGCCAGCTTGACACGCACATAGGGTAAACCTGTGGTGATGGCTTTGGCGAAGGGGGCAATGAGCCGTTTGCACCGCTCGGCAATGTCGCCTTTGGCCACTTCCACCCGGATGCCGGCGGCTTCCAGAAGCGAAATGGCTCTTCCGGCGTGACGGGGATTGGGATCCAGACAACCGATGACCACGCGGCGCGGACGGCGTTTCAAGAGCAGTTCGCAGCAAGGCGGTGTACGTCCGGTGGTGGAGCAGGGCTCAAGCGTCACATAGAGCGTGGCTTCCGAGAGATCCTCCGGACACTGCGCCAGACAATTTACTTCGGCATGGGGTGTGCCGGCTCCCTGATGCGCCCCTTCGCCCAAAAGGGTTTCGCCCCGCGCACATACCGCGCCTACCGGCGGATTTGGAGCCGTACGCCCCACGAAGCCTTCGGCACAGGCCAAGGCTTTCAGCAGCATCTGTTCATCGACAGAGGCGTTATTCATACTGGTCTACCAGCGACGCAGGGAGCGCACCCACCGCATCGGTACGCGAAGGCGCATTCCACGGGATATCACTCCGCCGCGCAGCGATGCTCTGATTCACGCATCCGGCAGTGAGGAGTCCCAGAAATCCAAAGAGGAAAAGCAATTTTTTCATAACCGCATTATAGCAAAAACCGCCGCCGCTTTTGCGGACTTATTCTTGAAAAGAATAGGCACGTTGATGTGGGGGCTGCCGGGGGCGGCTTTGAACATCGCCCATGTGGGCCTGTCAACATGGGCGATGTCGGCCTCAAAGATCGGCGATGTTGCGCGGCGGTTTGGGCGATGTTGCGCAACGGACGCAGCAAGGGCGGTTGAGAACGTCCGCGAAGGCGTGGTAAACTGTGGCGGTATGAAGCGGAAAAAGGAAATGATGCGGCGCGTAGCGGTGCTGGGAGCGACCTCCGGGATCGGACGTGCGCTCGTGGTGCGGTTGCGCGAAGAAGGGTATGAAGTTGTGGCGGTCGGACGGCGCAGGGCGTTGCTGGAAACCCTTGGCGGCGAGACGCTGACGCTCGATGTCACTGCGCCGGATGCTGTGGCGCAGGTGGCGGCGTTGGGCGTGGATACGGTGATTTACAATGCCGGTTTCGGCGAGCGCACCGCCTTGCCCGATGCGTCCCGGACGGCACGTGCGCTGGAGGTGAATGTGATCGCCTTTGAGAGGTTTGCGCAATGGGCCCTCACTGCCTGCCGCTGCTTCGTGGCAACCGCGAGCATTGCCGGGGTGCGCGGGCTGGAAGATACCAACGGTTATTCGGCCTCCAAGGCGTATATGATCAACGCTATGGAGGGTTATCGCCGCAAGGCCCGTCATGGAGGTTTTGCCTGCCGCTACGTTACGCTTCTGCCGGGTTTCGTGGATACGGCCATGGGGCAAGCCTCGCGCTTCTGGAGATGCTCGGCGGAGACGGCCGCAAATGTTATCGTGCGCGGGTTGCAACGCGGCGGAGAGGTGCTCTACGTTACGCCCAGATGGCGGTGGATCGCCCTGCTGATGCGCTGTCTTCCAAGGGGGATTTTTGAGCGGATTCCATTGAAATAATCCCCACAGAAGTGCGCAGATATGGCATAATAAAAGATGGTTGAAAAAGAAAGTGCCCTCATGACAAAAAAGGAACTCGCTCTATGCCCGGAACTCGCTGTTTCCGGCTGTGATACGACCGCGCTGGTGACGGTCTCTAAACAATTTGCGGAATTGGAATTTGAAACCCTCCATCGGCATGAATTGACCGCAGCGCAAGTGGCCGCCGAAAAGGCCGATTGGCAAGCGGCAGGTGCAGCTTTGGGAAAGGTCTATCAAGCCCTTTGCGAGGGCGAAAACCAGCAGGCTATGGCCGCATTGCACACCATTGAAACGCTCATCATGCGTCATGGTGTGCTTGTGCCGCAGCCGGTGCTCCCCACCCAAACGCAGGAGGAGGTCTGCAATGGCCAGTAATGCAAAGACTGCGCTGCTCTGCGCTTATACCCTCGCCCGTGCCCGGCAGTATGCAGAAGCCGAGGCACTCATTCTCTCCCATGACGAGCTCTCCAAAACTCCGGAGGCGATTGACTTGTTGGCGCGTATCCGCATGGAAGAAGGCGATACCGCCGAGGCCCGTCGGTTGTGGCAGAGCATTCAAACCCTCTATCCCGAGCACACGCCTTCCCGGAATGCCCTGAAAGCTATGGGGAAACGCCCGGTGCGCTTGCCCTGGCGCGCCCTCCTGGCAGGTATGATCCCTGTGGCACTGGTGGCAGGATTCCTCATAGGGTGCCATCGCTCTGCTGCACCAGAGCCGTCAAAAACCCTCGAAGTGACGTGGGATAATATCCCTACCGCCGCCAAAATTGCGGCACTCTCCGAATACAAAGGCCGCACCAAACGCGTGTGCATCTCCTCGCACTTCTTTTCGCGACTCGACCGATTAACCAGTCGTGATTTGCTGACCTCGCTTGTGGCCGCGGCTGTGGACGTGCCGGAAACCGACGTCTTTCTGGGGAAAGCCCCGGCGGATGCAGGTGAAACAGCGATTGTGGTAGAACTGGAGCTTCTGTGATAAAAGGCCGCAAAGTCGCCCTGGTGCTCGGGAGTGGCGGTGCGCGCGGTTGGGCGCACATCGGCGTGGTGCGGGCACTGAAAAAGCGCGGATTCAAGCCGGATCTCGTGGTAGGGACAAGCATTGGTGCACTGGTTGGGGCGATGGTCGCCGCCGGCACGTTTGAGACGTTTGACCGCGAAATCAACGCCTTTTCGCCCATTAAACTGGCGAAATTCTTCACAGAAGTCCACCTGCCGCAGCATGGTCTGCTCTCCGGCCGCCCGGTGTTGGATTGGCTGGTGCAGCCGCATCTTTTGGGATTGCGCACGTTTTCGGAATTGAAGGTGCCCTTTGCTGCGGTAGCGACCGACCTCTACCGCGAACGGGAAGTGGTGTTGCGCGAAGGCAACGTGGCGCAAGCGGTGCGCGCGTCTATTGCAATCCCGGGGATTTTTGACCCGGTAGTGCGCGGCAATGCCGTGCTGGTTGATGGCGGACTTGTCTCACCTGTGCCGGTAAACGTGGCGCGACAGCTGGGTGCCGAGGTCGTTGTGGCGGTGGATATCAATACGCATTCGCCGGAGCAAGGCGCGGTCAATGGCGGCGAAACGCTCCAGATGCCGACGCTGTTTGCCACGTTGTTGCAGACGATGCGGATGATTGAGAATGAGAGTTGCCGCAACTTGTTGGCGCGGGATCGGCCGGAGGTGTTGATTCGTCCGGCGGCGGGGCATTTGCAAACGCTGGATTTTCATGCCGGGAAAGCCCTGATTGCCACCGGCGAGCGGGCAGTAGCGGAAGTGGAAAAGGATTTGGAACAGTGGCTATGACGTTGAAAGAATGGTGGATTTTGCGCCGGGCGCGGAAACATTTACGGGAGCTTCGCGAGGAATACCGATCGTATGAGGATTTGCTGCCTGCGGGGGTTTGCTCGGCATTGGATGAACGTTTCAGGGACGCCCGGCAGACGATTGATGGCAGAGAAGTGGAAGATGTGGGGTTGGTAATTGCCACGTTGCGCGAAGAACTTACGGCTGCATTGCCGCCGAAGCGTTGGGCTTTCATGACGGAGATGCTGGATGTCGCGGTCTCTGCGCTGGCGGTGGCGTTTTGCTTCCGGGCATATTTTTATGAACCTTTCCGCATTCCCACCGGCTCAATGCAGCCGACGCTTTACGGGATTCACTCGATTGAGGCGGCGCATCCGACGGCATGGGATCGCCAACCGCTCAAATTTTTGAAGTGGTGTGCCACGGGCACCTCCTGGAAAGAAGTGATTGTGCAGCGCGGGGGCGTGGTCTCCGGATTTGTGCCGGCTCCGACACCGGGCTATGTGCAGTTGGTGGTTAATGGCAGGGAGGCTTATGAATTGCCCGATGATGCGGCGCAGCGTTTGGCCAAAACGTTGATTCCCGGAACGCCTGTCCGTAAAGGGCAGAAGCTGTGGAGTGGGTATGTGACGAGCGGAGACTTCCTTTTCGTCAATCGTTGGCTCTGGAATTTCCGTCATCCCCGTCTGGGTGAGACGATTGTATTTTCCACACGCGGTCTCAAAGGCCTCCCGGAAAATCAGCACTATATCAAGCGTTTGTGCGGAAGACCGGGCGACTTGGTGGAGCTGCGCGCCGATTCTCCGTATCTGTGGGTTAATCACCAACCGGCGACAAAGCCCAAACGGCTCGCCGATATTGCCGAACGCGTTGTGCCCTATCCGGGGGCTCCGGCGTATTTAGGCTACGCCCGTGCACTGCCGGGCGGCCCTTATCGCGAGACGTATGACCGTTTTGAGCTCGGCATCGGGGAGTATTTGGCATTGGGAGACAATACCGGTAACAGTCTGGACAGCCGCTATTGGGGCAAGGTGCCTTCGGAAAATCTTTTGGGGCCGGCCAGTTTTGTGCATTGGCCATTCCTCTCTCCGCGCTGGGGGGCGATTCATTAAAATGTGCGCATCGGGGGGCGATTGTGGTAGAATAAAGGCGAATGGCGTGTATTACCGCGCGGCGTTTCCGGGAGGAGCGGGCAAGGCTCCGGAGTCCGCCAGCGATATGCACAGCGAAGATCGCCCATGTTCGCCGTGAAGATCGCCCACATTGAAAAGGAAGATCGCCCATGTTGAAGTGGAATGCCGCCCATGTTCACCGAGGCCCTTCGGGCGGATGGGAAAATGGTGCGGTCCGCACGCGGAAACGGGGCGGATGCGATTGTAAAGAAAGGTTGATGAGATGAAGACGACACCCGAATCACTTCCTGATGCGACCACCTATGATGTGCTGGTGGTTGGAGCCGGTCTCTGGGGCTGCGTTGTGGCCAGAGAACTCGCAGAAGCCGGCTATCGCGTGCTGATTCTCGAAGCGCGTTCGCTGCCGGGCGGCAACGCCCGCAGTGCGATTGACCCGGCCACCGGAATTGAATGCCATTGCTACGGCGCACATATCTTCCATACCTCCGATGAAAACGTCTGGCGTTACATCAATCGTTTTGCGACGTTCACCGATTACCGTCACCGCGTGTTGACCGAATATCAAGGTAAGGTCTATTCGATGCCGCTGGGCTTGACGTTGATCAACGCCTTCTACGGCAAAAATCTGAAGCCGGCAGAAGTGCCCGGTTTCATCGCCGAAGAAGTGCGCAAGGCCGGTTTGGAAGGAGAGCCAAAAAATCTCGAAGAACAGGCGATTTCCCTGATTGGTCGCCCTCTCTATGAGGCCTTTATTAAGGGTTATACGCAGAAGCAGTGGAATACCGATCCCAAGGAACTGCCTGCTTTTATCATCCGTCGTCTGCCGGTGCGCGCCAATTACAATACGGATTATTTCAACGACACCTATCAGGGGGTGCCGCTGAAGGGCTATTTCGCCATCTTTGAAGCCCTGTTGGATCACCCCTCCATCCAGGTGCGCTACAACACCGATTATCTTGCGCATCGTGCGGCTTTCCCCGCCACGCTCCCGGTCTTCTACAGTGGTCCGATCGATGCGCTGTTTGACTTCAAGTATGGCGCACTGCCCTGGCGGGGACTGCGGTTTGAATGGGAGACCAAGCCTGTAACAGATTGGCAGGGCACAACGGTAATGAACTACGCCGACGCCGAAACGCCCTATACACGTATCCACGAGTTCAAGCACTTCCATCCCGAACGCAAGGCGGTGTTTGCTTCGGAGAAGACCATCATTTGCCGTGAATATCCTGCCGATTGGAAGCCCGGAGATTTGCCCTACTATCCCGTCAATGCCGACAGCAGTACGGCGTTGCTCGCACAGTATCGCGCACTGGCTGCAACGCTGCCCAACGTGGTGATTGGCGGACGGCTCGGCGAATACTGCTACTACGACATGGACAAAGTGATCGCCCGCGCACTGCAGCAGGTCCATGGATGGATGGACGCACAAAAGTCGGCAAAGGCGTGAGATTCTGCTATACTGTGAGAGAAGTTGGAGGAGTTTATGAAGATGAAGCCGATTGTATTGACCGCGTGTTGCATCGTAGTGCTGGCAATGGCCGGATGCAGTAAGGATGATGCTGAAACGCTCGCCCGCAAAGAACGCGTTGCGGCCTTGCTCGCAGAAGCCCGTCAGGCTGAAGCTGAAGGTGATGCCGCTGCGGCAGAATCCCTCTACCGTCAAATCCTTGCTGTCGAGCCCTCTGATGCAAATATCCATTTAAGTTTGGCGATCTTGTCGCAGGATGCCCGCAAGAACTACCTGGAAGCGATGTATCACTATCAGCGTTATCTTGACCTGATGCCGGCATCGGAAAAGGCGACCATGGTGCAAGACCGCCTGATTTCTGCCCGGACGTTGCTGGCGAATCAATTGGCAACAGAGATTGTTGCGCGGGAGCAGCGCGCCATTGCCTCCGAGCGGGATGCACTGCAAACCCAGTTGAAGGAATTGGAAAAGACCGTCCGTTCGCTCAATACCACCATCGGCTCCCGTGATGCCGAAATTGTTGAATTGCAGGGAGAAGTGAAGCGTCTCACCCGTCTGGTGGAGAAGTTGAAGGCGTCTGAAGTTGAAACACGCGCTACACACGCTTCGGAAATCGCCGCAGCCCGCAAGGAACTTGAAGCAGAACGGTCCAAACCTGACCTCTCGGATACGGCTGATCAGGTCGCTGCTGCGCGTGAAGAGGCGCGAAAGATTTTGGAAGAACCGGATGGAGGCGTGCCGGAAAAGGACGTGGCACTCCGTGCGATCGCAGAAAACGCCACGGATGAAGCGCCGATAGCTGCAACGCCGACGCGCGGCAAACGCTATGTAGTGCGTCCGGGTGACACGTTTTCTGCCATTGCACGTGAAGCGTATGGCAACGCTGCCGAGTGGCCGCGTATCCGTGATGCCAATCGTTCGACGGCCAATCCGAATGGTCGTTTGCTCGCCGGGGAATCGATTCTAATCCCCTGATTGCGGTTGTTTTTCTTCGCGGACGCACAGCAGCGGCGTCCGCTTTTTCATCGGATTTTGACCACAATGTCTTCAAACCGCAAGCGGAAATTCATTTTACGCAAGTCGTCTCAAGAGGCTTTCCGCCTCCGTACACAGGATATTTCTGAAGAAACTTCGCTCTTTTCTTCGCCGAGCAAGCGTGGTGCCCTGATTCATTTTTTACGCGCCGGAGGCTTGCAGGAGACGCGCGATGATATTGAAGATTTTTCGATAAGGCGTTCATGGCGCAGATACACTTACGTGCTGATTGCGTTGGTGTTGACGTGGCTCTTGGGTTTTTTCTGGCCGTGAGTGCGCTGGTAGTTGCATGGGAAAACATGAAATGGAGGCTCTTCCCGTGCGCGGGGCACCGCCGGCGGAGAGGTTCTCTTTGTGCGGAGGTTGAGCAATCGTGCGGCGGTTTTCGCACAGGTGTTTTTATGGGAGGATGGTGATGTTACGGACGCCGGCTTTTGTGATTGACGCCCTTGCGCTTCGGCGCAATGCCGCGATTTTGCGCGAAGTGGCTGACCGTGCGGGTGTGCGGATGTTGCTGGCATTGAAGGCGTTTTCGATGCCTTCGGCGGTGCCTTACCTCTCGTTTGACGGCACGTGTGCCAGCAGTGTTCACGAGGCTCGGTTGGGAATGGAAGCGTTTGGAGGGGAGCAGCACGCTTTTGCGGCGGCCTTTTCTGAAGCGGATATGGTGGCGTTGATGCGTCTGGGGGTGCATCATATCACGCTGAATTCCTTTGCTCAATTGCGCCAGTGGCAGCGACTTGCCGCCGCGCACGGGCATACGTCCACGCAGGTGGGGCTGCGCATCAATCCCGAGCACTCCGAGGGGCAGACGCCTTTATACGATCCTTGTGCGCCGCATTCACGTCTGGGGATTCGCCGGGAGGCCTTTTCCGGGGAGTGTCTGGAGGGGATTTCAGGATTGCACTGTCATAATTTGTGTGAGCAGAATGCCGATTGTTTCGCCCGGACACTGACCGCAATCGAGGCCAAATTCGGGGATTTATTGCCGCATCTTCGCTGGTTCAACTTCGGCGGCGGTCACCACATTACACGCGATGACTACGATCGGGAATTGCTGATTGCCACACTACAGGCATTCCGTTCGCGCCATCGGCAGATCACGTGTTATCTGGAGCCCGGCGAAGCGCACGTGCTGAATGCCGGCACCTTTGTCTGCACGGTGTTGGATGTTGTGGAGAATGCCGGACCGATTGCCATCCTGGATGGTTCGGCGGCGTGTCACACACCGGATGTGATTGAGATGCCCTATACGCCAAGAGCTTTTATGGAAGCTTCATGGAGCGGAGCGGCTGCGCCCGGTAAGGCGGCGTTACGCGCAGGGAAACCTGGCGAAAAGGCAGTGGAGGTGCGTCTGGCCGGACCGAGTTGTCTGGCCGGGGATGTTTTCGGGGATTATTCGTTTGACCGTTTGCCGCAACCGGGCGATCGCATTTATTTTGAGGACATGGCGTTGTATACGATGGTAAAAACCAACACATTTAACGGCATTCATTTGCCTGATCTTGTCCTGCGTACGGCTCCGGATACCTTTGAAGTGGTGCGGCGTTTCGGGTATGAAGATTTCCGGTCGCGGCTGTAGGGTCAGTTTATTGCATTGGACACACGTTTGAATCTCGGCGAAGTTGCCCCGGCAGTTTCGCCGAAGTTGTGTTGCACTATCGCCGAAGTTTCACGTCAATCTCGGCGATGTTCAAGTGCCGTTCGGGTGGGCGTGCGCGCAAGGAGGGGCAGAGTGCCTTCAGCGCGTGGCCGAAAGGTGGCGTTTACGCGGGTAAAAAAGACCTCCGTATCACTCCTTCTACCGGAAGACGATGGTGGTATTCGGAATTGTTTGCCGGGGAAAAGACGTTTGAATCAACCCGCGAACGGTCGCCGTTTGCATGGCGCATCGTCCTTCTCTGCGGGTAAAAAAGAACAGCGGCCCGAAGAAACTCGGACCGCTGTTATCATGACGTTGGTGTGCAACCTTACTCTTCAACGATTGCTTCCATCGGGCAAGCACCAGCGCAGGTGCCGCACCCCACGCACTTGGCAGGGTCGATGGTGTAGGTCGGAGCTCCGGCAGAAATTGCCTCAACGGGGCATTCACCGGCGCAGGTGCCGCAAGCAACGCACTTGTCAGTAATCTTGTAAGCCATGGTCATCCTCCTTGTAATGCATACGTAAAGCAACGCGCCTACGTACGGAATACGCTTACTATAACAAAGCGATATACACTTTGCCGAGTCTAAATATTGTCAAAAAGCAGGAAAATATGCGTGAAAAAGGGAGTGGAAGCCTCTTGAAACATAGAAATCAATCGTGCGATGGGCTTTGGTGTCATGGGGCGCACGTTCGGATATGGCGGGGGCACGAAGCACGGAAGTGCTTGCCGGAGGGAGGCGCACACGTGGATGCACACTGCTGCATTGGCGCACACAAAAGCTGGAGCAATCGGCGGGAAATTGTTTGCAAGGAGGGGAAGGTGGAGGGAAATGCTGCATTGGCTCATGCGCATCTCCATCGGTCACAGCGAAAAGAAAAATCGGTTAAAACGCGACTTAAAGCCCTAAGAGGCGTTTTGCATTGCCGCCCATAATCGCCTCAAGCCGCGGTTTTTCGATATCCCACGAAGCGATGGTGGCGGCATGTTTCGCCGGGCGACCCCATGGCCAGTCGCTCCCAAACAGGACGTAATCTTGAGGGTGTTGTTCGGCAAATGCGCGCATAATCGGTTCGGTGCCCCCTTTTTTCTGATAGGAAAGATCAACGTAAATGGATCGCCCCAAGAGGAACTTGACAGCTTCCGGATGACGCCAGGAGGCACAGTGTGCGCAGATCATCTTCAATCCCGGTACGCGGCGATAGGCATTGAGAATCTGCAAAGGCGAGGCCATGGGTTCATTGTCATAGGAAATATCGCCGCCCGTGTGGCAGAGAATGGGCAGCCCGGCATCAGTGATAATCCGGAGCAGACGAATCATGCGACGATGGTCAAGACGGACCCGCTGAAAGTAGGGGTGGAGCTTTACCATCTTCGCTCCCAGTCCAATCAGTGTGCGCAGATGCGCTTCGGCTTCGGTGTCATCCGGATGCAGCGACACGCAGGGAATCACACGTTCCCGCGCTTCCGGGCCGCAGGCTCCCGAGCTGAGAGCCGTCATGAACCGCACCATGTAGTGATACTGTTCGGCGCGGACTGCAATGGGGCAAATGGCGTAGCGGTCAAAGCCGTCTTCCGCTTCCTGTCGGATTAAGTCGGCGATGGTGCCGTTGCCGTGCGGCGTCACCGGGCAGCGGGCAGCGGCGTTGCGCACAAGCGTGGCGATAACGCCGGGTGCTTTGTGGGCGGGGAAGGTGTGGGTGTGAATGTCGATACGCATGGAGAAACCCTCCTGCTCAGCGCAGTTGGAACGCGCAATGGTAAATGGGATCGCCCTTGGAAAGGAAGAGCCGTTCAAAGTCTGTTTGCTCATCCTCTTCGCGAATCAGGGGCGCGATTTCGTCGAATCGTGGATCTTCTGTGAGGTATTTGTACATCTCCTTGAAGTAGTCTTCGTGGTCGGTTGAGATGTACATGATCCCCTTGGGGACGAAGATCCGGCAGAGCGTATCGCACATTTCCCGCTGGAAGAACCGGTTCTTGTGATGCCGGCGTTTCGGCCAAGGGTCGGGGAAAAAGAGATACATTGCCTTTACACAATGGTCGGGAAGCAATTCCCGGACGAAGCGTCCTGCTTCCACACGAACGAAGGTAAGATTGTGCAATGCGCCCTGTTGTGCCTTGCGGGAACACTTCCTGAGCCGCTCCATCATGCGTTCAACGGCGAGGTAGGTTTGGTCGGGATTTTTGGCGGCCCGGGCGGCGATGAAGCGTCCGTTTCCGCAACCGATTTCGAGCTCAATCGGCGCACCTCCTGCGGCAAGCGCGGGATGTTCAAAGGTGCGGTCGTCTTCTTTGAGTTCAAGGACGTGAGGGAGGATTTCGTTCATACCGCGTATTTTAGCATAAAATCTCAACAAAAAGCCCGGCAGAAACTGCCGGGCGTGAAAGTTTCTTTTGCCAGAGACAGCATCAATCTTCGAGCGCATCGAGGATGCTTTCCGCAGCTTCGGGGGTCATTTCTTCATCGTCTTTGAAGAGCTCATCCACGCCTTCAATTTCAACGTCATCGGCGGTTTGCTGTTGGGTGCGTTGCTGAAGTGCCTGGAGTTCTCCGAGGATAGCAAGGATCTCGTTCGCAGAGGTTTGAAGGGTGAGTTTCAACGTTTTCCCGGCGGGAAGAATCTTGAGGTTGCCCACGAGTTCGGCCAATTTGGACTTGTCGGTCTGCATCATCATGGGGATGAACATCTGCCGGGCCATGGCTTTGTAGCCCATCAACATTTCACCGATTTCGGTGGCGGTGGATTCGGCGTCGGTGTCGACGGTGACGGAGACAGTGTAGTCAAGTCCGTTAGAAACAACGCTGTAAAGGATGGAATGAAGCTTGAAGAGGAGGGGGAGCCTTTCTTTGGCTTCAGCCAACTCTTTGGCCGGAATGAGCTGATTGATGAAGCCGGAGAGATCTTTGATGGCCACAATTCCCTGGTTGGTTTTCGCGGAGGGATTTTTGGCGAAAGCCTTTTTCAGGGGATTGTCTTTGGCGAGTTTGGGAGCGGTGCCGGCGCGGAGGGCTTCGGCGGCTTCGTAGGTGGGGGCGGCAACCATCAGATAGCCTTTGGGGACAGGTGCGAAGCCGATAAAGTTGAAGGGATTCTCTTGTACGCCTTCGGGGGCGGAGCAAGCGAGCTTGATTTCCGTCCATTGGTTGCGGGCGGCCAACGTGATTTCCTTGGCTTCATTGGCGAGAAGCATCTTTTCAAAGGCGACTTTGATTGCGGCAGTATCGGCCTTGGGGTTTTCGACCATGAGTCCGAGGGTGCAGACGAAGTTTCCGGTTTCGGGGTCAATACTTTCGAGCGCAAAGAAGCCGGTGGCCGATTTGACTTCGCAGGTTTTCCAATCGGCTCCGGAAGCGAAAAGGGCGCGAAGCAGCGCGGGCAGCCCGGGGACTTCCTGTTCCAACGCGGCCATTTGCGCTTGGGTGTTGCCGGCATCGATTCCCAGTTTGCTCAAACCGTCCATCCAGACTTTTTCGACGGCCGGGTCGTATCCTACAGGTGCATCCACCGTGAAGACCATGTCGGCATTGGCCGGGACGTATTTGGCATTAGGGGCGGCAAGCGCGGTAAAGGCGGTGAGCGTGGCTACGCCAGCGGCTGCGAACAGATGTTTAATGGAGGTCATTTTGAGTTCCTTTCAAAGAGAGACACGGGCAAACCAAACCCGAAACGCAATGGAGTATATCATAGTTTGCATCGGAGAAATGAAAAAACACGCAGGAAGACGCAAAATGTCTGGCGTTGCAGACTTTCTCAACATCGCCGAGATTGGGGGTGCAACGTCGCCGATACCGGATGCGTGTTTGGGCGGGATTGCCGGGCCGTATCGGCGATGTTGATTTTCGCCTTCGCCGAGGGGAAAAACCACTGCGCAGGAAGGCGTTTCGCGCTTCCGGGCAAATGCGGCAAAAGGCGGAGGGGGCTTGCACGCGCACTTGCCCTGCACTGCGCGCACTCCGGGGCGCAGTATGCAACGAAAAACGACAAGAAAGGGCAGGGATCCGCCGGGGCGGGGGCGGAGGTTGTGCGATTTGCTTCTTGCGGTTTGCGCAAAAATATGGTATCTTGCGCGGATATTTACTTTCAGGTATTAGAAGCAAAAGGATTTGATTGACATGAAGACAGAGGTCCAGAAGATTTCCTCCTGCCGCGTGAAGGTGACCGTAGAGGCCGGCGCAGAGAAGATTGACCCCATTATCAAGGGCGTCCGCAGCGCGTTCACCGCACAGGCCAAGATTCCCGGCTTCCGTCCCGGCAAGGCACCGTGGTCGCACGTTGAAAAGTTGTATTCCAAGGGTATTCAGGAAGAGATCAACCAGCGTGTCACCCGCGCATTGATTGACAAGGCCTACGAAGAAGTGAAGAATATCGCCACGCTGGTGAATGTGGAAAACTTCAACGTTGCGCAAGGACAGGGTGCTTCGGTGGTGGTAACCATCGACACCGTGCCGGAATTTGAGATGCCCGACACCGCCAAGTGGCAGGTCAAGAAGATGAATTTTGAGGTGACGGACGAAGAAATCGAAGAGCGCATGGGCGGATTGCGCCAGATGGCGGCCTCCTTTGAAGAAGCCACAGCAGATGACGTGGCCACCGAAAATGATTTGATTGCGATTTCTTTCACCTCCGATTTGGATAAAGAGGCCCTCTCGGATACGGCGAAACACTACGCAGCCGATGAAGAATACTGGGTGCAGTTGCGCGAAGATGCGTTCATTCCCGAGTTGAGCAAGGCCCTGTTGGGTAAGAAAATCGGTGAACCTGTGGCGCATACGGCGACCTATGCAGACGATTTCCGCGTGACCGATCTGGCCGGGAAGACCGTGAATTACACCGTCACCATCAAGACGATGCGCAAGCAGAAACCCGCGACAGATGAAGCCATGCTCACCCGTTTCGGTGTGAAAGACATGGAAGCTCTCCGCGCGGATCTGGTGAAAAACATCAAGAGTTCCAAGCAGTATGGCGAAGAATCGCGTGCAACCAAGGAGCTTTGCGAAGCAATTGAGAACTCGGTTTCCTTTGATTTGCCCGAGCGTGTGGTTGAAGAACGCATCTATGACGAACTTTCCATGGATCCGGCCAAGCCGCTTGAAACGTTTAAGGGCGATGCGGAAGAACTGCGCAAGTCCGACATCTACAAGGCGGCTGAAGACCGCGCCATCCGCACGTTGCGCCGCACTTATGTGCTGCTTCGCCTGGCCAAAGAACGCGAAATCACCCTTTCCCAGGAGCGCGTGGAGGAAGCAATCGATCGTCTTGCTCAGGCGACGCACCTTGCAAAGAAAGAGCTCATCCGCCGTCTTTCCAACAACGGCCGCTTGAGTGAATTCCTTGATCGTGAGCTCTGCTCGGTGATGCTCGAAAAGCTGCTCGAAGAATGCGCGGTTCTCTAAAGACGCACCGCAGCACGTTCAGTGTATTGACAGGCCGCAACTGCGGCCTGTTTCTTTTTACCGTTCTCCCCGGTTAAAATCGTGAAAAACGTGTAATGGACTTCCCCAAGTCGGGCGGAATGTGCTTTAATATAAGGAGTAACGAAAAGAGGCAACCATGCTTGATATTAAGCGTATACGCGAAACCCCAGAGGAAGTAAAAGAAGGTCTGAAGCGCCGTTGGATGGATCCGGCGTTGGTAGACGCCGTTTTGGAACTCGATCTCCGCCGCCGCACGTTGGTAACAGAGGTAGATACCCTGAAAGCCACGCGCAATAATGTGTCAAAATCCATCGGAATCCGCGTGAAAGCCGGGGAAGATATCACGGCAATCAAGGAAGAAATGCGCCTGCTCGGCGATGATATTGCCGCCAAAGACGCGGAAATCCGCAAAGTGGAAGAAGCTTTCCGCGCTGCAATGCTCCGCATTCCAAACGTGCCCAACAAGGATATCGCCACGGGACCTGACAGTTCTTGCAACCGGGATGTGCGGCACGTGGGGCAGGAACGCGTCTTTGATTTTGAACCGCTCGACCATATCGCGCTCGGAGAACGGCTCGGGATTTTTGATTTTCCGCGCGGAGTGAAACTCACCGGCACCGGTTTTCCGATTCTGCTCGGGCAAGGTGCGAAGTTGCAGCGGGCGTTGATTCAGTATATGCTCGACCTGCACACCCGGCAGCAAGGCTACACCGAGATGCTGCCGCCCTTCGTGGTGAATACCGCTTCCATGATTGGCACCGGGCAATTACCGAAGATGCAGGAAGATATGTACCACTGCGAAGTGGACGATTTCTGGTTGATTCCTACCGCAGAAGTGCCGGTGACGAATTATTACCGTGATGAGATTCTGGAGGGTGCATCGCTGCCAATCAAACTGACTGCCTACACGCCCTGCTTCCGGCGTGAGGCGGGTTCGGCAGGTAAAGATACCCGTGGTATTTTGCGTGTCCACCAGTTTGATAAAGTGGAGATGGTGAAGTTTGTCGAGCCCTCCACCTCGTATGACGAATTGGAAAGTCTGGTTAAGGATGCCGAAGACGTGCTGACCGGCCTCGGACTCAATTTCCGTGTGTTGGAATTGTGCTCGGGAGACATCTCCTTCTCTGCCGCCAAATGCTACGACATTGAACTGTGGGCACCCGGACAAAAGGCGTGGTTGGAAGTTTCCAGCTGCTCAAACTTTGAAAGCTTCCAAGCTCGTCGCGCCAATATCCGCTTCAGAGGCACCGACGGTAAGCCCGCGTTTGTCCACACGCTGAATGGATCCGGCGTTGCTTTGCCGCGCCTGATGATTGCGATTCTTGAACAGTGTCAGCAGGCGGATGGCTCGGTGTTGTTGCCTGAAGCTATCCGTCCGTACATGGGCACAGACCGACTTCTTCCTGTAAAGTAACCGTTATGGCCAAGAATACTGCACCATTGCAAATGCGCCATTGGGGCGATCCTGTCCTGCGCAAACCGTGTTTTCCGGTGGAGGTTATCACCGAAGAACTCCGCCATTTGGCGGTGGATATGATCGAAACCATGTACCATGCCAATGGCGTGGGGTTGGCGGCTCCTCAGGTGGGGCGCAGCGAAAAACTGTGCGTGATTGATGTGCCTGAGGATGCCGAGAAGGAGGAATATGCCCAGATCAATGCGGCGATTCCGATGCCGCTGGTGATGTTTAATCCGGAGATTCTCGTCCGGGAAGGCGAGCAGACCGATGAGGAGGGGTGTCTCTCTTTCCCCTCGATTCATGCACCGGTGACACGCGCTGACAAGGTGAGTTTTACCTTTGCCGATATCAATGGCGAGCGGCACACCTATACCGCTTACGGCCTTTTGGCCCGGGCGGTTCAACATGAATTGGAGCATTTGGACGGCGGAGTGTTCATCGACAATGTCGCGGATAAGTCGAAGATTGAGGCGAAATTGGAGAAGTTGGAAGCGAAGACCAAACGCAAACTTGCTCTGAGTTGAATCGCTCTTCCTTCAGTGTCTGAACGTGACGCAGACCGGGAGATTCGCGCTGCGTTGCGGAGTTGGCAGGCTGAATCCATGGGATTGTAAGTTGCTTTCCGACATCTTTTAGTGTCAACGACCCTAACCCAAAGCGGAAATGGAAACAATTTCAGTTGTGCCCTCTGACATTTTTTGATGTCAATCGCCCGCCGGCCGATAGCCTAAACGCATGGATTTGATGGTGCCGCGTGTCCATGCGATTGCACAGTTGAGCCGTTGCCGATAATTCAAAAGCATGGATTTGATGGTGCAGACAGGTGTGCCGGATTTCCGATATCGGCAAGTGTGCGCGTCTTGGAGGGCGTCTCAAAGGCGCGGTTTCTGCGACATTTACTATTGGGGTGCGCCGTATTCATGTGAGATTTCCGCGTAAAGGAACGTTATGCGTGTCAAATTGTTGTTGCTTGTGCTCCTTTCTTTTTTCCTGATGCCGGTCGGTTTTGCCGGGATTTCTCTGCCGCTTGTGGATGAGGCCTCGCTGAAACTGACCTTTTATTCCGACGCCAAACAACTCTCGCACACCGAGCCATTGATCGGGACGCTGGAAGCCGTTGGCCGCGAGGATGAGGAGATTTCGCTTCCGAATTTGCAGGAACGCTTTCGCGGGTTCGCCGTGGTGGAGGATTTTTCCGCCGGGCGTGTGGTTGCCAATGGCAAGGCGTGTGCGCGTTGGCGTTTCCGTCTTACGCCGGAGGCTTCGGGGCCGTGGGACCTGCGGCCATTCGTTTTTACTGTTAAGAATCTGCGCTCCGGGCAGATCCGTACGGTGCTGACGCAGGGGGCGTCTTTCCCGGCTCCGCCGCCATTACCTGCGGCATCGGGAGGGATTGAGGCGGATTTGTCGCCGGAATGGGTGGCGCCCGGTTGGAAGACCTTCCGCGCATGGCTCTTGCCGGTGGCGGGGCTTGGGGTGCTCATTGCGTTGATCGTGCCGCTGCTCAAGCGCGTCCGCCGGAGGCTACAGGAACGCACTTTATCGCCGGAAGTGCGCGCCCAACTCGAATTGGAACGACTGCTTGCCGAGGGCCTGGTGGCGCAAGGGCTGTTCAAACGCTTCTATTATGGGCTTACCGGTGTGGTGCGGCGGTATTTTGAACGCGGCTACGGATTGCGGGCAACACGTCAAACATCGCAGGAGTTTCTCGCCCAACTCAAGGCTGATCCGCGCATCCATCCGGAGGAACGTGACGCGCTGGCCGAGTTCTTGTCTTTGGCGGACATGATTAAGTTTGCCGGCATTCAGGTGACGGCATTGGAGGCGGAAGCGGCTACGCGTTCGGTGCAACAACTTTTGGCGCAGGCGGCGGCGCATCGGCAAGCACGCGTGGAAGATGCTTCCTCTGTCCGGCGATAAGCCGGGCGTTTCATTTCCTTATCTCAATGGCCGTTGGCGTGTTTGCAAGTGCAGTTGCGCCGGGAGGCTTTCGCTCTCTTCGCCGGACGCGCCTGCGATTTCGCTACATGGCAAACCCGGTTGCGCCGGGGAGTCTTTTGTTTTTCTGCGGCATTTTGTGTCAAAGGTCTTGGGTGGCATCAGGTGTATGCCGCAAAATCATTGCGCGCACTTCGCCCATCTGCTGCGCACGCGGCGGGAGGAGGCGGTGAGGGGTGTTGCCCAAAGGGTGCCCCGGTGCGTGGGAATGTCGGCGAGCGCGCCAGCTGAAAGCGCGCCCGATGTGCGGTTAGCGGGCGAGCTTACGCAGGCGCATTCCGTGCAGACTGATTGACCCGACAAGGGCGATTCCGAGCAGAAAGGGATAGTAGAGTGCGCCAATCAATTCCAATGCGTGCAGAGGGATGCCAGCATTTTTCAGGATGCCGATGGCAATCAGGAGCTGCGCACCATAGGGGATGATTCCCTGAACGGCACAGGACGCTGTGTCCAGAATGCCGGCGATTCTGCGTGGATCACAGGCATAACGCGTGGCGAGCAATCGGGCAATAGGGCCGCTGACAACGATGGCTACGGTGTTGTTGGCCGTGAAGAGATTGACGCATCCAACGAGTAACATCACGCCAAATTCGCATTGCCATTGCGCGCGGATTCGCCGTTCAATGTGTGTAAGCAGGAAGTCAATCCCGCCATTGTGACGGATCATGTGGAGCAGTCCTCCGGCAAGCAATGCCACGATAAGCGTTTCGCTCATGGCTTGAATCCCGCTGCCGCCCGAGGCAAGTGCCGTCCAAAAGGTGAGTTTCCCGCTGAGACAGCCGACGGCAATTGAGAGTACGGTGCCGGAAAACAGGAGCAGCATGACATTCATTCCGCACATGGCACCCAGCAGAATCAGGAGGTAGGGCACGGTAAAGAGCAGCTCCCAACCGCTGACGGTTGGAAGCGTTGTCCACGTATCGCCCGTTGCACTCCGTAGTCCGAGGACGGTATAGAGCATCAACGCGATGAGGGCAACGGGCAGCACCATTTTCAGATTGACGAGGAATTTATCGCGCATGGCCACGCCTTGGGTGCGCGTAGCGGCGATAGTGGTGTCGGAAATCATCGAGAGGTTGTCGCCGAACATGGCCCCGCCAATCACTGCCCCCGCCATCAGAGCCGGGGAAAGTTGCATGGGTTCTACCAGCCCCACAGCGATTGGCAGCACCGCTGCAATCGTGCCGCAACTGGTGCCGATAGCCAGTGAAATCAGTGCGGAAATCAGAAAAAAGCCGCCTAAAATCAATTGTTCCGGAATCAGATGCCGGCAGATGAGCACCGTGGCATCCACAGCTCCTGCGGCTTTGGCCGTGGCGGCAAAGGCTCCTGCAAGGATAAAGATAAGACACATCACCATGATGTTGCTCTCGCCCATTCCTCTGGCAAAGCATTCCACTTTTTCGGCAAGTGTTGTGCGCGGCCGATTCAGCAGAAAGGCCGAAGCCCCCGCCACCAAAAAGGCCAACGGCATCGGGACGCTGTAGAAATCGCCCGACCAGAGCGAAAGACCGAGATAGAAGAGGAGAAAGACCAAAAAGGGAATCAATGCAATCGGATTGTCTTTGACCGTTGTTTCGGCGTGTGTCGTCATTCAAAACTCCGTGGGGTGTCATCGGCCGCGGGCGTATCGGTTGCAAAAAAGCCCCCGGCACAAGGGCTACTATAGCAATTTTACAGGGTAAAAGCAACCGCACGTTCCCGACAGTTCCGAAGTTTCACAGATTCGGTGCAACCATCACCCGGAATAAAAACAACCGCACGTTTCCGGCAGATGGGGTGCGCGTGAGGGCGTGTTTTCCCGGAGTCTGTCATGGCTCCGGGAAAGGGGAAAATGAACTTCGCCGAAAGTGCGCGCGAAGATGGGCGGCTTTCAGGGGGCAACATGGGCGAAGTCCGCGGTCAATGCCGCCCGTGTTGAAAAACGCTTTCAGCGGCGTTTGCCCTGCGGTGCCCGGACACCTTTCACGCTGTGCGGGGCATCCCCGGAAACGTGGCGCACCGCACGGCACAGGGAAAGGATGGAGTGGTGCGTTTTTCAGGCAGACGCTTCCATCCGGGAACGGCTCCTTTCCGTGCGCAGACGGGTGGTATTTGGTATACTGGAAGCACTATGGATGCACCGACAGTTTTCTTTGATTTGGATGGTACGTTGATTGATTCACGCAAGGATATCGCTGCCAGCGTGAACCGGACACGTGCCGATTACGGTTTGCCGCCGCTTCCGCTGGAAGCGATTACGGGGATGGTGGGTAATGGCGTCCGGCAGTTACTGTTACGTGCGATGCCGGAGCACAAGGCGCAGATTGAAGCGTTGGTGGAAAATAATCGCGCCCATTATGCCGCCCATCCGGTGGTGCATACCACGATGTATCCGGGTGTGCCGGAAGCACTGGCGGAGCTGAAACAAATGGGCTGCCGCTTGGCGGTTACTTCCAATAAAACCGCCTCATTGATTCCGCGTATCCTTGAAAAACTCGGCATTTTGCGTTATTTCGATGTTACGGTAGGCAGCGGCGATGTGCCGGTGCTCAAGCCCGATCCCGGGTTGCTCTACCTTGCTGCCGAACGCATGGGCGTGGCGGTGCGCCCGGAGGACTGGGTGGTGGGCGATCATTACACCGATCTTGAAGTCGGGCGTCGGGCAGGGGTGCACGTTTGCCACTGCGCGTATGGCTTCGGCAATCCCCGGGAAGAACGCTTTGATGTGCGGGTGAACGATTTGCGGGAGTTTGCCGCGTGGGTGCGCGCATTGCCGGACGTGTGCGGGAGGTAAGAGGCCGTGACGCTGCGCTCCCTGCTGCATCCTTTACGTGAAAACGCCGCCGCGCTTGTGGTGGGTGTGGTGCTTGCCGGAGCTTTGGTTGCTTCCAATCTGCTCTTCACGCGCCGGGCAGCCCTGCCGACAGTCGGGGCGGATACGCCGATGCTCTCCACACTGCTGGTGGCATTGGGCGGCAGCCGTGGAATCCTTTCGGAGGTGCTTTGGTGGCGGATATCCGACTTGCAGCGGAAAAACCGCTATGCAGAATTGGTGCCGCTAACGGATTTACTGGTGACGCTCGACCCCGCTTCGCCCGATACGTGGGCCTATAATGCCTGGAACCTCGCCTACAACATCAGTGCCGCTCATCACGACGCCGCCGAAAAGTGGCGTTGGGTCAAACGTGGGATTGCGCTGCTTGAACGCGGCTTGCGCGCCGCGCCGCAATCGGAGGTGTTGTTGCGGCAGATGGGGTGGTTCTTTGAAGACAAAATCGCCGGATCGGCCGATGAGGCGGCTGCTTACTACCGGGCGCATCTTTCGGAATTGCCGATTCCGGAAGCGGCCTCTGCGTTTGAGGCGCGTGCAGGCGGGCGGTTGAATTGGAACGAACCATACGTTCGCGCACTCTATTGGTATGACCGTGCCTTTCACGCGCCGGATACCTTGCGCACACTGGTCGGGTTGATGGGGGGCGGACTGCCCGAAACGCTGGTGCCTTTCTTTCTGCAAACGGCACGTGATGCCTGGGAGGATCTGGTGCCGAGACAGCAGATTCAAATCCGGCATATCCTCCGGCAGCTTCAGCAGGATTATCCGCATTTGCCCGAAATAACGCAGTTTTTGCAGGAGATTTCGCCATGATTCGCACAATTGGGGAGATGGTTATCGCATTTGATTGTGAATGGATTCCCGATGCTGCTTCGGCAGCGTTGCTTTTCCCGGAAGCGGTCAATGCCACCGAAGCACAGCGGTTGGAACGTTTGTGGCAGGCCAATGGGGCGACAGCGGAGAATCCGCACCCCTTTGTGCGGTTGATGCAGAGCCGGGTGGTCTCCATCGCGATGATGATCCGCCGTTACCACCCCAAAGCCCCGGAAAATGAACGGGTGTCGTTGGAATTAACCTGGTTGCCGCGCAAGCCCGGGGACGCTTCTTTGCGTGAGGAGCGTAAAATCGTCGGCGGATTCCTTTCGGCCATCGGCAATAAACAGCCGCAGTTGGTAGGGTTCAATTCGCGCAATTCCGATTTGAGGATTCTGGCACAACGCGCCCTTGCGCTGGGGATTCCGGCGAAAGGCTTTCTGAATCGTCCGGCCAAACCCTGGGAAGGCGTGGATTACTTCGGGCGCGAGGGCGATGCCTCCGTGGATTTGATGGAATTGATTGCCGGCGGTTTTTCCGGACGCAATGCGGCGGTGAGCCTCCATGAAGCCGCGACGCTTTGCGGCATTCCCGGTAAGTTCGGCACACATGGGGATGAAGTCTTCGAGATGTGGCAGCAGGAGCGTTACCGTGAAATCGTGGAATACAACTGCTATGATGCCATCACCACCTATCTTTTGTGGCTGCGCCTTGCGTGGATCTCCGGACGCTTTTCCACCGATGAATACGAGCAGGAGCAGGAACTTCTGCGTGATTACCTCATGGGAATTTCGCAAGAACCCGAAACCGCCTTCATCGAGGCGTATATCAATGAATGGGACCGTCTGCAAGAGGTGTTGGCAACGGCACGGTAGCGACGGCGCGCGGGGCATTGTTCATTTGAACGTTGGGCAGAGCCCGTATTGACGGACAATGGGGATCACCTCCCCGGATGATTTTACAGACGACACTCAACTGACAGCTATGTTTGCGTTTCCCTGGGCTTTTTTATTGTTGATACCGTGGTGTGCAGCCGTTTGGCGGGTGGTGCGCAGTGCGCGGACAAAAGGCGTGGTCTTTGCTTCGGCACAGAGCCGTTTCACCGTTTTGAAACCCTCCTTCCGCCAAAAACTTTGCCGGGTGCTGCCGTTGCTGTTCCTCGCTGGCGCACTGGGATTGATTGTTGCTGCGGCAGGACCGCGCGCACTGCTCGCCCGTGAAGTGCGCACTTCGGATGCAATCGCGGTGATGATGGCGGTGGATGTTTCCGGCTCAATGCGCGGGTTGGACTTGAGTGAAGGCAAATACGACCGCACACGGTTGGATGTTGTAAAGGAAGTGTTCCGCGACTTTGTGGCGCAACGCCCCGGAGATTTGATCGGTTTGGTGACCTTCGGCGGATATGCAAGCGTGCGTTCGCCGCTGACGGCCGACCATCGTGCGCTGCTGCACACGCTGAAGGGGGTTTCAATCCCCGGCGAACATGGCAATCTGGATGATCGGGGAAGACCCATCACACAGGAAGAATTACTGACCGCCATCGGCGATGGTTTGGCCGTAAGTTTGATGCGTGTGAAAGCAGCCGAGCCGAAAACAAAGGTGATTCTTCTGCTTTCCGATGGTGAAAACAATGCCGGAGCGGTGACGCCAACTGAAGCGGCAAAGGCGGCGGCAGCGTTGGGTGTGCGCGTCTATACCGTCGGGGTCGGCTCAACCGGTCTTGCAAAGGTGCGCGTAACCAACGCGTTCGGGCAGGAAGTGTTGGCCGATATGCAGGTGGCACTGGATGAAGAAACGTTGAAAAAAATCGCGGAAACAACCGGAGCAATCTACGCAAATGTCCGCGATGCCGGGCAGTTGGAAGCGTTTTTACAGCAGGTGGCGGAGTTGGAAACCACCCGGGTGGAACGGCAAATCTATTCAAAGTATACTTCTTATGCGCACGGATGGCTGCTGGGTGGCGGCGGAACTTGTCTTCTGGCTGCGGCATTATTGACCTTATGGACGCGGAGACCGATTTGAGATGGCAAAGGAAATGACAGTGGAAATGCTCGATTTGCGCCGCGCCTTTGAAGCGGTCTTGGAGTGCATTCCGGAAAAAGCATTGGCGGCATTCGTTGCAAAAAAGAAACTGATTGCCGGAGGAATGCGTCCGGGGAATGCGGTTTTCATGCGGAAACTGTTGCTGAATCGCTATGGAAGCACGTTGAAAGCCTACGAGCTTGACCTTGCGATTTTGCTGCGGACGCACGTGCCGGAAGTGCGGTTTTTGGCGATGTTGGCACCGGAAGCAGTGCAGCAATATCGCTTGAAGTTCATGGTTTTCTTCGGGAAAGCGCGCTTCCTCTTGGCGTTGTTGCAGGATGCCCGGGAAGCGATTCGCGAGCAGGCGGCGCAGTGGATGGAGGAAGCCGGAGCCGATTTGCCCGAAATCGAGGCGGCACAAAAGGCGTTGGAGAGGGCCTTTTCGCCCATTGGGGCAATCGGGCAGGGGGATTCTCCGGCCGGGAATGCCCGGTTGCGGGAGGCGTTGACGGCGGCCGAGCAGCAAGTGGATGCACTGAAAAAAGAGGTGAAGCATACGTATCGCGTTGCCGAAGAGGCGAAAGTGCAGTTGCTGCGCGAGCAGAAAACGCTTTTGGAGACCAAGGACTTTGCCATCACAGCATACAAACAACGTGTAGAACAGTTGGAGTATGCGCTTCGCCGTGAGGAGGAATTACGCGATTTACGCGTGAAGGAATTACTGTTGTTGCGTCAGTGCGAACTCTTCCGTGGGTGGTTGAAACCTATGTGCAAGGTGGACGCGCTCTTGGAAGAGGCGAAGCATAAACCGCTGCTTGAGCGCGCGGAAGCATTGCTTGAGGCCCAGCGGAAAATCGACCGGGCTGCCGCAGAACGTCACCGGGCAGAGGGCGAACTGAAGGCGGTGGAGCAGGCACTTCAAGCGGTGGAGCAGACGCTTGCAACCGCGCAAGTGGTGTTGCCCGAATTGAGAGATCTGCACAAGGAACTTTGTGCACAGCGCGACCATTGCCGGCGGATGCTTGAACCGGAAGAAGCACTGTTCTCGGCTGTTGCCAAGGAATTGGCCGTGCGGATTGAAGCGTGCTCGGAGGAAGATTACTGCGCAGTGCGCGATTGGTTGAACCTGAGTGCGCGCATCGGTGCGCTTTCAACGGAAGAGGCGAAGACGTTGCGGAGCCGATTCCATCGCAAGATGACGCTTCTGTCTGCGGCGAATCCGGAGTTGAAACCGGAAGACATCGCGATGGAACCCGAGACGGAAGGCGCGGCAATTCAACGGCGCAATCCGGCCTTGAGTGCGGCAATGACGGCGCAGGCTCCACTCCTGCTTTTCCTGGATGGGCACAACATGATCAACGGTATTGGCCGCTATCGACCACGGCGAGGACGTGCGCAAACGCATGAAGATGCCCGCAACCGTTTGGAGACAGAGATGCGCAGGATGTTCTGCAATCTGCCGTGTGTGGCGGTACACCTGGTATGGGACGGCGAGGAAAAGACGCAGCATAATCAGAGCGAGAATGTGCTGGTTCATTACTCTGGTGGGACCGGTGAGCACCGGGCAGACCGCTACATTCTCAGTCAGATTGATTTCTACAAAGAGCGGACCGAGATGCCGATGGTGCTCGTCACCGATGACAATGGCTTTGCAGGTGAAGCGCGAAAGCGCGGTGTTCAAGTGTGTAAACTCCATGACTTTGAGGCGTTTCTAGGTGTGCCGCTCGCTTAAACTTTCTGATCGTGCCAAGGGGATTCTGGCGCAACGTTTCGATAAAACGGTGTGGCAGGATTGGCAATGGCAACTGGCCCATACGCTGACGGCTGCGGATCTGAATGTTCCGGATATCGCGAGTTTCCCCATGCGCGTTACGCCTTACTATGCCGCACTTGCCGATTTTGCCTGCCCGGACGACCCCATTCTGCGGCAGTTTATGCCCTCATCAGAAGAGCTGCTCCCCGATACTTATTCGACTGATCCCTTCGGAGAATCGGCGCATGCCGCGCGTGCTCAAGGCATCAAACAGCGGTATGCCGACCGGGTGCTTGCCATGATGAATGTGACGTGCTCCACCTATTGCCGGCATTGTACGCGCAGAGGTTTGCTGGAGTCGGCGCGATGTGCCAGGTTGGAAACGTTGGTGGAGGTGGTCAAATCCACGCCCGGTGTACGGGAAGTGCTTCTGTCGGGCGGCGATCCGCTCCTCCTGCCGGACGCGGAAATTCTCCGTTGGGTCGAGACGCTTGCCGCCTTGCCGCAGTTGGATGCCGTGCGCCTGTGTACGCGCACGCCGGTCGTCTTGCCGATGCGTTGGACCGAAACGTTGGTAAAAGCCCTGGCGCGTTCGGAACGCGTTTGGGTGCAGACACAGTTCAATCACCCGAAAGAATTAACCGCTGATGCGGAAAAAGCGGTGGCACTTTTGAACAATCACGGTATTCCTGTCTCGAATCAAAGTGTGCTGTTGCGTGGAATCAACGATGCCCCCGAGGTGATGACTGCGCTCTGTGCCGGCTTGCAACGGCGCAGAGTGCGGCCGTATTATCTTTTCTGTTGCGATCCTGTTTCGGGAATAGGGCACTTCCGTACATCGGTGGAGACGGCGCAGAATCTCCGGAAGCATCTGCTTACCCATCTGGGCGGATTGGCCTGTCCGCGTGTGGTGGCCGATTTGCCAGAGGCTCTTCACAAGACCGATGTTTGAAAGCATCCGGCAGGGGCGCGAAAACGCCGATGCGCTTCTCGCGATAACAGGCAGGGCGACAATACAATCTTGGATTGGGAACGGCTCCATGCTCCACGGTCTCATCCGGCGATCTTCTTTGCGCAATATGCTTGATCATGCCGCGCCCAAACGCATCGGCTTCCAACGGTTTGACATCGGAAAAACCTTCCAAGGTTTCAGTGGTGGCCGTGAGGGGTGAAGTGCCGTTGCGTTTTGCAGAGCAGGAATGGGCAATCCCTTGAAGCGTGGCATTTTCAGTTTCTTGTCTGCCTTACCCCTGCCAATACAATAGTTGTTGCCGCCTGACGCAGGAGAAGCTGTAGGCATTCCGCCACGGAATCACCTGCCAATACAATAGTTATTGCCGCCTGACGCAGGTGCGCTCCTGTCAATCTGAATCGCTGCCTTACGCTTGCCATTACGTCAATCGTTGCCCGCAGAGCCGGGGAGTATCAACCGTTACGTGGAGGGACTTCGGCTTTACGACCGGGAAATCCCGTCAGTGTGTTGCCGGAGAAGTGCGCTTCCTTGACGCAATGGCAGAGGCAATGTGCGCGGCACGTATGGCGGCTTGAGAGCGGCGTACCAATGCGCAATCCCCCTTGTTTTCGGTATGGATGCGGTCCGGTCCTGCCAAAACGGCCGCCCTGTTCAGACTCCGGATAAGATCCCCCCGCATCCGCCTCAAGCCGTAAATTGCAAACTCTATAAACAAAAAAAGACGAGCCTGCGCCCGCCTCTTTGCCGTTTTCCTTTTTATGGTGGAGGTAAGGGGAGTCGAACCCCTGACCTTTTGAATGCCATTCAAACGCTCTACCAACTGAGCTATACCCCCGAAAAGGAATGTGCATATGATAGCACATCTCAGAATAGAACGCAAGTGTTTTTTTGAACATCGTCGAAATTGCGGTTCAATGTCGCCGAAGTTGGCGGGCAAAGTCGCCGAAACGCAACGGCAACTTCGGCGATGTTCCCAACGGGGTGCGGGCGGGAGGAATGAAGGTGCGCCTGAGAGGGAAGCGGATCTTGCGGCATCCGGGAGAGGTGCCCGGGCGTGATAAGTGTTGCAAGATGCAGTTTTTCTGTTATACTTTATAGTGGAATGAAAACGTTTGAACAACGCCTTACGGTGGCGTATCAGTATCCGGTGATTTTTTGCAGAGACGTGTTTTCTGCGGAAAGTGATGTGTTGGCCCGCGCGATTCTGCGCGATGAGACGGATGTAAAGCCGCACCGGGTGCTGATTGTGTTGGATCGGGGATTGGAAGAGGCCCGGCCGGAGTTGCCGCTTGCAATCACCAACTGGGTGATGGCGCACGCTGAGGAAATCGAGCTGGTCGCACCGATTGAGTGTATTCCCGGTGGGGAATATGCCAAAAAGCAAGAGACCTTCACCAACCGCTTAATCAAGCTCGCCTATCAGACGCATTTCGGGCGTAAAGACACCTTTATCGCCATCGGCGGCGGGGCTGTTCAGGATGCTGTGGGATTTGCTGCAGCGGTAATTCATCGCGGTTGCCGCATGATTCGCATCAACAGTACTACATTATCGCAAGCAGATGCGGGCGTAGGCGTAAAGAATGGCATCGATTATGCCTCCGGAAAGAACTTTATTGGCACGTTCGCGCCGCCGTATGCGGTGATCAATGACACAACGTTGCTGACGACGCTTTCGGAAAAAGATTGGCGCAATGGCATTGCCGAAGCGGTTAAAGTGGCCGTCATTAAAGATGCGGCCTTTCTGCAATGGATTCAGGAACACGCCGATGCGTTGCGGATGCGCGATTTGGAGACGATGGAAACATTGGTGCAGCGCACGGCAGAATTGCACTTACTGCACATTGCCTACGGTGGAGACCCCTTTGAATTCGGCACGGCGCGTCCGCTCGATTTCGGCCATTGGAGCGCGCATCGTCTGGAATCGCTGACGTGTTGGCAGTTGTCGCACGGGGAGGCTGTAGGCATCGGGATTGCGCTGGATATGCTCTACGCCGCTTTGAAAGGCCTGGTTTCCAACACGGAAGCAACGCGTGTGATTGCAGTGTTGCAGGCCTGCGGGCTGAAGGTGTGGTGTGATGAATTGACGTTGCGCGCGACGGATGGTCATTTGGCTGTCGTGGAAGGGCTGCGTCAATTCCGTGAACATTTGGGCGGCGCACTGTGCGTAACGCTTCCCCAAGGGCTCGGTGACAAGACTGAAGTCCATGAAATTGATGAATCACTTTTGGAACAAGCCGTGCAGATGTTGCGCGAGCGGTTTGCGTAAGTAAGGATGACCCATGATTGCGACCGGAATAGTAGCCCAGGCTTTAGAGGCACCCAAATGCCCGGAATGTGGAGCGGATTTGCCATCGGGAGGCGAGCCCCTTGCCGAGACGACTTGCAGCGTTTGCAATAAAAAGGTGATGGTACCCGGGCGTCTGGGGCAGTATCATCTGCTTCGCTTGATCGGCGCAGGCGGCATGGGAGCTGTCTATGAGGGAATTGATACCGGGCTGCAACGTAAGATCGCCGTCAAGGTGATCCTGCGCGACAAAGCGGAAGAAGATCCCACCTTTATCGAGAGTTTTAAGCGCGAAGCCCAGGCCGCGGCACGATTGAACAGTGTCAACATCGTCGGCGTATATGCCTTCGGTGAAAGTGAAGGGCAGCCCTATCTTGTTATGGAATTGGTGCAGCCCGATGCGTTGGATAAGATGATGAAGTCCGGCCCGGTGGACGCAGTTACCGTGCTTTCTATCGGCAAACAGATTGCGCAGGGGCTGAAAGCCGCCGCAGAACATGGGTTGGTGCACGGGGATGTAAAGCCCGAAAACATTCTGATCAACGAGGCGAGAGAAGCGAAACTTGCCGACTTTGGTATCGCCGCATTGGCGGGCGCAAAAGCGGCAGCCAACAATGAAGTCTGGGGCACACCTTACTACATCGCGCCCGAAACTCTGCGCCGTCAGAAAGTCGATTTGCGCGCAGATATCTACTCGCTCGGTGCGACGCTCTATCATGCTATCGCCGGTGTGCCTCCTTTTGAAGGCGAGACGGCAGTAGATGTAATGAAGGCGCGCCTGCTCGGACCGGCGCGACCCCTCACGGAGGTTGTGCCCGGCTGCCCTGAAGCAATCGCCAAAATCGTAATGCGAATGCTGGAGGCAGAGCCGACACGCCGTTATCCCAATTATGATTCGTTGTTGGCCGACATTGCGAAAGAACTTCCGGCGAAAGGCGGCGCAAAGCGCGTGATGTTGAAGGGCGTCAAGAGCAAGAGTGCCACCACCTCCGTGCAGATTAAGCCGTCGCAACCGATGAAGCCGGTGGAGAATCCCAACGCACCTTTGTTTGAAACAAAGAAGAAAGGGTTGAGCAAAGGCGCGCTGATCGGCATCGGAGTCGGGGCGGGTGTGGCCTGTCTTGCGGTGCTGGGGGTGATTATCGGCGTGGTAATCAAGGCGGCAACAGCCTCGGAATCGCAGCAGACACAGCAGGGCGTTGTGGCGGAAAGTGCCGCAGGAAATACAGCAGAAGCCCTCCGGTTGAAAGCGGAAGCGGAGGCTTTGACGGCGTTGGGAACGCAGTTGGAACAACGCTATACGGAGCAGATTGCAGCCCGGAAACGTGCCGGAGAAATGCTCAACCGGATGGTGAAACGTGCCGAACGTGCCGTATTGCCGGCGCATTCGGGATGGCTTTCGGCACAGGAAGGGGAGGCACCCACCGCTATGTTGGCCACGCTTCAGCAGATGTTCGGATGCGTTGCGCAGATGGATGCTGCCGTAACTGCAACGGAGCGTTTGCGCACACAGATGGATGATTGGCGCGTTAATCGGGAAGATGTTTCGGCGGCTCTTGCGGAAGCTTCCGCCGCGGTTCAGACCTATGATGCGCTGCCGGAGGTGAAGGCTTTTGCGGCAAATGTGAAGTTGCTCAACGATACGGAGCGGAATTGGCAACGGATTGTGGCGAAAGCGCGCACGGAAATGGAGGCGGAGGTCGCCCGTCAATTGGAAGCGGAGCGGGTGGCAAAAGAAGCCGAACGCGCACGTGAAGCGGCGGAAAAAGCGAAGCGGGAGATTGAGGAAGAGGTCGCTTCCGTTGCGGCAATTGAGGTGGCAATCACGGGAGACTTGGATAAGTTTATGCCGGAATCTGCGGCGGTTTTGTTCAAGAATCGCCAGGCGCGTTTGAAGAGTGACGAGGCGAAAGCGGCGGCGGAAGTGGTGGCAGAACGCATTGCGGCCTATCAGCAGTTGAAGACGGCTTGGGTGGAAATGATTAAGGCCGGACGCTTCAAATCGTTCGGGATTGTCGCCGCTGATGAATCCACGGTGACGCGGGGCGGGAAGCAAATGCCGTGGCAACAGTTTGTCTCGGGTCAGCAGAGTGATGCATTCAAGATGATCCGTTTCTCGATCATTGATGATGCGAATGCGCGTGGTATGCGTGCTTCCGAGCGCGCGGAATTGGCAATAGGCGCGTACTTATTCATCAATAAGTATTTCGGCAGCGGGGCGATTGAGAAGTCGAAGGCTCTGCGCGAAGCAATGCAGAAATTGCAAGCTCTGGCAGAGAGTTTGCCGGGGACGCGCGCAGCGTTTGAGCGTCTTACCGGAGCAGATGCGGCACCTGCGGCGGAGTGAGTGCGCGAAAGAATCTTGCGTTTCGACCGCCAGAGGCGCGTGTGCGGATGACGTTTGTCAGGCGGTTGGGTGCGGAGAGCTTCATTGTCCTGTGCGGTTGCCGAAGGGTAACGCACGGGACATTGCGTTCTTTCTGCACGGCGTTGTGCGTGCACTGCATGAAGTGTTGACCGGGTGGAACTGCGTTTACGGCTGAAAGGCTGCGCCGCCCGGAGGACTGTTGGAGCGGACTCCGGGTGGTGCTATCGCAGAAGGCTATGGGCAAGGACGGGCACTTGTGCAGAGCGTTTCAACCGGAGCCTTTTTGCCTTTGCTGTGTAACGTAGCTCCGAAGTGTGCGTTGCCCTTTTTGAGGCCGCCCGCCCGCGGGTTTCTTATGCTGGAGGCCTCGGCAACGGCGCATCGGTGAACCGCCGCCGCTTCCTCCCAACCGCTTTGCAGGAGGCGGTGCCGATTGGCAAAAAGAGGCCCCCGTTCGCATTTGAAGATGCGGCAGGAAACCGTTGCCGCCGCCTGCAAGGCGGGCGGAGAGTTTGCCGCAGGATTGTGCGCGGCACGAGGGGAAAGGAATGATGATGCGACGCTTTGGGTTGATGGTGCTGGCAATTTTCGGCGTGCCCCTTGTCTGGGTGCTGGGGCGTTGTTTTCTGGGGACGCTGGTGCTCGATACGCTGGATGCTCCCTTTTTCTCCGCCTCGCGGATCGCCTTTTTCGCCGGGTGTCTGCTGATGACTGCGCTGTATACGTGGCGGGGAAGCTCGTTTACCATCCTGTATGTGTTCGCGCACGAGATGACCCATGCGCTGGCGGGGTTACTCTGTTTCGCCAAAATCCACAAAATCAACATTCAGCGTTCCGGGGGATTTGTGCAGTTGTCGAAAAGCAATCTGCTGATTACTCTTGCGCCTTACTGTCTGCCGTTCTACCTGTTGTGCGGGGTGGTGCTGTATGGACTGGTGCAATATTTATGGCCGGATGTGCTGCCGTTTCCGCTGTGGAGCGGTGTTTTCGGTGTGCTGACGGCGTTTCATGTGCTGTTTACATTTGATGCCTTGCTCTCGGTTTCCCAACCGGATACGCATGAATACGGGCGGTTTTTCTCGTGGTGGTTCATCCTTGTGACCAATCTCTTTTTCGCGTTGCTTGCCGTAACGGCCACCTCGCCCAAGATGAATCTCCGGCAGCAGACGGCGCAAGTGGCGGCGACAACGCGTGATGCGTATGCGGCAGTTTACGCGGGCATGAGGGGCGTATTTCATTCGGTGGGCGGACTGTGCGGCGGGAAGCCGTCTTCGCGGGAGTGACACATCGTGCGCCATGGTGAGGGATAAATACGTGAACTGCGAAGCGGAAGAAAGGTGCATAGGATGAATCTGGTCGGCGAACTTCATGACTTGTTGCTCTCCTCTACGAATACGGTGGTCTTCACCGGTGCGGGTGTGTCTACTGCCAGCGGCATCCGGGATTTCCGGGGAAAGCACGGGATTTACAACGACACGTTCCATGGTTACCGCGTGGAAGAACTGTTCGGCATTGAGTTGTTCAATGCCGATCCTTCCCTGTTTTACTCTTGGGCTCGGGATTTTGTCTATGATTTGACGGCCTTTCAACCCTGCACTGTACACAATGTCCTTGCGCGCCTGGAGCGCGCCGGACTGGTGAATGCCGTCATCACGCAGAATATTGACCGTCTGCACACGCTGGCAGGTTCGCGCAATGTGCTTGAAGTTCACGGTTCGCCTTCGCTGCACCATTGTCAACGTTGCGGGGCGGAAGCAACGTATGAGGCGATTGCGCCGCGCGTTCATGCCGGGGAAGTGCCGATGTGTCCCTGCGGAGGCGTCTTCAAACCCGACATTGTCTTTTATGGAGAAAATCTGCCGCAGACCACCTTCAGCGCAGCCGTGAGTGCCTGTCAGCAGGCCGATTTGATGCTGGTGCTCGGCAGTTCGCTCACCGTTTTTCCTGCGGCGGCACTTCCGGAAGAAGCGTATCGTTGCGGGGCACGTGTGGTGATTGTCAATGATTCGCCGACTTCGCTCGACCGTCGGGCTATTTTGAAATTGGAGGATCTTACCGACACCTTTACGCAATTGTGCGATTTGCTTAAAGGGCGTCTGCCCTGAAAAGCATCCGGATGCTTTTTTCCAATTGTGCGCTGCGCCCTGCCGAAAGCGGGGCGCAGTTGATTTTCTTGGTGCATCTTTAGCCGGAGTAATTGCGTAGAGCAGAGGGGCGCACGTGCGCCCGCTTGCGTGGCCCTGCCGGAGCGGTGGCGCAACGTGGGCGAAACGGCCGCGAAAGATGGGCGAAGTTGCAGGGGCAACATGGGCGAAACCGGGGCGGCACTTGGGCGATGTTGCCGGGGCCTTTCGGGCGAAGCAAGTGCGGTGCGTGGGGGAAGCGTGCGGGGGAAAGAGTGGTATGTCGTGTAAAAGGATGGTATACTGGTGGACAAAAAGAGGAGGCTTCAGATGAAATGGATCACGGTGAAGGGTATTCGTGAGGCGGAGGCAATGGCTTTTGCCCAGCGGAATTTGCCATCGTATACGGCAATGTGCCGGGCGGGTGCGGCGGTGGCGCGCCGTGCGGCGCGAATTGCTGCGCGCGCGGGAATCAGCAAGTGTGTGGTGTTGTGCGGACCGGGTAACAATGGCGGCGATGGCTTTGTGGCGGCGCGTTGCCTGAAATCGGATGGTTTTGATGTGCGTGTGTGCATGACGTGTGTGCCGGCACGTTTGAAAGGCGATGCCCTGCGCGCATGGAAAGATTTGTGCGCATCGGGCGTCTCTCCGCAGGTCTTGCCCTCGGCAGAAGCGTGGCAGGATAATCCCTGGGCGGATGTGGCCGTTTCGCCGCGTCATGCGTTGATTATTGATGCGCTTCTGGGAATCGGCGCAAAGGGGGTGCCCTCCGGCGCGGTGGCAACGGCGATTCACTGGATCAACGGCTCTGCGGCCGATTGCCCGGTATTGTCGGTTGATGTGCCCAGCGGACTGGATGCCGATAACGGCAATGCTCCCGGAGAGGCGGTGCGGGCAGATGCGACGGTTACATTTTCCCGCCCTAAAATCGGTTTTTCCGCACCGTCGGCACGGGGCTATCTGGGCGATTTGAGTGTGGTGGATATCGGCATTTCCGGGGATTTGCTGGAGGCGCACGAGTGCTTGCCCCCGGAGGCGTTTGAACTGATAGCCGAGCCGGAACTGCGCAATTATCTGCGCCCTGAACGGTTGTTGGACTCCCACAAACGCAGTTATGGTCATGCGGTGGTTATTGGCGGGTCGGCGCGGTATCCTCATGCGCCCGTGCTTTCGGCTCTGGCGGCTTATCGGGCCGGTTGCGGATTGGTGACGCTTGATGTGCCCTCCGCTTCGCGCGGAGCGGCGGCGTATTGGGTGCCGGAAGCGGTGTTTTCCGAGGAGACTTCGGAATTAAGCGAGGTGACAGCCGATTGCGATGCGCTGTTGATCGGCCCCGGGATGGGAGCTTTTGATGCCGTTAAACTGGATGTGCTCAGTGCGCTTGTGAGCGATGCCACAATTCCCCGGACGGTGGTGGATGCCGATGCGTTGAGCGCACTTGCCCAATTGCGGCGGGAGGGGTGGGAACCGGATCGCTCCACATTGCGTTTGGTCTTGACCCCGCATCCGGGAGAAGCTGCGCGGTTGCTGGGGGTGAGTGTGCAGGAAATCCAGCGCGATCGCCCGGCGGCCGCACGGGCAATTGCAAAGGCCTATCATGCGATTACCGTTCTGAAAGGGCATCATACGCTGGTGGCCGCTCCCGGCGGTGAGCTGCATTTGTGCATGGGAGGGAATCCGGGAATGGCGACCGCCGGCACGGGCGATATTCTCGCCGGCGTGATTGTCGGTCTGATGGCACGTGGATTGGGCACGGAAGATGCGGCGTGTCTGGGCGTCTATCACCACGCAAAAGCCGGTGATCGCGCCGCATTTGAGCATGGGCAGGAATCGCTTATCGCTTCGGATCTTTTCAAAACCTTGCGGTTGTAAAGGCGGCAGTTTTTCAGAATTGCCGGATAGGCGGCTCCCGAGATTGCGGGAGCCGCTGTTGTTTTGGCCGAGCAGGTGCATTCACCGGGGACGGAAAACCGTGCGCGAGCGGGCGGCGAAGGGTAAAGAAAAGGGGCGCAAAAGCCTTTGTGTGTATACGGCAAGCGATTGCGATGTGCGGTGATAAGGCATTGAGATGAGAATTGAATCGCAGCGCATTTTCCGCACAGCATTTGTAACTTTTGCCCGAAAAATGCGGTTCGTTCAGCAGACACCATTGACAGGTATGGAAAGGGTGTGCTAGTGTAAGGGACGCTGTAACAAACCTTGAGGTATGTAAATGACAGGAATTGTGAACGGGATTAGCGGTTGTAGTGTGGCAGTGGTGCTGCTGGGGCTCTTGGGGTGCGCGCCCGGATTGCAGGAGCGCGTCGAGGTGGCGCAAGTGTATGCGCTGGAAAAGCCGGAGGAAACGGCGGCGTGGTTTCGCACCAATACGGCCCCTTTAACGCTTTCGGTGTGCCGGGAGTGGGCACAGGCGCGAACACTGAAATTGACGCAGTCGGAATTGGAAGTGCGCATGGCACAACTCTCCGCTACGGCGGCTTTTTCGGCTTTTTTACCTCAGGTGGAGGCGACTTATCAGCGCAGCGGCACGAACCGGCCGCTGAAAATGCGGCTGAACGCGCTTGGGGGGCTCACTGCGCAGATGCAGGATCAGTGGGTGACGCAGGCGGGGTTGACCATCAGTCAGCCGGTGTTTGCCCCGAATGCGTGGTTGCTCTGGGTGGCGGCACGTCATGGCAGTGCCTATCAACAATTGGTGGCCGAGCGTAATCGTCAGATGCTGGATATTCAGGTGGCGACGCTCTTTTACGATGCGGCCGTTGCCGGAGAGATGATTGCAGCCTATGAGGCACAAGTCAAAGCTTCGGAAGAATTACTGCAGCGGGTGCAGCGTTTGGCGGAAGAAGGCATGGCGTTGAAGGCCGAGGTGTTGCGGGCAGAAGCGTTTCAGAAGAGCGACCGTTATAATTTGCGTGTGGCACAGGACAATGCCCGGGCGGCGAAGGTCAATCTGTTGGATCTGCTCAATTTCTATCCGCTGTCGCAGGACGTGCCGCCTCTGGAAGGCGCGTCTCTTTTGGAGATTGCCGGGTTGCCGTGGGCTTTGACAGGTGCAGAGGGGCAGCCGGTGCCGGTGACACGCGCAGAAGCCTTGCAGACGCCGCTGGCCGAATGGCTGTGGGCGGCATTGGTGAATCGTCGCGAACTGTGGGCGGCGGATCGTGCAATTGTGCTGCACAAGGTGGAGGCATTGTCGGCGTTGGCCAACTTCTTGCCCACGCTTTCTGTAGCAGGAGGCGGGGCGTATTCTTCCAACAGTGCCTCTGTGCCGCATCGTTATCTGACCGGAGGAATCGGCGGAGTAATGTCGGTATTTGATGGCTTCCACTCGATTGCCGACTACCTGAAAGCCAAAGAAAAAGGTGCCGCCGCCGTGCAATTGCGCGAGGACGCGGCCAATGCTTTGATGGTTTCTGTTTGGCAGGCATGGACGAATTTGCAGCAGGCACAAGCACGCAAAACCGTGGCAGAAGCGGCGAAAGTGGCCGCTGAAGCTGATTATGAAGAGACGATGGCGCGTTATCAGCAGGATCAGGAAACATTGAGTGATGTGCTGGATAGGTATGCCTTGCGCGAACAGGCGCGTTTGAATGCCGTTTCAGCTGCGTATGCAGATGCACTGGCAGAGGTGGTTTTCCGCGATACAGTCGGGTTGGGCTGGGAGTGCAAAACTCCGGCAGCTCCGGACAAAAAGGAGGAATAAAATGAAACGGCACTTGGGGAAAATGCTTTTGAGCGTGGGCGTGGTTTGGTTGGCATGTGGGTGCGAACCGGAGACGGAGACGAACGCTTCGCCGGTGGATTTGCGTCCGCGGGTGAAGGTTTGCAGCCTGACAGAAGGCGTGGAGTTTGAAGAGGCAATCATTGTTCAGGGGAGCGTGCGCAGTAAGTTCACCGCTGCAGTGGCATCGCGTCTTCCCGGGACGATTGATACGCTTTACGCCGATGAAGGCGAGACGGTCGCGGCCGGGCAGAGGCTCTTTCAGGTGGATCGTGTGAATCTGGAGAACCGTGTGGCCATTGCGAAAGACGACTGTGCTGTGGCGGCGGCTGCGCGTGACGAGGCTCTTGCTGTGCGCGAAGAGGCCATGGCCGCGCATGAAAAAGCCGTGATTGACGAGGCGCGTTATGCGCGTTTATATACCGTCTCCGGGTCGGTGACCAAGGATGTATGGGAAAAGGCACAGCTGCAACTGAAAAGCACTACCGCTACGGTCGCACGGGCAAATGCGGCGGTAGCAACCGCAGAAGCGAAGATTCTTCAGGCGGCAACGGCACTCAGAATCGCAGAAAAAGACCTCGCAGATTCGCAGGGCGTTGCGCCGTTTGCTGGGGTGTTGACGAAGAAGTTGCAAGAGGCCGGCGACTATGCCGAGGTGGGAGGGGCGATCTTTGAGATTGAGAATCCCGAGGTTCGCGAGGTCTGTTTTATGGTGAATGCCGATAACTATGCCCGGGTGAAAGTGGGAGAAACGCGCCTGGAAACCTCGTTCGGGCAAACGCTAGTGGTGTCTTATCGTGCGCCTACGGTAAATCCGGTGAGCCGGACGTTTGAAGTGAGAGCAGTGATCCAGGCAGATGAAACGGTGGCTCCGGGGATGTTGTGTGAGGCGAAAATTATCTTTGAACGCCGCCGGGGGTCGGCGGTGCCTTCCGGTGCGGTTGCGCTTCGGGAAGGGCGGCAAGTCGTCTTTGTGGTGACAGAGGCCGGGCGTGTGGAAGCCGTGCCGGTGGAGAAAGGCCGCACGTGCGGAGCATTGACCGAGGTGCGTAATCCCGAGCCGCTTGCCGGGGCAGCAATCGTTGCCGAGGGGATGTTGCTGCTGAATCCCGGCGATGAAGTAAAAGCGATTCGCTGATTTTTCCGCCGAAAACTTGCGAAAGGGGCGCGTCATGTTCTTGGCTTCAGCTTCAACCAAACGACCGATTGCGATGAGCGTGTGCATTATCATGCTTTCGTTTTTCGGGCTGCTGACATTAAAAAATGTCGGAAATGATTTGTTACCGACGGTAGAGGTGCCGTACGTGACCATCTCGGTGACGTATGCAGGAGCCTCGCCGGACGAACTCGAAACTTCGGTAACGCGTAAGATTGAAGATGCGATTTCCCAGGTGGAAGGGATCAAACACATTACGTCCACCTGCTTAAACAATTTTACGCAAGTGCTGATAGAGTTTAATCTTGACCGCGATGTGGATGTTGCAGCGACGGATGTCCGGGAAAAAATCGACCTGATTCTGGAGGATCTTCCTGCGGCAGCCGACAAACCGGAAATCTTGAAGTTTGATGTGAATGCCACCGCAGTGGTGACGATGGTGTTGCAGGGGACGCAGAGCATTGACGATTTGTATGACTATGCGGATGATACATTGGCCGACAAGTTTTCGTCGCTTCCGGGTGTGGCCAGCGTGGATCTCATTGGTGGGATGGAGCGCGAAGTATTGGTGGATGTCGATCGTGATAAATTGGCTGTGCGCGGTCTTTCCATGAATGATGTGCTCGCCGCACTCGGCGAGGGAAATGCAAAAATCCCCGTAGGGCAGATTGATGCCGGGACGCGTGAGCTCTCTTTGACCTTTGATGCCGAGCCGGATGAGATTGCGGGTTTGGGCGATATCGAGCTTGGGACGGTGCGTGGTGAACGCGTCTATTTGCGTGATGTGGCGCAGTTTTCATTCGGCACGGAGCGTAAAACCAATGCGGCGTTTTATGATGGGAAACCGTGTGTTACAGTAAAGGTGACGAAGAAGGGCGATGCCAATGCTGCGGCGGTGGTTGCGGCGGTGCAGGCTGCGGCAGAACGCATCAAAGGCACGTTGCCGGAGGGGATGGCGTTGATATGGTTCCGGGACGATGGCGATTATATCAATGCAACCGTGCGCGACGGCTTTTCTTCTGTATGGCAGGGAGTGCTCCTGACCGGCGTGGTGCTGCTTCTTTTTCTGGCGGATATCCGCACGGCGTTTGCAGCCTTCGTCTCTATTCCGGTGACGATGCTGATTACGATGATGGTGTTTCCGTTCTTCGGATATACCTTCAATATCATCACCATGTCGGCGGCAGGGATTTCGGTGGGCATCCTTGTGGCGAATTCAATTGTGGTGCTGGAGAATATCGCACTCGCCTTTGAGAAGAAGAAAGGGGTGCCGTTTGATACGGCCGATACGGTGGAACGTTCCACCTCTGCCGTGGCGTTGGCTGTGGCGGCCTCTGCGCTGACGAATATTGTGGTCTTCCTGCCGATTACGACGATGTCTTCGATTGCCGGGCGTTTTCTTGCGCCGTTCGCCGTGGTGGTTACGGCGGCAACGTTTGCTTCGTTGCTCATTTCGTTTACCCTGACGCCGATTTTGGCGATGGTGACTGTCCACTGGGGGGAACGCCGGTTGAACCCGTTGCTTGCCCGATTGCTGACGCCTTGGAATTGGTGTTACAAGCGGTTGGAAAGCGGTTATGTGCGGTCAATCAAATGGGTGGCGCGGGCTCCCTGGGCTCTGCTTGTGCCGGTGACGGTAGCTACGGTGGCAGGCTTCTGGTTTTTCCCGGGGCGGGTGCAGATGGACTTTGTGCCGCCGACCGACCAGGGGGATATCACTGTAAAACTGGAGTTTGCCGCAGACAGCAATTTGGGGCGGACGGTGGAGCGAACGCTTGCCATCGCCGAACGCTTGCGTCAACGCGAGCCTGCTATTTGTCATATCAACGTGAATTGCGGAAAAGTTCAAGGCGTTGTCGGGCAAGTTTCGGAGGGAACGTATCTCTCTGAAATCAATCTTCGCCTGACCTCCATGACTGAACGCCCCAATCATCCGTTGGCAGTGATCCGCGAAGTGCTCCGTTCGGAATTGCTGGAAGAGCCGGATTGCATCGCTTCGGTATTGATTCCGAGTGCGGCCGGCGGTGCTTCACAAGATATCCAACAATTCATTTGCGGTGACGATTTGGACGTCTTGAATGCTGCGGGGCTTCAGATTGCCAAGGCCTTTCGCTCTGACCCCGCGAGCACGGACATCGCCCACTCGATCCGTCCCGGACGCCCGGAGGTGCGGATTCTGCCGAAACGTGCGGTGATGCACGACCTTTCGCTCCCCGCAACAGGATTGGGGCAGACGCTCAGAGCAAATGTAGCCGGGATTGAGCAGACGACGTATAAGCGCGGCGATCGCTCCTATGATATCCGTGCACGCTTTACACAACGCGAGGGCGAAGCGCAGATTGAGGCGATGAATCTGCCCGGCACAGATGGAAATCCGATGCCCTTGTCGGCAGTGACCTCCCTTGAAGAACATCTCCAGCCGACAATGATCATGCGTTATGACAAGAGTCGTTCGGCAGTGCTGTATGCGAATGCTTCCAATGGCTATGGGCTGGGTTCTGCACTGATGAATGAGGCGGAAATCATCCGTCGGCATCTGCCGGAAGGCTACACGTCTGCGGTGGGCGGCATGGCAGAAATGATGGGCGAGACGTTCGCGGAATTCGGCACTGTAACGGTGGTGGCCATTGTGCTAACGTATCTTTTGCTTTGCGCTTTGATGGAATCGTGGACGCAACCGTTCATTATTCTCTTCACGGTGCCCTTCTCCTATCTGGGATTGTATATCGCCCTTTGGCTCACGAATACCAGTCTTTCAATGTTTGGCTTGCTCGCCGGGATTATGCTGGTAGGTGTGGTAGTGAATGCGGCAATTCTGCTGATTGATGAGGTTAATATGCTGCGTTCTGCCCGGAATATTTCCAAACAGGCGGCGTTGTTACGGGCGGCAAAGAGCAAGTTCCGTCCGATTCTCATGTCGTGTGTAGCGGCCTTGTTCGGTATGTTGCCGATGGCAACCGGCACGGGGCTTGGGTCGGAGATGCGCGCTTCTATCGGCATTGGCTCGGTAGGCGGCATTATTCTCTCGTCACTGATGGCACTCTACTTCATTCCTGCGCTTTACCTTGTGCTCGGAAAGAAGGATAAGAAAATGGTGCCGGAGAGGATGCAACTGCCGGAGTATTGAGCACAGGAGAAGAAAGCAGAAAGCCCGCAAGCGCAAGCACCCTCCGCTCACATTTGCCACAAGTCGCTGGCCGACCACATTGCCCGTACCGTGCGGAAGCAACGGCCCTGCACTTCGAGTGTCACAGCCCGGAGTGCCTGATTGGTCAGCAATAGGAATTGTTTGTCTGCGATGGTCAGTGCATCTTCCCGGAATCTTAAAAAGCACTCCGGGTCGCCGCCGTAAATCTTGTCGCCCACGACCGGCCACCCGAGTGAACAGAGCGAGGCGCGGATTTGGTGCGTCCGTCCGGTGACTAATTCCGCTTCCAAAAGCGTTGTTCCCGACCAGGGACCTTCGCCGAGGCGTTCAAACCATGTTGCCGCGCCGCGGTCTTCCGGTAAAACAGGCAAGTGCGTGGTCAATCTGCCGCCCACCAAACGGCGCATAGAGTAGACCGGAGGTTCATTGCAACGCTGAATCGATCCGGAAGCACACCAGCGTCCTTCCGGAAAACGTCCCCACACCAGTACATGATAACGTTTACGTTTGGGTGCTTTGCCAAGGATGGCCGCCATTTGTGGATCTTTGGCAATCAACACCACGCCACTGGTCTCCCGGTCAAGACGGGAAACCAGATGAATGGTGTTGCCGGGGCGATAACGTTTCAGAAAGGCTTCCAACGTGTGATGCACATAACTCCCGCTGCTGTGCACGGGCAGGTCGGCCGGCTTGTCGATTACGAGCATACGCGCATCTTCATAAAGCCAGCGGATATCGGTGTTGACAGGCGGATCAATACGCACGGAGATTGTTTTCCCCCGGGTCTAAAGTCGGTATTTCCGCTTCTTCCTGAAGTGCTAAAACTTCGCCTGCGAGGTAAAGCGAACCGCAAATGAGCACGACGCCCTGATGTTCCTGCGCCCAGTCGGTGGCAACTTCGACGGCTTCGGCCACCGAAGTCGTCGAAGTTACAGGGGTAATACCGGCGACTTTGGCCGCGAAAGCCGCCGACTCCGGAGAGAGGGTTCGCTCGTTGGCAATCGGGACCGTCCAAGCCGCGCTGACAATCGGGGCGATTTCCTTCAACGCCTCGCTTACAGCCTTGTCGCGACAAAATCCGCAGACAAGAGCCACGCGCCTGCGGATATGCATTGATTTCAACGCCTCCCGCAGGGCTCTCAAGGCATCGGGATTGTGCCCGCCATCCAGAAATGTGGGAGGGTCGGTTGCGATCAACTGGCATCTGCCGCGCCATTCCACGGTGCGCAGGGCTTCGGTAAATGCTTTCGGGGGCACAGGCAAACCGCGCGTCGCCAAACATTCCAGCGCACACAGCGCAGTGGCGGCATTGATTGCCTGATAACTGCCCGCGAGACGTGTTAAAGCCGCAGGATAATCGCATGAAGGTGACGAGCATTGAAGGGTTTGACCGTGGATGGTGCGCCGCGACACCGTGACGCGGATTTCCTCTTCTGCACTGTGCAGTACAGCACCTTTGGCCGCAGCCTCCGCTGCAATGACGCTGCGCGCCTCCGGGTGCATCTGCCCGATGACGACAGGACACCCCGCCTTGATGATGCCGGCCTTCTCTGAAGCAATGGCGGGAATCGTCTCGCCCAGCACGGCGCAGTGATCCAATGCCACCCGTGTAATCACCGAAACCAGCGGAGCTTCAATTACGTTGGTGGCATCCCAGCGGCCGCCCATTCCTGTTTCGCAGACGATGATTTTACAGCCTGCCGCGCGGAAAAGCACCCAGGCGCAAGCGGTCAATACCTCGAAAAAGGTGGGCTCCAGGCCTTCTTTGGCGCAACAATGCTCCACTTCGTCCAACGCTTGTGCGAGTGCTTCATCCGAAACCTCCTCGCCATTGATGAGAAACCGCTCGTTCACACGGATTAAGTGCGGCGAGGTATACCGCCCCACCGGCAGTCCCATCGTGCGCAAAGCCGCTTCACAAATCGCCGCGACACTGCCTTTTCCGTTGGTGCCTGCAATGTGAATGGCCGCAAAGGTCCGCTCAGGATGCCCCAAAGCCTCGCAGAGACGCTGCATCGTCTCCAATCCGGGATGGATGCCAAAGCGTTGACGTGCAGCCAAACGCTGGAGAAAAGTTCTCATACTGTGTTCCTGAAGATGCGGGAAAGGATGGTGGAAGAGATCAAATGACTCCCGGATAAAGCAAAGCACACCCGCTTGACGGATGTGCTTATGCTAGACCGTTCCGGTGGCGCACTTACTTGGCGAAAGCTGCCTTTGTCTTGGCAGGTGTGCGCAGATAGTCGCGGATCTGAACGGCATTGAGCTTCGCCACAACGGCTTCATCCATGCCAAGAGCGACCAAACGCTTGCGCTGAACGGCATCACGACGGCGGCGTTCACCGGCAGACTTGACCGGGCGCGTCGCCGGCTTCTTATTGAGGGTACGTCCTGTTCCCATTGTTAAACCTCCGAATCTCTGATGCGGTTAAAAGTTGTGACATGATAGCAAAACTTCTTTTTAATGGCAAGACCTTTCACTAAAAAGGCGGAGCGTGTTCTTGGGAAGTGTAAGCGATTTGCCCAAACGGAGACGTTAAAACGCGCTTACGGAAGTGATAAAACGTGTGCGGACTTTCGCGGAAGAGGGTTGCAGATTCTCTGTATTGCAACGGTGGTGATGCGCGCTGCTTTATGAGGAAACAGAGGCCTGTTGCTTCAACTGTGCGGCAAATCCGGTGTGTAGTTAGCCCATGCAATGGCGCATCCCCGCCGCGGCACGCACTGCTTAATGCGTCTGTAATAAAGTAGAAGACAGTTTGCCTGGAATCGCGCACGGGGGCGCATCGCAGAAGCAGTGCGCGCAAAGATCCCCGGCACGGTGCGCGGCAATCGCAAGAAAACCCTATTGTGCGAAACGGAGCGTGCCGCGATGATAGGTGGCAAGAGCCTTGCCCTTCAACCGTTTTCCCGCCCACGGTGTATTGACCGACTTGCAGGCACAGGCTTCCGGAATCAGCGTCCATTCGTCATCCAATGCCAGAATTGCGATTTCGGCCTCCGCGCCTTCGCAAAGGGTTGGCGGCTCAAGCCCGATGAGACGGTTGGGGTTGGTAATCCAGTATTTTGCCCACAGAAGCGGAGCCATCGCACATTGCCGCACCATCACCTCCCACGAAACAGCGACGGCGGTCTCCAGCCCGATAATGCCGAAAGGCGCACGTTTGAATCCTTTTTCCTTCAGAGCCTTTGGATGCGGTGCGTGGTCGGTGGCAAAGAGCGTGAGCGTGCCATCCAGCAGTCCCTCGCGGAGAGCGCGTCTGTCGCTGCGCAATCCCAGAGGCGGATTCATACGCCAATTGCCATCATCTCCCGGGATGTCTTCTGCAGCAAGTGCCAGATGATGCGGTGTGACTTCGGCTGTTACCGGAAGCCCCTCTGCACGTGCCTGACGGATCAACTCCACGCTGCCTGCGCAGGAAAGGTGTTGGATATGGACCGCGCATCCCGTCTCGCGGCAACGGGCGATATCATCGCGCACCGCTTCAATTTCCGCCTCTGCCGGAAAGATGGGCAGCCCATACGTGCGGGCTACCGGGCAGTCGCGGATCACGCCTCCGCATTGAATGTCCGGACGGACGGCATGATCCATCACCACTTTGTTCAACGCCTTTGCCCGGCGCATGACGGCGGCCATCACCTGAGGTTTCGCAACCATCGCCCCGTCATCGGTAAAGCATGAAGCACCTGCTGCGGCCAAAGCTTCAAGGTCGGCACACGCTTCTCCTGCACGGCCGGCGGTACAACAAGCCGAAGGGTAGATGCTGACGGCAGTGGGCGTGTTGAGGATGTAGTCCAGCAACGCAGGCGAATCGGTGGCCGGGCTCGTATTGGGCATGGTTACCACTCGCGTGAAACCACCATTGGCCGCTGCGTTGCTTCCGGAAACAAGATCCTCTGCATCGGTCATGCCCGGATCGCGGAAGTGAACATGCACATCGCAGAGACCGGGCACGACAGTCAGTCCGGGACGATCAATGACGATGAGGGAGTCTTCCGGCGGAAGCGGCGCAGGCACGGGCGCGATTTTGCCTTCCGGCGTGATGAAGAGCGCACCGGTTTCATTTCTGTCACAGGAGGGATCGAGCAGACGGGCGCGGGGGATGTAGACGGCTTTCGGCGTGGAAGCGGTTGCATTCATGGCGGGAAATCCTTTCAGAGGGGGTTAGGGCTGTGGCGCAGAGGGGAAGAGGATCAGCGTAACGGCGTCCAGAGCCTGATCCAAGGCTGTGAGATCGGCTTCATGGATACCGGCTTCCTGACCGCGGGCAACGGTGAAACGCTGGAGTGCTTCGGTGAGCGGCGCGAGAGCATCAGGGCGGTTTTGACGTTCAGCTTCGGCGCGGAGCAGACGGATCTTCTCAAAGGTTTGAATCCCGTTGCGGATGGCATTAAGGCGCAACGAGGGGCGGGCGCCGGGATACATCAATGCGGTATCGCCCGAAGGGAAGCGCACATGATCCATTGAATAAAACGGATTGGCTTCCCAAGAGTGGAATGCCCAGCGCAGCATCCCGTCCAATCCATAATGGGCGGCCATCGGAATGAGCCATTCGGATTCGGCCAAATCGCAATACATCAGCGTGTTGGGGCGGCGTGGATAGAGACAGGTATAAAAGGTGGTTGTTTTGCCTTTTGCTTTGCGGTCTGGGAGCTCTGCGATGAGTTTTTCGCAATGGCCGTAAGCATAAGAGACGTCTTCAAAGTCGCGATTGATTGCGCTCGGATGATCGCAAGCGGCGACAATCTTCAATTCCGGCGCGTACTTGCGCACGATTTCCAGTGCGGGTTTGAGGAGATTGTCGGGGCGTTCATCCATGGCAATACGCGTGATGGAGAGCCAGCCTTTGGCCTTCAGATGGCGGACAAAGTCGGTCAGGAACGCGCCCCAGAACGCTTCGTATTCCGCACTTCCCGGCACCAGTTTCGGCGCAACGCGGCATCCGGTGGCGGCATCGGTGTAGGGGAAGGTGAGGGACCACGGAATCATGGTGTAACAGTTGAGCGTCGCGGACTTCATACCGATGGTCTCCCGGGCGAAGGTGACCCAGGTGTCAAACGCGGAATAGTCGTATTGCCATGTGCCGTCAGCGGCTTTGGTGATGGCAACCATGGAGCGGAAGCGGTCGTAGGTTTGGCTCTGCCAGGCTTCCTCAATCAAGGTGCAGGTGATAGTCTTCTGCCCCATATCGGCCAGATAGCGCAGTTGCGGCTGAAGTGTGTTCAGGTGGGCTTCCGACCACATCGGCACGTCATGCCAGCGCGATGCAGCATCAGGGTGCTGCCAAAGGTCGAGATGGAACGCCCAGGCCGAAGGCGGCGGCAAGGTTGCTGCGCACACTGCAATGGTAACGGGCAGGGTCAGGCGCGTTCCGTTCGCGATAACGATTAACGTATCGTTTATCACCGGTGGCGCATCAGCAGGAAGGACGCAGGAGAGCAGGAGCGGTCGCACGCAACCCTGAAAGTGTTGCCCGTCAAAACTGTCGATGATATCGGGGATGAGGACGCCGTTTCCGGTGGTGTAGCGCAGGGGCCGCACGTCAATATGCCCCGCTGCGGAGGTGGCGGTAAGCGATTGAAACCCATCAGGTGCTTCAACCAATACCTGCGCCTGAACGGTTTCGCCGCGCCACCCTGTCAGGGTGAGACTTGCAGAAGCAGGGGCAATGCCGGAGAGGATATCGCGATCGAAGCGTTGGCGCATGGAGACCGGAATCAATCGCAACCCGTGAGGGGTGGGAGCTTCGGCAACCGTGCGCATCGGTGTGCCGGAGGGTTCATAGACCGGATGTTGCGCTGCGGCGGCGGAAAGGAGCGTGAGGGGAAACAATAGGAACGTAAGCAAAAGAGAACGGGGTGGATTCATCGGCGTAACCTTTTTGATGTTGCTTTGGCGGTGCAGCGCGTTGTGAGGTGCGCGGGCATGGGAGAGGTGTTTAGTCCCGGACAATTTCCAATTCAGGATGGATGAGTTTAAGCGGCGCGTCAATCGCGGTTTCAAAGCAAATCCGCAGGGCGGCGGCACCGCGGGGCAGCTTGATTGAATAGGCTTGCCGTCCGGTCTTTTTGTAAGCATGGGCACGATCTTTTTTACGGTTGCCCAAACTGTCAACGAATTCGGCATATACGTTGAAGTGGCGGAGGCGTTGCTTCTCGGAGATTGTCCGGAATGAAAACCGTAATTCCCGCACGTTTCTTGGGAGCTGAACCAACGGCGAGTGGAGCCGATAGAGCCGCGGTTCGCCGGAATCCGGGTGGAACAGGAGGGCGTTTTCCTCGGGAGGGTGCAGATATCCGGTTGCTCCAGAAACGGTCCAGGCGCGCAACGGCGGAAGAAGATTGACGGCGGCGGGGGCTGAAACAGTTGCTTCTTCGGGCATATTTCGGTGCAACGTGCGGACAACCGTCACCGCTCCCAGGAGCAACCCCAGCAGAATCAGTGCATAAATCCCAAAGTGAACTTTGGTCGAAACAGGCTTCTTGGCGGGTCGGAAAGCCGAGCCTTCGCCAAAGGCGCGGGGTGTTTCCGGAGCCGGATTGCGCAAGGCCAATTCCGTTTGCCGCATTCTTGCTTCCGGACTGAGGAACCAATAGTTCAGCGGATTGTAGCCATTGCGCACCAATGCCAGACGGTAGGGGGCGATATCGTAGGCGACCGAGCGGAAGAAGAGCCGCCGCATCAGGGTGTCGTAAATGAGGTAATCTGCGGTCAAACCATCCGTTCGCGGGAACCCGACACTGCCGGGATTGACGACATAGCGGTGATGGGGCTGCAATTGGACTTGCGGCGCGATCGGCAATCGCAGTACGGGGCTTCCGGGGGCGGATTGCGCATAAAGACTTTGAATATGCGTGTGTCCTACGACCAGCAGGGTGAATGCAGGCATGGCATCAAGACTGCGTTCGGCGGCGGCTTCATCGGTGAGATAACTGAAGGTCTCCGGCGCATCAAAGCAACTGTGTGCGCAAGCGATATTTTTAACCTCCAGCATATTGGGAAGATTGCGCAAATAGGCTTTGGCTTCATCATCCAGTGCAAGAATGGCGCGTTCGGCTGTTTCTTTGGCAAAGGGATTGAAGAGCTGGAGATTCAGCAACTCTGCCGCTGCGGCATCATGATTGCCCAGCAATACGCCCGAGGCGATTTCGCGGATGCGTTTGAGCGTCTCTACCGGTTGAGGTCCATAGCCCACCACATCGCCCAGGCAGAGCAAATGGGAAGCACCATGCGTACGCGCATCGGAAATCACGGCTTCCAGTGCGGGCAGGTTGGCATGGACATCAGCAATAAATGCAACGCGCATCGGGTGTGGAGTGGAAAACTTATCGGGTGAAAGAAGGGGTGGCTTCCGGATAAAACAGGCGCGGAAATCTCCGTAAGAAAGGAGCCTTCCCGCGCACAGGTAACCAGTGTTCAGCGCGTGGCGGCGTCTGCGGTTTCTGCCGCTTTCACTGCTTCGACCAAACGTGTTCGGCGCGCTTCGGAATCATCCGGTGCGCCGCCGGGCTTGACCAGTGTCCAAAGTTTGGTGGTGACATTGGTAGTGGCACCGCCGGTGGCCATCCAGAAACCATTGGCCGAAGTGCCGGCATCGATATTGGTCAGCGTGTTGCTGTCTGCGGTGAACTGTGCGGCAGTTGAGGCACCCCATTCAGTGCCGTTCCACGCCCACAGGCGGCTGACGTGCCCGATACGCGTTTCTTCACGGCTCTTGACGTTGCGGCGGAAGTCTTCCAGGAAGGAATACGGCGATTTCAATTCTGCCTTGCCTTGATTGACCAGCGTGGAGAAGGTGGCCATGCGGAACCAATCCTGCTTTTCGGCATTCCAGATCCAGCAGGTAAACGCGGTGCGGTATTTCCCGTGCTGTGCCACGGAGATGGCCATGCACACCGGTTGGTCGCGATCCCATTCCAGCGGCATTGTGGATTTGCCGCCGGTGCCTTCGCCGCCGAAACGTTGCACATGGACGCCCTCGCCCTGATAGTGGGCGGCGGTGCGTTTGCACTCTTCCACGGCATCGGGATGGTCTTTGAAGTTGAACGGATTGCTCGGCTCCCATACGGAGAAAATGGCGATGCGCTTCCCGTTTGGAAGGAGTTGAAGCCCGCAATAACCGCCATTAAAAGCAATCGTGCTGAAGTAGGTGCCGGGTGCCATCTGCGTGGGCGTGGCTTCAAGATAGAAAATCTTTGCCGGCGTGGCCCATCCCCGGTAGGCCAGATGAACGCTGCGTGCCTGCCGCGCCGCCTGCTCTTCGCCGCTTTGTTGTGCCAGGGATACCATTGAACCTGCAACCAATAAACAAGCCATCAGCAATCGTTTCATTTTCACTCTCCGTGCTTTCTTCTGCGGCGATACGCTACGTGTAACGGCACTATTATAATCTTTTTTATGTCCGGTTGCACCTGTTTTTCATAAGAGAAATCAAGGCTTGCACTCTTTACTACGCACCCGGGAAGGTGCCGTGTCGCGCATGGATTTTGCGGCACACAAGCCTTTCTGCGGCGCGGCGCGGTGCAGCCTCTTTTGAGCCATCTGCCGACCGTTCTGCGGAGGGCGGCAGAAGGCTTTTTGAACATGGGCGGCATTGCCTTTGCACTATCGCCCATGTTGCGCGGGAATCCCGGCGATGTGCAAAGCGCGTATCGCCGGGATTGAATGCGCCCTCTGTCGGCATCCTCTGCGCTCACGCCCGATTGCCGGGCGTGAGCGTGTGGCAGGGAGATGTCTCAGCGTGTGGCGGCAGACTGGCGCAAGGCTCCGATTTTCCCGGAAAAGGCGTTGTAACCTTATTAAAAGACGGAGACCTGCGCATATGAATGCCTCAGGCACACCGGATGCCATTGGCTGAAAGCGCGAGGCGGAGTTTCTGCCGGGCGCGATGGAGGCGGACTTTGACGAGGGTTTCGCTTGCCATTGTCTGGCGGGCGATGACTTTGATGGGGAGCCTTTGGAGGGTGAAGAGGGTGAAGGTGGTGCGGTAGACGGGCGGCAGGGATTGCAAGGCGCGGTTGATTTGACGGCGCAGGTAGGCGCGGTCCAGTGGCGTCAGGGTGTCGGGGACATAGGGCTCCAGCAAGCTTTCTGTGACCGGGTCACTGAGCGTGAGCGTGGGGCGGAGCCGACGGAAGGCATCAATGCGCAGATGGCGGAGGATGGTCCAGAGAAGTGCAGGAAGCGAGTGGGAGGCGACCTGTTCTTTCCGCCGCCATACGCGCAAAAAGCTCTCGTGGATCAAATCCTGTGCGGCGGAAGTGTCGCAACCGTTTGAGGTGAGCCAATGGTACATTTTTGGGGAGAGGTCGAGGTAACATTGCGTGAGTTGAGGGAGGGTAATCATTTGGGTTCCTTTCCTGTGCGGGTTGTTGATGAGGGTATTGTATACCGCAGGGGTGGGGTGTAGGTTAGAATCGTGTTAGAATTCGGTTAAATCATCGTAACATTGCAATGGAACGATTGCCGGAGGAGGGGGAAAGTGCTATTTTATTGGTGGCGCGGACCTTTTTCAATGCGGCGCATGAAGCGTTTGCGCATTGGCAGGAAGCCGCACAGGAAAGCATGAACCGGAATGGAAATACGCTGATGAAATGTGGTTTGAGATGGGTGTTTGGGGTGGTTTTTCTTTGCTTCGGCGGGGACTGTTTTGCCGCAGACGGAGCGCAAGCGGCAGCAGCAGTGCCGCAGGAGGCGGCGCAGACGGAGGCGGTGCCGGACGAAGCCGAGACCCTTTTCCGGAAAGGGTTGCAGTATTATCAAGGGGAAACGGTGGCACAATCGTATGCCGAGGCGGTGCGGTATTTCCGGGAAGCTGCTGCACGGGGCTCTGTCAGGGCGCAGGCGGCACTGGGCGTGGTCTATGCGCGTGGCGAGGGTGTGGAACAATCGCCCGCAGAGGCCGTGGTATGGTTGCGCAAGGCCGCGGAAAAAGGTCACGCCGGGGCACAATACAATCTGGCGGAGTGTTATGGTGGCGGTATTGGGGTGGAACAATCCTATGAAACGGCCGTGGCGTGGCTGCACAAAGCCGCTGCGCAAGGCGATGTGGATGCGCAGCACCGTCTGGGAATGTGCTATGCCACCGGCAAGGGCGTGGAAAAATCCTTTGCCGAAGCGGTAAAGTGGTTTGAGCAAGCCGCCGGAAAGGGGCATGCCGAGGCGCAGGCTGTCTTGGGGGCGCACTACTATCTGGGAAAAGGGGTGAAGCGTGATTACGCCGAGGCGGCGAAGTGGTTTGAGCAAGCCGCCGGGCAAGGGGATGCCGAAGCGCAGAATTGTCTCGGCGTCTGTTATGCCGATGGCAAAGGGGTGGAACAATCCTATGAAACGGCGGTGGCATGGTATCGCAAGGCCGCTGAACAGGGGCATTCCTATGCGCAGCTGAACTTGGGCGTCTCCTACGAGAACGGCAATGGTGTGGAACATGATTGTGTGATGGCGGCAAAGTGGTATCAGCAGGCGGCGGCACTCGGAAATATCGACGCGCAGCATATCTTGAGTATGTGCTACTACCTGGGGTTGGGAGTGAAACGCGACTATGCCGAGGCGGTGAAGTGGCTGCGCACAGCCGCGGAGAATGGCCATCAGGAAGCGCGGGTGCGGTTGATTCAGGTGGAGTCGGAATGGTGCCTGACAGCAAAGGTGAAAGGTCTGCTTGCGGCATTTGACATTGAGCCGAGCGATACGAACTGCGCATTGTGTTACGTGCTTTCCGGCATCGCAGCGTTGCTGCTTCTGGCCGGGATGCTGTTGCTTTTCGGTATTCTTCCGCTGATGCTCCGGAGGAAAAACGAAATCCTTTGACAGGATTTCAACCGTGCAGTCCTGCATTTCAACCGTGCAGTCCTGCAGGAATTCGTCTGATTTTCGGAGAAAACGGGACACTTTGAGAGGGTGGCTGCGCGCGCATTCGGCGCGTCGGTAATGCTGAACGGGTGGAGTTTTTGCACGTTTGCCCCCGAAAAAATGCGCTGAACCCGCTGAAAGATTGCGGCAGACGCGCAAGAATGTGCAGAAGATGTGGTATACTGAAAGTGTCGTTAACGAGATGAAACAGATTACCACAGAAACTTATTTGGAACGGTTGCGCGCCTCGGATGTGCCGGGGGCCGTGCCGTATTATCTTTTCTACTCCAGCCTTTTGGATGGATATGTTACGGACACAGCACTGATGCAAGTGCCGTTTCATGACCATTTGGTGCATCGGGGCGATGGCGTTTTCGAGACCATGAAAGGTGTGAATGGTGCGGTGTATAATCTGGATGCGCACCTGCATCGTCTGCAACGCAGTGCGCACGCCATCGGCTTGGGCTACCGGAAAGGGCTTGAAGCTATCCGCCAAACGGTGTTGGATGCCCTTGAAACGGCGGCGCAGCCGGACTGTTCGGTGCGGGTGGTGTTGAGCCGCGGCCCCGGCGGGATGGGTGTTGCCCCGGCAGAAAGCATGGGCGCGGCACTGTATATTCTGGTCTATGGTGCCGGGGCACCTTTTATGAAGCGTCATCCGGAAGGGGCGACATTGCGGAAAAGTGCTGTGCCCCCCAAGCCGCCCTATATGGCTGCGGTAAAGACGTGCAACTATATTCCCAATGCGCTGATGAAAGCAGAGGCGATGCTGCATGGCGTGGACTTCGTTGTCGGTGTGGACGAACAGGGACACATTACCGAGAGTGCCACGGAAAATGTGGGGATGGTTTCCAAGAGCGGTCGCCTGGTCTTTCCCTCTCCGGATACGATTTTGCCGGGGACAACAATGATTCGCGTGGCGGAATTGGCGCAGGCGTGTGCGCAGGAAGAATTGGTAAAGGGCGTGGTCTTCCGCCCGATTCGTGAAGAAGAGTTGGCCGAAGCGCGCGAGATTCTGGTGGTGGGTACCACTTGGAATGTGGCTTCGGTCGTGCGCTATAACGGTCATCCCGTGGGGGCGGACGGCACTCCGGGGCCGGTGGGGCGCGCGTTGGATGCGATGTTGGAGCGCGATATTTTGGAAAACGACACCCTGCGGGTGCGCTATATGTGAGTAACAAAAGGATTTAGAATAAAGGATCGTGTTATGAATAGTTATGCAGAACTCCTCGATCGTGCGATAGTGGTGAATTCGCTGAAGAGCGAAGATATGTTTGGTGCGATTGCGGAATTGACCGATGCACTCGTCGCAGAAGGGCTTTTGGCAGAAGATAAACGTGATGAAGCCAAGCAGGCAATCGTGCGTCGTGAAATGTCGGCTTCCACGGTGATGACCGATGAAATCGCGTTGCCGCATGGGCGGACCGATGTGGTGAATGAATTGATTTGCGCCATCGGTTTGCACAAGGAAGGTTTTGCAGCGGATGCGCCTGACGGTTTGCCGACGCGTGTGGTGGTTTTGATGCTTGTGCCGATTGCCTCCGGGGCAGGCTATATCAAATTCCTCGGAACGGTCAGCCGGATGCTGATGGATGATGAAAAGCGTGCGGCGATGGTGGCTGCAACCGATCGCGACAGTGTGCTGAAAATCCTGCGTGATGCGTAAGAAAGCGCGTGCAGGTGCATTCTTTTTGCCACCGGCAATGGTCGCCGGGCGTGGTCCGGAAAGGAATGGGCGGCAGGAAGAATCGCAAGCGTTGAAGAGAAAGAACAAGGATTTCTATGTTTAAGCCAGTTTCAAATCGCCCCGACTTTGCAAAGAATGAAGAAGCCGTATTGGAGAAATGGGCGCGCGAAGAGACGTTTAAGGAAAGTTTGAAACAGCGTGCCGATGCACCGGTGTTCCGCTTCTACGATGGGCCTCCCTTTGCTACCGGGTTGCCGCACTACGGACATCTTTTGGCCGGGACAATCAAAGATGTGGTGCCGCGTTATCAGGCAATGCGTGGTTACAATGTGGAACGTCGCTTCGGGTGGGATTGTCACGGATTACCGATTGAAGCATTGGCGCAGGACGCTCTGGGTGTAAATGGCGCGTATGAAATCCGGCAGCACGGCATTCATTCGTTTAATGAGCAGTGCCGCTCCATGGTGTTGCGTTATGTGGATCAGTGGCGCGATACCGTCACACGTATGGGGCGTTGGGTCGATTTCGACAATGACTATAAGACGATGCAGCCCTCATTCATGGAGAGTGTCTGGTGGGTCTTCAAGCAATTGTGGGATCAGGGCCGTATTTATCGCAGCCACAGAATTATGCCGTATTCATGGAAGCTGTCGACACCGCTTTCCAACTTTGAAGCCGGAAACAACTATAAAGATGTGCAAGACCCCGCAGTAACCGTGCGTTGTCGCGTCGTCTCCGGTGCTCGGGAGACGTGGGGAAGTGAAGCCTATCTCTTGGTGTGGACGACCACACCTTGGACGTTGCTCACCAACTTTGCCATCTGTGCCGGACCTTCGATTGACTATGTTGCGGTGCGTGACAAGGCCGATGGTGCGGTGTATATTTTGGCAGAAGCGCGCTTGGGTGCGGTCTTCAAGGATGCAGAGAGCTATGAACGCTTGGAGACATTCAAGGGCGAGGCTCTTCGCGGCATCCGCTATGAACCGATCTTCCCTTACTACAAAGAGAAGCCCAATGCGTTCGTAGTGCTGACCGATGATTACGTCACAACGACCGATGGTACCGGGCTGGTTCATAATGCACCTGCGTATGGTGAAGATGACTTCCGCGTTTGTTCTGCCGCCGGGATTACGCTTGAAGACCCGATGGATGAGAACTGCTCTTTCACTGCACCTGCGCCGGAAGCATGGCGCGGACGCTTCTGTAAAGATTGCGATAAGGATATCATCCGCGAATTGAAAGCCCAGGGGAAACTGGTGCATCAGGCGACGATTGTCCACTCATATCCTTTCTGTGACCGCACCGATACGCCGCTGATCTACCGTGCGATCGATGCGTGGTATGTGCGCGTCGAGGACCTGCACGACCGTCTTACCGCGAATAATGCAGGGGTTCACTGGCAGCCGGAGGCGGTGGGTTCCAACCGTTTCGGGAATTGGCTGCGCGATGCAAAGGATTGGAATATCTCGCGCAATCGTTTCTGGGGCTCGTGCCTTCCGGTTTGGATTTGCGACGAAGATCCGTCGGATATGCTGTGCGTTGGCTCGGTGGCAGAGCTGGAAGCCCTTTCCGGGGAGAAGGTGACCGACCTGCACAAACACTTCATTGATCAGATTGTGATCCGCAAGAACGGGCGCACCTACCATCGTACGCCGGAAGTGCTGGACTGCTGGTTTGAATCCGGTTCCATGCCGTATGCCCAGCAACATTACCCCTTCTCCGGAAAAGAACTTGAAAGCTTCTTCCCGGCAGACTTCATTGCAGAAGGTTTGGATCAGACGCGCGGTTGGTTCTACACGCTCCTGGTGCTGGGGACGTTGCTCTTTGATAAGGCTCCCTATAAGAATGTGGTAGTGAATGGGCTGGTGCTGGCAGAAGATGGCAAAAAGATGTCCAAACGCCTGAAGAACTATCCAGCTCCGGATGACGTAATCAATCGTTACGGAGCGGATGCTTTGCGCCTGTACATGATCAATTCGCCTGTGGTGCGGGCCGAAAACCTGCGTTTTTCGGAGACGGGTGTGCGGCAATTGCTGCGCGATCTGCTGATTCCGTGGTGGAATGCCTACAGCTTCTTTGTGACCTATGCCAATGCCGATCATTTTGAAGAAGCAGAGGTGGCCAAGCCGGATTCAACCAATGTGTTGGATCGTTGGATTGTTTCTTCCATGGAAACCTTGATTCATGATGTGACCGCTGCGATGGATGCCTACGATTTGCAAAAGGCGGTGCGTCCGTTCGTAGCCTTCGTTGATGATTTGACTAATTGGTATATCCGCCGCTCGCGTCGCCGCTTCTGGAAGAGTGAGGACGATGCTGATAAACGCAGTGCCTACCGCACGTTGCGTTATGTGCTGGTGCAACTTTCCAAAGTGGCCGCGCCTTTCTGCCCATTTATTTCGGAGCAGATTTATTGCAATCTCAAGGGTGCCTCCGATCCGGCCAGTGTGCATTTGTGCGATTTCCCCTCGGCGGATGCCGCCGCACGGGATGAGGCATTGGAAGCCGATATGGCGCAAGTGCAGCGGATGGTGCGCCTGGGGCGTCAGCTGCGTACCGACAAGGATTTGAAGGTGCGTCAACCTTTGGCGCGCCTGCACGTGGCAAGTGTGGATCCGGCGTTGCGTACGGCTCTGGCAGGCTATGCCGAGATTGTGCGCGAGGAATTGAATGTAAAAGACGTTTCCTTCGGCGATGATGAAACGCAGTTGGCTCATCTTACCCTGAAGGCAGACTTCAAGAAACTCGGACCGCGTTTCGGCGCAAAGATGAAGGCCGCCGCCGCGGCGATTGCCGCGCTTTCCGGGGCGGAAGCCGGCGCACTTGCCCGGGGCGAATCGGTAAACGTCTCGATTCAAGGCGAGACGGTGGCGATTGCTCCGGAAGAGGTGGTCATCCGCCGCGACCCGCGCGAGGGTGTGGTGGTGGCTGCAGAAGGCAACATTGTGGTGGCCCTTGAGACGGCACTTACTCCGGCTTTGGTGGCGGAGGGCTTGATGCGTGAGTTCGTTTCGCGTGTTCAGGCGTTGCGTAAAGAAGCCGATTTGGAGATTACCCAACGCATTGAAGTGTGCGTTTCAGCCGATGAAGAGGTGCTGTCTGCGTTGGAAGCCTGGCAAGATACCATTCTTGAAGAAGTCCAAGGCGATGCACTGCTCTTCGGCGAGTGTACGAGCGACCCTTGCGACTTGAACGGACACGAAGTGCGGATCAGCATTGACGCGCGGTAAAGTGCCCGGAGGATTCATCCCTAAAGAATCCGGTGACACTCCGTTACGGAAAGAAGCCTGCTCTGTGTTCATCAATGGAGCTCTCTTCGCAGACGTGACGGAGTATTTTCTTTTTCGCGGAGGCGATACGCCTGTTTCAGCAAAGACAACAGCGCACAAGCGGCAATAAAGGAGCAGAAAAATGGTGCATGATATTGTGATTTTAGGCAGTGGCCCGGCCGGTTGCACGGCGGCACTCTATACAGCACGTGCCGGATTCAAGCCTCTTGTCCTGGAGGGGATGCAACCCGGTGGACAACTGACTCAGACAACCGACATCGAAAACTATCCCGGCTTTGAAAACGGCATCAACGGTTTTGAACTGGTGGCCACCATGAAAGCACAGGCAGAACGTTTTGGCGCGGTGTTTGAAATGGATGCGTGTACGGGTGCCGATTTCTCCGGTAAAATCAAAACGCTTCAAACAATGGTAAATGGCGAAATCCGCGCACGGGCGGTGATTGTGGCCACGGGGGCTTCCGCCAAATGGCTGGGTCTGCCGAGCGAACAACGCCTGATGGGGCATGGCGTTTCCGGCTGTGCCACGTGTGATGGTGCGTTCTTTCGCGACAAGGAGGTCGCCGTGGCCGGGGGTGGCGACACGGCCTGTGAAGATGCTCTCTTCCTCGCAAAGCTCTGCTCAAAGGTGACCTTGATTCACCGCCGTGATGCGTTGCGCGCCAGTAAAGTGATGGCCGACCGTGTGCTCGCCTCCCCGAAAATCGAAATGGCGTGGAACAGCACTGTGGCGGATATTCTGGAAAAAGACGGGAGCGTATCGGGTGTCGTTCTGCGCGATACCAAGACCGGCGAAGAGCGCACCCTGACGGTTGCGGCACTCTTTGTCGCTATCGGTCATACGCCCAACAGTGCCTTTTTGCAAGGTGCACTGGCACTGGATGCTCAAGGCTACATTCAAACCGATGGTGTAAAGACCTCTGCTGAAGGCGTTTTTGCCGCCGGTGATGCGCAGGATCCTGCCTACAAACAAGCCATTATTGCCGCCGGTTCCGGAGCGATGGCCGCGCTGGAAGCCGAGCGTTATCTGCTCCATTGATTTGCAAAATGCGTGAAAACTGTGTTTTTCTGGCGGAAAATCAAAATAAAGGCTTGACATGATAACAAAAGATACTATAATATCAACGCGTTTTCTTTCTATGAGGAAGCATTCGTTTTAAGGAGTAAAAGTAGATGGCTACGAAGAAGACCACCAAGACAACCCCCGCGAAGGCAACGGCGAAGGCCGCTCCCGCGAAGAAGGCCACAGCGGCGAAGTCCACCAAGGTGGCCAAGGCTGCTAAGCCTGAAGTTCCCGAAACCGCAGATCTCTTTGAGTGCGCTTGCGAAGCAAAGCCTGCGAAGAAGTGTGCTGCCAAGGCTGCCCCCAAAGCCGAAAAGAAGAGCCGCGTCACCTTTACCGTGCGCGCTGAAATCGGCAGCAAAGTGTTCCTCGCCGGCAGCTTCAACGACTGGGATCCTACGGCCAAGCAGATGGAAGATAAAAAGGGAACCGGTGAATTCACCTGCGTGCTCAATCTTCCCAAAGGCAAGTATGAGTATAAATTCGTTATTGACGGCGTATGGTGCGCCGACTGCGAATGCCCGGATTGGGTGCAGAATGATATGGGTTCGATGAACAGCGTCAAGATTGTTGACTGAGTCGTCTGACCGATTCAACTGAAAAAAGAGCCGCAACTGCGGCTCTTTTTTTGTGCAGTCGTTGGGAGTGTTTCGGGGAATGGTCATTCTCTCCCGGTGAAAGGCGTTTTGAATCCCCACGGCATTGAGGCGCAACATCGCCGAAACCGCTTTGCAAAGTCGGCGGCATTGAAACGTAACATCGCCGAGAGTTCAAAAGCCTGTGGGGGAGGTGCCGTGTGCGTGCGATGAGAGGAGGTTAAGTAGGGCCTGGCGCGATGTGCTGAAAATGGCGCACGGCTGTAAACAGGGGCAGCTGTAAAAGGGCGGCTTGATGCCTGAGGGTGCGGGAGCAGGAAACGTGCAGTGCTGATGGGGGGGGACAAGATAGGGCATAGGGTCTCCTTGAAGTCGAATGTAAGACGGGAAGTGATTTGCGGTGGCTTTCAGTCTGGTTGGGAAATAAAATAAGTCGGCTTTAGGCGAGGAATAAAAGCTGCGCGTGTGTGATGGGAGTTGCTTCGGGAAGAGGCGCAGTTTTAAGGTTTGAAGCGGGTGGAGGGACTGCACTGCGATAATAAAAAGAGGCAGCAACGGAGGCGATTGCTTTACATGAATGGGAAGGCGCGTATGTGTGTTTGTGAGTAGGCAGAGCGGAAAAAGTTTTGAGGAAAGATGACTTATGTGAGCGGATGTGGTATATTAAAGGGAGATGTTACTTTGCCAGTTTATGGTCAATAAGAAAGGTCATTAGCAAGTATGAAAATGAGTAAGTTTTTAAGTTTGGCACTTCTCGGCTGTGTCATTGCAAGCAGCGGCTGTGTGCAGCCGGAAGCCCAGTCGACCAAGACGTATTGGGATAAGGGAACGCTTGTTGTTGAAACGCCTGCCCGTCCGGAAGGTCAGCAGCATGTGCTCGGTTTGACCGTGCCCAAGATGAAGACCGTGCGTGTGGCATTCGTGGGCCTCGGTATGCGTGGTCCCGGTGCGGTTGCCCGCTTCACTTTCATCCCCGGTGTTGAAATTGTGGCTTTGTGCGACTATGAAAAGGAACGTGCAGAGCGTTGTCAGAAGGATCTGCGCAAGGCCGGTCTCGCGCCCGCAGACATCTATTTCGGTCCGGATGGCTATAAAGAACTTTGCAAGCGCGATGACATTGACTTGGTGTATGTCGCGGTCGACTGGATGAATCACTATCCGGTGGCAAAGTGTGCGCTGGAAAATGGTAAGAACGTGGCCCTTGAAGTGCCGAGCGTGATGAACTTGGAACAGTGCTGGTCGCTCATCAACCTTTCCGAAAAGAATCGCAAGCACTGCATGATTCTTGAGAACTGCTGCTATGACTGGTTTGAATTGGATTCGCTGAACATGGCTCAAAAGGGTATCTTCGGTGAGGTGCTGTATGCCAAGGGTGCTTACATCCACAACCTTGATCCTTTCTGGGATGCCTATTGGAGCAACCCGGCTGACGATCCCGAAAAGCTCGGCTGGCGTTTGAAGTATAACAAGGAAAACCGTGGCGATGTGTATGCTACGCACGGTCTCGGTCCTGTGGCGCAGGTGATGAATATTCACCGTGGCGACCGTTTCACCACCTTGGTGGCAATGGACACGAAGTCGGTACATGGTAAGGAGCTGGTGGAAAAGAAGACCGGCAAGCCTTGCGAAGAATTCCGCAATGGCGACCACACGACCACATTGATGCGTACGGCCAATGGTAAGGTTGTTGAGATTCAGCACAATGTGATGAATCCTCAGCCCTACAACCGTTTGTTCCAGTTGAACGGTACGCGCGGTTTTGCTAACAAGTATCCGATTCAGGGCTTTGTTTTGGAAAGCAGCCACATGGCTACTGCCGAAGGGGCTCCCAATCTTGAAAACCTCGATTCGCACGCTTTCATGAGTGCTGAAAATATGCAGAAGCTCCGCGAAACCTATCGTCATCCCATCATCAAGAAGTATGGCGCAATGGCTGCCAAGGTGGGTGGTCACGGCGGCATGGACTTCTTCATGGATGTGCGCATGGTCTACTGCTTGCAGAACGGTCTGCCTTTGGATATGGACGTCTACGACTTGGCCGAATGGTGCAGCCTTGCTGAGCTCGGTGCAATCTCGATGGACAACAACAACTGCTCGGTGACGTTCCCTGACTTCACGCGCGGTCACTGGAATGACGTGAAGGGTTATCAGCATGCTTGGGCCGCTCCTGAAGCAGAAGCTGCCGCCGCTGCCGCTGCGGATGCCTATACTGCCGCACAGAAAGAAGCCGTGGCCAAGCTCAACCTCTGGGCTCTCTATGATGCTTCCAAGACGGGCGATGCAGCTGCTGTGAAGGCTTATGCAGAGGCCGCCGGCAAGTTGGATGCGGAAATCGCAGCAATTGAAGCTGCGAAGAAGTAAGCATTCTTCTGCAATCTGCTTGGCGAACCGGGACATTCGTTTGAGTGTTCCGGTTCTTGTTTGTGGTGCATTTCGGTGTTGCGCGAGGGGAATTGCGCTCAATGCTTTTGCGGTTTTTGTGCGCGAGGGGTTTGAATAACCGTTTAGATGGCAACAGGTTAGAGAGAAGAAAGGACGTTTGAAGCGCGTAGAGGGCCGGAGCGGTGCGGGAAGGGGGCACTTTTAAGTCTAAAAAAATAATGAAGAAATGAAATCTTTTTGGCAGTTTTCCTTCATTCTGCACTGGAAAAGAAGATGGATTTTTGGTAAATTATTTCCGAAGTGGAAGGATATCACAGTTATGGCAGATTGTAAGATTGTTCAAGTGACGGATACGGTTTCGTTTGGGACGGAAGCCCTGACCTTGATGGCCGGACCTTGCGTCATTGAGAGTCATGATGCGTGCTTGGAATTGGCAGAGGCTCTGGTAGGGCTGACGCAAAAGCTCGGCATCCCTTATATCTTCAAAGCGTCGTTTGACAAAGCCAACCGCACGAGCCTTTCGGCCTATCGGGGGCCGGGGTTGGAAAAGGGATTGGAGACGCTTGCCGAGGTGAAGGCGCGTTTTAATGTGCCTGTTGTGACAGATATTCATGAACCGTGGCAATGTGCTCCCGTGGCAGAAGTCTGCGATGTATTGCAGATTCCGGCATTTCTCTGCCGCCAGACCGATTTGGTTGTGGCAGCGGCAAAGACCGGGCGTGTGATCAACGTAAAGAAGGGGCAATTCATGGCTCCGGAAGACATGGTCAATGTAGTGCGCAAAATTGAGAGTGAAGGCAACAACCGGATTGTGTTGATTGAACGCGGTGCGAGTTTCGGCTATCACAATCTGGTGGCAGATATGCGTTCGCTGCTGGTGATGCGTGAATTGGGGTATCCGGTGGTGTTTGATGCGACGCACAGCGTGCAGCGTCCCGGCGGTTTGGGGAGCGGATCGGGCGGTGATGGCCGCTGGGCTCCGGCTTTGGCGCGTGCTGCGGTGGCAACCGGTGTGGACGGACTCTTTATGGAGACCCATTTCAATCCGCCCGAGGCACTTTCCGATGCTGCCAACGCAATCGCGTTCAGCGCGCTGGAAGAGCTGCTGACGAAGTTGCAAAAGATCAATTCGATTATTAAGAACTGATGCGTATCTATTTGACAATCGGCTTGGCTCTGTTGGCGTTCCACCAGATGGCGCGTCCGGCACCGGAAGAGGTTGCGGCAGAGCTTACGCCGCAAACGGATGAAATGTTGAGCGCAGACGCCTTGGCGCGTTATTCGGAGCCCGGTCAACCTATCCGCTACAAAGCGTTGCTTGAAGCGATGAGCGAACCGCCGGAGACGTTGGGCGAACCTTCAAAAGGGTTGCGCTTGACGGTACGGAGTTGGCCGGATGGTCGTCCGCAGACGATCGTTCAGGCAAGAGAAGCATGGATGACGTTGGATACGAGTGTGTTGCGCGGTCGTGGCGTCCATGTGGAGCAATTCAAAGAAGACGGATCTCTGGAGGCCGTGTTGGATGCCGATGAGATTTTGGTCAATCGCACGGAAATGCTCGCAGTCGCCAAAGGGAAAGTGCGCGGCGTAATGGAAGGGGATGTCCTGACAGGTGCGGGGGCTTTGATTGATATGAACATCAAGTATTTGAGACTTATCAAACAGGCCTGCATTGAAACAAAACGGATGGGTGATGTAAAACTCACAGATCGCGGTATTTTTTGAGGAAGAGTATGAAACACGTATTGATAGCGATGATGGTCTTTTGTGCGGCAGTTGCCGGGGCAATGGAAGATGATGGCATGAGCGCAGCGCGCGAAGCTCTGCTCGCTCCAGAGAAGCCGGCGCAACGCGAAGTGGCCATTCGGGATACGAAAATTACTGCCGATCACATGGAATACAATTACAAAGAGTCGGTGGCGATTCTCACGGACAATGTGGTGGTGGACGATGCGCGGTTCCACTTAACTTCAGACAAACTGTTTGTTTTTTTGGAAGATGCCAATACGTTGGATCGTTTGGTGGTCGTGGGAAATGTGAAGGTAACCAATGAAGATCGCCGGGCTTCGTGTGATAAAGCCGTGTATATCAAAGCGGAAGAACGGCTTGTGATGGCCGGTAATGCCAAGCTGCAAAGCGTGGATGAAAAAGGGAAATTGCGTACGGTTTCCGGCGATAAAATCACGATTTGGACGAAGAAAGGGGATCAACGGATGGAGGTCTATCCCAATCCGGAGCTGATTATTCCCGCCGGTTCGACCGATGGCTTGAAGGATATGATGTGATGAGCGATTGCGCTGAGAAGACACCGGATGTGATAGCAACCGGGCTTAAGAAGATCTATGGCGAGCGTACGGTCGTCAGCGATATTTCACTGAAGGCCAGTTGCGGAGAGTGCGTAGGGCTTTTGGGACCGAATGGTGCCGGTAAGACAACTACGTTCTACATGGTTGTGGGGTTGGTGCGTCCTGATGGTGGAACCGTGCGTTTCCGTGGCGAAGACATCACGCATATGCCGGTCTACCGCCGCGCACGAATCGGGTTGGGTTACCTTGCACAGGAAGCAAGCATCTTCCGGCGATTGAGTGTTGAGAAGAACATTCTGGCGATTCTGGAAACGATGCACCCAACGCGCTCAGAGAAGGCGGATCGATTGGAAGAGTTGCTTACATCATTGGGACTGGCCAAGGTCGCGAAGCAACCGGCGTATACGCTTTCCGGTGGCGAGCGGCGCAAACTGGAAATCGCCCGGGCATTGGTGCGGCGTCCTTCAATTCTGATGTTGGACGAGCCTTTTGCCGGCGTGGACCCTTTGGCGGTAGATGATATTCAAAACATTGTGCGCGACCTGAAGGCACAAGGGTTGGGCGTTATCATTACCGATCACAATGTGCGGGAGACGTTGAATATCGTTGACCGGGCGTACATTGTTTTTGAAGGCAAGATCCTTTGTGAAGGCACAAGTGAGGAATTGATCAACAATCCTCAAGCGCGACAATCTTATCTCGGCGAGAACTTCCGAATGTGAGAAGTCTCCGAGACGCATAAACCAAGCCAAAAGAAAGGTAGGTTCATTATGACAGTAGAAGTTAATGCACGTCACAAAAACATTTCAGAGGGCTTCCGTGATTATGCTCAGCAGCGCGCTGAGAAGATTGGGGAAGCGTTTCCCATGGTTGAATCTGTCCGCGTGGTGATGGACTTCCAAAACAAGCTTTGCGCGGCAGAAGTGATCGCTCAGCGTAAGGATGAAAAGTTCATCGGAACGGCAAGCACGGATACGTCCATGCGTGCGGCCGTTGATATGGCTGCTGCTCGCGTGGAAACGCAGATTCGCAAGAAACGCGCCAAAGCGTATGTTGAGCCTGCCCGTAAGGCCGCTCAAGCCGCAGAAGCCGCCAAGTAATTAACCCAATGTGCGTCGGAGCGGTAAGCTCCGGCGCACCTCTGAACAGTCATCATGCCCGAAACGAATACGCGACCATTGCTTTTAAGCAAAATTGCTCCCACTCCATTAACGGTGGGACGCTTTCTGCGTTCGGCGAGAGATGATTTGGGTTTGGAGGTTCTGGCAGGAGAAAAGTGGCTGGACCGTCAGATTGAAGAGCCAATCATGTATCGGCCGAGTTTTGCACTGGCGGGCTTCTATGAGTTTTTTGCTTTTCGTCGATTGCAGGTGCTTGGAAGAGCGGAAAGAGCCTATCTGCAGACGTTGTCTTCGGAAGAGCGTTGTTCCCGGTGGCAGGCGTTGTTGAAATATGATGTGCCCGGGATTATCCTTTGTTGGCCGGATGGTGAACAATGGGAAGGTGAGATTTTGCAGTTGGCAGAGCAGGCCGGTATTCCTGTTCTCGGAACGCGCCGTGAATCGTTGGAAGTATTCAAGATCGGTGCTTTGCATCTTCATGAGCTCTCTGCTCCGCGCGCCTCTGTCCATGGTACGTTGGTGGATGTCGGGGGCGTAGGTGTGTTATTGGAGGGGCCGCCGGGCATCGGAAAGAGTGAGACGGCGCTTGGATTGATTCGTCGTGGACATGCATTGATCGCGGATGATCGGACGCTACTCTCGCGCGATACGCATGGAAAATTGATTGGCACAGCCCCGGAGCAGGTGCGTGGCTATATGGAATTGCGTGGATTGGGTTTCCTTCATGTGGCCACGTTGTTCGGGATTGCTTCGGTAAAACTTGAAACACAATTGGATTTGATTGTCTCGTTGCGTCTCTGCACCAACGAGGACGATATCGACCGTATTGGATCGGATATTCAGAAGTGCGACATTCTGGGGGTGCCGATTCAGCGACTTACAATTCCCGTAGCAGCGGGTAGAGACTTTGTTAATGTGGTTGAAACTGCAGCAGCCACCTATAAGATGCGTCAATCTTCAATGGATGTCGCAGCCATTCTGGATGCGCAAATCATCGCTCATAATCAAACTGTGGAGCAAGCGAAATGAACGAAGTTACAATCAGTGTTGTGCTGAAAAACAAGTATGGTATGCACGTCCGTCCTGCCGGGCTGTTTGCAAAGACTGCTGCGCGTTATCGTGCAGATGTCACGGTTGAGAAGGACGGAGTGGTGGTTCCCGGAAAGAGCATCATGGCATTGATGACGCTGGAAGCGGTGAATGGAACGACATTGACCATCCGTGCAACGGGTGAAGAAGCGCAAAAGGCCGTGGAAGAATTGGAAGCGTTGATTGAACGCAAGTTTGATCTTCCGGATGAATAATAGCGGAAGCTTTTCTCTTTTCTGCGGAAGGCTTTCCCGGCTTCTGATGCGACGTACCGCAACGCTTGCTTTAAGTGTGTGCGTTTGTCGTTTGTGCTGATGCTTATGAAGGTTCAAGGGCGCGTGTAGTTTAGGAAGCCTGGCGGAGTGATGTTGCGGTGCAGTTAGGGCAATTACTGTTGAGAGATGCTTCCGTAACAGACACAGACGAGGGTGATTTAATGGCGTGAGCGTCCTTCAGTTGCCGTAGTTTGGAATATCGCCACGCGATGAAAAGAACCTGCGCTGAAGTGGTAAGCCGATCGGTCGCCTGCCTGTGCCGAATGAAGCGGTGAGACATTAAGTTGTCGCGGATGTTTGTGATATGCGTTGTGCGAACGGTCAAATCTGACGATGAGAAAGACGGGATGAAGCATTGATGGAGAGGCCTGTTACTGTTCAGAATGCACGACTTTTCAAGGGGCTTGCCGCCTCCGGTGGCTTGGTGTTTGCGCCGGTCGTGCGTTTTGAAGCCGAAAAAATCCGTGAGGCCCCCCGCTATGAAGTGCTGCCTACGCAACTGAATGCGGAAATCGCCCGTTTCTATACGGCTCTGGATCGTGCGCGTCGCCAACTTGCCGAACTCGCGAAGACCACGGAGACACACGCTTCTTCTTCGGAGGCGGGCATCTTTGATTCTCAGTTGATGATGCTGGAAGATACGTTTTTCATCGACAAAGTGGTGAAGACGATCCGCAATCAGCATGATAATGCCGAATGGGCCGCGCACAGTGCCTTTGAATCAATGGTCGAGATGATGCGCCACATGGGTGACGACTATATGCGCGAACGTGTGGCGGATTTGTATGATGTGCGCAATCGTCTTATCGGCAACCTGCAAGGGGGGGATGGGCAGCGTGCCGTGCCGCAGATTGCGCGTCCATCGGTGATTGTGGCGGACAATATTTCACCCTCAGATGCGGTTTCCTTGCCGCGACGCTACATTCGCGGCATGGCCACAGAACAGGGTTCTTTGACAGCACACGTAACGATTCTGGCGCGTGCTTTGGGTGTGCCGGCGGTGGTTGGCATCGGGGAAAGTTTGGAGTCGATCCAAGTCGGTGACGAGGTGGCATTGGATGGGTTTCACGGGTTGCTGTGGCATCATCCGACAGAGGACGTAAAGTCTGCGTTGCTTGCGGAAACGGCTTCTTTGCGTGCGGCGCAAGAGCATCGGCGGTCACTGGCTGACAGGCCGGCGGTCACTCCCGATGGTATCCGCGTTGAGTTGCTGGCGAATGCCGATCACAGCGTGGGATTTGAGGGAATTGGTGAGCATGGTGCCGAGGGAATCGGGCTTTACCGCACGGAATATCTTTGGATCGGCTTGCGGCGTGAACCTACGGAGGAGGAACAGTTCAAGGCTTATTCCGAGGTGTTATGCTCGTGCCAGAATAAACCTGTGGTGATTCGTGTTTTGGATATCGGCGGCGACAAGATGGTGGGGCGTAGCCATGCCGGCGAGGCCAATCCCTTTCTCGGAAATCGCTCTGTCCGCTATCTGCTGAACAATAAAGCGGTGTTCCGGACGCAAATCCGCGCCATTTTGCGGGCGGCGGTAATGGGTGAGTGCGCGTTGATGTATCCGATGATTACCACATTGGAGGAGCTACGCTCCTGCAAAGCTTTCGTGCGTGAGTGCAAACAGGAATTGATTGCCGAGGGGATTCCGTTCCGCCAGGATGTGCCTGAAGGGGTGATGATTGAGATTCCCGCTGCTGCACTTCAGGCTGAACAACTGGCGAAGGAATGCGACTTCTTCTCGCTCGGAACGAATGATTTGGTGCAATATACGTTTGCCGTTGACCGTGGAAACGAAGCGGTAGCGCATCTGTATCAACCGTTGCACCCGGTGATTTTGTCGTTGATTCGCTCCGTGGTGCAAGCGGCGCGTGGCCATAACCGCCCGGTCTGTGTGTGCGGTGAGATGGCTTCCGACCCTCTGGCCGCGCTTCTTCTGGTGGGGATGGGCATCCGTAAATTGAGTATGTCTGCCAATTTGATTCCGCGTGTAAAGGAATTGATCTGCCGCATCGCTTACTTTGATATGCAGCGTTTGTTGGATACCTTGTGGCGTGAAGATGCGGCCTCAGCCGAAGAGGTGACAATGCGCTGCCGTGAAGTGGTGCGTAAATACGCGCCGGACGTTTTGAATGCGTAGGTGAAGCATGATTGCAAAGATCACACACTTTTTGAAAGAAGTCATTTGGCGGATGGATCTGGAACCGTGCCCGGTGTGGATGCGGTTGCTGGTGCGTCTGTTGCGGTTTATGGTGCTGGTGGGCAAGGCTTACTGGAACGATGGTTCCATCCTTCACGCATCGGCCTTGACCTATATCACGATGCTGGCGATTGTGCCGGTGCTGACGCTGGGCCTGACTTCACTGAAAGCCTTTGGCGCAGGCGAACTGGCAGAGGCGAAGATTCTTGAACAAATCGAAGTGTTTACCGGCGAAATGGAGGGAAAAGCCGCCGCGCAATCCGTTGCCGCAACGCCAGTTTCCGCCCCCGATGGCAGGGCTCCAACTGCCGTAACGCAGCAACTGGAATCGCAACAGGCGGCGAATGCTTTGCGCAATCTGTGCAAGACCGTCTTTGACCAGATCGACTCAATCAACTTTGCCAAGATCGGCACTGTAGGTGCGGTGGCATTGATTTTCATGGTGATCAGCGTGCTGGGAAAAATTGAGGACAGCTTTAATGCGATTTGGGGCATCTCGAAAGCGCGCCCAATCTGGCGCAAGTTTACCGATTATCTCAGTGTGATTATTATTGCGCCGTTATTGGTTTTGGCCGCAACTTCGCTGCCGCTGCTGGAGAGTGTGTCGCAGGCGATTCCGGCGTTGTGGGGGATGCGCGGTTTTGTGGAGGGGCTGGGCATTCTGAATAAACTTGTGCCTTTGCTGGTGGGGACGCTCCTTTTTGCTTTCCTTTTCGGCTTTTTGCCCAATACGCGTGTGCGCATTTCCAGTATCTTCCTGGGAGCGTTGATTACAACGGTTATCCTGATGCTTTTCTTCAAACTGTGCATGGTGATGCAGGTGGGCATTGCCAACAACAGCCGGTTGTATGGTTCGTTGATTGCGCTTCCCATTTTGCTGTTCTGGATCAATTCCAGCTGGCACATCATCTTGCTGGGGGCGGAAATCTGCTATGTTCATCAGCACCGTGTGGAGCTCCTGCGTGAGTCGGCGTTCACACATCCCTCGGAGCGCGAAACGATTGTGCTGGCACTTGCGCTGACGATGGGGGCGGCCCGGAGCGTGGAAGCGGAGCGCAAACCGCTTTCGGTTGAACGTTTTGCCAATGATTTCCGCTTGCCGTCCAGAGATGTGGCGCGGGTGGCTGCGATTTTGGAACGGAATAAGATTCTGGTGTCTGTTGCCGAAGCTGCCGGGAATGGAGACGATGGGTATATGCTCTGCTGCTGCGCCACCAAACTGACGGTGGCAGACATCATCAATGCCTGTCTGGACGATACGCCCGGTGAAGGATTGTTGGAGCGTTCTGCCGGGTTGACGCATCTGGGGCCTTTGGCAGAATTGGAAAAACGCTTCTCTTCGGTGCTGTCAGAGCATTTCAATCTGACCGTCGCCGAAGCATTGACGCGGGCATGAACGTTGAGTTGGGCGCGGCAATGTTCCCTCCCGTTAAAAAAAAGGCTGCCCGCGGCTTCACCCTGCTGGAGGTGATGCTCGCGGTGATTATCCTCGGTGGCGCGCTTTCGGTGCTCTACCGCTCAATTCTCGTGAATATCCGCATGATTGATGTTTCGCACGAACGGCAGGAAGTGGCCTACGTCTTTTCCCTCGGTGAATTGGAATATCCCTTGCGCGACATTGAGACTATCGAAGAAGATGCCGTGGTGGATCCCGACGGTTCCCTGAAAGAGGGGTATATTTTCGAGCGCACCGTCGATGAGAAAGAAGAACCGGAAGAGGGCGTAGAGGATGACGGGCTCTACGTTGTCCGCACCTCGGTAACATGGGGTGAGGGGCGCAATCGCGAGGAAATCATCCGCTATTTGCGCAAAACGGAATAAGCGTTTGTGGTGGATACTTTTTTGCAGAATGTACCGGATGAATTGGGAATACGCCGCATGAGTGCAACGATTTTCAGAAGCATTTCGCCTTTTTCCCGCCTTCGCGCCGGGGCCTTTTGCCGCAGCGGATTTACCTTGGTGGAGATCCTGATCGCGCTTTCGCTTCTGGGTTTGCTTACCGTGATGCTGTTTACCTCGTTCCATTCCGTGACGCGTGCATGGGAAACGGGTCGCTCGGTAATTGATGCTTCCGGGCATTCGGATTATCTGATGGAACAACTCTCTGCGGCGTTGCGCTCGGCTTATACGCCGGGAACCGGCGAAAAGTATGGATTGATTTTTCTGGATGACGGTGACGATGAGCGCGCCCGTGATGTGATCGAGTGGAGCAAGGTCGGCCCGGCTTTGGTGGGCGAGGATGCGGAGTTCGCGGAAGTGCCGCACCGCATCCGCGTTTCAATCACCGAGCCGGAGGGGGATTTTCCCGGTGGCTTTACGGTGCGGGCGTGGCGGCAGGATTTGCAATTGGATGCGTTTGATCCTGAAGAAGATACGACCGAACTTTGCCTTTCGCCCAAAGTCATCGGCTTCAATTGCCGGATGCTGGATCCGGAGCAATCGCGCACTGCCGACGATGAAATCAATTGGATTGACGAGTGGACGAAGACCAATATGCTCCCCACGGCGTTGGAGCTGACCCTGTGGATGGAGCCGCCGGAAGCAGACGAAGCCCCCATTGAAAGCCGCCGGATTATCGAAATCCCTATGGGGGCACTGTCGCAAAATCCCAGTCTGGGTGCCTCGTCAAATGAAACTTCCAAACGCGGCACTTCCACTCCGGTTAGCGGTGGAGGTACTGGCGGCGGAGGCGGACGCTTGCTTGGCGGAAGAGGGGAGCCGATGCGTGGCGGACAGGGGATGCCGCCGCCTGCCGGGGCACCTGCGCCGATGCCGCGCTGACTTTCCGCAGAACTGTAATTTCAACTTGGGCGAAACAGAGGGGGTAATCCCGCCGATACGTGGGTGCAATCCCGGCGGGATTGCGTGTGCGTTTCGCCCAAGTTGAACTGCGCACTGCGCAGGCTTCCGGCACGGGGTGGGCAGGAGCGGGAAAACCGGTGGCGGTGATGAGGGAGCGTGGCGGATGATTTTCTTCGGGTGCAGCGTGAAGGGCACGTTTCCGGACGGTTAAAATTTGATAGAATATAGAACTATGAAAATTCTTGTTATCGGTAATGGCGGGCGTGAACACGCTTTAGTTTGGAAAATTGCACAGGATGCTTCCCGTCCTGAACTCTATTGCGCACCGGGAAATGCCGGCACGGCGGCGATTGCGACCAATCTCCCGATTGGCGCAGAAGAGGTGCCGGCGTTGGTGGCATGGGCAAAGGAGCATCGCCCGGATCTGGTGGTGGTGGGCCCGGAAGCACCGTTGTGCCTCGGGGTGACAGATGCTCTTGAAGCCGAGGGAATCAAGGTGTTCGGACCGTGTGAAGCGGCGGCGCGGTTGGAGGGCAGTAAGGCGTTTTCCAAGGAAGTAATGGAAGCTGCCGGAGTGCCGACAGCACGTTTCCGCGTGTATACCGATTCCGAAACGGCGATTGAAGAATTGGATACCTTCGGTTTCCCGGTGGTGATTAAAGCCGATGGACTGGCGGCGGGCAAAGGCGTGGTTATCGCCCAGACGCAGGCAGAAGCCGAGGCGGCCATCCGGGATATGCTCGATGGCGGACGCTTCGGAGCGGCCGGAGCAGAGATTGTGGTGGAGGAATTTCTTGATGGTGAAGAAGCTTCCGTCTTTGCGCTCTGCGATGGCGAACACGTGGTGCTGCTCCCCGCAGCGCAGGATCACAAGCGCGTGTTTGATCACGACGAAGGCCCCAACACCGGCGGGATGGGTGCCTATACGCCGGCACCGATTGCCACGTATGATGTGATGCGGTTCACCAAAGAATCAATCGTGCTGCCGGTCTTGCGCGAATTGAAATCGCGCGGGATTGTGTATAAAGGCGTGCTGTTCTGCGGATTGATGATCGGCCGCAAGGGCGTAAATGTGCTGGAGTTCAACTGCCGTTTTGGCGACCCGGAGACCGAGGTGGTCGTGCCGAGTATCGCCTCGGACATCGTGCCGATTCTGATGGCCTGCGCCGAAGGCACGTTGAGAGATGAACTGGTGGCGTTGCGCACCGAGGCGGCGGCGACGGTGGTCATGGCTTCGCCGGGTTATCCGGGGAGTTATCCCAAGGGGGCGGAAATTACCGGACTTGACGCAGCCGCGCAGACCGGGTGTCTCGTGTTTCATGCCGGTACTGCCCTGAAGGAAGGGCGTGTTGTCACCTCCGGCGGGCGCGTTCTGACGGTGACTGCCTTTGGTAAGGATTTGCGCGAAGCGGTGACGCAGGCCTATGAAGGGGTGCAGAAAATCCGCTTTGACGGCGCACACTATCGCCACGATATCGCGGCAAAAGCTTTTAAGTATCTGTAAGGTGCGAAAGGAAAAACAGCAGATGGGAACGCCACTTGTTGGAATTATCATGGGCAGTGATTCGGATTGGGGCACGATGCAGAAGTGCACCGAGATGCTGAAACGTTTTGAGATCCCCTTTGAAGCACACATCATGAGTGCGCACCGCACCCCGGTGCAGGCGGCGGCGTATGCCGAAGCAGCCGAGGGACGCGGGTTGAAAGTCCTGATTTGTGCTGCCGGGATGGCTGCCCATCTGGCGGGCGTAATTGCCGGGCATACCACGCTTCCGGTGGTGGGCGTGCCGATGAAAGGCGGCGCGATGGAGGGGCTGGATGCCTTGCTGGCAACGGTGCAGATGCCGGGGGGGATCCCCGTGGCGACCCTTGCTTTGGGCAATGCCGGGGCAACGAATGCGGCGGTATTGGCTGCGCAGATTCTGGCACTTTCCGATGCGGCTTTGCGTGAAAAACTGCATGAATTCAAGCAGGAAATGGCAGCAAAGGTGGCTGCGGCAGATGTAAAATTGCAGGAAATGCTGTAAGGTGTTGCGCGTAGGGGCGATGGTGATGCTGATGCTGGCGTGCGGCGTGTGCCGTGCGCTCAGTTTGAGTAATGCCTATAGTTCTCCACGCAATAAAGAACGCGCTGTGCGCGAAACGACGCAGTATATCATTCTGCACACCACCGAGGCCGAGGCGAAATCATCGCTGCGTAAGTTGAGCCGTAATGGTGAAGCGCACTACTGTGTTGATCGGGACGGCAAGGTCTATCGCATCATCGATCGGCGGAAAGTCGCCTATCATTGCGGCACGAGTATGTGGGCAGGGCGGCGTAATCTTGATAATGTTTCCATCGGGATTGAGGTGGTGGGTTATCACGACCGGGCGTTAAACTCGGCGCAGTATACGGCCTTGCGCGAATTGGTGCTGCTGCTGCAAAAGTTGTATAACGTGAAAGATGCCAATGTCATGCCGCACGCGCAGGTGGCCTATGGCACGCCCAACCGGTGGCATCGGCGCAGTCATCGCGGACGGAAACGTTGCGGTATGGGGTATGCCACACCTTCGGTAAGAAAACTGCTTGGTCTCAAAGAACGCTGGCTGTCGGATCCGGATGTAAAAGCACGGCGGCTGACCGTGGGGGATACCTTCCTCTCGCAGATTCTCTATGCCAGGAACGGGGATGCGTTGCTGCCCTATAAACTTCCGGCGGCGGTGGCGGCAACCCCTTCCGGAAAAATCGCCAAGGCTGTGGAAAAAGTCTCCACCTCGTTGCCGATGCGTAAGCCGGTGCGTGAGGTGTTGATCAAGAAGGGACAGACGGCGTGGGATGTGGCACGCGAAGCGTATAACGCCGCAACCACCGTCTACCGCTTCCCGGATGGCCGTCAGATTACCGGTGATAAATTGACCGATTGGGAGTCGCTGGTAGCCGGGACCAAGGTGATTTTGGGCGAAGCCGAAGGAGAAGCTGTGCAGACGTTGGCCGCAGGAATGCATCCGAAAGCTCTCGTAGGCGATGCGGTAATGGCGGCCGATACGTGGTATATCCGCCCGACCGGCGGACGTATTCAGGGCTCGCGCCTGAATGAAAAGAGCTTGAAAGCGTTGCCGCCCGGGACGAAGATTCTTGCCGGATATGCAATGTGCGGACCGGTGACCAGCCGGAACCTGCCTTCAAAACTCTGCCCGTTGCGTTGGGATGCGCCGGATACCTACTATCTTTTCCCCGGGAAATCACTTCAGCCTGCGACAAAGATTGATATGAAACGTGTACCGGCCGGGACGTATCTCTTCTACAAGAACTGATGAAATATTGCTATTGAGAGAGTGAGTGAGACGATGTTGAAACGATGGATTTTTGTATGGCTATGGCTTCCGTTGGTGGCGATGGGGGCAACGTTGGAGCCGATCGGTTGGGGCGTGGTGACCGCGTATACGACGCCTTTTTACGATAAAACCGGTAAAGAACTGGGGCAGTTGAGCGGTGGCGAACTCTTCAAGGTGTTGCGCGAAGTAAAGATGAACAAGGCTCCGGCTTACTACGTAACACTTGAGCGGAAAGGTGCGCCGAATGCCATTTTAAGTGCGCAGGACAGTCGCTATTTCCCCGGAAAGATTCCCACGAGTGAGGACGTTGAGGCACTGGTTGCGTATGTGGGGAATCAGAAGTTGTGCCGGGAGTACTATTCGCTGTGCGCCAATCGTGATCGGATCCTTGCCCGGAAACGTGAACAGCATTTGGCGAAGTCTCCGGCTAAAATGCTTCCGAAATTGAAGGCAGAACTGGCACAAGTGCCGGCATTGGAACGGAAATACGAGGCTGCGCAAAAGGCGGCAAAGAGCGGAACACAACGTTTGAAGTATCAGGATCTCCGGAAAGAATTGCGTTATCGTGCCACCGGATTGCAACAGGAAATCAAGCGATTGGAAGAAGTGGCCGCGACGTGGGAAAAAGCAAATCCCTTCGATGAATCCGAGGTAAAACGCTTGTCGGTTTGGAAACGTTTGAATGCACAGGCAGAGAAACTGCGTCCGCAAGTGGAAGCTTTAACGTCAGTAGTCGTTGCGCCGGGTGCTGAGACCACGGAATAACCTCCTTCCTTTTCAATTCGCAGCGCGGCGTCATGGCGATGCTGCGCTGTTGCTTTTTATGGGAGTGTGCGCACGGAAAGCGTGTCCGGAAGCGTCACCGTTTCTGTGGCTCTTCGCGAAAGAAGACGCGCAGAAACGGGCCGTCCTTCCTTTGAAACTGAAGCTGCTCCTGAAGGGATTCTTACGATGATTGTAAAAGGTTTCAGCTAAAGGTGGGATGAACGTTGCGGAGACTTGAAATTATTTTGGCTGATGGTTGCGCCTTTTTCTTTGTCGCCTTGTGCGTCTACCGCCGCGACGTCTTGAAATGGTATTGTCTTCAGTAGGTGCGTATCCTTGCTGTCACGTGCATCCGCTGATCGTGCGCCCTGAAAAGTTGTTGCCCGACAGTCGATGTGTATCAGGTGCACTCTTGAGTTTGCAGGGGCGCAAAAAAGATAAAATCAATATTGGGATGTGGCAGTAAGGTGTGCTACTATAATCGCATGAAAACGATACTCTTAGCTCTCACAATGATGGCGGGTGCTTGCGCTTGGTGCGCGAAACCCGAAGTAATTCCGGAACTCAAGCAGTGGACGGATGGCGCAGGGTGTTACTCCCGTGGTGGCACAACGCGTGTGGTTGTCGCTGAACAGTCAAGCGAAGCCTTGAAGCAATATGCAAAAACATTCGCCGGAGAATTGGGTGTTCCCTGCGCTGAAATCACCGGTAATGCCGTGCAGAAAGGTGACATTGTCCTTCGGGAAGACGGCGCACCGGTCTCGAAAGCGTGTCAGGAGACGGAGCGTTATACGTTGAATGTCACGCCGGAAACGATTGTGATTTCGGGCAAGACGCCGCTTGCAGCCTTTTGGGGAACGCGGACGGTGCTGCAGGTGTTTGAAGCTCAAGCAGGCAAGTTCCCGTGCGGCACGGCTGAAGACTGGCCGGATTATCCCGTCCGTGGTTTTATGTTTGATTGCGGCCGTAAGCCGTTCGCTTTGACTACCCTGCGTCAAATTGTTGACCTTTGCGCTTACTACAAGTTGAACGAAGTGCAGCTTCACCTCTCGGACAACTACATCTGGTTGCATAACTATCCGGGCGTAAAGACGCCGGAAGACGTGCTGAAGATTGAGCCTTCGCCGGGTGCATTCCGCTTGGAATCGAAAGTGAAAGGTCTCACTGCTACCGATATTTCTTACACGAAGCAAGACTATCGTGACCTTGTGGCTTATGCCGGAGCTCGCGGAATTACGCTCGTGCCGGAGTTGGATGTGCCCGGTCATGCGCTGGCAATGGTGCGTGTGCGTCCGGACTTGATGTATAAAGGTTCTGTCGGCGGCAAGCACGATTGTGAACGCGCGGCAATGTTGGACCTCACCAATCCCGAAACGTTCCCCTTCGTTTCCTCCATCTATGACGAGTACATTGACGAGGGCGTCTTCTCCGGGAATGTGGTTCACATGGGCTCGGACGAGTATTATGGTGACAATGAAAGTTACCGTGCGTATGTGGACAAGATGTTGAAGCACCTCAAGGAAAAAGGCAAAACGCCTCGCCTTTGGGGGTCGTTCAGCTACAAGCGCGGTCAGACACCGGTTATCAGCGATGGGATTCAGATGCACATCTGGTCTTTGGGCTGGCAGAATCCGACCGAGGCCATCGAAGCGGGCTATGATATCATTAACATCCTTGACGTTTACACCTATGTGGTGCCGAATGGCAACGGCAATGTGGGCGGATATGGTGATGAGTTGGACACGAAGTTCCTGTGGGAAACTTGGAATCCTGCTTACTTCGGCAAGGCGAGCATCGATCCGAACAACAAGAAGCTTTTGGGCGGTGCTTGGGCGATGTGGAATGATAATTCGTTCCTTACCGATCCGGGACTTTGCGGACGTGATTTGTTGCCTCGCATCCGTCGCAATTGCGCAGTTTTCGGGCAGAAAACCTGGAAACGTGAGAAGCCTGAGGCGACGTATGGTCAATTCCTGAACCGTCTTGAGCGTGTGGGGACGCCGGTTTGCACACGCCTGCCGCTGTGGGAACGCACGTATGCTGTGACGCGTACAGATGATCAGCCGATGCGTTTGGCCTCCGGGGATGAAACGGATCTCTGGGCTGTTTCGCCGATCAATGGCAAGGTTGGCTTCCGCCGTGAGGGTGCACAGTACACATTCAACTATGAATTGCCGAAGGGTCGTGAAGTGGCATTGACGTTCCGTGCCACCCCCCGTAAGATCGAGTTGCTTGCCGATGGTCGCCTTGTCGGTGGCGTTCCGCAGCGTCAGCACTATGCGAATGCTTGCAAGTTTTATACGGTTCCCGAACCGGAACGCGACCTGATTGAGTAATGGGTTGAGCCTCTTTTGACGTGCGGGCGGTCTTGAAGAAGATCGCCCGCAGTTGTTTTTGGGGGGAGCGTATGGAGGTGTTTTTATGGGCGTGAGAGGAAGAATATGTTGCGGAAAGCGGCGGTCCGGATAAGGGGAAGGGCAAAAAGTGTTTTGCCGTCAAGGCGGGAATCGATTGCAATAGCGTGAACGTTCAATCGCGGTCTTCTCGCATTTCGCAGTGTGGGAGGGAGGATTTTTCTTCGCGCTCCGATTGAAATTAAAGCATTCCCGGAAGCGATGTATGGAAGCGTTTGGGCGGTTTTTTCAGGGGCCTCTGCCGGGTGAAGAACGTGGGCGCGTGAGGGATGAAATCGCGCTTTCCCCGTTTCCGGTCGTAGCGTCTGCCGGGCGAAAAGAAAGAGAGGGGGCAAAAACATTATCCAAGCAGCGGCAAAGCCGGGGAAATTGCCGTGTCTGCTACAAGTGGGTCAGGGTGAGTGTGCACGCTTGCCGGTGGCAAACGGGGTGTTTAACTTCATGGGGCGTTCCTTTTTTCGGTGGGGTTGTGTGTGCACGCTTGCCGATGGCAACCGGGGTATTTAACCGCTGTACTGTGGGGCAACAGCGCGAAAGCGCGGCTGGGCGACCCGGCGTTTATGCGCTTGCGGCTGCGCGGGGGGCTTCGGAGGCGTTGGCGATTTGCCGGTCGGTAGAAGATTGCAACAACTCGTCATCCAGGATGGCTTTGATGACGTCTTCCTGGGTAATAAAGCCGATGGGTTCACGCACGGCGGCCGTTGTATGGAGCGCGTTGCCGTGTTCATCGGTCAGCGTGTCGCAGACGAGCAGCAGTTTGGTATTGTTTTCCCGCATCTTAAGCAGGAGATTGTCGGCGGGTTCATTGGCGGCAACGCAGTGGACTTTTTGAAAACACTTGGGCAAAGCTGTTTTAGGGGTATCGTTGCGCAAGAGGTCAAAGAGGTGCAGCATTCCCACGCAATATTCTACGGGTTTTTCTTTTACCTCTTTGATTTCAAAGATTAACAAGGTGCGGCGATTGGTCTTTCTGAAGCGATCAAGAGCATGATTGTAGTCGTCGGTGACATACAATCTCGGAGCGGCCTTCAAGGGTTTCATGATCTGCTCGGCGCGCTTGAATTGCAACTCCAGGACGCGGCTGACCATCATTCTTTCAAAGGGGGACACTTCGCCGTTGGCTTCGGAGTCACGCATCAGAAAGGCGATGTTTTCGCGGGAGACAAAGGGGGAGCGTTTCTCTTTCTCACGGCCTGAGACCAGACGCGTGAGCAGAATGCAAATGGAAGCAAGCGGCGTCAGGAGCATTTGCAGGAACCGGAAGATGGGGAGCAGGGTCAGGCATCGTTCAAGCGGTCGTGCGGTAAACCAGAGTTTTGGAAGGAATTCGCCAATGATGAGCAAGAGAATCGCAACGAGGAGTGTGGCGAGTGTCTGCGCGAGCGAGCTTTTGAATCCGAGATTTATCGCCGCCGCTACGGCGATGGCGGCAGAGAGCGTGGAGAGGGTGACGTTGCAGATATTATTGCCCACGAGGGTTGTTGCCAGCAGATGATGCGGGTCGCGCAGCACACTTGCCAGTGCCATGGCCTGCTTGTCGCCGTTGCGGATGCTCCGGATGAGACGGTAGCGGTTCAGGGAGACCATCCCGCTCTCAAAGCCGGAGAAGAACCAGCTTCCCATGAAGAAGAAGCCGATCAACGCCAGATCAATGAAGAGTTCTGTCTGATTCATCATCGTTCTTCCTCCGGAATCGGCAAGGTGTCATCGGGAGAAGCGGTTTCATCATCTTCGGCGGGCGGACGGTCATGCGTTTGCGATGCGGGGTCCAAATCTTCCAGCAAAACCGCCAGAATCTTCCGCTTGCGCATCTTTTCCACGCGAACGCGATAACCATCGGCAGTGATACATTCTCCCACGCGTGGAATGTGCCCCAAATGGAAAGTGACCCATCCGCTGATACGGTCGGCATCGTCGGCTTCCAGATGTGTGCCCAACGTGAAATTGATTTGCTCAAGGGAGGCATTACCCGCTACCGCCCAGCAGTTGGGGGCAAGTTCGCGCAAGTCGGGCTCGCCCTGGGGAGTAGTGGAGTCATCCGCTTCGAGCGAAAGCAATTCCAGAATATCGCCGCGCGAGACGATGCCTGCGGTCCCTCCGTATTCATCGGTGACGAGCACCATGGGCAGGTCATGGCGGTAAAGCAGAATCAGCAAATCATCCAAACCGATATTTTCCGGCACAGCCAGCGAGGGTTTGCAACGGGCCGCTTGCAGGTCGTGCCCGGGATCGAGCAGATAGCGGGCGGTGTTGACGAAGGCGATGAAGTTGTCGGGCGTATCCTCCCACAGGGGCAGCCAAACCAGCGAGGTGCCTCGGATAATCTGGAAATGTTTCTCCGGCGGATCGTTGATATCCAGCCCCACGAGATCAACACGCGGGGTCATGACGTCTGAGGCGTTGAGCTCGCTCAAACGCAGGATGCCGCGCACCATGGAGCCTTCTTCACGGTCGATTTTTTCCTGCTCTTCGCTCAGGTTGACCACGCTGATGAGCTCTTCATCGGTAATTGAACGCCGTTCAGGCCGCAAGGTTTTCCGGAAAGGAAAGATCAATTTTTGCAGGCACCAGGAGAGGGGATAGAGCAGGGGGATGATGGCTGTCAGCACGCGCACGACAACCGGAGTCATGCGTTCGGCGTGGCGGATGGCGAAGTGTTTGGGGCTGATTTCCCCGAAAAGGAGCACCAAAAGGGTGATGGTAACGATGCTGAAAATCTCGGTGTAGCGTTCCGGCACCCAATGGCATTGCGTAATAAATGTAAGCCCGATACTGGCCAGTGCGGCATTGACAAAGGTATTGCCGATCAGCAGGGTTGAGAGCATGATTTCGGGTTTTTTCAGCATCTTTTCCAAGCGTTTCCCCAATCGTGGCGAACGTTCTTTGATGCGCTGGATCTGCAAAGGCGAAAGTGACAGCATTGCCGTCTCGCTGGCAGAAAAGAATGCGGAGAGTGCAAAAAGAAGCAGAAAGATTACCAAAAAAGCAACAACTGCAAAAATGCTCATAAACCTTTTTCAATCATGTAAGAAACGCAGTTATTATAGCATAATTTCCGTGTTTTTGGGGAAACTCTCCGGAAAACATTTTCCCTCTTGCGCACGTGCTTTTTACAGGCGGCGGCAGAGGAAAATCACTTTCGGCGAAAGTCACGCCGGATTTCGCCGATGTTCAGCGGGATTGTCGCCCACATTGCGGCGCACTGTCGCCCATCTTCAAAAGGCGTTGCGGGCGGGCTCTGAAGAGGGGTCGCCGGAGGTGACTGCGGAGGTGGGGGCTGCGACGGCAGGCTTCCCGTAAAATCTTTCAGGAAAGGTTTGCGTGTTGCCGCCGTCAGTGGTATACTTTGAGCATCATTAAGCATGAATTGAAAGGGTGTTCCCGATGACTGACGATGATGTTTTGCAGATTTTCAAAGAGACAAAAGCATTGCTTGAAGGGCATTTTGAACTGCGCTCCAAGCTGCATTCCAACCGTTATTTCCAGTGTGCCGAGGTGTTGCGCTGGCCGCATCATGCCCAGACGCTTTGTGCGGAATTGGTGCGCCGCATGAAAGCAGAAGCGGATATCGGCCCGGTGGACGGGGTGATTTCGCCGGCGTTGGGAGGGATTCTGGTGGGTCACGAAGTGGCCAAAGCCCTTGGCACCCAGTGCATCTTTGCAGAAAAGAATGCCGAGGGAATGCTGCAAATGCGCCGTTTCAAGATTATTCCCGGGCAGCGTTATGTGGTGGCGGAAGATGTGATTACCCGCGGCGGACGTGTGCAGGAGACAATTGATATTGTAAAGGCAGCCGGCGGCGAAGTGGCCGCAGTGCTGGTGCTGGTGGATCGCTCCGGCGGGAAGGCCAAGTTTGAGTATCCCACGTATGCGCTGCTGCACATTGAACCGCAGGTGTGGGAACCGGCTGATTGCCCGATGTGCAAGGCGCAGGAGCCTTTTGTGCATCCCGGATCGTAAACAGCGCGGGTGCTGCCTGTTGAACGGTGCCGGCACCCGCGGAAAGAATGCATACACGCTGCAATGGCTGAAGTGACACTCTCGCATGTCCGTAAGGTCTATCCTAACGGAGCGGTGGCGGTTGAAGATTTCGATTTGACCATCCGCGACCGCGAGTTTCTGGTATTGGTAGGGCCTTCCGGCTGCGGCAAGAGCACAACGCTGCGGATGGTGGCCGGGTTGGAAGAGATTTCTTCCGGGACGATTTCCATTGATGGGCAGGTCGTGAATGCGTTGCCCCCCAAGGCGCGTGATATCGCGATGGTGTTCCAGAACTACGCGCTTTACCCGCATATGACGGTGAAAGAGAATATGGCCTTCGGATTGAAATTGCGCCATACGCCGAAGCGGGAAATAGAGCAGCGCATTGATGAAGCGGCGGAAGTATTGGGCTTAAAACCCTATCTGTCGCGGTTGCCCAAACAATTGAGCGGGGGGCAACGTCAGCGCGTGGCACTGGGAAGAGCGATTGTGCGTCAGCCGAAAGTCTTCCTCTTTGATGAACCGTTGTCGAATCTGGATGCGAAGATGCGTGTGGAGATGCGTGAGGAGATCCATCGGCTCCATTTGCGGTTGAACGCGACCATTCTCTATGTGACCCATGACCAAACCGAGGCGATGACCCTTGGCGATCGTATCGTGGTGATGGAGCATGGGCGCATCCGTCAAGTGGCAGATCCCGTAACGCTCTATAATGAACCGGCCAATGCGTTTGCGGCAGGATTTATCGGTACGCCCCCGATGAATCTGCTTCCGATGGAAGTGGTGGCACCGGGTGTGTTGCAGTGCGGTGCCGGGACGTTGACGCTTCCGGCAGGAAATGGCGGAGCAGATTTGGCAAGCGGACAAAAGGTGCTTATGGGAATCCGCCCGGAACATCTGATGGCCGCCTGTTTGGAGCGCGAAGAAGCCAATACGCTTTTGGCAGAAGTGGATATCATTGAGCAGATGGGGGCAGAGGCGTATGTCCACTTCAAGATAGACAACGTGCGCCTGACGGCCCGGACTACTCCCGATTGGGCTGTGCGGCATGGTCAGCGGCGTTGGCTGCGCTTGCAATTGGAAAAAATACGATTGTTCGACCCTCGCAACGGTCAACGGCTTTGAGCAGAGGGTGCTTGCGCGGGCAGATTGCTGCGCAACTTGGGCGTAAAAAAGCCGGAATCCTGTAACCTCTGCCGCCTTATACTATAATATTTATAGTATAGGAAAGACACAGAAAAAAGTGCTTGCCAAAAGAATTGCAGGCGTGTTATTGCTATATGTAATGGAATGAAAGGAAGCCCCTCGATGGCCAAAAAAGTTACCTCTCTGATTATTGTCGAGTCGCCTGCAAAGGCTAAAAAGATAAAATCGTACGTCAATCCCGGCACGGAAGTGTTGGCCTCTGTGGGACATATCCGCGATTTGCCGAAGTATGTGCTTGGCGTGAATGTGGCAAAAGATTTCGCTCCCAACTATGAAGTCCCCAAAGATAAGAAGAAAATCGTAGACGATTTGCGCAAAGCCGCCGCCAAAGTGGACACAGTTTATTTGGCAAGCGACCCTGACCGGGAAGGAGAAAGCATTGCGTGGCATTTGTATGAAGTGTTGAAAGACCTTCCGGGCGAGCGGAAATTCTATCGTATCCGCTACAATGAAATTACGAAATCTGCCGTGTTGGCCGCATTGGAAAAGCCTTCGGTGATTGATCAGCACCTTGTAGATGCCCAGCAGGCCCGGCGTATTGAAGACCGCCTGTCAGGGTTCCGCCTTTCCAAACTCATTGCCAATGCGGTGCAGGGCGCAAAAAGCGCAGGACGCGTACAGTCGGTGGCATTGCGTTTGATTGTGGATCGCGAGCGCGCCATCCGTGATTTTCGCCCGACGCCTTACCACGTGGTGAGTGCCATTCTCAAGAAAGGGGTCACCTTTGAAGCACAACTTTGCGCTGTAGATGGCAAGACACCGAAATTCATGGTGGCCGACAAGGAAATCTATGGTGTGCCGGAACGAGCCCTTGCAGAAGACTATCTGGAAGATCTCCGTGCCCGGAATGCAACGGTTGTCGCAGTGGAACGTAAAGTGTTGGGCAAGAAACCTCAACCGCCGTTCATTACCTCAACGCTGCAGCAGGCCGCCGCAACCCATCTGGGATATTCTCCGGATCAGACAATGCAATTGGCGCAACGGCTCTACGAAGAGGGGCTGATAACCTATATGCGTACGGATGGAATGTCGGTCAGTAACACCATTCGTGCTTCGGTAATGGAGGAAATTACACGGCTCTTTGGAGCGAATTACCTTCCGCCATCGCCGAATTTCTACACGACAAAGGTAAAAAACGCGCAGGAAGCCCACGAGCCTATCCGTCCGACAGATATCACGCGCAATGCGCTTGAAGCCGATGCCGATCCGCGCCAGGCACGGCTTTACGATCTTATCTGGCGGAGATTTATGGCCAGTCAGATGGCACCTGCGCAAATCGAACGCACAACCATCTTCTTCGCTCCTGAAGAACCGCCTGCACTCAAGCGTGAATACCGTTTTTCGGCAACCGCCTCCAAGACCATCTTCAAAGGCTATCTGGCGGTGTGGCCGAACACCCGTTCGGATTTGGAAGACGGCGATACGCGGCAGCTGCCCAATCTTGATAAAGGCGATGTCATCACCTGTTTGGAGTGGCGTTGCACCAGCAAAGAAACCCAGCCTCCGGCACGTTACAATGAAGCTTCGCTGGTAAAAGACCTGGAAGAGAAGGGAATCGGCCGTCCGTCAACGTATGCTGCGACCATCCGTACGCTCCTGGACCGGGATTATGTCAATAGCGGTAAGGGACACGTTTTGACCCCTACCGATACCGGTCTTGCGGCGATTGACTATCTTTTGACGGAAGTACCGGACTTTGTTAATGTCGAATTCACCGGGCAGATGGAGGATGCGTTGGATCTTATCGCCGGCGGCAATAAGAAGTGGGTAGAGGAAGTGCGGGCTTTCAACGAGAAGCTGATTGATTGGCTCCGTGCCGATGCCCGCCGCGTAAAGGCGGTGCTTGAACAGCTTGCCCAAGTGCGGGAGTGGAAAGCTTCAACGATTGGAAAGAATGGCAAAGTTGTCTGGGATGACAGGAAGTTTTACGAGGATATGTGCGCAACTGAGGCGATTACCAAGCCGCAATTGGCCACACTTGTCCGCATGGCATTGAGTTATCGCGATCAATTGCCGGGCGTGGACATGGCCATTGGCGAGGTGCCAAGCTCGGTGGACGTGACGGAGGTGGAGAAATCTTTCGCGCTTTTGGAAGGGCGTTCGCTGAATGAATGGGAGGCGAAGTTTGTCCGTTCTTTGAAGCAGCAATATGCAGAAAAGAAGACGCTTTCGCCCAAACAGTTGGCTATTTTGCGCAAAATTTCCGCTGGAGAGACGGAAGAAGAGCGTCCGGAGAACGAAGCAGCTTCCATGGAATTGCTGACAGCGTTGGATTCGGTTACCGTCTGGAATGAACCGATTAAGCGTGGAAAGCGCGTATACGATGATCGGGATTTTGTGGAAAGTTTACGCCTTCAACTGTCTGAAAAACGCTTCCTGACCGAACGCCAGTTCGAGGCGTTGAAAAAGCTGCTTCGCGGTTATCGGGAACAGATTCCGGCGTATGCGGCGTTGGCAGCGAAGCATATGATTAAGGAACCAGCCGCATCGCGTGCGACTTCATCGAAGAAACCGACTTCCAAAAAGCGGGCTTCCTCTGCGAAGTCATAAGGTGTTTTCGGGGCAGAATCTGCGCAACCGGCGTGGATTCTGCACGGGGTTTCATCCGCTTGTCATTGATTACCGGGAGGATTTATGCTGCCTTATCATTACGAACATCACGTTCGCGTCCGTTATGCAGAGACCGATCAGATGGGGGTTTGTTGGCATGGCAACTATCTGCTTTATCTTGAAGAAGCGCGTGGAGAGGCCTTGCGTGCCACCGGGAATGGCTCATATGCCGACATGGAAGCGGCCGGTGTCATGACGCCGATTGTGAATGTGAATCTGAATTATCACCGGTCGGCGTTTTACGATGAAGTGCTGACGATTCACGTGTACGTGGAAGAGCCGGTGCGTTCCCGGATCAAGTTCCGTTACGAGGTGGTGAATCCGGCGGGTGAATTGGTGCTGGACGGCACCACAACGCTGGCGTTTATCACTTCCGACTCGCACCAGCCTTGCCGTCCGCCTTTGGCGATGCGTCAGTTCTTCAAGTGAGGAGTTTGCCGATGAATGATCTCCTTCCGCTCTATGAATCTGTACAGGAACGGATGGTTGCGGCTGCGAAACGCGCCGGGCGTTCGCCCGAAGAGGTGTCGTTGATTGCCGTAACAAAGACGCATGGTCCTGAGACGGTGCGTGATGCCGTTGCGGCAGGGATGATGTTGTTTGGCGAGAATAAGGTGCAGGAAGCTGCGTGGAAGATTCCGCTTTCGCCTTCCTGTGCGCGGTGGCAACTCATCGGGCATTTGCAGAGCAACAAGGCGCGTCACGCGGTGCGTCTCTTTGAAACCATTCATTCGGTCGACAGCATCAAACTCTTTGATACATTGGAATCCGCTGCCCGTCAGGCCGGAACGCGACCGGAAATCTATCTGGAAGTGAATGTCTCCGGAGAGGTGTCCAAATATGGCGCAACGCCTGAAGCGACGTTTCCTCTGGTGGAACACATTCTGGAACATGCACACGCCCTGACGCTCAGCGGCTTGATGACCATGGCTCCTTTCGACCCGGAGCCTGAGCATTCCCGCCCGCATTTTGCCCGGTTGCGCACGTTGCGCGACGAGTTGGAAGCGCGCTTTGATATTACGCTTCCGCATCTTTCCATGGGGATGACCGGAGATTTCGAGATTGCCATTGAGGAAGGTGCAACCGATGTCCGCATTGGTACGGCACTCTTTGGGGCGCGGCCGATTGTCAAACGTCCTGCCGCTGATGCCGATACAACCTCCGGGATGCTATGACTGCTGCGCCTGAAGCAACCGCCGGAGCTTCCGGAGGGCAACGCCTCCTTTCAGCCGCTTGCGCTTGGATCCGCTTCGCGCTGCCGGGGCTTTTATTGCCGTCTTTCCTTTTCATTTTGCCGTTGTGCGGATGCGCTTACGCAGCAAAAGTGGCGTGGTGCGCTTACCTTTCGGTGCAGGTGCTCTACCTCCTTGTGATTGAATGGTGCCGCCGCGACCGTGCGTTGTCGCCAACGGAAACAATTGAAATGGGCGCACCTGAAGCTGAAAAGTGTGCGATTCTGGTGCATGGCTTTGCCGATACGCCATTGGCATGGCAACGGGAGGCCGAGGCTCTGGCGGCGCGCGGGTGGCGCGTCATCGTGCCGGAAATAAATCTTTCTGCCGCATCTGACGCATGGCTTTCCACGATTCATGCGGCAATTCTCCGTGCGAAACGCTCGGCTGATCATGTGGAATTATGGGGCCATTCCATGGGGGGCGCGCTCTGTCTGGTCGCTGCTCAACGCGAAGCCGTGGCGCGTCTGGTGCTCTGGGCACCCTTTTTGGAACCCCACATGGGGGTCTTTTGTTCGCGGTTGCTCTACGGTTTGCACCGGGTGTGCTTTTTGTGGCCCTTCACGCTGACCTGGTTTCCCGTCAATCGTCATGGGAAAGGCGACCCCGAAACGTTTTATCGCGTTCGTCGCGTCATCCCTACGCGCACCTTTGCTTCGGCGTTGGCCGTGCCTGAAAAGCTTGCTTCGCAACCGCCCGCCTGCCCGATAACCCTCTTGCTCTCGCAGCGCGATACGGTGGTGCGCAATGCGCCTGTGCTGCGGCGTTATCCGCAGGCGCGTGTGCTTTGGGCAGAGAATCCGCGCTCCAGCCACGCGCTGACAAATGCCGTGGATTGGAAGATCAATCTGGAACGCCTCTTGGATGAAACGTGATGAAACCCGCCATTCTCTTTGATATCGATGGCACCTTGCTCTATGCCAAGGGATTGGGGCGACCGGCTTTCGCCGAGGCCTTTGCCGAGGCTTACGGTGTGGCTGTGGACATGGATTCGGTTTCCTTTGTTGGAGCGACCGATACGGCGATCATCCGCGAGCTGGCGCATCAGCAGGGTGTAAGCTCCACGCCGGCGAAGGAGGAGTATTTCGCTGTGCGGCTTACCGAAGCACTCGACCGCCGTCTGCGTGCGCCCAACGCGATTCAGGTCTATCCCGGTGTGCGGACGCTTCTGGACGCTTTGACGCAACGGGGCTTTGTGCTGGGCCTCGTTACCGGAAATCTGCGTACGACTGCCTGGAGCAAATTGACGCATTCAGGGCTTGCTGAAGCCTTCTCTTTCGGAAGTTATGCCAGCGATCATGCCGATCGCAATGTGCTGGCACAGATTGCCTGCCAACGCGCTGCGGATTTCGGGGCAACCCCCCGGTTGCTGATTGGCGATACGCCCAAGGATATTCAGGCGGCGCACCACGCCGGGCTGCCGTGTCTGGCGGTGGCCACCGGGTGGGTGGATGCGGCCACGCTTCGCCGGGCCGGAGCAGATGCGCTCGTAGAGGATTTTACACACTTGGATGAGGTGTTCGCCACAGTGGAGAAATGGTGCAATGAATAAACCGCTTCATGCGATTGCATGGGAAATTACACGCCGCTGCCCGATGGCCTGTCAACATTGCCGGGGGGCTTCGCGAAATGAAGATTACGCCGGGGAATTGACCACCGAAGAGGCGTTTCAGGTGCTGGATTCGCTTGTGGCGGCACGGCGTGACGGCGCACGTTTGCCGATGTTGATTTTCACCGGGGGCGAACCGATGTACCGGGAGGATTTGGAGACGATCGTCCGCCATGCGCACCGCTGTGGATTCCCTTCAGTGTTGGCCCCTTGCGGGCGTTTCGCCACGGCCGCACGCTTGCAACAGCTGAAAGCGGCCGGCATCCGTGCAATTTCGCTCAGCATCGATGGCGCGGATGCGGCCACGCACGACGCCTTCCGCGGTGTGCCCGGAGCCTTTCAAATGGCGTCTGCTGCAATGCAGGCTGCGCGGGAGGCCGGGATGCCTTTTCAGGTGAATCATACGCTTACACGCGCCGGATTGCCGCACCTGCGCGCTATGCGTGACTTTGCTTTGGCGCAAGGTGCCACGCGGTTGGATGTATTTTTCCTCGTCCCTGTGGGGCGGGGAGCGGCACTTTCCGCGCAATGTCTCACCGATGCCGAAACTGAAACCGCGCTGAACGAATTGCTGATCCTGGATGATGAAGGGCTGCTGCCGATTCATGTCACTTGCGAACCGCGCATTCTGCAAGTGGCTGCCCAACGCTCCCATCCGCCCAAAAGCCCCTGCAATGGATGCATGGCTGGAGCAGGATTCCTCTTCCTCAGCCATCGGGGCGATTTGCAACCGTGCGGATTTTATCCGCTTCACTTGGGCAATATTCGCGATTTCAATTGCAATCTTCCGGCGACGCTGGCGGCAAGCAAACGCTATGCCGCGCTCAATGGCGGACCCTGTTGCCTTGCCCGGGCGGCAGGCCTGCGGGCGTGTCAATCGTCTGTGCCGGAGGCATGAGGCACGTTCCGTGCACCTCCCAAAGAAAGATCGGCGATGTTGCTCCTCAACATCGCCGATCTTCGCTTTCAACATGGGCGACATTGAGGGGGCACTTTCGCCCATGTTGAAAACCGGAGTGCCCGGGTCGGCGGCAAGGAACAATCCGGTAGAACACAGGTGGGCGAATGAAAGCGGCAAAAATGGCGATTGAAGGCACGGTTTTGCGGTGGTGGCGCAATACGTGTTTCCCGATGGGGCAGGTCAGGGGAGTGCCGCGCAGAATTGATGCAGGGAGTGATCGGTCATGCCGGTGACGGAGTCAAGCATGGTGTGTAGCCACCAGGCGTTTGAACGGCGACGGTGCTGATGGATGAAGGCTTTCCCAAAGGTATACTTTTGAAGCAGCTCCATGGAATAGGCGGGTTTTTCGTTGTGAACCGTTTGCACAACAGAGAGAAACGCGTCCAATGTGCGGTGGATTTCGGTTTGCGCATGGAGCTCTTTGCGGATTTTCGCCGCGTCATCGAAGACAACCTTATAATTGTTTTTCAATTGGTGCAGGCGCGCCCAGGTGGGTGAAGTCGCTTCAAACGATGTGAGAGTTTCGGGATGTTCAAACGCCGTAACGAGGTCGTTGGTAAAGCAGCGCACCAAATCGCCGATGACTTTTGCCCTGAGGAATGAGATGGAGGCATCGGCTTTGATTCCGGCAGTCGTGGGCGATTCGAACAGTTGCAGATACCATTCGCGGACGCATTCGGCATCGAGAATTCCCATCAGGACGGCATCTTCACAGTCGGTCACGCAGTAGCAGATGTCGTCTGCAATCTCGGTGAGGTAGGAGAGCGGATGACGGCAAACTGTCTCTGCGCAATGAAGCCCGAGCGTTCGGGTGACGAGGTGGAAGATTTCGCGCGAAGTCTGAAAGCAGGAGAACTTGGCATTCTCCGCCTCGGCGGAGGTTTTGGGATATTTAATCAGCGCACCCAGACTGGCAAAGGTAAGGCGGAAATAGGCATCGTCACGCGGGGCCGGGTGGCTGAGCAGACGGAATGCCTGTGCGTTGCCGTCAAACTTGCGTAAATCCTCCAAGATAGCAGCGGGCGATTCCGTTGAAACCGCGGGTGCATCCGCGGCCAAAAGATTGCCCAACTGCTCCTCGTTGGCCGCGACCCACGCTTGAATGGCATACTCGCCGGCATGACCATAGGGCGGATTGCCGATGTCGTGCCCCAGCCCTGCTGCTTTGACATGGAGCGCGCAGGCGTGAGTTTGTGATGGAGAGAGTTGGAGTGCCGCCGCGAGGCTTTGAGCAAGGCTCGTGCCGATTTCCGCCACTTCCAGCGAATGTGTCAGGCGATTGTGTACGTAATCGACTCTGGCCAACGGATGGACTTGCGTCTTGCCGGCAAGACGTCTGAACGGAGCCGAAAAGAGAATACGCTGGATATCGGCCTCGGCCGGTGTGCGCGGTGGCGGTTCATTCTGGAAATAGGGGACAAGTTGCCCCTCGGTGTTCAGGCGGGCACGTGCGGGGGTTAACAATTTGTCCCAGTCAAGTCCACTCATGACAGCGGTTCCTTTCGTCTTCCATTCAGGAAATAGTGTAGCAAAAGATTGGCAAAAAGCCTTGATGAAAAAGACGGCGTGTTGGGCGGTGCGAGGCGAAGCACGTGGACGTGTTGGGGAAAAGATGCGCAAACTTCCGGCGGGAGAAAGGGCGTGTGTTGTTGGGTCGAAGCGCAGAACGCACGCGCTTCTCTGCCATTTATTTACGCCCGGTGAATACAAATGAAAGCGTGATGCGGCTTTCATGGCAAAGTTGTAGGGCATCTGCTTTCGCCGTATTTTTCAAGCGTCAACGGTCTTTTTGTCTTTGAGTCTGAAGGGTGTGAGACATCTGGATTTGCCGTGTTTCTCAAACTCGGAGGCTGCCACATTGACTGCGTGGCGTAGTATGAGATATTTGGTCTTGCCGTGTTTTTCAAGCTGATTAGGAACCCTTTTGTTGAGGTGGCGGGGTGTGAGACATTTGGTTCCATCATGTTTTTCAAGCGCAGTCGCGGCGAGGTATCGCCACAATCGGCGAAAATTGCCGTGATTCTCGCCTTTGATTGGCAAATGATCAAGCATTAATTTCTGTAGATGCTTGCAAAATATGCCGCATGAGATCTTCGGAGTCTCTTGCTAGCGAGCAGCCGTTTACCGCCTTTAAGCCCGCTTGGGAAAATAAAAAGGCCTGTAAACATAGACGTTCACAGGCTTCCAAAAGATGGAGCCAACTGACGGAATCGAACCGACGACCTGCGCATTACGAATGCGCTGCTCTACCTAGCTGAGCTAAGTTGGCTTGAATTGCGGATGATGATAGCAAAGAGACTGACTGAAAGCAAGCATTATTTTCAAAGACGGGTTCGTCACAAAAAACAACGCATACGAATTCTTCCTCGATAGACTGCTGCCGGAGGTCGCACAGTACTTTTTCCGAGAAACCTCTTTTTTTGCTTGAGTTGCCCAAACGTGTTTGCTATAATCACGCGCATTACGTCTCTGGAGCGTGTGCTCGAGGGCGTAAGAAGCGAAGATGTGCCGTCCGCGTGTACGGCCTTCCGAGTGGATTAAACGAGAACTACACGTTTTAGAAAGAGACGCACTATGGCGAATCTTATTCCGTTGAAAGACCTCATTGAAGCAGGTCTTCATTTCGGCCACCAGACCAAGCGTTGGAATCCGAAGATGAAATCCTACATCTTCGACAAGCGCGAAGGTATTCATATCATTGACCTCACCCAGACGGTAGACTTGCTTGACGAAGCGGTTGCATTTCTCCGCAACGTTGTCGCAAACGGCCAGAAGGTGCTTTTCGTGGCCACCAAGAAGCAGGCGCAGGAAGTGGTGAAAGAAGCTGCTCAGGCTTGCAATCAGTACTACATGACCGAGCGTTGGTTGGGCGGTACGTTGACGAACAATCAGACGATTCGCCGCAGCATCAAGCGCATGCTTCAGATCCAGAATATCGCCCGCAACAACAATGGTGTGCTCTCTGAACACAAGCAGGAAGCTTCCGCTCTTGCGCGTGAGTTGACGAAGCTTGAAACCAATCTCACCGGTATTGCCGATATGGATCGTATGCCCGGCGCACTCTTCGTGGTGGACGTCTGCCGTGAAGTGAACGCGGTGAAGGAAGCCAAGCGTCTCGGAATTCCCGTGGTTGCACTGGTGGATACGAACGCCGATCCTGATCCGATCGACTATGTGATTCCCGGTAACGATGATTCGGTGCGTGGCATTCAGTTGATCGTTGAGAAGATTGCCGAAGTGCTCAAGGATGCAGATGGTGAAGCAGCCAAGGCTGCTGCTGAAGCACGTGCCGCTGCTGAAGCCGAACGCGCACAGAAGGCTGCTGCCGACAAGGCCGCCCGTAAGGAAAATGCTGCCCGCCGTCCGGCTCGCAAGCCTGCTGCCTCCCGTCGCGCTGCTGCCGCCGCCGCTCAGGAAACGGTTGCCGCCGCCAAGGTTGAAGCCGAGGCTGAAGCCGCTGTCGCCACTCCCGCTGCAGAATAAGTAACCGCTAGGAGTGAGAACGACTATGGCAACGATTACCATTCAAATGATCAACGATCTTCGTGCCGCCACCAATGTCGGCATGATGGATTGCAAGCGCGCACTTCAAGATACCGACGGTAATATGGAAGAAGCGATCAAGATCCTTCGCGAAAAGGGTCTCGCCCTCCAGGTGAAGCGTGCGGATCGTGAATCGAAGCAGGGCATCATTGCTGCCGCCGCCGGTGAAAATGGCGCGTACGGCATCATTGAATTGAACTGCGAAACCGACTTTGTGGCAAAGACCGACAAGTTCCTTGATTTTGCCAAGGAATTGGCCGCAGCAGCCGCCGCCGGTGATGAAAATCTTGCTGAAACACATGCGACACGCTTGACTGAAGTGGTGGCCGCAACCGGCGAAAATGTCAAGATTCGTCGTGGCAAGCACTTTGCATTGACCGGAACAGGCGCAGTGGAAGCTTACATCCACATGGGTGGCAAGATTGGCGTGTTGGTGGAAGTTGGTTGCACGAAGGAAGAAACGGTTAAGACCGAAGCTTTCCAGCAATTGACACACGATATCTGCCTTCAGGCCGCCGCCGCAGGTGCTCGCTACTTGAACGAGTCCGAAGTGCCGGCTGAAGAAATTGAGAGCGAAAAAGAAGTTTATCGCGCTCAAGTTGAAGGCAAGCCCGCGAACATTATCGAAGGCATCCTCAAAGGTAAACTCAAGAAGCACTTCGCTGAAGTGTGCTTGATTGATCAGCCCTTTGTCAAGGAACCCAAGATGTCCGTAACCGATGTTATCCGTGAAGCGGAAAAAGCAACCGGCGACACGATTACGGTAAAGCGCTTTATTCGTTACCAACTCGGCATGGCGTAAGCCGTTTCGAATGGATTTACAAACATTGAATTAAGGATTACGATCATGGGACAGCAACTCCGCAAGCGCGTGAAGCGCGCACGTCGCGAAGCTTACAAAAAGCGTGTTCAGGCACGTTTGCGTGCAGGTATGAAGACTGCTAAGTAAGTATGTCTTGGTAATGCAATGCGTCCTCTGCTTTGGCAGGGGACGCATTTTTTGTGTTGAAGAAGCTTGTCAAAGTGTGAAGTGCAGGCGCGCTCGCATGGACGTTGGGGCCGTGATAGGAAAATTGGAGCAGCGGCCATGAGGCTTACGGTGCGGATAGATTTTTGATAATTAACAGGACGTGGAAAGGATGCGTTTGTGCTTTTGAGGATACCGTCGGTTCTTTCGGATGGGAAGACTGGGAGAGGTGTGTTGATTCTGTTAGAATGTAACAATGTCTGGCCGTGCGTTCTTCCGGGTGTTGTTTAGCGGAAGCAGCGGGGGGTGTGCAGTTGGTTTACAGGCGACCCCCGTTACGATCCGGAAGAGGTTTATTTGCTTTTCAGGAACGAATGTTGGACGTGTTATTAAAAGGAAGCGGGTTACAGGCACTCCGGCGCGTCGGAATATTTTTCGCGCGGCCGGGTGTTCTTAAAGGAAACAGGAGTTACAGGATGAAACGATCAGTCTTTATTTTCATTGGTTTGTTGTCGGGGCTTTTACTTGCTTCGGAGAAGATTGAATATCGCGATGCACAAGGCCGCCTTCAAGATTCTGCCCGCGCACAGAATGGGAAAGTGGAATATCGCAATGCACAAGGCCGCCTTCAGGGGTCTGCCCGCGCACAGAATGGTAAAACGGAGTATCGCGATGCGCAAGGACGATTTCAAGGGTCTGCGCGTGAAGTCAATGGTAAAACGGAATATCGTGATGCGCAGGGACGGCTTCAAGGTTCTGCTCGTAACGTCAATGGCAAGATTGAATATCGCGATGCACAGGGGCGTTTGCAGGGAACGGCGCGCGAAGTGAATGGGAAAATGGAGTATCGGGACGCGCAAGGACGTTTGCACGGCTCGAAGCGTACGCGGGGATGGTGCAGCGTGTCTGTCGGCCTGCTAAAATCGGCGACAGGCGATGTGGTGGAAAAACCGCAGGTGATGTGCAAAGAGTCTGGCGGCTTGCTAAAACGGTTTCGGCGATGTTGCCCGGGTAACATCGCCGAAACGCAACGTGAACTTGGGCGGAACGCCCGGCCGATATCGCCCATCTTCCCGAACAGCAGGGCGCAGGGTGCATTTAGATGCGGTGCGTGGCAAAAAAGTGTCGCATTAACGTGGTGCGAATCGTGCGACTGAATGTGGGGTGCAAGCGCAGGTTTTCCTTCGCCGTTTTTGACGCTTCGTTTAAGGGGTGACGACTTTTTCTTCCATACATACTTGCGTTGTCTGTTGGGGCAATGCTGCGGAAGCGGGTGAGCGTTTGACAATCCCGTGTACGATTTGCTACTATACTGGTTCATTTGTGCTTTTGAATAGGTCTCAACACGAGAGGAAAACGTATCATGAAGATGACTTGGCAACCTTCAAAGATTAAGCGCGTTCGCAAGATTGGTTTCCGCGCTCGCATGGCAACCAAGGGTGGCCGCAAGATTTTGGCTCGCCGTCGCGCCAAGGGCCGCAAGGCGTTGGTTCACGCTTAAGTGACTCGTCCGGGGAACACGCTGTGACCGATTCCCCTGAGTGCGGCGTTGTTTCCAAAGGAGGCTCCTCGAGGGTGCCTCCTTTGCTTTTTGCGCCTTATCGCTTGCCGGCGAAACGCTTTCCGGAAGTGTTTGAAGCCGGGCGTTCGGAAGCGTGTGCCGCGCTGGTGATGCGCTTTTTGCCGAATGGCGGAGCGAAGACGTGCGTGGGGGTGATTGCTTCAAAACGGACGTTTCATCTGGCAGTTGAGCGCAGCCGGGCACGGCGTTTGCTGAGAGAGGCGTTCCGGTTAGAGCGCGAACAGCTTGCAGAGGGGGTCGATTTGGTCTTGATCGGTCGCCGGCAGTTGTTGAAGATGAAGTGCCAGGACGTGCGTAAAGCGTTGCTGAATGTGTGCCGGAGAGCCGGTTTGTTGAAGTCGCAGCAGGCGGAATGCCGGAAGGCTCAGATGTGAAGCGCAGGGATTTCCGGCGGCTGCTGGTGCGTGCATTGGTGACGACGGTGCGTTTTTATCAGCAGACATTGCACGGCTTTTTGGGCTATGGCAGTTGCCGATTTTCTCCGACGTGCTCGCAATACATGATTGAAGCGTTGGAGCGTCATGGTCCGTTCAAAGGGCTTGCGCTGGGATGTTGGCGGATTTTACGGTGCAATCCGTTCTGCAAAGGCGGCTACGATCCGGTGCCGCCTTTGGGGAAGAAAATGATTGAGGTGAATGATGAATAAGAATGAAAAGCTCTGCGTTGGGCTGTTGGTGGCCCTTCTGGTGGGTTATTTGGGTTGGAACTATTTTGCGCCGAAACCGCAACCGCAGGTGGCGACAGCAGTGGTTGCTCCGCAGCAAAGTGTATCGGCGGCGGTAACGCCCGTTGCGAACCCTGCGCCGGCGATTGCCCCGCAAGTGGAGATGAAAGCGGCAACGCAGCACTATTACACGCTTGAAAACGAGCAGGTGAAATTGACCTTCTCCAATCTTGGTGCGCGCTTGGTAAAGGCGGAATTGCTGGCTTACCGTGCGGAAAACAAGGCGGAGGCAACGCATGTCGTGCTGGAAACCGGAGATTTGCTGAACCTGAAATTTGAGGGAATGCCGGCGTATCTGACGTATGCCGTGGAGCAGAAAGACCCGCAGACGCTGATCTTCCGCACGGTGCTCGCTTCCGGTATCACATTGGAGCGCACGGTGACATTGCAGAAAGATTATGCGCTGACGGTGTCGGACGTCTTCCTCTCTGCACAAGGGACTGCGGTAATGCCGTATACGTTCAGTGTGGGTGCCTTCGGTTTGACAGAGACCTCCGGCGATGCGCTTGGCGTTGATACCCTTGCGGCGGGAGAGAAGAAACCCGATTATCATGAAGGCGACTTGGCAAAACTCTTGGGGGCACGGAGTGCATTTCTTGGTTGCGGTACAAGTTCCGACCCTACGGGCTTACCCCTTTCCGGCACCACCTCTATTGCTACGGCGCAACGGTGGGTGGCGTTGAAGAGTCGCTTCTTTACGACCTTGGTGATGCCGCCGGTGGCCGCGCCTTGTGCTTACGGAGTTACGCGTGATGTTGCTGCGAAAACGCTTCAAATCAATCGCGTGAATGCCGAATTCTCCTACCCGGCAGTGCAGTTGCAGGCCGGCGTTTCCACGGGCGTGGTTACGCGTATTTACGTGGGCCCAAAGATGCTGAGCGGGTTGAAAACCTTTGGAGATCATGCCGAACGCGTGATGGACTTCGGAATGTTTTCCTGGTTCTGTGAACTGCTGGTGCCGTTGTTGAATTTCTTCCACTCTCTTATTCCCAACTATGGTGTTGCGATTATTCTGCTGACGCTTTTGGTGCGTGTGGTCTTCTGGCCTTTGACGCACAAGAGCACGGTTTCGATGCGGAAAATGAGCGTGATTCAACCGCAAATCAAAGCGTTGCAGGCGCAATTCAAGGAGAATCCCCAGAAACTTCAGCAGGAGACCTTCAAGCTTTATCGCGAGCATAAGGTTAATCCATTCTCCAGTTGTTTGCCGATGCTGGTGCAGATTCCCATCTTTATCGCGCTCTTTACCGTGCTGCGTTCTGCTGTGGAATTGCGCTTTTCCGGGTTCCTTTGGATCGCAGATCTTTCGCAACCGGAGAATCTTTTCGCCGGGATTTTGCCGGTGCCGTTGAATATTCTGCCCATTCTTACATCGGCAACGATGGCTTTGCAGACGCACCTTTCGCCCAGCACAGGTGATCCGGCGCAGAAGAAGATGATGACGTGGATGATGCCGATCATGCTGCTGTTCATGTTCTACTCAATGCCCTCTGCGCTCTGCTTGTACTGGACGGTGTCGCAGGTGTTGTCGATCATTCAGATGTGGATGATTCACCGTCAGACCGCGGTTCAAACCGCTCATGCGTGAGTGTTTGCAATGAAAGCGCAGGATATTACTGCTGTTTCCGCCGTGCTCCCATCTTCGGAGGCGGCGGAATGTCTTTTGGAATTGCTGGATGCCGATGCGTTTACGCCTACGGTTTGGGAAGATGTCGAGACGGGAGAGGTGCGCTTGGACATCTTTTTGGAGGAGGCGTCTGCGGCAGATGATGTGGCGTCTGCGGTGAAGGCAACGGCGGAAATCGCCGGTCTTGCTGTGGAAGTGACACGTGATACGCTTCCGGCAGCAGATTGGTCGGAGGCGTGGAAACGCTTTTTCCATGTTGAAAAGATTACCGGACGCATTACGATTTGTCCCTCTTGGGAGCCGTATTCTCCGCGAAAGGATGAAGCGGTCATCACGTTGGATCCCGGCATGAGCTTCGGCACTGGGAAGCATCCGACCACGCGGGCGTGCTTGGAGTTCCTGGATCTTTTGGCGGAAGGCGACCTGACCCGTCCGGTACTTGACATGGGCTGCGGCAGTGGAATTCTCTCAATTGCTGCGAAGAAACTGGGCTTTTCGCATGTGCGGGGCTTTGATTATGACGCTGATGCTGTAGCGGTGGCAAAGGAAAATGCCGCGCTGAACGGGGTGTCGATCCCTTATGAAACGCGTGATTTGGCGAACAATCTGGACCAGGGGGCCGTGGTGCTGGCCAATATTCTCGGGCCGGTCTTGATTACGTATGCTGCCGAAGTGGCGTGCGCGGTGCTGCCGGGAGGTGCATTGGTAGCTTCCGGTATTCTGGATACGCTTTATCCTGAAGTGAAGGCGGCGTTTGAGCGTTATGGTTTGCAGGAAGCGCGAAGCCGCTTGATCGGTGAGTGGCGTTCGGGACTTTTTCTGCGCCCGGATGGCGTGTGATGCCGCCGAAAGCGGTGATTGGTTTTGATGGTTTTGACCGGGATATTCCGGGAGGGAGGCGAAGATGTGCCTGAGTGAGTGGTTTGCGACGTTGCCGCTTTGGGGGCAATGGTGCTTGGCGGCGGTAGGGATGTGCCTCGGAATGGGGCTGCTGACAAAGAGCGCGGATATTTTCGTAGAGGGCGCGGTGGGGCTGGCCACGCGTCTGCGGATGCCGGCACTGCTTGTGGGGTTTATCATTGTGGGATTCGGCACGAGCGCACCGGAGATGCTCGTTTCTGCGCTTGCCGCTGCGCAGGGTATGACGCCACTTTCGCTGGGGAATGCCTATGGCAGCAACATTACCAACATCCTGCTTATCCTGGGAGCATCAATGCTGGTGGCGCCGATTGTGATCAACCGTGCGGCGTTGCGTAAGGATATTCCGTTTCTCCTGTCGGTGATTTTTCTGCTGATTGTGCTGGGGTGTAATGGGCTTTCGCGTTTGGACGGCGCGATTTTAATCGGGGCCTTCCTTGCGTTTTTATTGTGGCAAGTGGGCACAGTATTATTCCATCGGGGCACGGTGAGGTGCGAGGATCCTTCCGAACAGGCGGCACAGGAGGCGAAATCGATGCCGCTGGTGCTGTTGCAGACGTTTGGCGGATTGGGCCTGTTGCTCCTGGCTTCGCAGGTGTTGGTGTGCTCGGCGCGCTTCATGGCCGAGGAGGCCGCCGCCGCTGCCGGAATTACGCCTGAGGCGACGCAACTCATCGTGGGGGTGACAATTGTCGCGCTGGGCACTTCGCTTCCGGAATTGATGGCTTCGGTTACGGCGATGCGCCATGGGCAGCCGGACATTGCGCTTGGCAACGTGGTGGGGTCCAATTGCTTCAATATCTGCATCGTGGCAGGCTTGGCACTGACGATTCGTCCGGTGGAGTCTGCGACCATGCCTACGGCATTGATCTGGCGCGATCCGCTGGTGATGTTGGGGACAACGCTGCTGCTTGCTTTCTGCGGTTGGGGCGCGTGGTGGCTGTTGCATCGGCGCGGCGAATGCCGCAAGCCGATTACGCTGACGCGGAAGTGGGGGGTGATTTTCCTGTTGCTTTGGGTGATCTACACCGCGTGGGTGGTGTGTTTTACACGTGGATAAGCCGGTAGAGGGAAGGACGCGTGCGCGATGGCGATTTGGATGATTGTCTTGGAATTGGTCTTTTTTACCTGCATTCCGGCGTTGGAACTGCGTTTTTCCATCCCGATGGGATGCTTTGCATTGAAGACGGCGGCCGGCGTCCCGCTGGAATGGTGGTGGGTGGCAACGGTTTGTACAGTGGCGAATATTATTTTGGGTATTGGCGTCTATGAGGTGCTGCTGCCGCTGCTGCGCGTGATGTGCCGCTTCAAGTGGTTTGCCGAAAAACTCTGGATCCATGTGGAGAAACGCCGGGAAAAGCTGCGCCCGATGGTGGAGAAGTATGGCGAATGGGGGCTGGCACTTTTTATCGGTGTACCGCTTCCGGGGACGGGCGCGGTGACAGGTGCTGCGGGGGCTTTCCTGTTGGGGTTCCGCCGTTCGCGTTTTTATATCGCCAATGCGGTGGGAGTTTTGATTGCTGCCGTCTGCGTGACGGCTCTGTGTTGGCTGATTCAGCAGGGGGCAGTGTCGGAAGATTCCTGGTTGCGCGCCCTTTTCATTAAAGAGATTCATTGATTTCCCGGAACAATCCTGAAGTGTGCGGTGCAAGGTGTTCAGGCTCTTGAAGCTGACGTTCAACCTTGCCTCCGGAGCCGCCCGGTGCAACGCGAAACCGGGCCGCTTTCTTTGTGCGCACAACGTGGGGCGGAGCGGGGTTTCAACTTCGCCGAAGTCGTGCTTCAATATCGGCGGTATCGGCGCGCAATATCGCCGATACCGGACGCGTGTTTCGCCGATGTTGGAAACGTATGTTCGGGGGTAATTAAAACAGGGTGCACCGAGGGTGTTGCGGTGGCGTGCCGAGGCGGCGGAAGCACCGGGGCAGCACGGAAAAAACAGCAGGTTTTTTTCAGGTGTCTACTGAAGCATACAGGGGCGGGAAAAACGCCTTTGGAGTTGTGATATCGGCGGTTAAATGGTATGATTTAGATGTCAAAAGCAGTTTCCTTTTCAATTCGGGAGCAAAAATGAAGTCGATTTCCTTGATTCGTTCAGTGATACTGGGCAGTTTGGTGTTGAGTGCGTTCACCGGATGCCAGACGATTCGCAAAACGCTCATCCAGGAGGCGACCCCGGCAGCACCCTCTGCAACGGCAGAGGCAGCGGCGGAGCAACCGCCGGTGGATAAAAGTCGGTGTGAATTGAAAAAATGGTTGGCCGATGCGCCCGTGCCCGCGCAGGTGCAATGCTCTGTTTCAAGCCGCGAAGTGCCCGAAGCGGTGGCGCGTTTCAATCAGCTTGCCGTGCATTCGGCGCAGCTGTATACGCTTGTTTACGAGGATGCCCATTCGGCAATGGATGCGGTAAATGCCGGAGATCTTTCCAAAGACCCCGTTTTGGCCAAAGTCGCTGGGATGCTGAACTCCCCGGAGAAAGATTGGAAAACTGTGGCGCAGACACAGGTGGTTGATCAATATCAGCAGATACGGATGAGCCTGGAAGGATTGAACAAAGAAGCAATGGCTTTTACTGATACGTTGAAAACCGATGCTACGCTCGCCACACTGCAGAATACTGCCGAGCGCACCCGGTTGCTCATCAGTTTCGGGAATGACTCCATGCGGTTGATGAAGCAAGTGCAGCAGTCGATGGAAGGCGCAATGGTTGTGCGTAAACGGCGCATGGCGACCATTCTGGGGAAGAAGTAAACGTTCCCGGCAAAAGCCCCGGAAAGTAACGGCACCGCATCTGCCCCTCTGCGGCGGAGCGCGGTGCCGGGCGTTTAGCGGAGCTGAAAGCGGCGTGATGCCGGGTAAGCAAGTGCCCCCAATGAGGGTAAATGCTTGGGGGTGTAACGCGGAAACCCGGGAGAAACTCCGGCGAAAACGTGGCACAACAAGGGCAAGCGTTGCCGCGTAAACGGTGAAGCAAAAGGAAAACAAATGGCAAGAGTGTTGATTTACAAAGACTTTTTCAGAACCGGACGCGGGGCGGATCGCGCCACCGCTGCGCTGGCCAATACCATGGCACAACGTGGCCACGAAGTGCATGTATTGACACAACAATCCGCGAAAATACCCTTTTCGGTTACGTTTGATGAGGGAATTACCTGCCATGCCGTGCCGATGCGTAAACGCCCCTTTGCGCGAGTGCTTAATAAACTCCTGCTCACTTCGGCATTTGGAGAGGCTGTTTTGCAGCATCTCTTTCCGGGCATGGATCTTGTCAAAACCTATTCCTGTGCATTGCAGGCACGTGTGAAGGCCATCGCGCCGGAGATTGTTATCGCAGCCGGTTCAAACGAATGCGTGGATCTTTTGTTGGCCGGTGCGCTGCCGATGCCGGTGATTATGATGTTTCATGTCTACCCGCCGGAGTGTTTCCGTAAGGATAAATTCCGTCGCGCTTCGCGCTTGCGCCGGGTGCTTCCGCTGGTGGCCGAGAGTCAAGTGTTGCTGCCATCGCATTGCGAAGCCCTGCGAAGTTACGCCAATGTGCCGGTGACGGCCATCGGAAACGGAATCGCATGGCCGGCGGAAGAACGTCTGCCTCCCTTTGAAACCCGCGAGAAGACGCTTGTTTATATTGCCTACTTTACAAAAGATAAGAACCACAGCGATCTGTTGAAAGCCTTCGCGCTTGTAGAGGCTCCGGGATGGGAATTGCATTTGTATGGCAGCGGCACTCCGGAATGGGAAGCGCGATTGAAAACCTTGGCTGAGACGTTGAATCTCGGTGACCGGGTGCGCTTTATGGGCGTAACGCAGGCCGCCCGTCCCATTCTTTTGCGGGCGGGTATCTGCGCCTATCCATCCAAAGTGGAAGGGTTTGGACTGGCACTTGCCGAAGCAATGTGGTGCGGCTTGCCCTGCGTTGGCTTCGCCGATGCGCCCGGAGTCAATGAGCTTTTGGTACACGAAGCCAACGGATTGCTTGCAGAGCCCACCCCGGAAGCCTTTGCAGCTCAACTGCAACGCTTGATTGATAATGCGCAATTACGCGAACATTTGGGTGAAGTAGCCGCCCGAACAGCGCGCAGGACGTGGTCGCAAGCGGCAAACGTGCAGCAGTGGGACGACCTTTTGGCGCGTCATCTGCGCGAAAAACCCGCGCAACTTTCCCCGGACGTTGCGCAGAATCCCGTTGGAACGGAAAATGAACATCCTGAAAAAGCTTGATTTTAAGGGGCTTTGTGCATGTTGAATGCAGGGAAGCTTGATTTAGAGAGTTTCTGCTTGCATTCTTCCACTTAAACCGCCATAATATCAACAGTTTCGGCGGATGACCTGCCGGATAACCTCACACACAGAAGGAGTACTCCCAACATGGCAAAGAAGACTAAGCCGATGACCAAGGCAGAGATGATCGATGCGCTCGCGAAGGATACCGGTTTCACCAAGGTTTGCATTGAGGACACCTACAATGCAATTCTGGCTCTTACCGCTAAGGAAACCAAGAAGGCCGGCGCATTCACCCTCCCGGGTCTGGGCAAGTTCGCTGTTGTTCAGCGCAAGGCTCGCAAGGGTCGCAATCCCGCTACCGGCGAAGAGATGAAGATTCCTGCCAAGAAGGCTGTGAAGTTCACCGTCTCCAAGTTGGTCAAGGACAAGATTCTTACCAAGTAAGCTGTATGGCAGATGAAGGCAAGCACGGAGCATTTCCGTGCTTGTTTTTGTTTTGTCGGCAGGGATGGTTTGGTTGGCAACGTGTAGGGGTTCTTGCGTGACAGGAAGGGATGGTGCGCGGGAGACGGAGGAGAGGTGAACGGTTAACAAGAGTGAAGCAGGGGCTGTAACGATGCCGTGCTTTTCAATCATCCGGGGCGTGGGGGCAGTTAATAAAGTCTATGCAGGGGGCGGATGAATCTGTTATAATGCGCTTGATGAATGTGCTTTCGTATCTTTATTATCTTTTGGTGGTGCTGTTTTGGCATCTGTATCGTTTGCTTCCGGTTTCATGGGCGTATCGGATGGGCTTCGGCGTGGGAGCCGGTTTGTTCGCGCTGTGCAGGAAACGCAAACGTGCGCGGGTGGCAATCGATAACGTGATTGTCGCAGGTTTGGCGAAGACACGCGCAGAGGCGTATCGCATTGCCAGGGATTCTGTAGGGCACTTTGCCGGGCACGTGTGCGAAGCGATACGCGCTTCGGATGTGGTAACGCATCAGAATTGGCAGCAGTATGTGGACGTGGAGATGACGCCGGCTACGCGGAAAGCGATTTTTGAAATGAAGTCTCCGGTGCTGCTGGCAACGGGACATTTGGGCTCCTGGGAGGCCGGGATTACGGCGATTACCAGTGTGCGTCCGATGCTGGCAGTGGCGCGATTGATGGACAACCGTTACATTCAGCGTTTTTTGGAGCGGCATAATTTCCGTGGCGGAGCGACGATTATTCCGAAAAAGAATGGTTTTTCCGGTGACACGATTCGCCGGTGGCAGTCGGAAAATGCGGCATTGACGATTTTATTTGATCAGTTTTCTTCGCGCGGCGTTCCGGTGAAATTCTTTGGGAATGTGGTGCCGGTGTATACTTCGCCTGCCCGATTGAGTGTGAAAACGGGCATCCCGGTGGTGGTGGGAGGCTTCCTGAGGACGGGATTGCTGAAGTATAAGATGGTGGCGATTGGCGACCCGATTGTGCCGGATACGACGAAGCCGCATGATGAGGCTGTGGCGGAATTGACGGCAGAATATATTTCACGGTTGGAGCAGGTGATCCGCCAGGCACCGGATCAATATTTGTGGTTGCACCGCCGTTTCCGCGGGATTCCTGTGCCTGAAGTTCCCGAAAAATGAGTTGGTATCAGCCGGTAGATGAGCAGCATATCCGCCGCGAACGTGCCAAGGCGCGAGCCTTGCGTGCATCACCGTGGTGGAAGGCGCAATTGGCTCAAGGCCGTTGTCATCATTGCGGTCAAGCATTTCCGCCGGAAGCATTGACGATGGATCATTTGATTCCAGTGGCGCGTGGGGGGACGTCTTCCAAGGGGAATGTGGTGCCGGCGTGCTTTTCGTGCAATCAGGCCAAGGCCGCACAGACGCCGGCTGAACAGATTTTGGAGTCGTTGGGGTTGGGGGACGATTTGGCGTCTGATTTTTATCTGTAACAAGATGGGCGAAAGATGCGTATGAATGTGGGCGGTATTGCGAATCAATGCCGCCCACGTTGCGTCCCGGTTTCGGCGATGTTGAAAAGCGGTTTCGCCTGAGGTTGATTGCAGGGTCGCGGGAGAAGCGGCGGAGGGTGGGGAAAGGTGCATTGCAGGGGAGAGGTGTGTTGTGGAGTGCAGGGGGCGAGGTTCGCGCAGAAATCGTGTTTGAGGGGTGTGCTTTTTTTGCTATAGTGCTGTTGTAACACAACGTTGTATGAAAGGAGTATGACAAATGAAACAATTCGTATGGAGTATTGTTCTTGCCGGATGTCTGGCAATGCCGCTGATGGCCGATGATGAGATTCGCTTGCCTGCTCCGCAGAAAAGCGGGGGGATGACGCTGTTGGAGGCATTGAGCCAACGCAAAACAACGCATCGGGTGCAGGGGGCGGAACCTTCGTTGCAGCAGATTGCCAATGTGCTTTGGGCGGCGAATGGGATTACGCGTCCTGATGGAAAGCGCACGGCACCCTCGGCGATGAACCGTCAGGAAATCGAGATTGCGGTATTGACGGCTCAGGGGCTTTACGAATGGGACGAGGAGGAGAATGAGTTGGAGCGCGTGGAAACAACGGTTGACCTCTCGGATCAATTGCGTGGCGCGTCGATGTTGCTGATTTTCACCTATGATGACGAGGATCAATCGCCTGAATATGCTCAGGTGGATTGCGGCTTTGTGGGGCAGAATGTCTATCTCTATTGCACCACGCAACAGTGGCCATGCGTTTTCTTGGGGTCGATTGACCGTCCGAAACTGGCACGCGCCCTGGACTGCAAAACCGCAGAGGTGCTCTATGGAATGCGCATTGGCGTGCGTTGAAAAACGTGCGCTGCGAGCGTAGTTTGCCCAAATGCTTGAAACGCGTTTTGAGAATGAAGTAAATACCGCCCCGGCGCACTTCCGCCTGGTTTCGGCCTATGCACCCACCGGCGATCAACCTGAAGCGATTGATACGCTGGTGGAAGCTTTTCAAAAAGGTGCCGGAAGAGCCATTCTCAGAGGAGTGACCGGGAGCGGGAAAACCTTTACGATGGCCAATGTCATTGCACGGTTTCAGCGGCCGACACTGGTCATTTCGCATAATAAAACGCTCGCCGCGCAATTGTATGCGGAGTTGAAAGCCTTTTTCCCTGACAATGCGGTAGAGTATTTCATCTCCTATTACGATTACTATCAACCCGAGGCGTATTTGCCGCAAACCGATACGTATATCGAGAAAGATGCCAGCATCAATGAGGATTTGGAACGCTTTCGTCTGGCGGCTTCACACAGCTTGCTCGGGCGCAAAGACGTAATTATTGTCGCCTCTGTTTCGTGCATCTATGGTTTGGTCTCTCCGGAAGATTACCGTGGATTGATGATTGCTTTGCGGCCGGGTATGGAGCTTCCCCGGGAGGAATTGCTGGAGCAATTGACGGAAATTCAATACCAGCGCAATGACTACGAACCGCGGCCGGGTGTTTTCCGTGTGCGCGGCGATGTGGTGGATATTTTTCCATCGTATGCCACAGAAGGCATCAGAGTCAGCTACTTCGGCGATGAAATTGACGCGTTACAAAGTTTTAACACCATAAGCGGGAAAGTGACAGGTGCCATCCCTTCCTGCCTGATTTCCCCGGCAAAACAGTTTGTCATGCCGCGTTCCCAGCTGCTGGATGGAGTGGAGCGTATCAAGGCTGAACTCTCCGAACGCCTGAAAGAACTTGACCGCGAGGGGAAGCTTTTGGAAGAGCAGCGGTTGCGTCAACGCACGGAATACGACTTGGCAATGCTCTCGGAAATGGGCTATTGCACCGGCATTGAGAACTACTCTGCGCCGTTGGCCGGGCGTTTGCCGGGTCTGCCGCCGCCGACATTGGTAGATTATTTCGGGAAAGACTTTCTTTGTATCATCGATGAGAGCCATGTGACCTTGCCCCAGATCCGCGCAATGTACAATGGAGACCAGGCGCGAAAACAGGTGCTTGTGGATAATGGTTTCCGCCTTCCGTCCGCAAAAGACAACCGACCTCTCACGTTTGATGAGTTTGATGCGCGGATGCCTCGCATCCTTTATACTTCCGCGACCCCCGGTCCGCACGAGCGAACTGTGGCAGAGGTGGAAGCCGAGCAGGTTATTCGCCCCACCGGATTGCTTGATCCTGTCGTGGAAGTGCGGCCGCTCAAGAATCAGATTGACGATGTCATGGAAGAGATTCGCGCCGCAACCGAACGCGGAGGACGCACGTTGGTTGCAGCCCTGACGAAGCGTTCCTGTGAAGACCTTGCGCAATATCTGGCTGATGTCGGCATTAAATGTGAGTATCTCCACTCCGATATCGACGCCATTGAACGTGTAGACATCTTGGGAAGACTGCGCAAAGGCGATTTCGATGCGCTTATTGGCGTAAATCTGTTGCGCGAAGGACTGGACTTGCCGGAGGTTACACGCGTCATCATTCTGGACGCAGACAAAGAAGGATTCCTGCGGAGTGAAACCGCACTTGTGCAGACTGCCGGACGCTGTGCGCGTAATACCGATGGGAAAGTGATATTATACGCAGACGAGGAAACGCCCGCGATTAAAGCGTTGATCGCCCTGACGCAGCGTCATCGCGAGCGACAGTCGGCTTACAATGCGGCGAATGGCATTGTGCCTTGCAGTGTAAAACGGGCCATCAATGAGGATCTTCAAGTGATGCCGGGCGCGGAGTCCGAGCCAGTTCCGCGTGGTAAAGCGCGTAAAGTTCCCGGCAGTCTGAAGGTGGATGGGCGCGGATTGCCAATGGAAGAGGTGCTGCAAGCCATGCGGGATTTGGAGCAGGAAATGCGGAAAGCCGCCGAAAGCTTGGAATTTGAACGTGCAGCGTTGCTCCGGGATGAGTTGAAAACGTTGCGTAAAACTTATGGTTTGGATGGATAATCTCATCTGAAAAGGAAAATCGTTATGAGACAATTGCGGATGATTGCCGTTGTGATGGCGATGGGGTTGGCAGGGATCGTGCGTGCCGATGCGTTGACTGCGCTGGTCGAGCGTGTCGCTCCGGCATTGTGCAATCGCGTGCAGTTCGCTGTGGATCCCTCGGTTTCGGCGATTACCCTTGAGCCTAATGGCGGCGACAGTTTCCGGATCACTGCGCCGGATACGCGCCTGGCGGCGGCGGGTCTCGGCTGTTATTTGCGTGAGGTTGCAGGGGCTCACTGGTCGTGGTGCGGCAACCGGCTGAATGTTCCGATGCCGACGCCCGAACGGGTGCTCCGCTTCTCGCCGGCATTTTCGCGGACAGTGGCTTACAACTATTGCACACTTTCGTATACGATGGCCTTTTGGGGAAAGCAGGAGTGGCGCGAAGAATTGGATCGCCTTGCCCTTTACGGATTTGAGATGCCGCTGGTTCAGGCGGGGCTACCGAAGGTATGGCAATTGACGTTGCGCGAACTGGGCTATCCGGAAGAACGCATAGCCGCGTTTATCCCCGACGAGGCGGCCGCTGCATGGTGGAATATGGGCAACCTCGAAGGGCTCGGCGGTCCGCTCCCGCAAGAACGTATTGAAGCTGATGCGGCCTTGGGAGCGTATATTGTCTCCGAGGCGAAAGCGTTGGGGATGAAACCGATCCTTCAGGGGTTTGTCGGTCTGTTGCCGCATGATATCGCCCAGTATCTTCCGGCGGCGTTTGGTGAGGCGCGGTTTGTCAATCAGGGGCGTTGGGTGGATGGTTTCGTGCGCCCAACGCTGTTGCTTCCCGATTGTGAGGCCTATGCCAAGGTGGCGGAGATCTGGTATAAGCACCTTTTGAATGTGTATGGTCTTTCGCAGGCTGATGCGTTTGCTGGTGACCTTTTTCATGAGGGCGGACGGACTGCCGGAGTGAATGTCACCGCGTGTGCCCGTGCGGTTCAAGCGGCACAACAGAAAGCTTCGCCCGGTGCCATCTGGGTGATTCAGGCGTGGCATGGGAATCCCCGTGCCGATTTGCTTGCCGGATTAGACCCGAAATATGCGCTGATTGAGGCGTTGGTGAAAGATCAGGTGCGCGGACATCAGTATGCGCGTACGTTCGGTAATGTGCCGTGGGTGTGGTGCGAGTTGTTGAACTTTGGCGGCAATCACGGATTGTATGGCGGTCTGGAATCGCAGATGCATTTGGGAGAATTGATGCAGCAGCCCGGTGCTTCCACGCTGGTAGGTTACGGACTGCTCTCGGAGGGATTGGAGACGAATCCGCTCTTTTACGAACTCTTTACCGGGCGTTTCTTTATGCCGTCCGACAAAGTAATGTCGCCTGCGGAGATGGAAAACTGGCTCGTCTGTTATGCGCAACGCCGCTATGGAATGGCTCCGAAACCGGTCGTAGAGGCTTTGAACCTGTTGGCGAAATCGGTCTACAAGCCGCTCCGCGATCAAGAGGGATGCACGGAGAGTATTCTGTGCGCCCGTCCCTCATGGACGGCGCGAAAGGCTTCGTCATGGGCCAGGGGAGAGGTCTATTATTCGGCGCGTGACACGTTGAAAGCCGCGCTCTATCTGGCTAATGCTGCCAAGCAGTATCCGGCATTGCTGCAAGAAGAAACCTTCCGTTACGATTTGGTTGATGCCACGCGTCAGGCACTTTCCGACCTGGCTCGTCCGCTTTTGGCGCAGGGTGCTTCCGGAAAGAGTGCGCCCTACTTTTTGGAAACAATCCGCCTAACGGACAAGGTGCTTTCGTGCGAACCGCGTTGGACGCTCGCCCGGTATGAAGCGATTGCCCGCCGCACGGGAGGCGAGGCTGCGGCCAAAGCCCTTCGCCGGATGTATACCACTTGGAGTGGCCGCACGGGGGCTTTGAATGATTATGCGCATCGGCAGTTGGGCGGATTGATGCGCGATTATTATTTGCAGCGTTGGCAGATTTTCTTTGCTTCCGAGGCGGACCGTACAAACCCGACGCCGGCTTATAACGCGTTGAATGACCGCTTTTTGAATCAGGGCGTCACTTCGCCTTCTGCGAACGGTGCGCTGATGGCGAGTGTAAAAGAGGCCCTCACATTTGCCGTTGAGGTGCATCAGCGTTGGCCGGCGGCGTTTGCTTCTGCCAAGGGTGTGCCGTGGCATTTGAATAAGAAGCGGGGGAAGACGCATTTGGATTTCAGCGTCTCGGAATATATCACGGCTGCGGGGGAGTTTGAGTTGACCGTGCGTTATCTCGCCGGCCGCCATGCGCTCAAGATTCACGCGGTGGAGCTTTTTGAAGGCGAAAAGAAGGTGGCCGAAGATGTCCATGAAGGGTATGCCGGAAGAAAAACACGCGACAACGTGTATCACTTGAAGGTGCCGCAATTGCGCACCGGTTTGGAAGACTATATCTTGCGCATCCATTGCACCGGCGATGGCGGCGGAGACTCCACCGGCGTCTTTACGTTGAAGCAAAAGTAAAATCCCGGAGTATTTTGATGGAAACAACGGATATGATTTTGCGCGTGGAACGTCTTACAGAGACGGCTGTGCTGCCAGCGTATGCGCATCCCGGCGATGCAGGGATGGATCTTTGCGCGGATGAAGCGCGCCGCTTGCTGCCGGGCGAACGGGCGGCGGTGGCGACCGGACTTAAGATTGCGTTGCCTGCCGGAACGGAAGGGCAGGTGCGTCCGCGCAGCGGTCTGGCGATAACCTACGGCGTTACGGTGCTCAATGCGCCCGGCACCATCGATGAAGGCTATCGGGGAGAAGTGAAAGTGTTGTTGATCAATCACGGGCAGGAACCCTTTGAAATACGGAAAGGGATGCGTATTGCCCAGCTTGTTGTTGCGCCGGTCCGGCGCGTGGCGTTGGAGGAGGGGGCCGTCTCCGATCATACAGTGCGCGGTGCAGGGGGATTCGGTTCCAGCGGATGTTGATTTGAACATCGCCGATAGTGCGTGCGAACATCGGCGATAGTGGATAGTGAACTTCGCCGACATTCCGGCCGGATATCGGCGACTTTCGGAAACAGTGTTATGACACATGAAAAACTCTTTGAACGGGCGCGCTCGGTAATTCCCGGCGGCGTGAATTCTCCGGTGCGGGCATTCAATGCCGTGGGGGGGACGCCCATTTTCGTAACTTCCGGTAAAGGGGCCACGATCACCCTTGCAGACGGGCGCACGTTAATCGATTGCTGCTGCTCGTGGGGGGCGATGATTCTGGGGCACGCCGCAGAACAGGTTACAGAAGCCGTCTCACGGGCGGCTGGAGGAGGGACGACCTTCGGCATCGGCACACCGGGCGAAGTCGCCCTCGCAGAACGTTTGGTCGCGGCAAGCCCGCTGCTGGACCGTGTGCGCCTGGTCAATTCCGGCACAGAAGCGGTGATGACCGCTGTGCGGCTTGCCCGAGGGGTGACGGGGCGCGAATTGATTCTGAAGTGCGAGGGGTGCTATCACGGACACAGTGACGCACTACTTGTCAGTGCCGGAAGCGGAGTGCTGACTGCCGGGGACGGTGCAGAGGTGGCAAGTGCCGGTATCCCCCAAATTATTGCCCGCGATACGCTCGTAATCCCCTACAATGATCTCGCCGCCGCGCAACGCGCCTTTGAGGTGCATGGCGCACGGATCGCGGCAGTGATTATTGAGCCTGTCGCCGGCAACATGGGCTGCGTGCCGCCGAAGGAGGGATATTTGAAAGGTCTGGAGACGCTGGCACACGCGGCCGGTGCGCTGTTAATCTGTGATGAAGTAATCAATGCGTTCCGCTTCCGCTATGGTCTTTACAGTGATGCGGCAGGGCTTCAGCCCGATTTGGTGACGATGGGTAAAGTCATCGGGGGCGGCTTCCCTCTGGCGGCAGTGGGTGGCAAGGCGGACATCATGGATGCGCTCGCGCCCTGCGGCAAGGTTTATCAGGCCGGCACCCTTTCCGGAAACCCGGTGGCGGTGGCGGCGGCGATCGCCGTGCTGGATGAATTGAAAGCCCATCCGCCCTATGCACAGATGGAGGCGAATGTCGTGCGGATTGCAGACGCGCTGAATGAGGCCGCCGAAGCGGCCGGCGTGCCGATACGCGTTCAACGTCATGCCACAATTTTCACGCCTTTTGCCACGACCGCGCTTCCGGTGTGTAATTTGACCGATGCACAGAAAGCCGACACCGCCCTGTATGCCCGTTTCTTCCACGGGATGCTTGCGCGCGGGGTCTATTTCGAGCCCTCGGCTTTTGAGGTCAACTTTGTTTCTGCGGCACACCGCACGGAAGAGGTGGAAACCATCATTGCCGCCGCGAAAGCGACCTTTGCCGCGTTGTAGGCAAACGATAGGCGATTGACATACGGCGCGGCAGGGAGGTGGCTCCCTGCCGCGCATTTTATTCCTGTTTGGACAGTGCCACCGCTACGCCGCAGAGGAGAAAGACCGTCAGGAGCGAGAAGCCGCCGTGGGAAAGGAAGGGGAGCGTGATGCCCGTCATGGGCAGAGCTTTGGTAACGCCACCGACATTGAGAATAATCTGCACGCCCAGCACTGCGCCGATCCCGGCGGCAGTCAGTTTGAGCGGGAGACGCTCACTTTGTGCGCCGATCCGGAAGATCCGTTGCAGCCAAAGGGTGTAAAGGCAGAAAAGCAGTGCGCAGCCGATCAACCCCCACTCTTCTGCAATCGCAGCATAGACGAAGTCGCTTGTAACGATGGGAACGGCTCCAGGCATCCCCTGGTTGAGGCCTGTTCCTGTCATTCCTCCGGCATTCATGGCGCAGAGACTTTGCAGAATCTGATACCCTTTTCCCAGCGGATCGGCAAACGGATTCTGCCAAATGGCGAAACGGGTGGCCGTGTGTGCGGAAATCGAGCAGACGGCAAATCCGGCGGCTGCCGCGCCGCCGAGGCCGAACAGCAACCAGAGCGGATTGCGCGTGAGCACCGTAAGCAGCGTAACGTAGGTGAGGCAAAGAATCAGCACCAAGCCTAAATCGCGCACCATGACAACGCCTAATAGCGGCGCACCCCAGAAGAATGCCAGTTGAATCAATGCCGTCAGTGGCGGCATCGGCAGGAAGCAGCACGTCCGGGAGAGCGAAGTGTTGAGGCGCGTCAATACGGTGGCACCCAAAAGCACCGTCAGGAGTTTAATCAATTCCGTGGGGTTGATTTGTCCCGGCAGAAACATTCCGCCGCGATAACTTCTGCCGAAGCAGAAGAGCAATCCCAGCACGCCCATAATGGCACACCAGAGCATTCCTTCCATTGGTTTTAGGGCCAGCAACCGTTCAAAATGATGCGCTTTGAGAAACCGCAGGCAGAAGAGAAACCCCGCAGCACCTGCGAGCATGGGGGCATAGGCTCTCCAAAGGTGCCAAGTGGCGTGGAATGTTTCCAGCCGCAGTTGCTCTACGATGCCAAGACCAAAGAGAAAGAGTGTCAGCACGACAAAGGGGCGATCGCCGGAGAAAATTCGCGGACGGGAAAACCAGAAGGCGAGAATCGTTGTGCCGCACCATACGGCCAGCGGTGCCAAATGTGCCGAAGAAAGCGAAAGATCTTCTGTCAGGCGGTTCATCAGAATCGGGAACGCGGCAACCGCCATAAAGAGGGAGAGAATGCCCCACCAGAGGAGACCGGTGGGGAAACGCCCGGAGGCTGCGGCTGCGGCACCCGGTTGCTTTTTGGGTGGCTGTTTGCCTTTTGTCCGTTTGGTTTTTGCCGTCTTGGAGAGCGTTTTTGCCATTTATTTAAGACTTTTTCAACCGTTGTTTTTCGATGGATTGACGAGTGGCGCAGGTGCCGTCATGATCCTGCGGCGATTTTTCCGGCAGCACAACATCGGCTTGCCGCTTTTCCGGGTTGCCCGCCGCACTGCTCAACCTACAGTATAGCATACCTCTCAAGCGGGAATTTATGCCCAAGACAAAATGCCGTTCCTTGCTGAAATACACGCCGCGGCGTTTGCGTGTCGCCGGAGGCTTTGCTATAATTTGCGCTGTTTTGCACCGTTGTCGGTGCTCAATTGAGTTGATTTAAGGAAGTTGCTATGCCAAATACCATTTTGATCGGTTCGCAATGGGGCGATGAAGGCAAAGGTAAGATCATCGATGTGCTGACGGCGCAGGCGGATATGATTGTGCGTTATCAGGGTGGCTCAAATGCAGGCCATACGGTGATTGCCGAGGGGAAAAAGCGTGTGTTGCGCTTGGTGCCCTCCGGGATTTTGCACGAAGGGAAAGTCTGCGTTATCGGCAATGGCGTGGTGATGAATCCGCTGGATCTGATTGAAGAAATCGAGATGTTGCGCAGCACAGGGGTTGAGTGCAAAGGCCGTCTGTTCATTTCCACGCGCACACAGATGGTGATGCTGTATCACCGGGCTCTGGATCGTGCCGATGAAGCGGCGCGCCCGGAAGGCAAGAAAATCGGCACAACGGGGCGTGGGATTGGCCCGGCGTATGCGGCAAAAGTCTCGCGCACCGGGTTGCGTTGCGGCGATATGCTGATTCCGGAGTTCCCCGAACTTGTGCGTGAACAAGTGCTTGAAACAAATGTCAAGCTGGCACAACTGAATGCTGAAGCATTGGATGCCGACGAGATGGTGCAGACGTATATCGAGGCGGCAGAGAAGCTGCGTCCGTATATCGTAGATACGATTCCGCTGATTCACAAGGCCGACCGTGAAGGGAAATCGCTTCTTTTGGAAGGTGCGCAGGGCACGATGTTGGATATCGATTTTGGCACGTATCCTTTTGTCACAAGCTCAAACCCGACTTCCGGCGGTGCGTGTATCGGTTCGGGGTTGAGTCCGCGCCGCATTGATCGCGTGGTCGGTGTGATTAAGGCGTATACCACACGTGTGGGCGAGGGACCGTTCCCGACGGAAGATTTTGGCGATGTGGGTAAAACCCTCGCAGAACGCGGACATGAATTCGGTGCCGTGACCGGAAGACCGCGCCGTTGCGGTTGGTTTGATGCCGTGGTTGCCCGCTATGCGCAAATGGTCAACGGGGTCGATTTTTGGACGTTGACCAAACTGGATGTGATGGATACACTGCCGGAAATCAAGATTTGCGTGGCGTACGAATTGGACGGCAAGCGCATTGAAGATATGCCGGCCTCCGCAGCGGAGTTGGCGCGCTGCAAGCCGATCTATGAAACGATGCCGGGATGGCTGGAAGAGACCTCCAATGTCACCGCGATGGACCAATTGCCGTTGAAGGCAAAAGCTTACGTGGAGCGTTTGGTAGAGTTGTCCGGAGGCCGTCTGGGAATCCTTTCGGTTGGCCCCGCACGGGAATCGACCATTCGTGTGGGTATCTGATGGAACACCTCGCGATTATTATGGATGGGAATGGCCGTTGGGCGAAAGCTCGCGGCCTTCCGCGTTCTGAAGGGCATCGTGCAGGCGGTGAAACGGTGCGCCGGGTCTTGGGATTCTGCCAGACGGCCGGAATCAAGTATCTGACGCTGTATGCCTTTTCGGTTGAGAATTGGAAACGCCCCAAGGCAGAAGTAGACGCACTGATGACTCTTCTTGTGAGTTATCTTGCCGGGGAAGAAGAGATGCTGCATAAACATCAGGTGCGGCTGAGAATCATGGGGCGTTTGGAAGACCTGCCGGAATTTGCGCGCGAAGCGTTGCAACGCGTCGAACGCGCAACAGAAACGTATGAGCGTCAATTGATTCTCTGTTTAAGCTATGGCGGAAGGACGGAGATTGCCGCAGCCGCGAAACGTTTGGCGGAACGGGTTGCAAAGGGCGAGATTGCGTTGGAAGCGATTGATGAACAGCTTTTTGCGCAACATTTGTATTTACCGGATGTGCCGGATCCCGATCTGATTGTTCGGACAAGCGGCGAAATGCGCTTGAGTAATTTCCTGTTGTGGCAGGCGAGCTATGCGGAACTTTATGTGACGCCGGTCTTATGGCCGGATTTTGATCAGGCGGATTTTGACGCCGCGCTGGCGGCTTTTGAAAAGCGTGAACGGCGTTACGGCGGTTGTTGATCCCTGTCCGGATGGCGTTGATGCGATGGATATTTAAGCCGGTGGCTGCCGCCATCGGCTTAAATATAGGTAGAAGTGCCGCGTAGTTGGCTGAAGAGCGTATAAACGTAATGGACGTTTCTTCCGCGCAGCTCTGCCGGGAGGAGGGAGTGTCTGTTGCAGGGAAGGCTCGCTTGAGGGGGAAGCTTCGGGGTTGGATTTCGGTGTTATATTTTCAAGACCGGAACGCTATTTGCAGCGCCTGTGATTGTCTGGAGGCGGCGTTGCGCCGGATTTCATTGAAAAAACATCTTGACGTGCTTGAAGATTTTTGTCATAATTGCCGCCGATTTTTGCCAGTGTAGCTCAGTTGGTAGAGCTACTGATTTGTAATCAGTGGGTCGGGGGTTCGAGTCCCTTCGCTGGCTCCATAATTTCGGAAAGGAGGTGAGCAAGAATGATCCAGGTACGTCTTAAGAAGGGCGAATCCGTGGAGCGCGGTCTCAAGCGTTTGAAAAAGATCCTTGATAAAGAAGGATTGATTAAGCAGCTCCGTGCCACTCGTTACTACGAGAAACCTTGCGAAAAGAAGCGTCGCAAGTCCGCGCGTGCTCGCATCCGCGCCAAGTCCCGCAACGCAAATATCTGATGTGTTTCAGGGAAATAAGCCAACAGCCTCCGTCTCGGGGGCTGTTTCGTTTTATCAAAGGGAAGTGCAGGGGCGGAAAGAGACCTTCAATAGTGTTGCGCACACCGCGGATGTGGCAGGTGGAGCCGAGGGGTGGTTACAGGTGCAAGAGATCGTGTCGGTCAGCAGAATAAATAATTGATTGAACGATATTGTATTATGAAAAGTGCATGGGCGTGGTGACAAAATATGCTGGATATGTTATAATCACGCGCATGAAAGAGACAGCAACAGTAGCAGTTTATCCGGGTACGTTTGATCCGATGACCAAAGGACACTTCGATTTGATTTGTCGGAGTGCTGCGTTGTTTGATAAGCTGATTGTTGCGGTGGCGGGTATCTCTCCGAAGCCAACGCGCCTGTTCGGCATTGAAGAACGCATCAAAATGGTGCATGAATGCCTTGAAGAAGGTGGTATTCAGAATGCCGAAGTAATGCCTTTGGATTGCCTGTTGGTAGAGTTTTGCCGCCGTAATGAGGTGCGCGTAGTCGTGCGCGGTTTACGAGCGTACAGCGATTTTGAATACGAGTTTCAGATGGCGTTGACAAACCGTCAGCTCGCACCTGAAGTAGAGACCCTGTTCCTGATGCCCAATGAGGAGCACAGTTACATTACAGCTTCTACCGTACGTGAAGTCGCACGGTATGGAGGTGATACGGCGCACTTCGTGCCGGTATGTGTGCAACGGCATTTGCAGGACTATCTCAAGTCTCATCCCGAGCAGATTATTCAAGGAGCCTCTGTTGGAAACACCGGCGCATTTGATCGTTGATTTGGGACGGCTTGATGAGGGGCGTTTCGAACACCTTGAAGGTGCGCTTGACTGCGCAGTTTTGGAGGTGGACGACCTTGAGCAGTTGCATCCGGAAGGGGATGTCGTTTACGATTTACAGTGCGAATTGATGGGTGAAGAACTCTTGGTTCGCGGAACTTTGCGCCTTGCCTGTGCGTGTATTTGCAGTCGTTGCGGGCAGACGTATCACACCGAATTCTCGGAAAAAGCCTATTGCGAGACCTTTGAAGTTGCAGGGTTGGAAGCCTTGGACTTGACGGAATCCGTACGAGAAGGTATTATACTCGCTCTTCCTTCGTATCCGATTTGCAAGGAAGATTGTAAAGGCCTCTGCTTGCATTGCGGACAGGATCTCAATGCAGGAACGTGTAAATGCGCAGAAGGAGAGGGAAGTTCTCCTTGGGATGCATTGGACGGGTGGATGGCTTAAGGCAGCATTGCGAGAATCTTAGAGAGAAAGAAAGAAGGTCATAACATGGCAGTTCCTAAACGCAAAAAGTCCAAAATGCGCGTTCGTCAGCGTCGTGCTCAGATCAAGGCAACCATTCCCGGCACCATGACATGCGAGTGCGGTGCAACGCGTCTTTCGCATCGCGCCTGCCCTTCGTGTGGCAAATATGACGGCCGCCAGGTGATTGCGGTCGAGGAATAAGTAAACGCCACATTCATGTGGAAGAACGGAGGCTCGTTATGCGGATTGCTCTTGATGCCATGGGCGGAGACAACGCTCCCTACGAAATCGTATGGGGCGGTGTGTTGGCTGCGTCCAAAACAAGTGACGATGTAATTCTCGTTGGAGATGAGAAGGCGATCCGTGAAGCACTGGATGTGCGTCACCCGAAAATCCGGCCTCTTCCTGATGTGGGTGCATTACTTGAAACCGGGCGGGTGCGCATTGTCCATACGGATGAATCCGTGGCAATGGATGATGCTCCGGCTGCAGCGGTTCGGCGCAAAAAGAATTGCTCCATCAACATTTGTATGCGCATGGTGAAAGAAGGTGAAGCGGATGCTGCGGTTTCTGCCGGTAATTCGGGAGCGATGGCAGCATCGGCACTCTTCATTCTCGGTCGCATTAAAGGTGTGGCGCGTCCTGCGATTGCAACGGTTATGCCGACTTCGGACGCGAACCGCCCCTTGTTGCTTTTAGATGCCGGAGCCAATACTGACTGCCACTACGAATGGCTGCGCGAATTTGCCGTCATGGGTGACGTTTACAGTCGCCTGGTGCTTGGGCGAGAGAAGCCGGAAGTCGGATTGATGAGTATTGGGACGGAAGATTGCAAGGGCAACGAGTTGACCAAGCATGCGTTCCCGATCCTGCGGGATTACACTCCCGGCATTACGTTCAAGGGAAATGTTGAAGGTCACGATGTCTTTGAGGGGCAAACAGATGTAATTGTCTGTGACGGCTTCATTGGCAATGTGATTCTGAAGACCGCAGAGAGCGCAGCGCACGCGATGGGCGGATGGCTCAAGCGTATTATCAAATCGCGTTTAGCCTATAAACTCGCAGCATTGATGTTGCTGCCGGCTTTGAAGAAGTTTAAGCAGCAGATGGATCCGGAAATCCATGGAGGTGCACCGTTATTGGGCGTCCCCGGTGCGGTGATTATCACGCACGGCTCTTCATCGTATAAAGCGATTTACTATGCATGTCGAGCCGGTTCGCGCGCAGCAGAGCACAATGTTTCCAAGGAAATTGAAGCGCATATCGGTCAACTGCCGGAAATTCCATTGGAAGAAGAAATAGAAGCTGCAGCGACATCTTCGGCGCAATAATTGCGTGATTTTGCGGTTGAGGGTTGAAACTTTTTCTTGAAACCGCTAAACTATTCAGCAAGTTCACGAAAGGAAAGGTAATATGTTAAATTGCTTTTTTGCAGGACAGGGAGCTCAATTCCCGGGAATGGGTAAGGATCTTGCCGAAAACGATCCCGAAATCATGGCTCTCTTTGATAAGGCCAATGAAGTTCTTGGATTTGATTTGAAGACGATTTGCTTTGAGGGCCCGGCGGAAGCCTTGACCAAGTCGGATGTCTGTCAGCCCGCAATTTTTACGGTTTCAATGGCATGTTACACGGCCTTTCGTAAGCAGTGCCCGGATGTGCCTGCGGCAGCGATGGCGGGTCTTTCTTTGGGTGAATGGACTGCGCTCTGTGCTGCGGGTGTGCTTGATTTTGAGACCACATTGAAGATTCTTCAGGCACGTGGCAAGTATATGCAGGAAGCCTGCGAGGCAAAGCCGTCGGGTATGATTTCCATCATGGGTGCCTCTGCTGACCAGCTCGCTGCAATCTGCGAAGGCTCTGGATGCACTGTTTCGAATATCAATTCCGATGCGCAACAGGTCATCTCCGGAACGCACGAAGCAGTGGCGAAAGCCGCAGAATTGGCAACTGCTGCCGGTGTGAAGAATGTGGTGCTGCAAGTCGCGGGTGCCTTCCATTCTCCGTTTATGACTCCGGCACGTGAGAAGTTGGCGGAATTCGTTAAGGATATTCCTTTCGGAAAGCCGACAGTTCCTGTGTTGTCAAATGCTACCGGCACGTTCCATGCGGACGATGGCGAAGCAATCAAGGCAGCCATGCTGACGCAGGTGGATAGCCCTGTACATTTCTCGGATTGCGTGAAAGCCGTAATGCCGAATGGCGGTCTCTTTGCTGAGTTTGGCCCGGGTAAGGTGCTTTCCGGTTTGATCCGGCGCATTGATAAGGCAAACGCTGTTGCCAATGTTCAGGATACTGCTTCGCTAACCGCGATGGTCGCGAAAGTTTCTGCTTAACTGTTGAACCACAAAAGGAGATGAAGATGTACGATTTTACAGGTAAAGTTGCTCTCGTAACAGGCTCTGGCGGCGGTATTGGATTGGCAACCGCAAAAGCGTTTGCTGAGTGCGGCGCGGATGTGGCGTTGTTGGACTTCAATCCTGCATTGCTTGAGACGGCAAAGCCCGAAGTGGAAAAATATGGTCACAAAGTGATCACCATTCAGTGCGATGTTTCTAAAGCTGATCAGGTAGAAGCGGCCGTCAAGCAGACGGTTGATGCTTTCGGACGGTTGGATATTTTGGTTAACAATGCCGGTATCACTCGTGACAACCTCTTGTTGCGCATGGAGGAATCGGAATGGGATGCGGTAATGGCAACCAATCTCAAGTCGGTCTTCCTTTTCTCAAAGGCTGTGATCCGTCCGATGGGCAAGAACAAAGGTCCCGATGGTAAACCGTGTGGCGGTTGCATTGTAAATACTGCTTCGGTGATTGGTCTTTTCGGCAATGTTGGTCAAGCAAACTACGGTGCGGCCAAGGCGGGTGTAATCAACTTCACTAAGACATTCTCCAAGGAGTATGGCAAGAAGAAGATTCGTTGCAATGCGGTTGCTCCGGGCTTCATCAAGACCAAGATGACCGAAGTGCTTTCTCAAGAAGCCAAAGACAAGATGGCGAGTATGATTCCGCTTCAAGAATTGGGTGAAGCAGAAGATGTTGCTAAAGCGATTCGCTTCCTTGCTTCTGATGAAGCTTCTTACATCACCGGTCAGACGTTGGCTGTCAGCGGCGGTATGGCGTTCTGATTTTTCAGTTTCACTAGTTTCACAACCTCGTGTCCCGGCTGGCGCTGGGAACTTAAACAACCCAAGGAGTACATAACATGTCCCTCGAACAAAAAGTTACAGACATCATCGTCGATCAGCTTGGTGTGGATGCCGCTCAGGTCGTTCCCGAAGCATCTTTTATCGACGATCTCAATGCCGATTCCCTTGATCAGGTTGAACTGATCATGGCTTTCGAAGAAGAATTCGGCGCAGAAATCCCGGATGAAGATGCTGAAAAGCTGACAACCGTCGGTGCAGTTATCTCCTACCTCACGGAAAAGGGCATTACTGCTGAATAAGCGTTGCGTCACGAGTACGTAAGAGAAATAGCCGCACCGGAAGGTGCGGCTCTCTTTTTAATGACAGTCTTGGTTGTGTGTTTGAAATGGGAGAATGATAAAGTTATATTGATGTAAACTTCATAGAACGAAATCATACACAAGGTAGGGAGGAGGTCGATTGAGATTTCTGAATCTCGGTTCAGGGATTGGTTCTGTTGCAAAATCATACCAAAGTAGGGAGGATGACGATTGAGATGGACATTCTTTGAGTGAAGTATGGGAACGGTCAAATACGTTGATATAACTGCGCGTAATAGCTAAGCGCATTAGAAAAAGGGCGGCTTGAGTGATATCAGATACAGACCTTGGTGAAATTGTTTTGGGAATAGTAACGGTTCCCTCCACGGCCACGGTTCAGAAAGGAATCCCATGTCCATATCAGAGATTAGTTCTAAGAGATGAGTTCTAATGTTAAGACTACTCTGGGAAAACGTTTCAGAATGAAACTGAACGAGTAAAATCAGATATGTAGTGTGTGCAACGTGAGGAAGGGACGTCCGGGGGCGGTGAGAGGAGGCGTTGCTTCACGAACCGGGCGAACTCCAGAAGGAGCCGGGGGTGGTGTATCCGGATAGCGCGCAGAAGATTCGGCAGCGGAGGCTGGATGAAGCACCGGTGGCGTGGTCGGTTGGAGAAGATGCGCTTGCGGATTATGAAGAGGGTGACGATCTTTATCAGCCATCTCTACCGAGTGAACGGCGCGGAGCCTATTGAGGGACGCAAGGACTCGCTTCCAGTCATTCTGCAAAGCCTTGGCATCTCTACCGAGTGAACGGCGCGGAGCCTATTGAGGGGCGTTTGATGGCGGCGCGTGAGCATGAAGCGGTGGTGGCGCGTTATACGAATGCCGATGGCTCGAGGATGGCGAAGGCTCCGAATGGCGAACCGTCAAATTTTACCGAGCGCAATGGGTGCAGGTGCGCACACCGAGCTTCAAACGATGGTTTGGCGACTGTGAAGCGGCAGCAGAATTGAACGTATTGATCGGGCTCTCTCTTGAAGAGGCTCGCGAAAAATTGAAAGCTCTCTCCGGGAGGTTTCTCGTCAATCTCGCCACCGGGATGAAAGCTCAAATTAACACTGTTCAACGGAACAAAATCGTCAGTGCGAGTGCTTTTCGCAAATCGAAAAACAATGGATTTACTGCAAACGAACACAGTATGGCTGCATCAATGATTGATAAGTTGTGGAAACATGCAGAACAGGTGTCAGATGCGCAGGATAAGAATGGGGATGTAAACATCAAATCGATTAAACGGTTTGTCTCCCCTCTTCTTTTCACAGGTCGCGATGTCCCGGTGTATGCCTAGCTGACTATTAAGGAAACGGAACGCGACGGAAGCCGTATTTACAGCATCGAGCTTGAAAAATTTGAAACGCTTGAAGGTAGATTAAAAGAACAGTCTGCTCTTTCCTCTTCAAGCGTTTCTTCAGGTGTTGCAGCAAAGCTGGAGCAGAAATTAAACAACATTTCCAAAGTGGTGGACGCGAACGGAGAACCCTTAGTGGTGTATCACGGGAGCACGCAGTGGTTTCAGGTGTTCAATAATGGCGAAGAACGGCGTCACTCCGAAGCTCCAGACGGCACGATAGTAGCGAGTGACAACCGGGAGATTGCTGTAAGTTTTGTGAATTATTACGGCGGCAGGGCAGATAATGTAATTCTGGATGAGGACGATCCGCGGCATGAACGCCTGTTTGGGGAACTTATCGCAAAGGTGGGGTTTATCCGCTGTTCATAAATCTGAAGCAACCGCTAATCGTGGATTTTAACGGTTTGTCTTGGCGTGGAAACAAGGAAGATGTCAAGGATGTTAATGGGTATGCAGAAGAGGCGCGAAAGAGCGGTCATGATGGATTTATCGCTCGGAATGTTGTAGATGTAGGATATACAGGTACGGACGATGTGCCGCCAAGCACGGATTATGTGGCCTTTGCGTCTGTTCAAATCAAGTCTGCCACCGACACTATCGGCTCATTTGGCAGGGATAATCCTAATAGCCGCTACAGTGTGACGGCGAGCGAAGCATGGGAAAGCAAAGAGCGGCATGATGTGGCGTATTCGCCGATGGAGGCGGCTCTGTGGAAAGATTTTGCGCAGTGGGTGGAACGCTTTATTGAAGCGGAGTTGCGCAATGGAGGATTGTGCGGTGTCTCTAATCCGGATTGGGAGGGGCGAGCGGGAATGCCGTGGGCTGAACTTGAAAGATTACGCGTTGAACGCAAAATGGAATTTTGTGTAAGGGAAGGAGAGAAATATTTTTAACGAAAGTTTAACCAAAGGCTAATACTTTTCTAACATTCGTGCGCTATAGTATCTCCAGTATCTCACCTCAATCAATCGAAAGGAGTTGCTATGACACATAGTTTATCCCGTTATCCGGCCGGAGTTGCCTGGGCGCAACGTGCGTTGGTTTTTGCTGTATCTCCCGGTGCCACTTCCCGATGGTCACTGCCGCTGATCACGTTCCGGAATGGTCGCTGGCGGCTGTTTGTTTGCTTGTGTCGTCAGTCCTGCACGGGTGGTCTGCCCGCAGCTTCTGCACAATGATGCGTATCCTTTTTCCCGATTGCAGCAAAAACTCAAGGAGAGACTTATGGTAGAGAAAGCTTTGTTCGCCCGTCTGTATGCGACGCTTGAACCTCAAATGCGCCAGTGGTTGCACGCAAAAGGTGTCGCGCCTGCCCATGCGAAAGACCTGATTCATGAGACTTTTTTGCGGGTCTGGCTGCAACGTGCTGCCTTGACGCCGGAAATCGACCTTGTCACGCTGTTGTGGATGGTATTGCGCTATCTGAATGTATTGCTTGATTGTGCCCGCCCTGCATTGAGTATAACCGGTCTTTCAGCCCGTCAGAATGGTGCCACCCATCGGATTCCATCGCTTGATGCTGCTGCTTACAAACGGGTGAATATCTATTTTCGCGAACTGCGTATGCGTGCGATTGCGCGCGATGATCCCCATTTTCCACCACCGACGGCAGACTCCGGTGCGTTGCGGTGACGCTGTCAAATGTTGGAAGCCTTATCCCCAAAACTCCTTCTTCGTTTTTTCAGCGGGAAGGAGTTTTTGATTCCCTTGTCGCGTTGCACAAGGGGCGGTAAGGGCGGATTAACCTTGAGAAGAAAGAGCGTCTGTTTTCACGTGTTGGCCGAGGATTGAAATTGCTTCAGGGCTTCTTTTTCAGTATTGGAGCATGGCGTAAAATACTTTTGTGCGGTAGCGGAAAGGTGCGCGTGGGGACGTCTTTTCAAGATGGGCGATCTTGCGGGGGAATGCCGCCCATCTTGCGTGCGCATTTCGCCCATGTGTGTAGAGACATCCCGCCGATGTTCATCCTGCCGCTTGGGGCAAACGGTTCCCCACCTTCCGAAGCGTGAGTTTTCCACTTGCCGGGTAGCATCCGGGTTCACTTGCGTGGGCACATGGGCAGAGGCGGCAAGCAGCAGCCGGGAATGGATTTTGTGCTGCGTACAGGGTGGGCGCGGAGGGCTGGTGTATGGGAAGAGTATTCGCTTTTTAAGGGGAAATTTGATATACTTTTCCCGTTTTATTTTGGATTAAGGTGGCAGAAACGATGAAGTTTTTTGATTTTCTCAAGTCCCGTCATTTGGTGGATACGTGCACGTGTGATGAAGCAAAGATGGCAGCACTGCTGGAAACCCCGCAGACGGTCTATGTCGGCTTTGACCCTACAGCCTCCTGTCTTCAGGCCGGCAATTACGTGGCCATTCAAACGTTGGCTCAGTTTCAGCGCGCCGGGCATAAGGTGATTGCGCTGGTGGGCGGGGCTACAGGAATGATCGGTGACCCGTCAGGACGCTCCACGGAGCGCAACTTCCTCTCTGTGGAGGAGTTGCAGCGGAATGTGGAGGGCATCAAAGAGAATCTTTCGCGTTTTCTGGATTTCAACCATCCGACCAATCCGGCAATTCTGTTGAATAACTACGAGTGGTATAAGGATTACTCGGTATTGCCGTTTTTGCGCGAGGTGGGAACGCTCTTCCGCATGAAGCCGATGTTGGCAAAAGACTCTGTGCAAAAGCGGTTGAATGCCGAGACGAATTCCATGACGTTTACGGAGTTCACGTATCAGATTTTGCAAGGGTATGACTTCTACTATCTGAATAAACACTATGGATGTACGCTTCAGGTGGGCGGCGCAGACCAGTGGGGAAATATTACCGCAGGCACCGACTTGATTCATCGGTTGAATCCGGGTTCGGAGTGTCATGGGTTGACGATCCCGCTCGTGTGCGATGCCAATGGGCAGAAGTTCGGCAAATCTGCCGGTAATGCGATCTTCCTGAATGCCGATAAAACCAGTGTGTATGCCTTCTATCAGTTCTTCCTGCGCACCCTTGATGCCGATGCCATCCGCTATTTACGCATCTTCACCTTCTTGGATGAAACGCGCATTGCGGAATTGGAACGCTCCCTGAATGAACATCCGGAATTACGTGAACCGCAAAAGGTTTTGGCCGAAGAATTGACGCGGGCAGTGCATGGTGAGGCGGGGCTTGAGGCAGCCAAACGCGCCTCGGCGGTGCTTTTTGGCGGTTCGCTTGAGGGGCTTTCGGCTGAAGATCTGGAAGGTATCGCCGCTGATGTGCCCTCGGCTGAACTCGAGGCTGCTGCGGTGGCCAATATCCCCGTGATGGAGGTCGTCACCGCGTGTGGCTTTGTGAAGAGCAAAAGTGACGCACGCCGCTTGATTCAAGGCGGCGGACTCTCGGTCAATAATGTGAAAGTGACGGATTTGAATGCCGTGATTGCCGATGCGCAATTGATTGATGGCAAGGTCGTGTTGCTGCGGCAGGGGAAGAAAAACTACTTCCTTTTGCGCGTCAAATAAGCCGCCGCTTGTGTGAGAATCCGCACGGATGCCAGAGCAAAAGCCGATGATGCCGTCAGCAGCAGTCATCGGCTTTTAAGTTGAACCCTCTCCATTCTCAGATGTAAGAAATGGCACTTTCTCCGGGAACAATTGAAGCGATTCAGGCGTTGATGCAACGGGCAGGACTTCGGGAAGAGGACCTGCAAGAGCAATTTATCCTGGGCTCCGGATCGGGCGGACAGAAGATAAACAAAACCTCCAGTGCGGTGAGACTGCTTCAACGCTCCAGTATGTTGGCGGTAAAGGTGCAACAGAGCCGCTTCAGAGAAGAGAACAGATGGCTCGCCAGACGCGCCCTTGCCGAGTTGATCTTGGAGCAACGCGAGGGCGAAAAGTCGCGTAAACGGCAGGAACAAGAGAAGATCCGCCGGCAAAAAAGACGTCGGTCGCGTCGGCAGAAAGCCCGGATGCTTGAGGATAAATCCCGCCATGCCGAGAAAAAAGCCAATCGCCGTTGGCGGGCTGAATAAGGTGAACAGCTTCGGGTGCATCGGCTCTGAAAAGAACCAATACAAATTGCCTGAAAACAACGTGCCTCCGGGATAAACACCCGGAGGCATTTGCAAAGGGGCGGAGTCACGCCAACGGTCTCGGTGCGTGACGCCGGAGGTCTTGCAAGAAGGTCGCCTTAATACGCTTCGGCAATGTCGGGGACAGCCGCAAGCAGATGCTGTGTGTAGGGATGTTGCGGCCGCGCAAAAACGGCTTTCGCATCGCCATGCTCAACGATCTCTCCGGCATTCATGACAATCAAACGGTCGCAGACCGTGCGCACAACTGCCAGATCGTGGGAAATCAACAAGATGGTGAGGTTGCGCCGTTTACGCAGTTGCGCGAGCAGATTTAAGACACGCGCCTGCACCGAAACGTCCAAAGCCGAAACCGGCTCATCGGCAATAATGACACGGGGATTCATCGCTAATGCACGGGCGATGGAGATGCGTTGGCACTGTCCTCCGGAGAGTTCGCGGGGATACGCGAGCGCAACTTCCGCAGGCAGGCCCACTTCTTCCAAAAGTGTTGCCACCATTTCGCTGCGCTGTGCCTTCGGACAGAGGTCGTAAACTGCAAGGACTTCTGTCAGCGTTTGCCCGATGGTCATGCGCGGATTAAGTGACCCGGTGGCATCTTGAAAGACCATTTGCACTGCGTGTGCCGGAAGCGCGTGAAACGCAGCCTCTCCGGAGGTGATGGGAAGCAGTCCGCATAACGCCTTGGCCAGGGTGCTTTTTCCGCAACCGCTCTCTCCGACAATGCCGAAAAACTCATTGGGCTTTACCTCAAAGGAAACCCCTTTTACCGCACGGAATGGGGGCTTCCCGGCGCGGGGATACTCGATAACCAAGTCTTTTACCGTCAAAATAGCGTTCGACATAGCGGCCTCATTTCGTCAATGTGTATTCGATTGTCTGTTCCAACTCGCCCGGACCTCCGGTGAAACGTGCCCGGCGAAGCATCTTTCTCGCCTGACGGTCCAACACCGGATAACCGCTGCTTCGGATGACTTCAACGGCTTCTGCCCGTCCGTGAGCGTTGATTTTCAATCGCAAGGTGACCGCACCCTGCCAGTGGTTGCGGCGGGCTTCTTCCGGGTATTCCTTCAGAAGCGTGGAGAGGTCGGTGAGGAGTTGGGGATGTTTTATGCGGGCGGTCGCTCCGGTGGATTGGCGGGGGGGCGTTGCCGATTGCGCTGTTTCCGAAGCGGGGATCCGCATTGGCGGCAAGGTGATTTCAGGCAAGTCGGTGAGGTTGGGCGGAAGAGGAGGCAATGAAAAGGGCGGAACTTCCTGAAGCGGTTTCGGCGAAAGTTCGCTGTGTGCCAGGGGAGGAGAGGGAAGCAGAATGGGCGATTCCGGCGCAGTGAGATAGGGGGCTGATTCCGGTTGCGGCGCAGTATGAAAGGTGGGCGTGGACGCGGCGGCAATCGGCTCTGTGGCAATTTCGCTGGCAACTTCCGCCAACGTTAGTTCAATAGTGTCGACTACCAGCTCAGGAGCAGCCGTTGCTGGACGGGGAGAGTAGAAAAGATGCAGGAAGCACAACACGCCGAGAAGATGAATCAGAACGCTCGCAACCAGCAAGATGCAATACCAACTGCTTGTCTGCAACAAGCGGCAAACGCAGCGGAAGAGGGCGGGAAGGCGGACGCGGTTCATCGGAAAGAGGGCAAAAACTAGGGGCGATATCACGGTGACGATTTGTCAACCTGATAGGTGATTTTGGTCACGCCTTCAGCGCGGAGTCGCGCCAAAAGTTCCAACGCAATGCCGGCATGCGCTTGCCGGTCTACGCTGATAACAACCGGAAGTCCGAGTGTCTCATGGCGCAAACGAACGGCATCAATTACCGCTTTCGAGGTCATAGGGGTGCGCCCATCGAGGAGAAATTCATCGTTTTCCGTGAGCACAATACGGATGGTGCGCGCCTTTTCAATTGTTCCATCGGCCTTTGGAAGATCCACTTTTACACCGCGCTGCACGGTCATCGTCATGAAAGCGTAGATGAAAAAGACCAATAACAGGAAGACGACATCCATCAGCGGTGTCATTTCTACGCGTGATTTCGGGGGGGCGTCTTTTACCAGTTTCATGCGGCGGGAGGTTTGCGTGTTGCGGTTTCCACAGCGGTCATGGCCACTTCAATGCGGCGTGTCAATGCCCGATGCCAGGCACGTCCTGCGTTTAATGGCAGCAGAGCCAGGATGGAAACCACCAGTCCTGCTGCGGTGGTAATGAGGGCTTCGGCGATGCCGGAGGCAATTCCTGCCGGGTCTTCTGAACCGCTTGCGCCCATCAGGTTGAAAGAGTCGATGATGCCTGTCACCGTGCCTAAAATGCCAAGCATAGGTGCAAGCGTAACGATAGTGTCCAGAATGCCAAGCCCGGCGGCCAATTTACGCACGTAATTTTGTGCGACATCGGCGAGGGCTTCGTTGAATGGCAGGTCGGGATGCGTCAGTGCCGCAGATAAGAGCGGCGCGTAGGGCGAGTGGCAACGCTTCAATGCCGCCAGCGTCTGCGCGGTATCTCCTGAGGCATACACCTTGAGTGCAGCGGTCCATTCTCTGGCTCCGGCAGCGGCGTGCAACTGCAGAAACATCCATTGAAAGGCTTTTCGCAAAAAGATCAAGACGGTAATAACCGAGCAGAGCGCGATGGGCCACATTACAGGTCCGCCACGTTGCATGAGCGTTACAATCAAATCCAGCACTTTGTCCATCCGGAGGTCTCCTTTTTGTGTCCGTGCCCGGGTGTGTGTTCAGGGCGTAGAGGCGTGCGGTTTTCGGGGGGAGTCCGCCACATTTCTGCGGTGTCAACGTGTACACGCTTGGCACGGTTGCGCGTGATGTTCCTGCGCATTCCGGAGTGTCACGGTGCAAAGATCGCCTGCTTTCAGCGCAGCTTCCGGGAAACGGATCATGTTGTCCAAAAGAAGATCCGGCACGCCGAGTGCTTCCGAAGCGAGAATGTTTTTACGATCATACGTCCAAGAGCCGGGAAGACGCAGCCAGAGTGCACCGGTGCGTTCGCCGCGATTCATTTTGACAGTCAGCGTCAAGGTTTGTTCAACCGGGTGGTAGGCTGCCGGAAAAACGGTGAAACGACCATCGGCAATGCGCGTTTCCAACGCCGGATCGCCATAGAAACAGACGACGTCTCGGTCGTGAAGGTTGCCGATAATCTGCTGAATCTCCTCTTTCTGTTGGGCGCGTTCTGCTTCGGAAAGCGTGTTTAACCATTGCAACAACTGATAGGTGAAAGGGCGATTGAGGTGAGTGATCTTACGGAGTTTGCAGGCGCGAATATCTGTAGCTCCTGTGAGTTGGATCGTTTTTTCCAGCGCATTGACGATGGAGGCGTTGGTGAAATGGAAGGCTTCAGCGGCGGTCGTTAATCCGGCTGTGTCGGTAAAGAGTCCGAGTGTTCCCCAACCTTGTGCGCCGAACCAGGTGGTAACGGTGTAACCCATCATCTGCTTGACGCCGCCATCCCGCATCCAGGAAAGTGCCATACAGTCGCGCTTGTCAACATCCCCAATCAGACAATTCCCGTTGGCGAAATAGACTTTTGGCTCGGGATTACGGGCACTGAACCGTTCATTCTTCGTATTGACGGCAATCAACGCGCCGTTTTGGTGTGTCATCTGCATATTGGGGCCGCAATACCCCATCTGCCAATCATGTTGCGTCGCATGGCCGGAAGTGGCAAGGAACTGCACGTTGTCTTTCTGCAAGCGTTCAAGCACTCCGGTGGTGTTGTCGGTGTTGCAGGGGATGTCTTGCACTTTTGCCGTCTTGCTGCCTGCATCCCAAAGATTCATCGTGCCGCGATGGTTTTCGGAATACCGCCACGCTTTCTGAAATGCTGTAAGGTCACAACCGGAGCAGTCGAGTGCGCGTTGGATGGCAATCGGCGCAGCTGACGCCACCGAACGCGCGGCTTCTGCGTCATAACCGGTGATGACACCCCAGAAGGTGTCGGTGTAAGGATCATCGTCCAATGCACGCGTGAGATGGCTGACGTCAATGGTAAAACGCACACCAGCCTCTCCGGGTTTCACGACAAACGCCGTGAAAGAAGGCATTGCTTTTGCCAAAGGCTCCTTGACTTCAGAAAGGCTCCGTTTCCAGGTGATGACGGTGGCGTTGGGGTATTTCTTCAGCAATTCATCTACGGTTGCGGCTTTCCATACGCTGTCGTTGAGGATGCTTGCCGAAGCGACAATGGCATATGAATCTGCCGGCCGCACGGTTTCGGGGTGCGTGTGCGCGGTGCACCCTGCCGATAAGGTCACGGCGAGGCCGATTACTGCGGCGGAAAGTGCACAAGTGACGCAAGCGTAAGGGGCGGGCATACGGCGGGCTCCTGTGATGAGGGGTTATCCGATGGAGGTAATTTGATCGACGATGTGCATGAAGGCTTTTGCCACCGGGCTTTCCGGATAGGCTGCGACAAAGGGTTTGCCAAGATCACCGCTGTCACCGACTTCGGTGGCAATCGGTAATTTTCCAAGGAAGGGAAGACCGTAGTTTTTCGCCAGCGTTTCGCCGCCGCCTGATTTGAAGATGGGCGTCCATTCGCCGCAATGCGGACAGGTGAATCCGCTCATGTTTTCCACGATACCGGCGATACGCATACCGATCTGATTGCAGAAGGTGATGGACTTGCTTACGTCCAAGGTAGCAACCTGTTGCGGCGTTGTAACAAGAATTGCGCCATCGGCATTGGGAATCAACTGGCAAATGCTCAGCGGTTCGTCGCCGGTGCCGGGCGGACAGTCCACAACAAGGTAATCCAGCTCGCCCCATGCCACTTCGCCGATAAACTGCTTGATGACTCCGGCTTTCAACGGTCCGCGCCAGACAATCGGCTCATCGTCCTTTTCCAGAATCAACGCCGTTGACATGACTTTCAGCCCTTCTTCTGTTTCCACCGGGAGCAGCTTTTCGCCATCGCCCATGGCGCGTTGTCCTTGCAAACCGAGGATTTTGGGGATGCTCGGTCCATGGACATCGATATCCAGCATACCGGTTTTATAGCCGCGCAGCGTCAATCCGAGTGCAAGATTTGCCGCAACGGTGCTCTTGCCGACGCCGCCTTTCCCGGAGAGCACCACGAAGATATGGCGGATCTTTTCCAATGTGGGCTTTACCGGATCTGCCTTGGGCTCCGAACACGAACCCTTGCTGGCACAACTGGAACAATTACCATTGCAATCTGACATAAATGACCTTCTTCTTTTATTGGGATGGGAATGAAAATAGCCTCTTACCGCTTACGCACGGCCGGTGAACTCTCCGGTGGCGGTTTCAATCACGATACGTTCGCCGATGACAATGTATTCCGGCACCGTCACGGTAAGACCGGTTTCGCAGGTGGCAGGCTTGCCTCTCCCGGTGGCCGAAGCCCCTTTCATCACCGGGTCACACTGCGTTACGGTTAGCGTTACCTTCTGCGGCGGCTCGACGGCCAACACTTTGCCATCGCTGATAATGGCTTTCAAATCTTCCATTTCCGGCAGCAAATAGGGCAGAAGCGATTCAATGTCGCTCTTGGACAGCTCGAATTGCTCGTAGGTTTCCTGATCCATGAACGTGTAGACCTCGTGGTCTTCATAGAGGAACTGCGTGGGACGCACTTCAAAATTGGCTTCTTTGTAAAGATCGTCGCCCTTGACGGTTTGATCCAATTTCTGCTTGGTTACCAGATTCCGGAAACGGAAGTGGTAAAGCGTTGCCGCGCCACGTGCGCTGGGATTGGTCACCTGCATACTGTCCAACTGGTGCGGCACGCCATTCAATTCCACAAAACCGCCACGCTTCAAATCACACGCTCTGATCATAATACCTGTCTTTCCTGATTGCTCAATCGGTGCACTTCTTCCGGAGGCTTCCCCCGCAGAAACGCTTCAATTCTCTTTCGCTCCGCTGCGATAGGCCTCCACGGCGCGTTCAAACGCCGGCGATTTTGCATATCCACAACTCTTGAACTCCGGGCAGAAACCCCGGTAAACGCATTCCGGGACGCAGCAGGCGGCCACTTCCGGATGCTCCACTGCGATGGCTTCCACCACCATTTTCCACGCTTCACGTGTCTCCGCCGAGGCCTGCATACACAGCCGCTTGCGCGAGATGTTCATGATTGCCTGTGCATTGGCAATGCACTCGTGGGAAACCGGCGTGTCCTGACGGGACGCATTGCGGTCGGTGCCTGTCCGGTCGCTGCGTTGCGTACTGACAAAGTGGTCAATACCGAACTTATGCCGCACCAGATGGACGCTTACCCAGCTTTTCAACCCATGCCATTTCCAACGGAAGATGAGTTGCCGGATGGGAGAGTGCTCAGCCAAAAGCATCCGTTTCTTCCATGCTCCGGAAGGTTCGCCGGCGCCGGCTTCTTTATTGATGGTCGTCCGGGCGGCATCCGCCACGTCGCGCCAAGTGGAGCGCGTTCCAAAAAAATCAAGTTTCAGTGCCATTGTTTCTTCCTTGAAAGGGATCACAAGCCACCCCCGTTCAGGTGCATTCACGAGTTGCACCCAATCAAAAGCGAGAGGAATCACCAGTATACCAAAAGCGTGTCTGTCCGTAAAATCGAAAAACGGCGAAAAGAGGATGGAAAAAGACGCACATCCGTATGCCGCAGCGGAAGTTGTAAGGCGGCAAAAGGCTTGGTGTGCAGCGGGAGTGCTCCGCCGCTTTTCGCGTTTTCGGGGTCTGGTGATATTGGTTCTGGCGCAGTGCGTTTTCAAGATGGGCGATCTTCGCTTCAGACTTTGCCCATGTTGCTTGCGCGTTTCGCCGAGATCGCACTTCAACATGGGCGAAGTCCGAAAGGCTGTCCCACGGGCGTGAATAATCGGTTGCCGGAAGTGCAGCGGAAGGCTCCCTGCAATAGGCGAAATCCGGTGTGCAAACGCCCGTTCCTCTGCGGTAAAGGCGATTCTGAAAAATAGTGCTTGCGTTTTAATCTTTGGATTTGCTACCATACGCACAACTTTCATATGGGGCGGTAGCTCAGTTGGTAGAGCATCACGTTCGCAACGTGGGGGTCAGGGGTTCGAATCCCCTTCGCTCCACCATATAGAAAAGACTGCAAAGGTTGTTGAAACAACAGTTGCAGTTTTTTTATTGGAAAAACAGTTGGCGTCCGGCTGGCGTTTTTACAAAAAAAATATTCGCAAAACGCAGAAGCGTGGCAAAACTTCATTTCAATAATTTCCGAATCGTTGAGCGGCTTCCGTCAATTCTTGTAAGCAGAAGCATTGCCGGCGGGAAAACGTTTTATCTGCTTTGCCGGTCGGGTTGTTCCGGTGGGGATTTCATTTTTTGCAAGAAATGGCGGTAACTTGTTTCGCAGGGAAATGTTTTTCGCGTGGAGAGTGTCGCCTGATGCCCGGAAAGGAGGGGGAGGGTCACACTCCGGAAGCCGGGAGAGCAGAGACTGAAGAGGGGAAGGGCTTGGAGGTTGCGCGGAGGTGATTTTTGTGCCAACTGTGTCATAAAAGTGGCACGGTTTGAAGAAAACTGCATGGCATGATTTGTGCCAAAACGGTGAAAAAGGGGTCGAAAACGGATTTTTTACAGGTTCATTTGTAATTGGCACGGTGCTTGTAAGTAAAGGGGCGTAACCAGCGGATGTTCCGCGATGAAAGGAAATGAACAATGAGTAAGATTCTTGGTATTGACTTGGGTACGACCAATTCGTGTATGGCTGTGATGGAAGGCGGCGAAGCCCGTGTGCTCGAAAATGCAGAAGGACAGCGCACCACGCCCTCGATTGTGGCTTTTACGGCAAATGGTGAACGTTTGGTCGGGTTGCCGGCAAAGCGTCAGGCAGTGATGAATCCGAAAGGGACGATTTATTCGGTGAAGCGTTTCATGGGACGCAAGTTTGATGAAATGCAGAGCGAAATTGCGATGGTGCCCTATGAAGTGACGCGTGCAGCCAATGGCGATGCGGCTATCAAGGTGGGCGACAAGACCTATTCGCCGCCGGAAATCTCGGCAATGATTCTGGCAAAGTTGAAAGCCGATGCGGAGATGCGGTTGGGTGAACCTGTGACGCAGGCGATCATCACGGTGCCGGCGTATTTCAACGACTCGCAGCGTCAGGCAACGAAGGATGCCGGTAAGATTGCGGGCTTGGAAGTGCTGCGTATCATCAACGAGCCGACGGCCGCTTCGCTCGCGTATGGTCTGGACAAGAAGAAAGACGAGAAGATTGCGGTGTATGACTTCGGTGGCGGCACCTTTGATATCTCGGTGTTGGATATCGGCGATGGCGTTTTTGAAGTGAAAGCAACCAATGGTGATACGCAGCTGGGCGGCGATGATGTTGACCAGGCGGTGATGAACTGGCTCTTTGCTGAATTCAAGGCCGAGACCGGGATTGATCTCTCCCGCGATACGCAGGCAATTCAGCGCATCAAAGAGGCCGCAGAAAAGGCAAAGATCGAGCTGTCCAGTGCGCAGACCTGTGATATCAATCTGCCGTTTATTACGATGGATGCGACCGGCCCGAAGCATCTGAACAAGCAGCTTTCGCGCGCAAAGCTGGAGCAGCTTGCCGATGGACTCGTGGAGCGTACGGTGGGGCCCTGCCGCAAGTGCATGGCCGATGCAGGCGTCTCTTCCGTAGATGAAGTGGTGCTCGTGGGCGGACAGACGCGTATGCCCCGTTTGCAGGAAAAGGCAAAGGAAATCTTCGGGAAGGAGCCTCATAAGGGCGTCAATCCGGATGAAGTGGTGGCAATGGGTGCCGCAATTCAGGGCGGTATCCTTAAAGGTGACGTGAAAGACGTGCTCTTGCTCGATGTGACACCGCTGACGCTTTCCATCGAAACGCTCGGTGGTGTGGCGACGCCGCTCATTGAACGTAATACCACGATCCCCTGCAAAAAGTCGGAAACCTTCTCGACGGCTGTGGACAATCAGCCTGGCGTGGAAATCAAGGTGTTCCAGGGAGAGCGCAAGATGGCTGCAGATAACAAACTTCTCGGCCGCTTCAATCTGGAAGGTATTCCTCCGGCACCGCGCGGCGTTCCTCAAATCGAAGTGACCTTTGATATCGACCCGAACGGTATCCTGAACGTAACGGCAAAGGATAAGGGGTCGGGCAAGGAGCAGAAGATTACCATCACCGCCTCTTCGGGGCTTTCCAAGGACGAAATCGAAAAGATGCGCGCCGACGCCGAAAAGTATGCGAAGGAAGACGAAGAGCGCAAGGCGGCAGTAGAAACGCGCAATCAGGCCGAACAGATGGCGTATCAGGCTGAGAAGATGGTCAAAGAAAACGGAGACAAGATCCCGGCAGAGACCAAAACGCAGATTGAAACGGCGATTAACGACCTCAAGGAAGCCTTGAAGGGCACGGATAATGCCACAATCAAAGCAAAGCAGGATGCGTTGATGCAGATTCTTCAGACGGCTGGTGCGGCAATGTATCAGCAGCCCGGAGCAGATGCGGCAGCGGGCGCACAGCCCGGTGCGGAAAGTGCCGGAACCGAAACGAAGCCCGGCGATGATGTGGTCGATGCCGACTTCAAGATGAACTGATTCATCCCGTGCGCTCTGACAGGAGCGACCTGTCGGAGCGCAGACTTCTATTTTACATCTCATTTTTAAGAAAGGAAAATCAAATGTCTACTCCCAATATCCGTCCTCTTGGCGATCGTGTTCTCGTGCAGCCTAAGGAAGAAAAAGAAGTTACACGTGGCGGCATTATCATTCCCGACACCGCCAAAGAAAAACCGATGGAAGGCACCGTCATCGCAGTGGGTATCAAGCGCGATAAAGACGGCAAGGAAGTGCCCTTCGATGTAAAGCCGGGCGATACGGTCTTGTTGCCGAAGTATGGTGGCACCGAAGTGAAGTTGGATGGTACGGTCTATCAGATTGTCCGTTCGGATGACTTGCTCGGTATTCTCGGTTAAGTTTGTTCAACGCTTTTACAAAAGGAAATAGAATCATGTCCGCAAAGCAAATGAAGTATGAGGGCGATGCCCGTCAAGCGATTCTCAATGGCGTCAGCAAGTTGGCACAGGCTGTGGCAACAACGCTTGGTCCTTCCGGTCGCAATGTGATCATTGATAAGAAGTTTGGTTCGCCGCAGATTACGAAGGATGGTGTTTCGGTGGCCAAGGAAATCGAACTTCCTGACCCCTTTGAAAACATGGGCGCACAGATGGTGCGTGAAGTCGCCTCCAAGACCAATGATGTGGCAGGTGATGGTACCACGACCGCTACGATTCTCGGCGAAGCGATTTATCGTGAAGGCTTGAAGAATGTTACTGCCGGGGCCAATCCTCAAGCTGTGAAGCGTGGTATTGATAAAGCAGCCGCGGCAGCAGTGGCAGCGATTGCCGCACTTGCCAAGCCCGTTTCCACCAATGAAGAAGTTGCTCAGGTGGCGACAATCTCTGCAAATGGGGATACCGAAATCGGTGCGATCATCGCAGATGCAATGGATAAGGTGGGCAAAGACGGCACGATTACCGTTGAAGATGGCAAGACGACCGAGATGACCTCGGACGTGGTGGAGGGAATGCAGTTTGACAAAGGTTACCTCAGCCCTTACTTTGTAACCGCCGCAGAAAGCATGGAATGCGTGTTGGACAATCCTTACATTCTCATCTATGAGAAGAAGATTTCCAACCTGAATGATATGCTTCCGCTCCTCCAGGGCGTTGCCAAGAATGGCCGTCCGCTTCTCATTATCGCAGAAGATGTGGAAGGCGAAGCCCTCGCAACACTCGTGGTGAATAAGCTTCGTGGCACCTTGCAGATCTGCGCAGTGAAGGCTCCCGGCTTTGGTGACCGTCGTAAAGAGATGCTCAAGGATATCGCGATTCTTACCGGTGGTCAGGTGATTTCCGAAGATCTCGGCATCAAGTTGGAGTCCGTAACTGTGGATCAACTCGGTACGGCAAAGCGCGTAACGATTGACAAGGAAAGCACCACAATCGTGGAAGGTGCCGGTAAGACTTCTGAAATCCAGGGTCGCGTTGCCGAAATCAAGCATCAGATTGATACCACCTCGTCTGATTATGACCGCGAGAAATTGCAGGAACGCCTTGCGAAGCTTGCCGGCGGTGTTGCCGTGATCAAGGTGGGCGCACAGACGGAAGCTGCGATGAAGGAAAAGAAAGATCGCGTGGATGATGCGCTGCATGCGACGCGCGCTGCTGTGGAAGAAGGTATCGTTCCCGGTGGCGGCGTTGCGCTGATTCGCTGCCAGAAGGCTGTGGAAGATTGTGCGGCATCGCTTTGCGGTGATGAAAAGATCGGCGCAGAGATTCTGGGGCGTGCAATGGAAGCTCCGCTTCGTCAACTCGTCCAGAACGCGGGGCTTGAGGCTGCACTTATCGTGGAGAAGGTAAAGAGTGCTGAAGGTAACAATGGCTACAACGTGGCGACAGGTGCCTTCGTGGATCTGGTGGAAGCCGGTGTGCTTGATCCTGCCAAGGTGACACGTTCTGCACTTCAGAATGCTGCTTCGATCGCAGGTCTCCTGCTTACGACCGAGTGTATGATTACGGAAATTCCCGAACCCAAGACCGCAGCTCCGGCAATGCCTGATGGCGGTATGGGCGGCATGATGTAATCTTCTGCTTGCAGTTCTTATTGATAAATGCGTCTCTTCCATATCGGGAGAGGCGCATTTTTTGGATGCCCTTTGCCGGAAGGATTGGTGACAGTCGTTGTTTGTTTTTTTATGTATGGTGCCGGAACACATCGTAAATGGCATAGATGTGTTTGTTATTCCGCACCTTTTGCGCGTTGGATTCAGCGGGAACTCATTGCAGATTCGATGCGTGTATCGGGGAAGCGTGGACGGGAAAGGATAGAACTGCGGCTCTTTTGTGTTGCAGGGTGGAACAATGTCAGGAGCTGGTTTGCAGCGAGAGAATCGCGCTGTTATGCAACATTAAGCCTCAAAACCGGCGGCACTGAAGCAGGGGAAGCCATTGTCGGCCGGAGATTGCGGTGAATTACGGCTTCATATCCGTGCGGTACAAAAATATGTGGCGGAGCGATATCGCTCCGCCACTTGGAAAGCACCTTGCCTGAGTGCAATCAGAACGCAACTTCAAAAAGGAAGGTCGTAAAGGGTGGCAACGTCCACGAGAGTTCTTCCGCGGTGGTTGCCGGCCATGCCGGAGTGAAGGCTCCCGGTTTCCCGGCATTCTCATAGGCGTTTGTGGAGTTGAAGATTACCGCAGGTGTAAATGTTGCACCCTTGCGAGCCGTCGGCATTTCCAACCAATTGTCCAACGACGCGGTGATGGTTTGCGGTTTACCTGACGGGTTGCGCAACATAACGATACCTTTCTCCTTCCCAAGGGAGGCATAGCCGTAGATATCTTTCGGTTCATTGCCGCGTTTCTGCAGATCTTTGCCGCCACCCGGGTCGCCGCCAATCCAATGCGCATCGGCGAGCGTGGATTCATTCGCCTTGACCCATTTGACACCTTCAGCGAGGATATCCCACCAGGTGTCGCTCATCAACTTATGGGAGATGTAATATTCTTGCAACCCTGTGCCGAGGGCTACACCCATCCAGACCTCCGCAGCGAAATCGGCACACGCGGTGGGGGTGGCATAGCGTTCGCCCTTGTATTCGTATTTCCCGGTGCCTTTGTAGTCGGTCATCGTGTTCCAAGGCGAGGAGACACAGACGAGAATGCCGTGCATCATCATTGAGTTGAGCGGGAATAGGGGCGATTTGGAGACGATACGGTCGTGAATAACGTTGTCGCGGTAGGTGACCCATTGCTGACGAGCCGTACCGACGCTCCCGAGTTTATCGCAGTCGCCATCACCTTTCCAGATACTGTCGCACCACATCAACCAGAATGGTGAAGCCCAGGTGCCGACGGTGCAGTTGATGAAGACATCCTTTTTGGCCGCGCGCATTTCTCCGCACAGGTCGCCCACTGCGCGCAAATCGGCGGCGTATTTGGGGGCGGCACCGTTGGCATCGCTGCCGGATCCCATGCGGTCAAACTTGAAGAGATTCATATCGTAGTCGTTGATCATCTGCAGGATACGATCACGAAATGCTGCATAATATTTGGGCTTGGCGAGTTGCAGACCGCTGGCATTCTGGTCAATGATTCCGTTCTTCTTGGCATACTTGACGCGACCGATATACGATCCGCCGTAACCGCCGAATGGACTCATCCAACAGCCGATAGAGGCTCCGGGCACCAGATGCGCTTCATCGGCGAGCTCCTTGAAGCCGTTCGGGAAGTTCTCGTTGAAGCCCCAGAGGGAATTCCAGTCATCCCAGCCATCGTCCCAGAGGTAGGAATTGATGAAGACGCCGCGTTTTTCCCAAAGCTCCGTGCGGAAAGCGCGCATGGAGGTCAACGCTTCATCAAGAGTAAAACGCTTTGCCACCGGCAAGTCGTTGCGGTTGATGCCCATATCATACCAGTTGTTGTAGTGAGGCAGGATACGATGCGGATGGGCGCGCTCGGTATTCAGGTATTCATTGAAGGCGCGGCGGAATTGAGACAACTCTTTGAATGCACCCATGGTGCAGGAGTAAGTGAGCGTGGCACCGGGCAGGAGCGTATCGACAATCGGGATATAACCTTTTACGGAGGCATCCTTTGCTGCGGTAGTTACGCAGGTCTCTTCGGCGAATGTTGCCCCGGCGAGTGTTACCGTGCCATTGGAAGAGCCTTTGCCGTCCGTTCCGGCATAGACTTTGAGCACAACGGTGCTGCCTTTTTCCACCTTCGTTAAGGTGTAGACGTTCTTCTTGTGAACCCCTCCGGTAGTGCCTTCGTGCTTATCGGCATCCAATACATTTCCGGTGGCGGGGTCAATCGCTTCCACGCCATAGAGCGCGGTGCGCAGGTTGCCGTTCTGATAGGTAATTGTCATCGACATTGGCACATCGGTAACCTTTACCGGCACTTCAAACGTGCCGCGCCGATTGCCTGCGTTCGTCAAATCGGCGATGGTGTAGTCGGTTTTCTTCGCCACGGTGCGCGAGGAACCGGCCGTTCCCGGCGTAACTTCATAGCGGGTCATCGGGTGTTCAATCGCATACCAGAGATGCGGCTTCGCTTCATCGCCTTTCAGCAGGAGCACTGCGCCATCGGTATTGCCAACGACTTCCGGTGCGACAGGCATCGTTTCGTCAATCAGCCGGATGCGATCAAGCGCGATGGGGGTGGCAGAGGTGTTTTTCAACGTGTAGACCGCACGTGCATAGTTCCCTGAGTCGGTCGCGTGCTGATAGGTGAAAACGGTGAGTTCCAATCCGCTCTTTGCGTCAAACAAGGGGGTGGTAAGGGTATAGGCTTTGCGGTCGGTACGTTCAGAGAGCCGCGCGGCAGAAGGGTCGCCTTTGAGCGTTTCTTTTTGATAACCCTTTTCCCATTCCGGCAGGGTAAAAGCAACGGTTTGCCCATTACTCAGCGTAACTGCGACATCGTCCAGCGGCGGCGTGACATCACAGCCGAGCACTGCGATGAGTCCCGATAGCGTCAGGAGTTTTCCCAAATGTTTCATAGTTTTCAATGTTCCTTTCACTTTTATTATAGCAAGTTTTCTACCTCTCTGCAAAGAGGATAGCGGGTTTTTACCGATAGATTCCATGCTTGTAAATGGAGCGTATCATGGGCGTTACGGAAAATGAAAGCGGCGATTGCTCTGCTTTACAATCGCCGCTTCGGATTCACCAAGGGGAAAGCAGACGCTTATCTGCGTATCGGGCGCCGACGCTGCTGCCACTGTTTCCGCCGGCGTTCCTGCTCGTTCTGCTGCTGTTGCTGCTCTTCCGTGCGACCTTTGAAGACGGCAACGGGTTTTTGCGTGGCGGCTTCCGAAACGTAAGTGCCGCGCTGATAAGCGGCTTCTTCGGTTTGCATCCGCCGGATTTCCGCCTCTTTTTCGGCCACGGTTTCCAACCGTTGCACTTCACGTCCGTCCACGAAAACCTCGGTCGTTCCGGTGCGTTTGTCAAAGGTCTGCGTGTAGGCCTGCGGCGGGGTGGAGAACGAATATTTGTAGTGCCGTGCGAAGGTCATCTCACGGGAGATGGCCCGCATCAGCCGCTTCATCGTTTCATCGGAGGAGGGTTTGGGCAGCTGCACGACGATTAGTTCGTCCGGTTCTGTGGAGGAATCGGCGATAACCTCATGCAATTCACGCAGGGGCACTGCTTCGCCATGCACCAGAATGGTGCCGTCTTCCGCAACGATGATTTTAGCGTCATCCGTATCGGCCGAATGCAAACTCCGCCCGGCTGCGCATCCGCAGAGCAGGGCGAGTAAAAGACATCCGGCGAAGAGAATGACGGGTGGACGGTGCAGCGGTTTCATCAGATGCAGGCAAAGGCTTGTTCGAGGTCGGCAAGAATGTCGTCGATGTGCTCAATGCCCACCGAGAAGCGAATCATGGTGGGGGAGATACCGGCCATGACTAATTGCTCATCGGTCAATTGACGATGGGTCATGCTTGCCGGGTGCAAGACGCAGGTTCTGGAATCTGCCACGTGGACGACAATGGCCGCCAGCTTCATGCTGTCCATCAGCTTCTGGGCATCGGCACGCGTCCCTTTCACGCCAAAGGCCACCACGCCCGAAGCTCCCTTGGGCAGATACTTTTGCGCGAGCGGATAGTATTTATCGCCTTTCAAGCCCGGATAACGCACCCACTCCACTTTGGGATGATTGGCAAGCCATTTGGCCACGGCGAGCGCATTGCTGCTGTGGCGTTCCATCCGCAGGGGAAGCGTCTCAATGCCAACGCCCAAAAGGAATGCGTTCATCGGTGCGGCCTGTGCGCCGATATCGCGCATCAACTGCACACGTGCTTTAACAATGTAGGCCGCCTTGCCAAAGGCTTCGGTGTAGACCAAGCCGTGATAGGAGGCATCGGGGGTGGTGAATTCCGGAAAACGTCCGCTTGCTGCCCAGTCGAAATTGCCGGAGTCCACAATCACGCCGCCCAGGCTCATGGCGTGTCCATCCAGATATTTTGTTGTCGCGTGGATGACGATATCCACACCGTGTTCAAAGGGGCGGCAAAGATAGGGCGTGGGGAATGTGTTGTCCACAATCAACGGCAAGCCGTTGCGATGTGCCACATTGGCCCAACGCTCCAAGTCCAATATCGCCAGTGCCGGATTGGCAAGCGTTTCGCCGAAAATCGCTTTGGTATTCGGACGGATGGCCGCCTGGATCTCTTCATCGGTGGCATCGGGTTCCAGCCAGGTGAACGAGATGCCGAGTTTTTCCAGTGTCACCCCGAAGAGATTCACGGTGCCGCCATAGATGGCCGAGCAGGAAATCACATGGTCGCCGCTGTGGGCAAGGTTGAGAATGGCAAACGTGCTTGCCGCCTGACCTGCGCTTGTGAGCATGGCTCCCACGCCGCCTTCCAGTGCGGCAATGCGCTGCTCTACGGCATCCAGTGTGGGATTGCTCAACCGGGTGTAGAAGTGCCCTGCGGCCTTCAGATCGAAGAGGTCGGCAACGTGTTGCGAGGAATCAAACTTAAAAGTGGTGCTCTGATAGATGGGCATCACGCGCGGTTCGCCATTTTTCGGTTCCCAACCTGCTTGTACACATTTCGTCTCGAATTGCATCGTGTGCCTCCCTTTCATTGGATTGCAGTGATCGTCGCTGTCAGGTGTTGCCATCAACGCGCGGTTCACCCCCGTTTCTGCCGAATGTGTGCGTTTATGCTGTCAGAAATCGGTACAGGCGATCAACTGCGGTAAGAATTAGACGAAATAATAACATATGCCGCCGCACTGCACAAGAAAAAGCCCATCAAATTGTCTGCGCATTACCGCAGGACGCAGCCCTCGCGAGCAGGGAGGCATTGAGGATCCGCCGCACCCCCGTTTCAACATCGGCGAAACGTCCCTTGAACATGGGCGAAAGTGCGCTGCAACATCGGCGACATTGTGCGGCACTTTCGCCCATGTCTGTGCGGCATCTCGCAGAGGCGGCAGCAACGTGTGCGGCACCCTCCCGAAGCGGATCAATTAAACGGTCGTTAAAATGCAGCAACAGTTTAGCAAATAACGCCCACAGAAGAAATGATTCGGCCTGTTTTCCTGTGCAAAAAAGAGGCTGCATTTTAACGACCGTTTAATTGCACAGGCAGCGAAAGGAGAGCAGATGCGGCATTGTTTTGGACGACACGCTCCGGCGGTGTGGGCGTTGTGCCTTGCGCTCTTTGCGGCAATGACGGCAAAAGCGGGGGACGCATACGGAATGGAAGCAAAGCGCGTGGATGGAAAACCCTTTGTGAAATGGGTCGGCGGTAAAGGACAATTGCTGGAGCAGTTGTTGCCGTTGTTGCCGGAAGACTTGGCGCAGGTGGAGGGCTTGACCTACATTGAACCCTTTGTCGGCGGGGGCGCGATGCTGTTTGAAATGCTTGAACGTTTCCCGAATATCGAGCGCGCGGTGATTAACGACCGGAACAGCGATTTGATGACGGTCTACCGCGTGGTAAAAGAATGCCCGCAGGCACTTATCGCACGTTTGGAAATAGAGCAGGCGCACTATTACGCACTTCCGGACGAACCAGCACGAAAAGCCTTCTATCTTGCCGAGCGCGAACGCTACAACACTGCGGTCTTGCCGGAGGTCGAACGCGCCGCGCTGTTCATTTTTCTCAATCGCACCTGCTACAACGGACTTTACAGAGTGAACGCCAAGGGGCACTTCAATGTGCCGTTCGGAAAGGCAAAGCGTCCCTTGATTTGTGATAAAAAGACCCTTTTGGCTGACAGCTTACTGCTGCAGAAAGTCACGCTTTTGAGCGGGGATTTTACGGCGGTAGAGCCCTTTGTTAAAGCCCCGGCGTTTCTCTATTTCGATCCGCCGTACCGACCGTTGAATGCCTCTTCCAGTTTTACCGCCTACGCCAAAGGCGGTTTTGATGATGGCGAGCAAGTGCGCCTGGCGGCCTTTTGCCGGGCGTTGGATCGCCGGGAAAAGGTGCGGTGGATGCTCTCCAATTCCGATCCGCACAATGCCGACCCGCAAGACGATTTCTTTGAACGGCTCTATCGGGGATTTGAACTTCACCGGGTGCAAGCGCGGCGCAATATCAATTCAAACGCCCGCAAGCGCGGGGCAATCAGCGAATTGGTCATCCGCAACTACGGGGCAACGCCATGAGAGATTTTGATGCGTGGTTTGCGACGTTTCGCAACAGTATTGCCACATACGATTACTATGTGGACTTCCAAAAAGTGACAGAAAATGCCAACCGCTATCGGGCAGAACTGCATCTGTTGAATGCGCTTGTAGGACAGCGGGATATTGAGCATCAGTTTTGTGCGTTGCTGAAGCAGTATCCTTCCGTGTTGCCTGTTATTCCATTGCTGTTGGCGGTGCGTAAGCATGAGCTCTATGCAGCAGATGCCGAGGGCGGGGGACGCATCTTTTTCACACCACAGCAAACAGCACCGGAAACGTATTGTACGTTTATGCGAAAGACGGGATTGTTTGATTTGATTGAAAATCGTGTGGTCAGCAATTTATACGATTATGTTTTGGGCGTTGAGGTGGGGCTGGATTCAAACGGACGCAAGGGGCGTGGCGGCAAGTTGATGGCAAATCTGGTGGAGACCTACCTGGAAAAAGCGAAAGTGCCGTATGCCAAAGAAGTCAACGCAAGCGACATCAAAACACGCTGGGCGTGTGATTTGGGGGCTTTAATCAATGACGGTAAAGCCGAAAAACGGTTTGACTTTGTCGTAAAGACGCCTCGGCAACTTTATGGGATTGAGGTTAATTTTTATCAAAGTAACGGCTCAAAGCTGAATGAAACTGCACGAAGTTATAAGATGCTTGCACTGGAGGCGCATCGCCTTGAAGGCTTTACCTTTGTCTGGTTTACAGACGGTGGCGGATGGAAAAGTGCCCGGGAAAATTTGAGAGAAACGTTTGAGGTCCTTCCGACGCTTCACAACATTTATGATTTGGAACAGGGCGTTGCGGAAAAACTCTTCAGGTGATTCGGTGAATAAAGAGGCTTTTGTCAGGCTGTCATTGGCGGATGATTCTTCGCTTTACTGGGGCGATTGCCGCGAAGTGTTGCGAACGATTGAAGATGAGAGTGTGGAGATGGTGTTTGCCGATCCGCCATATTTTCTCTCAAATGGAGGGTTCAGTGTGCAGTCCGGACGGCAGGTGTCGGTGAACAAAGGCATATGGGATCAATCGCAAGGCGGGGCGGCAGATGAGGCCTTCAGCCGTCAGTGGCTGACATTATGCCGCCAAAAACTGAAGCCGGAGGGGACGATATGGGTGTGTGGGACGGTCCACAATATCGCAACAATCACACGGCTCTTGGAAGAAATCGGCTGCAAGATTTTGAATTTAATCACTTGGCAAAAACCGAATCCTCCGCCCAATTTGAGTTGCAGAACGTTCAAACATTCTGCGGAGTTTCTTCTTTGGGCGCGAAAATCAAAACGCATTCCGCATTGTTTCAACTACGAATTGATGCGACGACTCGCCGGGAATCGTCAAATGACCGACGTGTGGCGGATGTCTGCTGCCGCCGCGTGGGAAAAAACAGAAGGGAAGCACCCTACGCAAAAGCCGCTGGCATTGGTGGTACGCACAATCCTTGCCTCGACAAACGCCGGAGCGTTGATCCTGGATCCCTTCGTCGGAAGCGGCACGACAGGTCTCGCGGCTCATTTGACCTCGCGGCGGTTTATTGGCATTGAGCAGGCGCACACGTATGTGCAATTGGCACAAAAACGGTGGCAACGATTATTGGAAAAACGTGAAGTTTGGGCAAGTAAAATACCAGAGCTTGCGCATTTGAAAGAGTAGAAGCGTCGGTTCCCTTGTTCACCCTGCCGGAGACTGATCAAACAGGAAAGCGGAAACCTTTCAGCGGCGGCTCATCTCAATGGAGGGGGGAAGGCTTCCGGGGGATGAAACGTCCGGGCGTTTCGGGAATGTGCGGTGTTGCGTTTTCTTGCCTTTGGCGGGGGCGTTTGTTATTATTGAAGAATAAGCGTGTGATTGGAAATGCGGTGGAACGCATTGAAGTCGCAGGAAGTAAGAGGAGCCCCTATGAGAATCAAACAAATGTTTGCCGTGGCCGCGCTGTGCGTATCATCGCTGTTGTGTGCGGTGCCCTTGAAGATGGATTGGAAAGCAATGCCGGAGGCTCCGGAGGCCGTGGCGCGGCCATTTGCCGGTTTGTTGGGCAAAACAATGCTTGTGGCCGGTGGTTCAACCTACGAGACGGCCAAGGCGTATTCCTCGAAGATTGCCGCCTATGATGTGCAGCAGGGCACATGGACGGAAATCGGTGCGCTCCCGGAAGGAATTGCGGAAGGGGCGGCGGTGGCAGTCAATGTCGGTTCGGCGGTTTCTGCCGATTGGCGGCTGCTGTGCGTTGGCGGCGTGACTGCGCAAGGGGCAACCTCCAAGGCCTTTTTGTTGAAAGTGGACGGTTCGCAGGAGGCACTTCCGGAGTTTCCGCATGGGACGCTTTCCATGACGGCGGCGGCTCCGTGGGAAAATGGTGCTGTTTTTGCCTGCGGCTTGCTCAATGGTGAAGCGACGAACCGGGTCTTTACGCTGACACGCAAGGAGGGGAAGTGGACGTGGGGTGAATTGCCCGCGCTTCCCGGTCCGGCACGTGCTCAGGCGGTGGCGGCGGTGCAGAATGGCGACCAGAAATCATTGGTATTGGCGGTTTTCGGCGGCACCATTACCGCAGAAGACGGTAAGCCGATGGCGGATGTGAAAGGCTGGGGCTACACGAAGAATTTTGACGGCGCATGGGAGTGGAAGCCGCTCGAGGATGCTCCGGTAGCGACCATTGGCGCGACCTTCCAGGCAATTGGCGACCAGCATATGTTGTTGATTGGCGGCTACAACCGCCAGATGTGGGATCGTGCAAACCGTATGCTTCCTGCAGATTGGCAAAAGATGTTGACCGAAGCTCCTGCTGCTTTCAATTGGAATCGCACGGTGTGGGCCTACCACGCAGTGACCGGAAAGTGGGTGGAATATGGCGAATTGCCGGCAGAGGTGTTGCCGCGGTGCGGTGCGGCGGCTGCGTTGATTCCCGCAGAAGGGAAGGTTATGCCCAAGGTGATTCTTGTCGGCGGTGAGGTGAAGCCTGCCCTGCGTACGAAGGCTGCGCACGTGGTGAGCTTTGCGCGTCAGGGATGGGCGTTCTCCTGGGTCAGCTGGGTGGTAATCGGCATCTACTTCCTGGCAATGGTGGGGATGGCAATGATTTTCGTGCTGCGTCAGAAGACGGCCGACAGCTATTTCCGTGGCGGTAAGAGCATTCCTTGGTTTGTGGCAGGCATGAGTATCTTTGCCACCATGCTCAGCTCGATTACCTTTATTTCAATCCCGACGATGACCTACATCGGCGACTGGCGTTATTTCCCCATGGTGCTGTGTATTCTGGCAATGGCACCTGTGGCAATTTACTTCTACCTGCCGTTCTTCTGCCGTTTGAACATTACCAGTGCCTATGAGTATCTGGAAAAGCGTTTCAATCTGGCGATTCGTCTCTTCGGCTCGGCGGTATTCAATATCTTCATGGTCTGCCGTGTGGCGGTGGTGACGCTCCTGCCGGCACTGGCTCTCGATGCTGTCACCGGCATTGGCGTGGAGAACTGCATTCTGATTTGCGGCGTAGCAACGATTCTGTATTGTTGTGTGGGCGGTCTGGATGCGGTAATCTGGAGTGACTTTGTGCAGGGGATTGTGTTGCTGGGCGGCGCAGTTACCGTGCTGGTGCTGCTGATTATGAATACGACCGGCGGTTTTACCGGATTTGTGGATATCGCACAGTCGCATGATAAGTTGCGCTTGCTCGACTTCCGTTTCCTCTTGAAAGAACCCGTATTCTGGGTGGTCGTGATTCAAGGTCTGGTCAGCAACCTTTCCAGTTACACCTCAGATCAGTGCGTGGTACAGCGGTATATCGCTTGCACAAACGAAAAGAAAGCCGCCAATTCCATCTGGTTCAATGGGGTGCTTTCCGTGATTGCCTCGATTATCTTCTATGGTATCGGTTCGGCTCTTTACACGCACTACTTCAGCAATCCCGGGCTGATGGATGTGACGATGCCCAAGAGTGATTCCGTCTTCCCGATTTTCATGGCGATGGAGTTGCATCCGGTGATTGCCGGATTGGTGATTGCAGCCATTTTTGCTGCCACCATCTCCACGCTGTCGGCGAATCTCACTTCAGCCTCAACGGCGATTACGACCGACTTCGTTGTGCGCTTCAAGCCTTCGCTGACCGGACCGCAGCAGGTGAAATGCGGGCGTATTTGCGTGATCGTAATCGGCATTCTCGGCGTGGGGGCCGCACTGACGTTGGCGCAATTGCCGACGCGTTCGCTCTTTGACGAGTTCCAGAAGTTCATCGCGATGTTGACTGCAGGCCTCACGGCTCTCTTCTTCATGGGTATCTTCATGCCGCGTGTTGGCGGCATCCCCGCAGTGATTGGGCTTTTGGCAAACTATGTTGTTTGCTACGGTCTTGATTTGATTCCGGCCGGAAGTGCGCTTGCAACCATCAAGCCGCATCCGTTTGTCTATGGCGGTATCGGATTGGTCGTGTGCATTATCATTGCCTGGGTGCTCTCCATTTTCTTCCCGAATACCCGGGAAACCAAAGGGCTGACGCACTTCTCGCGTCCGCAGAAGGAAGAAGAATAACGTGCGTATTTTTGCCGTAATCATGCTTGGTTGCTGTGTGGCAGTCCCGTTCGGTCGGGCTGCTGCACAGTCGCGTATTCGTCCGGTATCAGTGGGAATTACCTTTGAATCTTCGAGCTATGTAATCGGAGAAGAGGTGCCGTTGCGTCTTTGGGTGCGGAATAACACGACAGGGACAATGACCTTGGGAAAAGGCTCTTTGCCTGCGGGCACTTTGGAAGTTACGCGGGTAGGGGATGCGCAGAAGCGTTCGCTTGCATTGGATTCCGGAGGATGTCTGCCGCGTCCGCTGCAGTTGAAGCCGGGAGAGGCGCGTACGTTTAATGTGGATTTGTCGCGGGCAGCGGACATCTCCGGTGAGGGAAAGTATTTTGTGACTTTCGGCGTAGTGGTGCGCGATATGCGCTATGATACCGAAGTAAAAGTGCTGGAAATCGTGCCGGGAAGCCTGATTTCAGAAGGCGTTCAGCTCTTTTCCGGACAGCCGAATCTGCAACGTCACTTCAAGTTGGTGCGCTGGTCGCGGGATCATGTCGACCGCGTTTTCTTGCGGATTGAGGATTCTCCCACCGGAACTATCTTCCCAACGGTAATGCTGGGCGCATATCTGCCGTTGATGAAACCGAGGATGAACATTGCCACTTCGGGTGAAATCATTGTTTTGCATCGTGCGACCCCGGAGTATTATGTCCGCAATGTCTTTTGGTCGTTGGAAGAAGAAATTGTCCGCCGGTCAACGCAGACGGTGCTTGATCCAGCTACGGCCGATTCTGCACGTCTGCATGGAATGAAAGCAGATTTGGATGAAATGATTGACAAGGATGAGCGGTTGAAGGAGTCGCTCCGGTTGCGTTGATCCGGAGCCTCCATCAAGTCGTCCGGAGGTGTGTATGAAGACGTTTCTTGCAATGGTCGTGAGTGTGCTTTTGGGTGCGGCATTGTCTGCTGCGCCTGTGAAGGTGGCCTGTATTGGCGATTCCATTACATATGGTTATGGTATCGGGAACCGTGCAGAGGATGCTTACCCGGCTCAACTTCAAAAATTGCTGGGCGAAAACTATGAAGTCCGCAATTTCGGCAACTCCGGCCGTGGGATTTATCTGCATTCCTGGCGCGGAAAAGAGCGTCGCGGCTATCGCTACATGAAAGAACATCAGGCGGCATTGGCGTGGCAACCTGACATTGTCATTTGCAATCTCGGAATCAATGATAATGGCGAATTCCTGAAAAAAGAACGTCTTCAACCGGGAACGTTTGCAGAAGACTACAAGAAGTTGCTGGGCGATTATCAGGCACTTCCGACGAAGCCAAAGCTTTATATCTGGGGAAAATTGGCACCGCTTGCTCCGGGACAAACCTTCTATCGCTCGCCGGAACCCTTCCTGATGCAGACCGAATTAGCCAAAGTTGCGAAGGCAACAGGCGCGCAGCTGATCGATATGCAAGAGCCGCTTCGCCCGCTGTTGATGACCGCTTTCCCCGACAAAATCCACCCGACGGCTGAGGGTGCGAAAGTGATTGCAGAAGCCACTTACGCCGCTTTGACTACGCCGCCCGCAGCTCCGGTTGCGTTGCCCGAGGACATTGCAGGGAAGGCAGAGGTGTGGTTGTGCGCCGGACAATCCAATATGTTTTGGAAGCTTGGCTGGTGTGCGCAAGCAGATAAAGAGGCGGCAGCGACCGCCGATTGCGATATTCGTCTCTGGGATTTCATGACCGGTTCTTGGCACAAGATCACGCCCGCTAATGCCAAGAATTGGAGTGCCATGGGCGTATCCTTCGCCATCCGCCGCGCCAAAGCCACCGGGAAGCCGATTGCGATCCTTTATGTTGCAGCCGGAGGTGCCTCGACAGAGGCTTTTCTGAGCGAGGAGGTTATGGCCGCTATAGATAAAAACGGGAAGGCAAAGTATCCGAACCTCTTGAAGATTGTGACGAATCGCAAGCAGATTCACGAGAATGAAGATTTCCCTTGTAAATGGTGTGCGCGTGAATATCCGAAGCGGAAGCACAATAAGACCGAAGCCTATTGGTGGGCGTTGAATAAACTTTACCGCGAGGGAATCGCGAAAGTGCGTCATCTGCCGATTGACGGTGTGCTGTGGTATCAGGGCGAATCAAATGCTACGGTGAACCTTTCTCCGGATAAACCTTTGCCGGAGGATTATATGTTGGAGACGTTGCTGGCAGTGATTGAAACACTGCGTCCTACGCCGGAGACGCCCTTTTTGATGGTGGGCTTGCCGGTGATGAATCGCCCATGGGCCCCTTATCGTGAAGCACAGAAGAAGGCTTGCCGTTTGACCGGTGCCACGTATTTGGATACGTTCAGCGCGGGACTCGGAGAGAAAAACAACGTCCATCCTGTGAACAAAATCCCCTTCGTTGAGATGGCCGCCGAGGCTGCCGCCAAACAGCGGAAGTGATATCTTTTTGGTTGATGCCCGGGCTTAAACCTCGCAGACGCGGATGTTGCCTGCAAGCGGTGGCGTGTTTGTGTGGGCAATACGACTTGACGGCAAGAGGCCTTCCATTATGGAGCCTTCAATCGTCCATTATGGAGCCGTGAATCTTCCATTATAGAGCCCTTGATCTTCCATTATGGCGTCGCCAAAGCGTGGCGATTCGTGCGCAGCATCCGGCCGAGGTTTTTACGCATCGGTGCCGACCTGCGCTATCCAGTGATGGCGGATGAGTGTGGGGGAATCAATCAGAATGTGCGATGTGTTTGTGAAATGTCGCAGACGGACGAGCCGTAGGTGCCGGAGCATCCTCATGCAAATTTCTGCCGGAAGTATGCGACAATCCGAAAGCTAAACGGCGTGTGTTTCCAGAAGGTCGCACGGTGTTTCGTCCACGTGTCTGTGGAAGAGTGATGCAAAGACCTACGGCGTGTTTTTGTTCCGGGGCTTCTACCGGTATGGAAGTGGCGTTGCCGAAGAAGTCTTTGAACGGGATGGTTAAAGTTTGGGATGGGGTAAAGAAAGGTTTTCCCAGGGCATTTTCCGTGAACGCGGCGTATGAGAAGTGTGGGGCAGGTTTCAGGGGAAATGCCGGGAGTGATGACTTTTTCTCGGTTTGTAACTACGTATGTTGATAGGCAACGCTCCCGGAGAAAGGTGGCAGCGCGGACGCTGGAGATGGTGCACTTCCCCTTTCTCAAAAAGGCGCGGATGCGAAAAGAATTGCACGCCTGTTGCCCGCATCGAAAGCTCCTGTATACGCTTGTTTGCCGAAGGTGCTTGCACGAGTGATTTATTTGACGATTGGAGTGAAATCACGTATAATATTGAACCGATTTAACACCTGTTGACTTTTCGCTTGAAGATCGTCAGGTGAACAAGAGAGGATAAGCACTATGTCATCGCTGTTTAAGCGCATTTTCGAAGATCCGTCCAAGTTTACGTTTCTTACCGAAACCCTTGGCGAATGTAAGATTGATACGCCGATTGCCAACACGACGCACTTTGTTGAACCGGAAGATATGTACTCTTTGTTGAGTGTGCGCGCCACGTATGTGCATGAATTTGTGCAGCGTTACGGTTCGGTGCCCAAGTTGGAAAGTGCCGGTCCTCACCGTAAAATCTTTCATGATCCGGCGACGACGCGTGCGGCGATTGTCACTGCCGGCGGTCTCTGTCCCGGATTGAACAATGTGATCAAGGGGCTGGTTGAAGTGTTGGCCTTTGATTATGGCGTGAAGACGATCTACGGTTTCCGCTATGGTTATGCCGGTCTGATTCCTGAATTTAATTACGATCCGATGTTGCTGACCCCGGACATCGTGGATACCATTCACGAAAAGGGCGGCACACTGCTCGGCTCTTCCCGTGGTCAACAAGACACCTCGCGCATGGTTGACACGCTGGAACGCCTTGGCATCAATGTGCTTTTTGCAATCGGTGGTGATGGTTCTTTGCGCTGCGCCCGCGATGTCTCCAATGAATGCCGCCGCCGCGGACTCAAGATTTCCGTAGTGGGCATTCCGAAGACAATTGACAACGACCTCCATTTTGTCGGGCGCACGTTCGGTTTCGAGACGGCGGTGGCGGCCTCCATTCCTGCGATCCGTTCGGCTCACGCCGAGGCACTGGGTGCCTATCATGGCATCGGCTTGGTGAAGCTGATGGGGCGCGATTCGGGCTTCATTGCCGCCTATGCCGCATTGGCCAACCCCGTAGTCAATTTCTGTCTGATTCCCGAGTCACCCTTCACTGTTGATGGCGAGGGTGGGCTTCTGCGCGCTTTGGAGCGTCGCTTTGAATCCGGGCGCAGCCATGCAGTAATCGTGGTAGCCGAGGGTGCCGGTCAGGAACTGATGGAAGGCGAAGTCCGCAAAGACGCTTCCGGCAACGTCCTCAAAAAGGATATCGGCGAGTTCTTGAAGACGCGGATTACCGAGCACTTTAAGTCCAAGGGTGATGATGTTACCGTCAAATATATCGACCCGAGCTACACCATTCGCAGTTGCCCTGCAGAGGCTTCCGACTCGGTGCTTTGCTATCGTCTCGCCCGCATGGCGGTACACGCTGCAATGGCCGGTCGCACCAATTGCGTGGTGGGTCGCCTGAATGATGATTATTCGCTCGTGCCGATTCCGTTGGCAACGATTGAGCGTCGCAAAGTGGAGCTTTCCTCGAATCTCTGGGCTTCCGTGTTGGATGCTACCGGGCAGGAATTCTACATGAATCCTTCTGCAAACGTGGCAGATGCGATTTACAATCCGTAAGCGGTCGCGGCAACACAGCAGAAACGCGCAATTCCGAGGAGGGGTTGCGCGTTTTTATTTTGATTCACGAAGGGCTTTTTTCTGTGGGTGCAGACGAAGTAACGCGGAAATGAGGCTTTGAGTGTTGGCGCATGGTGCGCATGGAAGGGGCAAGGAGCAGTGGGTGATGTTGGCGTGAAGCGCGTGAAAGGCGTATGAAGATGGGCGAAGTTGCACGTGAATGTGGGCGGAATTGAAGATGAATGTGGGCGAAGTCGTGAAGCCGTTTCGCCCATCTTGGATTTGGGAATGGCAGAGGTGCCATCCCGGGCGCGTTTTTGCTATACTTTTCTGCATGGAAGAGGTCGTAGCAAGGCGGTTTAAGATTATTTGCGCTTATGATGGCACAGCCTATTTCGGTTGGCAGACCCAACCGGGGTTTCCGAGTGTCCAGGAAACAATTGAGCAGGTGCTGGCGGGGATTGTCAAGGCGCCGAAAGTGGATATTCACAGCAGCGGACGCACGGATCACGGGGTGCATGCTCACGGGCAGGTCTTTCATGTGGATTTGTTCACACGGATGACGGTGCGCTCGCTCAAGATGGCGTTGAATGCCAATGGCCGTCTGCCGCCGGATATCCGTGCGCTGTCGGTGCAGGAGGTGCATCCCCGGTTTCATGCGCGATTTGACGCTCAACGCAAAGAGTATCGCTACTACGTGTGGAATACGCGTATTCTGCCTCCCAATAAACGTTTGTATAATGCGCATATCGTGCGGCCCTTGGATCTGGAGGCGATGCGCCGGGCAATCGGTTATCTGATCGGTACACATGATTTTGCAGCATTCGCGGCGAATGCCAATCGGCCGATTGAATCGACCGTGCGCACGTTGTATGAATTTGAAGTGACCAAGCGCGGTTCGCGGATCTGCTTCCGTGTGCAGGGGAATGGATTCCTCTACAAAATGGTGCGTTCGCTTGTGGGATTTCTGCTGCGTGTCGGCTCGGGAAATGAATCGCCGGAGGCGGTGCTGGCATTGCTGGAGCCCGGCAATGTGCGCACTGCGCGGGTGCCCTCTGCGCCTGCTGCGGGCTTGACCTTGTGGCGCGTGTGGTATTGAGGCGGTGCAATGACGGGCGAAACGGAACTTTTGTCAGCCTCTGCCGATGAAACCCCCGAAGCCGAGGTGTTTACGCTGATGGTTGAGGGTGGCGCGGAAGCGCGGCGGTTGGATCAATGGCTCGCCGGAAAATTGCCGGAATTGACCCGTTCGCGGATTCAGGCTTTGGCCAAAGCCGGGCATTTAACCGATGGGGAAGGACGCGCGATTACGAAGCTTTCCGCCGCGCCGCAACCGGGAATGGTGCTTGTTTTAACGTTGCCTCCCGCCGCGCCGGTGGATATTCTTCCGGAGCCGATTCCGCTCGACATCCTTTATGAAGATGCGGATATGATTGCACTCCACAAGCCCGCCGGGCTCGTGGTGCATCCGGCTTGCGGGCACAGTCACGGCACTCTTGTAAATGCGCTGCTGCATCATTGCCCGGATCTCAAAGGCATTGGCGGCGAAAAGCGGCCGGGCATTGTTCACCGTCTGGATATGGACACCTCCGGTGTGATGGTGGTGGCAAAGCATGAATACGCCCATCGTGCGTTGGTGGAAACCTTTGCAATGCACCGTCTGATCAAGGAATATGTGGCAATCGTCCACGGGGTGCCGCCTTTGGAAGGGACGCTGGAGAATCTTATCGGCCGCTCGCCTTTTCATCGTCAAAAAATGGCGGTGGTCAAAACCAATGGACGCCGTGCGGTGACCCATTGGGCGCGGGAGGCAACGCTTCCCGGGGGGGTGAGCCGGGTGCGATGCCGCATTGAAACCGGGCGGACGCACCAGATTCGCGTCCATTTGGCGTCACTTGGCACCCCCATCGTGGGGGACGCACTTTATGGGAAACCTGCGTTGGATCGCCGCTTGAGTGTGGTGCCTGCGCGTCAATTACTTCACGCCCGCCGGTTGCAGTTGCCCCATCCCATGAGCGGAGCGCAGATGGATTTTATCGCACCGCCGCCGGAGGATTTTTCGCCTTATCTGGATGTATAATGCCGGGAAAGGGCGATGGTATGCCTTGCGCTTCTTACAATAATAAATGCACGTGCGCGCACGTGAGGCACAGCTTCAGCGGCGCACGGTTGAGGTGTGCGCTCACCCCTCAAGGACTGCGAGCCAGAGCGTTTCCAGTTGTTTGACGGAAACTTTTTCAAAGGGTTGGGTATTCGGACAAAAGGTGATCAGGCGCAACGCTTCCACTGCCCATCGGTAACGATGCAGTGCAACGGGATTGTGCCGCGGTTTTTTGCTCATTGCGGTAAAGTCGAGATAGCGTTTCCATAAGGGGATCAGCGTCTCCATCTTCTTGCGGTCGCCGGAAGGGTTGTTCCGTGCACGCTGAAGCCGCTCTTCAATCCCTTTCAGAATTTGTGGATAATGTGCGAGCATCTCGGGGGGCACGGTGGCGACAAATCCGTCAAAGACCAGCCAGGCGAGCTGGTCGAGGAGATCGTCAATTGTTTCCGGATAGATGCCGGAGGTTGTTTGAGCAAGGCTTTCCAGACGTGCTGTTTCGGTAAGGATATAGACAATGCGCCGCCGCCAATCGGCGGCATTGTGAGCGATCTGTCCTTTGCAGGCGGCATAGCGGGCGGCAAGCTCTGTTTCCGACTTCGGATCTTCGGTCTGGTGCAGGAAGGTGGTTTCAATTACGCGCACGAGCATCTCCTGCCCGAGACGTTCAAGGCTGATGGAGGCCTCTTTCAGGAAAGTTTTTACCTGTGGCGGGAGCGAGGGAATCTGCGCGTAATTACTCCAACGGTTGCCGCCAAGCTGTTTGAGACAGTCAATACATTCACGGTGGTTGGCCAGCCGTGCAAGTGCCGGATCTGCCAGCGTGGCAGCTTTGGGCGTGGTTTGCTCTTTGGCAAAGAGTGATAAGAGCGGCGCAAGATTCCGGCCTTGCCCAAGGAGTTGCTGCCCCTGCATCACCTTGAAATTCATCCGCAGATGATCCGGGAGGCGCGCTTCTTCCCAGACGCTTTCATCCACACGGATGCCGCGCAACTCACGAATCAATCGGAAAAGTGTATCGCCGAGCGGACGGGTGTAGGGTCGCACACTGGAAAGTAATTGCGCGTGGAGCTCTTGAAGATTGCCCAGCGTATGACGGATGCGCCCGGGCTGAGCACTCAACATCCACATGATTTTTTCCGGAAGCAAACCCGGCACAAGCCATTCGCCATGCCACTGCGCGAGAAGATGAAGCGTCTCGGGGGAGGCGATGATGCTCACGCCGTCATCGACAGTTTTGGGTGCGTGGACATAGCTTAACGGAAAGTTTTCACCGCCCACAGAGAGGCTTTCCGGGAAGTCTTTCAGGGTGGCGGCATCCAGTGAAAAGGCTTCTCCTTCCAGCGGGAGCGGCGGGCAGTGCTTGAGCAACTGCGGCACATTACAGACCGTGTGCGGCAGGCGCGCTTCGTAAAAAGCCAGTAACGCTTCGCGTAACGTCTCGCGATCATTGCGCCGCAAGGCGGTGAGTTGTTCCAGAAGCCGCTGCTTGCGCCAGTTTTCCTGCAGCCACTTGGGCGGATGACAGATAGCTTCCGGGACGCAAAGCGCGTCGGCGATAAAGAATCGTCGCGCCGCTTCCGGATCGAGACGCGAGAGGTCTCGGCGTCGGCCGGTGGCAATGGGCAATCCGAAAAGCGTGACCTCTTCATGGACACGCACGAACCCTTTATTCGCGTCCCAGTAGGCTGTGTGGCGGTGAACCTTGCAGAGGGCGCCGGCAATCGGTTCGATCCAGCGCGGATCGATGCAGGCAACTGTGCGCCCGAAAAGACGGGAAGTTTCCACCAATTCTCCTGCAAGCACCCATTCGCGATTGTCGGGAAGCGCGTCGGGATTGGGCTTGAGGCGCGGAGAGGTGCGGAGAGAGGCTGACGGCTCACGTTTGGCGGCTTTTGCCAGCGTGCTGCCCGGAAAAAGCGCGAAGCGCACGGCAAACGCACCGCGGTATTCTTTGGTTTCGCGATCGTAATGGCCGATACGCGAGAGAAGCCCGCAGAGTAGTGCCCGGTGAAGACCCGTTTCTCCGCCCTTGGATTCATGGATATGAAGATGCTTTTCGCGGCAAAGCTCTTCCAATTGCGAACGGATATTTGCCCATTCCCGCATCTTGGGATAACTGATGAAGGCGGCTTTACAGCGTTTTCGGCGTTGCGTTTCGGAGGTGCCCTGTGAGGCATCGTTCCACCACTCCCACAGCCGGAGGCGCGAATTGAAGTCGGAGTTTTTACTGCGGAACCGGGCATGCTGCTGATCGGCTTGCGCCGCCTTTTCAATGGGGCGCAGGAGCGGATCGTCGCAAGCCATCGCGGCAACCACTGTGAGTGCATCGCGCAGTGCGCATTCCGCTTCGGCGGCAATCAGGATGCGGGCAAAGCGCGGTTCCACCGGAAAGGTGGCCAAGGTGCGGCCAATGGCCGTGAGTTGCCAGGGCTGCTCCTCATCCATGCGCCGGGAAGCTTCGCTCCTTTGGGGACGTGAAAGGGCGCCGAGTTCAAGTAATTCCCGGTAGCCCTCACGGATGGATGCGCCGGAGGGCGGCTCCAGAAATGGGAACGCTTCAATGCGTCCCAAATGCAAATCCGCCATGGAAAGGATGACCCCCGCCAGAGCCGTTCGCTTGATTTCGGGGGCGGTATGCGCCTCGCGGCGCAAGTAATCTGCTTCGGAGTAGAGCCGAATGCAGATGCCCGGTCCGATACGTCCGCAACGTCCCATACGTTGACGGGCACTTGCTTGACTGATGGGTTCAATGCGCAATGTCTGGATGTGACGCTGGGCAGAGTAACGCTTGATACGCGCCAATCCGGAGTCGATCACCACCGAAATGCCGGGAATGGTAACCGAGGTTTCTGCAACATTGGTGGCCAAAATGATTTTGCGAACCGGCGAAGGTTTGAAGACGCGTGCCTGTTCACCGGCCGGAAGACTTGCCAAAAGCGGAAGCAATTCCGTTCGGGGGAGACGTCTGCTTTCAAGAAAAGTCATCGTCTCCCGGATGTCACGTTCGCCCGGAAGGAAGACCAGGATGTCTCCGGAGTCCGGACCGACGCTGTCAACGGCATTGGCAACCATACGCGGCAAATCCATGTCGTCATCGGCGGTGTCCGGTTGCCAACGTGTTTCAATTGGGAAGAGACGGCCGGGGATTGAGATGACGGGGGCATTGTCGAAGAATGCAGAAAAACGTCCGGCATCGAGCGTGGCAGAGGAGATGATTACGCGCAAGTCCGCCCGGAACGGCAGGATACGCTTGAGCAACCCCAGAAGAAAGTCGATATTGAGACTGCGCTCATGCGCTTCGTCAATGATGAGCGTGGCGTAACGTTTGAAGCGGGGGTCGTGTCGAGTTTCGGCCAGCAGAATGCCGTCGGTCATCAATTTGATACGTGTAGCGGGCGAAACTTTCGTTTCAAAACGGTGCTGGTAGCCAACGGCCGCGCCGAGCGGTGAGCCGACCTCTTCTGCCAGGCGGCGCGCCATTGCGATAGTTGCTAAACGGCGTGGCTGTGTGACTCCGATGAGCCCCCGGGCATTGGGACGCGCCAGCGCAGCGAGTTTGGGAAGCTGTGTCGTCTTGCCGGAACCCGTATCGCCGCAGACAATGGTGACTTGATGCGACCGCACCGCTGTAATGATTGCATCGGCATGGGCTGAGACGGGCAGCTCAGGAGGAAGCGAAAGACGGAGGTTCATAAGTGCTGCGTCGGCAGAGAAGTGGGCGTTTCCGGGCGGAATGGGGCGATGGCGCGGAGGAGATCGTCAATCGTGTGCAGGTGCATTAGATTGCCACGGAGGCTGTTCGCGCCGGGCAAACCCTTGAAGTAACGGAAGAGATGCCGGCGGAAGGTTAGCACGGTTGCCTCCTCCGGAGAGAGGCGGGAAAAGGCTTGTGCGCGCTCACGGTAGCGCAGTTCCAGCCGGAGATGTTGCAGAGCCAGGCAGTGTGGATCGCCCTTGCTGAAAGTGAAAATACACGGATTTTCCAGGGCCGCACGGGCGATGAGCAGGGCGTGAACGCCGGTTTCCGCCATCGCTTTTGCCGTGGCTGGATCGGTAATCGAGCCGTTGCCGAATACCGGAAGCGAGGTGGCGGAGACAGCTTCGTGCAGCGTATCAAGATGAACAGTGCCGGTGTGCCCCTGTGAAGTGTAGCGGGCGTGGAATGTGATGGCCCGCGCGCCGGCAGCTTCAAGTCGCTTCAATGTTTCCTGCCATGTGGGCCTTTGCGGGTTGGGCCCCAAGCGCGTCTTGACGCTCACCGGCAACGAAACGGCACGGGTAACTTCGCGGACAATCGCCTCCAATCGCGGGAGATCGTTAAGCAACGCCGAGCCGGCACCTTGAGCCGTAATCCTCGGCACGGGGCACCCGGCATTGATGTCAATCCCCTCAAATCTTCCCAAATCCGCAACGAACCGCGCCGCTTCTGCCAGGCGAATCGGGTCGTGACCATAGAGGTGTGCCCATACGTGCCGCTCTTCGGAAAAGGTCTCCAAGAGAAAGAGCGTCTTTGGGGAGCGGCGGCAAATGCCCTCGGCATTGACCATCTCTGTGTAGGTGCGTTGGGCTCCACATTGCTCACACACAACGCGCATCGGAGGCGAGGTAAACTCTGCCATCGGGGCAAGATAGAGCGGTGGAAGGCGCAGATGGGGATGCATCGGGACGAAACTTTCGCAGCAATCAGTGACGTTTCAACCAGCCAAAAGAGGATTTGGGCGGCTCTTGCTCGGCCATCGGTTCTTCAACCCTCAGCGGTGAAAAGGCATTATTCTGGGTGGAAAGACGCTCCAATTCCTCGATACGCCGGAGCAATTGTTCCTGAATGTGGGCGTTTTCCCGGTGTTCGTCTTCGCGTGCGGTGCGTTCACGTTCAAGTGCTTGAGCGGTGGCACGTAATTGCTCTTCCAATTGAAGCGCGTTCAAGGTCTGCCGTTGTGCTTGCCCGATCTCGGCACGGAGTTGCGTCTCTCTGCCCTCTTGTGCCACGAGTTGCCGCTGAAGTGCACTTTCGCGTTCGCGCCCTTCGGCAATCTGTTTTTCCAATTCGATGATGCGGTCAGCATTGGGTGTGTGCGAGGAGGCGGCAGCGGTGAACCCCATCATCAATGGCATCCGTCCGCGAGAAGCATTGGAGATCATCTGTTCAGGGTTGTCACCTGCGATGCGTCGAATCTCTAAAAGCCGTTCGGAAAGTTGGACAAGACGCTGACGTGCAAGGTCGCGCAGTTGCTCAATGAAGTGTTCTTCCTCTTCTTGACTCCTGCGCAGAATATCTGCTTCGTGCTGGAGGACGGCGTAGAGCGCATCGTCCAAAGGCTGATTGTCGTTCGGTTGCTCGTGTTGTGCTGTCTCAAGAGCCACTTCAAGTGAATGAATGCGCTGTCTCAAATTGCGCTCACGCTCGGCGGCTGCCTCCGCTGCTTCGGATGCAGTTGCCCGCAGACGGTCGCACTCTCCGCGCATTGTTTCCAACTCGTTCAGCAACATCTCCGGATCGGGTGCACTGTTGGTGACGAAATCTGCCTGGCGAAGTTCGGCTTCTTTGCGCAATTCATCAATCCGTTTATCTTTAAGGCGCAGTTCTTTTTCGAGCAGACTTAACTTCAGTTGCGCTTCTTCCAGTTCTTGCAGGTGGTCATTTTGCGGCACTTCGATGGGCAAAGGCAACTCCATTGACACCGGTTGTTCACCCGGATCTTGTGAAAGAATGGCATCGATCGGGAAGTGACCTTCTTCGATAAAGCGTCGCGCAGCGGTTTGGGTAACAGGACCATAAGGTGCTCTTCCGGCGGCGATGACGAACCATGACATCCGTAATTCCGGCAAAGTTTCGGCCGGCACCCATGTAATTCCGTCGGAGGAGATGGAATAACCCGGCTTGATAATGCCGCGCTCTGCCCATTCAATGAGCATTGCTGTGGGGATATTGTTGTTGCTGATCTCTGCGCCCGGATTTCGGAGTGACCAGCGGCGGGTATCTAGATCGGCTGGCATAATTACTGCTCCTGGCGGATGGCTTCAACAACCTTTGCGGCGTCTTCACGAACCGAATAGACTTCATCCTCGGCGAGAATGTTGCGCAATAACGCTTCACGCAGGCGGCTTTTGGCGGTCTCCAGCTCTTCTTGTGCTGTTAGTAATTGTGCTTTAGCGACGATCAATTCGCGCTCCCAACGATATTTTGTCGTTTCAAGTTCTGCGGTAAGACGTGCGTTTTCAGCGCGTAAAGCGGTGAGTTCTTCTTCAATTGTCATGGTCGATACTCCTTAAAAATGCGGGACAGTTCAAAAGGTTAAAAGGTGGTTTTGGTTCCCAATGGTGCTGTGCGGATCAAGCCGATTTCCTGCAACATCGCTTGCGGCGGGTTGAATGTTTCGGCGAGTGTCAGCGCGGCTTCTTTCTTGTTGTAGTCCCCCAGCTCGTTAAAAAGCTTGGCGGCGATGAGCGCAGCTTCTGCATTTTGAGTGGAAGATGCGCAGCGTTGAGCTTCGATAGCGGCGGCATTGAGGTCGCCAGCGTCGTAAAGTCCGCGAATGGCCAGACGCCAACGCGCTACGGTATCATCGCGTAATGCCGGGGAGTGCTGCTGGAGTTCCGAGCGCAACAGGTTGTAACGTGTGCGCAAGTGCGCCGGCCATCCTTTCGGATCCAGATCGTAAAGCCAATCAGCGGCATGGACATCGCGGAATGTTTCTGCCAATGTCAATTCTGCATTGATTCGATCTTCACGTGACCAGTCGGTGCGTTGTTCTCCCCAAGCCAACAGCAATTTTCGCAGTTCTCCCTGCTGGGAACCTTCGGCGAGGGCGATTTGGAGCTCCAACGTGCGGCGCCAAAGTTGTGAACGTGGCACGAAATGGCGGTCGGCTTGCGCGATGAGTGCCCGTGCTTTTGCGGTCTGTCCGGCTTCAAATGCGGCGAGTGCCTGTTTACGCAAGGCGTTGTCGGCGGCCACGTGTGAGGTTCTGACGCATCCAACTGCGCTGAGGAGTATGACGGCCAGAAGGGTGTTGAGGATTGTTTTCATACCGATTTACCTTTGTTGATGGGTGAATGTGATGTTGAAACCGGGGGGACTTGCGACGGCAAGTTCAACGCATCCGGCCGCCATGCGCTCAGTTGTCCGACTTTGGATTGGGGGCAAATGAGCGTGACTTCCGGTGAATGCGCTACGAAAAGTGCTTCGCACTCTGCGAGTACAAGGGTGTGTTCGGGTGCGGTATTCCACACGGTACAATGCGCGGAACCATGAAAGCGCGTGTCAGCATTGGCGCGATTGCCATCGGTATCTGCGGGAAGATGCCGCTCCAACGCCTGAAATGTTCCGGCATCATCCCACCCGAAATCACCGCATACGACCGAGAATGCCGGGCATTTTTCCATGATGGCACGGTCAAAGGCAATGGAAGGAAGTTGCGGATAGCAGGCAGTATGTGTTTCCGGCGCATGGAGAAGCGGCGCAAATTCGGGCGCATAGCGTTGGAACATCGCCGCCAATGTTTGTGCTTCCCATGCGAAGATACCGGCATTCCAGAGGAATTGACCTGTTTTCAGGTAGGTCTCTGCCGTGGGAATTGAAGGCTTTTCGGTGAATCCTTTTCCGCGTTGCACCCGGATATCGCCTTGCAGTTCAGGGTCTGCGCAGGCGATATATCCATATTCCGGCGAGGGACAGGAAGGCTGAATGCCGAGCGTGACGATTTCTTTTCGCTGACGGGCCACTGCACACGCTGCATTCAACACTTCGCGGAAGCGGGGTTCGTCTGTGATGAGATGATCGGCCGGCAGAACGATTGCCACCGCTTCCGGGGAGGCTTTCAGCGTGATGCCGCACGCCAATGCAATCGCTGCAGCGGTGTTACGTCCGGCCGCTTCGCAGAGGATTTGCGCTTCCGGCAGGTGCGGCAACGTTTGACGCACCTGGTCGCGGAGAGCTTCTGCGGTGATGATGAAGAGCCGATCCGGGTCTGTAAGCGACTGCACCCGTGCCACGGTACATTCCAGCAAAGTCTTGCCTTCAAACAGTTTTAAGAACGGTTTGCAATGGGTTCCTGCCGAAAGCGGCCACAAACGTTCTCCGCGTCCGCCGGCTAAGATGAAGAGGTAAGGCTTGCTGTTCATGGATGCGTTCACCTCAAAGGATTAACATACAGTCGCCGTAGGAGAAGAATCGGTAGCGTTCCTTCACGGCGGCTTCATAGGCGTTCATAATGCGTTCGCGCCCGGCCAGTGCCGAGACCATCATGATGAGCGTGGACTGCGGCAGGTGGAAATTGGTGAGCATGGCGTCGACGGCCTTGAACTGATACGGTGGATAAATGAAGGCGGTGCTGCTGCCATGCGTTGCGACAATCGCGCCATCGTGCTGCATGGCGACGGTTTCCAACGTGCGCACCGAGGTCGAACCCACTGCAATCACGCGTCCGCCTTTGGCTTTAGTGTCGCAGATAGCCTGTGCGGTTTCCTCCGGTAGGTGATAGTATTCGGCATCCATTTGGTGCTCTTCCACACGTGCAGCCTTCACCGGCTTGAAGGTGCCGGGGCCCACGTGCAACGTCACGAATGCGTGTTTAACTCCCCGCGATTCCAAGGTTTTCAGGAGTGTCTCTGTGAAGTGAAGTCCTGCTGTCGGCGCGGCCACTGCACCGACTTCACGTGCATAAACGGTTTGATAACGTTCTTTATCCAACCGAGCCATTTCCGGATCGTTGGCGTTCCGGCGGATATAGGGGGGCACAGGGGTCAATCCGTGTGCGTCCAAAAGTGCCATCAAAGGGTGCTCGGAGCGGAAACGCACCAGGGAGTGCCCTTCTTCATCTTTGGAAAGGACTTCGGCGCGGAGTTGTTGCTCGGCGCAGAGGATGGTGTGCCCGGTGCGGGCCTTCCGGCCGCTGCCACACATACATCTCCAGATGGAGGTGTAACCATGCGCTGTGCGCTCTTCCGTTTCACGGCAGTCGAGCAAGAGCAGCTCGGCCGCGCCTCCAGTGTCTTCCCATGCACCGAGAATACGCGCCGGAAAGACGCGTGTGTTGTTCAGAATCAGCAAGTCGCCCGGGCGTAGATACTCAAGGATATCGCCGATATGCTTGTGTTCCAACGTGCCGTTGGCGCGATTGAGCACCATCATACGCGAGGTGCCGCGCACCTCCGGCGGCACTTGTGCGATGAGTTCTTCCGGGAGAAAATAGTCAAAGTCAGCGGTGAGCATGGGTGTCTTTCTTGATATTGGAAGCGGCGGCGGTCGCACGTTTTACGGAGTCGCGATAGCGATTGGCGAGCTCGGCACCAACTTCACGTTCCAATTTCCGGGCATGGATTTCTGCAGCAAGCGGGTGAAGCGGATAATGCATCAGGCAATTGTCGGCGGCGTGTTCCCGAGCATCCGGGGGGAGATCTGCGCGAAGCAGAAACGTCCACAGCCGGTACTGACGCGGATCGGAGCGCAGCCACGCTTCGCAAACGTCCTGCGCACGTTTGGGCTGGAGCGCATTCATCTTTTCCAACACACGATAACGGAGATCCTCGGCCAACGCCGGAGTCGCCTTGAGCCGTTCTTGAACATTGAAACTCCCGGCAAAAGCGATGGCGGTGGTGAGATCATTTTCTGAAAGGAGTGCGTTGAGATAGTAGAGTGCATAGGCATAAACACCATCGCGCAGGAAGAAGGCGTTCATCTTATCTGCTGTGCGCTCGCGCAGGTGCGAATGCTTGTTTCGGAAGAGCACTGTAAGCGCATCGCGTTCGGCGAGCGCGGCAGAGTGTTGCCGATACAGCTGCTCGGCAACGGGAGAGGAGGGGTAGAGGCAGAAGAAAAGCTCCATGTCTCCGGCTTCGGGGTGGCTCTGCGCCACACGTTCAGCCGCTTCGGCTTCCGGCAGATGGAGAATCGCAATCCAGCGTTCAACCGTGGAAAGCGTTTCCGGCGCAGTGCGGTATAAGTGGCACAATTCGTCCAATACTTCCGGTACATTCCCCAATTGAAGTCTGCGCAGTCTGCCCGCCGAGCAGAAGCCCTTTGTCGTGACCGGTCCATAACGATACTCAAAGGTCAGGGCCTGTTGCGCCGTTGGGGCTCGCAAGGCCGGCGAAGCTTCAAGCACATCCCGTGCGGCATCGCGTTCGGCCTCGGTGATGGAAATGCCTTGCGCTTCCAGTGCGGCGAGCGAGAGGGCGATGCCGGGATTTTCCGGGTTGAGTGTGCGCGCCAAACGCAGGTGGCTGGCGGCGGTTTCGGGTTGGGCAATGATGGCACAGCGAGCGTGATGACGGGCGGCCAGTTCGTTCAGCAGTTGAATACAACGTTTTCCGGCATGGGAGGTGCCGAAGTCGGTCGCTTTCAGCAACGTGGCCGCACGTGCCATTTCGGAGGCTGCCGGCTGCGCGGGAAGATCGGTGATGATACCCCATTGAGCGGCATTTGCCAAAAGATACTGGCGCAAAGGTTCGCTTCCGACGGTGCCCAAGTGATGAATCAGCGGATCGGATTGCGCAAATTCACCGAGACATCCGTGCCGGAATAAGGCGGATTCGGAGTGAATGAGGAAGGTTTCCGGGTGCGGTTGCACCGGGGTACCGGCGAGTGTGTGGCGGGCAATGATGCCCAGTGTATCCGGTGTCGAGGTTAACCACATTCGTGTGCCGGGGGGCACGAGGGCATCCAGCACAGGCGCAACGCTCTCCATGGCTGAGTGCATCGGGTTGGCAGAGGCGCAAGCGGCGTTGCGCACACCTTGGAAAATTGCCAGACTTCCGGTAAGGGTGCAGATGGAGAGCACCGCGACCGTGCGCGTCTTGGTGCGCGACCACAGGTGTTTCGTATTAAGAAACGCGTGTGCCCATGAGCCGAGCAGCAAGGCGATACAGAGCAGTGCCAGTGCGCAGCCTGCAATGCTGAGCGCATCGGGTGCTTCAAAGCCCACCCATAGTTCCGCCGGAATCCGGAAGAGGATGGCGGCAAGAAGTGCTGCGCCTGCAAGGTGACCGATAAAGGGGGTGCCCCGGTGCAGGTAGGCATAGGGAAAGCAACCGAAGTAGAGTGCCGCGCCCACAAGGAAGAGAAGGAGCGGGGCTAATCCTTCCAGTGAGGTGAAGTAGGGGACGAGTGTGGCGGCTTTTTGCGCGAATGCTTGCGCCCAAAGGGTAAACGCATCGGGCAATACGGCGTGGGTGGGATTGGTCAGTGCTGCGCTTTGAGCCGTGATGAAAACGGAAAGGAGAAGCCCTGTCAGCAATCCGGCAATCGCGGCGACCAGGAGCGAAAGCCTGCCTTCTGCTTCCCGGTGGATAAAGACGGTGCCGGCAATCAGGAGCGCGAAGCCCATAACCGGAAGCAGTGTGAGCTGAAGCGTGGCAATCAGTGAAATGCCGGCAAACGTAACAGAGAAAAGGAGATGGTGAAGCGGGGAAGGCGGACGGTCAAAAAGAAGATTTTGCGCCGTCTTCCAGCGCGATTCCAATGCGAAAGTTACCGTAAGAAGTGTCGCAAGCGCGAGCAGTGTTTGTGGATAGGGGCGCGTTGCTGCCGTCCATATTGGCAGTGCCGTTAATGTGAGCAAGGCCGTGCCAAGCCCTGTGATAAAGGCGACATGGGTGACGGTAAAAAGGGTGCGGTGAAGCTCGTCCTCACGAATCCCGGTAAGGTCAATGGTGGCGTGGCGGACGGCGACCACGGCCGCGCGGAAGAGGGTGGCGGTGAGGAGTGCCCCCAAAAAACTCTGCACAAGTGCCGTCGCGGTGCCGAGTGCAGTCGGGGGGATCAACATGACAAGTGTGCGGTAGAAGAGGGTGTCCAAAGCCGAAGTGAACAACGCTGCGCCGTGTTCCGGGTAGCAAAGTGCAGTCAAATACTCTGCCGAGAGACCGGGGTAGGGCGTAAAGGCTGCCGTTGTGAGATAGAACAAAAACGCCAGCACGAGGACGGCCAGATTCCAAAACTGGCTGACTCGGTGTTGTTTGAAAATTGTGTACATCGTTAAAACCTGGGGTAACACTGCCAAAAGATATTAAAAATAATAGTAAACACTATACCAAAAAACGCGCTCGCCCGCGTGTGCGGACGCGAAAAAACGCGCGTAATTTTTTGAAAACTCTTGCGGATTGAAGCAAAGTCGCCCGCCGGAATGTTCGCAACGTCATGTGCAGATCCCGTGAGCTTTGCCGTGGGGCTTCTGTGGTAAGGGGGCTTTGACGGGCGCAGATGCGCCGTTTCTTTCTGCGGTTCCGGAGCCGTGCTTTGTGGCGGAGTGTTGCCTTCAAGGGCAATTTCCGGCGATCGCGGGTAAAGGTGTGCCCGCGCCGGGATTATCTGAGACGCGTCGATAGGAACGGCGTTTCTGCCACTCAAAAGACGGGGCAAGAGGTGGTGGCTTTCAGGGTCGGCGGGAGGTCCCGGGCAACATCGGCGAAGTGGCTGCGCAACATCGGCGATGTTGTTGTTCAATGTCGGCGAAGTTGTGCGCCTGTTTCGCCGATGTTCCCGAATGGGGTTGTGGTGTGGATGCAACGTGGGCGCGCAGACGGATTTGAACGCGGCGCGTAAACCGCTGCAAAAGGACTGAAAGCGCGGGGGTGTCTTCGGGAAATGACACGTGAAGCCGGAGCGCAAAGGCCGCGTATCGGATAGAAAGAGAGAGGCGGAAAACGTGAAAAATACCGCTGCGCACGATTAAAAGGTTGCGCATTGTTCCCAAATGCGCTATTCTATTATCAGCAAGGATTGTGTTATGACAGCAATGCGATATGCCTTTTTGAGTGCAGCTGCTTCTGTGCTTCTCGCACAGGCAGAGGTTGCCAATGCGCAGCAGATGGTGTGGCTTTCTCCGGAAGCGACGCGTGATGCGCCCTATACCTTTCTGACCGCCGCAGGGCAGAATGTAACGTTGCCTTCAGATGCTTACAAAGGCTGGAGCGTCTTCAATGCGTTCAAAGAAACGCTGGAAGCACCGCAGGACTATGCGGTTTCCTCGGAGACCGATGCTGATAATGTTGGTGCGGGTATGCTGCGTTTTGCCGGGCAGATAGAGGATGAAAACACCTATCTGGCACTGGGAATCAGCGAGACTTCCGGCGCGGTGCAAGTGCCGGTGCGGATGGATTCGGAATTGGGCAAAGTGCGGATTTACAGTGTCTATTCGCGTGTGCGTTTTGTTGAGTGCGCCGAAGCCCCGGCGATGAGTGAACTGCAAGAGATGTATCCGACCTACGCTGACAGTGTGCCGAATGGTGAGGCCGATCCGGTGTTCACGGCTGCGAAGCTGGGATTGTGCGTTTTGGAAGACGGGTATTTTCATGTAAGTTGCGTTCGTGCAGGCTCGGCAGTTGATCCGGGGACTGGTCTTCCGGAAGATTATACCTATACCTTTGAGCAATCGGATGTCGCCTATGCCGATGTTGGAGGCGGCGAAGTTGTTGTCCGGATTGAATTCAACGTTTATGAAAATGCCGATGGCGATTTCCGTCGCGCCTACCGTATCTTTGTCGCACGGGCCGATGGCACCGGTGAAGTGTGCGTAACGAAAGGGTTGGGCTATCCCTGGATGATTGAAAACGGCGTCTATCAATTCGACTTTACGCGTTTGGGCGAAGGGGAGTGGCTGTATGCCATTGACGATGCCTACGCTGCCGGCGGCGGACTGAATGGTACCAATGGCATTGCCATGGCCGATGCACCCATTGATACCCTGAATCATTTGGCGTTTTCGGCAACAGATGGCGGTTTTTACGGCGCATGGATGGAGAAAAAATCCGCTGATGACGTGGTAACGCTCGCAGCGTATGATGCCAGTCTGTTTACGCCTTTCGTGCGTGAACCGGGCGCATTGTTCGATTTGTATGCGGATTGGGCGACGGCTTATAATGTCACGCTTTCGGAATGGTTGCCGCAAAAAGCCGAGGGTGTCGCGCTTTATGCCGCAGAGCCCGATGCGCTGACGCAACACGCGTTTGATGCGTTTCTGCTCTACATGGATCCTGAAACCGAAGAGCCCTTGCGTTTGACTGTAACCGGAATCGTTCCGGAAGCCGATACCATTTCCTTCACCGTGGTCGGGCCGGAGGGGGCCAATCTGCGCGAAGCCGTTGCGCGGGCTGCACGGTTGCGCATTCGCCGGGCGGCAGATTTGGCCGCGCTTGCGACCGCAGAAGCCACGGAATACGATGTTGAATTCTCGGCAGATGGCACGGCTGCCGTTTTCGCTCTGCCAAAAATTGAAAACGAAGAAGAACTCCCCTTCCTGCAGGCAACATTGGTGCCTGTCACAGATGGTGAGTGAGTCGAAGTTGGACGCTTACCGCGTTTTGAATGCAAAAAGATGCACTTTTTGCTGAAAAACGTGGTTTTCTTTTCCCGAAGTGTGCAAATTTAAGGTATAATTTCCCACGATTTTAAGGAGCTTTGAGAATGAGTGCAACAATTGAAGAACTCCGGCATAGTGCTGCCCACCTGGTGGCTTCCGCCGTATGTTCGCTCTTTGAGAATGTCAAGATTGATATTGGTCCGGCTACAGAAGACGGATTTTACTATGACTTTGACTTGGAACATCGCTTGAGTGCCGAGGATTTCCCGGTTATTGAAAAGGCTGTCCGCAAGTTGATTGGCGCGAAATTGCCCTTTGTCCGCGAAGAAGTTACGCGCGAACAGGCTGCGGAAATCTTCAAAGATCAACCCTACAAATTGGATCGTCTCGCCGATATTCCGGAAGGTGAAACGGTCAGTCTCTATCGCACCGGCGACTACGTGGATTTGTGCCGCGGGCCGCACGTAGAGCACAGCGGGTGCATCGGCGCGGTGAAATTGATGAGTGTGGCCGGAAGCTATTATCGCGGCAGCGAGAAAAATAAGATGTTGCAGCGTCTTTATGGTATCGCCGCGCCTTCGCAAAAAGAGCTTGACGCCATTCTCAACCGGATTGAAGAAGCAAAGAAACGCGATCATCGTAAACTCGGAAAAGAGCTGGAACTCTTCACGATTACGGAAAGTGTCGGCCCCGGGTTGGCGCATTGGTTGCCCAAAGGTGCACGGGTTCGCGTGGCGATTGAGGACTACTGGCGCAAAGAACACTTCCGTCATGGGTATGAAATGCTCTTTACGCCGCATATCGGGCGGGCGAATCTCTGGCAGACTTCCGGGCATCTCGGCTTCTATAAAGATGGAATGTTCCCGCCGATGAACGTGACAGAGGGCGAGGGAGACAAGGCAGTTCAGGAAACGTATTATGCAAAGCCGATGAACTGTCCGTTTCACATTCAGGCGTATCTCGCCAAAAAGTACAGTTATCGCGACCTGCCCTTGCGTTGGGCAGAGCTGGGAACGGTTTACCGTTACGAGAAAGACGGTGTGCGACATGGGCTTTTCCGCGTCCGGGGCTTCACACAGGATGATGCGCATATCTTCTGTGCGCCGGAGAAAATTGAGGAAGAAATCCGCTTCACTGTGAAGTTCTGTCTGCACATCTTGCACCGTTTCGGATTCCGGGATATCACGGCTTACCTTTCCACCCGCCCCGAAAAAGCTGTGGGAGATCCAGAAAAGTGGGAACAGGCTACAGCATCGTTGCGTTCGGCACTGGAGGCAGAGGGAATGCACTACGAGGTGGATGAAGGCGGTGGTGCGTTCTACGGTCCCAAGATTGATATGAAGATCAAGGATGCGCTTGGGCGGGAATGGCAACTGGGAACGATTCAATTCGACTTTAACTTGCCTGAACGCTTTGATCTTACTTACGTCGGAGAAGATGGTAAAGAGCATCGTCCTTACATGGTGCATCGAGCATTACTGGGTTCGTTGGAACGCTTCTTCGGGATTTTGATTGAGCATTATGCCGGAGCGTTTCCCGTATGGTTGGCCCCGGTGCAGGCGAAAGTGCTGCCGATTACCGATGCGCAAGTGCCGATGGCGCGTGAAGTTTTGGCAAAGCTTCAGGCGGCGGACCTGCGCGTGGAGGTGGATCCTTCAAATGACAAAGTGGGGGCAAAAATTCGCAAGGCGACGTTGGCGAAGGTGCCCTATATGCTTGTCATTGGCGGACGTGAAGCAGAAGCAGGCGTTGTCGCCGTGCGAAGCCGCGAGAAGGGCGACCTTGGCACCATGACTCCAGAAGCCTTTATTGAGATGATTCGCAACGAAACATCAGAACAGTAAGAACACAAACCCGTAACAGGAGAGATTCACTTGGCATTCCCCCAAGACCGTAACGATCAGAGCGGACGCAAGACAAACAACTTCGTTCGTACCAACTATAAAATTCGTGTGCCGGAAGTCCGCGTTGTGGATTCCACCGGTAAGATGCTCGGCGTGATGCCGACGCGCAAGGCGCAAGCCCTCGCAGAAGCGCAAGGTCTTGACCTTGTGGAGATCACACCGAATGCACAGCCGCCGGTCTGCAAGCTGATGGATTATGGCAAGTTCCGCTATGAAGAAAGCCTTAAGCAGAAGCAGGCACGCAAGAATGCGAAGGCGACGCAGGTCAAGGAAATCAAGTTTCATGCCGCGACTGATGTGGGTGATGTAACGCGTAAGGTGCGTGAGATTCTTGGCTTCATTGAGCAAGGGAATAAGGTCAAGGTTTCGTTGATGTTCCGCGGACGTGAGAATGCGCACCGGGAGCTTGGCGAAGAGATGATCAAGAATGTGATTGAGCAGTGCTCGGAGAAGGCGCAAGTGGAGCAGCCTCCCAAGTTGCTTGGCCGCACCTTGGGTTGTTTGCTCGCTCCGAAGTCGGTGAAAGGTGGTAAGAAAGCCGCTCCGGCAGACTCTGCACCGCCGCCGCGTCATGCGCCGGGTTTGAGCCCAACGCGTTCGTAATTTTACCAATCAAACAAAGGTCTCCAAGAGGAGTGATGCTGAGATGGGTCTCATTGTCGGCGTTGCTGCTCTTGCGGGATTTTTGGGGATGATTGCGCAAAAGGCACGCCGCATGGCAAAGGCTGAAGTGTGCCGCAGTGATGAGTGTTGCGGTGATGTTGATGCAAATACGTGTCATTGGGCATGGAAATTCGTGAAAGTACTATCGAAACGGGCGCAACGATTGCCCGGAGAATCGTTTTCTGTGAAGCAAGGACGCGTTGATCGGGTGCGGAATCTGGAGGGGATGGCTTCATCGGCGGGGAACGCAGGCTTCCCGGAAGCGGTTGGGGAGATGTGTCGGAGAGGGGATGCTGATTCAATTGATGTAAGTGGAGCCTTTGACCGGGAACGGTTGGCACGGATGCCGGATGTGGACGACACGGCGTCATTGGAGGGGCGTGTAGTTGCGCCGGAGATGGACGCACGGAAAGCCTCCGCTCACAATACGATTTCATCGGTAGGGGGCGTATGTATGCCGGAGGCTAATGCGCAGAAAACCCCCGCCCGTGACACGGATTCATCGATGGTGGACGTAAGTATGCCGGATGCAGATCCGCAAATGTTGTGCACCCGAAAGAAGGTATTGTTGGCGGGGAACGCAGGCTTTCCGGAAGCGGTTGGGGATATGTGTCGGAGAGGGGATGCTGATTCAATTGATGTAAGTGGAGCCTTTGACCGGGAACGGTTGGCACGGGTGCCGGGAGTGGGTGACGAATTGTCAAAGTGTACGCAAGGTGTGGTGCAAAGGGAGGGGGAATGTGGTTTCTTGTCTGTGTGGAATAGCATGAAGCGGATTTTTGCAGCGTGTGTGAAATCGTGTGCGCATCGCAAGCCTGACGCGTTTGGAGGGGCAAAACGCCTCCGTGTTGTTTTCGTTGGTCCGGGACGGATTGGTGCGGCGGTATTGCCGCTGTTGTCAAGAAGAGGCTTTGAGATTTGCGTTCTATCGCGCAGGGAATACGGTGATTTTCTGGAGAATACATTTGCTCCGGAGCAAGCGGTTGCACAAATCAAAACGTGTGATGCGGCGGTATTTTTTGCAGGACTTTTTGAGTTGAATGCGCCACAGGAACGCATGGATCAGGCGAATTTCCATGCAATTGTCCGTTTGGCGAGGGCGTTCCATCAACGCTTCCCTTCGGCGCAAATCGTCACGTTTTTGGATGCGCGCGTTCAGCGCAAGTTGTCTTCTGTGCCGAGTGCGGTCCGTGCGTATCTTTATTCCAAACAAAAATTGATGGACTGGACGCTTGAAAAGGCATTGGAGTGGGGGCGCGAAGGTGCGCAAGAAACGGCGGTTTTTGAACAGAAGTCCACGTTGTCGGGGGACAACGCAGCGCGAAAACTTAGAGAGGGGTGCTGCACGTCTGAAGAAACGCCTTCTCCGGGGCTTGGGGCGGTGATGTGCAAAACGCGATGCGCGGCGCGTGTTAATGCGATTGCACCCGGTCCGGTCTTTCCGCCGCCCCAGAAGGAACATTCGGAAAAGGCGGGCGATTGTCTGACGCCGCGTCCAACGTCCCGTGAAATCGCCGCGGCGTTGGAATTTCTGTTAACCTCGCCTTCTGTTACGGGGCAGATTCTCTATTTATCATCCGGGCAACAGCTGCTTTAAGAAGGCATTCAGTCGTGGTGGCGGAGATAGTCGCGGGAGGGTGAGAATAACCCTTTCGCGGAGTTGTTTTGACGTTCGGGCTGTGTCCGTTTTCAACATCGGCGATATTGCAAGTGAATCTCGGCGGGATGCAGAACGAAAATGGGCGAAACGTAAGGTCAATGTCGCCGACAGTGAATGCAAAGCATGGGGGGAGTTTCCCGGGAGTGCGCAGACGTGCGGTTGAAAGGTGCGCTGTCTCCGTTTTTGGGAAGCCGAACCGTGGTGGCAGATGACTTCTTTTTTGGGATTTTTATGGGGAATACGTGTTTTAGGCGAAGCACGTTTTGTAAAGGAAACGCTTTCGGGTGCTGCCGTAAAGTTGTGGAGCATCGCGGGGGAGGGTGGACATGAAGGGCTTGGCAGAGATGGCGCACGTCTTAAAACGTGGCGGCGAGGTGACTCCCCGGATGGTTCAGAGGCACTCTTTCGGGTAAGATGCTTTTTTTGCTTGCACAGGCGTGTTGCTTTTGGTATTATATTCGCGTTTTCAAAACACATTCTCCTACACAGACACACAACCCCACCCCTCCACGAACATTGTTCGGGAGGGTTTTTTCTTTGCCGTTTTGCCTGTTTGGTTTGCGGAAAAAGCGATGTCAGACGGCTTACATGAGGCGCAATGTGTTTTCGGGTGGTTTGCAAAGCGGTGCGATGGATGCCGACAGCGGAGCAAAATCTCGCTGCGTAAATCTTCCGAGAAGGTGGAGTGTAAACGAAAAGCCGCCCGATGGTTGTCGGGCGGTTGAGGGGAAAAAGAAGCCTCCCATAGAGGCGGAAGAGGGGCTTAACGTGCTCAGATACACATGGTAAAGATGGCTTCAACATCCTTTGGGGTGAGCGGCTTAAGTCCGTTGATGGTGCCCCAGCGGCAGGCTTTCTGTGCCATAAGGGGGATGTCGTCGGGAGAGATGCCGACCTTGGTGAAGGTGTCGTCGAGTTTCAATGTTTTGAAGAGGAAGTCAGACAATTGACGGATACTTTCCCGGGCGATGTCCATGGGTGGGAGGGAGGCGTCGATGTTGAAGACATTGACGCCGAACTGGACGTATTTCGCGACGGTGCTCTCGTCAAGACAGTAGTGCAACCATCGGGGGGTGATGATTGCAAGGCCGAGGCCGTGGGTGATGTCGTAACGAGCAGAAAGTTCGTGCTCCATGGGATGGCAACTCCAGTCGTGCTGTTTCCCGCCATTGATAAAACCGTTGATTGCCCACGAGGAGGTCCACATGAGATTGGCACGAGCTTCGTAGTTGTCGGGGTGCTCCATGGCGATGGGTGTGTAGCGGAGGATGGTTTTCATCAATCCTTCCATGAAGCAATCAAGCATATAGAGGTCGTGTTCTGTGGTGAAGTAGACTTCCAGAATGTGGTTCAACATATCGGCCGCGCCGCAGGCGGTCTGGTAGGGACTTACCGAATAGGTCACGGTAGGATCGAGGAAAGAGACTTTGGGAAGTAGCGGAGGCGCGAGCCGGCCGAGCTTATCCTGTGTGGCAAGATTGCTGATAACGCCTCCGCAATCCATCTCGGAACCGGTAGCAGAAAGCGTGAGCACCGTGACGAGCGGCAACGCTTTTTCAATAGGAGCTTCGCGTGTAAAGAATTCCCATGGGTCGTGATCAACACAGGCACCTGCGGCCATAAACTTTGCCGCGTCAAGCGTAGAGCCGCCACCAACAGCCAGAATCACATCAATGTGATGCTCCTTGCAGCATTGGGCCCCTGCGCGAACGGATTCAATGCGCGGATTGGGTTCAATGCCGGGAAGCTCGTAGACTTCCAGTCCTTCTTTGGCCAGTTCCGAAAGGATGACGTCGTAAAGCCCAATCTTTTTAATGGAACCGCCGCCGTAGGTCAGTAGCACACGTTTGCCGAAGCGGGCAAGCTCTTTGCCCAAAAAGCAGAATTGATTTTCCCCGAAATAGACCTTTACCGGGATGTCATACACGAACGGATTCATGGTTGATACTCCAAATGAATGAATAAAAAGGTGAGAGAAAGCGTGCAAAATGGTGGGCTTCATGATGCTATCGCGCCATTAGTTTAGCATGCTTTTGGGCAAATGATGCGTAAATGGTGTGATTTGTGTTTAAGAAAGGAGTGGTTTTAATGCCTGGCCGGTGTAGGAGTGTGCAACGCTTGCTACCGTTTCGGGTGTGCCACAGGCAACGAGTGTTCCACCACGGTCTCCACCCTCCGGCCCCAAATCTATTATCCAGTCTGCCGACTTGATGATATCGAGATTGTGTTCGATTACAACGACGGTGTTGCCTTGGTCGCGCAAACGTTGGAGCAAAGAGAGCAGTTTGTGGACATCGGCAAAGTGCAGCCCGGTGGTAGGTTCATCCAGAATGTAGAGCGTTTTCCCGGTTGCACGCTTGGAAAGTTCGGTCGCTAATTTGATGCGTTGCGCTTCGCCTCCGGAAAACGTTGTTGCCGATTGTCCCAGACAAATGTAGCCCAAGCCGACTTCGGAAATGGTGGAAAGCTTATTGGCAATTGCCGGAATGTCGTGGAAAAATTCGAGCGCTTCGTCAATTGTCATCCGCAAGACATCATCGATGGTTTTGCCCTTGTAGCGCACTTCCAGCGTCTCACGATTGTAGCGGGTGCCGCCGCATTGCTCGCAAGGAACGTAGACATCGGGCAGAAAATGCATCTCCAATCGCTTCATACCATCGCCTTGGCAAACTTCGCAACGGCCGCCTTTGACATTGAACGAGAAGCGTCCGGGCTTGTAACCGCGCACTTTCGCAGCCGGCGTTTGGGCGAAAAGTTCACGGATTGCCGTGAAACATCCGGTATAGGTAACAGGGTTGGAACGCGGCGTTCGCCCGATAGGCGACTGATCGATTTCGATCATTTTGTCGAGATGTTTCAATCCGGTAATCTTTTTATAACAGCCGGGTTTCGCTCGCGATCCGTAGAAATGATGAGCCAAAGCGCGTTTGAGAATATTATCGACCAAGGTTGATTTCCCCGATCCGGAGACGCCGGTAACGCAGATGAAGCAGCCCAGAGGTAACTTGACAGTAAGGCTCTGAAGGTTGTTTTGTGTACACGCTTCCAGTGTCAACCATCGTCCGCTTGGAGCCACACGTTTGGGCACGGGGACGGTTTTACGTCCGGTGAGATAATCGGCTGTCAGGGAGTGTTTACACTTCAACAAGCCCTTTGCCGGCCCCTGATAGACGAGGTTTCCGCCGTGTGAACCTGCGCCGGGGCCGATGTCAATGATGTAGTCGGCGCGGCGGATCATCTCCTCATCATGCTCCACCACCACCACGGTGTTGCCGCGTTGTTGCAGGCGGTGCAACATTGTAATGAGGCGTTCGTTATCCCGGGGATGCAAGCCGATAGTCGGTTCGTCCAGCACATACAATACGCCGACAAGCCCGCTGCCGATTTGCGAAGCCAGGCGGATGCGCTGCATTTCTCCGCCAGAGAGGGTGGAACTTTCGCGCTCAAGTGAGAGATAGTCCAGACCGACATCAACTAAAAAGCTGAGCCGACGGCGGATCTCTTTCAAGATGTCTGTGGCGATGGTGCGTTCGTGCGCAGTGAGCGGTTCCGGCACGATGGCATCGGCGGCTTCCGGTGTTGTTTCAGCCAGAGCATTGAAGAAAGCCAGCGCATCGCGCGCCGGTAACGCCATGATCTCCGGCAAGGTGCGTCCGCCAACGGTCGCAACGCGACTTTCCGGCCGGAGACGTTTGCCGTGACATTCGGGGCATTGTTCCGGTGAGAGAAATTGGGAAAGCGTTTCGCGTGTGTCGTCATTGTCGCTCTCGGCGTAACGCCGTTGCAGATTGGGAAGGACGCCCTCAAAGGGTTTGTCCATCGTATTGCGTACGCCTTTGAGGTAGTAAACCAATTCCACCGGCTGCGAACCTGTGCCGTGAAGCAGTTCTTCCCGGAGCTTTTTCGGAAGGGCTTCAAAGGGGGTATCCAGATCAATTCCCCGGTTTTCTGCGAAGGCACTGAGCAGCCAGTTGTAGTACATCAGAAGGTGATGACCGCCACGTCTCCATCCGACAATCGCCTCGCGCAGAGGTTTACTCTTGTCGGGAACGACCAGTGCCTCGTCAAAGACCATGAGGGCACCCAACCCGGAACATTTGGCACAGGCACCGTAGGGGGAGTTGAAGGAGAAGCTGCGTGGTTTGAGGGCTTCAAAGCTGATACCGCAGTCGGCGCAGGCGTTTTTTTCGGAATAGAGGGTGGATTCTCCTCTGACAATTGCCACTTCCACCAGTCCGTCCGCCGCACGGAGGGCTTGTTCCACGCTGTCGGTGATACGGCTTCTCTGACCGGGTTTAATGATTAAACGGTCGATGACGACATCAATCCGATGCGCACATTTTTTATCAAGATCGGGCCATTCGGTTTCGATATCAAGGATTTTCCCATCCACGCGTGCGCGGACATAGCCTTGGCGTTGCAATTGGGTGCGGACGTCATCGTGCCGACCTTTACGTCCGCGCACGACAGGAGCAAGCAGAAGGAGCTTGGTGCCTTCGGGCAATTGCGTGATGTGCTCAACGATTTGTTCCGCGCTTTGCGGATGCACGGCTTTGCCGCAGTGGGGGCAATGGGCGTGGCCGATGTTTCCCCAGAGCAGGCGCAGATAGTCGTGAATTTCCGTGACGGTGGCCACGATGGAGCGTGGATTGCTGCCGCTGGTGCGTTGCTCAATGGCAATCGCCGGGGAGAGCCCTTCGATGTGCTCAACATCGGGTTTTTGCAATTGATCGAGGAATTGCCGTGCGTAAGCAGAGAGACTTTCAACATACCGCCGCTGGCCTTCGGCATAGAGGGTGTCGAAGGCCAGCGAACTTTTGCCCGAGCCGGAGAGCCCGGTAATGACGGTAAGCGAGTCGCGCGGGATGCGGACATCGATGCCTTTAAGATTGTTTTGCCGTGCGCCGGTGATGAGAATGTCGCCTGACATAAGCGGTCTCCAGATTAGCGTACGTCGCAGAAAGGACGCACATCGGACAATTGTTGCTTACCGCATACGAGCATCACCAGACGGTCGATGCCCAAAGCGATCCCGGCGGTTGGTGGCATTTGCGGCAAGGCTGCCAGAAAGTCTTCGTCAATCGGGTAGACGGGTAATCCCCGTTCCTGCCGCATGGCGATGGTGGCTTCAAAGCGTTGACGCTGCTCCTTGGCATCAATGAGTTCGCCATAGCCGTTGGCAATTTCAACGCCGTTGAGATAGGCTTCAAAGCGTTCGGCTACGCGTGTGTCTGCCGGGTTCAACCGTGCCAGTGCCGCTGCCTGTGCCGGATAATCCACCAGATAGACGAGCCCTTCTTGCGGAAGGGAGGGCTCTATTTTCAAGGCCATATCCTCGTCGAAGCGATCTTCATCCCAGCTGGTGAGCGGATCCCATCCGGCAAGGGTGCGATAACGCTCGGACACGGTGAATACTTGCGGTTGAAGGGGGCGTTTCATCACAGCAGAGACAAGCTCGGCGACATCGGTGAAGAGGGTTTGAAAGGGTGCGTTCGGACGATACCATTCCAGCATGGAGAATTCCGGATTGTGCCGTTTGCCGCATTCGTATTCCCGGAAGCAGGGACCGATCTGATAGATTTTCCCGGCACCAGCAGCCAGCAGGCGTTTCATGTGCAATTCGGGAGAGGTGCGCAACCAGCGTGCCGCACCGGATGGAGGGGGTTCCAAAAAGGCTTCATTGGCCGGGGCGGGAATCCGCACCGGCGTCTCTACTTCGCAAAACCCCCGCGTGTCAAAAAATGTCCGCACGGTGCGCAGCACCTCTGCACGTTGGCGCAACGTTTCAAAATCAATCGCTCCGGAATCAATCATAGTGGAGCGGATTATAGCAAAAAACAAGCCTTTGAGCGATTCGGATTGTAATAATTCTTTTTTGTATTCATAGGCGTTTCAGGAGGTGCCACTACCGGTAAACGCGGTCGGTTTTATGACAGGCGCGTGTCATGGTTGTGCTTGGGGCGGGCAGCGTATAAGGAGTTCTTTTTTGAACATGGGCGATATTGCCCCTCAAACATCGCCCATGTTTGCTGCCGATTTGGGCGAAGTTGTCAGCCGATATCGCCCAAACGGATTTAATGCGCGGGCGGGGGCGCGGAAAATGATTGCCGGAGGGGAATGTGACAATCGTCTGTGAAGAGAGGAGAGCAAGCGGATAGGGCAGGGAGACGGAGGTAACTTTTGCCGAAGTGTTGCGTTTGGAAAGATGTAGGCGGACTGCAAAGGTGCGGTGCCGACGAGCAAAACTGGAATGGAAATGCGAACGTAAAGGAGTGCGAGATGAAAGAGCCTTCAGGCGAAATGTCCCGGAAACAGGCGAATCGTTTTCGTGGGAACTGGAATGTCCGTTGGACGCGCGCCGCGCAGGATAAGTGGGAAACGCGTCGGATAAGTGGCGGAATAAAGCGTTTGCGAGAGAAGGAATTGCAGCGGCTCTACCTTGAACATCTGGAAGAAGTCTGTTGATGATGTGCAGCGTTTCGGGTGTTCTTTTGATTGGGCACCGATGGAGATTTCATAAAAGTGCCGCATAAAAGTTATCGCTCTGCGGCTACGCATTGCCGCAGAGCGATAAAGGTGGGCGCATAATGGCGGTTATTTCCCGGAACCGGCACGGAAGAGGCGCAAATCTGTCCAGACGCCGGTCGCTTCCGCATTGCATTCGCTGGATTGCTTGCTCAGGGTGAAGCGTAATTGTTTTGCGCCGGCAGGGATGTCGACATTGATCAATTGTTTTACATCCTGTGGCTTCATGCCAAGCCGTTCAAAGAGCAGCGTCTCATCGGCAAAGACACGGAATGTAACCGTTCCTTCATTGGTATTTCCGGTTTCCATGCCCGTATGGCCGAGCACTTTATCCCATGTCCCGTCAAGCTCCCATGTCCATTCGGAGCCGACAGTATCCTTGCGGCAATTCGGGAAAGGCTGACCTTCCACGGTAAGGGTCTCGGTGCCGATCGGTTTGAATTCGTCCGGCAAGGGTGCGGCATTGAGATCTTGCAGGATGTCAATTTCCGCAGCAGAGGCAAAATTTTCGCCACGTTGTGCAGACTTGAAAACAAGACGTACATAACGCGCCCACGTGGTTTCAAAGGTGATTTTCCGGGATTCAACCTTGGTGAACGGTTCAAATGCGCCGTCGGCGACCTTGGTATAGACACCGGGGAAGCGTGCGGTCCACACCTCGTATTCTTTGACCACGCCATTGCCGAGGTTGGCTCTGGGCAGGTAAGTGACAGCGTTAACGGCATAGAGTCCGTTCATGTCAATATCAAGCGTGTGCGGGTAGGCGACAGGACGCTTGGCATCCTTGGCCCAATAGGTGTGCCACATGGTTTCTTCAGTGCCGTCAAAGGCATTCTTTGCCGGGCCGTCGTTTGTCCATGAAGAAGCCGTGACAACGAAGTCTTCTTTATCCAACTCGTCGGTGATTTCCGGCACCGGGTAGGGAGCTGTCGGTTGAAGCTCTGCGGCCAATGCGGGGTTCATATGGATAAAGAGTTCGGCCGCTTTGCGGACGGATTGACGGTGCAGCTTGATGTGTAATACGCCATAACGATCCCCTGCATCGTAATACCATGCCTGGCGGGCATTCTTGAAGAGCGTTGCATTCTCTACGGCAAGCACCTCCTCTTTATTGAGGAAGACGTTGACAGGTTTGGTGCGCAGATGGACTTCAAATTCATAGACGCGCGTTTCCAACATCCCCTCAAAGTCCCCCTCGGCAGGGTGGATAGAGATTTGGATGTTTCCCGCACCTTCCGTTTCAGGCGCGAAGCATTCAACAAGCTGAGTGGAGTATTCGCCTTTCCGGTAAGCACGTGTTTCGCCGTCATCTTCATAGACGTTGAAGTGTGCATAACCCTTGGGGTAGACCGCAAAGGTGAGCGGATCGGGAGCTTTTTCGCCCATGCTTAGCATCTCAGGATACATGGGAAGAATACTGCCTGCCTTGATGAACACCGGAAGTTTCGCCAGATCAATCGGATACGCAGCCAAGGTGGTGGGTCCCTCAATGCGGCGGCCGTCATTAAAGTCAATCCACGTGCCTTCCGGGAGATAGATGTCTTTCTTCCAGCCCTTATTCAGCTTCATGGAATTGTAAACCGGGGCAATCAGCACTTCTTTGCCAACCATGAATTGATATTGGGTCTCATCGGTCCAGGTTTTACGGTCGTTCGGATAATTCCATATGAGCGGGCGCACGATAGGCTCTCCGCAATCCCATGCATTGCGCATATAGGCGTAGAAGAAAGGCGTCATGCGCATCTTTTGCAGAAGTGCTTTGCGGTTAAGCGATTTGTAAGGCTCCGCATAACTCCAGGGACTCTTATTGATGTGGCTCCAGCCATTCATCACATAGATGGCAGGCGTCCAGCATTTCCATTGCAAGTCGCGCAGATAGGTCTCCGGACTTCCGCCGAAGATGCCATCGACATCAGTGGTGGCATAGGCTTGAGCACTCATGGAAGAGCCGGTGACTGTCGGGATGTGATAACGGATTAAATCCCAGCTGCCATATTGGTCACCTGTCCAACAGATACCGTAACGTTGGGTGCCAGCCCATCCCTGACACGTCCAGACGAAGGCACGATCATTGGAGTTTTTCTCAATGCCTTCTGCGGCTGCACGGTTGCATTCCAGACCATGCTGATAGGCCGGGCCGCACCATGCGACATCGATTTTCTGGACACGTGAACCGGCTTTGCCGACCTCCCACTTGATGAGGTCGAGTGCGCCTTCTGTCCAGAGCCCGGTGCGGAAGCCGAGGGCTTTGAGCGTTTCTACGGTATAACCGAGTTGCATATGCTCGCAGCCGTAGCAGTCATTGACCAGCAACCAGCCGCCGGGCATCCCGGCTTCCCGATAGTTGAGGGCAACGTTTACTGCGGCTTCATGGGTGAGCTCTTTGTAGGATCCGTCTTCATTTTGCGCCGGGTCGCGTGTTTCCGGGTCGCGTGTCATGTAGGCATCCGCGTCACCGAGTTCGAGCCCCCACATCGGAATGAAATTGGGCCGACCGGTGAATGCCGTGTAAAGATCGAGCGTTCCTTTGAAGTCTCCGCCGATAAAATAGAAAGCATCAAAGCGGTTTTCACGATGCACGGTTGTGATGACATCGGGGGCTTCAAAGTTGTAACGTCCCACCGAGAAGGTATGACGCAGCACACCATAGCCGGTGTTGGTCATATACCATGGTGCCGGATTGGGGTGACCGCCTTCGTCCCAGTTGCTGTCGGCGACGATGTCAATTGTGCGTCCTTTGTGACTGAACGTGCCGTTCTGTTGGCCGCCGCCGTAGAAGAACTCATCAGGATGGGTCTTAAGCGTCTGCGTGGTAGCGGTTTCGGTTAAGTCCAGCGGCTTGGCTTCTTCAAGGAGGATATTCCCCAGCGCATCGGCCACAGAAATCCGGCAATCGGCTTTGTTCAGGGTAACGGTTATTGCCGGGGTTGAAAAGGTGTAGGTGCCAGCGTCGCGGTTGTCTCGGAAGGTGACCCGGCTCTTGTCTTCGGCGGCTCCGGAGGTAAGGATTTGCGTCTTGTCGGGGTCATTCAAGGGATCGGCATAGTTCGCCGAGACGTAGGTCTTGAGGTTACCGGCTTCGTCTTTGAGCGGATTTCCCTGCCGATCGCGGTAGGGGATCAACGTCTGCGGTGCGGCGAGTACGCGGAAAACATTTGGGGTGTAGAACTGCAAGCGCATGGTGATGCCGTGCTCTGTAATGACATCAAAGCTCTTGGAAGTGCCGCTTTGCGGCACCATTTTAATTGCTTTTCCGGGGGTCAGTGCAAAGGCACTTGTCGCGGCAATGCACATGATTGCCAATAAGATTTGTCGCATATCGTTTCCTCTCGTTGGTTAGAGCAAGAGGTTGATATTATAGCATAATATCAGAAGTTTCAACGTGTTACGCCGTGAAGCTTCCGGGATGGAGCCGGTGATAGGCAGGGGGCTTGTCAGTTTCCGGTGCCGATACGCTGCCCGGCGATGTGGCGCAGCGGCCGCCACCATGCTTCATTTTCCAGATACCACTGAATCGTGCGCTCCAGACCGGTTTCAAAGGTCTCTTGCGGTTGCCAACCAAGCTCGGCGGTGATTTTTGAGGGGTCAATGGCATAGCGCGCATCATGTCCGGGGCGATCCTGCACAAAGGTGATTTGCCCGGCGTAGGATTTTCCATCGGTTCGCGGACGCAACCGGTCGAGAATTGCGCAGATGGCTTGCACAACTTGCAAATTGGTGCGTTCATTATGTCCGCCGATGTTGTAGGTTTCGCCGCAGCGTCCCTTGTTGAGCACCAGCCATAATGCCCGGGCGTGATCTTCCACAAAGAGCCAATCGCGCACATTGTCGCCCTTCCCGTAAATCGGAAGCGGTCGGTCTGCCAGTGCATTCAACGTCACCAGCGGAATGAGTTTTTCGGGGAAATGATAGGGACCGTAGTTGTTGGAGCAATTGGTTTTCAGCGTGGGTAAACCGTAGGTGTGGAACCATGCAGCAGCGAGATGGTCGGCGGCGGCTTTGGAGGCGGAGTAGGGGGAACGCGGATCATAGCGCGAGGTTTCGGTAAAATAGCCCTCGGCTCCGAGCGAACCATACACTTCATCGGTGGAAACCAGAAGGAACCGGAAGGCTGTTTGCGCATCGTCGGGGAGCGACTTCCGGTAGGCGTTGGCCACATCCAGCAGGGTGTAGGTGCCGATGATATTGGTTTGCAGAAAGATGCCCGGACCGTCAATGGAGCGATCAACGTGGCTTTCTGCCGCCAGGTGCAGCACGCCATCGGGGCGGAAAGAGCGGAACGCGGTTTCCATCGCGGCACGGTCGCAAATATCCGCCTTCAGAAAATGATAATTGGGCGCATCGGAAACGGCGTTGAGGGAGGCAAGGTTGCCGGCGTAGGTGAGTTTATCTACGTTGAGCACCTCAACGCCCTCGCGCACGAGCATCCGCACCACTGCTGAACCGATAAAGCCGGCACCGCCGGTAACAATCACGCGTTTTTTCATCCTTTTTCCCCTCCGTGAATGTGTTGTTTCACGTAAATCGCCTTTACAATGATATTGTATCAAACCTTTCCCCGGCGCACCGTGCAAATGGCGAATACGGCAGAAGCGCGGCAGGTTTCTTCGCATTTTCCCATGCGTTCGCGCTGAAGAAAAGGAGCCTTGCTCAAAGGGCTTCTGCAATCCCGCCCATGTTCGCAGGGGAATGCCGCCCATATTGACGCTGAACATGGGCGGGATTGCGTTCCGGTTTCGGCGATGTTTCCGAGCACTTCTGAGGGCGTGGGGGAAGGAGACCGGGGCGGGGGAGAACTGATGCGCCCGGCAAAAGGATTCTGACAGGTGAAATATCGGGCTTAATAACTCTGAAATGCTGTGTTGCAGTGAACGCACCGGGAGGAAAAAGGAATGATTCCAATTTCGGAAATACAACGAATCGTTTATGATAGGTTGCAGAGACTCATGCCGTATTTGAGGAGGCGCGAATGAGAGGTGTAACGCTTGGGATAATCCTTTTGGGGTGCTGTATTGCTTCGGAAGCGTTTACGCGCACAGTCACGGAAGACGAGGTTGTCCGTGCGGCAACGGCTGCACTGGCAGAGCCGCTTTTCAAAAAAACGTTTCCGGATGCGCAGGTGCGCTCGGTGGAAGCCTTGGAGAGCGTTTGGGTGGTGCACCTTTCACCCGGGGGACATTTCCTTTTTTCCGGTTCTACCCGGCAGCTCCCCGTGCTGGCTTACAGTACCGACCCTTTCAGCGTATTCCCGGCAGATCACCCCGCCACCGCGATGCTGCACAGCGCACAAGCGCAGGTGCGTGCGGCAGAAGCAGATTCCGGGCAGGGGGAAATCGCACTTTTCGCGCAAACGCCTTCCGCCGCAGAAGCGCAGTGGGAAGCTTTACTCCATCGGCCCGCGCTCACCCTTTACTCCACCTCGGAAGAGAAAAAGGTGGGGCCGCTCATGACCTCCTTGTGGGGGCAAAAGACCCCGTTTAATGATTTTTGTCCGCAAGTCTCTGCCGAAGCGGGCGTCCCTTCGGCAAATGACCGGGCACCGGTGGGGTGTGTGGCCACCATGTATATGCAGATTATGCGCTATCATGCCTGGCCGAAATGGTTGGATACCACGGTTACTGCGTCCCTGCCAGCGTTTGAGTGTGCACTGCAAAGTTCGTATAAGTATCGTCTGCGCGGTGGGACCGATTTGCAATGGTCGGAGATGACCGATACCTATTCGGGCTTGAGCACAAGCGAACGTAGCCGCCTTCCGGTCGCCCGCCTGGGCTTGCTCTCTGCAATGCTTGCGCATATGAACTTCGCGCCCACAATGTCAGGAGCAGTGACGCCGATGGTTTGCAATAATCATTGGTATGAATACGATGAAGCGGATATTATTGTGAAAGAATCCTACGCGCCTTTCTCCGAAGAAGACGTGGCGAAGATCAAGGCTACGTTGGACAGCGGGCTGCCGATTCCCACCTCCATTCCCATGCATGCCGTGGTTGCGGATGGTTATTCGGTGGATAGCAATGGCAATCATTATCTCCATCTGAACTATGGCTACAGCGGCTCAAACAATACCTTTTATGCGTTTGGTGAATCGGGAACTGCCAACAATATTGATTGGATGTTGCTCAATCATGCGCCCAAACTGCAAATACAAGCGAAACCCCTTCCGCAGTGTATCTCTCCCGGTTACCGCCTCACATGGGCTGTGCCTGCGCATCATGCTGCTGCCTTTACAGGTTTTACCATCAATGTCTCTCCGGTGGATAACACCGCAGTGACCTCCTGGAGCTTCAATCCTGCCGATACTGCTGCCTATACAGGTGACCCTGCAATCTTTTCCGGGGCGGAGGCTACGTATGAAGCAGAAACGGTGGAGGTCCTCGCCGCTTTCAAGTGTGAACGGTATACAGAGAACTTCTGTACCTTTACAGAAACCTTTATTCCTTCGGAAGCCTCCGTCTTCTCCTGCATCAGCAAATCGGAATACACCGATGGGTTTACCATGGAAGTGCAAATCCGCAATGCCGCAACAAGCGATTGGGAAACGCTGGTGCTCCTCCCGCCCAGTGCCGATACGGACGCTTCCGATTGGGAGAAAACAACGCGTTCTTTAGCAGACTATGCAGGGATACCTTCGCAATTGCGCTTGCGCTATTGCCGCACGACAAATTCAATCTACAATTGGTCACCCTATTATCGTATTGGCAAACTGGAGGTTAGCCATACGTATAATTCCACCGCCACAGTCGTAAAAAGCTGGGAGGTCGCAGCAGACGTACGGGAGCAGGCGATTGACGGATTGGAAGATGGATGCCAATACAATCTCTCCATCGTTCCGAAAATGGTAGCAGGTAAAACCTGCCGCCCCTGGTCTGCCGCCACAACCTTTCTTCAACAATCTATCCCCCCGCCTGCGATTACCTCCATCCGATCGCTCGGAGCAGACGCACTGATAGAAGAGACGCTCTTGCCTTGTGCGCTCTCCGGCACAGCCGGACTGCGCGTAACGTGCAATGACGCTGTGGTCTCGCTTTCCGCACAAATCAGCACCCCTACGCTCGTTCCTGATTCAGCGATTACGGTCTACCGTTATGATTCAACAACCTTTGATGTGGTTTTAACGAGTGCGCAAACAATTGTGAATATGGATGGATCGCGCCTGATTCTCACGCTCGTTGCCAAAGATCAATACGGCAATGAAGTCTGTAAAGATCTGGTGCTTGTCCTCAGACAGACAACGCCCTCCACGCCCTATGAGGTGCCCGAATTGATTTGGACATTGGAAAGCGGCGAAACGTTTGCCATCCCCCATGCGTGGTTCCGTGAGACGGGGTTGGGCACCGAGGCGGCTGCATTCTCTGCCCTCGCTGCAGAAGATGCTGATAAAGACGGCTTCGCGGGGTGGCAGGAGTTTCTCTGCGGCACAGATCCGCTGAACGGAGCAGATAAACTCCGCATTACCGGCTTGGAGTTTGATAATCTGGGCGGGCTTGTGCGCGTTCACTTCACACCGCAGACCGCAGAAAACGCCGCGTTTTTACTGGAAGGGAAAGCAACACTTGATGAAGCTGCTTGGGACGCGGCAGACCTGAAAGCACACCGCTTCTTCCGCCTTCGCGCCATTCTTAAGTAAACATTCTGGGAAGTGCGCGCACGTCTTGCGGAAACCGTTTTCCAGAAAGCGTGCGCGCTTGACTGTGCCAACCTTTGCCTTTCGTTAAAAGGGATTGCAGGGGACGTGGATTGTACCGCGGCAGCCGACGCTGAACTTCTCCGGCTTCTTGGCGATGGCGGGGGCACTCTCGTATGGCGTAGGCTTGATTTTGGGTGCCTGAAAGAAACAGAACGATTAAATGTTTGAGATTCCGGTTTCGCAGGGAAAGGGGCGGGAAGTTCAAAGAATGTAGGGAATGCGTGTGCGGTTTAGAGCCGTTCCCGGGATAAGACTGCATCGGCACAAGGTGATGCACACGTTCATCTGTGGTTGAAAGGGAGCAGGGGGTGCAAGGGCGCAACAGGGAAACTGTGTTGCAGAGCGTGTGGAATTGAATAGAATTCGCTAGAGGGATTCAAGCAGCTTGTAAAGGCGGGTAAGACGTCGATCCGGGGATTCATCCGGTAAGGGCAGGCGTGTATAGTGGCGCACCGGCGCATGGTTGAGTTTGGCGTAACAGTTGAGGCGGTGATGGGTGACTTCCACTTTGGCGAGCGATTTCTCCGCAGCCAACATTCGCAGCCGCGCAAGCGCAAAGGTGCGCACTGCAGCAATGGGAAGTGGACCATAGCGGTCGGCGAGTTCGGCTTTGAGTGCCTCCAATTCCGAGGGGAACGCCGCTTCTGCCAGACGCCGGTAGACATTCATCCGTTGTGCGTCATCTTCCACGTAATCATAGGGAATGGAGGCTGCATTGTCGCCCTCTGAACCGGGGGAGGCATCAAGGAAGTCGAAAGCGAGTTCCACATCAACCAGATTCGGGATGGTTTCGCCCTTGAGCCGTGCGACCGTCCTGCGGAGCAGTTGGCAATAGAGCCCGAAGCCGATTGCGGCGATGTGACCGCTTTGCGCTGCGCCAAGAAGATTTCCGGAACCTCTGATCTCCAGGTCGCGCATAGCAATGGCGTATCCTGCGCCAAGTCCGCTGTGCCTGCGAAGTGCCTGAAGGCGGCGTTTGCTGTCGCTGTCGATGTAACCGTCTTGCGGCAACAGTAAATAGGCAAACCCTTTGACCGAAGAGCGTCCTACACGCCCCCGCAATTGATACAAGTCGGCAAGACCGAAACGGTCTGCCCGGTCAATAAGGATAGTATTGGCTTTCGGGATGTCAATGCCGCTTTCAATAATAGTTGTGCAGAGCAGGACATCCGCCTCTCCCCGTTCAAATGTTTGCATTGTCTCGGCGAGTTCACGTGGCGACATCTGCCCATGGCCGATGAGAATTCTGGCTTCGGGAACGAGGGCTTGAAGGCGAGCGTAGGTGCGCCCAATGGTGTGAACACGATTGTAAAGGTAGAATACTTGACCGCCTCTGGCAAGTTCTTTGCGAATGGCCGCCGCAAGGAGTGCATCTTCATCGCGTTGGATAATTGTTTCAACAGCCACGCGATTCAGTGGCGGTGTTTGAATCAGTGAGAGGTCGCGGGCACCGGTAAGTGAGAGGTAAAGTGTCCTTGGGATGGGCGTTGCGCTCATGGTAAGCACATCAACAAGCGCACGAATCCGCTTGAGACGCTCCTTGTGAGCTACGCCAAAGCGCTGCTCTTCATCAATTATGAGCAAACCTAATTCTTTGAAGTTTACGTTTTCAGAGAGAAGCGCGTGCGTGCCGATAAGGATGTCAACTTCTCCACGTTCGGTCGCGTTGCGAATTTTCTGCCGGGTGGTTGTTGAACGAAAGCGCGACAAGACTTCGATGCGGATTGGGAAATGCGCCATGCGATCGCAAAAGGTGGCGTAGTGTTGTTCCGCCAAGACGGTCGTCGGAGCAAGAAGGGCGACCTGTTTATGGTTGGTTACGGCGATGAAGGCAGCGCGCATGGCCACCTCTGTTTTCCCATAGCCGGCATCACCACAGAGAAGACGATCCATGGCGACAGGTGCAGCCATATCCTTTTTCACCTCGGCGATCACACGCGCTTGATCGGGGGTTTCCTGCCATGGAAACAAGGCCTCAAACTCTGCAATCCACGGGTCTGAAAGGTCAAAGGGGAAGCCGGGCACCACTCTCCGGCGTGCTTGCGTTTCCAAGAGGCTGACGGCGAGATCTTCAATACTCTTGCTGGCAGCCTCTTTTTCATGTTGCCATCGTTTCCCATCAAGTGAGTGCAGACGGACTTTACCCGTGGCCGGACCGATGTAACGAGAGAGCAGATGCGCATGTGTCGTCGGCACATGAAGCTTGGCTCCATTGGCATATTCCAACGTGAAAACTTCGGAACGTTTGCCGTTCAAATCGATTTCTGTAAGTCCGACAAAACGGCCAATGCCGTGAGCAAGATGGACGACTAATTCGCCCGGTTCAACGTCAAATGAATATTCCAACCGTTGCCCTGCGGCAGATTTCATCCGGCGGACTGCCTGCCATGTGCGTTTGATTGGATAGAGATCTCGCTGGGTGACAACCGTAAGATTCAGGTTTTTAAGCGTGAACCCTTCCGAAAGTGGGGCGGATAATAGCGGAATTGGCGAATCGGGCGGCAGTTCGTTTGCAAGGATTTCACAGGCGGCTGCAGAGTCAACGCAGAGAACGACTGCCTCTTTCTTCCGGGAACGCGTGTCTAAATCGGCAAGAAGTTCTTTCCGGATGCGTGTGTAGAAATCGGGGTGATGTGCACCGCCTTTTCCGGCAATTTCGGCAACGCCATTGATGGGTTGTGCTGCGAGTGCAACCGAAGGAATGCCGGAGAAGAGAGGCTCTCCGATATAACAACTGCGCGCTTTACGTGCTGAGAGATGTTGGTGGAAGCGATCGTGTGAGAGCAGCTTTGCTGAAGCAGCCTGCTCCAATTGCGCATAAAGTGTCTCAATCTCCGGCCAATCATAAAGGGTTATTGCGCAATCATCAAGGAGCGGAAACAATTGAACTGTTTTGAATTTTGCGCGGGGTGTCGGGGGAAGGCAGACAGCGTTTATGCGCTGGGTAGAGCATTGTGTTGCAGGATCAAAACGGCGGATGCTTTCAATCTCATCGCCAAAGAATTCAATGCGTGCCGGCATCTCATCGCCACTTGCCCAAAGATCAAGAATGCCTCCGTGAATGGCAAAGGTGAGTGGCTCTACGACCATTTCTTCACGCTGATACCCCATCTGGCACAAGTTTTCCGGCAATGAGTCAAAGTTCAGCGTCTTGCCAATGGAAAGGGTTTGGGTTTCTGTGTCGAGCTGCTCGGGGTCGGGAATAGGTTGCAACAATGCATGGAGCGATGTAACGATGAGACACGCCTCTTTCATTGTTAGAATCTGGCGCACTTGTGCGATGCGTTCACCTGTACGGAGCGCATTCTCATCATCGGCGGGGGTGAGCGGAAGCAGTGGAAGCTTGGGGGCGAACAGGGCTGCATCGGCAAGTGCTCTTTCCGCAAGTTCAGGTGTAGGCAAAAGGAGCATCCGTCGCTTTTTGCCGATGGATAATGCCGTAAGAACTGCAACGGGAAGCGGGAGGTCTCCGGTGGCAAAGCGCGGCTCCTTGCGTGGGAGAATGGCACCAAGGAGAGTATTAAACTTTGGAACGAGGTCGCTCAGCCGTTTCATGTTTGGGGAAGAAGCATCAGTGTGCCGTCAGCCAATCGTTTGCGTGTGCGATGACTACCGGAAGGGCCACCGGAAGCGTTACAACCGTTTCCATGGTCTCTTTAATTAAAGGCGTAACGGTTTCGATTTCGGATTTCGGCACTTCAAAGAGCAGTTCGTCGTGAATTTGCAGCAACATCTGCGTTTTCAACTTGCGGTCGTTAAGGGCTTTTTGAATACGCACCATGGCATATTTGATGATGTCGGCCGCCGTGCCTTGAATCGGCATATTGAGGGCAATCCGTTCTGCTGCGGCACGGACGGCACCGTTCCGTGAGTTCAAATCCGGGAGCGGTCGCCGCCGTCCGAAGTGAGTTTCCGCATATCCTTTTTCCCGGGCGATTGCAATCAGATGCTCCATATAGGTTTTGACAGAGGGATAGTGTGTGAAAACCGCTTCAATGAGTTGTTGAGCTTCTCTTCTGGGAATGCGGAGGCGTTCTGCCAAGCCAAAGGCAGAGATGCCGTAGAGAATGCCGAAATTTACCATTTTGCAACGTGAGCGTTGCTGTGGGGTCACCTCGTTCAACGGAACATTATAGACCGCTGCTGCTGTTTGTGCGTGGATATCTTCTCCTCTTCTGAAGGCGGCAATCATTTGCGGATCGCCGCTCATTGCTGCCATCAAGCGGAGCTCAACCTGTGAATAGTCTGCCGAGAGAAGCACCCAATCTGCATCGCGTGCCACGAACGCTGCGCGGATACGTTGTCCGCGTTCGGTGCGGATGGGAATGTTTTGGAGGTTGGGATCGGAGGAGGAGAGGCGTCCGGTATCGGTAAGCGTCTGATGAAAGGTAGTGTGGATTCTTCCGTCTTCCGGATGGATGTGTTCGGGAAGACGATCGACATACGTGTTCTTGAGCTTCACACAAGCGCGCCAGTCCAGAAGCAGATCAATAACCGGATGCTTGTCGCGTTGCTTCAACAACAGTTCTTCATTGGTGGGAAATTGTCCACGGGCGGTGCGTTTGATGGAGGGGTCAAGCTTCAGATCGCCAAAGAGAAATTCGCCAACTTGTTTGGGAGAAGCCAGATTGATTCCCGCACCGGTGTAATCGCGAATGGCGAGTTCCAATTGGATGATTTCGCCCTCAAGTTCGGCCCGGAAATTGCGCAAGGCCGGCAGGTCAATGCGGATGCCTGCGCGTTCCATTTGCAGAAGTGTGTCTGAAAGCGGTTCTTCGCACGTCTCAAGCAATGTCGTCAGTTGCATCGCTTTCAATTGTGCTTCCAAGTGTTTATGGAGGCGAAGCGTCATCCAGGCGCGCTCGGTCAATGCGTATTGCAGTTCGCTCCGGTGCAGGGGTTCGTGTACTTCTGCAAGTGCCGGCATTGGGTATCGCGGGTGATCTTGGAGCACTGACACGATGAGCATTTCCAATTCATGCCGTTCGGTTACGGCACAAAGATAGTGTTCAAGAAGCGTATCTTTGAGATTGGCGGCAGAAGTCCCGGAATGGGTGTAGAGAAATGTTTTTAATTCCCGCGCACCATGAATAACCTTTTGGATGCTGCCAGACGTAAGTAATGGGAGAAATGCGGCGAAGTCGGGAGCGTCCTGCTGTCGGGATGCTTCAAATGTGACACACCATCCACGACCGTCTTCAAGTGCAAAGGCACATGAAAAGGTGTTCGTATCGGGAGCGGAGAGCGTGGCAAGGCCAACCTCCCGGGTCTCTTTCAGCAAGCGGGCGACAACCTCTTGAAGCTGCGTTTGCGTTGTGATGGTTTCAAACGTATAGGCTTTTTCGGTAGGGGTGGCGGGGGCATCGAAATCAAATGCCGCCTGGTTTTCTGCTGCTTCAAGGGAAAGGTTGAGCTGCTGTGCGATTTTTTTGAGCTCGTAATGTTTCAATACGGGAGCGAGGGTTTCGGCTTGTGGTGTGGGAACGCGCAGAGCTTCCCAGTCAAGTTCCAACGGCACATCACGCACAATGGTAACGAGTTCTTTGCTTAAGCGCGCCAGATCCTGATGGGCTGTCAGAAGCGCACCGCTTTTTCCTTTGATTGTGGGTGCGGCCTTGAGCAAGGCTTCCAGCGTGTCGTATTCGGTCAACAGTTTAACGGCAGTCTTTGGACCGATTCCGGGCACACCGGGGATGTTGTCACTGCTGTCACCTGCCAGTGCAAGATAGTCTACAAGGTGCGCGGCGGAAGGGAGCTGCCACTGGCGGGCGATCTCTTCGGCGGAGAGCGGAGCGTTTTCGCCGGGGCGATAGATGGAGATGCCCGGCGCAGCAAGTTGTCCCAAGTCTTTATCCGGGGAGGCGACGATGACTTCAAAGCCTGCGTTCACGCCACGTGTTGCCAATGTTCCGAGAATATCGTCCGCCTCATATCCATTTACTTGAATCAACGGGATGCCCCACGCGTCGGCAAGCTCTTGTGATTGTTGGATGGCGGCGGCAATGTCTTCCGGCATCTTTTCGCGTTGCGCTTTGTATTCCGGATAACGCGTATGCCGGAAGGTGGGCGTTTGGCTTTCCATGGCAATCGCCAGATGTGTGGGATTGAATTTGCGGATAAGCTGTTCAAGCGTCGAGGCAAGAAGGGAGAGCGAGGAGGTGTTGATGCCGCTGGCGGTTCGGCGCGGTTTGCTGAGAAAGACAAAGTACCCGCGATAGAGAATCGGCATCAGGTCAACAACGATGAGTTTACCTTTGGTAGCGGACATGGCAGGAGCTCTTTCAGGGTTCTTGGATGGAAGGGACGTGTTGCCGTGCTTCATGCCAGAGTGAGACAAGCATTTCAAATGTTTGTGTGAGCGGCTCTTGCGGCAGACGTGATTGCAATTGACGCCGGAGTGCGCTTACAAACTGTTCATTCTCACAGGCGTCATAGATACAATGTTCCGGGTAAAGTACCAGATAAAGCCCCATGGGAGTGGAAGAGGGCGGCAATCGTTTGGCCCAACCGAAAGGCAGATGGTAGGCTTTCTCAATCAGTGCCAGAAAGAGTGCCTCCTCTACCGTCCAGAAGGGATGGTTGTTTTTGGGGAAAACACGGTGGAATCGTCGCCGTTGTGCGCCACGGTTCCACCACCAGATAAGGAGCGTCAGCAGCGTAATAGCCAATGAACAGCCGAGATAATAAAGCCAATTTTCCACGTTAACCTCTTCTCAAATAACGTTTCATGACGCCCTGCCGTTGCCGCATATTCTTCCGGTAGCGTTTGAGCTTCGCACAGGGTGGTTCGGGCACCGGGGGCAGGATGCGTTCGCGCCCTTCCAGTAAATCGATGACGCGTTGCTGGACAAACGGCAGATCATCGGGGCGGATGTTGGGGGCTTTAATGGTGAAAAGCTCTCCGGTGGGACGAAATTCGTAGTGACGGAGCGTTTTCCCGTCGGTAGAGTGCTGCACATCACGTTCAATGAATTGCTTGCTGCGCTCCAGAAGAATCGCCAGCACATAGATCGCTTCAATATCCTTTTCGGCATCGCGGATAACGAGTTTGCGGAGCAGTTGGATGGCCGTTTCTTTTTGAACCGGTGCCGCTTTGCCGGAGCGTTTCGTTGGCGTCTCCGGCACTGTGAATGGCCATTCGGCGGAGGTGATGCCGAGAGTTGCGCGGTCCAAGGCGTTGTAACAGCCTTCACAGAGGTCTTTCCGGAGGTGCCCTTCGGGAGTGGTGTGCAGCAAGGTGTGTCCTTTGGACTTCGGGGGAAAGTCTGTTCCGCAGTTTGAACACTGCAGTGCGCGTGGGCGTATATTCCAATCTGCCATACCCGTATGCTCCGTCTTCGTTTGCAGGGCTAGTGCCGGAAAAGGTTGCGTAACGCCTCTTCCAATGCGTCTTCCGGCGAGGCTTTCTCCGGGGATCGCCCGCTTTCGGGCGGCTTTGCGGCTTTGCGGGCGCGCTTTTGAAGTGCTTTGTCCAACTTCTCAGAGAGCTTTTGCTTTGCTCTTTCCACGGCGACCGAACTGACCGCATTCGCCAGTGGCGTGGTGTCAACTTTAGGTTGTGTCATCGTGCCATGGACAGGTAAGACCACTGTTTGGCCCGGTTTGGCGTGTTTGGCGAGCGAACGCCCCAGCAGTTGCGCCGTCAAGGGGATTGTTACACGGTAATCAATCGTTTGCGTGGCGAGATTGGTCTTTCCCTCGCACGACACTTTGAGTGCTTCGATCCGAAAATGGATGGGGTCGGTAACGAGCAGACCTTGATCGATGTTGACCCGAAAGGTTTGGTCATCCAGTCGCAACGCGGACGAGCGTTCGGAAATCACGTTGAGGATGTCGCGAACAGCACCATTGGGGTGCAGTTGGCAGTTTTCGGTTTGAAGAGTGAAAGCGGCGGTTACAGCCGTCTTCATTTGCGGTGTAAGTGGCAGACGGAGTGCGTTGCAGGTGAGCGAGAGTGCTCCCGAGGGAGAGGCAGAGCCGATGAGCAATGGACTGAGTGCGGCAATCGTGGTATCAAAGAGCTTGGGCGTCAATTGCACCTTTTCCAATACGGGGTGGTCGGGTTTCCATGTCAGTACCGGGTCGGTGCCCTCATAGGAAAGGCGCGGATGCAGGAAGAGTTTACCGTTGTTGACAGCGAGTTCGCCATCGAGCGCGGCGACACCTTCAGCCAATGTAAAGGCAAGCCGCCCGCCCGGAACGTCCAGTCCGGGGCACGTCAGTGTATCAAAGGCGAGCGTGGTGGAGCCTCTTCCGTAATTGACAATCCCCGGAAGCCCGTGAAAGAGGGGCGTTTCAAAGGTAAAAGCGTTGGGATGCCGCCCGGAAATGGCGAACGTCCCGCGGTGTTTTGCCAGTGGCGGCAGTGTGGTAAAGAGCGTGTCGAAGTCGGGCGTCCATTCCCCTGTCAGGGCGAGCTGTCCATCGGGAAGCGCGAGCGCACCTTTGCCGTTGACCTCAAGCCCTTGCATTGTAAACGCACAGTGCTTCAGGGTGGCACCTTGTTTTTGAAGGTCGGCATTGAGTTGGAGCTTGAACGGCAGGGGGAGCGGGTCGCTGTTTTTGGGGTGGAACTGCAGATTTTCGGTTTGAACCGTTGCAGCAGTATTCAGTGTTTGCGCTTGCAATGTACCGGAAAGGGCGCAGGAAAGGGTGCCGTTCATCTGGAAAGGCGTCTCGTCTTTTCCCCAGTTGCGCCATGTTTTGAAAAGTGTTTCGGGCAAAAGTTCTCCGGTAATGCGGAATGCGCCTGTAGGTGAGGGGGAGAATTGCACGTCTGCTTCGCCGGAGAGGGTGGCGATAGGCGAGGAAAGTGCGAGCGAGCGAAGCGCGAGACGGTCGTTTTCCAGAACGAATTTAGCTTCGCCTTTGGCCAGTTGCGGCGCAACGATGGTCCATGCCGTTGAACGGAGTGTTGCGTTCTGGCAGGCAAACAGAGCCTCGGCTTCCAGATGGTCGATCGACCCTTTGGCGGCAAGATTGGCATAGAGTTCCCCTTTGGCAACGCTTGTTTTGGGCAGGTGCGAGACGATAGCCAGGAGGTCTTCAAGCGACCAGCGGCTGTTGAGCTTCAAGGCTTGCACCGATTGCGCTTCAACGTCAAGTCCGTCAGCTTTGAGCGAGAGAGAGCCGATGGCGCGTTGCCGGTGGTGAAGTGCCGCGGAAAGCTCCAGCGACTGATGGTGCAGCGCGGCAGAAAGTGTGGCGGTGAAAGGTTGTAACAAGGGATACGCACCGATGAATGGCGCAAATGTTGTCCAGAATGCTGCCGTGTCAAAGGAGGCTTCCAGGGTGCAGTCATTGAGCGTACCCGCGCCACGAACGCTTACCCCCGGCAGGCGGACGTCAAGTTGATGGAGACGGCTTTCCAGCGGATGCTCCGGAATCAACAGCAGATTGGCGGTAATGGAGGGTTCGCAAAGCAGCGTTTTCCCATCATAGGCAAAGGCGAATTCCTTGCCGGTGAGCGAGCAGGTTGTCTGGAAGTTCCCGTTTCCGGTCGGGGCGAGTGCGGCTTTCAGGGTGATGGCTCCGGAGACACTGTTGAGCGCTTGCGGCAGCAGATCCAATGGACGCAAGCGTGAAAAGGCCCGACCTGCCTCCAAGGTGAAATCAAGCGAGGCCTCCGGAAGCGATTTTTCTGTGGCCGTTGCCTGAAACATCAATTGTGCCCAGGGGGCGTCAAACTGCACCCGGGCTTCCTGCAAGGCGCGGGGAGAAACACCTGCTGCCACAAGCTCTGTGAGCGGACAGAGCGTTGCCGTTGCCGTAAGGGGCGCGGCAAGGCATTGCGAAGAAAGTGTGAGCTGAATGGGCGCATCCCGCGCCGGGAGGTGCAGGGAGAAGTCGCCGCGCTGTAGTATTGGTTGCGGCAACTGCGGCGAGATGAAGGTCGCATCAGTGATGTTCAGCCGGAGGGCAATGTCCCATGCAGGAAGAAGAATCGCAGGCGTTTCTGCGGCAGTATCGGCTGGAGGTGTTGGCTCCGTGGTAACGGTTGTTGCCGGAGGTTTCTGCGCTGTAAGCGCGGCGGCATCCCAGTGGAGGGTGGGGGATTGAAGCGCGATTTCGGCACGGATTTTCCCTATGGGCAAGAGCTCCAGAAGCGGATTGAGCGTAAGCGAGGGGAGTGTGGCGGTGAGCCCTGCCGCCGGATCGGTGTAGGTGATGTTGGTAACCGTTTGCGGTTGTGTCCAGCAGAGTTGCCACGTGTCCACTGAAAGGGTGGCCGGCGCGATTTGACGGTTGAGGGTGGCTAAAAGCAGATTGCGTACACCTGCGGTAGAGAGCAGGGTGGGCGCAGCAAGCACAAGTGCAAGCAGCAGAACCGGGAGGAGAATACACCACCAGAGCACCGGGCGCAGCGGATGCTTTTTGCCTCGGCTGTCTTTTTGCGCGTTGATCGGACGGAGAAAGTTCATGTCATCGCCTCGGGTTTCAAGCGTTTGGAGCAAAACCGCTTCCTTAATAGTATACCAAGCCTGCGCGTTTCTGTGGGGGAGACAATGGAAATAAAGCGGAAAGCACGGTATTTTCTTCAGATTTTGAAACGGGTGCGGGCGCAGAAAGGAAATCGGAGGGAGGCAGTCGTTTTACGGAGTAAATGACGATGAAATGGCAACGGCCGGAACACCTTTTTGAATCCCGGCGGGAGTGCCCCCCGAAGATGGGCGAAACGCACGCTCCGTTTCGCCCATCTTTCCGCCGCGTTTCGACGGGATTCAAACTCCATTCCGCAGGAACGGGAAAACGGCACGGCGCACGAAGCCCCCGAAGGCGGCGGGAAGCGGGTTTCTTTTCCGGGGAATCCAGTTTTGCTTGGGGCGGATTGTGCGGCAAGAAGATGGGAAACGCTCAGTTTTCTTCTGCGCGGCGGAATTCAACCTTGCGCAGGATGCGGAATTGCAGATAGGTGAAGCCCACAAGCGCGGTGCCGAGGAACCAGGCCATTGCCGTAGCCGACCCCATGCGCAGATTGTTGTAGGCCTCTTTCCAGATGGCGAGCGAAAGCACATCGGTCGCATCTCCCGGCCCTCCAAAGGTGAGGAGGAAGATACTGCCGATACTTTGGAAGGCGGCAATGAATGCCCCCACGAAATTGATGACCATCAGCGGCATGATTTGCGGCAGAATCACATGACGGAAACGGCTCCAATAGCCGGCCCCGTCAATGGCCGCAGCCTCGGTATAGTCGGAGGGCAGAGCCTGAAGTGCTGCAATATAGATGAGCGAGGCCATCCCCGCGCCAGCCCATACGCCCGGCAGAACGCAGCAAACCATTGCCCAGGCCGGGTCTTGAAGCCATGTCTGATGGGGCAATCCGAAAAAGGCGAGCAACTGATTGAGCATCCCTTTTTCGGTGGGGTCATACATCAATTGCCACAATAGCGTGATGACGAGTGTGGAGGTAAGGTGCGGCAAAAAGTAGAGTGTGCGGAAAAAGACCTTGCCGCGTGGGATTTCGGAGAGGAGAATGGCAAGAATTACCGGCGTGAAGAATCCCAGAGCCAAGGTGAGGAAAACATATTTCAGGGTGCGCCCGGCACTGCACCAGAAGCCCCAGTCGCCCGCCACCAGAATGAAGTTGTCAAAGCCGACCCATGGGCTGTCGCCGACGATATGGTAGTCGCGAAAGGCCATCAATACCCCCCGGATCAACGGATAATAACTCCATAACGTAATACTGATGAGGGCGGGAGCCAGCATCAAACACGCAATTTTTACCGGTGATTGCCGCCATGAGGTTTTTGGTGTTTGGGCAGCAGGAGCAATTGTATCGATGCGCTCGCGCGCCCGATCGCGGCGGTGACGCCAGACGTTGCGGCTGAGGAGCGTCAGCAGCGCGATGCAGAGCACGGCCGTGATTCCCCAGGCGATGGGGCGTCCTTTAGCAATCTCTTCATCGGCTACGCGGAACATCAACCCGCGGTTGGCATCTTCATTGATGCGCCGGAGCGTTGCTTCCACATCCAAATTGCGCCCCGCTTCAGAAAGCAGAATACCGAGCAACCGCCGTTGAATCAAGTCGCTGACACCCTGCCAAAAGCCCACAAAAGGTTCGGTGCGTGCGACAATTTTACCGGCATCAAGATCGGCATACAGCTGGCGGATGGTCGGTGGGATTTCATCCAGATAGGCCTCCAGCCCGAGCCGTTTCAGGTCGGCCGGGTGGCACCATCGGGCATTGCCTTCCAGCACTTGTTCTTTAATACGCTCATCATTCAGGGTGGGGGAGGCGAGCCGTTCCAGACAGGCGAAAATAAGATCCTGCTCTGCTTGCGTCCGGCGCGCCACGCCTTCGCTGATGCCCCAGAAGTGACGGTGTGCCTGAAAGACACGCGGCAAGGAGGCATCACGCGCAGGAAACGGCATCATGCCGATCAGGTCGGGGTCGAGCCCTCCCGTGCCGGTGATGCGTTCAAGTGCTTCGGTGCCGGCAAACATTGCCACGATTTCCCCCCGGATAAAGAGTTCGGGATCGTTATTGAGCGGCAACTTCCGCACAACGCCTTCAAGGACGTCTTCCGGCTGGAAATGCAGCGTTCGCCCGGCGATCGTGAGGCGTCCTGCCGCGCGCGCTGCCGCTGTAAGAGCGATAGGTTCGCCGGAATGGGGATCGCGTATCCACGGTTCCCAAATGAGCCGTTGGAGGAAGTGCGCCGCCTGAAACGCTTCTTCAGAATCGAAATTGGCGCGCCATACCGGCGGCACATCGGAAAGGTCTTCGCCGTCAGACGTGAGACAACGGAGCGTTTCCATCGGAAAGGTAAACGCTGTGCCGCGCAGAGGGGAGAGACGCGACTGCTGCACGGGGGAGCCTCCGGCACTCTGCATCCATGGCAGCCAGTTCCACGGTGCTTCGCATACGCCAAAGGCGCGTCGCCCGGAAGCGGCAGCAGAGGTAAAACCTGTTGCGGACGTAAGACGGCGGCACCATGTGATGAATTCATCCCATGTGTGCGGCACAACCTCCGGATCCAACCCCGCTTCGCGCACAAGGTCTTTACGGTAAATGATGCCGTAATAGGCGACCGAGGCGGCCGGGAGTGCGTAAAGATGTCCCTCTTTTGTGGCCACTTTGTGCCAGAGTTCTGGGACACGTTGCCATCCGTCCCACTGTTTCCCCTCTTGTCCGAGCCAATGGTCGAGCGGCATCAGGAAGCCGTTGGCAATGTCATTCTGAATGATATGGAACCAACAGTTGTAGATGTCCGGCGCATTGCCGCCGGCCATCGCCAGAAGGAGCGGCGAGCGTCCGCCGGCACCCGGCAACCAGAGTCCGCCCCATTTTGCCGGACGTAAGTCGGGATGTTCGGCTGAGAGGGCGAGGATTTGACGCGTCACCGCGCTTTCGGGTTGGTCAGGGTCGAATCCACCCATGAAGGTGACTTCCACCGGTTTCGCCCGAAGCGGAGCGCAGAGCCATGCAAATCCGGCCGCGAGGAGGACGGGAAGCAAAAACTTCACGGTGCGGAGGAAAGAAAAACGTGTACGCATCATGAGAAAAGAAGTGCGGGAAGTAACAACGGCCACGCGCCTACGGTTGATAGGAACCGGGCGCATGGCAGAATGCAGGTGCGTTAGAAGCCGCGCGAACGCAGCTCCTGGCTGAGTTGCAGCTTAAAGGTTTGCATATCGGCTTCCGGCGGTGTGTAACCCGGCAATTCGGGTTCAAATCCGAAGCGTCCCATCTGGTCAAAATACCACCGCGCCTTGTTGCCATCGGAGAAGACCACGCTACCGGAAACAATCGCGCCCGGAATCACTTGCAGCGTGTCTACGCAGACCGTAACTGCGCCCGGCACTTCGGGCGTGGTCTCCGCGCCGGGTTTGGGGGGGAGTTTCGCCTTGGTGACATCGTCTGCCGCGACCTGAACTTCTTTGTCTTTTACCTGCGCACCGAGGTTCATCACGAGCATACGGACATCAAAAAAGGTCGGGTGAAGTCCAAACTCGGCGCGAATGTTTTTTTGGACATCGCTCAATGAGGCACCCTCTGCTACCCATTGGCGGACGAGGGCTTCCTGTTCTGCGGTGAGATTCATTCGGCAGACTCCTGTTCTGTTGCTTCCTGTTCGGCTGCATTGGCTTCCATGATGTCTTTCAGCAACGCCCGGTGCATCATCTGTTCTTCTTCTATTTCGGCTTCCAATTCCCTGCGCGTTGCTTCCGGAATAGCGTCGTAATCGTCCTCCAATTGTTCACGCTTGCGCCGGATGGAATCCTTGAGACGTTTTTCCATCTTGCGGTCATGAGCACGCTGTGCCTTGGTGCGTTTCTCCTTGGCTTCAAGCTGTTTTGTCTCATAGACGCGCTTGTTGCTTTCACGACGGAGGATGTCTTCTTCATCGGTTACGTCTGCAAGTTCAGACTTCGACCAACCCTTGTTCCAGACACCTGCGGCATCAAGGTAATCTTTACGACGCTTTGCCTCTTCCTGCGCTTCTTCAGAATCTTCAAAGACATACGGGGTGAGGAAGACGAGCAGTTCGTCGCGTTCGTCTTCATAGGACGTATAGCCAAAGAGATATTTCCCGATGAAAGGAATGTTTTTGAGAATCGGAATGCCGCCTTCAGATTCGGTTTTGGATTGCGTCACCAAGCCGCCGAGGATGACGGTCTGTCCATTGTTGACCGAGATGCTGCCCGACAGTTTCCGGGTCACAGGCGAGGGCCAGCGGGATGAGGCTCCATCGATACCCGACCCCGGAACTTCTTGAGGGACGCCAAGATTTTGGAAGGTCTCTTCAAATTCCAATACCACGGTGCCATCAGGATTGATGCGGGGTGTGACAGTGATGGTGAGACCGATTTCTTCTTGCTTAATGTCCGGTTGATAGTCCGAACCGGAATAGGAAGAGCCCATGTATTTCATGCCGTTGTAGAGATAGGCAAGCTCGGTGTTTTCCAGCGTTGCCTCCTTGTTGTCCTGTGTCATCAGGATAGGAGAGGTGAGCACTTTCGTGCGGCTGTCACTTTCCGTAGCACGGATCAGGAAGTCCAGATTGAGCTTGTTGATTGTGCCGTAGTATTGTGATCCGCCGCTGATAGCACCGATGGAAGAGGTGACATTGGTCGCAAGATTGAAAAGATTCAACGGAGAGGCTCCGGCACCTTCCGGCATTCCGCCGCCACCATAGGAGTCGGCATACTTGTTGCCGCCGCTGACACGTTTGACCCATTGCACACCGGTAGAGATTTCATCGCTGAGACCAACGCTGAGCACCACCGTTTCAATAAGCACCTGCGCGACAGGCACATCCATTTCAGCAATGATCTCTTTGATGGCGGCGAGGTCGCCGGGTGAAGCCATCACCATGACGGCATTGATACGGCTGTCGGCGAGAATCTTGATATTTTCTTTGCGCAGTTCGCCAATCTTGCTCTTGCTGGAGGAAGAGAGGTTGACCTGCGGCGCGGGGGCAGGCGTGTTCTGATTGGTGAGGTTACTCTTGCTGGCATTCGCTGTGGAGTTGCGATTGTCGGAGTCTTCTTTCTTGGAAGAGGTCGAGTCAATGAGGTCGTTGAGGAGGTCTGCCACGCCCTTATTGGAGTCTTTCGTTTCGGCTTGTGCGTACTTGAGACGGATGATTTCCACGGCGATTTCGGGCGCGGTTTCAATGTCCAAGACCTTGATGATGCGCTCAAAGAAGGCCATGTTGGAGGGGCGGGTTACGATGATGAGCTGATTGGAGCGGGCATCGGCCATGATTTGCACCTTGCCACGGATCATACCGCGGTCGGCATCATTGACAAGCGCATCGGAGACGGAGCTTGACGCTTCTTCGGCAGGAGCTCCTGCACGTGTCACGCCGGGAAGCTGGCGTTGAATGGAGACACCGCGTTGCATTCCGCCGCTGATTGAATTGCCGAGGCGTGGAGCAGCGGTGGATTTCTTGCTCTTTTCGTCTTGTTCACGTGAGGCTTCTACGAATTCCTCAAGGGCTTTTTTGATATCTTCAGCTTTGGCATAACGAATGGGATAGACCTGCACTTCTTCGAGCACCGGCATGGGCTTATCGATGAAAGCAAGGATTTCAATCATGCGATTGACGTTCTCTTGTGTATCGGTGATGAGCAGGGAGTTGGTGCGCTCCAGGTATTGAATCTGTCCGTCAGGACGCTTAAATCCCTCCACCACTTTCTGCACTTCTTCGGCAGAGACGTTCTTAGGCGTGAGGATCTGACGCACGATACGGCCTTCTTCCGGGTGGCGTCCTGACGGCGGGATCTCCATGAAGGTTTCGATACCTTGCTGACCGATACTCTTGAACGGGACGACGAGTGCGAAGCGTTCTCCCACAGGGATAAGGCCGATACCATTGAGCTGGAGCTGCTGTTCAATGGCCTGAATGTATTCATCATCCGACCAGTGTTCTTCATCGGTAGAGCGCAGACTCATGGTCACTTTAGGGATATCGGGCGAGGTAAGAAGCGTCCGATGGGTCACTTGTGAGTAGATTTGCAAGAAGAGTTCTGCCGGGGCGTTATCAAATTTCAGTTTGGGTCTGCCGCCTTTTCCCCGCTCTGCTTTTGCCAATTGTTGGGCGACTTCCGTGGTGGAGGTGGCGGCATTGGCTGCGGTCTGGGGGGCCGTTGTATTTCCGGTGCGGCGGATGGAAGGGGTGCGTGTGGCGCGTGTCTGTGCTTCAAGAAGACCGCCGAGGGTAAGCGTTGCGCTCAAGAGAACGAAAGATGAAAGGTGACGCATAAGTGTTACTCCGATAAAAGGTAAAGTTTATTCTGCCGCCTGACGCATATAAGCGCAGTTGAGTGTGAAGGCCCCTTGCAGGATGCCGGCTTTCTTAGGATTGGGCTTGATGGTGAGCGCACGGATGTCCATCATGGCGTCTTTGCGCGTTTCCAGATCGTAAAGGAACCAGACCAGCGAATCCAACCGCCCCTCCCAATCGCGGCATTCAAGGGTAAGTTCGGTGACTTCTCCGAGATTTTCTTCGCCGCCGATGGCGCGCTGTGCGATATTGACATTATTGGCTTTTGCGCTGTTGTCCATGATGGGCAGCCAGTAGGTGTCCACGGATTTTCCTTCCGGAAAGACGGGCATATGATCGCGCAACTCCGCATACCGCTGTTCAATCTCCGGGCGCAGATTGATGATATTGCGCTCGCGTTGCAACCGCATTTCCTGGCGTTGCCATTCGTTTTTCTTCGCCGTCCACTCTTTTTTAGCCTTGGGATACCAGATGCCGAGGCTGCCGACGGCCACGACAATCACGAAGAGAATGAGGAGTTTACGGTCGTTTTGTGAAATCGCACTCATTATTCTTCCTCTGATTCAATGATGAAGATGATATCAATGTCAAACCGCTGTTGCCGGGTCTTCGCGTCCTGCGCCAAGCGGTTGATCCGCACTTCCCGGATGCGTTCATCCTTCTGAATTGTTTCTTTGAAGGTGTAAACGCTGGAGGTGTCTTCACAGAGCCCGGTAAGGCGTAACGACTGCTTTTGCCGGTAGGTCATTGAGAGAAAGGTCATGTCTGCCGCTTTGGCCGCACAGACAAGACGGAGCATTTCCAATGCCGAGAAGCGGCGATCCTGATAACGCATGATGAGCCCGATGCGTTCCTGTAAGTCCACAACGTCGTTGTAGGCGGTGCGGTGGGCTTGAATGCGCAATGCGGCAGTTTTGGCACGTTGCGCGTAAAGTTTGGGCAAAAGGAAGAGCGTCAGCGCGGCTGCCGACCAGAGCAAGCCGAGCAGAATACCGGAGCAAATCAAGGTGCGTTTTCTGCGTTTGGCGCGCACTTCTTCCCGCCAACACGCAGGCGTAAGGTCAAAGGTCTTCCCCTCTGCAACGCGCTGTTTGAGGGCTCGTTGCAGACTTTCCTGTGCCTCTTCCTCCGAAAACACCACCGTTTGTGCCGGCATTTCTGCCAGTGCAGCAAACTCCGGCGCGGCAGCAGGGTCCGGAACATAGCAACGCACAGCGAGGGGTGTTTCGCCGAGAAGACCATTCAGCGTGGCTTGTGTCAGGAGCCATGTCGCTTCACGCTGCACTTCTTCGGCCCCGGCTTCGGGGGAGAGCCCCCGGAAGAGTGCCGGATTGCCATCGACGAAAAGAAGGAGCAATTGTTCGTTTGCCGTGCGCAGAAAGGCAAGGGTTTGCCCCTCGTTCAGAGCCGGATCGCGTGTTTTTAGTGCCAAACTCCAGCAGAGCGGTGTGGCATCCAGACGCACCGAGGCGAGCTGATTCCGTGCGCAGAGAAGCGCGTGCCACTTCTGTGTGAGGGCTTCATTGGACGCAATCGCCACCCAGATGGACAACATACCGTTTTGCCGTCCGAGCACTTCCCACGCGAGGGTGTATTCACCTTCATCGAAAGGTGAAAGGGCTTCGGCTTGCAATGGAATCGCCTCTTCAAGCGTCGCTTCGGCTTCTTCCGGAAGCGTAATCAGCGTATAAACGGTTTCATACGCCGGCACTGCCGGAAGGATTTCGGAGGAAGGTTGCTTTTTCTTTTTCGCCATAACTGAAAGGTTGGGTTGAATGCTTGAAACGATCAGGTCTCTTCCTGCCATCGTAAAATGACGAGATTGTTTTTGGAACCGGAACTGGTGCCGGACTTTGTATCTGCGGCACCTTTCTGCACCACGGCCGTCGCCCTGCGCCGGACATTACCGACCCGCCCTTCCAGTTCCAGCTTGTAGATGGCGCAATCCACGGTGAGGTAGGTATTGGCTTCTTCCTGGCTGATGCCGGGAATGCGCGCCAAAAAGTCTGAAATATCCGTAAAGTGGTAATCTTCAATCGCCGGTGTGCCCAGACTGGAAGTGCTGCCGCGCGCATTCTGCTTCACCCGTGTGGAGGCATCAGGGCTGTCGGCATTGAGCCCTTCACGCTCTTCCAGAATCGTATCAACGATGAGCCCATCGGCATCTTCCAGGCATGGCACCGTCAAGAGCACTTCACGCGGCGCAGCATTGACATTGACCTTGCCTGTGCCGTAAAGCGAAAAGAGATGCGCAATACCGGAGACGGAGATTTGGCGGTCTTCTGCATCTTCCGGATTCCATACGCCGCCCTTGAGCAATACGCCTCCATTGCGGTTGAACCCCTTGATGTAGGCGAGTTCGCCCACGGTATCCAGCGGACCGTTCTTACACGTGTAGGGCGGGTCGAGGGTTTCGTAGTAATCACTTTCCGCGCCTTCTGCCGACACCGTGACGCTGTCTTCGTCCACCCAGTCGTAGAACGAATCGACCAATTCACTCTGATCTTCTTCCGGCACTCCGGCGAGGGTCAGAATGCGGCTCCAAATGAGGTCGGCATTGTCTCCAAATCCGGCGTGTGCCAATTTATTCAGATTCCACCGTGCCGGCTCCGGCTCTATGGCCACAAAGATTTCCGCTTCGGGCTCATGCGATTCTGCGGCGGAGACATTGGCGGTTTCAAATTGGAGCGCGCCTGCTTCATCCCGGTAAAGCCGTTGCGACACTTCCACCCGCTGCCCGCGCTTCAGGCGGATGGCCGGTTCAATCCAGCGGTCTTTGGCGACCTCTTCTTCGGTTTCCTCGCCACTGACTTTTTCCTGCCGCTCCATCAGCATTTCCGCCAGTACAACGCCCGATTCCAGAAGTGCCGTAGCCTGATGGCGGTTGCGCACATAGGTGGCGGCCTTGCCCTCCATGTAGGCATCAAGGGTAAACGAACACACCAGGAGACTGAGCACGGCCAGCGTCCAAATAACGGCGATTAAAGCAAAGCCTTTTCGCCCGGTGTTGTTGATATGTTGCCTCATCGTTTCCTAATAGCATACCAAATCCGGAGAAAAAACGCGCTACAATAAATAGAGAAAGCAATTGAAAAACAAGTGAAAGCAGTCGGATTTTGAGCGGGAACAGGATGCGCCGCTACCGAAGGCCCTTCGCCCTTGCCGCAGGGCCTTCGACACGGGCGGAAACCGTTGCCCCCGGTGCTTCGTTTGAACATGGGCGAAACGGCGCGTCAATAGCGGCGAACTGCAACTTCAATCTGGGCGGGATTGCCTGCCCGATATCGCCCATGTTCAAAAGGCGAGCTGTAAGTCTGCCTTCTTCACAGCGACAGCGTGCAGCGAATGGTTGCCCGTGATGCAGAAAAAACTGCGTTAAAATGCGTTTACCGCGTGTACGTGACACGCGGTAAACGCGCTTGCAGAAGTTCCTTTTTTATTGCGTTTTATGCGCCCCGTCGGGCTTGAAATCGTGGGAGAAACCGCAGGTTTCAGGCCTCTCAAACCTGCGTGCGTCTTTTGCCGATTGCACGAAAAAGCTGACGCCGCGCAACTAGTGTGCGATTGGCACGAAGCGATCCGGACGTTTGGCCCGCCGGAGAATCCGGTCGGCATAGGCCGAGCGATAGGAACGTCCATCATGAAGGCGGTCGTTTCTGCCATTGTAACGCTTCAGCGCAGTGCGCCAGGAATCGAAATAGACGCCGCTTCGGGAAGCAACCGGGTTGCCCGATGTGCCAAATCCTTTTCGCACCAGATACTTGATCCCGGCACGTAAATTATTCTCCAGCGACCCCTCGTTGCGCTCCTTCGGCCGGCGCAACCCCAACGCTTTCTTGGAGTCATCCCAGTCGCCCGGCACATTGACTTGCAACGGATCCTTGTTCCACGCTTTGCGCGAGCGCGGTCCGTTTCCTCCCGCCTCTTCCAACATCATCGCTTTGATTAACGCCGGTTTCAACTCCGGAATTTCGATTTTTGCATCCGGTGCCGCGCCGGCCCATTGGCAGCGATTGGCGTTGAATTCCGTAACCAATTTCAAAATAAGTGCATCATGCTGTTGGTAGCGGTCATCCTCAAAGCCGGCGAAAATCGGCACGGAAAGGATCTTTGCTTTGGGTTGTTCCTGCGGTTTGGTGCGTTCGGCTTTGGCGAAATCCGATGCGGCAAGCAACGAGCGGTACTGTGCTTCAAAGCGGCTGATCAGCTCGGAGTCCTCAATATCGGTAAAGCGTTGGTCGAGCATCAGACGGCCGAATCGGTCAAAACGATACGTGCGATCCTGGAATGAAAGATCAAACCGCGCCTGCAATTGCGTTTCGATTTCCTCGGTTTCTCCCACCTGTTTCAACCATGCTTCATGCGCTCTCTGGCGGAGACTTACCCGCAGATACAGTTCGTCCATCCGCAAAATCAAGTCGCAAAAGCCCGGCACTTGCTCCGGCGTCAGGGGGATGGAGACCTCTTCAGCGAGATTGAGGTCCTTGCTCCAATCGGTGGTTTTCACCGGGCGGAGCGTCACCGCAGACTGTGCAGAAAGAAGTGCAGAAAGCCCCATGAAGCAAATGAAAAGTATGCGTTGCAGCGTGTGAACAAAAGGGAAAATCCGAAACGTTTTCATCGGCGAGCCCCCACGAAAAGGAAAGGTTCATACGTCAAATAGACCCCGTTTTCAGCAGTGAACCGGGCTTGATAGGCTGCGACAAATGCCGCCAGTCGCCGCCGGGTCCATGCCGTTTTCTCGGCAGCACCCGTGGCTGTGACGCCGGTTTCCTTCAAATGGCGCAAAACGTCCCATCCGGATTTGAAGTGCATGGTGTGCGTAAAGTGCTGCGTCTCCAAGGGTGTGAAGGCGGAAGTAAATGCGGAAACAAACTGTTCAAAGACCGGATAGTCCAAGCCTTTCCCCGTTAGTTCGCGGATTTCCGGGAGCGTTTTCGGGCCAAACCCGGAGACAGCGAGCAAGCCGCCTTGCGGTAATGCCGCCGCGCATCGGTTGGCAAAGGCTCCAAGATCGTCAAACCATTGAATGGCCGAGGCGGAAACAATTGCGTCAAATGTGCCCGGCCAAGCCACTGTTTGCGCATCGCCGGGAAGGAATGTCGCCCGTGGCAGATTGGCAAAGCAGACCTCCATCTCCGGACAAATGTCATTGAGGATGAGTTCCGAAGGCGTGAAACGTGTGACAATCTGGCGCGTGAGTAACCCTGTGCCACAGCCGATTTCGAGGATGCGTGGCGCAAGCACGTGAAGGTGATTTCCGAGCAAATCAGCCAACCGTTCGGCTGCAATACTCTGCGCTGAAGCCTGCGCTTCGTAGGTGGAAATCGCCCGTGCAAAGCGACTGATAATGGCACTTGCGCCGATCAAACGGGGCGTCCTTTCAGCAGTAATTCCAACAGTGTGGGTTCCCAGTGTGCGCCGGGACGCTCAATTAAATCCGGGAAAGCCATCCGTTGAGCTGCGAGCGGAAAGATTTTATCTCCGGCGCATCCGATGGCGCATGTCCATGGGAACGGACGCGGCGGTCGCGTGCGGATGGCTGAACCGAGTGCGGCAAGTTCTGTGCCGAGATCCTCAACGGTACGCCGGGGGGCGCGTTGTAAAAAAAGGTTCATTGCGGCGGCTCCGCCGCACATCCGTCGTTGAAATCGTGCCAGTCCATTCGCCGAATGGGCGGCAAGTGTTGCATCAAAAACCGCAGGAGGAATGCCGCGTGTGTCATCAATCGGATAGGGCGTGCCGTTGAAAGCTGTTGCCGAAATCAAATGGTCGGTCGGGAACGTTTGCGTGGCAGCCCAGACGCCCATGCTCCAGGCGACCAACGCGACTGGGCGGTCGTCAAACGGAAAATCAAGCGGTGAGAGGTCGGTATAGTCCCACACAATCAGCGTGTCCCGTTGGCCGGTGCAGTGTTCAAACGGATGTTCATCCATGCCCCATCCGGCATAAAATACGCATAAGACAGAAGAATCTTCGCCTGGATAAAAACGCCATTTCATGCGCTTATTCTAGCACAATTTGGCGAAAAGCGGGTACACGCAACGAAAAGTCGCGCAAAAGGTTGCCTTTGGAGGTTGTCCGTTTCGGGGGATGTTGCAGAAACACTGCTGTGGTGTGAAGACGTAAGACGTGCAGTTGGATGCCGGAAGTGGTGCCGGAAACCGCAGGGGATTCCGTGGGGACGCTCGGAATCCTCCGCCCGGTTGAGCGCATATTTTTGCGAAGAAACAACGCTCTTGTGTGCCGTCGGGATTTATCCGTCTGCAAGACTGCGCCGCGCAAGCGGTTACTCCGGGTTCAAATCCTGTGAGGAGTGAGCGTTCAGATAATAAAAAAGCCACAGCGATTGGCTGCGGATTGAAAAGAAATGGTCGGACCGTCGGGATTTGAACCCGAGACCTTTTGCACCCCAAGCAAACGCGCTACCAGGCTGCGCTACGGTCCGTCTATGGTGGGAGATACTGGACTCGAACCAGTGACCTTCTGCATGTCAAGCAGACGCTCTAACCAACTGAGCTAATCCCCCGGTGTGGGTTAAAACGCGGACATGATAGCAAATATCGGGAATTGAATGCAAGGTTTTTTTGGGAGAAGGCTGAAAAAGTTTTCAGAAAAGGCGTCAAGGGTTTCGGGAGCGGACGGTTGACGGAAGGTATCCGGAGGAGAGGGGCGGTGAACATGGGCGACTTTGCGTATGCGTTTCGCTCATGTTGAATCGGAAAGTCGCCCATGTTGCGCATGGGTTTCGCCCATGTTGAAATGAGGTCTCGCAAGGTTTTCCCGAAGGGGATGGGGAAAACGGGAGGATGGGCGGCTTGCATTGCTTCGTGGCAACCGTTGACAAGGCGTGATGTCTTTGATTGCGTTTTGGGGATGCGGGGTTTGTCCTGTCCGGGAAACGCAACAAGACTTCTTGCGTAAACGCCTTGAGCGTAAGCGATTCCGGGTGCGGCTTTGTCTTGCAAGAGGGCTATGGGCGGTTTAAGAATCGAGGTGCCTGCGGAGTGCTTCGGCGAGTTGCAGCAGGGAGGTGGCAGAGATTTGCAGGGTGGTAGCCAATGCCACCGGCACATCATTGCGTCCATGCGTGCCGCGGATTCGGGAGGTGTCGGTACTGCTTTGAAAGGGTGTTTTGCCGAAAAAGAGCTCGCACGGATCAAATCCCGGCTTGTTGTGAATATCCACGTGCGTGGCATAGTCGGGGGCTTGCTGCGGTTTGTCCCACCAGGGATAGGCGAACCAGGTGCCGCGTTTGGCGGTCAATTGGAAGTCGGCTCCGGCCATGTGTTCCTCAATGTGCTCAACTTCCGGCAATGCCGCAAGGCATTCGCGCACAAGCGGTCGATCGGCTTCGTTTTGACAATAGACGAGTGCCGTCTGGTGGTCGCAGAGCACGAAGGCGCGCGACTGATGAAAGTCGGGATAAAGCATTCCGCGAATGGTGCGCACGTTGAGCAGATTTGCCGCTAGAAGTGCGCGATTCGGGAAACACGCAGGGGCGGTAACATCGGTGATTGCGTAGTCACCGACGATAAGAATTTCATAGTCCCGGCGGCGAGCTTCGGCGACAAGGCATTCGATTTGCGTTGTGACTTCGCGGAGATTGGATTGAATTTTGGGATGCGTTGTGCCGTATCGCTGCAAATCATAGTCTAAAGTGGGTAAATAAACCATCAAAAGTTCGGGAGCATTCCCCGATTGAAGCCGGGCGCAAAGGGTGCGGACGATGGCGCGTCCGACCTTGGGCGAGGCGAGCGGTCCCCAATAACGCCAGAGCGGCAGAGGGTTTTTGCCGTTGAGCAGCGCAGGAGGGTGGCTGTAAGTCGCCATAATCATGCCGCCGCCATGGGTGTGAATGGGGGCAGGAGAGAGGATTTCGTCTACAGTTTCACCGAGCGATTGTTGAAAGAAGTAAAGCCCTACGCGGCCGCCTTTTGCCCGGAACGTTTCCCAAATGCGGGGGCCTTTTACGAGTGAAGAGGCTTGATGCCAGAAGAAACTCTGCCGTAAATCGCGGAGGTAGAGCCCGTTTGCAGGCATTTGATGTGCGCAAACCGGGAGTGCGGTGCGCAGCGTTGCCTGTACGGTGCAGGTCACCGCCGGGGAGACTGTGGCAAGGGATCGGACGGGAAGACCGGCCAGATGCGTAATCGCATTCGCGGAAAGCAAATCATAGCCGAGCGCAGCGACATTGAGAACAAGCAGCTTTTGCATACCGGGAAACGTCGGGATTAACGGCGGCCTTTGGCAAAGGCCGTCTTCACGGTCGGGGGATGTCGTCCTGCGAGGGGATGCCATCAGCACCAAGCGAACGGACGGAGTAGACACCGCTTTCGGTATCGATGGTGTAGGATAATGGACGCCCCCATCCGTCACGGATGACCTCTTTCCCCAATAATCCTTCCGAAATGAGCGCATCAAGTGATTGCGGAAGTTCGCCGGCATTGAGCAGAGCCGACGTTGGAATCGCCTGCATAATCAGGCGGATGCGTGTATTCGTGAGAATTTCTGCGTTGATGTCGGCGGCCGGTTCGGTATGACGTTTCCAGTGGCCTGTGGCATCTGAAGTGCGGATTGCCTCGCCGGGCTGCTTCGTCTCTCGGGCAAGATAGCCGGAATAAAAACCGATCGCCACGCCAATGGCAATGGCGATCGAGACGAGAATGACATTCGCTTTCTCTGCGCGTGTCATCGGATGCTCCTTACGGAACCGGGAAACGGGTGGCCATCTTACGCACTTCGGCGCGCACCTCTTGCTGGAGTGTTTCGTCTTCAGGGTGCTTGAGAATGGCGGCAATCCACGCGCCGAGCTGCTTCATTTCCGGTTCTTTCATGCCGCGGGTTGTGACGGCTGCCGTGCCAATCCGGATGCCGGACGTGACGAAAGGACTCTCGGTATCAAACGGAATGGTGTTCTTGTTGCAGATGATACCTGCATTGTCCAACGCCGCCGCTGCCACCTTGCCCGTGATGCCCGAAGCCTTGACATCAACGAGGAAGAGGTGATTGTCGGTGCCGCCGGAGACCAAACGGAACCCTTCGTCTTGCAGCACTTGGGCAAGCGTTTGGGTGTTGGCAACAATCTGCGAGGCGTATGCCCGGGCATCGCGCTGGAGCCATTCTTTGAAGCAAACCGCCTTTGCTGCGATAACATTTTCGAGCGGACCGCCCTGAATGCCGGGGAAGACACTCTTGTTGATGGCGGCGATATACTTTTCTTTGCAGAGCACAAGCCCGGCGCGCGGTCCGCGGAGTGTTTTGTGTGTTGTGGTGGTGACGAAGTCGGCATAGGGCACGGGCGAGGGGTGAACGCCGCCCGCGATTAAGCCTGCGATGTGGGCCATATCGACCATCAGATACGCCCCCACTTTGTCGGCGATTGCACGGAAACGGGCAAAGTCAATCGTGCGGGGATAGGCGGAGGCTCCTGCAAGAATCAGGCGGGGCTTGACCTCTTCGGCGATTTTTTCAATCGCATCATAGTCAAGACATTCGGTCGTTTTGTCAACGGTGTAGGGGACGATGTTGTAGAGTTTGCCCGAGAAGTTTACCGGAGATCCGTGACTGAGGTGCCCGCCCTGGTCGAGACTCATGGAAAGAATGGTGTCTCCGGGCTGCAACATTGCGAAGTAGACGGCCATGTTTGCAGCACTTCCGCAGTGGGGCTGCACGTTGGCAGCTTCTGCTCCGAAGAGTGTTTTGGCGCGCTCAATGGCGAGTTGCTCCACGGTATCTACGGGGATGCAACCGGAATACCAGCGTTTCCCGGGATACCCCTCGGCATACTTATTGGTCAGAACGGAGCCTTGTGCTTCGCGGACTGCCGCGGAGGTATAGTTTTCCGAGGCGATGAGATTGATGGTGTTGTCTTCCTGTTCAATCTGTGCCACGATGGCGGCGTGGACTTCCGGATCGGCCTTTGCAAGCAGTGAAGCCTCGGCAAGGCGGCCGGCGCGGTCGCATTTTTCCAGACGGCGCACGTGGCGTTCGGCTCCGGTAAAGGGGGTGTCCATCCAGATACCGAGTGCACGGATGGCCGCTTCTTCGTTGAGGGCGCGCGCCGAGAGGATGACGATATTTGCATCGTTGTGCTCACGCGAGAGCTTGGCCACGGCTTCATCGGTGACGATTGCCGCGCGGATGCCGGTGAAACGATTGGCGACAATGCTCATGCCGATACCCGTTGAGCAAAGCAGGATGCCGCGTGCAACTTTTCTTTCTGCCACCGCTTCGCAAACCTGAATGGCGAAATCGGTATAATCGTCTGCGGCGGTGGCGTCAAACGAACCAACGTCTGTCACGGTGCAACCGCGGCTGTTGAGATAATCTACAAGCTTTGCTTTCAACGCAACACCGGCGTGATCGCAACCGATCGCAATCGTATTCATGCTTACTCCTTATTCAGTTTACAGTTCAGCAAAATCACTTCCAGTGTAGCATATTTTGCATCATTTGAGAATGAAATCGCGCTTTTCTGTTTTCAGAATGCACGGGGGAGGCAGGTGCTTCCCGTGCCGTCCGGAGAAAAGGGCGGCGCAACCGGTGCGGGAACATCGGCGAAGGAGCATTTCAAAGTCGCCGAAGTGCGGGACGCGTTTGGGCGATGTTGCACCCCCGATATCGCCCATCTTGCGCAGGGGTGGCTTCGGGGAGGAGCTTTGGGCGCGCTTAATGTCAAAATGACCGTGGGGATTGTTGTGGGGGAAGCCGGCGTTTTATGGTATAGTATTAAAGATAAAAAGGAAGTTGTTATGGCGCGTGAAAATTGGACGTCTTCAATCGGGTTTATTTTAGCCTCTGCCGGTTCGGCAATCGGATTGGGAAATGTTTGGAAGTTTCCTTACATGGCCGGATCAAACGGTGGCGGTTCGTTTGTGTTTGTCTATCTGCTGTGCGTCTTTTTGATTGGGCTTCCGGTGATGTGCTCCGAGATGTTTGTCGGACGCTTTACGCGCCGTAATGTGATCAATGCACTGGGCAAAGTGGAGCAATTGTCGGGAAGTGTTGTGGGGCGTGTGGCTCTTTGTTCGCTCTCCGGGGCGGCGGCAGTGCTTTTTGCGACAATGCAGGCGTGGCTGTTGTCTGCGATGGCATTGTTTGGCGTGTGGGCGTTTTTGAAGAGGGGCTATGCGGCACTGGGATGGGTCTGCTGCGCACTGTCGTTTGTGATTTTGTCCTATTACGCAGTTGTGGGCGGCTGGATTGTGGAATATGTCTGGCGGTCGTTGACAGCTTCGTTTGCCGGAGTGGACGGAGGGTCGGCTTCGGAGGTGGCAAAGACTTCGATTGAGGCGTTTGGTGCATATGCGGGAAATCCATGGCGTGTGCTGGTGGGCTTTCTGATTTTTATGGGGCTGACGTCTGCGGTGATTCTGGGCGGGATTCAGGCAGGGATCGAGCGTGTGAGTAAAGTGTTGATGCCGGCTTTATTTGTATTGCTGTTGGTAGTGATTGTGCGAAGCGTGACGTTGCCGGGCGCATGGGAGGGGGTGGTCTTCCTTTTGAAGCCGACCAAGGCCGGGTTCACGCCGAAAGTGATGATGATGGCATTGGGTCAGGCGTTCTTCTCGCTCTCGTTGGGGATGGCCATTACGGTGACGTATGGATCGTATTTAAGCAAAAAGCAGTCGATTTTGAAGGCGGCCGGTTGGGTGGGGATTCTCGATACGATGGCGGCACTCTTGGCTGGGTTGGCGATTTTTCCTGCGGTATTTGCGGCCGGACTTGCGCCTTCTGCCGGCCCGGGATTGGTCTTTGGTGCGTTGCCGGCGACCTTTGCTGCGATGCCGCTGGGGGCGGTGTGGGCGACGTGTTTCTTCTTTATGCTGCTGATTGCCGCAGTGACAAGCTCAGCTTCGCTGTTGGAATGTATGGCCACAGTGCTGATTGAGCGGTTGCGCAAAGGACACCATCGCGCATCGCGCCGGAGCGCGGTATGGATTTCGCTGGTCGCTTGCACCTTGCTGGGGTTGGTTTCAGTCTTTTCCACGATTGACTGGAGCTGGTTGCCGGGTCTGGAGAAGGTGGTCGGCTGGAGCCTGGGGGCATTGAAACAAAACAACTGGTTTGACACCGTAGATAATCTGGCTTCCAACTGGGGCTTGCCTTTTGCGGCACTCGGCATCGCGCTGCTGATCGGGTGGGTCTTCGGACCGCGCCGCACGGCAGAGGGCTTGTTGGCCGAGCAGGAGCAGCCCTCCGGAGTAATCTTGGCCGTATGGAAATTCTCCATCCGCTGGGTGGCTCCGGTGGCCATTCTCGCGGTCTTCCTGACGATGTCCGGGTTGTTGAAATTATGAAAAAGCCGTTTCCCATTGTGATTTTGATCTTGTTGCTTGCGCCTTTGGCGTCGGCTACGCTCGCGTCAAAGGATACATATCAGAGCATTATTGATGCCAAGCCTTTCGGAGATATGGCCGAGCACGTGAATACTGACACCGTACAGGCGGCTGAACAGCAAAAGCAACGCGAAGAAATCGCGCAGAAGTTCCGGATGTGCGGCGTGACCGATTTGCCGGACGGGTCGCGGAAGATCGCGTTTCTGGACGAGACTTCCGGCACGATGGCGAGTTATCTTTTAGGCGAGGGGGAGACGCAGAACGGTTTTACATTGCTTGAGGCCGATTATGACCGTGAGTATGCCACGCTTCGGAAAGACGGCGTCACCTTTACGCTTGGCCTTGGAAAAGGATTGATTGATCCGCCGAAAGAGACGGATGCAGTAAATGCGGCCCCTGCGCCGATGTTGATGAAAGCACCCGCACCTGCGGTCAATGCCGCAGCGGCAAAGCCGGCCAAGGCGAAAGAAGGTTCTTTCCGTTCGCGTTTGCTGAAACGCCGTGCGGCACAGGCGCAAGCCGAGGCTACCGAGAAGGCCGCCCTGCAAAATCGGGTGGCCGAAATGGAGGCAGAGAAAGTCAAAGCAGAGCGTCGTGCGCAAATTGAACGCATCAAACAAGGGCTCGCACCCACGCAGCCGATCAAGCTGACCCCGGAGGAAGATGCTGAATTGGAGGCGGCAGGAGTCTTCAAGAGTGAGGAAGAGCGGTTACGCGCAGCCCAGGAGGTTGAGCGGGAGCAGGAAGCACTTCTGATGCAGGAAGGGACGGTAATTGAATGAAGTATGCGCCACCGACCGCTGCGGCAATCGAAGCGGAAGTAGAACGCTTGAAGCCCCGGTATGAAACGTTTATGCGCGCCAATGGCGAAACGCCATGCGCCGAACAGTTGCGTGCGTGGGCCGAGGAAAACCTTCGTGAACAGATTATTCTGGAAACCGATGCCGCCCGGAAAAAGATGTCGGTAGAGGCATTGATGAAAGCCATCGCCGCCGATGCACCACGGGTGACTGTGGCAGAGGCGCGGAGTGTCTACAAGGCCAAACCGGAACAATTCCGTCTGCCTGAGCGTGTTCATGCCCGGCACATTGTGATTCACCGCAATCAAGCCCTTGCTCCGGAAGCGATGACAACGTTGCTGAATCTGCGCTCGGCTCTCCGTGCAGGCACAGTGACTTGGGAAGAGGCCGTCAGGCAAACCTCATCGTGTCCGGACAATAGTGACCTCGGCTTCTTCCGCCGGGGTGAGATGGTGGAATCCTTTGAAAATGCAGCCTTTGCCGCAGAAGAGGATACCTTTACCGACGTGGTTGAAACGCCTTTGGGGTGGCATCTGATTCATGTTATCGCCCATCTTCCGGAGGAACAGGCCCTTTTTGAGGAAGTCTGTGCCGGCATCATGAATGAGTTGCAGACGGCGAAAGATCGTGAGGTCATCGAGGCTTATGTGGATGCGCGCAAAGGAGACTTTGCATGACGCACCGGGGTTTCCATGCAGAAAATCCGCGTGATTGAAAAGGAGTTTCGGAAATGTTTGTTGTGAAAGCGGTAGGATTGGCGGTTTGGGAGGTCGCATTGCAAATGGCTCCCTGGTTGCTGTTTGGCTTTTTTGCGGCAGGATTGATGAGCCTTTTCGTCTCACCGGAAATTGTCAGCCGCTTTCTTGGACGTGCGGCAGGGAAAAAGGCCGTGTGGCTCTCCGTGCTTTTAGGCGTGCCGTTACCGCTTTGTTCCTGTGGGGTGTTGCCGCTGGCGGTGGGATTGAAGCGGGGCGGAGCGAGCAAAGGTGCGGTGGCGGCATTTTTGATTTCCACGCCGCAGACGGGGCTTGATTCGTTCTTTGCAACAGGGTCTTTGCTCGGATGGTGTTTTGCGGTGGTGCGCCCTTTGGTGGCAGCTCTCACCGGAATTGTGGGAGGAACCTTGATTCAGTGTGTGGATACAGACGCCCGGACGGTGCAGCCTTGTGCAGAAGAGGGTGGAGGATCGGCGCGGAAAGGATTATGGAAAAGTGTCGCAACCGTGTTTGCGTATGGCTATGGAACGCTCCTGAAAGGGGTGGCACCTGCGTTGTTGCTGGGGCTTTTCCTCTCGGCGTTGATTACCGTGTTTGTGCCCGAGAGCTTCTTTGATGCTTCCTTTCTGGGGAATGATTGGATCGCATTCCCGGTGATGTTGCTGATCGGGATGCCGATGTATGTTTGCAGCACCGCTTCCATCCCGGTGGCGTTGGCGTTGATGGCAAAAGGGATTTCGCCCGGTGCGGCACTGATTTTCCTGATCGTGGGGCCAGCTTTGAATGGGGCGAGTTTGACGATGTTACTCCAGATTCTCGGGAAGAAATGTATGGCTGTTTACTTGCTGGTTATTGCGGTAGCGGCGTTGCTCTCCGGGATGCTTTTGAATGGAATTGATGCACAGTGGTCGCTTTTGCCGACGTATACAGCAACGTGTACCGGGGCTTGTTCATCGGGATGTGCGGTAACTGCGGGGGCCAAAGTGGCGTGTGCTGTGATTCTTTTTGCGCTGCTTACATGGCACTTGGCGGTGAAGTGTGTTGTACAAAAGCTCCGTATGCGTGATGGGACATCGGCACGGACTGCGGATGTCCGGCGTGTAACGATAAAGGGAATGCGGTGTGATCACTGCCGCAGCGTTGTGGAAAAGTGCTTGGCTTCTTATCCTTCTGTTCAGGAGGTAACGGCGGCTGGACCGGATGCCTTTGAGGTGCGTGGAACGTTACCTGAGACGCTGGCAGAGGATATTCGTCGTCTGGGTTTTGAATGGGTTGCGACAGAATGAAGGGCACAATTGCGGTGATTGCCAATGGTGATACGCCCCGGCATTCGGAGGTGTTGGCGGCGTTGTCGCGATGTGAAAGCTGCGTTTGTTGTGATCGGTTGCCACCGGAGAATGCTCCGCCACTGTTGCAAATTGTCGGCGACATGGATACGCTATGCGATGATATCGCACCGGAATTGCTGACAGATTTGCACGAAGACCAGGAAACGAACGACCTGACCAAGGCGATGCATTGGCTGTTTGCACGGGATTCTTCGGCGAAAATTGACTACTTTGCCGTCACGGGTAAACGGGAAGACCATACGCTTGCCAATCTGGCACTGATTGCTTCTGCCGGACGTGCCGCCCGGATTTTTACCGAGTCCGGGCGATTCGATGTGCTTGAACCGGGCTTTTCCGTGTTGAAGGTCGTGCAAAATACGCCGGTGTCTTTCCTTTCTTTCATTCCGCAACGGCTGACGGTGCGCGGCGTTGTCTGGCCGGTTGAAGCACTGCAATTGGATTCTTTGTGGCGGGCAACGCTGAATCGGACGGCATCCGACAGCCTTGAACTGACAGGCGAAGCACCGCTCTTGGTTTATCGACCGTGGAAGGAGGCGTGATGAAACGTTGGATTTCTTTTACAGGGTGCGCGTTACTGGCACTGATTTTTTGCGGAGGATGCTCAATGTATTGGTATCGTTCGCCCGAAAAGTTTACGGTAAAGAACTCCCGCTTGAACTGGGTTCACATTTACTATCAGGCCGAGGAGGATGCGCCGCGCATCCGGTGTGAAATGACCAACAACGGACAAATCACGATTCTTGAAGGGCATTCGGTGACGGTTGGGGACGATTTCAATATCGAGTATCACAAGAAAGATTTCGGGGATGTGCGCAAATACTATTACAGTATGCAGCCTTCCATGTTTGATGCGACGCTGCAACTTTTGGTTGATTCGGGCTTGATGACGATCGAGAAGCCGGATGAAGACGCGCCACTCTATCCGAAAGTGATGATAAAAGCGAACATCAATCACGTGAAGCAGGATAAGTTTACGTTTAACGAAGCATTGATTTCCGAGATTCGCACGTTGCTGTTCCAATACAAAATGAGCGGGACGCTTTCGCATTGACGGCATTGTTTACACGGTAGGCTTATGTATCCTGAACTTTTTTCTCTCGGCGGCATCACAATTCAAACGTATGGTTTGATGATGGCAATCGGCTTTTCGCTGTGTTATTTTCTGGCAACACGACTTGCGAAATTGTCCGGACGGAACCCCGACGAGGTGCAGACCATCGTGATGGTTGCGGCCATTGGCGGCGTGATTGGCGCGAGAATCGTCTACGTTTGGCAGAATTGGCAGCATGAATTTGCGCACGCTCCGCTGAATATGTTTATGATTTGGCGTGGCGGACTGGTCTTTTACGGTGGTTTTATTGTGGCGTCGGCAGCACTGCTCACCTATGCTTATTTGAAGAAAGAGCGGCTCGCTTCACTGGCGGATTTCTGCGCGGTTTTTGTGCCGCTGGGGCATCTTTTCGGCCGGATCGGGTGCTTTTTCTTTGGCTGCTGCTACGGTAAGATGGCTCCCGATGCGTGGTATGCGGTGGCCTTCCCCAAGGGGTCGCCGCCGTGGATACATCAAGTGGAGGCGCGGCACATTCTGCCCTATGCCAGTCAATCGCTCCCGGTCTGCCCCACACAATTGGTGGAAGCGGCGGGCTGTGCGGTGCTCTTTGCGGTGCTGTGGTGGCTTTATCGCCGTTATCAATCGGTGTATGGACTTTGCACGGCGGTCTATTGTGCCGGATACGCGCTCTTGCGATTCGGCGTAGAGTGCCTGCGGGATGATCCGCGCGGGGCGACCTATTTCGGCATGACATTCAGCCAGACGATTTCAGTGGGCTTGCTGATTGCGGCGTTCGTTTTGACAATTCTGATTTTAAGGAGAAAAGGACATGGAACAATCTGCAGTTGATACACTCTTGGGATGGCAGTCGGCGTTGCGTTTGGAAGCGGTGGCGGCCAAACTGCGCAAACGTGGGTTTGAAGTGGAAGTCTGCGCCAATCGGGAAGCTGCCGGCGCACGCGTGCTTGCAATGGCGGCCTCCGCGCAAAGCATCGGTTTCGGCGGTTCACTTTCGGTGGCGTGTCTGAACCTTACGCGTACACTGCGCGATGCCGGGAAAGAAATCCTCAATCATGGTTTTCCAAATCTCACCGCTGAAGAGCGCGATCTCATCCGCCGTCGCCAGCTTACTTGCGATTTGTTCCTTTCGTCTGTGAACGCTTTGACCGACGAGGGCGTCATCGTCAACGTGGATGGTGTCGGCAACCGCGTGGCGGCAATGATTTACGGTCCGCGTCACATCGTGCTGGTTGTCGGCCGGAATAAACTGGTTAAAGGCGATGTCGAGGCGGCTCTCAACCGCATTGAAGAGGTGGCCGCACCGGTCAATGCCTATCGTCTGGGCTGCAAGACGCCCTGCGCGGCTACCGGAGCGTGTGCGCATTGTGCCGGACACAACGAGGGAAGCATCTGCCGCGTGACCACCGTGATCCGCCAGCGTCCGCTGTATTCTGCGGTAACTATCCTCCTGGTGGATGAAGACTTGGGGCTCTGAACAGAAGTTTGGCGGCAGGAGTACAGCGGTATGAAGCTCAACACCTTCAGCTTTGTTTCACTGGGATGTTCCAAGAATCGTGCCGACAGCGAAGTGATGTTCGGTGCATTGATTAAGGCCGGTTACAAGCCCGCGCAGGCAGAGGAACGCCCGGATGTCTTGATTATCAACACCTGTGCTTTTATTGCCTCTGCCCGGGACGAAGCGGCCGAAGAGATCCGGCAGGCCTGCCAATTGAAGCAGTCCGGATATTGCAAGGTCGTGATTGTCGCCGGATGTCTGCCGCAACGTTACCGGGAAAAGATGTTGGAAGCTTTTCCGGCGGTGGATGCGTTTATCGGCGTCGATCAGCTGGATGAATTGCCCGGAATGCTTGAGAAGCTGGCCGCGCTTCCGCGCGCCAAGCGGCAATATCCGCAGCCGGTGACCATCGCGCCGGGCTTGCCGGTGCGCACCTTTGACAAACCCATTCCGGCGTTGCGCCTGACCGGGCCGGTCTTTGCCTATGTGAAGATTGCCGAGGGGTGTAATCATGCGTGTGCGTTCTGCGCGATTCCGCAGTTTCGCGGTCACTTGAGAAGCCGTGAACCACAGGCCATTGTGGAAGAGGTGAAAGCACTGCTTGCCACCGGAGCGCGTGAAATCAATCTGGTGGCGCAGGATGTAACGGCGTATGGGAAAGACTTGCGTTGCGGCGTTTCGCTGGCGACACTGCTCAAGGCGTTGGACGCGCTGGAGGGTGACTTCTGGCTGCGCTTCCTTTACGGCTTCCACAATCATGTTACCGATGAACTTTTGGATGTCATGGCGAAGGCGAAGCACATCCTGCCCTATTTCGACCTGCCGATTCAGCACTGTTCGCCCAATGTGTTGCGGGCGATGCGCCGGGCCGACACCATTGCGGCAATCGATACGTTTTCTGACCGTCTGCGTGCGGCACTTCCCAATGCCGTGCTCCGCACCACCTGCATGGTGGGCTTCCCCGGAGAGACCGAGGAGGATTTTAATCAGTTGATGGCTTATGTTGAACGGGTGCGGTTTGACCATTTGGGCACATTCAGCTTCTCGCCCGAAGAGGGCACCCACGCCGCCACGCTTGACGACTTGCCCGATGTCAAGACGGCAAAACGCCGTCATGCGGCATTGATGACCCTGCAAAAGCGCATTGCCAGGGAGAAGAACCGCGCACGGATCGGGCAGGTGCAACGCGCCCTGGTGGTGGATTACGACGAGGACGAGGGCGTCTATGTGCGCTTGCCGCATCAGGCTCCGGAAGTCGATGGTCTTACGCACGTCTGCCATGCGCCGGAAACCGTTGCCCCCGGCGACTTCGTCAGGGTGAAAATCACCGGTGCGCGCGGGTATGATCTCACCGCGAAACTGGTGGACTGAGCCGCTTCCCCCACGAGCGAAAGTTGCCGCCTCCATGTCGCCTCCCCGTGCCGTTTCAGAAATACACCCGCCATCGGCAGATGACGCGTGTGACCGTTTGCACTTTGAACGTGCTTTTTGGAACGAATCGCCGCAGGCCGTGCTTGCCGGCGTTGATGAAGCCGGGCGCGGTTGCCTTGCCGGGCCGGTGGTCGCAGGGGCGGTGGAAATTGCCCGGGAGGCTCTGCCGCGCTTGGCGGAAACCGACCTCAAACGCGTGAACGATTCCAAGCAGCTTTCTGAAAAACAACGGGAAAAACTCTGGGAAGTGTTGACCACGCATCCGGAAATCCGCTGTGGCGTGGGTATTGCCTCTGCGGAAGAAATCGATGCGCTGAATATCTTGAATGCCACCCATCTGGCGATGCGGCGCGCACTTGAAGCGTTGCCGCAGGCTCCTGCGCTTGCCCTTGTTGACGGTTTGCCGGTTAAGGGGTTGCCGATGGCGCATCGGGCGATTGTCAAAGGCGATGCCAGAAGCCTGCTTATCGGTTGCGCCTCGATTGTCGCGAAAGTGACGCGCGACCATCTCTGTCTTGCGCTGGAGCGCGAGTATCCGGGCTATGGGTTTGCCAAGCACAAAGCCTACGGCACCAAAGCCCACCTGCAGGCTCTCCGCCGTCTGGGGCCTTGTCCTCAACATCGCCGCTCCTTTGCGCCGGTGGCGGTCTTTCAGGATGAATTCACCTTTTAAGCGGCGTTTCCTCTTCCTTGCTTGATCTTGTCATTTGTTTCCAAAGGGGCGGGATGTGTGCCGCTCCTTTGGCTTTTGTGGCGGGCTTGCCGTGCCGCGGGTTTCCAGCCGGGCGCGTTCCGGAAGCGCGTGTTTGCCGCCGGGAAGTGCACGTTCAACAGGGCGCAGTTGCCGGCAGGAAGTGGCGTGAAGCACGTCTGTGCCGCCTTGCGCGGCGGTTGCGTGAAAAGCGGAAGTTACGCCTCCCGAAGACGGTTTTCACTATCGCCCATCTTGCCCCCGCAAGATGGGCGATACGGCTTTGGGATGTGGGCGGCTTCTGCGGGCAACATCGCCCATGTTTCAAAGCAGAGGCGCGGGGCGTGGGAAAAGGAGCTTTGGATGATGTGGGAAAACGCGCAGGAAGCGGACGCTTGGGAAAGGCGACGGCACGCGCGCTTTTTCTTTCAGAAAGAAGGCAAAAAGGCTTTTTTCCCAAGGTGATTTTGGTATGATTTCTCCAAAAGATACGTGGAGGTGAACGGACGTGAGCGTGCGCATGATGACGGAAACAGAACAGAAAAGGGCGGCAAAAGTCTTTGCGGACTATTGGAAAACGCGTGGCGATGAAAAGAGTGATTCCCAATCCTTTTGGCTTTCCCTCCTGCGTGAAGTGCTCGGCGTCGCCGAACCCGAAAAGTTTATCCATTTTGAGGAGCGCGTAAAGCTCGATCACACCAGTTTCATTGACGGGCACATCCCTTCCACGCACGTGTTGATTGAACAGAAAAAGCGGGGAATCAATCTGCGCAGTTCCATCCGTCAATCGGATGGAACGCTCCTTACGCCGTTTCAACAGGCACAAAGATATTCTGCCGCATTGCCCTATTCGCAGCGGCCGCGCTGGATCATCACCTGTAACTTTGAGGAGTTTCTCATCTACGATATGGAGAAACCCACGGGCGAACCGGAAAGTATCCTGCTTAAAGAGCTCCCCAAAGAGTATTACCGTTTGCGCTTTCTGCTGGAAGAAAAGAGCGAACTCTTGCACCGCGAAGAGGAAATTTCCATCCAAGCCGGGGCACTTGTCGGTCGGCTCTACGAGGCACTCTTAAAGCAATATCTCAACCCCGGGGATCAACAGACGCTCCACAGTTTGAATATCCTTTGTGTCCGGCTGGTTTTTTGTCTCTATGCCGAGGATGCCGGAATCTTTGGCCATCGCCTCAAATTTCACGACTATCTCAAGCAATTTCAGCCCAAAGATGTCCGCCGTGCGCTGATCGACCTTTTCCATGTGCTCAACACCGAAATTGCTGCGCGCGATCCGTATCTGGAGGAGACGCTGGCCGCGTTTCCCTATGTGAACGGCGGCCTGTTTGCAGATGATGCGATTGAGATCCCGAACTTTACGCAAGCGATTGTTGATCTTCTTCTGCATAATGCAAGCGAGGAGTTTGACTGGTCGCAGATCAGTCCCACGATTTTTGGCGCGGTCTTTGAATCCACATTGAATCCCGAGACGCGCCGCAGCGGAGGGATGCACTACACGTCAATCGAAAATATTCACAAGGTGATTGACCCGCTGTTTCTTGACGAACTCCGTGAAGAACTCGCCGCCATCAAAAGCGTAAAAGTGCCGAAACTCCGCAACGAAAAGGCGGAAGCGTTTCGCGAAAAACTTGCACATCTGACGTTCTTTGACCCTGCCTGCGGTTCAGGTAACTTTCTGACGGAAACCTATATTTCCTTGCGCCGTCTTGAGAATGAAGCCCTTTTGCTTGTAACAGCCGGGCAAAAATTGATGGATTTCGGGGATGTCATCAAAGTCTCCATCCATCAATTTTACGGCATTGAAATCAACGACTTCGCCGTGACCGTCGCGAAGACCGCACTCTGGATTGCAGAATCCCAAATGATGAAAGCCACCGAGGATATCGTCAATATGTCCCTCGACTTTCTGCCGCTGAAATCGTATGCCAACATCGTGGAAGGCAATGCCCTGCGCATGGATTGGGAACGGCTCGTCCCCAAGACCACGCTCAACTACATTATGGGCAATCCGCCTTTTGTCGGAGCGCGCTTAATGTGTAAGGAGCAAAAAGACGATTTACTTGCGGTCTTCGGCGCGAAATGGAAGCACGCAGGTAATCTGGACTATGTTTCCTGTTGGTACAAAAAAACCGCCGATTTGATGCGAGGTACCACCCTGCGTGCCGCCTTGGTGTCAACCAATTCTGTTTCACAAGGCGAAAGTGTTTCCATCCTTTGGAAGCCGCTTTTTGAAGAGGGGGTTCACATTGATTTTGCCCACCGCACCTTCCGTTGGGACAGTGAAGCAAGCATCAAGGCGCATGTGCATTGTGTGATTATCGGTTTCAGTAGTGCGCCGTTTCATAAGGCAAAAGTGATTTATTCAGCGGAAAGACCTCTGATAGTAGAGAACATCAATGCCTATCTGGTTGCGGCAGACAATGTGTTTGTGGAGAGTCGCACCACTCCGCTTTGCGACATTCCGAAAATCGGCATAGGGAACAAACCTATTGATGGCGGGTTCTATTTGTTTACGGAGGAGGAAAAGAACGCGTTCATAAAAAAGGAACCGCAAGCCGAGAAGTGGTTCAGGCCTTGGATTGGTTCTCACGAATTTATCAATCGATATTTTAGATACTGCTTGTGGCTTGGAGAATGTCCTCCCAACGAATTGCGGAAGATGCCCGAATGCCTTAAAAGAGTGCAAGCTGTAAGAGATTATCGCCTTTCAAGTCCAAGCGCGGGCACGGTGAAACTCGCTGATACGCCAACTCGTTTTCATGTTGAGAATATGCCAAAAGGAAACTATATTGTTGTTCCCGAAGTTTCTTCGGAAAAAAGAAAATATATTCCTATGGGATTCTTAGATCCGTATGTGTTAAGCAGCAACTTGGTAAAAGTAATTCCTAATGCTGAAATTTATCATTTTGGAGTTCTGACTTCTAATGTGCATATGGCTTGGGTGCGTGCGGTATGTGGGCGTTTGGAGATGCGTTATCGCTATTCAAAGGACATCGTCTACAACAACTTCCCGTGGCCTAATCCAACAGCCGGGCAGAAACAGAAAATTGAACAGACGGCGCAAGCGATTTTGGATGCCCGCGCCTGCTATCCCGATTGCTCGCTGGCAGACCTCTATGATGAAGTCACGATGCCGCCGGAGCTGCGCAAAGCGCATCAGGCCAACGACCGCGCCGTCATGCAAGCGTATGGATTTGAGATAAAGACGATGACGGAAAGTGCTTGCGTGGCCGCACTGATGAAACGTTATCAAGCCCTCACAAAGGCTTGAAGCGGCGCACTCCGGGAGAAGGTGTAGCGAATGTCGGAGAGAGCTTTGCGGGTAAGCGTTCTCCGGTGCGCGGTGCAGGCTTTTATCGGAAGTCGCACGGCGGTTTAGCGGGGGTGTCCAAGCGTTGCCCCGCGGCAGTCACAGTCTTAAGTCGGAGGTTGAGACCCATTTTCGCGGGGGCACTCAAGCGTTGTCCGGAGACATTAAAAGGTTTTGGGTGAAACGAATGACTGCTGTAAAAACCGGCCGCAGTCCTCTTTCGGAGACTGCGGCCTGTTGAAATGGGGCGGCGATTAACCCACGGCAAGACGCGCCAGCGGTGTGAGCAATTTTACCGATGTCCCATCGCCCACCAGAATGGCGCGGGAGGTGCGGAAGGTAATCCATTCACCTCCCTGGCAGATACGGATCAATCCGGGAGGGCAGGCCGCCACAATCGGTTCGTGCCGTGCCATGATGCCCAGTTTACCGATGTCGGTGGAGACTTCCACCGAGGTGATATCGTCACCTTCAATGAAGACGCCCGAGGGGGTTTCGATGGCGAAGTGAAAGGGAGTTCCCGATGCCATGGCGTGTGGTTCCTGTTTAACGTGCGAGGGTCTTCGCCTTTTCCCGGACGTCATCGATGGAGCCTACCATGTAGAACGCCGCTTCGGGGAGGTCGTCGCACTTGCCGTCAAGCACCTCGGCGAAAGAGCGGAGCGTATCTTCCAACTTGACGAAGCGTCCCGGAATGCCGGAGAACTTTTCGGCCACATGGAAGGGTTGCGAAAGCAGACGCTCCACTTTACGGGCGCGGGCAACCGTCATTTTATCGCTTTCACTCAATTCATCCATGCCGAGAATGGCGATGATGTCTGTAAGCTCCTTGGCGCGCTGGAGCAGCTGTTGGACGCCGTTGGCCACGCGCATATGCTCTTCGCCCACGATGGCAGGGTCGAGCATCGAAGAGGTGGAGGTCAAGGGGTCAACGGCCGGATAAATACCTTTTTCCACGATTGCGCGCGAGAGCTCGGTGGTGGCATCCAGGTGGGCAAACGTGGTGGCGGGGGCAGGGTCGGTGTAGTCATCGGCAGGAACATAGACCGCTTGCACCGAAGTGATCGAGCCGGCCTTTGTGGAGGTGATGCGCTCTTGCAGTTCGCCCATTTCCGTGGAAAGGGAGGGTTGATAGCCTGCGGCCGAGGGAATACGTCCGAGCAAAGCGGAAACTTCTGCACCGGCTTGCGTGAAACGGAAAATGTTGTCAATGAAGAGAAGTACATCCTGATTCATCTCGTCACGGAAGTGTTCCGCCACGGTAAGTGCAGAAAGTGCCACGCGTGAACGGGCCCCCGGCGGTTCGTTCATCTGGCCGAAGACCATTGCGGTTTTATCCAAAACGCCCGCTTCTTCCATTTCCTGATAGAGCGAGGTGCCTTCACGTGTGCGTTCACCCACACCGGCAAAAACCGAGTAGCCGCCATGCCCCATGGCGATATTGTGGATAAGCTCCTGGATCAACACCGTTTTCCCCACGCCGGCACCGCCGAAGAGACCAATCTTTCCGCCACGGCGATAAGGCGTGAGCAGGTCAATCACCTTGATGCCCGTAACGAGAATTTCAGCATCGGGGCTCTGATCGGTGAACGCCGGAGGTTCGCGATGGATCGGATCGCGCTTTTCGCATTGCACCTCGCCCTTGCCATCGATGCCATCCCCCAGGAGATTCATTACGCGCCCCAAGGTGCCTTTACCTACCGGCATCGCCATCGGGCGACCCAAATCTTTTACGGCAGCTCCGCGCACCAGACCGATGGTTGAGCCCATGGCGATTGCACGGACGCGGCAGTCGCCCAGATGTTGGGCCACCTCAAGCACCAGGTTGTAAGGTTTATCGTCCAGAAGCGGATTGGTGGTGCGTAATGCCGTGAGAAGTCGCGGACGAATCCCGGAGGGAAACTCCACGTCAACCACCGCTCCCATCACTTGGATGACGCTGCCGATGTTTTCTTCCGATTGTTTAAGAGGTGTTTCTGCCATGGGGGAATCCTTATTTCAGTGCTTCAGCACCTGAGACAATTTCAGTAAGTTCGTTGGTAATGGCGGCTTGTCGCGCCCGGTTGCGCCGTGTGCGCAATTCTTTTTCCATCGCATTCAGATTCATGGTGGAATTGTTCATCGCCATCACGCGTGCGGCGAGTTCACCGGTTGCAGAATGCAACATTGCGTAATAGAGCGAAAGTTGAATCCAAAGATAGGCCAGATTTTCCAGTAAACGGCTGTCATTGGGCTCCAAAATCCGTGGCAAAGGCATCGGCTCTGCCTTGACTTTCGGCACAGGCGGACGCGCATCTGGAAGGAGACGTTCGGTGCGGCAATCATTGGTCATCGAGTTGACAAAATGGTTGGAAATCAACCATACCTCATCATACATTTTCCAAAGAAAGACGCGCATCACCCGTTTTGCAATGCGATCCGAATCGGTGACTGTAGGATGGCTGGAGGCCGGAAGCACGTGATCCAAGATGCCCGGATACTCACTTTTCAATGTGTTTGCAGCCTTCTGGCCTACATAAAGGTGGTCAATCTTTGCCGCCCGGTGGCTATGCTGGGCATGAAAATCGCGCACAGCCCGCACAATGGCCGCATTGAAGCCGCCGCAGAGTCCGCGATCGGCACTCATCGTTACGAGCAAAATGCGGCTGTTGCTTTCCGGAGGTGGTTGCAGCAACCGATGATTGGCGAAGCGCGGTTGCTGCATAATCGGAAGGAGAGCGGCCAAAGCGCGCGTAAAATTTTCCGGGCGCGAGAGGTCACTCTGCACCCGATGCAAGTGCGACCCGGCGACCAGCTTCATTGTGCTGGTCACGCGCCGCATACTTGCCATAGACGCCAGACGCTCGTTAAATTCGCGCAAGCTGGGCATAAAGTCACTTCCTCTTCGGATTGTAAGTAGCAAGTACTTCCGGCATTAAGGCCTCAAGCAGCCCCTTCAATTCGTCGTCCAGCACAGGGTTCTCGCGGAAACGGCGCACATAAGTCTGTCCGGTTTGAGAAGCATTCAAGGCCGTGGAGAGTGCCTTCAACGCCTCAGGCAACCGCGCAGTCGGAATATCTGCAAGCCATTTATTGGTGCCGGCGTAAAGGATGGCCACCTGTTCGGCAACAGATTTCGGGCTGCCGGGCATCTGACGGATGGAGTGCATCAGTGCGCGTCCCGTGGCAAGTTGCTCCAACGTGCCGGCGTCCAAGTCGGATGAGAAGGACGTAAAGGCTTCAAGTTCCCGATATTGTGCGAGCAGCACACGGAGCGGTCCGGCCACCTTCTTCATGGCTTTTACCTGCGCATCGCCGCCCACACGTGAAACGGAAATGCCGGGGTTGATGGCAGGCCGCTGTCCTTCATGGAAGAGCCCTGCCTCAAGGAAGATTTGCCCATCGGTAATGGAAATTACGTTGGTCGGGATGTAGGCCGAGATGTCATTGGCCTGCGTTTCAACGATGGGGAGTGCGGTCATGCTGCCGCCGCCTTTGGCATCGGAAAGCTGTGCGGCTCGTTCCAAAAGGCGGCTGTGGAGATAGAACACATCGCCGGGGAACGCTTCGCGGCCTGGCGGACGGCGCAAGAGCAGGGAAATCTGACGGTAGGCCTGTGCGTGTTTGGTCAAATCATCATAGATCACAAGCGCGTGGCCTCCGCGATTCATCCAGTATTCTGCCATGGCACATCCGGAGTAGGGCGCGAGGTATTGCAAGGGCGCAGGATCCGAAGCCCCGGCGACAATGATAGTGGTATAGGCCATCGCTCCGGCGGATTCCAGTTGCTTGCAAAGTGCTGCAACGGTCGAGAGTTTCTGCCCGATGGCAACGTAGAAGCAGTGAACGTCGCCGCCTTTCTGATTGAGGATTGCGTCTACTGCAATGGTGGTCTTGCCGGTTTTCCGGTCGCCAATGATGAGTTCACGTTGTCCTCGTCCGATAGGCGTGAGTGCATCAATTGCCAGAAGCCCGGTCTGCATCGGTGTGTCAACATTGCGCCGCTCCACGATAGAAGCAGCGGCAGCTTCCACCGGCATCTCCGTGTCTGCCACGATTGCGCCTTTACCATCCAGAGGTCGCCCCAACGCATCTACTACGCGTCCTGTCAGCGCAGGTCCGGCAGGGACCGATACCACGCGCCCGGTCCTGTGGAAACGATCGCCTTCACGAACGTGGACATCACTGTCCAAAACCGCAACGCCGACCACATCTTCTTCAAGATTCAGTGCCAGGCCTGCGATGCCGCTTTCTGTTTCAACGAGCTCGTTGTACATGACGTTGGTCAGTCCGTCCACACGGGCAATACCATCACCAATGCTCAGAACGGTGCCGAATTCTGTGGTGTCGATTGGTTTGTCCGCCTGTTCCATCCGTTGACGGAGCAATGCCGAAAGCTCATCGGGTTTCAATTGCGTTTTCATAAGCAATCCATTTGATAAAGGTTGTGGTGTCGCCATTACCGGCAGGCACACGTTAGAATCATTGGGCGAACCGTTGGCGCAAACGTGCCAGTCGTCCTTTCAGTGAGGCGTCAATCTGTGTGTGTCCTGCACGAACAATCATTCCCGCGCCCAGGGTTGCGTCTGTGCGAACCGTGATTTCGGTTTGCTCGCCATAGGCTGCGATGGCACGTTGTTTCAAATCTGCCAGCAAGGTCGGAGAGGGGGCAGCGGCAAAGACGAACTCCACCTTGATTTTTCCCTCTGCGCGGTCTGCGAAACGGCGAAACACACGAATGGTCTTAGGGATAGCGGCCAGAAGTCCTGCCGTGGAAAGTGCTTCCAAAAGGACGCACGTCGGATGCGCCATCGTCTCACCCCAAAGGGTTTGAATGGCTTCTTTGTGTGCGGCTCTCGGAAGACTTCGCGCGGTGGTGCACCACGTTTGCAAGAGCGGCGACCCGTCCCATTGCGCCTGCAAGGCTTCCATATCTCCTCTGACACGATCCAGAATGCCGAGTGCTTGCGCGGAAAGCACAAGCGCACGGGCATACGGACGGACGACGGCTTCATCGTAATACATACGGAATCCTTCTCAAGAGATCAGTTGAAGCGGATGTCTGCTGCAATCTTTTCTTGATAACTTTGCCGTTGTGCTTCGGTCAACATTCCGGGAAGCATCCGCTCCAAAGCCTGTGCGATTTCCGCTCCTGCGCGTTCGTTCAAGCGGAGCAAAGCGGCCTCACGTTCGTTCCGGAGCTGCTCTTCGGCTTCGCGCTTCTTCTGAGCGATCGCCTCGCGAGCTTCTTCTTCCATCCGGACAATGTGCTGACGTGCAATCGCCGCTTGCTCATCGGCGAGTTGACGCGCTTCGGTTTTGGCTTGGGTGATGGTTTGCTCCGCTTTGGCATCTGCTTCGGCGGCAGCCTGACGCGCCTTTTGTGCGTCATCAAGCGCACTTTTGATTTCGTTTTCGCGCGCTTCGACAAAGTTTAGGATGGGCTTCCAGAGCAACTTTGCCAATAGCGCGGCAGCGATTCCAAAAGCAACCCACGTCAGCAGCACCATCTGCCCGTTGAATTCCAGAACACTTCCCACGGAGTCGTGATGCTCCGCGATGGGCTGTTCGGTAACGGTTTGGGTTTCGGCTGCCATTGGCTTCTCTTACTTCAGGAGGCAGACCACAACGGCGAAGAGTGCGACACCTTCAATCAGTGCGCCGGCGATAATCATCGCTGTTTGCAACTTTCCTGCGATTTCCGGTTGCCGTGCCATGCCGGTAAGTGCTGCATAAGCAGCGACACCAATACCAAGTGCTGCTCCGAGAACGGCCAAACCTGCTCCGATAGGACTCATGATAAAACTCCTTGTTTTGTACTTAGTGTTGAGGGTGAACCATCATTCCGATAAAGATGGCTGAAAGGGTGGTGAAGACGTAGGCTTGCAAAAGTGCCACGAAGACTTCAAAGAGGTAAAGGCAGACAGCGACAGCCAAAGAGGGAGCCGCCATTGCACCGAAGATGGCGGTGAGTGAAACCATTGCGTAAAGCACCACGTGCCCACCCAGCATATTGGCAAAGAGACGCATCATCAATGCAAATGTGCGCGAGAAAAGAGAGATGACTTCCATCAGGAACATAATCGGTCGCATTGGACCTGGCAGACCGGATGGAAGCAGCGCATGAACAAGTGCGTGTGCGCCACCTTGGCGCAGTGTTCCCCACAAGGCCATGCCGAGAAAGGTTGTGGCAAGCGCACCTGTAACGTTGAGATTGCCCGTGGAGCACGTGAAGAGCGGCACCAAACCGAGCAGGTTGGAAAGCATGATAAAGAGAAAGATTGAGCAGAAGAACGGTACAAACCTCCGCCCATGCTCTGCACCTCCGAAGTTGGGATAGACGATGTCATCCCGGATAAAGAGCAGATATTTTTCAATGAGCACGCCGAAGCCGTTGGGAATGCGCCCGATGGCTTTGCGCCCTTTCCACGCCAATGCAATGAGAAGAAGCGCGACAAGCACCACCATGAATTCGTCAAAGTGAAAGACTGCGAGCAGGTCGTGGCCGAGAATCGTCAAGTCTTCCAGCCACGTTTTATGCGCCAGCGCATCCAACGAGCCGCCGTGATGCATCACGTGATGGTCTACATATTCCAGAAAGGCGTTTAATTTTTCCTGCATGATTCCCTGCCTTGATGCTGATACGGGAATGATACGCTTCATTGACAAAATAGTCAAGCGTCAAAACTCTTTTCCGTGAGTTTTTTCGCCTCTGAGATGGGCTTTTGGCAGAAGTGGGAGCGTGTTTCGGGGGAATGTCGTTGTGCTTTCGGTTTTGTTCGCAGGTTGGTGTGCCTGCGTACACCGTCAGCAGATGGTTCGCAGCACTGCATTTTTAGGATCTGTTTGCAGGGAGTCCCCGGTGAGAGGGGGCATGGAGGACGTGTGTATGAAAAAGCAGTTGCGGGTGTTCGCGCAAGCAACACCCGGTGTGAGACTTCCGTATGCGTGCTGATGTGCCAGCAGAGGATCAGGAGCCTTCCATCCGGGAAACGTGCAACTCCGGAGTAAACAACGATCTATTTTTACGTGACTGACCGAAGACGACCGTTGCCGGGTTGTTTGCAAGTCCGGGGTAAACAGTCGTGCGCTTTTACGTCATTCAAGAGAAAACTTACAGTGAGTGTGCCCGAAATATTACACACATAAGTGCTTTAGGCATTTACGGACATGGGATAGATACAGGCGGTTATTTCCCCAAAAACTTCGTACAGTGAGGTGGTTTGAAACGTGTTGTACGCCTGTTGCAGGGATGGAGGGCCTTAGGCGGGGAGAATGATGGTTGAAGCCGGAAGTCTGGTGGTGCAGCGGTGTGAACCGTTTAGTTTGGCCGTTTCCCAAAGAGGTGAATCATCGGCGTTGCTTCACGCTCCGGCGGAGAAGGCTCCCGTTGCGGATGTATTTGCGCAACGGCGGAAATGGAGGTGAGCGGGTAAAAACAAGCGACCTGCCTTTGGGGCAGGTCGCTGTCACATAAGATCTGTCGCTAATACGAACGATTAGTAGGCGTAGTGAGCGAAAGCCTTGTTGGCCTGAGCCATCTTGTGGGTGTCATCGCGCTTCTTGAGCACGTTGCCTGTGTTGTTGTAGGCATCGATGATTTCAAGAGCAACGGCGCGCGGCATCGGCACGCCACGGCGGGCGGAGGCATACTGTGCCATCCAGCGGAGGGCGAGGGCGAGCTGACGGCCGGGGCGGATTTCCACCGGCACGGGATAGGTGGCACCACCCACGCGGCGGGACTTCACTTCCACTTTCGGCTTCATGTTGTTGATAGCGGCATCCATCACTTCCAAAGGATCCTTGCCGGTTTCGCGGGCCAACTCATCGATAGCACCGTAAACGATGCGCTCGGCGGTGGTCTTCTTGCCGGACTTCATGAGGGTGCGGATAACCTTGGCGACCAATTCGCTGTTGAAGCGGGGGTCGGTCATGTGAACGCGCTTAATGGCTTGACGACGTCTCATTTCTCATTCCCTCCTTATTTTTTCTTCTTGCCACCCTGGGCGGCTGCGTCCTTCTTGACGCCATACTTGGAGCGGGAACGGCCACGGCCATTGACACCGAGGGAGTCGAGGCAGCCGCGGATGATGTGATAACGCACACCCGGCAAGTCCTTTACACGACCGCCGCGGATCAACACAACGGAGTGTTCCTGGAGGTTGTGACCTTCACCGGGGATGTAAGCGGTCACTTCGTAACCGGAGGTGAGGCGCACACGGGCGACTTTACGCAATGCCGAGTTCGGCTTCTTCGGGGTTTGAGTCTTTACCACGGTGCAAACACCGCGACGCTGGGGGCATGCAACGAGCGCAGGCGATTTGCTCTTTTTGCGCTGCGGGGTGCGGCCCTTGCGCACCAGCTGATTGATTGTAGGCATGTACTTAATCCTTAAAGGATACGTTCAGTTCTATGTCCGCACCTGCGGACGCGGTCGATTCAGCCGGAAGGGCGGGACGGGGCTCTCGTCCTCTACAGCATCGGAGATTAGCTACAAACTCCGGTTTCCGCACTGAAAAGTTGCATTAAAATAACAAACGGCACGTAAAATTGCAAGCATAAAAGTAAAATCCGGGGATTCTCCGGTTGTTTTCCGTCAATGGCAAGGCGGAAAGACGGGGCGGTCCGATGGAGAAGAAGCGGTAATCAACGTGCAGTTTCTGGGGGACCAAAAAAGGCGTATCGTCACCGATACGCCGGAAGTAAATGTGCTGTTTTCTGCAAACCTTACGCCATCTTGCGCTTGAGTGCCACACCTGCCACTCCGAGAGCGAGGAGGGCGAGTGCGGTCGGTTCGGGGACGGAGGGCGTGGCGGGCACGTCTTCACCCGTCACGCGCATGGCGGCCAGCCAACTGTCGGAGGTGGTTTCCCGCACCACGCTGGCGCCGATATCCATTGCGGTGCCTTCAGCATCATAACCCTTTAAGGTATACGTCTTTGTCACATCAATTTCAACATCGAAAACCATATGAATGGTGTGGCGTGTGTAGTAGCCGTCTTCAAGGGTGATCCGGTCGTCGCTTGTGCCGCTGGTCACCGCCGCAGAGGCGATTTCGGTGCTGCCATCGAAAAGTTTTACCGTGGCGGGAACGTTTGTGCCATTACTGCGTTTGATAATCGTAATTTCCGTCAGGATGGCATTGCCGGTGGCAGCGAAGGTGCTGGACATGGCATCATTGGTGGCCTGGAAAATGATTGAGATTCCATTGGCTGCGCGGAAAGAATAGGCTTCATCCATGATTTTTGCAGTGCCATCAATAGTGGACCAAGAGTAGGTGACGGCCTGCACAGCGGAGACGCAGAGAGCTGTGAGCGCAAAGAGAAATGCTTTCTTCATAATCGGAATCCTTTTAGGGTTCAAAAGACGCTTACAGGATAACATAAGTCTCGGGGGGGCAAGACTTATTTGAATATGAAGGCAATAATATGAATTTGCGGCGGCGGACAGACGATACATGGACATCGGCTGCGCACGGAACGGCACCGAGTGTTTCAAGGTGGCTTCGGGGACGGTTTTGAACATCGGCGAAAGCCGGGGTGGAATGTCGCCGAGATTGAGGCGCAGTTTCGGCGATATTCCGCGTCAATATCGCCGAAACTGAAATTGGACGCTGCCGCCTTATTGTTTTACGTTGGGCAGGGCGGTTCGGCAGGTCTCCGGATGTGTGTGTCCGAGCTCACCGGGGATGCTTCGGCAGCGTATTTGCCTTGTGCCGCGTGGCAAAGGGGCGGCAGATTTGGGGCTTCGGAGGTTTTTGTGCGCTTTCTGCGCGGAGCGCGCATCCGGCACTTTCGGTGATTCTGTTTCGCAACCGTTCCGATGGCGTAACGGCTAGGAGCACCCGGCGGAAGCATTTGGCGCATCGTGCAGCAGAGTTGCCTTTTCGTATGAGGTATGCTATACTGTCTCAATTGTTTTAGCCGCCAGAAGAGGTGTTTGGCACATTGTCGCCTGCCGGCGGTGACTCCAGAGCTTCACGAGAAAGGAAGAGAGAAGATGAGCGGACATAGTAAATGGGCAACCATCAAGCACGCCAAGGGCGCAGCAGACGCCAAGCGCGGTAAGATGTTCAGCCGTTTGGCAAAGGAAATCATGATCGTGGCCAAGAGCGGCGGCGATCCGAATACGAATCCCTCGTTGCGTAACCTGATTGCCAAGGCAAAGTCCATCAATATGCCGAAGGATAATATCGATCGTGCCATCAAGAAGGGCACCGGCGAACTTCAGGCGGAAGTGCTTGAAGAAATCACGTATGAAGGATACGCAGGCACCGTCGGTCTCGTGGTGCAGGTGTTGACCGACAACAAGAATCGTGCCGCTGCGGAAATCCGCAACATCTTCAAGAAGAACGGCTCTGAATTGGGTCAGTCGGGCTCTGTGACGCGTAACTTCGAGCGCAAGGGTCAGATTCTTCTTCCGAAAGGCGATTTGAACGAAGACGATGTGATGATGATGGCCCTTGACGCCGGCGCAGATGATGTGAATGCCGATGACGAAGGGTTTGAAATCCTCACCGCTCCCAGCGCGTTCACCTCCGTGTGCGATGCGCTCAATCAGGCCGGTATCGAAACTGCCGATGCGGAAGTAAAGCTGATGCCGATGGCCACAACGCCCGTAACGGATGTGGCTCAGGCCAAGGCAATCAACAAGTTCATTGCTGCACTTGAAGACAATGAAGATGTGCAGAATGTCTACACCACCGCAGATTTCTCTGATGAAGTGGAAGCTGCGCTTGCCGAAGAAGAATAAGTTTCCAGGCAAACGCAAAGCAGGACGGCATCGCTTGAAAGGCGATGCCGTTTTCATTTATTGTGCGCGGGTGCGGCAGGGAAGTGGGGGGAGATTGCCGCGCAGGATGCGTTTTTCGTGCGGGTTGTTGCCTTAAGCGGTGCTGCCGCGCTGCTGAAAGAGGGACGCGGAGGCGATTCAATCGGTGGGGTTGTGCATGGGGTTGGGCGGGAAAAGACTGGTGAAGTGGAGCAAAAAAATCTCGGCAGCATGGCGGGGTGTTGCCGGGGCACTTCAGACAGTTTTGCGGCGCAGGGAGAAGTAATGCCAACGGGTGACAAAAAGCAACCGCCGCTTCCGGAGGAGGGAAAACGGCGGTTGGTTCAGTTTTGTGCGCGGGGGCAGCTCGGGATTAACGCCGATACCATTTGCCGGTGGGCTGGATGTAGATGGCATCGCGATTGGCGCGAAGACGTTGTCCATCGGCGGTTTCAAGGTAGTAGACGGCACCCTCTTGGAGGGTTTTCCCTTGGATTTCCTGAAACGGTTCAGTTGTTTCGCCAATAATGGAATAGGGGATGTCGCAATTACGCGTTGGGCGGCAATCGGGGGTGTTGCCGGCGAGGAAAACATCGACCCCGGTGTGCCATGTGGTTGAATAATGGACAAAATAGTCGCTCGGTTTCCCGACGCCTTTTCCCGAAGCCGCCCGAAGAGCCTTGGCACGAGCACCTTCGTGCGGTTCGTTCAAGAGCGTTAAGCCGCCGGTTTCATGGTCGGGGACGATGAGCACCAGGGTGTCCGGATGCTTGGAAGCCCACGCCAATACACGCGCAACCGTTGCGTCAAAGGCCAGCAATTCATAGGTGGCCCACGGCAGATCGTTGTCGTGGTTGCCCTTGTCAACCTGCGCACCTTCAATCATAAGAAAGAAGCCATCGGGATCGTCTTTGAGCAAATCGAGTGCCTTTTCGGCCATTTCTTCCAGATGGGGCTCGTTCGTGGCGGGCGTCCCTTTGCGGGCCACTTCAGCCGTCATGATGCCGGGGGCGAAGAGGCCAAAGAGCTTTCCCCGGGCTTGCTTGAGCGCATCTGCGGTTGTGACAAGGGTGTAGCCCTGCTGCTGCATGAACGTTTTGTGTTCGTCGTTAAGTGTCTTTGCGCCTCCGCCAAGGAAGAGTTCAAAGCCGGAAGCAATCTGCTGTTCAAGAATGTCTGCGGCATTCTTGCGTGAAGGCACGTGCGCCGAGAATCCGCCGGGCGTTGCGCCCGTGATGGCATCAGTGGTTACAATGCCCACCGCTTTACCCTTTTCGTGTGCCCACTCGGCAAGCGAACGCAACGGGACGCGGTTGATGTCCACCCCGACAGCACCATTGTAGGTACGCTTTCCGCAAGCCATAGCGGTGGCCGCTGCGGCAGAGTCGGTCACGCTGTTGTCGGCAGAACGGGTTTCGACAAGGCCATAGATACACCCGTCCAATGCCAAAGGTGCGCCTTTGAGTTGCCGGGCGGCAGTCAACGAGGCGTGTCCCGTGCCGTCAGGAATCATGACAATAATGTTTTTGGGCGTGGCAAAGAGCGTCCAGGGCAACGCGACTAAAAGAATAAGTAATGCTTTCATTATGATTCCTCCTTGGAGATTATTGCCGGATTCACCCCGCCGATTATTCGGCATAAAGTGTTTGAGGTGCGGCTTTGGTGATGGTGAGTTGAATTCGCTCTCCCGGCTGAAGTGCTTTCGGCGGAGAGAAGATAACGATCTTATTGGAAGACGTACGACCGGACCAGTTGGCCTTGTTGCGCAGGCTGGGACCTTCCGCAAGCACTTCAACCGTGGTGCCGATCAGGCGTTGATTCAACTGCGCACCGCGGATATCCTGGTCACTGAGAAGGAGTTGGTTGCGTCGCGCCTTTTCTGCGTCACAGATATCATCTTCCCACGTGGCAGAGACTGTGCCGGGGCGGGGACTGTATTTGAAGATGAACGCATTGTCAAAGGAGGCTTCTGCCATGAGCGAGCGCGTGGCTTCAAAATCCGCTTCGGTTTCGCCGGGGAAGCCCACGATGACATCCGTTGTAATGGCGATATCCGGCACGGCTTGGCGAAGTTTTCTGACGGCTTCCAGGTAGCGTTCGCGGGTGTAGCCGCGCCGCATCCGCGAGAGCACCTCTGTAGAACCGCTCTGCACAGGCAGGTGAAGATGATGGCACAGCTTGGGCTCTTCCCGATACAAACGGATGAGTTCTTCCGTAACACCGGAAGGATGTCCGCTGGTGAAACGGATGCGTTCAATCCCGTCAATGGCGGCGACAGCTTCGAGCAGACGCGGGAAAGGCAACGTATAGCCGCCGGGAGAAGGCGGATCCAGCTCGTCAAATGCCTGTGTGCGTAATCCGTAATTCATGATGGATTGCCCCAGAAGCGTGACTTCTTTGATGCCGTTTTCGGCGAGTTGACGGACCTCTTTCAGAATCTCTCGCGCCGGACGGCTCCATTCATCTCCGCGAACATCCGGCACGATACAGTAGGTACAACGGCGATTACAGCCGAGCAAAATGGTGACAAATGCTGCAAAATTGCCGTTACAAACGTGTCCACTGGGCGCATCGGGCTGCGCATCCAACGGCTTCATTGCCAGCGTTGTGCGCCCTTGTAACGCCGCTTCAACCGCCGGGGCTACGCTGTCTGCGCACCGCGTACCGATGGAAAAGTCCAGCAACGGCAACTTCTTGAAGATGTCTTTTCCCATGCGTTGCGCCATACATCCCATCAAGCCGATAATGCGCGCCGGGCGTTCACGTTTGCTGGCACAGAGGAGCCCGAGCTTTCCAATCGCCTTGTCTTCTGCTTTACCGCGTACAGAACAGGTATTGACAATGACGATATCGGCTGAGGCCTCATCTGCTGCTTCCGTGTGACCGGCGTCCAAAAGTGCGCGGGCGGCGGCTTCGCTTTCGCGGACATTCATTTGGCAACCGTAGGTGTGAAAGGCAAAGGTGGGCATAATTTCGGGTTCTTCCTGTTTTGCGCTTGGCTGCGAAACCAAAAAGGTGCTGCGCGGTTTTCAAAAGGTGTGGTGCGCTTTCTGCTGTTGCGTTTCTGCAAAGGTGTAACGCAAGTTTCAGGAAGCAACCAAGCGCGTAGTATAGCAAATCTCCTGTTTCTCTATGGGATGCGCAACATTTTCCCGGCATTTGTCGTGAATATTCAGGCGGCTCTTGCAAGGTGTCTCCTGGGAAGAGTACGAGTTTATTTGCAGAACGTTACGCGTTTACTAGGGTGAATACGGTCGTTTTTTCTGTGATTTATTTGATATAACGATGCTTTTTTGATGTGTCATTGTCGTTTTTTTGATAAACTTTTTACGACTTTTTTCAATTGAGGATAAGACTATGCTTAAGCTCAAAGGTGTTTTCAGTGCGCTTGTTACGCCGTTCAATGAGGATGGCACTGTAGACTATGGTGCGCTGCGTGCAAATGTGAATTGGCAGATCGAAGAGGGCGTTTCCGGTGTTTCTCCTGTGGGAACAACGGGTGAATCTCCCACGTTGAGTCCTGAAGATCACCTGAAGGTGATTGAGGAGACCGTCGCCGCTGTAGCCGGGCGCGTCCCTGTGATTGCAGGAACAGGCGCGAACTCAACGGAAGAAGCACTGCACTTGACCAAGGCTGTTCAGGGTTTGGGTGTGGATGCAACGCTCCAGGTGACGCCTTATTACAACAAGCCGAATGCCGAGGGGCTTTACCGGCACTTTTCAACGATTGCCGACCTGGGTGTGCCGGTGGTGCTCTACAATGTGCCCGGACGCAGCGCGAAAGAAATCCCGCTGGAGGTGGTGGCGCGTTTGGCACAGCATCCGAATGTGTGTGCGATCAAGGAAGCGGCAGGAAGTGTGGATCGCGTTTCTGCCATCCGTCAGGTGGCACCGGATTTGACGATTCTTTCCGGCGATGACAGCCTTACGTTGCCGATGATTTCGGTCGGTGCCGAGGGGGTTATTTCGGTGTGCTCCAATGTGATTCCTGCCGAAATGAGCCGTTTGGTGGCGTTTGCGCTGGAAGGTGATTATGCTGCTGCGCGGACGCTTCATGAGACTTACTATCCGCTTTTCCGTGATATGTTTTGCGATACGAATCCGATTCCCGTGAAAGCTGCATTGGCGATGATGGGAAGAATCCGCCCGGTTTACCGCTTGCCGTTGTGCGAACCGAGTGCGGCGCATATGGAATTGATCCGCACGACGTTGACGAAACTGGGCTTAATCTGAAGGGAGAGCGAGCATGAAGTTGGCGATTCTCGGTGGTGCCGGGCGCATGGGGCGTATGTTGATCGACTGCGCCGGGGAGATGGGGCTTCAAGTGGTTGCCGTTACGGAAATCCCCGGAAGTGACGTTATTGGGAAGCCTGCAACTGCAGAGGGCGTCTGCTTTCAGTCGACCTGGCCTGAACAGGCCGATGCGGTTATTGACTTTACGTTCCATACGTGTGTGATCGGGAATCTGGCCAATGCGGTGCGGTGTCATCAGACATACGTGCTTGGCACTACCGGGTTGTCGGAAGCGGAATTGGCCGCCGTGGCCGATGCGTCTGAGAAAATCCCGTTGTGCTTCGCGCCGAATTTTTCGCTTGGAGTCAATTTGCTTTTGGAATTGGTTCGCCGGGCTGCGTCTGTTCTGGATGCGACCTATGATGCCGAAATCGTGGAGATGCATCATAAACACAAAAAGGATGCTCCGAGCGGAACGGCACTGGGGTTGGCGCAGGCGCTCGCAAAAGGACGCGGCGTTGAGCTGGACACTGTCGCAACTTACGGGCGGCAGGGAATCGTTGGCGAGCGTCCGCAGGGCGAAATCGGGATTCACGCATTGCGCGGAGGGTCGGTGGTCGGCGACCACACGGTCATGTTTGCCGCTGATGAAGAACGGGTGGAAATCACCCATAAGGCCGTTTCGCGGGCGGCTTTTGCCAAAGGTGCGCTCAAAGCTGCGCAGTGGCTTTCCGGAAAGGAACCCGGACTTTACAATATGCGCCACGTTTTGGGGTTTGAAGCATAACCGATGGGTTGATGAACCATGGCAAGGGCTGTACTTGCACTTGGGAGCAATCTTGGAGACCGCGAGGGGTATTTAACCTTTGCGGTCTCTGCACTTTCGGCGTTGCCTCAGACGACCGTCTTAAAGGAGTCCAACCGTCGTGAAACGCAGCCTGTAGGAGTGCCGGAGGCGTTTTCGGGGATGTTGTTTCTCAATGCTGCGCTGTTGATAGAGACAATACTTCCGCCGGAGCAGCTGCTGGAGGCGGCATTGGCGATTGAGGCCGAGGCCGGGCGCGTGCGAACAGTGCGCAATGGACCGCGCCCTTTGGATATTGATCTGATTTTGTATGAGGGGGTGACGTGCAGCAGTGAACGTTTAACGCTGCCGCATCCGCGGGCGCATATGCGCGCCTTTGTGCTGGAACCCTTGCAAGATTTGGGGTTTACGGTTAACCATATCCTTGAAAATCGCTTCCCATGAAACGTGCTGTCTGCTGGCTTTTCCTGATCGTTGTAATAGGGTTTGCCGTCCTCGTGTGGCAACTTGGGCGAAAGAGCGATGCGGTTTCGGCGAAAGTGGGGGGGATGTTTGGGCGGGATTGCGCCGGAATATCGGCGAAACCGGAATCGCGTGTGGCGCGGGTGTTCTGCGCAGATCGTGCGTATGCCCTTCATCGCATAGAGAAAGATGCCGGAGAGACGGTGCCGTTTCTTCTGGCAGTGGCTTCGCCGATGGCGGTAAAAACGGTGCTGGCGACGTATCCCACCGTGCAATTGCGCGAACAAAGTTCACGGATTCTTGCTTGTGACGTGCCCAAATCGCTGGCGCGGCAATGGCTTTCCGAGGGGATCGCGCTTGCCGGAGTGACAGCGTTTGAGGTGGCGGCACCGTTGGAACTTTATGGAAGTGTGGCTACGGGCGAACGCTTCACCGGGACAGGTCCCCTGCAGTATAATTCGCGTTTGGACGGGCGAAGTGAAGTGGTGGCGGTGATCGATACCGGGATCAGCACGGGTAAGGCCGCCACCTTTCATCCGGAGTTGTTGCCGGCATTGTATGGAATGACGGTTGAGCCGAGCCTTTCTGCGGCGGTGAGCGTTGCCTCTCCGGAAGATACGCATAGTTCCTCGCATGGTACGCATGTTGCCGGATGTGTGGTCGCCAGCGGCGCGTATTACTCCTCGTTGCGCGGTTCGGCTCCGGGTGCGGCACTCTTCTTTCAACGGATTGCCAACGGCCGCAGTCTTTATCTATTTTCTGATATAACTTCACACTTTGAGCGGAGTGTTGCCGTGGGAGCGACGGTAATCAATTGCTCGTGGGGGCATTCAACGAAGCCGATGGTGCCGGGCTACAATCTGTACAGTCGATTGCTTGATGATTTTGTCTGGAATCATCCCGAGGTGCTGATCTGTGTGGCGGTCGGCAATGATGGCGTTGATGCCGATGGGAACAATGTGGTGGATTTGAAGACAGTCTACTCGCAAGAGGCGTTGGCAAAGAATGCGCTTGTGGTTGGCGCACAGGAGAGTTACCGCCCCACAGTCAATCTGATGAATAAGCAATTTACCTCTGCTACGTTCAATGGGAGTGAACTTGCCAATGACCTTGTGGCAGCACCCTATGATGGTGAACACGATGGGATGTTCGCGCTCTCATCGCGTGGACCGCTTTACGATGGCCGCATTGTACCGATGCTTGTTGCTCCGGGTTCCCGCATTGTGTCAACGTTGAAAGATGGGAGTTACGGCTTTTCGGACGGCACCTCAATGGCGACGCCTATTGTCAGTGGCGCGGCGGCGGTGATGCGTCAGTATCTGCGTGAGGTGCAGGCTTTATCGGCACCTACGGCAGCAGCCGTGCGGGCGGGATTGATTCTTGCTTCCGAATCGCTCTCCCCCGGGCAGTTTGGCACCGGTGCGATGCGCGAAATCCCGGAAACCTCTCCCAACAGTGTGGAAGGATGGGGCGCGTTACGTCTGGGTAAACTACTGCAAGGGGGCGATTCCGGAAAGGCGCAAATCGGTGTTTACGATCGCATCGTGCTGGAGAAGAGCGGCGGGGAAACAAACTTTGAAATCTCCGATGTCCGGGCGAATACACGGCTTTCGGTGGTGCTTTCCTGGATTGATGCGCCTTCAGCGGTGGCGACGGGCGTGGCGGCGTTGATCAATGACTATGATCTTTCCTTGCGTTCACCTTCCGGGGTGGAATACGCAGTGGACGATCATTTGAATACGATTGAGAAGTTGCAGGTCTCCGTCGGTGAAGATTCCGGCACGTGGCAGGTGATTGTTTCCGCAAAGCAGATCCGGAAAACCGGCATAGGCAATCTTGCTGCCGTGGTTTGGACGGCGGAAACGGACACTGCCGATATCGCGTTGCCAAAGGATGATAAGACGTTGCCGGTGACACTTGAAGTAAAACTTCCGGAAGGGGTGCAACCTTACGTGGAATATCCGGTCTGGCCGGCACCCGGCGCGCATACATGCTATAAAGGAAGCCCCTGTTTTGTGCGCGCAGGCGCATGGCTGCCATGGACGGCTTCGGGGGAAACGCGGCAACTTTCGCGTTGGATTCAGCAGATGGGCGCGGGCGATTTGTTGCAGGGTGTTTCGGATTCTTTTCTGCTGAATCCCGAAGCGGAACACACGCTTCAGTGGTATGAGCGTTTCCCGGGAGCGGCTTTCCGGCTGCGTTAAAAGCCCTATTCCGCCCGGCGTTTCAAGCAAAAGCGAAAGCGAAAGGCGATGTGCAAGCTCTTCATCTTGAAGGGAAGAGAGTGTGTTGTCTGCGGTGAATCGGAATTGATATCGGCAACGGAGCAGAAGGAGATTCGCGAAGCAGTGGAGTTTTTGCTATAATTACGGATTATGCAATTGGAAAAGCAATGGACACTTTGCAGCGTTTTTGGAATCCCGGTGCGGCTGAATCTCTCGGTGGTGCTGTTGGCGGTGTATGTGCTGTATGTTGTCTTTGATGCGGATGCGCCCCTGCTCTCGGTGTTGATTGGGGGGTATTTTGCGGTTGTTCTGCTGCTTTCCATTTTGTTGCATGAACTGGCACACAGCGTGTGTGCAATAGCTTTCGGCGGACGTGTGCGCGATATTACGTTGCAGTTGTTGGGAGGATGTGCGGCGATAGAGCGAATGCCGCCGCGCCCCTGGCAGGAATGCCTGATGGCCGCAGCCGGACCGCTGTGTTCGATTGTGCTGGCGGTCGCGGGGTGGGGGCTGTCGATTCAATTCGGGCAAACAGTCAGAGGCTGGACGCAACAAGGCTTTTATGTGCAGCAATTTGTGCCGAATCTCTGGTTTGAAGTGGTGGCCATGTTGAATGCCGGACTGGCGTGTTTCAACTTGTTGCCGGCGTTTCCGATGGATGGCGGGCGTATTTTGCGTTCCGGATGTCAGATATTTGGCAAATCAAAGGTGGCAGCAACGGAAATTGCAGTGGCCGTCGGTCGGGCGTTTGCGGTGGTGTGGATCGCGTTGGCGGTGTTTGACTTTGCTTTCGGGATCGGGATATCGGCGCCCGAGGGCTTGCCGAGTTGTGTGGCGTATTTGTGGAATATCGTTTTGGGCGATGGCGGAATCTTCCGTCTGTTGATTGCGTATATGATTTGGGTCTCCGGGAAACGCGAATTGGATTACGTGCGTTTGGAGGCGGAATACAATGGAGGATGGCGATGAGTCTTGCAGTGGGTATTGTAGGATTGCCGAATGTCGGCAAATCAACACTCTTTAATGCTCTGACCCGTGCGCAGAATGCAGAAGCTGCAAATTATCCTTTTTGCACGATTGAACCGAACAAAGCAACGGTGCCGGTGGCAGATGCACGCGTTGAAAAACTCGCAGAAATCTGTAAGAGCGGACGCATTATTCACGCGACTGTGGATTTTACGGATATCGCAGGTCTTGTGCGTGGCGCATCCAAAGGCGAAGGATTGGGAAATCAATTCCTCGGTAATATCCGTGAATGTGATGCGATTCTGGAAGTGGTGCGCTGCTTTGATAATGATGATGTGGTGCACGTGGAAGGGTCGGTAGATCCGATTCGTGACATCGGAATCATTGAAACAGAGCTGATTCTGGCGGATTTGCAGAGTTTGGAAAAGCGGTTGGATCGGGTGAGCCGCCAGGCGCGTGCGGACAAAACGCTGGCCAAAGAAGTTGATGCAATGGCGAAACTGCAACAGCATCTGGATGCCGGAGAACCGGTGAGGACGTTTGTCTGTGATGATCCGGATGCGCTGGCATCATGCCGGAAGGAGTTGCACTTCCTGACCGATAAGCCTGTCATCTATGTGGCGAATGTCGGGGAAAGCGACCTCGGAGCCGAAGAGAATGCACACGTGAAAGCTTTGAAAACGTATGCATCGGCGCGGCAATGCGATACTGTGGTCATCTGTGCTGCGATGGAAGCTGACCTGGTGGGGCTTTCGGATGAGGAGCAGCAAGACTTTCTTTCTTCCTACGGCTTGGAGCAATCCGGGCTGGATGTGACGATTCGCATGGCGTATCATACGCTTGGCTTGCAGAGCTTTTTCACCGCCGGACCGATGGAGGCCCGTGCGTGGACCATACGGCGCGGTTGGACGGCTCCCAAGGCTGCCGGTGTGATTCATACCGACTTTGAACGTGGATTTATTCGGGCAGAGGTGGTTTCCTATGATGATTTCGTTGCACTGGGCGGTGAGGCTCATGCACGCGAAAAAGGATTGTTGCGAGTCGAAGGCAAGGAATACATAATGCGGGAAGGCGACGTTGTTCACTTCCTCTTCAACGTGTAAGGAAAAGTTATGTCCGGTAAATATTCTCTTCCTCGTGCAGTTTCTGGCAAGCGTTCCGTAGGTCCAAGCCCCTTGTTTATGGGTGCATTGGTTGTATGGGGATTGCCGTTTCTCGGATGGGTGGCATTGATTGTTATCTGGTTGTCGGTCTCCAGCTCGGATCCGAAGCCGGAAACGGAAACGAAGACAGCGCAAACGGTAGAAGAAACGCAAGCGGTAAATGATGCTCCTTCGGCCGGAACAGAAGAGTCGTCCGGCGCGACATCGCAAACAGAACCCGTCGAGGGTGCTCCTTCAGATGTTGCAGAACAACCGGCTCCTTCGGCAACGCCCGGTGTGATTGCCGCGGCACCGTATAATTTCCAGGGTGCGAAGTCACAACTGGGATTGAAGATGGAAAATGCCTGCAATACGGGTATTCTCGTGGATCCTTCCACGCGTAAAGTGTTATGGGCCAAAGGAGCCGATCGCGCAGTGCCGATTGCATCAATGACAAAGATGATGACGCTTCTTCTGGTGGAAGAGGCGATTGCTGAAGGAAAGATCAAGCGTGACACCGTCATTCCTGTGACGGAAGCAGCATACAGAATCGGCGGTTCGCAGGTATGGTTGGATCCGCGTGAATCCTTCCCCTTGAACGAATTGTTGAAAGCGATCGCCATTAAGTCTGCAAATGATGCGGCGTTTCTCGTAGGGGAATATCTGGGTGAAGGCGATATTGATGTCTTTGTCGCACGGATGAATGCCCGTGCGCGTGAATTGAATATGACGCATACCTCATTCTACGATGCGCATGGTCTTGGGGATAAACAAAAGCGGAGTAATTTGGCTTCTGCGCATGATATGGTGCTTTTGGCTGAACGTTTGCTGAATTATAAAGAGGTGGTAAAACTCGCTTCCACCCGGATGGATACATTCCGGAATGGGAAGATGGAATTGAAGAATCACAATGATTTGGTCTTTCAGCGTGTGGAGGGTGTAGATGGTCTCAAGACCGGTTATACGGATGCTTCAGGCTATTGCGTAACGTTTACCTGTGTGCGGGGTGGCCGGCGTTTAATTGGCTGCGTAACAGGCTTCAGACGTTCTAAAGATCGCAATACGTTCTGCCGTGCGCTCCTGGATTGGGGCTATAGTCAACCGCGTGAGTGAGGGTAAAGATGTTCCTCAGAGGTGTTCAAAAGATTTTTTGGAGCAGATGCGCACTGCATTTCGCCGTGATGTTGTTGACGGTTTTGCTCTCCGGATGTGTCAGTGACACGATTGCGTCGCGCATTCTCCAAAGGCAAGCACTCTTTGATACGTATGATGAACATACCCAAACGCGTTTGAAACAGGGGAAGATTCAGATAGGGGATGATCCGGATGCGGTGTGGTTTGTTTATGGATCGCCATCGCAACGGTTGCGCCGGACGGAGGCACATGGCACCACAGAAACGTGGATATACAAAATCCTCGGCTACTCGGATCGCTTGAATCATGGTGTGCGTCCGGTCTATCAAGATGTCGGCGGACGGTTACGGGGCAGCTATTATTTTGAAGATACGCCGGAGTATGAATGGAAAGAAGTGCTTCGGATTGAATTTGTCAATGGTTGCGTGAACGCGGTGCAATACACGGAGTAGCGTTTCCCACGCCTCCGGCATAAGCGTTCAGGATAGAGCAATACAATAATGGGATGCGCGTCTGTGCATCCCATTTTTGCTCCAGCAGGTCTCGTGCAATCGGCTTGTTTCGTGATGACGCAGTGACAGATTATGCCTTACGCCGACGCGCTTTTGAAGGCGTCGTCTCCCCGTTATCAACATCATTTACTGCGGCCATAAATTGCTGAACATCGTCAAAAGCGGAGTAGACGGAGGCAAAGCGCACATAGGCCACAGCATCCAATTTCCGGAGACGCTCCATGATCAATTTCCCGATGAGCTCGGTAGAGACCTCGGCAGCGTTGGTGCGTTCCAATTCAAAGATGACATCATCAATAAGTTCATTGATGGTGTTACTTGGAATCCGTCGCTTCTGGCATGCCGAGAGCAAACCGCGCTCCATCTTTGAACGATCGAAGATTTCACGGCAACCATCGCGCTTGATAACGCGTGGGATATGACGCTCTACGTGTTCGTAGGTGGTGTAACGTGCGCCGCAAATTAGGCATTCCCGGCGACGGCGTGTCGCACTCCGATCGGCATTGGAGCGGCTGTCGACCACACGATCATTGTCTTTTCCACAGCAGGGACAACGCATATTACCTCCGGGTCTCTTCAGTGAATTGCGGTTTGAGCGGCGCGGGCAATTGCTGCACTGTTGCGTCCCTCAATGCGTGTAACATTGCGCGGATCGATAAAGGTCCACGCATAGGGTTTGACTTCTGCTGCATAAACAACTACAGGAAGTTGCTTCCCGCTGGGCAATTTCCGGAGGATTTCCAGTACCACGTCTGCAGAAAGCTCCTCGGAATCCAACGGGAGAATCAATCCCGCCGGTCGTCGTGCAATGACCGATTCAATTGCTTCTGCTCCGGTATGCACCACTTCTGTCATGAAGCCGGCGTTGGCTAATGCTTCACAATGTGCATTGGCCAGAATTGAATGCCGCTCGGCAAGGATAAGCAATTTCCTGAGGTGTGATTCCTGTTTACGGGGGAGCGCACTTTGTGGCAATGCGCTTTCTACGAAGAGAATCCGCTGGACTTCCGTGAGTAATTCCTCCGGATCAGTGGGCTTTGTCAGGAAACCGCCAATGTGTTTGTCTGCGAAATATTCTGCCAATTCACCGCGAGCTGTCAAGACCAATACCGGGACTTGCGTCTGTCCCTGTGGATTGGTGATTTGTTCCAGCACGCCTGTTCCGCCGATTCCCGGCATCCCCATGTCCAGAATCATCAGGTCGGGGGTGGATTGTTTCAACGCCGTTAACGCCGCTTCACCCGAGGCTACACCGGTCACCTCGTAGCCGGCGTTTCTCAAAAAATCGCACAACATCATTCGGATGTGCGGGTCGTCGTCAACCAGAAGGAGGCGTTGCGTCATGGGGTTAGCCTTTTTGAAACCAAAGAACCGCAGAGCAAATGAGGCAGCACTCAGGCGGGAGACGCGCCCGATCTCCGGGCGCGTCCTTTGCACCGTGCTCGGATCAGTCTTCCAGGAATGCTTTGTATGCCCGATAGGTCATGTAGCAGTCAAACTTGGTTGCCGTTTCCCATGGTGCGTGCATATTGAGCAACGGCACACCGAAATCGATCACATCCATGCCGTAACGCGCCATATAGAGCGCGATGGTGCCGCCACCGCCCTTTTCGCAACGTCCCAATTCGCCCGCCTGCCATGTAACGTTTGCGGCAGTGAAAATCCGGCGCAGATCGGCAATAAACTCAGCACGTGCATCAGAGGCACCGCCCTTACCACGGGCACCGGTGTACTTGATCATGCAACCACCGGCATTCAATTTCGCCATGTTGTTGGGGGAGTCTGCCGAGGGGAAGTGCGGATCGCTTGCCGCGCAAACATCGGCAGAGAGCATCCGGCTGGCTTCCAATGCGCGACGCACAACGATGTCCCCGGCTGTCGGATCCTGCCGCACAATCAATTCGGCTACAGAGTTTTCAAAGAAGGTTGAATCCATACCGGTGGCACCGACCGACCCGATTTCTTCCTTGTCGCAGAGCAACACCATGCCGGTGCGGTTGGGCACAGCCGGCAAATCCATCAGTGCGCGCAATCCGGCATAGGCGCAGACGCGATCGTCGTGACCGTAACCGGCAATCATTGAGCGGTCAAAGCCCAATTCACGTGGCATTCCGGCTGGGACGAGTTCCAATTCCGCCGAGACCAGATCCTCTTCGGTGATGCCGTAGGTCGCTTCAAGAATGCGAAGAATGTTCAGCTTCACTTTTTCTTTGACGTCTTCGTCATCTTCTTCTTTGGCCACCGGGAGCGATCCCACAAGGATGTCCATATCTTCCGGGTCAAAGGCCTCGTTCAGCTTCTTTCCCGCCTGCTCTGCGCCAAAATGCGGGAGCACATCGGTGATTTGAAAGACGGGGTCTTCGGGTTTGTCGCCAACGGCAATTTCCACCTTGGTGCCATCGGGTTTTACCACGACCCCGTAGAGTGCGAGGGGATGCGTCACCCATTGAAACTTCTTGATGCCGCCATAGTAGTGCGTGTCGAAATAGGCCAAACCGCCCTTTTCGCAGACGGGGATGGGCTTGATGTCGATGCGTGGCGCATCGGTATGTCCGCCGATAACATGGATGCCTTCGGCGACAGGTTTTTGACCAATGACCGCCGCCATCAGTGTTTTGCCATGATACCCGCGATAGACTTTGTCGCCGGGCTTCAGGGCATCCATCGTGGACAGTTCTTTGAATCCCAGAGCTTCAATGCGGCGGATGGCCTCGTCATAAGCGCGGCGTTCGGTCTTGGCAATTCCAAGATAGCCGAGATAGTCTTTTGCATATGCCTCACAGGCGGCGGCATCTGCGGGTGTCATTTCGCGGAATGCATTTTCACGCTTCAAAATACCTTTGATCTTTTCCATAATCATTCCTCTTGAATCATTCAATAACAAAGCTGTTTCAAAAACCCATCCGGTACAAATCTTTCACCTCTTCGGGCGAGGGGAGCGTTCGGTAACGCTGCACCACTTCCAGCCGAAGCGGATCTACGACAAAGCGTTCCAGCTCTTCTTCGGTCGGTGTCGGGCGTGCACACCCTTGCGTATCCAGCAACGTATCCACGAGGGCACCCAGCTCTTCCGGCATTGTCAACCCCGCCGCTTTCAGGATCCGTTCGGTCAATGCGGGGCAGGAGGGCTGCATGAATGTGAGATATCCGGCGAGCAACACGCCGTTTGCCCGGCCGTGCGGCATCCGTTTGTAGTAAGTGAGCGGATAGCCCATCGCGTGAACCAGTCCGGTGCCGGTCTGAGCAATCACCATCCCGGCCAGCATCGCGCCGTAATGCAATTGAGCCAAATTAGTAAAAACGCCGTGTGCCAAACGCACCAATTCCTGAATCAATACGCCAATTGCCGTTTCTGCCAATGCACGGGAAAGCGGATCGGCCTTGAGTGAGTAGATACCCTCAATTGCGTGCGAGAGTGCATCGAGTGCCGTATCGCAGAGCACCTCTTTCGGAAGGCTGGTCAAATAATGTGCATCCAGAAGGGCTACTTTGGGGAAAAAGGCGGCAGAGGAGACGTTTTTCTTCGTCTTTGCCTGGTGATCGGTGATGATGGCATATTGCGTGACTTCGCTCCCTGTGCCGCACGTCAGCGGAATGGCCGCCAGCGGCAATAGCGCATCGGTGCCCGGGACGCCATCAAAGAATGCGGCCTTCGGGATATCGTTCGCCGCTACCCAGGCAATACATTTGGCAGCATCAATCACAGAGCCGCCGCCCGCTGCCACGATAAAATCGCACCCATTGGCTTTTGCCAGCGCAACGCCTGCGTATACTTGCTCGCAGTCCGGATTGGCTGAAATGCCGTCGTAGGTGCTGTAAGCAATCTGCCGGGCGTCAAGACACGCGCAGATGTCATCCAAGGCTCCGGAAAGGCGCGCACTTGTTTTCCCCATGACAATCAGCGCTTTTTTCCCAAGGATCCAGCGTTTGGCGTGCTTGGCAACGCAGCCACGTTCGGCAAAAACTTCGGTCGGCAAAGTAAAGTGCAATTTGTCCATAACATCCTCAACTACCCGTAGTATACCATATTGTGTGCCTTCTAATAGAAAGAAACACAGGATTTGGTGAACTGTAGCCTGTGGAGTGCAGTTGTATCCGGAGAGATGCTTCCTTCAAAAACATATCGGCGCATCCGGAAAGATACGCCGATAAGGAGAGAAGCTTTTGCGGCAAACGGTTAAGCCGTTTTACGCTTCAGAGCCAATCCTGCCACGCCAAGAGCCAGCAATGCCAGTGCGGTTGGCTCAGGAACAGTTTCGGTAACCGTCAGTGTTGTGGAAAGCTGAGCGGTGCTGAATGCTTCGTGCGGAAGGACTGTGACACTTTCAATTGTACCAACACCATTCCAATTTGCATTTGTTGTTACATTCTGGAGCGTTCCGCCATTGTACTGAATGCCAACGCTGATATCGCCTAATTTCCCATCGGATGTGCCCGTGCCGGTAATCACGAAGATCATGGAAGAAATGTTGCCCGTCGGAATATTGGAGAAGTTTCTCCAGTTGGAAGAGTTAACCCCAAAGCCGGTATACCAGGCACCGGAGGCCACGATATCGGTAGTGATATTGGTGTTGCCTGCACCATTCATCTGGAAAAAGCGTGGATTGGAGGAAGTACCATTTGCATCATAGTATGCCCCGATAATCTGATTGAGATATTGGTCGCCCGTTTTTTCAAAAGCCAAAGTGAGTGTATAAGCGGCCCCATCAGTAAAAGAAATTGCATTGGAAAGCGTGTGGGTTCCTGCTCCGGACCAAGTCATTGTCACTGCTTGTGCGGCAGAAACGCAAAATGCGGCAAGCGCAAAAAAGAGAACTTTCTTCATAAAGTTGAATCCTTTGGAATCAGACTTCTCCCAATGAGAAGAACTGCAAAAGGATAGCATAACTTACGGGGGGGGGCAAGACTTATTTGGTTTCAAGTGAAACGTGTCACGCAAAACAGCCTCTGGCGATCGGCATGGTTTGCCGTTTGCACAAAAGGGACAGGCGGGAGCCTTTTTGAAGATGGGCGGCATTGCCGCTGCAACATCGCCCATCTTCTGTTCAAACATCGCCGAACTTCACCGCGGGTATGGGCGAGAGTGCCAAACACTGTTTTCAACCGTTCGGCACATTCGCCACCTGCTCTACGGATGAAGCCTTCATTACAGGTAAAATAAACCTCCGGAAATGCAAGATGCGAAATCACCTCTGCCGCCGTGGTGATGCGGAGAAAGGAAACGCCAAGCTTGCAAAAGGAACAAAAAGAATGCTTGATAAAAAAAATAGATATGCTATAATTTCGCCACATTTTACGGAGCGTAGCGCAGCCTGGTAGCGCATCTGCTTTGGGAGCAGACCGTCGGGGGTTCAAATCCCTCCGCTCCGACCACTTTTTATAGCGGCAATGTGTTCACATTGCCGTTTTTTCGTTCTCGTGCAGTTGTGTAAAAAACATCTCCTGCCCTACGCATACATCGGTTCTTTTCTATGGTGTTCAATTTTACACTGGCACACCGTTGCAGATGTTTTCCGTGTTTGGTGTCTTTCGAGGTTTGAATTCTACGCTGACAGCCCTACGACGAAGCCATTTTTCGCGCCGAAATGCTTTCACGTGGAACGCGTGTCAGCAGGAGTGTAAAGCATCCTGTCCGTTCATCGACATTTGCTGCGGCTAAAGCATTCTTTGAAATTGACTTTAAGTATCATCATTGCTAATGCGTCTTTTTAAATAGTTTCGGATCAATCCGTCTCATTCGTGGTTTCTCATTTTTTGTCGGACATTTGATTTGGTTTCTGGTATGCTTGAGATAGAAATAGTGTGCCGGATAGGTGCCGGTCAGGGCTTTGTCGGAGGGCTACTAAGTTGATGGTTGTTGTGGCCTGCAAAATATCCTGTTTAGCATTTTTGTCGTGTAGTCGTAGTTGTAGCCCATAGCTCGCGCCGCTTCGTTTATTCCTTAGAGAAGAGTTCGTCTTGAACAAATATCTTTTCTTTAAGGGGGCGATATTCCCAATGAAAGCCGCCAGCAAGTTTGCGTTCGTGTTTGGCACAGGTGGAGATATTACTTGAATTAATTTTAAGTTCTCGTGCCGCAGCAGAAATGCTTTCCCAAATACGGATAAGTTCCCAGTCTTTTGTATATTGATAGATTGGAATAGCGTTTGGATGATTTACTTTAATGTGTTTAAGATAACATGCGGGACATCTTGTTTTACTACGAGTACGATGATAGATGGTCGTAGACCACTCATGTTGACAAACGGGACAAAGCCACCAAATTTTCTGTGTTGAGCCAGGAAGAAACATTTGAGGTGTCAAGGTGTCATTTTTAGTTGGATGCCATTCTGCTGCGATTTTCGGAAATTTTTCTGCCAGGGAGTTTTTCTTCAGTACTTGTTGGTAACGACGAATCTTAAACTCGTCACGTTTCACATCAACGTGAATAGGGGAGTGAATATCTTTTACTCTTCTTCGTTTTAAGAAGTTTGAACGTGGGTCAAGCTCGTTTATGACAAGTTGGATTAACTTCGAAAGCTGATCTAAGTTTTCTAAATTCTCCATATGCCAAACTTCATCAGCGAGTTTTTGCGTTTTTTCATTACGGTCTTCACGAATGCGAATAAGGTAAATGTGTTGTGCTTGGCAAAGGGCATACTTTTTCTCGTCACGCTCTCGTTTATTCGGCTTGTTGTGGTTATGCCAAAAACTTCCGTCGTATTCAATGGCGCGGCGAATTGAAGGGATATAAATGTCCAACTCCATGCGTTGTCCCAAAAGGTCTTGTACACGATTTTGGGCATCGGGATAGAGTTGTTTGATATAGTAAAAAAAGGCTTGTTCCGCAAAAGAGGTTTGTCGGCCAGCATTACAGAGGGGACAATTTGTGCCGTGGCTTCTATGGAGTAACGATGCTTGATATTCGTGTCCAATAAGACATTTCCACCATACTTTTCGTTTACTTCCTGCGAAAACGTTTTGAGGCATTAAAGGTAAATTTTTAGTGGGGTGCCATTCTTGTGCTAATTCTGAATGTGTAGTCGCGAGGTCATTTTTCCCTGCGACAACTTTTTTATTTGCACAACAGGGACAACCTCGACCAGAAAGTGCGCGATTAGAAATTAATGCTTTCCATTCATGACCACAGGTTGAGCACTTCCACCAAACTTTTTCATTGCTTCCAGGTAAATATTCAGAGGGAGGCTTAGGATTTTTCTGATAATCCCATTCTTTTAGCAATAGGGGATTGTCAATCGGTTTTCGTGTTGCTAAATTGGTTTGTTTTCGCGTTTGCCCACGGATTTTCTTTGCGCATTCGGGACAGCCCGACTTGCGCTGTGTTCGAGAACGAATGCTTGCTATCCAGCTATGTTGACATTGTGCACATTGCCACCAGACTCGTTGGGCACTTCCTTGCACATAATCGTTAATGTTGAGCCCTTCATTTTTAGTAGGATGCCATTCCGAAACGATTTCAGGAAAGAGCGTGGATAAATCGTTAAACCCTTTCAAGACACGTTTATGATTGCAATAAGGACAATTTCTGCCATCAGTACGATGATAGACTTCCATCTGCCATGAGTGGCCTTTTTCACATTTCCACCATGGAGCTTTGTTGCTTTTGAGCTTGAGTTTTTCAGGTGAAAAACCTAACGTGAGATTCTTTTCAGAATCCCATTCTGATAATAATTGAGGATTGTCAGAAACAAACTTTTGCACAATGGTCTCTCTCTGAAGATCATACCATAAATAGAATAGCCCGCAATGCTTCTCTTGTCTTTCAAATCATGCTTTGGTAGAATGGAAGTGTTGAAGATATGGAGTTGCTGTATGAGTTTTTTTACTTGTCTTAATTTGGTGTTTGGGCCGATTATATTGATACTTTTGGGAATGTGTCTTTGGGTGCGAACGAAACATGCTAAGGGTGTTTTGGCTGAGTTCGCTGGGAAACTCGCAGTAAAACAGTGGTTGCCTAAATCGGGTTATGAACTATTTTCGGATGTCATGCTCCAGGATAAGCGTGGTACAACGCAAATTGACCATGTGGTTGTTTCACGTTTTGGGATTTTTGTGATTGAGGCTAAAGGAATCTCTGGTAAGTTGTATGCTTCTGCAGAGACGAAGTATCGCACGTGGAAGGTCTATCGAAATGGACGCGGATATACGTTTCAGAACCCGTATTTGCAGAACTATCGTCATCGGTGCGCTTTGGCAGAGGTGCTGAATGTGCCATTGGAGGTGTTGCATGATGTAATCTTTTTCCCAAATGAGGAATTGGAGGTCGCAACGCCAGGGAAATTGGTGCCGAGTTTTGTCACGGGAAGAAGGGGTTTGGCTGCATATGTATTGTCCTTTGAAGAACAGGTATTTACAGCCGAAGAAGTTGCACGTCTAACCGCTATTTTGAGCTTGAAGCGTATGGAAAATTCGCGTGAAAATAAGAAAAAGCATACGGCAGACCTAAAGGCACGTTGGGAAAAGAAGGTGTAACCTTTCTGCGTCTCAAGCGAGGCGGTTTTCGGTTATTTGACGGATTTTGTAGGTTCTGAAACTTCACATACAGTGTTGGTTTTGTTTTATTCTGTGTTTTTAAGTATCTAATTCCCATATGCAGTGTATTGGGATCAATTCGTTAATTCGTGGTTAAATTTTGGTAGGGTGGTATGTGGGCTTTGGCGGCGTTTTGATGTTTGTGGCGGGGTTAATTTTGTGGTGGTCGCCAGTGACGTTTGCTTGTATGGTGGCGGTCGGAGTTGTAGGGTTTATTTGCTTCATTCTCTTCGTTGATACTATTGGTGAGTGGCTTCGCCGCGGGAAGTAGGGTGGCGAAGGTACAAGTCGCGTAGCAAAGGATGACAAAGAGGATTTCCCAAGGGTGTATGGTTTTACTTGCTCGAGAGCTAGGATATTTCCATTCTTCGATATTGTGCACTTTTCATAGTTTTGAAATACCTAAGAAGTGGCAAACGTCCAAGTATATAGATAGTTTTGCTACAATAAGCACACGTGCATACGTGTGAAACAAAAGCGATGACATCGACAAGAACAGAACATACGGTAAAGAGAGATAGCCACCCTCGGGTTGTCACCCTGTTAGACGGCTGGGCACGGCGAGCCACACTTCCCCTTGAGGAGACCGTTGAACTGGTCACAGATTGTGATAGATTCAAACGACTGTCGCACTCCAACGGTGAATTTGCGGAATCCGATTTCGAGGCGTTCGGGAAACATTGCTATAAAGTCCTAAAGACCATCTGCGGCATTTGCTACGACCGCTTCCTTGCACTTGATGACAAGGCTCTGTATCTAATAGGCACCTTGCTGGAAGGTCTTGGAAGGACGTGTTTTGCGTTCTTGATGCTGGACATGGGCGAGTCAACTGTATCAAGAAATTGGTCTTGATGATTGCCATGTCCGGTTTGCCAATGAAACCACGTCTCTTTCCGCATTGGCGAAATATCTGTTGAAGTGTAAACATCCTGTTCCCGGACCGCAATACTTCAAGTATAAGGGCAAGGTGCTAGCCGATATACGCAAAGGAAAAGGGGTATGATCGCGATGCGTGTGTAAGTGCAGTGAGAAAGGTTGTTTTGGAATGAAAGACAAGAAAGCATTGGATAGTCAGGTGATATAATCATTTGTCAGACCGCCGATGGGAAGTCGTAGGTTCGCTCATGTTGCGGGATGGGCGCAGTTGGCTGAACCAAAAGGCGGATGGCGGAGAACGTGCAGAAGGTGGAACTCTGCCGAAGAAACTGTGCTATACTGTTTGCTATGGACACGTATTTTCAGATGGCGTTGCTTGCGATCGTGCAAGGATTGACGGAGTTTTTGCCGGTGAGCTCCTCGGGGCATTTGGTCTTGGCAAAGCACTTCTTGGGGTTTGAGGCAATGAGTGGCCTTGGCGTGGAACTCCTGTTGCATGGCGGCACGGTGGTGGCGGTATTGGTCTATTACCATCGTTTGATCGTCGAGATTGTAACGGGGATGTTTCGTGGAGCGCGCCAAGCATGGATGTTTGCGGTGGCGGTGCTCCTTTCAATGATTCCTGCTGTTGTGCTGGGGATGACCTGTGAAGCGCAATTGGAAGCCTCCGCCGAGTCGCCGTTATTTGTCTCTGGTTGTCTTGTTTTTACAGGATGTTTGCTCTTGACCACGCGGTTGTGGGGGCATGATGCAGGGAAACAGGTTACGCCGTTACGTGGATTTTTGATGGGAATCGCGCAAGCAGTCGCCATGCTGCCGGGCGTTTCGCGCAGTGGCAGCACCATTGCGATGTCGCGCTTTCTGGGGATCAAGGCAGAGACTGCTGCTGCATTTTCCTTTCTGATGGTGGTGCCGGTGATTCTTGGAGGGAATCTGCTCCACGTGTTAAAGGCAATGGGTGAGACGGGCGAAAGTGCCTTTGAGGGGCTTACTCCCGGACTGGCCATCCTCGGCTTTATCGTTTCGGCGGTGGTGGGCTATGCCAGTGTGGCGTGGATGGTGCGCTTGCTCAACCGCCGTCACTTCTGGCGTTTTGGTTTTTACTGTCTTGTGGTGGGACTTTTGGGCTTCATCTATTTTTGTTGTGCATAAGTAAGCCTTGTGTGGCGCAAATGAATGAGGGTCCTCTGGATCCCATCTGCTTCTGTCGCGCCGATTAAACTGTGGAATAGAATCCTCTCCTGCTGCACACCACATCCATTTCGAGCCCCTTAATGATGGGGGCGAGTGGGACGTCCTTCTGTTCCGTCACACGCCGCATCCCGACGTGTCGTGTGCGGTTTCATTTTATTCACAATCACAATGTTGCAGTTTTTACTTGAAAAGTGTTGCAAATGTGCTCTACAATAAGCGCACACTATGGGTGAGCCATAGTATCTATCTTTTTGCGGTAACGCAAACGGTACGTCAAGGGAAATGTAGGAAGTTTCAACGTAGACGTCACGTTTGAGGTTGCACGCGCGTGCGTGTTTCCTCCTTCAGTGTCTCTACGTTAGGTCTCCTACAACCTCCCTTGAAACACTGAAGGAGGTTTTTCTTTTACCTCCTTCTAAAAACAACAAGGAGGTTGATATGAAACGATTGTTGATCGCATCACTCGTCTGTTTAACAACAGCACTTTTTGCAGACACATGGACAGACCCTGAGACAGAAATTACGTGGACATACAAAATTTCAAATGGAGAAGCGCATCTTTCAAATTCAAGTGGAGGTTACAGTGTAAGTGTAATCCCGACGAATACTGCTGGCAATATCATAATTCCAAAGACATTAGGAGGCTGTCCCGTTACATATATTGGTTCCGGAGCGTTTGAAGGATGTGTGGCCATTTCCACCATTGAAATCCCAACGTCTGTTACTAAAATCGGTTCTTATGCTTTTGATGGATGTTCTGCGTTGTATTCAATTATTATCCCCAATAACGTCACGAGTATTGGATCTTATGCGTTTAGAAATTGCCTCGCATTAAAAAAACTTCACCTTCCTAATATCAGTCGGATTTATGAGTATACATTTTCAGAGTGTACGTCATTAAAATCAATTACTATCCCTGAAAGTGTTAAAACGATTGATGATTATGCATTTAGTGGAAGAAAAGTTGTTGCGGTGACATTCATGGGATTGCCACCCAGTGTTGGCTATCAGACAATTCGGGCTTTTTCTGAAATAAATTACATTTCCAATCCAATTGAATGGAGTGCTCATAAAGCTCTTTGTGAATCGCTAGAGGCCCAACACGAATATTCAGGGGATCCAACACCGAATTTACCTGTTGACGTTCCTTGGAGATATGTAGGAGGCGAGGTAAAAATTCTTACGATTTTTGACGGAGGATCGACGGAAACAACGACTTCTACGCATAAACACGGCGATGTTGTCTCTGTGACGGCTACGCCTAAGGAAGGTTATGTCTTTCTGGGATGGAGCAGTGATGCAGAGGGAATTGGCGGTAATGAGACAACGTTAACTTTCACGATGCCAGAGGTTGAGGAAATTGTTCTAATTGCCAATTTCTTCCCAAAGGCGTTACTGACATCATGGATTAATGATACGATGGATGCGACACTTGAAGCAAAAGTGGAATCCACTGTGAATGCCAAGATTGATGGTGAAAAGCTTTTGACTGCAGAGCAGTCGGCAGCAAAAACCACGGCAACTATTAAAACAAAGGTGGCAACTGGCGAACTGATTACTTCGGACCAACTTCAGGAGATGGCTTTGTCTGCACCTGTGATTGAAGTTAAGGATGGGAGCGCGACGGTGGGTATTTCGGTGATGAAGGCTTCAAGCGTGGATGGTGAGTGGGAAGCTGTTGAGCTTGAGGCAAATGCTACTACGGTAGAATCGGATAAGATTCAAGTTTCGTTGCCTGCAGATGAGAAGGCTGCATTCTATAAATTTGTTGTCCCAGAAAAGCAGTAATCCGAAGATTTCGTTTTGATTTTCTTTTGCACGGAGCATGCTCCGTGCAGTTTTGTTTAAGAGACGGTTAGAGAAATACTACTATTAGTCTTCAATACAATCGGGGTGAAGACGCGTCAGATTCTTAAGTAGATTCTGTCAGCGTGTCGGGAGGGTGCAGTGCGCTCGTGCGGCGCTTGTCGGATACGCTGTGTCACTCAGAGGTGGAGGTGGTTGTGGGCTGTGGCGAGGAGGTCTGGGGGAAGATCCGGGCCAGAGCAGATGAGGAGGTCGAAGGTGTTTTTGGGGGGATAGTCTGTGTTGCCGGCGCAGTCGGTGACAAGGCGGTAGAGTTGCGCGGCTTCAGGGAGGGGTTGCTTCCACGGGATGCCGACGGGAACAATTAAAGAGACTTGCCAATCAGCGCGCGCGGTTCGCTGTTCCCACGCCGGGAAGAGGGGAATATTGCCGGAAGCGTCAAGGACAAAGGCAATGCGTTTGGTGCGATTGGAGTGACCGGGTGCGTGGCAAAGTGCGTGGAAGAGGAGAGCTTCACGGGTGGCTCCTTCAAGTTGGGCAGTGTAAGCCTTTTTGAGATACGCACCGAAACGCGGCGAGGGGGTGTAACCCAGTGCAAGGAGATCGTGGCCGGTGAGCGCAGGTGGCGGCAGGACGGGTGCTTCCTTAAAGGCGGCCAAACGCTCCATTGCGAAGTGATAGAGATCGAGCTTTGCATGAGAGGAGAGGCAGTCCAAGCGGTGCAGTTCCAGTTCCAGTGCAATTGTGGGACGCCCCAACATTTGGCGCAATGAAGCGGTTCGCATCTTTTGGATTTCAACGAACTGCATATGGTAGCGCACGGCGGTGGTAATGCGAGTGATGGCCTCATTGGGGACTTTGAAGCGTCGGAGAATGGGTTCGGCCATCCGTGCACCAACGGCGGCATGACCCGGTGTGCGATACCATGGTGCCCCGTCAGGTTTGGTGCTCACAATGAGCGCATCGGGCTTTCCGATATCGTGCAGGAGCACCGCCCAAACAAGTTCCGGGGCGCGTGGAGGTGGGAGCAAATCGAGCATTTTGACCGTGTGTTGCCACACGTCGCCTTCCGGATGCCAATGCGGATCTTGCAAACAGCCGTGGAGTCGGAGCATTTCGGGAAAGAACTGTTGCAGTAGACCGCTGACGCGCAACAGGTGCAGTGCTTCAGAGGGCTTGGCTGATTCGCAGAGCGTGCGAATGAACTCGATGCGGATCCGTTCCATGCTGACACACATAAGCTGCGGTGCTTCAGCGCAAAGAGCTGCCCAGGTGTGATCTTCGATCGTCCATCCGCAGACGGCCGCAAAGCGAATGGCGCGCAGGAGGCGCAAGCGATCTTCTTGAAAACGCTTTAACGGGGTGCCGATGGCGCGGAGTATCCCGGCTTTCAGATCGCTTACGCCGCCAACGTAGTCGATAACTTCTTCCGTAACGGGATCGTAAAAGAGTGCGTTGACTGTGAAGTCGCGCCGCTGTGCGTCATGCTCTGCGGTATCGTAGGTGACAGATTCCGGATGACGCCCATCCTGATAGCCGCCATCGGTGCGAAAGGTCGCCACGTCATAGGAGATGCCGTTGAGCACGACTAACATCACCCCAAAGCTTTTCCCCACGCCAACGCTCTGTGCAGGGAAAAGTGCGCCCACCTCTTCCGGGGTGGCGGAAGTGGCAATATCAATGTCTTTGATGACGGCATCCCGGAGTGCATCCCGGACGCACCCCCCTGCGAAGTAGGCGGTAAAGCCGGCGTTCTGAAGTGTCCGGACGATGTGTTCGGCTTGTACTGCAAGGTTTGGCTGAAGGGAACGGAAGGTGAGCATGGGAAGAGGGAGGGATGGCGGCACAATGAAAGGAGAGAGGCACTTCGGAGCAGTTCTCGGAAAATTAAAAGGGCCCCGGCGTTTGTGCCGGAACCCTTTGTCGTAAGTGTGCTGAACTTACTTGGCGATCACGCGGCACATTTCGACGACCTTGTTGGAGTAACCCCATTCATTGTCGTACCATGCGCAAACCTTGACGAAGGTCGGATCGAGCTGAATGCCGGCCTTTTCATCGAAGGTGGAGGTGCAAACTTCGCCACGGAAGTCGGTGGAGACCACTGCATCAGCGGTGTAGCCGAGCACGCCCTTGAGTTCACCCTCTGCAGCTTCCTTCATGGCAGCGCAGATTTCAGCGTAGGTAGCTTCCTTGTTGAGCTCGCAGGTGAGGTCAACGAAGGAGACGTCCGAGGTGGGAACGCGCACGGACATACCGGTGAGTTTACCCTTGAGCTCAGGAAGCACCACGCCCACAGCCTTAGCAGCACCGGTGGAGGAGGGGATCATGTTCTCAAGGATACCGCGGCCGCCGCGCCAGTCCTTCTTGGAGGGACCGTCAACGGTCTTCTGCGTAGCGGTAGCAGCGTGAATGGTGGTCATGAGACCGCGCTTCAAGCCGAACTTGTCGTTGATAACCTTGGCGATGGGAGCCAGGCAGTTGGTGGTGCAGGACGCATTGGAGATGATGTCCTGGCCGGCATAGGTGGTGTGGTTCACGCCATAGACGAACATCGGGGTGGCATCCTTGGAGGGAGCGGACATCACCACTTTCTTTGCGCCGGCTTCAATGTGCTTGCGGGCGGTTTCGTCGGTGAGGAAGAGACCGGTGGATTCAACAACGATTTCTGCGCCGACTTCATCCCACTTGAGCTGAGCAGGATCCTTTTCGGAGGTCAAGCGAATCTTCTTGCCATCGACGATGAGGGTGTTGCCATCGATTGCGATATCGTGCTCAAAGCGGCCATGCACCGAGTCGTACTTGAGCATATAGGCGAGGTAATCAGGATCGAGGAGGTCGTTGATGCCGACAATCTCGACGTCGTTGAAGTTTTCAACCGCAGCGCGGAAAACCATACGGCCGATGCGGCCGAAACCATTGATGCCAACTTTAATGGACATTTTGTTTACTCCTTGTCGTTTCTGTCGGCAGATACTTTTGCGCGCTTGCGCGGAGACTGCCGCAAATGAATGAGAAAAGAATACTGGAAATGCGTTTGAAAAGTCAAGTTAAATCGCCGGAATAGGTGTTTTTTTCGTGCCGGATGCAAGGGGGTGTCACAGGGGGGAGGGTAACGGGTGCAGGGCGGCGGGAATGAAGTCCCATGGCGTGGCGTTTGAACATGGGCGAAACGGCGTTTGAACATGGGCGAAACGGGCAGGGAACATCGCCGAAGTTGCGCGTGAACATGGGCGAACTTCAGGCGGCGTCTCCGGGGAAGAAAAACGTTGCTCCGTGCCTAGGGCAGAGGTAGTGAACAGACAGGCATCACCACTGCGCGGGATTGGGCAATAACAAAAAAGTAAAAAGTTTCGCCTGCGGCAATGCAGGCGAAAGGGGATCAACAAGGGGGGCTTCAGAGGCGGTAATGCTTTCGGGAAAACGCGTAAAGTGCGGTTTTTGGAGACGCCTTTTCCCCGATCTGTCCGGACTGCCGGCTCAAGGCTGGGCTTGCGGTGCGGCGGTTGCTGCGGGAGTGCCCATAAATTCCGGGGCGATGGCTTCTCCCCAGAGACGGCAACCTTCCTTGTTGGGGTGGAGCAGGTCGGGCATCAGTTCCCGCCGCAAAGTATGACCGTCTGCTTGCAGGTAAAGAGACGAGAGGTCGCGGCAAACGATGGTGGAGCCATTCTCCAAGGTGGGGATAAGCTGATTGATTTTTTGATTGATGATGCGTTTGGGGTCGTCTTTATTGGCTCCTCTGGGGAAGATGTGCAAGACGGTAATCCGTGCTTGCGGGCAATGCTCGGCAAGATAATTGACGATGGCGCGGATCCCTTCAAAGGTATCTTCCGGTTTCGCGTTGAGATCGTGGCCGGTATTATTGGTGCCGATCATCAACTGGATGCGTTTGGGGGCGACAACGTTCCAATCGATGCGGGCGATACGCCACAGCACATCTTGCGTCCGGTCGCCGCTGAAACCGAGATTGAGCGCATCGCCGAAATAGTGATTTTGAAGGTCGGGGGCGAAGACGTCCCAGTTGTGCGTGATGGAGTCGCCCAGCAGCACAGTGTCATATTGACGGTTGGCCAGGGCTTCTTTCTGCTCCAGACGCACTTTCCACCACTGAAGATGCTGGCGGTGGGTGGGGATGATGGCAGGATTTTGCGATGCTGCTTGCGGCGTTTCCTGCGCAGAGAGCCAGAAGAACGGCAAAAGGAGGGTCAGAAGAAGCGTCAGTTTTTTCATGGAATGATTCCTCTATGTGGTGCTGGAAAGGTATATTCAATGTAGCACGTTTTATGCGTGTGTGCGGCAGAAATACATTTTTTTTATCCTCTGAACACAAGATAGCGCAGACAGCGTTACGGTTTCTTTTTAAGGAAGAGCAAGAGGCTTCCAAGAGCGAATGAAAGTGCGAGCAGGATCAACAGCAGCGGATAGAGCCAAGTATTTTTCTCCGAGAAAAGAAAGAGGATAAAGGTGATGAGCAGCGAAGCTTCTACACAACCAAAGAGAATCAGGAAGGATTTCATTTCAAACTCCCGAAAAAGTCGTCTTGAACATAAGCATCAGGGTGAGAGGGGGCTTGGAGCGGTTTTCCGGCGGCTTCCTTTGAGGCTTCTGGCGGCGGCATTTCCGGAGCTTGAGGGGTGGGGGAAAGAAGAGCCATAAAGGCAGCTTCCGGGAGCATCGGCGTATTGAGGGCCTGTGCTTTGTTGTATTTACTGCCGCCGGGGTTCTCCCCGATGAGCAGATAGGAGGTTTTTTTGGACACCGCACCTTGCACGGTGCCGCCATGGTCGCGAATGAGGGCTTCAAAATGCTCGCGTGCGTGGGAAAGTGTGCCGGTGATGACAAAGGAGAGCCCTGCCAATGCGTTGCCGGAAGCCTGTTTGATTTCCGGCTTGGGGTCAATGCCCAATGCCGCAAGCCGTGCGAAAAGATCGGTCGCGTAAGGGGCTTTGAGGAAGTGAAACAGGGCGCGAGCCATTTCCGGTTTTACCGTAAGCAGGTAACGGTCACGGATGGAACGCTCCGGGTCATCGCGCAGGATCAGTCCATGGGGCTTGAGTGCTTCGGCACGTGCCACAATCTCGCCCATGAACAAGTCCCGGTCGTCTTCCGGTGAGAGTTTACGCTCGATTGCCGCATAAAACGCGAGAATCTCTTCCAGAAGTGCAGTATCCTGCATCGCCGAGAGCGAGGGGAAGAGCGCGGATAAGGTGCGCGCAGCCGTTTCGCCGATGCCCGGAATCCCGAACGCCGTCAGCCAGCGGTGCAGGGGAAGCGTGGCGGCATTGGCAAGTGCTTGCGCCACATCGTTGGCCTTTTTGCCGAAACGACGCTCGGAACCGTCTTCGGAAATGAGTTTGAATGTGGAGAGTGTTTCGGTGTTGATGGCAAAAAGGTCAAGCGGACGCGTAACGAGTCCGGCTTGTACAAGTGCCTCTGCCATACGTGAACCGATGGCAGCGATATCAAGCGCATTGCGCGAAACAAAGAGCTCAAGGCGTCCCACGCGCTGCGCCGGACAGTCGGGATTGATACAGCGGATGGCGACTTCGCCCTCTAATTTCGAGACTTCGCTTCCGCAGACGGGGCAGTGATCGGGAAAGCGGTACGGCACGGCTTCCGGCGGACGCTTGCCGGGCACAACGGCATCAACGGCAGGGATGACATCGCCATGTTTGGAGAGTTGCACCCAATCGCCGATACGGATATCTTTGGTCTGCACCATGTCGGCATTGTGCAGCGTTGCCCGCGAGATGACAGAGCCTGCCAAGTGCACCGGCTCCAGCTCGGCAACAGGAGTAAGAACGCCCGTCCTTCCTACTTGAACCGTAATGTCATTCAGGCGCGTTTCGGCGACTTCGGGCGCGTATTTATAGGCTCTTGCGAAGCGTGGCGCGTGTGCGGTGCTGCCGAGCCGGGGGTAAAGTGTGCGTTGATTGACCTTGATGACCGCGCCATCAATCTCAAAAGGAAAGGTGTGACGGCGCGCCCCGAGCTCGTCAATGGCATGAAAGACCTGTTCAATATCCATGCAGAGCCGTTGCCACGGGGGCGTTTTGAAGCCCCATTCGGCGAGTGTGCGCAACATGGCCGAGTGCGTGGCAAAGGTGACCCCGGAGAGTGCGCCTACGCCATAAAGGACGGCATCCAAGGGGCGTTGTGCCACTTCGCGCGGGTCTAAGAGTTTGACTGAGCCGGCGGCTGCGTTGCGCGGATTGGCAAAAGGTTCGCGACCGGCCTCCTCTTCGCGGCGGTTGAGCGCAGCAAAACCTTCCCGGGTCATGTAGATTTCGCCGCGCACCTCAACGAGCGCGGCATCGGTTGGGATACGAAGCGGGATGGAGCGGATGGTCTTTACGTTGGCAGTGATATCATCTCCCACTTCGCCATTGCCGCGTGTGGCCGCACGGAGGAGCAATCCATCGCGGTAGAGGAGCGAAAGCGAGAGACCGTCTACTTTTGGCTCAACGGTATAGTCCCAGACAGCGTCCGGCATTTTCTCATGGAGGAAGGCGTCAAACTGTGCAAGTTCTCCGCGCTCGTAAGTTTTATCAAGACTGCGCATTGGCGGATCGTGGCGCACCTTTTCAAAGCCGGAAATCGGCGCGCCGCTGACACGTTGCGTAGGCGAATCGGGGGTAATCAGCTCCGGATGCGCGGCTTCAAGGCGTTCAAGTTCGCTCCAGAGCCGGTCGTAATCATAGTCGGAAATCTCTGGACGCGCTTCAACGTAATAAAGGCGGTCGTGGCGGAGAATCGTTTCCCTGAGGGCGCGGATGCGTTCGGTGTCGGTCATAGAAAGGTGGTCCATACGATAAGCAGAAGTGCTGTTACAATTAAAAAGAGGAGAAGGGATAAGATGAAACGAAGACTTTTCGGGAAGGCAGTTTCGCGTTGGCACCGTTCGCGATAAAGACGCATTTCACTTGCATGATGGCAGAGCACCCGTCTGCCGGAGGCGGTGGGGTGCGGGAATGGAGGGGCGATGGTGGCTGTCTCCGGTGAGCGAATCGCAGGTTGGATTCCCTGTTCTGCCAGATAAAGATCGTGCAGAAGATCGCCCCACTGCGGGTAACGCTGCTCGGCGGTGCGCTGTGTCATGCGTGAGAGGATGGCGGCGAGCACTTCCGGAAATTGTGGAATAATGTCGCATGGCGAAGGCACTTGCCGCTGCTGTTTTGCAGAAAGAAGCGCGCGCTGCGGGAGTGCGCCAAAAGGGATTTGCGCGGTGGCGAGCGCATAAAAGGTCAGCCCGACGGCATACATTGCCGAACGTGTATCAGGTAGGAGGGGCGGGTGGCAGCATTGCTCGGGGGCGCACCAGAGCAGATCACGGGCAAAGAGGGGAGAAGACTCATTTGGAGCCGCCGGAGTTTGTGCCCGAAATGCAGTGATATCGGGGAGAACAAGCGTGGAGGTCTCACTGATGAAAAGGTGATCAGGCGTAAGTGTTTCACAAGAGATTCCGGCTGATTGAAGCGTGGAAAGCCCTTGGGCAAGTTGCTTAAGCAGGGTTGTAAATTGGGCAGGTGTCAGGGGTTTACCTTTGAGTACGGTGCGCAGAGCAACGATGTTTGCATCTTCAAGAATGATGTAGATGTGCGTTCCCTCGCGCACAACATCGAGTATCTCCGGAACGAGTGCCGATTTTACATGCGTTAAGGTGCGGATGACTTCAAATGTTTTTCGGCGGAAATCCGCGTCTTGTTCGGCAACAGTACAGAAGGTTAAGAGCAGAACCGGGCGATCAAGTTTGGGCTGAAATCCCCGCCAAAGAGCGGTAGCTGCTGTTGAGAACAGCAGCTTTTGAACTTGAAATGCGGCAAGGTGGGGCGTGGCAATCATGAGAAACGCAAATCAGAAGCAAAGAAGTGTGCGCAGATCTTCACCGGAAATCGTCTGTGGGCGGACGAGCGTGCGCCATCGGGCAAAATCGCGTCGCATGAGAGGGTTCATCGCATCGCTCAAGATGAGGATGGGACTTTGCAGCGTGGTCTGGGTGCGACGCAATTGGCAGACGATTGACGTGATGACGGATTCCGGCAGGGAACCATCGATGATAAATTGCGAAGTGGCTGTGAATGCGGTGCTGTGCGGCGGAACGTCATTGGGCGAAAGCGTGTGTATGCTTTGACCGGAAGACCAAAGCGCTTCGCGCCAAGTCGCAGTAAATGCGGGTGTATCTGTAATGAGATGCACTTCGGGTGGAGCACTTTCCGGCAGTGTGATTGTAATACGTGTGCCGCACGAGGTTCCGGGCACCGGAGAGGCAATAGCAAGTGCACCTTGATGCAATTCAGTGATTTCCCTGACGATTGAAAGCCCCAGTCCTGTGCCGGAAACATGGTCGCCCACCCGGAAATACCGCTCGGATACGTGTGCAAGTGCCTCTTTAGGGATGCCGATGCCATTATCGTCAATCTCGAAGAACACTGTGGAATCTTTCCGGTAAAGACGGGCGACAATCGTGCCGCCTTCCGGTGTATATTTCACAGCATTGGAAAAGATGTTGAAGAAGACGCGCTCAAATTTAGGACGATCGATGAGCGCATAGCACTCACGTTCGATGGGAAGCACCGTGAGTGTCTGCTGCTTTTCTTCTGCTTGAATTCGCAGTGCCGAGGCTGAAGACTCAAGCAGACAGTGCAGAGGTGTAAGCGTGGCGTGGAGCGTGAGTGTGCCGTGCTCCATTTGTCTTACGTCCAAAAGGTCATTGACCGTGGTCAGCAGACGCTTGACATCGACCTGGAGCCGCTTCAGGTAATCGGTCGCTTTTTCGGGAAGTGTTCCGCAGATGCCGCGTTGCATATTGGTTAATGCATACGACATTGAGGTTAGCGGCGTCCGTAATTCGTGAGAAACATTTGAGACAAATTCCATTCGATCCCGAAGCAGTGCGCGCAGGCGTTCATTGGCTTCTTCGATGCGTTGCAGGCTTTCTACACGGGCAGAGATGTCACGCAGTGTGATAAGATGGGTGCCGTCGGCAAGTCGATGCGTCACAGTTTCTGCCCAGAAGCGGCTTTTGTCGTCACGTGTTACGCGACATTCAATGACAACAAACGGCACAGCGGTGAGCCGTTCGCACAGGCAGGTGGGGAAATCTGCGGCGAGTGCGTGGTCGGAAGGGATATCAGTGGCGATACGGCCAAGCAATGATTCTTTTGACTCTGCACGCAAGATCTCAACGGCTCTTGCATTACAATCCAAAATCCTGAAACGGCTGTCGGTATGAAATGCCGCCTCATAAAGGACTTCAAGTGCGAGCTCCAGACTCATGGTACGGGCTCTTTGGCCGTCAAAGATTTCCGGAACAGTGCAAATGTTTCCGGCTCGATTGCATAAATCAATGGCGAACCTTGAATCATCACGGGAATCTTTTCGTCAAGCGTCGGGCGCGCCGAAAAGAGCAGGATACGCCGCAGTTGTTCGGTATTTCCCATGAGATCCAATGTGAGTGTTGTATGCGGTTTGTCCAAACCGAAAGCGGAAATGCGTGATTTGTCTGTGGAGGTGTCGCACAATACGGATACGGCTTTGAAGTCGGAAAAGAGCTTCAGCCACGTGTCAATGGTGACTTGTTCAACATAATGTCCCTGCGGATGCTCGGTAATCCATATAGAAGTGTCCGGAAGACGTGCTACCGTCTCTATCGGCGTGTTTTCGTGTGCGATGGCAATCCTGCGGATGTTTTCTGCGGGGAAAGCAACGAGTGTACGATCCAGCAATGCTCGGTTGAGCTTTTGATGTGCAAGGAGTATTTCAGGGAAATCCGCCTTCTGCATTTTGTAAAACCGCTCAAGGTCACTCCGGAACGCCAGATAACCATCAGCGGTTTCTCCCGGGTAAATCTTGAGAGAAACAGTCGTATTACGCGTTGAACTCATGAGAACAATTTCGCAAATAAGCGCATCATCATTTGGAATTGCCGCCTCTGTGATGTCACCGGAAAGGGTCGAAAGCGTTTCCAGAAGCGAGGTGACAGTCTGGATATCAGCAGGGAGATCAACCGGTGTTTTGAGCCGCCAGTAACCATAGTTTTGCGTTAGCGTGATTGTGGCATCTTTGGCTTTCTCACGGATAATAATCGTATCAGGGGACAGATTGTTGCCAAGAATGGAAAGATTTTGGTGGCGGATGGCAAAGGGACCTTCCGAAGTAAAAATCCGTTTAAGTGCCACTGGAACGGAGACGATGCTTTGCCGTCCATCCAAAAGGCAATAGAGATGCTCCGGACGTGTGGGGTCGCTTTTCCCGAAACGCAGCTGAAGCGGTTCGCTGAGACCCTTGACCCGGAATGTCGCACGGATGGCATATTCTTCATCAAGTCCGTAGGCAGCAAGCATTGCTTCCGAGAGGGCGACCACGGCGGTTTCGCCCGGAGCCGGACGGATATAGGCCGTGATGATCTGCTGATCGGTAAGTAAGTCCAATGCACGATAGACGGCATTGGTTTCCGGGTTGAATGTAAAGGGTTGGGTTACCGTCCACGTATTGTCCGGCCGTTTCAGTGCCCGGATAAAGGGATTCCCGGGGGAACGCCATTCGATGGCGGTCAATTGTTCTGCTGCAATCGGAAGGAGGGCCTGACTCCATAATTGGCGAACCGATTGCGGAAGTGCCGCAAGATCCCGGGCATTGACCGCAACATTGTTACCGTTGCATACGGCAAGTACTTGTGCTATTCCCATGGCAGACGAGAAGCCGAAGGCACAGGAGATCCGCTTTTCCGGCGTGGCAACGGTCAGGGTGCGATCGACCTCAAAAAGCGGATGCGCCTCGGATTGTTGTGCGGAGACAATCGTGAGGGAGAGAATCTGATCAATGAATGTCGCCACCTGTTTTGTATCGCAAAGCAAGCCTGCATAGGGGGCATCCATGCGCCAGATTTCGCCATGGCGGTAGAGATGAAGCGTCTGAAGCGTGCCTTCTTCATCGCGCACATCCCACATGATTTCCGAAATTGTTTCCGGCACGAAGGGAAAGAGTTTGTCTCCGGGAAGGAGCGGTTTTTGCGGACGGAAGAGGTGGGTCAGCACAAGTGCAGTGACAAGACTTGCGATGAGTAACAACAATATGGCGAAGTTTCGTGCGAATCTCATGCCATTCTCCAGGTTAAAAGCTTGATTAGAAGACCAAAAAGTAACGGGATGCCGACGCCGAGGATGACAAGACAGTATTTCCACATTTGGCGATCCCAGCCGATGGAGAGTCCATAAAACGCACCCCGTGCACCGCTTCCGGAAAGCCCGGTCAACCATCGGAAAGCGTTGATTGTCAAGTCGCGATTGGCGGATGCGCGGTTCAAGACATTCCGATTGGAGGCGAAGCTGGCATCGCCGAAGATGACGATTCTGCCCGGCTTGAAGCCCAAATCTTCACCGACATTGCTGCCACGTTCGGCTGCGAGCCCCACGATAATCTGTTCACTTCCTGACGTAGTTGCGTCCTCTGCGAGGGGGTGGACCGTGAGCCGCAACAGCGCAGTGGCATTGATTCCACGCACATCAAAGGGGTAAAGAGCCTTTGGCGCACAGCAGTTGACCGAGACGTTCCCGGCGAGAGCTTCGGTGATGGGATGGGCTTCATCAAGCAAATCCGTGCGCGACAGGCCTGCGGGTGTCGTGACGGTGCCGATGCGCGGGGTGGTGCCGATGCGAAGCCCCCACAGCTCCAAAAGCGGAGCGAGCCCGGAAGTTTCTCCGGAGGGCAGGAAGCAAATCAGGCGTCCGCCACGATCCAACCACTCGGCGAGTTGGATGCGTTCTGTCGGTGTGATGGGATAACGCGGATTGACAATCGCAATGACTTTGATTTCCGGAGGAATTGACTGCCCTGCGGCATTGGCATCCAATCGGAGGTCGCGCAGGATGCACCCTTCGTTTTCCAATGCCCGCCGCAATCCGGAATATCCCTCCGCCGGATCCGGATTGGAAAGGCTGGCTTCGCCGTGTCCGGTGAGCCATCCGATTTGAACGCCATCGGCACGTGACAGACGGGCAAAGGCTGCTGCAAGTGCTTCTTCTGCGTTTGCCGGGTCGTAAGTGCCGTTTTCAGAGAGCAAAGCTTGTTCGGGAATAAATACATTTCGCCCCATTTGCCGCAGCAGAATGCCCGGACCTTCTGCCCCGGCAGCCATCATCTGGGCAGTGAATTGCGGTTCGGTGCGCGGATCGGCATAGGTGATTTCCAGAATCGCACCGGAGAGCTCCCGCGAGGCATGGTCAAACCTTCTGAGGAGGTGACCTGCCGGAAGCGTGGCGGGAGATTCTGCCGGCAGCAGACTGACAATCGCAATGGTGCCGGCGGTGTCGGTCAAGGTGGCACGGCTTCGCGCCGAGAGCGGAAGCGATGCTTCTGTCCAGTTTGAATCAAGCACAGGACGCCATTGAAACAGCAACAAGTCAATTAAGAGCGCAATGGTTGCAGCCAAAAGAATGCACAGGGTGGCACACGTGAGCCAACGTTTTTGGGAGGGGGCGAGTTTCATTGTTGGGAATCCTTGGAGAGCGGGGTCAACCAAATGCGTGGCGGAAAGACTTCAACGCGATTGACACGATTGGTGCAGGGCAGAAAAATTTGCGGTTCGCATTCGATACGCGCAGCGTCTGTGGCGGTAACATAATCGCTGGTACTCGCAATGGCCGACACCCCCGCAGGATTGATGGAAAGCAGTTCTCCACGTGCGCCTTGCAGGACCACTTTTACGGTGGGAGGATCGGCAACGTAATGCGTTCCCGGGGTGGATTGCAGGATGCGTATCGGCACTTTTTCAAAGACACGTTCGGTATCTTCTTTTACAAAACTGACTTCGGCATGAACCGTGTCCGGCTTCAGGGTCCAGCCGCCACGATTATCCGGAGGAAAGACTTTCAGCATGGTTTCAAAGGCTTCAGTGCGTCCGGAGACATCCAGAAGTGCGGTGTTCAACGGTGTTTGCGCGGCTTCGAGTTCATCCAAAAGAAGCCGTGAGCCTGTAATTTCCACGGTTTTGGGTTCAATTTTCACTACAACGGACGTGTTGGCAGGAGCACCGCTGATGATGGGGTCGGCGATATCAATCTGCCGGGTGGCACTGGTGTCGAAAGAGGCGACAACGAATTGCGGTTCGATTGAGGCCACGCGCAAGCCCGAGTCGCAACGCACATTACTTCTGGAAATCCTGACGCGTGCGATGGAACCGCCATTGAGCGGCGGCCGGAGGTGGAGGCGGATGCGGGGAGGTTCTGTCCCGGAGAGTGCCAGTTCCCGGATGGCAGCTTCCGACCCCCGGAAGGTAACATTGACCGTGCTCGGTTCAAACCCGATAAGTGCTTGCGCGCCTTCGACCGTCTCAGCTTCCACAGGCAGAGAGAGTGTTTGACGGTAACTGATGGTGCGCCGGATGGAGAAGAAAACGATAAAAGCCAACGCAAGCGCGGCGATTTTCCAAATCCAATTCGTTGTCAGGTAGGTAATCGGATTACGCATCTGCTGCATCCTTGTTCGGGTTCGGGTTTTTGGAAATGAAAGGGCGGAGCAGCCATGGCACGGTATGCTTGGGGCCGAAGACGGCTTTGAAGAAGTTCTTTTGCTCACTCTCCGGAACAAACGCTGCACGAAGGATGCGTTCAAGTTGGCGATTGGAGAGATCGCGGATCAAATAGTCATCTCTTGCCACGGAGATTTGGCCGCGTTCTTCCGAAACAATCAGGATGATTGCATCGCACTCACTGGAAAGTGTGAGCGCGGCACGGTGCCGGGTGCCAACGTTTTCCACGGAAAGTTCATTGTCAAGCGGGAAGAAGCAATGTGCCGCCACAATGCGATCGCCGCGCAGAATCACGCCGCCATCGTGCAGGGGAAGCGGCGGCGTAAAAATGGAAATCATCAATTCATCACTGAGCAGAGCATCCAGCGGGACGCTGTTTTCATTGATCCAGCGATCCAGTGAAACGGAACGCTCAATGGCAATCAATGCGCCGAGACGGCGCTGGGCCAGTTTGCGTGCTGCGCTGACGATGCGCTCGGCGGGAGTGGGCGGGATGCGTCCTTGCAACAATTGCACGTAACTGTTGCGCCCAAGCATGGAGAGCGCGCGGCGCAGTTCCGGATGGAAGACAACGAGCAACGCCAGCAGAAGCACGATGGCGAACCACCGTAAAATCACATTCAGCACGTCGAGTTCCAAAAAGGTGGTAATCGTGAAAATGATTGTCAGCAGTGCCGCCACGCCCAAGAGCATCTGCGCTGCACGGGTGCCTTTCAGATAACGGAGAATGTAGTAAAACGTGATTGCCAACAGCAGAATCTGAAAGGCATCCGTCAAACTCGGCCACCATCCTTCAAACATGGGGTGTTTCCTCACATGGGGTTAAAAGAGAAAAAAGACGTAAAGCTTCAAAGGTTTCCCGGACATCGTGGACGCGGACGGCATCCGCTCCGGCGTGAATTGCCGCAAGTGCCGCTCCGAGGCTGGCGGCGGCGCGGTGCTCCGGTGTGTCCTGCCCGGGGCTTGCGCTCAGGAAACGTTTCCGGGAGACGCCAATCAATAGCGGGTAGGGCAATGCGGCAAACCGTGCGGTTTCTTGCAGCAGCCGGATGGAAACTTCAGCCGTTTTGCCAAAGCCGATGCCCGGATCAAGCAGGATTTGTGAATGTTTTACGCCGATACGTTCGGCCGCTTCTGCTGCTTGCAACAAGGCTTCGATAACCGCGTCCGTGCAGGTTTCCGGATTGTCTAAAAGCGGCGTTTCATCGGCATTCCCGCTGGCATGGGTGAGGATATATCCGGCTCCGGAGGCCGCAACTTGCTCCAGCATTCCGTCTTCGGGAGCGCATCCGGAGACATTGTTGATGATGTCTGCTCCGGCATTGAGTGCTGCTTGCGCCGTCCGGGTGTGACGTGTGTCAACAGAGAGCAGCACTTCGGGCAATGCTTGACGCAGGGCAGTCACGACCGGCAACACGCGGTCGCATTCTTCTGCCGCAGGACACGTTACCGCCCCCGGACGGGTGGACTCACCGCCGATATCCAGAATGGCTGCGCCGTCTTGGAGAAATTGGCGGCCGCGCACGAGCGCATCGTGGAGATTCCCGATGCGGCTTCCGGCATGGAAAGAATCCGGCGTGACATTGAGAATGCCCATAATCAGCGGCGAAGCGAACGTAACGGTTCGCCCCCGGCAAGTCCAAAGTTTAGGTGAAAACGGTCTCTGCATTTGCGTAAAGTATATCACAAAAAGGCGCGCACGTCCACGCGTATAGGCGCACGTGCGCTAAAAAAATCCAAGCAGGAAAAGAGACGGTTCGTCGGCGCGGATGGATGGGCCTGTGGGAGGTGAAAAAGAAAGCTGCTTCCGCTTCGGAAACGACGTGTGCAATGTGTGGATGGCAGAAGGTGAAAAATGCCGGAAAGAACCGCCCGAAGCACTGCGATTTTGCCGGGCGGGTGTGCGGTCAGATGCCGGGAGAAAATAGGTAAAGCAAGGGCGTTTGCGGAGGCTTAAGACGGGGGGATAACTGCGCGGGTGGATGGGAAATAATTCTTTTGTTTGCAATAGGTTGTTTTATTCTTTCGGAAATTTGGCAAGGGGCTTACTCCGAGACATCCGGTGTGTGGCGCGGAGGCTTTTCAAGGGAACAGAAAAGAAGGTAAAAGCATGGCGTGATCGCGGCGTTCTGAACATCGGCGACATCGCGCTTGAACGTCGGCGAAATTGCCGCGCAACATCGGCGAAGTTTCGCGTCAATTTCGCCGATGTTCAAAAGCCCTTCCGGTGGCATTGCAAAAGGGGTACGTCTGTCACTGCCGGTGCGTGGCGCGCAACCGATGAAGCCATGGGTGAAAACCGGGGTCCTTTCGGGAGGTTCAGCGTGGTTGCCTCGGGGGAAAACGATCGAGGACACCATGTGCTTCGTGCGGGCGCACTCGCGCGAGCGTCCGCGCCCGCTTCTGATTTGTGTTATAATGGCGGGCGTTATGAAGAATCAATTAGCTCCCCGTAGAACCGTGGTTATTGTTGGAAGACCCAACGTTGGAAAATCGGCACTTTTTAATCGGATTGCCAATCGCCGCATCGCGATTGTACACGACCAGAGTGGTGTCACACGCGATCGCATCGTGCGCGAAGTGGCATGGCATGACGAAAGTTTTCATTTGGTGGATACCGGCGGTATCCGTCTCTTTGACGGAACGCGCGAGGATAATGTCATTGAAATGGCGGTGCGTGATCAGGTGGATGTGGCACTTGCCGATGCTGCGGCCGTGATTCTGGTGGTCGATGTGCAGACGGGCTTGCAGCCGGCAGACGAGGAAGTGGCGCGTCTGGTACACAAGAGCGGCAGACCGTGTTTTGTGGCGGTGAATAAGTGCGATTTGCCGAAACATGAAAGCGGCGTGGGAGATTTTGACCGGTTGGTATTCCCCCGGTTTGTAGTTTCGGCACAGCATAATCGCGGTGTGGATGAATTGATGGCAGAGGTGGTAAAGGTGCTTCCGCCGAAGACGGAAGAGGAACTTGCCGAAGCGGCCAAGCCGTTGCGCGTGGCGATTGTCGGGCGTCCGAATGCCGGCAAGAGCAGTTACATCAATCGTATTTTGCGCAGCGATCGCGTGATTGTGAGCAATGTCGCCGGAACTACGCGTGACTGTGTGGATGTGCCGTTTACCATTGGCTCCGGGCCGACGGCACGGCATTATACGCTGGTGGATACCGCAGGGATGCGCCACGTCCACAAGATTGATACTTCGGTGGAGCGTTTTTCGCTTTTCAGGAGCGAGGAAGCCGTGCGCGAATGTGATGTGGCCGTGCTGGTGATGGATGCGGAAATCGGACCGACGACACAGGATAAGTTTATCGCTTCCATGATTCAACGGGAAGCGAAAGCCTGTATCATTCTGGTGAATAAATGGGATTTGGCACGCGCAAAAGGGTATACCGAGACGGCGGCCATCGCTCATATGCGGGAGATGCTGCCGTATTTGCGCCACGTGCCGGTGGTCTTTATGAGCGCGCAGGATGGCTATAATGTGCGCAACAGTATCGAGGCGATTGATCGCGTCTCGGAGCACCAGCGGCGCGTGTTGCCCACAGGTGTGCTGAACCGTACGCTCGCAGCAGCCATGGCACGGACGCAGATGCCGAGCAAGAACGGGCGGCAGTTGCGCTTCCACTACGCCACGCAAACGGGGGCGAATCCGATGATTTTGCGGTTGTTCGTCAACGATGCCCGTTTGGCGACCAAGCCGTTTCAGGACTTTTTGATCCGCAATATCCGCGAAGCGTTTGATTTGGAAGGGGCGGCAATCATTCTTCAATTCCGCTCGCGTGTGAAGTCTTCCGGAAAGAGTGGTGGCGCAGAGGAAGAAACGGAGACCGGGGAACAGACGTTGCCGGATGGTTCGCCACGCCGTCCGCTTCAGAAGCCGCGCAAGGCGCAAACCGGAAGAAGCTCTCGCCGGGAGGCACGCAAAGGGCCGCCATCCTTGGGCAGGGGGAAGAATAATCTCACCCCGAAGTCGCGCCGTCCGCGCCGTTAAGCAGGTGCGGGGGTGGCGGACGTTTGCCCTGTTGTGCGCGTAAGAACGCTCCGGGGTTGGGCTTTGGCACACGCCGTTGCGGTTTTTCCCGGATAGAAACAGATGAACATTGCCTCTGAATATTTGTCGGCATCGGCAGGAAGTGGAAAGACATTCGCGCTTTCAAAACGTTATTGCCAGTTGGTGATGGCGCGGGAGCGTCCGGAGGAGATTTGCGCACTGACCTTTACTAGGGCGGCGACGCGTGAAATTTTTTCTGCGATTGTTGCACGTTTGACCGAACCGGAAAATATGCTGGAGCCCGTTGCCAACGGATTGTCACGCGAAGAGGCTTTGGCGAAGATTCTGGAGGCGTTGCCGCGGCTTCAAATCTCAACGATTGATGCGTTTGCTTCAAAAATTGCGCGTCTTTTCGCGTATGAATTGGGGCTGAACCCCGATTTTGCTTTGTATGACGGCGGAAACAGTCCGGAAGCGAAGCGGATGTTGCGCGAGAGTGTGCGCCGGGCATTGACGCAGACCGATGGGAAAAACGTTACCGAATTGTTGGATCTTTTCGATGTGCAACATGGTGAAGCGGCGGCAAGTGATGCTCTTTCGGTGCGGTTGCGGACGTTCTTTGAGCAATTTGGTGCGGAGCTGGAGGCGCATCCGGAGGGGTGGGGAGACCTGAAGCCGCTGGAAATTCCTTTGAGGGAACGGTGTGAAACGCGCGAGGAAGTGGCGCGGCAGGCGTTGGACTATCTGTCTGAAGTCAATCAGCAGCAAGTGAGACGGAAAGACGAAAAAGCCGTGTCTGAAGCGGTTTTGAAGAAACTCCGGCAAATCCTACAGACCTATTATCCGGAACAACATTCGCTGAGGTGGTTGAAGAAAGCGTGGGGAGGTTCGTGGGAAGAAGCGAAGTATCTGAAACGATGTGCAACGTCGGAAACATTCACCTACAATCGCACAGAGGTGATTTTAGGAGAAGCGTTGCAGCAGTGTTTTGCGCGGCTTTGGGATGATTTGCTGGTGCGCGATTTTCAACAGACGGCTGAACATACAAAGCGGTTGCATCGGGCGTTGATGGCATTGAAGGCGGCATACGACCAGTTGACAGAAGAAACGGGGAATCTTTCATTCGAGGCGTTGACAAAAACATTGGCGCGGACAGTGGGCAGAAAGGTGTCGGTTCGCAATCCTGATGCCTTTTACATTGCTTACCGGTTGGATGCTGCTATCCGTCACCTGATGATTGATGAGTTTCAGGATACTTCAACAGAACAGTGGTCCATTCTCTCCGGAATGGCGCATGAACTTGCCGCGAGTGATGATGGGACATTCTTCTATGTCGGCGATGTGAAGCAATCCATTTACGGTTGGCGCGGGGGGGATGCAACGCTGTTTGGCGACGAAACGCGCTTGCCGGCACTGCCTGCCGGCGCGCCGTTGGTGATGTCTTACCGTTCTTGCCGCGTGGTGATTGCGTTGATCAATCGCCTGATGGCGTTTAAGGATGTGTATGACAAAAAGGGGGCACCGCCTCCGGAATGGCAGGCGGCTGCAGTCGAAAAATGGCAGCAGACCTGGGTGGAGCACGTTGCTTCACCCAAGCGCATGGCACAGGATGGTTATGTGAAGATGCTTGCGTTCGCGGGGAAGAAGCCGGATTGGCGCAAGGAAATGGCGCACCAAATTGCGGAGCGATGGCGGGAATTGTCGGGGAAGCGGTTGACTTTTGCGGTGTTGGCTGCTACCAATAGTACGTTTCAGGAAGAAGACGGTTTGCTGCATCACTTACGCCGGGAAGGGGTGCCGTGTGCGATTGAAGGCAAGCAGGCGATTGCGGATACGCCGCTGGGAACGCTTGTGATTCAGTTGCTGCATTGGATGGCAGACCCCCGGGCAACATTGTGGCCTGTCCTCGCAGAGAAAATCGGGCTTGCGCCGAAGATTGAGAGTAAACAGCGGCTTGCCGAGTGGATGATATGTGTGAATCGATCCGGGTTCACCGCGTGGTTGGAAATGCTGTTCGGGCATCAGTCGGCGTTTCAGGCGCAATTGTCGGAGGCTGATCGGAATGTATTGGCGACGATACGCAAAGGTCTTGAGGCGCAAGATGCACTGGGTGTGGTGGATCCTGCGGTTGTCCGGGACGCGCTGACCGTGCTTCAAGTGCCGTGTGCCGCCGATAAAGGCGTGGTGAATCTGATGACGATTCATCAGGCGAAAGGATTGACTTTCAGCGTAGTCTTTACCATATTGGCAGGAAGGATCATCGCAGATAACAATGTAACGCACGAGGTGGGGGAAGATTGGGTGATGGAACGCCCCGTTTTATCTGAGGCATACGATGAAAGCCTTCCCTTGAAGTATGCCAAAGAAAAGCGGAAAATGTTGCGGATGCGTGATACGCTTTGTGCGCTCTACGTGGCGATAACACGCGCCGAACGCGAGCAAATCATTCTTGCACCTTTGGCGGATGCCGGGAGTTTGAGCACGCGTGCCGGATGGATTTATCACCCATTTGCCGATCAGCTTCCCAAATCTTCAAAATCAAAAGAAGCCGAAGGAGATGCAGTAGTTTGTTGTTTTGAAGACGGTGTTTCAACCTGGTGGCAGAATGAAGCAGCGCGGGAAATTGCCGCCCCCGTGCCGAAAACAATGCCGACATGGGTAAAAGTCGAGCGCGAAGAAAGCGTTGAAGTGGCGTTGCCTTCGGAACATGGCAAAGCGAAAACGCTGGCGGAAGTCTTGGCGAAGCGGGCGATTTCGGCACGCGATTTCGGTGTTGCGCAGCACCAAGATCTTGCTCAAATCGATTGGACAGACACGCCGCCATCAGGGATTCCTGCCGAAGTTTTTGCCAAACCTCGTGGAGAAGTGTGCGAATTGTGGCGTGAACGTCCCTTTTCGGTGCGTCTTTCTTCCGAAGGAGGATTGCGTTACATTGCCGGACAATTTGATCGGGTGCACATTTTCCCTCAGTCGAGAACGGCTGTTATTTACGACTTTAAGAGTGCGCATATGGCTCAGGTTACTTCGGCGTATGCAACGCAGTTGAAGGAATACCGTGCCGCATTGGCAACGTTGTTAGGCTACAAAGAATCGGATATTTGCATGAAACTGGTCTTTACCCGCCACAACAAAGTGCTGGAGGTGCCCGCAGATGCCGGTTGTTGAACGTACGTCTTTTCCGGATGAGGCGCATCTCAGAGTGGATGCGTGGGTGGCGAAGTATTATCCTGATGTGCCCAAACGTCAATTACGAAAGTGGCTGGATGAAGGGGCATTACGGATGAATGGTGTGCGTTGCTCCAAAGGGGATCGCATTGTCGGCGGGGCGAAGTATCAATTGATGTATGAGCCGATCGCCGCTGCACTTGCGCCGAATCCTTCCATCGCTTTGGACGTGTTGTATGAGGATGACGCATTGATTGCGGTCAATAAACCGGCGGCGTTGGATTGTCAGCCCAACCGTCCGGAGGAGACAGATACGCTGGGTAATGCGCTCCTGGCGCGGTGGCCCGCTTTGGAAGGCGTGGGCGAATCGCCGTTGACTTGCGGCGTGTTGCATCGGATAGACGGTGATACCTCCGGAATGGTTCTGGTGGCAAAGACGCAGCAGGTCTACGAGCAGATGCGTGCACAATTTGCGGCTCATACAGTGGAGAAGCACTATCGTGCGCTTGTGTGCGGTTCGGTTGCGACAGCAATGCGTCTGGAACATTATCTGGCACATAATCCGCGTTGTCCGGGCCGCATGGTGGATGCTGCGGTGTGGCGTGATGTGAAACGTCCCATGCGTGCGGTGACGTCTTATCGGCCGTTGCATCCGGTGAAAGTGGGGGCTTTACCTTGTACGCTGTTGGATGTCTGCATTTTTACAGGAGTAACACATCAAATCCGCGCACAATTATCGTTGGCAGGATTGCCGATTTTAGGGGATCGGCGTTATGGAGGTCAACAGAAACAGATGCCGTTTCCGCGGCACTTCCTTCATGCGTACACGATTGCGTTTACGCATCCATTATCGAATGAACCGAAACTTTTGAAGGCTCCCTTGACCGAAGACTTCCAAAGGGTCTTGGGGCATCAACCGAACTGACGGGTAATTTTTATGAAGACGTTTACAGATTTAGGGCTTCCGGCTCCTCTGCTCCAAGCTGTTGACGGTTTGGGGTTTACTGAACCGATGCCGATTCAGGCGCAGGCAATCCCTGCATTGCTTCCGGAAAATCCTCCGGACTGCGTGGCTTTGGCTGCGACCGGCACCGGGAAAACGTGCGCTTATGGTCTGCCTTTGTTGGCACATACGTGCGCTTCTGCGGCACAGGTGCAATCGCTGATTCTTGCGCCTACGCGTGAACTTTGTCTGCAAATCGGGGAGGAGTTGGCGCGTTTTGCGAAGCATTTGCCGGAGATTAAAGTGGTGGCGTGCTATGGCGGTGCGCCGATTGGCCAGCAGATGTTGAGGTTGCAACGCGGTGCACAGGTGGTTGTCGCAACGCCCGGACGCCTGTGCGACCTTATTCGCCGCGAGGCGATTTCTCTGGATGCTGTCCGGATTTGCGTCTTGGACGAGGCGGATGAAATGCTGAATCTCGGCTTCAGGGACGAACTGACGTTCATCTTGGAGGCGACGCCGGAAGCGGCGTCCATGTGGCTGTTTTCGGCGACGATGCCGCCGGAGGTCGAGCGCATTGCGCAGACCTACATCAGCGATCCGCTTGAAATAACGGTGGGGACGCGTAACGAAACGCAGGCAAATATCGTTCACCACGCCTATGCGGTGGCGGAACACAATCGTTACAGTGCATTGCGCCGCGTCATTGATTTTGTTCCGGAAATGTATGGTTTGGTCTTCTGTCGGACGCGCGTAGATACGCAGAAGTTGAGTGAGAGTTTGATGCACGATGGGGTGTATGCCGAGGCTCTTCACGGGGATTTGTCGCAGGCGCAACGCGATGCTGTGATGCGGAAGTTCCGCGAAAAAGCCGTACGCATCCTCGTAGCAACAGATGTTGCCGCGCGCGGATTGGATGTGGAAGATATCACGCACGTGATTCACTATCACCTTCCTGACGACCCGGCTGTCTATACACATCGCAGCGGACGTACGGCACGTGCCGGGAAGAGTGGTGTCTCAATTGCGCTGGTGACCCCCCGTGAAAAAGCGCGTTTACGGTTGATTGAGCGTATCTGCGGTATGCGCTTTGAACAACGATCGATTCCCACTGCCGATGAAGTGCGCCAGAAACACGTATTCTGGTTGGCTGAACAGGTACATCAGGTTACGGAGATCAATCCTGCCATTCAAACGCTGCTTCCGGCGGTGACACCTTTGATTTCAGGCCTTTCCCCCGAGGCTGTGCTCGCGCGCGTCTTGCAACTCCGTCTTTCGGGATTGATGGAGGCCTACGAGGATGCCGGGGATCTTAATCCTGCGACGAACCTTTCCCGCGAAGCGCGTGAGGCGGCCTTCGGAGAGCGTCAGCGCATCATGATTCGCGTGGGAAGGCTGGATCGTTTGAAAGAAGGTGCGGTCGTGCGCCTGACGTGTGAACGCGCCGGTATTAAAGCTACGGATATCGGAGCGATTGATATTAAGCGTGAGTTTGCGTTTTTTGATGTGCGCGCCGAATATGGACGCCGGGTGCTCTCGGCGTTGAGCGGGGCGGAGTTTGACGGTCGTCCGCTTGAGCCGAAGTTTGTCGATCCGTCGGAAGACTTGCACGGACGCAAAGGTGGAAAGACGGCTCATAAACCTTTCTCAAAAGGTAAAAAGCCCTTTGTGACCAAGCGGCGCAACGGGAAGCCGCCGCGTAAATCCGGAGCGTCTGACAGCAAACCGTCACGCAAAAAAGGTAAAACAGAATGAATCCGGTCTTTACTTTGCTGAATCCAAAGCTGCAACGCGCCATTCATGAGATGGGCTATACAGAGCCTACGCCCATTCAGAAGCAAGCGATTGCGCCCATCCTTGAAGGGAAAGATGTCTTTGGGTGTGCCCAGACGGGGACAGGAAAAACAGCTGCCTTCTGTTTGCCTTTGCTGCATCGGCAGGAAGCGGCTCGCCGCCCGTTGCGCCCTTCGCGCCCCTATATCCTGATTTTGGCTCCTACGCGTGAACTTGCCGCTCAAATCGGAGACAATCTTGAGGGGTATGCCAAGTATTTGCACCAACCCTGCATGACCGTATTCGGTGGTGTCAATATCCGTCCGCAGATTGAACGCTTGCAAAAAGGCGTTTCGGTGCTGGTGGCAACGCCGGGACGGTTGTTGGATCTTTGTGCGCAACAGGCACTCTTTCTGGATCAGGTGCAGGCAGTGGTTTTGGACGAGGCCGACAGAATGCTGGACATGGGCTTTTTACCGGATATCCGCAAGGTTTTGCAAAAACTGCCCAAACGGCGTCAGTCGCTCTTTTTCTCGGCCACGCTGACACCGGAAATCACCGATTTGGCAGGACAATTCATCCGCACGACGCCGGTTGAAATCCGCATTGATCCCGGAATGCCTGCCGCTGAACGCATCGCTCAACGCGTGCTTTTTGTGGACAAAGAGAACAAGTATGCGCTGCTGAAATGGGTGCTTGACGATCCCAAATGCTTCCGTGTCATCGTCTTCCCCAGGATGAAACACAATGCCGATCGGCTGAGCAAACTTTTGACGCGCGACGGATTCCCTTCTGCATCATTGCATGGCGACAAGAGCCAGAATGCACGTCTTCGTGCATTGGAGGGCTTCAAGTCGGGTAAAATCCAGGTGCTGGTGGCCACGGATATTGCCGCACGCGGCATTGATGTGGAGGAGGTCACCCATGTGATCAATTATGATTTGCCCGATGAACCCGAGACGTATGTGCACCGGATTGGCCGAACGGCCCGTGCCGGAGCAGAAGGCCAGAGCGTGAGCCTTGTCTGTGCACATGATCGTGAGGCCCTGCGGCAAATCGAGCGATTTATTGGAAGAAGCATTCCGCAAGACGTGCAGCAACCCCTGCATTCTGAAGCGGCGCGCACGGCGATGGGCGCAGCAGCGCGGCGGCCTCCCAAGCAAAACCAAACCCGGAATGCGCCTTCAAAAAGTGGAAAGCCTGCGTTTCCGGAGAAGAAAAAGCATTCAAAAGGGGAAAAGAAAAAGCCCTTTTGGAAATCCGTCCATGGCGCAAAACCGAGAATGCCGGATGATAAAACGCGATGAAATGCACACGCTTTCGTGCGGAGAGAGGAGTTGAATATGCTGATTGTCACCAAAACCGTTTCGTTTGATGCCGCCCACCTTTTAACCGGACATGGCGGTCAATGCAAAAATCTGCATGGACACACCTATAAAGTAGTGGTGGAATTGGGCAATACGCCACCTTTGGATGGGCAGCCGAAAGATATGGTGATGGATTTCAAAGAATTGAAGCACGTCCTTCAGGAAGAAGTGGTTGCCTGTTGCGATCATGCGTTTCTCTATGATGTCACAAGTGCTGTCGAGACGGATATTGCTGCCACGTTGCAGAAACATGGATTGCGCACGTATGCGTTGACCTACCGTTCGACCAGTGAAAATTTGGCACAGCATTTCTTTGAAAAATTGCGCAAACGCGGATTGCCGGTTGTAGCGGTTTCCATTAGTGAAACGCCGGAATCGTGTGCGACGTATCGGATGGATTGATTGTTGTTGCGAACGCGTTGTAAGCAGGTGTTGCCGTTGGGGTGATACCTGCTTCACTGTCTTTTGAAGACAGAAGGGCAGGGGCGAAAACGTGCCGTGCCGGCACCGCCGTTTAATCCCGCCCATGTTGCAACCGAAGTATGGGCGGGATTGACGTTGCAGATGGGCGATGTTGCGGGTGGATATCGCCCATGTTGTTTACGGATGTTGCAGCAGTAGGAGGCCGATCTCAAATGGTAATTGATTGGGGTGGGGCAATGGGTGAAGAAAAGCAGGCTGTTTCTGTGCCACGATGAAGCGGAAAGCACTGAAAAAACAGCGGGATATCCGCGTATGAAGAGCAGATGGTCGTAAGCAATGAAAAACAATACAGCCGCGCTTTGCAGCGCAGCTGTGAGAAGAAAAGCGCGGCGTTAGCAACGTGAATCAGACGATTGCGCCGTGCGCCTCAATGCATTGTTTGAAATGTTCGCCACGTTTGGCCATTCCGGAATATTGGTCGAAACTGGCACATCCCGGCGAGAGCAGCAGGGTGTCGCCGGCTTGGGCATTGGCGAGTGCGTGGGCAACGGCAGTTTCCATCTTCCCGCAAATTTCGCAATCACAGAGGTCTTCCCATGCCTCGAAAAGCCGGGGAGCGGCTTCACCGATAAGATAAGCCCGTTTGACAGCCGAGGAAAGCTCCAAATCCAAAAAGTCCAAATCCTCTTCTTTCAGTTGCCCTCCGGCAATCAGATGCACATTGTTCCGGGTGATTTTCAAGGCCGCTTGTGTTGCAGAAAGCGAGGTGGCCTTGGAATCATCGATGAGCGTGACGCCATTCAACGTGCCGAGGCGTTGCATCCGATGCGGAAGCGGAACAAATTGCGCAAATCCCCGGGCGATGATTTCCGGCGCGACATTCAGGTGCATGAGCATCGCGGCAATAAGCGCGGCGGCCGGTCCCAACACTTTATTGTTGAAGACGCCTTCCACCGGGATGGTTGTCTCTCCGTGGAGAATGGCACCATTGTGAAATCGCCATGTATCCCAGGGTTTGACCCCGAATGTTTCCACCGGCACACCTTGCGGAACGCCGAGAATGGAAATCTCTTTGGGCAGGAATGCGGTTGCCTTTCCGGCAACTTGCGCTTGAAAAATCTTGTGTTTGAGCGTGGAATACGCCTCCATCGTCTCGTGACGGTCCAGATGGTCGGCTTGAATATTCAGGATTGCCGCAAGAATCGGGGAAAAGGTGCGCGTATGCTCCAATTGGAACGAGGAAATCTCTGTCACTGCGATAACGCCTTTACCGTAGTCGGGACATTCCAGCACTCGGGTGCTGAGCGGAATACCGTAATTGCCGGCAGTAACGGCCGGAATGCCCGCAAGCACGAGCGTATCGGCCAGACATTTGATAACAGAGCTTTTCCCTTTACTTCCGGTGACGGCAATCGCTTCTCCTTGCCAATAGTTGGCTGCAAGCTCAAGCTCGGAAATCATTGCCAAGCCTCTGCGCTTTGCTGTTTGCACCCATGGGTGATTCAGCGCGAACGAGGGCGAGATGATGACCAGATCGTAGGCCCCGTCAGGCAGATGATCTCGGTCGGAAGTCAGACAGCTGATGCCTTCGGTTGAGAATTCCGGAAGTGTGTTTCCCGGCCAGGTTTCGTCAACGACCGCCACGCGTCCGCCGCGTTCCAACAATAAACGTGCCGCGGCCAGTCCACTGCGTCCGGCACCAAGGATAAGGGCGTTTCGATTATCATAGCGTGGCATAATAGGCTCCCTTCAAACGAAATGAATCAATGCAGGCGGACTTCGTCTGCCAGTTTATCAAATTCTTTACGTGCTGTCGCGTCTAAAGCATCATACTGTTTTTTGGCTTCTGCGAGTGCGACACGCGCCAAATCGGGATGCTGTTCCTTCAGATGAAGCCGGGCGCGGGTGATGTAAAGACGTGGATCCGGGGCACGGTCACCTGCTGCGCGCTGTTCAATCGTGAACGCTTCATCAAGGTAGGCGTGTGCTTCTTTGTAGCGTCCGAGCTCCAACAATGCCGCCGCCGCTGTCTCACGTGCAATCGCTAAATGGGGCGAAAGGGCACAGGAATGCTGCGCTGCCGCAAGTGCAGCAGACCAGTCTCCCAGCTGACGATGCGCTTCGGCAAGGTCGTTGAAAGCTTCGGGAAGCGGCGGCCTTACGGAAGCATCGGTCGCCACAGAGAGATAGGAAAGGGCACGTTTGGCATCGCCGTTCCCAAGCGCGAGTGACCCCATAATGTAATTGGCGAGGGGGTGAGCGCGATCCTGATAGAGGAATTGCTTTGCGTGACGTTCCGCACTGGATTTGTCATTGAGGCGGATATCCAATGTCAGAATCGTGGAGCGCAAAGCGTGTACTTCGGGCTTCAGTGCGAGCGCACGGAGGTAGGCTGCACGTGCTTTTTCCAGTTGGTTCTTCTGCTCGGCGAGCTGAGCAAGAATAATTTGTACGAAGTAGTTATCCTCGGTTCCGGCGGCGGTTTTCAGTTTTGGAAGGGTGGCAGAGGCAAGCAGATCGAGCTCTTTTGCCTGTAATTGAAGTGTGGCCAGGAGCGAAAGAGCCTCCAAATGCCGTGGACGGTGGTCCAAAGCTTTTTGGAGTGCGGCACGGGCATTTTCGGTCTGTCCTGCCGAAGAGAGCCACAATGCACGCTCATAGGCCAAATCGGGATTGTCACCGGTAGCATCCATTTGCTCCAGAAGCCGTTTGGCCGCTTCAAGGTCGTTTTCAAGGATGTGCATCCGCACCAATTCTTTGATGTAGGCAAGGCTCTTTTGAGAATCGGATGCGTCACGCAACAGGGCTTGGTAACGGGTGATGGCCTCCTTCCGGCGGGAGGGGTCGCTCATGCAGAGGTCGGCGATGGCTTTGTTAAGTGCGACCTTCTGCCCGTCATCGAGCATTGCCAATGCCAAGTCCAGACCACTGAGCGCAGCACCCGTCTGCCCGGACATCGCCCAAGAGCCTGCAAGCATACTGATGAGTTGCGGAGAACGGATGTAGCCATAGGTGCGCGCCAACGCCCACAAGCGGTAGCGTTGACCGCGCATTTTGCGGATGAGTTGCTCAACTTCCTGTTCGCACCATGCGCGATTCTCCGGGTGAAGTCCGCCGTTGATCAGCTCAAATAAATTGAAAAGTGCCGAAACATTGCTTTTGTCATGCGTGTAAACGCGATCAAACAGCGCATAGGCCGCTTCAAGTTTTCCTGCATCTGCAAGATAAAACGCAACGTTGTTGGCGATAAAACCGCGCTGACGATGGACATATTCAACAAAGGTTTTGAGCGATGCTGGCAGGGAGTCCGGGAGTTCCGGATTGGCGGCTTCAAGCGCGATGTCGCCGGGATTCGGCAACTGTTCATGCTGTTCTTGGCGAGTATTGGCACCGCGATACCACAATGTTTGCGGCAGAGGGAGACGATTGCCTGTATACCAAAGGTCGGGCAGACCGAGTGTGACAAAGTGCTGGTTGGCCGCAGCATCGTTCCGGAGCCAGTCTTGAATGAATGGCACCATCCCCACATCCAAAGAACGCGTCAGCATCTCCTGTAAGGCCGGATTGCTTGAGAAATAAGGCGAAACTTCAAGGCGATGCTGCAATTGTTTGAGCGCATTCGGGTGTTTATCTTGCGCGAGAGAAAAGAGCGTTACCGGCAGGTTGCGTTGCGCAATCCGTAAAGAAAGGTAGATGTCTGCAACGCCATCGGAAAGCAACCATGTTTCGTTTTTATCGGCAGCTTCGAGGATCGTATCGCAGTATTCCCGTGGAAGCGTTGCGAAAGCGTGTTCGTCCATGCGTGCGCTCAGTGTAAGCGTTACGCCGGAAATCAGGAGCAGAAGCGGAAGCGTAAGGCGCGAAAGAAGCCCTAAAAAGCGCGCAAATGTGCGCGTAAATACGCGCTCTTCAGTTGCTTCCGGCGGCTGTTTTACCGCGATGAAAAAGATGCTGATCGCGGTCAATCCGCCAAAGGCAAACGCTGTGAGTGCCGCGAATAACACAGGTGAACTGCCCCAGTGGCTGAGGAGGTTGCACGTGGCAAGCGGTTGGGGGAGGATGGCTAATGCCGCAAAAACCAGCGTTGTTGTATAGGTGAAAAGGAGGGTTTTTGAACGATGGTTCCGCCCGGTCTCGCGCAAAGTCAGCAGGGTGAGTATCCCCGGAAGGATGCCTGTAAGCAGTACAAGAATCCAAGGTCCGTTAAGACACGTGACTGCCGAGGCAAGATGACGGTGTGCAATTTGCGAGAGAATAGCACGGAGCGCGGTGTCAGGTTCCAGTGCAGACCATTGCGCAATGATGAGCAAAAACGTAAGCAGTGTCCCGAAAATAAGGGGCAGAAGCAGATGTGTGAACAGAGGTTTTGCGTGAATACATTCCTGTTCATTGCAGTAGACCAGAAGTAAAGCAAGAACGAAAAACGGCGAACACAGCAAGAATGTTGTGCTCTCAAGACTGAGTAATCCCCATACAAAGGCACTGAGAGCAAGGATGTTTTTCGACCCTGTACGTGCGGTAAACAAGAGGAGGAATACGGCATTCAGCGCGAAGAATAAATCGAATGTCTCCCATTGGAAGTGTGTTGCAGCACGTAAGAAGTCAACGGAAAGGATCGCTGTAAGTGCGGTGATTGGCAGAGCTCCACGGATAGCTCGTGCACAATAGGGCTGGGTACGCGGCTCATTGACAAAGTAAACAATGCAATGCTTGACGATTTGACAGAGCAATACCACGCAAAGTGCGCCGGCAATTGCTGAAAGTGTGTTGCAGAGAGGCACTGCGATTGTCGGCGAAACGAGCGCACCCAGAGCTCCAAAGAGAAGTGAGACCAGCGGATGTGCGGTGACAAATGCTGCAGACGCAGACCATGAACCGGTGAGATGTGCCATCAGTTCGGCCGCTTCTCCGGGATAAACCCATGGGGTTTTCAGAAACAGGAAGGTGAGCAGGGCAAGCCCTCCCCAGAAAAACGGATGGGTAAGAAAGCGGAGTTTATTCATGGATCTGCTCTCCAGTAAGGGGCGTTTCGGGTGTTTCCTGTCGCTTCCACGTGCCTTCGGCGCAGACAAAATCATCTTCGGTTACCCGGATGTCATCATTGGTTTCAGGGAGCGTATCAGGGCCGCAGGAGTATAACGTGGGCACTTCAAAAGGCGAGGTCGGCATAGTGTAGACATAGGGCGTCCCCCAAGGGTCTTTGTAGGCCCAGTTGATATAGGGACCACGCCACCCGGGGATGCTGTAGTTTTTTGCGAGGGCATAGAGCCCCAAACGTTGCGAAGGCCATCCTCCGGTATGGACGCGAAAGAGGGTCAAGGCGGTCGCTACCGCTTTCAAACTTCGGCGGGCACGGTTTTGCTGAAGCGGAAGTTTTTGTACAGAGACCTGCGGCTCCACCTTGAATGCATTGACAACCAGACTGCCGAGCAAGACCATAACGGCCAGAAGCCCCAAGAGAAATTTAGGCGAACGCAATGCCGTCAGATTAAGTTTTGTGCCTTGTTCGAGATGCGCTTTTTCGGCAGCACGACGAATGGCTTCGATCTTCCGTTTCGCAGCCTTCCGCTCTTCCGGATTCCGCCAGCGGACACCTTTTACCACGCCAGCGGTGCTTTTGACTTTCAACGTTTTCGGGGCGCGTGTGGTTTTTTCAGGCATATTTCCTCACAATCCGTCCGCAAAAAGATCGCCTTGTCGCCCCAGAGGCGAAAGCCCCAGGCGCGCGTATGCTTTAGGAAGTGCGATACGTCCTTTTGGGGTCCGGTCGATATAGCCTTCCTGAATCAGATAGGGTTCGTAGACCTCTTCGACGGTATCAGCTTCTTCACCTACCGCAACTGCAACAGTGGAGAGCCCGACCGGCCCGCCGTTGAACTTGACTGTGATTGCTTCCAGAATGCGAATGTCCATCTCATCCAGACCTTGCGGATCGATTTCCAGCAGGGATAATGCCTGGTCTGCCACCTGAGTGTTGATATGATTATCGGCTTTTACCTGCGCATAGTCTCGCACGCGCCGCAACAGATTGTTGGCGATGCGCGGCGTACCCCGGCTGCGGGCGGCGATTTGCCGTGCGCCGTCTGCATCAATTGAGACATTCAGACGCTCGGCACTGCGTGTGATGATGGCGGCTAAATCCGGATGCGAGTAGTAATCCAGACGGTTCTGAAGTCCGAAGCGTGAGCGCAGGGGGGCGGAGATCAATCCGCTGCGTGTGGTTGCTCCAACGAGGGTGAATCGCGGCAATTCCAAACGCACGCTGCGGGCATTCGGTCCTTGGTCAATCATAATATCGATGACGAAATCTTCCATTGCCGAGTAGAGATATTCTTCCACTGTACGTTGCATCCGGTGAATTTCGTCGATAAAAAGGATGTCGCCCGGCTCCAGCGAGGTGAGCAATCCAGCCAAGTCTGCGGGCTTATCGATGACAGGTCCGCTTGTGGCCTTGACGTGTACGCCCATTGCTTCACCGAGGATGTAGGCAAGCGTGGTCTTTCCAAGACCCGGAGGTCCTGAAAGTAAAACGTGATCCAGTTGTTCTCCGCGTCCTTTTGCCGCTTCAACTGCCAACATCAAGCGATCTCTTACTTTTTGTTGTCCCATGAAATCGCCGAAATGGGTAGGGCGCAGGCGGTTGTCAAAAGAAGCATTGCGCTGATTCATTGTGTCGGAGGGGCGTTGCATATCCATAGCGATGAACATTATAACATATCTGCATTTTCTTTTCGGTTCAGGAAAAATGAAATGCAAGAATAACGAAACGGGGCGGCACATTGCGCGCCACCCCGGTGTAAAGCGATTGGAGCTTTTCGATTAGTTGCTCTTGCCGGAAGAGAGGAATTCAAACTTGTTGCCATCGCCTTGTTCAAATTCGTTGAGCTTGCCGGTGCCGAGTTCGCCGATCATGTTCTTCGGGAAGACTTCGTCTGCTGCAAACTTCTTGCCCGAGCCATCCTTGTAGATGATAACGCAGCCATCTTTCTGGAAAGGCTTCTGCGAGTTGAGGAGCGTGTCAACGTCCATCGCAGTGTCGTTGCCTGCCGCCTGCACCAATTGCGAGGTGTTGATGTTGCGCGTAACGAACACGGGGGCCTTTGCGGGAGCATTGGAGGTGTTCTTGGCCAGAGCCCATGCGCAGTTGTTGTCGTTGATGGTGGTGCCGGAAGCGGCGGAAACGCCCTGACCGGAGATGTTTGCCGGCTCAATATCCTTGAGCACTTTCAGGCGGTTGCGCTTGGTGACATCGCCTTCTTTCACGTAGAGGGCTTCTTCAAAATACTTTGCCGTAGAGGAGAAGTCCTGATACATATCCGGGCCGTTGGGCTTTTCGGTGGGGGCATTTTCCGCATTTTCTGCCGAGGGCCATGCAATGCTCTCGTAGCGACCGGACATATCGGCTGCGATGATGGCCTGGACGACTTTACGGCCGTTGCCCATCATACCGGTGAGGTTGCCCTGAAGCATGAAGTTGGTGACAGGACCGAAGAGCGAACCTGCGAGAATACCGATAATCACGATCACTACGAGCATTTCGATCATCGTGAAGCCTTGCTTGAGCTGTTCTTTCATTTCTGCATTCCTTAAAAAAGAAAGTTTCTTTTCAGACTTGGACAGCCCAATGCTGCCCTCACTTGTTATCAATCCTATCATACTGAACGGTTAAAGAGCAAGGATTATTTCGTATGAACAGCGGGCTGGATGTAGAGAAATGAGGCGGGAAATAGGTTCTGTGCGCCGGAAATAAAAAAACCAGCCATGGCGGCCGGCTGAAGAAATCTTGAAATGGTGGGCGGAGACGGACTCGAACCGCCGACAGCCTGAGTGTAAATCAGGAACTCTAACCAACTGAGTTACCCGCCCGGTGAGGCGCTTCTCCCAAGGGAGAAAAATGGTGCCGGAGGAGGGACTCGAACCCTCACGCTTTAGGGGCGGCAGATTTTGAGTCTGCTGTGTCTGCCATTTCACCACTCCGGCACATTGTTGGAGCGGGTGAAGGGAATCGAACCCTCGTAGCCAGCTTGGAAGGCTGGAGCTCTGCCATTGAGCTACACCCGCACGGCTATTCGTGCGCCATTTGTTTCAACAAGATATCAAACCGGATCATAGAAAGTCAATGGAAAATTTTCAAAAAACGCGTTTCTCCTTAAAAATTCATACGTGTTTGTGACGGGGAGCTTTTGTTTCTCATGCTCGTTACAATAATTATGGTTACGTGATGTGGGATGAAATCGGGGAGCACCGGAGGGTGGTGAAGCGGTGTTCTGCCGCAAGTTGGCGGTGTTTTCGGGGTGTAGTATTGGTGCCCGGAGAGCGGGTTTGAGGCGCGTAGCGTGTTTAAGGGCGGGCTGTATGGTGGGATAATTGCAGCCGCGTGATGTGGGATGGAATCGGGGAGTGCCGGAGGGAGGTGAAGCGGTGTTCTGCCGCAAGTTGGCGGTGTTTTCGGGGTGTGGTATTGGTGCCCGGGGAGTGGACTTGAGGCGCGTAGCGTGCTTTAAGGAGAGGCGGGAGGGCGGGGTGGCAGAACTGAACAAAGGGCGCGCAGTGGGGGTTTGAAAGGGCTTGATTTGAGAAGTCGGGAGGGTGAGGTTTGAACATGGGCGAAAGTGCAGGGGTAACATCGCCCAAACTGCTTTCCGGTATCGGCGGAATGGCGGACGACTTTCGCCCATATTGACGCACGGTCTGCCGGGAGGTGGACATGGAGAGGGGACGCTTTGCGGTTTCATGTGTGGCGTGTCGGTGGTTCGTTCAATCGTTTGCGAAGAAAGGAGCGTGGTATTTTCTGTGCCGGAAAGGATGTGATAAAAAGCGCGCAGAGAGGTGATTTGCGATGCTTTTTTGCTGTCTGTATGCTACAGCGATGCGGAAAATTGATATAATGTGAGCGATTGTTCTTTATTGATTACTTTTGAAAGCCGTTTGAATCAAGGCAAGGATGACGTATGCAAGACTCTAAAGTGAAGATGCCCGCGTTCGGTGAAAAGATTACGATGGGGGCGGATGGGAAATTGATTGTGCCGGACTTCCCGGTAATTCCTTACGTGGAAGGCGATGGCACCGGGCCGGATATTACTTCGGCGGCGATGCTGGTGTGGAATGCTGCGGTGGAAGCAGCCTATGGGGATAAGCGTAAGATTGCGTGGATGGAGGTTTACGCCGGAGAAAAGGCCAATGCCGTTTATGGTCCGAATACGTGGCTTCCGGAAGAGACTGTGACGCTTTGCCGTGATTATCTGGTTTCAATCAAAGGTCCTCTCACCACGCCGGTGGGTGGCGGCATCCGCTCAATCAATGTGGCGATGCGCCAGTTGTTGGATCTCTACGTCTGCTTGCGCCCGGTGCGTTGGTTCAAGGGTGTGCCTTCGCCTGTGCTGCATCCGGAGCTTACCGACATGGTGATTTTCCGCGAGAATACGGAAGATATCTATGCCGGTATTGAATGGATGAATGGCACTCCCGAGGCGAAAAAGGTGATTGCGTTCCTCACGCAGGAGATGGGGGTGAGCAAGATCCGCTTCCCGGAAAGCTCCTCGATTGGTGTGAAGCCGGTGTCGCAGGAAGGCAGCGAACGTTTAATCAAGGCGGCGATTGATTATGCAATTGCCAATGACCGCAAGTCGGTAACGTTTGTTCACAAGGGGAATATTCAGAAATTTACCGAGGGCGCATTCCGTGATTGGGGATATGCGCTTGCCAAGCGCGACTATGGTGCACAGCCGATTGATGGCGGGCCGTGGTGCAGTTTGCGCAACCCGAAGACCGGTCGCGAAATCGTCATCAAGGATTGCATTTGCGATGCGTTCCTGCAGCAGATTTTGACGCGTCCGGCGGAGTATGATGTGATTGCAACGCTCAACCTCAATGGCGACTATGTGTCGGATGCACTGGCAGCCTGCGTGGGCGGCATTGGCATTGCACCCGGAGCAAACATCAATAACACCACAGGGGTCGCGGTCTTTGAAGCGACACATGGCACGGCTCCGAAGTATGCCGGCTTGGACAAAGTAAATCCCGGTTCGCTCATTCTTTCCGGCGAAATGATGCTGCGCTATATGGGATGGACGGAAGCGGCGGACAAGATTATCGAAGCGATGGACAAGGTGATTGCCGCCAAGACGGTGACCTACGATTTCGCACGTCTGATGGAGGGCGCGACGGAAGTTTCCTGCTCCGGCTTCGCAAAGGCACTTGTCGCAGCGATGAAATAAAGGATCATCACTCGTTATGGGCGCGTGGATTCTCTTCGGCATTGTGCTGCTGATTATGTTGCTGTGCGCGGTGATTGTGCTTCAGGTGCAGTTGCTGCGCCGGCCGGCACCGATGCAGCAGGCCGATTTGCCTCCTGCGCTCGCGCCGGAGGCCTTGGAGAGTGCAGAGCTGCGTTTGATGGAGCATTTTACCCAGCGATTCACCTCTTTTGAATTGAAAGAAGATGTGATTGCCCGTGCGCAACGCGACGAACTTCAGCGGGCGTTGAAGACGCGTTTTGAAGAAGGTGCTCGGCAGATGGAAACGCATTTGAAAACGGTGCGTGATACGTTGCAATCAATCGGAAGCATCAATGAGGGGGTGCAGCGTCTGGGTGACAGCGTGCATCGGTTCAACACGTTGCTGGCCAATGTCAAGGCGCGTGGCACATGGGGCGAGGTGCAGTTGGAGCGTATTCTCTCGGATATGTTTGTCCCGGGGCAATATGAACGGAATGTGAAACCCATTCCGCGCAGTCAGAAAATTGTAGAATTCGCATTGGCTTTGCCGGGGACGGAAGAGGGGAAGAAGGTATGGTTGCCCATCGATTCCAAGTTTCCCGTGGAAGATTACGAACGGATGCTGGCAGCGGATAGTGCCGAAGCTGCTGAGGCAGCGCGCAAAGCGTTGATTGCCAATATCAAGAAGTTCGCAACGAGTGTGGCGGAGTATGTCGCGCCACCGCATACAACAGATTTTGCAATCCTGTTTGTGCCGACAGAAGGTCTCTTTCTTGAGGCAGCACGCGATGAAGCACTTCAAGAGGATTTGCGGCGTAAGCATATTTTGCTGACCGGTCCGCAAACAATTGCCGCGTTGTTGAATGCATTGCAAATGGGCTTCAGAACACTTGCCGTACAAAAGCAGTCCGCCAAGGCGTGGGACTTGCTGATCAAGACAAAAAAACGCCTGGACGATTATCTTTCCGACTGTGAGAGTGTGGCGCGGAAACTTGAGGAATCCGGCGCAAAATTAACCGCCGCCCGCAGTCGGATTGAATTGCTTGCCAGAGATTTGCGAACGGTTACCGTTCCGGAAGAGGAGAACACTCATGCGTAATTTATGGACAGACCCCACAACGCTTGCGATTACTTGCGGTAAGGGCATCGTGCCTTATCTGGAGCAGGAATTGAAAGATCTGGGATATGAGATTCTGGGGTCGAACGAAACAATGGTCGGTATCCGTGCAAAGCATTCATGCCGTGATATTCTCCGGTTGAATCTTTCGTTGCGTACCGCGCAGCGCGTCCTGTGGCCGTTTGTCCAGGATACCCGGTGCCGCAACCTGGAAGATCTCTACCAGTTGGCCTATTATGCACCGTGGGAACAAATCTTGGAAGTGGATGAACCTTTCTTCGTGACCAATGTGACGAAGAATGATACTGTGAGCGATACGCGGATGCCGACGTTGCGCTTGAAAGATGCGATTGTCGATCGGATGCGTGCCAAATGCGGACGCCGTCCCAATGTGGGTGACACCGTTTCCGTGCGGGTGGAGGCAGAGGGGGAGACGCTTTACAGCAAGCCCACGCCGTTGCGTTCAACGCTTCGTGTGGTGCGGGCAGTGGTGGAAGATTGGCTCAATGAACTGCCGGAAGCGCAAGAGCGGGCAACGTTGCTGATTGAGGTGGACGGTTATGATTTGATGTCCGGCGATTTCTACTTGCCGAAACTGGATCTGATGATTCTGAAAAAACGCTTTGAGCGCACGTTCGCTTCACGTTTGTCGGAGGGGACGCCCAGTGCGGCGGTTTATTTGTGGTGGGAAGGAACGCACGCGAAGATTTATATCGACACCTCGGGAAATTCGCTTTCCCGCCGGGGCTACCGCAAAGAAGGGTGGGTAGCACCCATGCAGGAATCGCTGGCTGCTGCCTGTGTAATGGCCACCGGATGGGATGGCAAAAAGCCGTTTATTGTACCGTTCAGCGGATCGGGTACACCTGCGATTGAGGCGGCAATGATGGCGCGCAAGATTCTTCCCGGCACTTTGCGGAGTGACTTTGCATTTATGCATTTGAAGGGATGGAAATCAATTATCCCGGGCGAAAAAGCCGGAGAAAGCGCACGTCGGCGTATCGGCGCATCGCCTCTGGAAATCTGGCGTGAAATGCTTGCGCAGGCACGTCTGGCGGAGGTGCCCTATGATGCCGACACGCTGCCGTTGATTGTCGGGGTGGACTGGGAAGAGAAGGCCGTGGAAATCGCAGAACGGAATGCCGCCGCAGCCGGAGTGGAACAGAATGTAAAGTTTTTTGCCGACGACTATTCCGACACGCCGTTGCCTTCACAGAGCGGAGTGATTTTTATGAATCCGCCCTATGGTGAGCGTTTGGAAGATGAGGAATCCTTGCGTCCGCTCTACGATGGCGTGAGCGAATGGTTGCGCACGACTGTGCCGACGGGGTGGGAAGCATGGATGATTACTTCGTCCAAGCCGTTGTCGTTGCGTGTGCGCTTGCAGACGAAATCCATCTTTGAATTCAAGAATGGCGCATTGGATTGCCGCTTGCTCGGGTATGACATCGGCCGCCCGCTTGAGGCCTTGCCGGAGGAGACGACCGAAATAGCTCCCGTGACAGCACCCGGTAAAGAGGCGTAACACTTTATTTTTCACGCATAAGAGTGTAAAATAACACGTATGACAAAGTTCGGGACCAACATCCTTCAGCGATTGCCGCTTTATCTTCGTACATTGCAACAGTTGCAGCGCGAAGGTCATGCGTATGCTTCCGGTGCGCAGCTTGCTGTGACGTTAGGTTTTGAATCAATCGTGGTGCGGAAGGATTTGGCGCGCACCGGTGTGCGCGGCACACCTCGCTTAGGATTTCCCATTGATCGGTTGATCCCGGCGATTGAATGCCTGATCGGGGCAGATGATGAGAAGGTTGCAGTGCTCGCCGGAGTCGGCAAACTCGGCTCTGCATTGCTTTCGTATCCGGGGTTTCGCAAGCAGGGAATTATGATTGCCGCCGGTTTTGATGCTGCGCCGGAACGGTGCAATCTCATCTTGTCCGGCACGCCGATTTTTTCTGTAAGCACTCTTACAGAAACGGTTTCGCGCCTGAATGCGACCTTGGGGATTCTTACAGTCCCGGCAGAAAGAGCCCAGCGCGTGGCAGAGCAGATGGTGGCAGGCGGAATCCGTGCCATATGGAACTTCACGCCGGCATCGTTGGATTTGCCGGAAGATGTTTTGGTGCAACGGGAAGATCTTGCGGTAAGTTTGGCTGTGTTGCTGCATCGCATTCAAGAAAGGGCTCGCTGAATGTTTGCGTTATTCAAGTGGCTGTTGTGGTGCTGTTTGCCTTCTACGTTGGTTTTGCTAGGTCTGGCTTCGGTGGCGGCGTGGTTGTTTTTTCGGAAGCAGTTCCGCCCGGCATTGCTGATTATGCTTCTGGAGGCGTTGCTGATTACGCCGATGTTGCCGTATGTTTCAATGCAACTGGGCTATTCATTGGAGCGTAGATATCCGCCACAAACGCTTGCGTCCATTCCGGCGGCAGATGCGATTGTTGTTTTAGGCGGCGGTTTGGGTCCGGTGCGTCCTGAAGTGCCTTATCCGGAATGTTATTCAGCTTCAGACCGGATTTTGACCGCTTACCGTTTATGGAAGGCTGGGAAAGCCCCTGTGATTATTCCGACAGGCGAAATGGCGAACGTCACAGAAAAGGTGGTATTGGAATCGTTGGGTGTGCCGGCTTCTGCGATTTTGTGCGAAGATCAGGCGCGAGACACCGCAGAGAATGCTTCAAAAACCTTTTCAATGTTGGTACAGCGAAAGTGCAAAACCGTGTTGGTGGTAACCTCTTCATGGCATCTGCCGCGCACGATGATGCTCTTTCAGATGCCGGGGATTTCATTCGTGCCTGTCAGTTGTGACACCGAAGCAACGCTGACACGTGCGCAGTGGGCAGTGATGCCGCTTTGGCAAAAGTTGCCGTCTTTCCAGTCGGCAGCGTCATCAATGGTTTACGTAAAAGAGTGGTTGGGAATTCTCTTCTATTCTTTCCGCAGACCTCAAGTAAAGGCTGCTGTTCCTGCGGTAGCGGCTAAGAATTCTTAATGAGTCGTCTATGAAAGTCTACCTTTCACCTCCGGTTATGAATGGCGATTTGGAGCGTCGTCTGGTCGGGGAGGCGTTTGATTCAGGATATGTGGCACCGTGCGGTCCAATGGTTGATCGCTTTGAACGCGCTGCAGCAGAGCGATTCGGTTTCAGGCATACGTTGGCAACAGTCTCTGGCACGATGGCATTGGAATTGATCGCACGTGCGATGAAGATTCAACCGGGAGATGTGGTTGTTGTCAGTGATTTAACCTTTATCGGGTCGGTGACGGCGTTTGCCTCTTTGGGCGCAAAACCGGTCTTTGTCGGTGCTGATCCTGCCACATGGTGTATGAGTCCACGGTTGTTGAAAGAGGCACTCCGGCGTTATCCTGAGGCGAAGGCTGTGATTGCGACCGACCTTTATGGGCAAAGCTGTGATGTCGATGCGCTGGCGAAATGTTGTGAGCTGTATGGTACAAAGCTGATTGTTGATGCTGCTGAAAGCGTGGGGGCGACCTATCGGGACCGACCTTCCGGAACAGGGGCTTGGGCGGCGGTTTACTCGTTCAATGGGAATAAAATCATAACAACCGGGGGTGGTGGGATGCTGCTTTCGGATGATGCCGCGCTGATGAACCTTTGCCGTAAGTTGGCAGCACAGGCGCGAGAACCGTTTCCATGGTATGAGCACACAATGCTTGGAACGCACGGACGCCTGGGGAATATCCCCGCTGCGATAGGAGTAGGGCAATTGCAGTGCCTGCAGGATGCGCTGCGCGATAAGGCTGCCGTATGGGAGGCATGGAAGGCGCGGCTGGCAACGTGCGCTTGGGCAACGCTGATGCCGACGGCCACGTATGGTGTGCCGAATCGGTGGTTGACTGTGATAACGTTGGATGGAATTGAGCCCCAAGTCGCCGTGGATGTGTTGGCGCAACACGGAATTGAAGCGCGCCCGGTGTGGAAGCCGATGCATCTACAACCCGTTTTTACTTCATGCGACTGTTTCCTTGATGGGGTTGATGAACAGCTTTTTGCTCGGGGGCTTTGTCTTCCTTCCGGGCGGAACTTAAGCCTTGAAACAATCGATGAGGTGGTGAAGATTTTGGAGAGTTTATGTTAAAGAACTTCGGCATTCTCTTTGCATTGTTCCTTATTTCCGGAGGGGTTTCGCTCATTCTGACGCCGCTTGTCCGGGGAATGATGACGCGATTGGGCGCGGTGGATCAACCCGATCCGCGCCGGGTGAATCGTGTTCCCATCCCACGCGGGGGCGGGCTGGCGGTAATTGCATCGTTCTTCTTGTCGCTTGGCGTGGCTGAATGTTTTTGGCATGAGTTATTGGTTGCTTCACCGTTCTACCCAATGCTTCCTTGGTTTACTGCGAGTGCGGCGGTCTTGCTTGTTGCCGGCGTCGTTGATGATCTGAGAGGGATTCCGCCGATTGTAAAATTGTTGGCGCAGGTGCTTGCTGCCGCGATTCTATGCTACGGAGGTGCCCGTTTCGTGTTGCCGGCTTCTTGGGGAGCCTGGACAATGTCGCCATGGCTCTACATACCTCTGACAATGGTTTGGTATATCGGGATTATCAATGCGTTCAATCTGATTGACGGACTTGATGGTCTTTCTTCAGGCTTGGCCATTATTGCGGCGATTGGGTTGGCTGGAATATTATTCGTTGTCAATCCGCAGTTGATGCCGGTAGTGAGTGCTGTTCTGGTGGGTGCGTTGGCGGGATTCTTACGTTATAACTATCATCCCGCGACTGTTTTTCTGGGGGACACCGGAAGTCTCTTCATCGGGTTGCTTCTGGCAACGCTGGCTTTGGTTACGCGCCGTGAGGATGCATTTGTTTTGACAATGGGGTTCTCTTTGCTGTGCATTGGGATGCCACTGATTGATACGATGCTTGCCATTTTGCGCCGCACCTTGCGCTATCTGCTTCGTAAGATCGAGGGAGAAGCACAAGAAGGGGGGATCATGGTGGCGGATCGTTCGCACGTGCATCACCGATTGCTGACATGGTCAAAGGGGAATCAACGCCTTGCCGTGTGGGGGCTTTACGGATTGGCAATTGCGCTGGTTGTCCTGGGCTTTCTCTCTGTAAGTTTGCGATTGAGTCAAGCAACAATCTTCCTGATTGGCTTTTTTGCTTTCGCGGCGGTGATTCTCCGTGCGATGACGGATGTGGAGCTGTGGGATGCAGGCCGTTTATTCACGCGCCCCGGAGCACGAAATGCTTCGCGCTTTTTCGCGGTGCCGTGTTATGTGTTTGCCGATTGCCTTATCATGGCAGGGACATTCTGGTGTTTCTATGGCTTGATGCGGCAATGGCTTCCATCTCTTTCCGGCTCGCAGCAGCTGAATCTCTTTTTGTGGTATGCCGTTCCGGTGATGGTGGCGTTGGCTGTGGTCAAAGCATATACGCGTATCTGGGGCCGCAGCACGCGCAAGGATGGCTTTGCAATCGTGCTGGCAATCGGGATGGGATCGTTGGTATCGCATCTGATTGTATGCTATGTGCTGCCGGGTGTTGCGCCGCGAGCGGTGCTTTTCCATCTGATATGGTCGCTGATCCTTCCGCTGCCCATTCTGTATGTGCGCTTGATGAAAACGGTGTTTTTGCAGTGGTTGACGGTGAGTGAGAATTATCGTTTGCGGAAACAGTCGCTGGCGGACAAGAGCATTGAACGCGTACTTTTCTATGGCGCAGGGATGAATCTTCGCGCGTATATCACCTTGTGCGAAGTCAATGTAACGCGAAATAAGGAAGCTCTTCTGGGAGTTTTGGATGACAACGTGGGGTTGCGCGGACGTATTTTCCGGGATCTTCCCATCTTCGGCCCATTGGAAGTTTTGGAAGATGATGCGTTTTTCCAACAGTTGCAACCGACGAAAATGATTATTTCCACGCCGATGATCGGTGAAAAACGTCTTGCAGATATCTGCCAATTTTGTCAGAAACGCGGCATCAAATTGACGCGGTGTTCCATCACAGAGACGCCGCTTGCGTTGAAATGATTGTCGCATGAGAGAAGGAGTTCACGCATGAAGAATGAGAAAAATCCATTCCTTTCAGATGATTGGATGCCGAACTATGCCGCGATGACCCCGGCGCAGTGTGCGGCGGTGTTGGAGGAAACAATTCCTCAGGCCGAACGCGCATTCAAAGTGGTTGAAAAGCAGTTGGATATCTCATGGCGTGGCTTGATTCTTGCGCCGATGATTGCTGTGCGCAAGCCCTTTGATGCGTGGGCGGCACTCTGTCACTTGACCTCTGTTGTCAGCAATGACGAATGGCGGGCGGTGGAAGAACGCTTTCAGCCGGCGATCATTGCATTGAGCCAGACCGTTTCCCAGAGCAAAGCTTGTTACGAGGGGATGTTGTCGCTTTTGGCACAGGATAAAACGTTGGCTCCGTGGCAACGCCATGTGTTGGAAAGTAACATCCGTTCCATGCGTTTCTCCGGTGTGGGGCTCTCCGGAGCGGAACGGCGCCGCTTCAATAAATTGCAGGCGGAATTGGGTAAACTGGCCATGAAGTTTGCCAATAATGTGTTGGATTCCGAACGCGAATCAAAAGTGGTCGTGAGCGAAACGGAGGCTGCCGGCATCCCGAAAGATTTGCTTCAGGGCGCGGCTCCGTGGACACTTGGAACGGATTTTGCCACGTACGACCCCGTGATGCGCTATGCAGAATCGGCAGACGTGCGCGAACGTTTTTGGCGGATCCGCTGCACACGTGCCTCTTCCGGTAAGTTGAATAATGCGCCTTTGATTGAAAAAATGCTTCGCTTGCGCCAGCAGTTGGCGGAATTACTGGGGCTTCCGGATTACGCACATCTCTCAACCGCATCGAAAATGGCCGGAACGCCGGAGCAGGTGCTGCAATTGTTGAATCCGATGGTTGCCGTCGGGAAACCGGCCGCGAAGGAAGAAGAACGCGAGCTTGCCCGTTTTGCAAAGGCGCGCGGCTTCAAAGGTAAATTGCAACCCTGGGACAAGGCGTTTTGGGTAGAGAAATTGTCGCAGGAGCAATTTGGCTTTGATGAAGAAGCGTTACGCGATTATTTCCCGATGGAACGTGTGCTGGAAGGACTCTTTACGCTTTGCCATCAACTCTTTGAAGTGACCTTTGAACGGGTGAAAGGCAACATTAAAGCTTGGCACAAAGACGTGCGTTTCTATCGGGTAAAGGACGCGAAAGGGGAGGTGATTGCCGGATTTTACTTCGATCCCTATGCGCGTCCCGGCACCAAACGGGGCGGCGCGTGGATGAATGAACTCCGTGTGCGCGACTTTGAAACGCGCAAGATGCTGCCGATTGCCGTGGTGGTTTGCAATCAGAAGCCGCCACACGGCAAACAGCCGGCGACGATGAGTTTTTATGAAGTCTCCACGCTCTTCCATGAAATGGGACACGCATTGCAGGTGATGTTGACAAAGATGGATTCTCCAACTTGCTCGGGCATCAACAATGTTGAATGGGATGCGGTGGAAATTGCTTCGCAATTCCTTGAGCAGTTCCCGTATGAAGCTACGATCTTGAAGTCGCTTTCCTGTCATATCAAGACGGGCGAACCGCTCCCGGATACGCTTGCTGAAGCGATTGTCCGCAAGCGCACGTTCCGCGCCGGCAATGCGACCGTGCGTCAAATCCTCTTCGCCTTGACGGATTTGACGTTGCACGCACGCACCTATCCCAAAAAGTTCAAGAATGCCAATGCGTGCAAAGAAGCTTACGGCAAGAAGCTGCTCCCGGCTCCTTTCCATCCGGAAGACCGTTTCCTGAACGCCTTTACGCATATCTTTGCCGGCGGCTACTCTGCGGGATATTATTCGTATAAGTGGAGTGAAACACTCTCTGCGGATATCTACAGCCTCTTTGCGGAAGCCAAACCTGCCGCGCGTCGGCGGTTGGGCAAGAAGTATCGCGACACGCTTCTTGCGCTCGGCGGCTCCAAGCCAGCGGCGGAAATCTTCCGGCAGTTGATGGGACGCGATCCCGATGCCGGGGCGATTTTGCGTATGACCGGCTTAATGAAAGATTAAGTTTCTCCACCGACTCTGATCGCACCCCGCGGCAAGGCGTCCGGGGGTGCGATATTTGTGAAGCGGAAAGATGTTCAGGCGCGAAGCCTCTCCAATTGAACGGTTTAATGGATTCCGGGTGGTGTGTTTCCGTCAGGGGCGCGTCAATCTGGCCGAACGCCGCTTGCCGTCCTCACAGGTTGTGTTCGCGCCGCATCTGGCAATAGCGGGTGTCTTTTTGCAAGATGGCAGGGCGGCTGTCACGGAAGAATGGTTGAACGCAGAATGGCTTCGGCAAGGTGCGCCTTCCGTTCATCTGCCGGTGGCACAAAAAGAGCTGCTGTTGTGGGGCAACTGTCTCCCGATTCAACCGCTGCCCTTCGCAGGTTGCAATGATTTATGGGAAGCGGATGGCAAGCTTGTGATTGCGTTCAAACGCACGTGCGATGAACACGTGCAAGCGGTTTTAACCGCAGCCTTTGTGCGGGAGCGTCTGCTTGCCGCTGCGCATCACGCGCTGGAGCGTTTTGCGCCGCAATTGAAGCAACGGCCGCGCAGTATCGCGATCCGTCCGCTCCGTGCGCGCACGTTGGGGCAATGTACGCGTGAAGGGGATATTTTTCTCAACGTTTCCTTGCATCAATGGCCGCAGGAAGTGATGGAAGAGACGTTGGCGCATGAACTCGTTCATCTGGAATATTTTAATCATTCCCATGCCTTTTGGCGGCGTTTGACGGCGTTGCAACCCGATTGGCTGCGGCGTTCGCTCGTGCATTATCTTTGAACTTCAGAACGGTGAAAAAGGTGGATTGCGGCGAAAACGGGAGCTTTGCCGCGCTTGTTGCAGCAGGGAGACAGTGGCGTCATGGAAAGTGTTTGCGAAAGCCACGGTCTTTTCGGGGAAATGCGCGCCATGCGGAAACAATAAAATAAAAAACCTCCTTGCAGAACAAGGAGGTAAAAACTGGGGCGAAAGACGGGGCACGATCCCGCGACAACCAGATCCACAATCTGGGGCTCTACCAACTGAGCTACTTTCGCCAGAAAACGGTGTAAATGATAGCAAAGACGGAGCCTTGCAGTCAATCAAAATTTTATTGCGGGCGTAAAAAACGGATACAAGTCATAAAAAAGCCTGTTTCCGGATGGAATTTTTCGCGCTTCCCGGGGAAGCGTTCGTGCGGTTCCATGCTTTGACAAGGTACTTCGCCAAAAGATTTTGCGGGTGAAGCGGTGTGTTTTTCGGGGAATGCTACGAGATTTCTGCGAGGGAGAGGATTGGAACGGGCAGGGGCTTCACCTTGAAATCGGAGAATGCGCTGTTTCTGAAAAGGGAGAAGCGTTTGATTGTCGGGGGCGTGAAGGATTTCCAGTGCGTTTTTTTGAAAAAAGCACTTGCATTGAGTGGATTATGCTATACTGATACTGTTTTTCTTTCGTTTCGTTAATAACAGTAAGGATAAATCATGGACAAGATGACATTGCGTGACGTGGATCTCAAGGGCAAGCGCGTGGTGATGCGCGTAGACTTCAATGTGCCGATGAAGGAAGGCGTCATCAAAGACGACACCCGTATTCAGGGAGCTTTGGCGTCAATCCGTTACGTGCTTGACAATGGCGGTTCGCTCGTGCTGATGAGCCACCTTGGTCGTCCGAAGGGTAAGGGATATGAACCCGAATTCTCCTTGAAGCCTGTTGCTGAATATCTCGCCAAGTGCCTTGATAAGCCGGTGAAGTTTGTGCCCGACTGCTTGCAGGCCGATGCGGAAGCTGCCGCACTCCAGCCCGGCGAAGTGATCATGCTGGAAAACACCCGCTTCTACAAGGAAGAAACCGCCAAGGTCAAGAAGACCGACGATATGACCGATGAACAGCTCAAGGCGGCCAAAGCTGAACTCAAGGCCAAGTGCGAAGAGATGGGCAAGAAGCTCGCTTCTTACGGCGACATCTACTGCAATGATGCATTCGGTGCCGCTCACCGCTCCCACGCTTCGACGGCTGTGATTGCCAAATATGCGCCCGTGGCGGTTTCCGGCTTCCTTTTGGAAAAGGAAATCCAGTATCTCGGCAATGCGGTTGAAAAGCCCGTGCGCCCGTTTGTCGCCATTCTCGGCGGAGCGAAGGTTTCTGATAAGCTCGCAGTGGTGAAGAATCTGCTCTCCAAGGTCGATACCCTCATCATTGGCGGCGGCATGGCTTACACCTTCAAGAAAGCGCAGGGCATGAAGATTGGTAACTCCCTTTGCGAAGATGATCAGCTCGGTTACGCTTCCGAAATGCTCAAGCTCGCCGCAGAAAAGGGTGTTAACTTCCTGCTTCCTGTGGATAACATTGCCGCCGATAAGTTTGATCCGGAAGCGAATACCCGCATTGAAGCCGGCGATATTCCTGACGGCTGGATGGGGCTGGACATCGGTCCGGAGTCGGTGAAAGTCTTCTCCGAAGCACTCAAGGGTGCCAAGACCGTGGTGTGGAATGGTCCGATGGGCTGCTTTGAAATGCCTGCATTCTCCAAGGGCACCTTTGGCGTCTGCGAGGCGGTGGCGGAAGTGAAAGCCAATGGCGGCATCTCCATCATCGGCGGCGGCGACTCTGTTTCCGCAGTGAAGAAATCCGGTCTTGCTGACAAGATGAGCCATATCTCCACCGGCGGCGGTGCTTCGCTCGAATACCTCGAAGGCAAAGTGCTTCCCGGCGTGGCAGCATTGACAGACCGCAAGTAAGGCGGGTCTTGACTGTAAAACGCGGCATCCTGAATGGATGCCGCGTTTTTATTTTCCGCAGAGAAAAACCGAAAATGGGAAAGTAAAAAGCGGATACGGGCGGGGTAAATGTTTGCAAGGGGGGACGTGCTGTAAAAGACCGCCGCGGGTGTGTGGGAAAATCGCCGATACACGCCGGCAACATGGGCGAAATTGCAGCCCGATATCGGCGGGATTGCCGGGGCAGTTTCGCCCCTGTTGAAACTTCCGCTGGTGCGGCCTTTATGCCGATGTGCCGGGTGCGCCGCCACTGAAGCAGAAACAGATTGCCGGTTGTGCTGAGAGAAAACCGTTGTGCGGTCACCCGGCAGAGGGATTGCACAAGTTATTTTTAATGCGCGTAGTTGCGATGGCAGAATCGGGCATGGAGCAAAAAGTGGAAACTCGCGTGTGCCACGTTGGGAAAACACCTTGCCGCGTTACACTTCAAAGGCTTGCTGATACGCTGCTGTGTATGCTTTTTGGATTGACTTCCATCCATCGGAAGTGCTACTCTTAAAGTGCTCGTTTGTTGCAAAACAAATGGAGTTCCATACGGGAAATCCTCCCGGTTCAATGATGCGTCAAGGGAAAGCCTAGGAAACTTCACCCTCTGTTTACAGACGCACAACTCAGGCGCTGCCCGTGCAGTTTCGCCTCTTTTGTGTTTTCTGTAACAGGTCATTCCTAGGCACCTCCCTTGAGAGCACAAAGGAGGCGCCTTTTTATGTTGTCGGCACAACAACTTACCACCATCCTCAACGCAGCTCTGCAAAAGCTGTGGTGTAACAAACGCTTTCACACACCCTAATTGGTTCTATTCTGACAAAGCACTTCTTTTGCTTTGTTTTGTCTCGTTCACTAAAACGGAGAGAGAAACATGTATTCAGTTATCCCGAATCGTTCAAATCCTACAGCAATTCTTTTTGTTGTTGATCAGTCTGGCTCAATGCAAGATAAAATGTCTAAAACTGGCAACACTAAAGCGGAACAAGTTGCCACCGTAATCAACAAAATGTTTGCAGAGTTAATCACAAAAGCAAGAAAACAAGATGGTGTTCGTCATTATTATGACGTTGGGGTAATTGGATACGGAGGCAAAGGTGTTTATAACGCGCTAAAAGGTCCGCTCGCGAATCAAATATTAAACTCTATTCAAGATATTAGCGCAAACCCTGTTCGCATTGAAGAACGAATGAATTCTATTGTAACTGCGACAGGAGATTTGTTTGAAATTCCAGAAAGTTTCCCCATTTGGTTTGATCCTGTTGCAAGCGGCGGCACCCCAATGAATGCTGCAATGACCCTAGCGGCAGAAACCATTGCACCGTGGTGCGATGAGCATCCAAATTCATTCCCACCTGTTGTAATTCACATTACAGATGGTGAATATAATGACTCAGACCCGTCTAAAATCTCAGAGATTATTCGTTCCTTTACAACAAATGATGGAAATGTACTTCTTTGCAATTTACATATTTCATCTACATCTGCAGATTCAATCGCATTTCCGAATGACAGTGGGTTATTGCCAAATGAATTCGCGAAAGCCCTATTTGAAATGTCAAGTATTATCCCTGGGTCAATGCATCAAAATGTTCGTGAAATTCTTGGACAAACCCAACTCACCTCCGAGACACGCTTTTTTACCTTTAATGGGAATGAAGTTGACATCGTGAAATTTTTACGCGTTGGAACTCAAGGAACTCAGCCTCGTCTTCTCACTTATGAAGGTAGGTAATTGATGAAACTGCTATGGCATCAAACAGTTACAAAAGTCTTAGATGACAGTGTGACTCGGAATGAGGACATTTTTCTTCCAATTTGCAAGGGTAAAAAAATCTCACGTATTGTTATGTGTGATGGCGCAACTGCCTCATATTCCGCACAAACTTGGGCGCAATTACTTGCAAAAAAACTATTGTGCCAACCAATAGATAATTTAAGGTTAACAGTTTCTGCAGCCGCGAAAGAATACGAAGAATGTTTCCCATTTACCTCTTTAATAGGAAAAGATCATAGCATAATTGAAGCATTTAAACGCGGAAGTTCTTCAACACTACTACTTCTTGAACAAGACGCAGAAAATAGCAGTATTATCCACGTCACTGCAGTGGGAGACACATGTATGTTTGTGCTTAATGAAAGCATGACCATACTTGAAAGTTTTCCACTTCAATGCCCCTCCGAATTCTCAACAAATGCCTTTTTAATTTCTACAACTTATCATGGATTAAAAGATCTTTTTTCCGAAGAATTAAGCTCCTATTATTGGAAGAGAAAAGTCTTTGATTTTTCTTCTTTTCAACAGGTTCGAATCCTCTGTGCAACAGACGCTATTGCGCAATGGATTATGAAGTATAAAAATGAACCAAATGAGTTAAATCGTTTTTTTAAAGCCATCAAACGAAATAAAAATGACTTTAAACGATTTATACGCTTTGAACGTGCACAAAACAGAATAGTTGAAGATGATTCAACCGTTGCAGTATTGGAATTATAAAAATGCTTCCCAATCTTAGCGATTACATGCAAACGTTTCAAAATCCGCAATACTTTTTGACGGATCAAACATTAGCATCATGTCGTTGTCCTAAAGACCAACAAGGCCAACCGCTTGTACAAAGTGGAGGCTTCGCGCTTACATTTAAATTGGAGGGGGAAAACAAAAACAAATGGGCTGTACGTTGTTTTCATCGAGAAGTTAATGATCGAGATACACGTTACTCTATTATTACGAGAAAATTAAAGGAGCCTTCCATACAACAATCTGGCTATTTTCTTGAGTTTGAATATCAACCAGAAGGTGTTGTCGTAAAAAGTAAACGATATCCAATTGTTAAAATGGCATGGGCAAAAGGTGAAACCCTTGGGACCTTTTTGGAGAAAAACTACAACAACAAAACATATCTTCTTAATCTAAAAAAAGCATTAATAGATTTAGCATCTTTTCTTAAAAGTAATGGCATCGCACATGGAGACATTCAACCTGGCAACATAATGGTTTCAAATGAGGGAAAAAGACTCCAACTTATAGACTATGATGGGATGTTCGTACCAGGAATGGAACAATTAAGCGCGTCTGAAACAGGTGTACCTAATTTTCAACACCCCAAACGAGGCACAACGAATCCTTGGAATGATAAGTTGGATAGATTTCCTTTTATTATCTTTGACATTGCACTTACAATCCTTTCAAACAATCCAGAGTATTGGACAAAAACAAACTCTTCTGATGAAAAAATCTTATTTGAAACAACAGACTATATCGCCCCTTTAGGATCGGCACTATTTAATGAATTAAAGGCAAATCCGAGTTATTCACAAACAATTGCCGCATTACAAAAAATCTGCCTTGCAAACTTTGAATTAATTCCAACCGTAGACGATTATGCTAAGTTTAATATCGCACAAACAACAGATTACAACTCACAACCTATAGAAATTTGGTACAAAGGAAATCATCCCGTTGTCAATGCTGTAGATATTACAAATATTCAAAAACATGATGGAGACGTCGTTGAAATTGTAGGACAAATATGCGAAGTTAAAAGACTATCCACTAGAAATAAGCGACCATATTGTTTTATTAATTTCCGCCCATGGGCAGCACATCAAACATCATTTAGAATAGTTCTGTGGAGTACAGTTCTTAAGCAGTTTGCTGATATGGGGATACCGTCAGTAGAAGAGCGTTTTAAAAATCGCTACATTTCACTTACAGGCCTTCTTGTAAAATTTACAAATGAGAATGGAACTTCCTATCAAATTATCCCTTCAAATGCGAACAGTATAAGCATAATTGACCATGAAGAGTTTTCATTTCGTTTAAACAAAAAAGCAAAGAAAATTATGCCACAATTTGGCAGGACTCTTCCTGCCCAAAATATTTGTGTTCCTAAAAATAATGTAGATAAACTTCGAGGAATTGCTGTTGCTTCAAAACAGTCGAAACCTCTTCAAACCAACACTAGCAACAAGAGTCAAATACAACAGAGAGGTGTTACTTCTTACGGAGGAACATCATCCACTCGGTCAACCTCAAACATAGACAAATTGAAGTCCGCAACAACGCCTTCTTATAAACCATCACAAAATAGTACGCCGTCATACAATAGACCGCCTCCATCAAATGTTACACCAACGTCTAACACCTCCAAGAATTCATCCTCGAATGGTTGCATTATCATTCTTATAATCGCCTTCGTTCTCTTTCTCCTCTTATCTTCCTGTTAACCAAAAGGAGTTTACGATGAAACGTCTAATTACAATATTAATTGCCATCCTCATCGCTAGTAGCACTGTCGCGGCACAATGTATGGCAACAACAAAAAAAGGTTCTCAGTGTAAACGACAAGCTTCACCAAAGTCTTCATATTGTTGGCAACATGGAGGCACCACAAAAGCACAACGAGCACTTGGAATTACAGCAGAAGAAGGTCGTTGCAAGGCAATTACAAATACTGGGACTCAATGTAGTAGAAATGCTCAAATTGGGTATGATTTTTGTTGGCAACATAATCAACACGAGGTTAATTTAACAACATCGTCATTAAATGAAGTTAAGCCCAAAGATTTACCATCAAAGACCAAACTTCAAAATATACCATCCACATTGGATAACATCTGTATAGCAACCACAAAAAAGGGAACTCGATGCACGCGTAATGTAAAAAGTGGAAAATACTGTTGGCAACACTTGCCAACGTACCCAAATGAACCCCAAACACCATCGTTAAGAAAGATTAATACTCCACAACTATATGAGAACCAGTGTGAGGCTATAACTAAAAAGGGAACACGCTGCAAGCGTAAGGCTGCACAAGGGCGATTTTGTTGGCAACATGCGTCACTTGAAAGTTCAACGCCACACACGCCTCCTTTCGGAGCAAATGGGAATGTGTTATTTGTGGCAGATAATAGTGATAATTTAACACTGGGGACCCCTGGGGAGGCCGATTACATTATCAATCGAGAAGGATATGCCGTTGGTTATGATATCAACCATAAACAACCTCGATGGGTGGCTTATTGCCTAACTGGCGCGGAGGCGCGTGCGACTGTTGCAAATCGTGAGGGGCATACGTTTCGCGTAGACCCGTTATTACCCACCACATCCATAACCTTAAATGATTATCGTCACTCTGGATATGATCGAGGACATTTGGCGTGTGCAGGGGATATGCGATGGAGTCAGACGAGTATGAGCGACTCTTTTTTTTTGTCCAATGTATCGCCTATGAATCCTTCGTTTAATCGTGGAATTTGGGCCATCTTAGAGAAACAGGTGCGTGGATGGGCGATTGAAAAAGAGGCAATCCATATTGTGACGGGGCCAGTTTTTACGGTTGACGCAGAGCTACCCACGATTGGAGCGAATCAAATTACGATTCCGTCCGCATTTTACAAGGTGGTGTATTCAGAGAAACCGAAAAAGCGCGCGATTGGGTTTCTCTTTCCCCATGAGCCATTGAAAGAGTGTTTGCCATATGAATTTGCATGTGCGGTAGACTCTGTTGAAAAACAGACTGGACTAGATTTTTTCTCGGAGTTACCGGATGAATTGGAGAACTATGTTGAAAGCATTTGTAATGTGGACGACTGGTTTGTTGATTTTTAAGTTTGAAGGTGTGGAGGATGTAAGATGAAAAAGTTCATGTTATTTTTAATTTGTGCTGTCGCATTTGTCGCTTCGTTAGGAGCCATGACTATAGAAGAAGTAGTAGATCTAAAGCATCGTGCCCGATTGGGCGATGCCGAGGCGCAATTTGAAGTAGGGTGTTGTTATTACGAAGGCGATGGCGTCCCCAAGAATTTAGTAGAGGCAGTAAAGTGGTACCAAAAGGCTGCAGAGCAAGGGCATGCAGGTGCAAAACAACGACTTCAAGAATTAGGAGAATAACTCAAATTGTTGTCACCCACGACTTACATGCGACACGGATGGCGGATCGTGTATTCTTGTTTAATGGAACGCGTATTTGTGAAGTGACGGGGTACGATGAGGAGCGGGAAAAGGCAATCCTAGAGGCACTGCGCCAAGAGGCTTAAAACGGTTTTGGCGATAGGGTGCATGAGAGATGTTGCAGAATACGGCTTCAGTGAATCTGTTTCATGGGTTTATGCAAAGGGTGGTGCTGCTCTCTGATTGAGCGGATATTTGTTTTTCCCGGTGTGTGGGGCGTGGTCTTCGCTTTTGAATAGGACTACCGGGGGGTGGCGGTTTCTTTGGAGGGTGGGTTTATGGTATAATTGTCTCTCAATTTATGGAGGAGCATCGCTATGCCTAAAGTTGCTGTTTTGTTACCTTGTTACAATGAAGCCGTTACAATTGAGAAGGTGGTGCGGGATTTCCGTGCAGAGTTGCCGGAAGCGGAGATCTGGGTGTATGACAACAACAGTTCCGATGGATCCGCGGACTTGGCACAGGCTGCAGGGGCGTTGGTGCGCCGGGTGCCGCAGCAGGGAAAAGGGCATGTGGTGCGCCGGATGTTCCAGGAGGTGGATGCCGATGTATATGTCATGGTGGATTCGGATGATACGTATCCGGCCAATGAGGTGCATCAGTTGATCCAGCCGGTATTGGCGGGCGAGGCAGACATGGTGAATGGTGACCGCCTTTCGTCTACGTATATGCAGGAGAACAAACGTCCCGGGCATAACTTTGGCAATACGCTGGTGTGCACGTTGATCCGTCTGCTCTGGGGGCAACGCGTCAATGATGTAATGACGGGCTATCGGGCGTTCAGCCGTCTCTTTGTGAAGAGTTGCCCTGTCTTGGCTCAGGGGTTTGAAATTGAAACCGAGATGACGCTGCATACGATCGATAAGCGGATGAGCTTGATTGAAGTGCCGGTGCAGTATCGCGATCGACCGGAGGGAAGTGTTTCAAAACTCAACACGGTGAGCGATGGCATCCGGGTGTTGAAGACGATTTTTAATCTCTTCCGTTTCTATCGTCCGGAGCTCTTCTTCGGTGCGGTGGGTACCGTATTGCTGTTGTGTGCCTTGGCACTCTTCGTTCCGGTCTTGATTGAGTATTTCAGAATTGGCGTGGTGCCGCGGCAGCCGACGCTGAACTTCTCCGGCTTTTTGGCGATGGCGGGGCTGCTCTCGTATGGCGTGGGCTTGATTTTGGGTGCCTGCAAGAAGCAGAACGATCAAATGTTTGAGATTCTGGTTTCGCAGGAAAAGGGACGGGAAGTTCAAAGGAGTTAAGATGTCGCAAGAAGACAAGCAGAATACAGAAAAGAAAAAGAACCCCGGCGAAAATCAGGAAAAGAAGACGCAGTGGCGCACACCGGTGATGGTGTGGGTGCTGTTTGCGGTGTTGGTGTTTTCACTCTTTCATTTGTTCAACACCGGAGGTGATGTTTTAGGGCTTAACAATGCTGAACCGCAACTGACGCAGTTTGATTTTTGGCAACGGGTTTCTTCCGGAGTGATTGTTGATGAAGCCGGAAAGATTAAAGGGAATGCCGCGCTTCCGGAAGTGAAATTGGTGCGTGACGGTGAAGAGGTTTATCTGAAAGGGCAATGGAAGGATGTCGTTGTTACGCCAACGCCGCAAGCTGCAGCTTCGGGAGCAACAGCGGCAACGGATACGGTAACGGCGCAATCGCGTAGCGTAGCGGCTCCGGAAAAGGTTTTGGCTCAACGCACAGAAGGCGAGCCGTTTACTCTGAACTTCCTTGGTGTGGCAGATTTGGAAAGTCGGCTCGCAGATTTGGGTGTGCGTACGATTCAGGAGAACAATACGAGCTGGCTGGGACCGATTGTTGTCTCGGTGTTGCCGATCCTGTTGTTGTTCCTGCTTTTCTATTTCTTCATTATGCGTCCGATGCGTGGACAAGGTGAAGGCAGCCCGTTTGCGTTTGGTAAGTCGCGGGCGCACCTGATGAATAAGGAAGAGGCGAAGATACGCTTTAAGGATGTTGCCGGCGTTGATGAAGCCAAAGAGGAAGTGCAGGAAATCGTTGACTTCCTGAAAGAGCCCAAACGCTATGAAGCCGTGGGCGGGAAAGTGCCGAAAGGTGTCCTTTTGATGGGGCCGCCCGGGACGGGAAAAACATTGCTGGCAAAAGCCATTGCCGGCGAAGCGAATGTGCCCTTCTTCTCAATCAGCGGTTCAGACTTTGTGGAAATGTTTGTTGGCGTTGGTGCGAGCCGTGTGCGTGATATGTTCGCACAGGCGAAGAAAAATGCCCCTTGTATTCTGTTTATTGACGAGATTGATGCGATTGGCCGGACGCGTTTTACCGGAATCGGTGGCGGGCATGATGAGCGTGAGCAAACGTTGAATGCCATGCTGGTGGAGATGGACGGCTTTGAGGGCAATAGCGGCGTGATTGTTATGGCGGCAACTAATCGCGTTGATGTGTTGGATCCAGCCTTGACACGTCCCGGACGGTTTGACCGTCAAATTGTGGTAGATCTGCCTACAATTGAAGGGCGTCTGGCGATCCTCAAAGTGCATGCTGATAAGGTGAAGTTGGGCGAAGATGTTGATTTGGAGCGCGTGGCGCGTGGAACGCCGGGCTTCTCCGGTGCAGATCTGGCCAACCTTCTAAATGAAGCCGCCCTGCTTGCCGTCCGGGCCCGGCGCACAAAGGTGTCGCATGCTGATATGGAAGAGGCGCGGGATAAGGTGCTCTGGGGGCGTGAACGGCGTTCGCACGCGATGGCAGATAAAGACCGCCGCATTACGGCATGGCATGAGGGCGGACACGCATTGGCGCAAGTGTTGTTGGAACATACAGAGCCATTGCACAAGGTGACAATTGTTCCCCGCGGTCGGGCACTTGGTGCAACGATGACCCTGCCGGAGCGTGATGTCTTGAATCGTACCGAAAATGAAATGAAAGATATGCTTGTGGTATTGACCGCAGGGCGTATTGCAGAATACTGTTTCACCGGTGAACGATCGACCGGTGCTTCGCAAGATATCAAAATGGCGACACAACTTGCGCGTCGGATGGTATGCGCCTATGGGATGAGCGAGACTTTCGGCTTTCAGGCCTTTGGTGATAATGAAGAGCAAATCTACCTCGGCCGTGAGATTGGAAGAAAGCAGGATCATTCAGAGGCTACGGCTCGTGCAATTGATGAGGAAGTCGCGCATTTGGTTCAAGAAGCCTATCGGCGCGGAGAAGCGATTGTGGCAGAAAACCGTGATCGCCTGGAACTTTTGGTAGAATATCTTTTAGAGGTAGAAACAGCCGATGGGCGCGATGTTGAGGCGTTGATCCGGACAGGAATCAAGCCTGCGCATAAGTGCCGTTCGGAGCAAGAGGAGCAGAGTGTGATGACAAATGAAGTCTCGTCCGCACGCGTGATTGCGATTGATGGACCCAGCGGAGCCGGTAAATCTTCAGTATCCAAAGAGGTCGGCCGCCGGTTGGGGTTCCTGCACGTGGATTCCGGTGCGCTCTATCGTATTGTGACATGGCAATGCCTGGAGCAGGGAGTTGATACATCCGATCCTGCGGCTGTAGCAGCGTTGGCAAAAACGTTGGCAATTGACTGCAAGGCGGAAGATGGGCGCGTGGTGTATGAAGTAGGGGGCGTTCGCCCCGATAAAGAATTACGTGAGCCGCGCATCAATGCCCATGCCTCTCCGGTGGCGACGGTCCCGGAAGTGCGAGCGAAGATTACAGAAGGCTTGCGCAGTCTTACGCGCTTCGGAAACCTGATTATTGAGGGGCGTGACATCACGACTGCCGTCTTCCCGGATTCTCCGGCACGGTTCTATCTTGAGGCGGATCCTGCGGTTCGTGCAGCACGCCGACAATTGGAAGAAGTGCAAAAGGGCATTGCCAATCAGGATGTTGAGGCAGTAAAAGAATCGTTGCTTGCTCGCGATCGTATCGATTCTTCCCGTGCCTGTGCTCCGCTTCGCAAAGCAGACGGCGTGGTCGCGATCGATTCGACCTATCTGACGCTGGAGCAGGTCGTTCAATCTGTGATCGATGCTTTGCCGGAGGATTGGAAGACGCCACACGCTTGCGGGGAGGAATGCAAGTGAGGTTGAAGCTCGCAGTATTAGGTTCCGGCTCCGGGAGCAATATGCAGTCCATTGTGGACGCGATTGAAGCAGGTACATTGGATGCTGAGATCGTTTGTGTCCTTTCGGACGTGCCGGATGCAAAGATTCTGGAGCGTGCGAAGCGTCATGGTTTGAATGGTCAATATGTCTCTTGCGCGCCATTCAAAACGAAGTTGGATGGTGTTGCACAGGATGCTTATATCCAAATCATGAAAGCTGCCGGTGCAGATACGGTTGTTTTGGCCGGTTTTATGCGGATCGTCAAGCAACCCTTATTGGATGCGTTTCCAAATCGCGTACTGAATATCCACCCGGCACTGCTGCCGGCTTTCCCGGGGCTTCACTCTTGGAAACAGGCTTTGGATTATGGGGCAAAGGTGGCGGGATGTACCGTTCATTTTGTGGATGCCGGGACGGACAGCGGTCCTATCATCGTTCAAAAATGTGTGCCTGTCCACGAAGAGGATACGGCAGAAACACTTCATGCGCGGATTCAGGAACAGGAACACATCGCCTTCCCCGAGGCATTGCGTCATTTGGCCGCAGGGCGTATTCGCGTGGATGGACGGCGTGTGCGGATTGGATAAGATAGATGTTAAAGATTATGCGTTTTGTAATTGTATTGACTTGTTTTTGTGGTGCCTTTTTACTTCATGCGGCAGATGAACGCCTTACGTTTGCAGACGGATTGTTCCGCAGAGGGATGTCTGAACAGGCGGCAGCTGAGTATGAAGCTTTTTTGAAATCGCCTGCTGCTGCGAATATGCTACAGATAACAGATGCCACCTTCAATTTGGCTGAATGTTATGAACGGATGGGGCAGAATGTCAAGGCGCGTTCATGTTATAAAGAGGTCGTCGCCAAGGCAGAGGGTGAGCGTGCTGCCGCTGCGAAGTTACGCCTTGCCATGTCGTTTTTGGCAGAGGATAATGCCAAGGAGGCCTTGCCCTATTTGGAAGCTCTTGCTTTCAGTAAAAGTTTTCCAAAACTGAGGGATGCTGCGCGTTATCGATTGGCGATATGCTACGAGCAGTTGGGCCGAATGAAAGAAGCGGAGTCGGTGTATAAATTCCTCGCCTCCGGCGAGGGAGAGTATGTTTCTCATGCGCGGCTGGCACATGCGGCTTTGGTGGCAAAGACCAATCGCATTGATGAGGCGATAGCGTTGTACCGTGGCATTATTGATAAAGAAACGGATGCCGGGCGGAAACAAGAGGCGGCACTGACGGCGTTTTCGGTGGCCTATCGTGCCGGGCGTTATGCAGAGGCGACTACATTTGCAGTGGAAGCCGGGGATAAGCTGTTGGTGAAGCAAAAAGTGCTTTTGCCGGCGGCCTGGTCGGCACTTCGTGCCGGACGTCCGGATGAAGCCAAAGCATGGTTGGCGACAGATAAAACCAACAATGCGGCTCCTTCAGCCTCACGCCTGGTGCTTGAGGGTGCGATTGCAACAGCCCTAGGCGATAATCAGGGGGCGATTACGGCATATGAACGTTTGCTTGCGGAATTTCCGGAAGATCCACAGGCTTCTTCTGTGGCAGAGTCGATGTTGTCTCTGCGTGCGAAAGCTGGCGATCCGGCCGCGTTTCTTCAAGCGTATGCACGTGTGGCGACCGTGCTTTCTGAACGTGCCCGTGCGGCATTGATGTGGTATCGTTTGGATGCCGCACTTCAGACGTCTGATGCTGCGCACACGCGTGCCGCGGCAACATGGCTGATAGAACACGCGCCTGCTGATCAGGCGGCAGAGGCTTCGTATCGCCTTGGAGCTTTGGAACACAAGGAGAAAAATTACGCAGCCGCCGGGGAAATCTGGTTGCGTACAGCTGAAACATGGCCGACGATGGCCTGTGCGGGCCGCTCGGCTTTTGCAGCAGCGTGTGCGTTTCGTCAGGCGGAAATGAAGGATCGTGCGGAACAAGCTTTGGCCCTGGCACTGGCCTCCGGTGATGATACGATTGTTCCGGAAGCACTTTTACTGCGCGCCCGTGAGGCGTTGAGCGAACAGAACATCTCCGGCGCAGCAACGGCATTGGATGAATATCTGACACGATTCCCCAATGGAAAGTCCGTAGCAGAGGTGGCGTATCTGCGGGGCTTAATCTTCTTTAATGCACAGGATTTTCAGGCGGCGGTGCAGATGCTGGCACGTGCCCAAGCTGTAAAAGGCGAGGACAATCAGTCGCCTTTGGGTCATGCCCGGCTCGTGGATGCGGCCATGCGTCAAGCGCAGGCACATCACTCTTTGGGGCAAAATGACGAGGCTGCGGCCTTACTTCAGCCGATTCTGGGAATGAAAGATGCAGAGATGCTTTCGCCTTCCTATCTGCGTTGGTTGGCAGATTTCCGCTTGGCACGGGGAGAATGGGCGGATGCCGAGGCCGCTGCCCGCGTATTGGCCGGAAAAACTTCTGCAACGGCCGCCGACAAAGTGCTTGCACAGACGTTGATTGGGCGTGCGGCGCAAGGGCGGGGGCAGACGGCAACGGCGGTGGCTGCGTATGAGGCGGCGTTGAGTTTGACATCGGAAAAGACGGCTTATGATGCCGAGGCTGCGGTCGGATTGGGGGCGTTGCGCCTTGTTGAAGGCGATCCGGCGAAAGCCCGCGAAGCGTTCACGCTTGCCATTGATCGTGCGGACATGGATGAAGCCGGAGGCCGCATTCTCCGGGCAAAGGCTTATGCAGGGTTGGCAAAGGCTTGCAAAGCGTTGCAATTGAATGCAGAGGCATTGCGTGCCAATATGAGCCTGATTATTTTCTTTGATGACAAGGCCTTGGTTTCGGAAGCGTTTCGGGAAGCGATTGCATTGCTTGAAGCTGAGGGCCGGACGCGCGAAGCAGAGGGCTTGCGTCAGGAACTGAACGAACGCTATGGGAATTGATTCAGGAGCCGGCCATGAGCGCAGCAAAGGCAAAAGAGAATCCGAAAACGTTTGAGGCGGCATCTGCCCGTTTGGATGAATTGATTGAAGCAATGGAAAGCGGCCAGTTGCCATTGGATAAAATGATTGCAGCGTTTGAGGAAGGGCGCAAACTGGTTGCATTTTGTAATGCGAAGCTGGAAGAAGTGCAACGGCGCGTGGAGAAAATCAAAGAAGCCGAGAAAGATGGCTCTTTGATTCGGGAGCCGCTGGATTGATTCGCCGCAAAACTCGGATGAGTGCAGTTGCCGCATCGGAAGTTTTTTACACGAATGAAAGGAGTAAGAAATGATTATTGATACGCTTGACAATGCAGAAAAGTTGAATCTCGGAACGCTTTTCGATAAAGCCTTTGCCTGGTTGAAAAATCCCGAGAATGCAACGCTTCCTGCGGGGCATCACGTGATTGAATTGGCAGAAGACGGCACCGAGTTGCTCTATGCCAACATCCAGGAATACAATACGCGTGACCCGAAAGATTGTGCGTTGGAATACCATCGTGCGTACGCAGATATTCAATTCCTCTTTGAAGGATGCGAAGCAATCGGTTATCGTCCGCTCACCGCCGATTTGGCAGAGCTCAAGCCTTACAATGCAGAGGCGGATATCGGCTTTGTTCAGGGAGAAGGCACTGCGATTCCTTTCTCGAAGAACACCTTCTTTGTGCTCTTCCCGCAAGATGCTCACGCTCCCGGTCAACGCGTCCCTTGCGCCGACCATGTGCGTAAAGTGATTGTGAAAGTACGCCTGTAAGGGTGATATGAATCCTGTTTCACGGCTCGGCTTGCTTGTCAATTTCACCCGTCCTCATGCGCATGAAGGGCTGGCGATTTTGCTTGCGGCTGCGCGTGATGCGGGAATCATGCTTTTTGCACCTCCCGAGACGGCGGCGATGTCATCGGGTGTGCAACCCTGTTTTCCCGAAGATTTTGTCAAACAGGGAGTGCAGGGCGTTATTTCGCTGGGTGGAGATGGTTCTTTCCTCGCCGCGTCGCATTTGCTTGCAGGAACGTCTCTCCCTTTGATCGGTTTTAATATCGGTCATTTGGGATATCTTACGGCAGTCAATGAGGAAGGGTTTGCAAAGGCTCTGCAAAGCTTGGCGACCGGTCGCTATACTCTGGAGGCGCGCACCACAATTACGGCAACGGTTCAGAAAGCAAATGGGGAATGTTTTGCGTGTCCGGACGCCTTGAATGATGTGGTGTTGTCACGTGCAGAAGGAGGGCGCACCATCGCGGTGTGTCTGGAATTGAATACAAGCCCGGTGGCGCGGTGGATTTGTGATGGGGTGATTCTGGCTACGCCTACCGGCAGTACCGCCTATTCGCTTTCGGCCGGAGGGCCGGTCGTTCTTCCCGATGCACGGGTGCTGACGGTGAATGTCATCGCGCCGCATACGCTCAGTGCGCGGCCTTTGGTGATTCCGGAACAGACGCGTGTGGTATTGCGTGTGGATAGTGAACGGAGCATGGCTTCGGTGGATGTGGATGGAGTGTCGCAGACGACGCTGGTGCGGGGAGATGCGCTGTCGCTTGCGTTATCGCCGCGTCCTGTGCGAATGTTGCTTCCGGAGCAGAGCAATCCCTATTTGCCGCTTTCGCGGAAGTTGCATTGGGGTGAGGCGTTTCAGCGTTGAGACGCATAGCGCATTTTTGAGGGAAATTTGTGTGCTGAAGGTGTCATATGCAGGGGTGCGTATGGGGATTGATTACGTGCGATTGCTAAAGAAAATCTTCTGATTTCAAGGCTGTTTCTCCAAGTGTGTTTCGTCACGCTGTGCCTCTTTTTTCGTTTGTCAATGGTGGCAGACAACGTCGCTTCGCGCATCTTGTGAGAGAGACCTCGCTCAAATCGCCGCAAGCTGTGTGTGCGAGCGCGTGGAAGTCGGCGACAATCAGGTGTGAAGATGGGCGGGATTGCTGTTGAATATCGCCCATTTCGCAGATGGAAATCGGCGACATTGCAAACGTCTGTCGCCGAGCGTGAGGAGCAAGGCGCGTATGCGTGAAAAACCTGTCTGCGCGGTTGCCGTCCGGACAGTGGAGAATGCGTATGGAAAATGGCAGCGCACGGGCGAGGCAGTACGTGTGCGGGGTGGGGTGCGTTATGAAGGTGCGCGGCGGCTGCTTTTATTTGTTTTTCTCCGGGGAAAAGTGAAGCTTTGCTATAATAACCACTTTGATATTCATTGCAATCCTACTGAAAGGAATACAAAAATGCGCGTTCTTATGATTGGTGCAGGCGGCGTGGGTGGCGTCGTAGCGCACAAATTGACGCAAGTGCCGGAGGTCTTTACGGATATTCTTCTGGCGTCCCGGACGAAAGCACGTGTTGATGCTTTGGCGGCAGAATTGCCTACACCGGTGGAAACGGCGCAAATCGATGCCGATGATGTGTCGGCTTTGACGCAGTTGATCCAATCGTTCCGCCCGGATTTGGTGATGAATATCGCGCTTCCGTATCAGGATCTTCACATTATGGAGGCGTGTCTTGCGGCCGGATGTGACTATTTGGATACGGCAAATTACGAACCGTTGGATACGGCGAAGTTTGAGTATAAATGGCAATGGGCCTATCATGAACGCTTCAAAGAAGCCGGGCTGATGGCACTTTTGGGTTCCGGATTTGATCCGGGCGTGAGTTCGGTGTTTTGCACGTATATTCAAAAGCATTACATTCCGCAGATCCGGCAAATTGATATCATTGACTGCAATGCGGGCAGTAATGGGCATCCGTTTGCGACAAATTTCAATCCGGAGATCAACATCCGTGAGGTCTCGGCGAAAGGTCGCTATTGGGAAAAAGGGAAAGGGTTTGTGGAGACCGAGCCGCTTTCTGTCAAGCAGCCGTTTGAAATGCCCGAGGGGTTGGGCACCTTGAACACCTACCTGATGTATCATGAGGAGTTGGAGTCTCTGATGACGCATATCCCGGGTTTGGAACGTGCCAGATTCTGGATGAGTTTTTCGGATAATTACCTGAAGCATCTTGAAGTGTTGAAGAATGTCGGGATGACGCGCATTGATCCTGTGATGTATAACGGGCAGGAAATTGTGCCGATTCAGTTTTTGAAGGCGTTGCTTCCGGATCCTGCAACGCTTGGTCCTGTGACGACCGGGAAAACGTGTATCGGTTGTCAGGTGCGCGGACTTGATTTTGAAGGTAAGCCGAAAACTGTTTACATCTACAATATCTGCGATCACCAGGAATGTTATAAAGAGGTTAAATCGCAGGCCATCAGTTATACGACCGGTGTGCCGGCGATGATTGGTGCAAAGATGATGCTCACCGGCAAATGGCGCGGAAAAGGCGTGTTTAACATGGAGCAGTTTGACCCGGATCCGTTCATGGAAGCCTTAAATCAATATGGGTTGCCATGGAAGGTGATTGAAGGGGAAGTCTTCCATCGCGACTGATGTTGACAGAAAGAAGTGTATTTGCGGATTGGATATGGATATTGTTTCAGAAAAGAAGCGTATTCGTTTGGAGATGAAAGCCCTGCGAGCGCGTGTGCTTCACGATGAAATCCGTTCGGCGGCTCACATTGGGGTAGACGTGCTGTTCAATCCGCAATGCCTCAATCTGTTCAACCGTTTTCGCGGTTTCGCCTCGTATATGAGTGTAAAAGACGAGTTCCCAACCGATGAAATCCATCGGGAGATTTTTCGGTGGGGACTGCCGCTTGCGGTTCCCTGCTATCAGGCGGAGTCACGCGAATACCGCTGGGTAGCGTTTGCTTCCGGAGACAGACTGGCGACCGGTCATATGGGAATCCCCGAACCTGTCAATCCGAATTTGGCGAGCATTGCGGCGATTGACGCGGTATTGATTCCTGGGCTTGCATTTGATGTCTGCGGGGGACGCATCGGGTATGGTGGCGGTGTTTACGATCGCTTGTTGCCGAAATTGCGGGCTGGGACATTACGCATCGCGCTGGCCTTTGATTTTCAGGTGCGAAGAGAAGAATTACCGCAGGCGGCACATGATTTGAAGATGGATTATATCGTTACAGAAAAACAATGGATTGATTGCCGTTTGGCACGGCAAATGAGGAGAATGCGTAATGGCTGAAGTGGCCGTAATTGGTGCAGGACATGCGGGGGTTGAGGCTGCATTCGCTTTGGCGAAAAAGGGTGTGCACGTGACGCTTTACAGCAATGAAGCGGTGTTGCCCTACTTTCGTCCGCGTTTGATCGCTGTAGCTTTTGGACAATCTGCCCCGGAGGCGATTGCAATGAAGCCGCTTGCGGCCTATGAACAGGCCGGCATCACATTGATGCGTGCCGCAGCCGCTCAATTGGACGGGGCGAAACGTTCGGTGAATGGGAATGTCTACGATGGCATTATTTTGGCACAGGGGTCGCAACCGTTTGTGCCGGCATTCTCCGGAAGTGGTGCCGGAGGGATAAAAACATTATGGACAATGGCCGATGCGTTGGCTTTGCGTGAGCGGGTGAAAGTAGGTGAAACGCTTGCAATTATCGGCGGCGGCGTGCTTGGGCTTGAAGCCGCTCTGCGAGCGAAGATGGCAGGGATGCACGTTACAGTAATTGAGGGTTCGCCTGTGCTTTTGGGCGGCGTGCTTGGGAAATGCGGTGAGGCCGTATTAAAATCCACCCTTGAAATGAAAGGTATTTCGGTAATTACAGGGTGTCTGGTCGCCTCAATTGAGCCCGATCAGGTGTTGCTTGCAGACGGCCGGGTAATCAATGCCGGTCTTGTGCTTTGCGCCACCGGAGCGCGACCGGAGGTGACCCTCGCTGAAACCGCCGGATTGCGGATTGCCGGAGGTGTGCAGACAAAGGATGATCTTTCGGCAATGCCCGGTGTCTATGTGGCCGGAGATCAGGCGCGCCCGGGGCAGACGCGCCCGGTTTGTGCTGTTATGCGCGCCATGAAAATGGGTGCGTTGGCTGCGGAGAATCTCTGGAAGTCGTTCATGGGAGTGCAAGGGGTGGCGTGGAAAGAGCTCGCGTTGCCGCTTTTCATGAAGGTGGAGGATGTAGAGTTTCACACGCAGGGCGATGTGGTTTCCGAAGATGTGACGGAAGAACGCCTGGATGATGGAAATGACGCACACGTCTGGAAATCGGTATTGCGTCGTGAGGGACAAGTGGTAGGGCTCCGTTGGGTTGGCACACGTTCGGGGTTTGCCGAGTGGAGCAAGCAGCTGCCTCTGGCGTGAGAAGTGGGGCTTGAGCAATGCGTATAGCGTTTACCGCGCAGTTTCTGGGGACAGGCACTTCCGTAGGAGTGCCGCTGATCGGCTGTGCTTGCCCGGTTTGTCGCAGTACGGATATGCGCGACAAGCGTTTGCGCTCTTCGCTTTATGTGACATTGGGTGAGCATGCGTTGCTGATTGATGCCGGCCCTGATTTGCGGACACAATGCCTCCAATGGCAGGTGCCGCGTGTTGATGCTGTTTTTATTACGCATCTTCACGCAGATCACGTTTTTGGCTTTGACGATGTACGTCGATTCAATACGCTTCAGCAGAACCAAGTGATTCCCTGTTACGCAGGGCCTGAAACGATCGCCGGGATGAAACGTATCTTTCCTTATATCTCAAGCGAACCGGATAAACAAGGCCTGTATCGTCCGTTGATCGCATTTCGCGCGGTGACGGAAGCTTTCACGCTCTTCGGTGCGACGGTTACCCCTTTGCGCGTGTGGCATGGGAATGCGGAAACGAATGGGTTGCGGATTGATTATCAGGGAAAATCGCTCGCGTATCTGCCGGATGTTCACGAGATTCCCGAAACAACACTGGAGCAACTTCACGGCGTGGATGTGCTTATTCTTAATATGTTGCGCAAACGTGCTCATCCGACACATTTGACACTGGAGCAATCGTTGACCTATGCTTCAAAGATCCACGCACGGAAGACCTATTTCACACACCTGTCACATGATTTGTTTCACGCAGAGATTGAACCGCTCCTGCCGGACAGTGTTGCTCCGGCATATGACGGATTGCGATTGGATTTGAATGCGTAGTCGGTCTGTAAAATTACCGCTTCCCGGAGCGGCTTAAGCGCAGTGTGAGGGTTTAAGCGCGTTGCGTTTGAAGCAACGCTTCATAAATTGCGAGCGTCTTCTGTGCAAGCAAGTCGGCCGTAAAGTTCTCTGCAATATGTGTGCGCAAATCATGAAATGCAGATTGTTTGATTGCCATAAGTGCATCGCAAAGCGCAGAAACATTGCCCGGTTCAAAGAAAAAGCCGTCTTCACCTTCGCGAATAATATCCAACACGCCGCCATGTTTCGCGGCAACAACCGGCGTGTTCATTGCCAAGGCTTCCGCAACGGTGCGGCCGAAACTTTCCGGTTTTTTCGTGTTGCACGAGCAGACAACATCGGAAAGTGCCGCAATTTCCGGGATATTGCGTTGGCTTCCGGTAAAGTGAACACAGTCGGAAAGCTCAAGCTCTTCGGTAAGCACTTTTAATGCTTCCATCACATTTTCCTGATTTTTCTGAGGCGCACCGACAATCAATACCGTAAGTTGGGGCAGTTGCTTGCGTACAATGGCAGCCGCACGGACGAGTGTATCAATGCCTTTTAGTGCAGAAACGCGTCCGATTGCGGTTGCAACAAATTTTCCTTCCAGATGATATTCCTCAATGAACGCCTTCATCCACTGGTGATTGAGGTTGTCAGGATTAAAGGTGTCCAGGTCGACACCTCTTGGAATTACCGTAATCTTGTCATGATTTACCCAAGGGTAGTGTTCATTTACAAAGGCAAGGCCCGCCGTTGAAACGCAGACGACTTGGTCGGCACGGACCATGACACTGCTGTAAAAGCAGGGGTGGTTAAGTCCATGCATTGTGGAGACCGTCGGGATTTTGAGGTCGTGAGCGGCGTTTGCTAATAGCGTAAGCCATCCGGGGACCCGGCTGCGAAAGTGAATGATATCCGGGCGGATTTGGCGCAGGACCTTGCGGAGTGCCCAAGCGCGGAGAAGAGCAGTCAGAGGGTTCTTGCTTTTTACATCAAGTGTAACGTGTTTACCGCCATCGCGCGTAATCTCGGCTACACGTTTTCCTCCGGCAGAGATTACCCAGCTTTCATGTCCGTGTTGGACGTAATAACGGTTGGAATCAACTGTACCGCGCTCAACACCACCATCGTCTAAGGAGGGAAGGATTTGCAAGATTTTCATTCTGGAGTCCTCGAATATTGAAAAGGGTTGGCAAAAATGAAATGCTTACGACACTTGCGTCAGCATGCGCCTAAGATCCAAAGACCAATCGGCACAGTAAGAATGCAAAGCGCATGTGTATTAAGAATCATGGCTGAAACAAACGGGATGTCACCGCCATAGACCTCTGCCATGGAAACACTTACCATTGCGCCCGGCATGAGTGCTATAAGACCGAAAACCAAACGTTGCGCTTCGGAAATCGGCAAAACGGAAAGCACGAGCAGGATGATAGAGGGAATCAGAATCATGCGAAGCGCGGTGACCATGAGTTGCGGATAGGTAAACAGCCCGGTAAGCCGGAGCTGTCCGAGACGCATACCGCAGATAAGTGCGCTTGTCGGGATTGTAGCGTTTCCGAGATAGTGATAGAGTGTGTGGAGTGCCACACTGGTTGGTTGATACGAAAAGAGTGTTTCAGGCGTGATCTTCAGGAAGTGAAAGAGTATGAGACTGCAGATGGCAAGCAGAAGAGCGAAGATTGGTGGACGCAAGAGCATCTTCGGAAGTGTGGAAAGGTTTATTCTTTGCCCGGTAAAGGTGCGGAAGCCCAGTGTCCAGGTGAGCGTGTCAGAGGCGATTGTGGTGAGCGCGACCATTGCTACGCCTTCTTCGCCAAGAGGGGTGCCTGCAATAATCATGATTGGCAGGAATGAGTAGTTGTTTATGGCGCAAGTGAAATGAAATGCGCGCCGGGTGGGGGCTTTGGCATGACGCAAGAGTGTGCGTTTGGCAATCCAACCAATCGTCCATCCGATGAAAATGATTCCGGCAGCTCCAACAGGTAAAATCCATTTGTCGGCTAAAGCTGAAAGCGTGTACTTTCGTAGAATCGCTGAAAAAAGAAGCGAGGGATAGAAAACTTTAATCAGGAGGAGGGAGAGTTGAGTTGAAAACTCTTCCGAAAACCATTGACGGCGTGTAGCAAGAATGCCGATGCCAATCATTGCAAAAATGGCAGAGATTTGGATGGCGATGGTAGACATGAGGTGCAGCGTTTAAGCGTATGGAACATTAAGGTGGCAAGGGAAGCGAATGGGTGTGACGATGAACGCCTCTTCAGGGTGCGCGACGGAAAGCCAGTTTGAGAACAAGGAAGATTGCTTCTTTGGCGATGGCCAGTGACATCTTTGACGTTCCGGCAATCCGATCAGCGAAGACAATCGGGATTTCTTTAATCGAAAACCCTTTCTTCCATGCGGTGTGAGTTACTTCAATCTGGAAACCATAGCCTTCGGCTGCGATGTGGTCAAGCGCAATGGCTTCAAGCACTTCCCGTTTGAAACATTTGAAACCGCCGGTGGGATCCATTACCGGAAGTCGTGTCAAAAAACGAACGTAGATGCCGGCACAGTAACTTAAGAAGAGACGATGCAATGGCCAATTCAATACTCGGCAGCCGCCTTTATAACGGGAACCGATGACGACATCCGCTTCTTGGGCCGCTTCCAATAAACGTGGAAGATCTTTAGGATCGTGTGAAAAGTCGGCGTCTGTTTGGATGATGTAGGCGTATTTTTGTTGTAAAGCCCATTTGAACCCATCGATATAGGCGCGGCCCAGTCCTTCTTTTTGTTGGCGATGAAGCACATGAATCGCTGGATTTTGAGAAGAAAGCATTGTCGCAATCTTCCCCGTCCCATCAGGAGAATTGTCGTCTACAATCAAGAGGTGTGCGCGTGGAAGACTCTGCAAAACGGCACTTGTAAAGGCTTGAATGTTTTCCTTCTCGTTGTAAGTTGGGATCACGACAAGCGTTTTTGGCATTGCTGCATTCAAAAATATGTTTATGGATGTGTGCATGAAAAGGCTTCCGATTCAATCAGTTGAAGAAGTCGAGCGACGGCGTCATTCGCAGGAAGGGTGGTCAAGTGTTGACCTTTTTGATAGAGCGCGAAGACCCCGTCGCCACCACACAGTGCGAGATCTGCTTCACGTGCTTCTCCCGGACCATTGACGATACAGCCCATCACTGCGACATGAATGGGGGAGAGTTCAGGATGTGAACGGTAGAAAGATTCCAATGCATCGGAGATCTGTTCGGCGGCGTGTTGGATATTAACCTTGGTTCTTCCGCATGTGGGACAACTGGTTACCCATGCACCGGGTTTACGCAAGCCGCACGCACGCAGAATCTCGATTCCTGTGCGCACCTCTTCTTCAATGGGGGCTGTCAGAGAGACGCGAATCGTATCGCCAATGCCTTCTTCCAACAGTCGTGAAAGCGCAATCGCACTTGTAACAATTCCGCGTCGTGCGGTGCCTGCTTCCGTCAATCCGAGATGAAGCGGGTAGGGAACGCGTTCAGCAAGCAGCCGATAGGCGGCAAGTGTCCGTGGAATATCCGAGGCTTTTACGGAAATCTTGATTTCCTGATAATCAAGATCTTCAAGATATTTTACATGTGTACATGCGCTTTCAACGAGGGCTTCGGGAGTGGCACTGCCATATTTTTGAAGGAGATCTTTTTCCAACGAACCGCCATTAACACCTATACGAATCGGAATCCTGCGTGGGCGCGCGGCGTTGACGACAGCTTGAATCCGGTCGATTCCACCGATGTTTCCGGGATTGATCCTCAGCGCGGCGATGCCGGATTCTATTGCGGAAATTGCGAGACGATAGTCGAAATGGATGTCTGCAATGAGCGGGAGCGGACTTTTTTTGCAAAGTGTCGGGAGCGCATCGGCGGCCTCGTTGTCCGGAACGGCAATACGGAACAAATCACAGCCCAGGTCGGCAGCCTTGGCGATTTGATTCAATACGGCAGGAATGTCTGCCGTCGGCACATTGCCCATTGTTTGGACAGAGACAGGTGCTCCTCCGCCAATCGTGACATTGCCAACATGGATTTGCCTGGTCTGGAAACGAGTCATTGAGGAGGCCCTTTAGAGATATTGAAGAATGAAACGGCGTACATCCGAGAAAAGGAACCAGATCATGACCCCGATCAAAAGGATTGAAAAGAGATAAGTAATGGTACTGATAACTTTTGCATTCGGTTCTTTCCGGCGAAGAAGTGCATAGAGGGCAAAGAGAATATGCCCGCCGTCAAGAACCGGCAATGGTAATAGGTTTAACACAGCCAGGTTGACGCAAATGAGCCGCAAGAAGCCGAGACTCGTCCATATTCCGGTTTGAATGACTTGTATAAAGAGCCCAAAAATCATGATTGGGCCGCCCAATCCCTTTGCTGCACGTCCGCGTTCGCCATCGTTCCGGGGCGCAGTCAACGCTTTAAGGATGCGCAGAATGCTATTTGAATCAGCTTTGAGTTGTTCAATAATGCCGCGCTCTGCCATCCATTGAAAGCGGGGGCGTCCGAAGAACGTCAGCACCACTCCGACCTGCGGTTTCCCATTTTTCCCCAATGTGGAGGAGGGCATGATTTCAATGTCATAGAGGCTCTTTTTTCGCTGAATCGTCAGACGAACAGGCGTCATTGTTGCGGGGCGTTCGGTTAATTGTTCAAAGGTGGTGAAAGGTTTGTTATCAACAGTAAGGATAATGTCGCCGGGTTGCAAACCGGCAAGTGCGGCGGGTGAACCTTCGATTGTCTCCAGTACGCCGAGGTTCAAGGGACCGGGCAAAAGCCCTCCGATGCCGTAGATGGCGTCAGTCTCGGAGATTTTCGTGTCGAGCACTGCGGTTGTGGTAATAATCTCTTCTTCGCGCTGATATGTAATCTGTACGACATCGTTTGTGCTTCCGGAGAGAAAACACTCGGTTTGGAATGCACTCCAAGAAGAGACGGCTTCCTGATTGACTGCAAGAATTTTATCGCCTTGACGCAGACCTGCTGCCCATCCGGAGGAGTCTTTCGCAACATAGCCAATCAACGTTGATTCACCTGTGGCATCAATGGGTGCAAAAAGGGAGATGGTTGCAGCGCAAATGATGGCGAGCACGACGTTGCCCAGCGGTCCGGCAAGGGCGACTAGGATGCGTTTCCACGGTGTTGCAGGCGGCAGCGTTTCGCCGTGTTCACCCTGAATCTGTTTCATGCCCTCGGGGTCAAGCTGGGGTAAAGAGACATAACCACCGAACGGAATCGCCGAAAGGCGGATTTCTGTGCCGCAGAGGTTGCGTTTCCAAAGCGCAGGACCAAAGCCGATGGAGAATACGTCTGCCCGGAGGCCAAGAGCGCGTGCAACGAGGAAGTGGCCAAGCTCGTGGATAAAGACAGCCAGACTGAAAAGGAACGCGGCAAGAATAATCGAGATAGGCCAGATAAAATAGGGTGAGGATAAAAGCGTTTCAATCATGGAAAATCCTTTGTAAACTGTTTTAGTGGATCGCGAACCTTGTACGTGTCGCCTTAAATGATGGGAACAAAAAAGCGTTCTCTCCGATGGAAGCGCGTAAGTTTTTTGTAGCCGATGCGCTGCAGCAGGTCACGCGCTCTGTCAAAGTCTGCCGCTACGAGGGATGCTTGATGGGCATCGGATGAAATCAGAACCGGGCGTTCACGTCGAAAACATTCCTGCAGTAATGCTTCTGCAGGATAGCACACTTTGCACGTCTTTCGCCAACCTGCTGTGTTGAGTTCGATTACCATATCGGTATCTGTAATCGCATCCAATGCTTCCGAGATGATATCGTCCATCGGCTCGGTAGAATAGAAATTGAACTTTTTTACAAGATCTAGATGTCCGGCAATATCAAACAATCCACTGGCGGCCATGTCACGTACTGCGGTCCAGTAAGCGCGTATGACATGGTTGATCTCGTCTTCTGTAAGTCGCTGCCAGTAGACAGGCGAAAGGTCAATGGCGTCATTCCCCACGAAATGTACAGAGCCGATGGTGTAATCCAAGCGAGGATCCTGGGCGATAGGCTTAAGCCAGTCGGCAGAATGTTCCAACCAATCAAACTCCAGCCCTGCAAGAATTTCAATTCCTTTGGTACGGATCTTGAGATCATGAATCGTGTCAAAGTAATGGTCAAGCGCATCGCACGGAAGTGCCCAATCGGGGGTGGCGGTTGCTTCGGGCGAGGCTTTGTAGTAATGGTCTGAAAAACCGAGCGATGTTATATTTGCCGCTTTGGCAAATGCGACAAAGGCTTCGGGAGCATCTGCACCATCGCTGAAATGGGTATGATTGTGATAGGAAGCGTGATTCATTTCACACGCTTTCCTTTCTTTCCGTTCTGCTGAGGAGAAGCAGACTTGTTTGCTTTGCGTGCGAACGGTTTCCGGTGACCTTTCCCATGGCGTGAACCTTTTTGCCCACGCGATTTGGCGATAGCTGCCTGGCGTGTCTCCTCGGCATGGCGACCGCCATTCCAAACATCTTTCGCAGAGCCTTGTACATAGGCGAAATCAAGCCGTCGGGCCGGGAAATCAACCTTGGCGATATAAACTTTCAATTGTATGCCGGCTTTGATTGTCAGTTTGCCGGCATTGAGCGTTTCGGTCGTCGGATTGAAGTTGACGAACTGTTTGGAAATACCGGCGATATGTACCATGCCGGAGAGTTGCAGTTCGGGCACGTCAACGAAGAAACCGTAGTTTTTGACGGAGACAACGACAGCATCATACGTAATCGGGTGCTGCTCTTCCAGTTGCTGCTGCAGAAAGCGATACTTCTTGATTTCAGTCAATGCGCGTTCGGCTTCGTCTGCGACCATTTCCCGGTCGGTTGCATATGCTGCAGCACGTTCCAACCATTCACTGCTCAACCGCCCACGGGTGCCGCTCTGCGTCAGATAATCGGCCAACTGCCGATGGAGTACAAGATCGGGATAACGGCGAATGGGCGAGGTAAAGTGTGCATAGTGCGTCAATGCAAGCCCGAAGTGCCCTTGTGCTTTTGATGAATAGAGTGCCCTGCGCATCGATCGCAGAATCAGCGTATGGATGTGATATTTAAGCGGATGATCTGCCGTTGCTTTGAGTAGTGCCGCCAACTCCTTTGGTTCGTTCAAATTACGCGGACGAATGCCAAGTTTGCGCAACTCCAACTCCAATTTGGCGATCTTTTCGCTGTCAGGGGCTTCGTGAAGACGATTGAGAATGGGGATTTTATGCGTTGACAATGCGCGTGCCACTGCTTCGTTCGCTGCGACCATGCAGCATTCAATGAGTTGATGGGATTCATCGTTTGATGCGGCGTGAATTCCGGTCATTCTTCCGGTGGCATCCAGCTCAATTTCCACCTCTTGTGATGCCATTTCAAGGGCAGCATTGCGTTCACGCTGTTGCTTGAGCTGACGGGTCAGGGTGAGAATCTCTTTAAGCGTGGGCTTCGTACGTGCATTCAACTCGCCGGAAGTGATTGTGACGGGGCGATCCTCTAAAAGGGCTAATGCTTCTTCATACGTTAAACGTTGCGCAGAACGGATGATTGATTTGGCGAAACGCGTTGCAATTGGCTTGCCCTGCTCATTGTACGTGATGAATGTGGAGAAGGCGAGGCGATCCTCGCCCGGCATCAATGAGCAGACGCTGTTGGAGAGTTGCTCAGGAAGCATCGGAACGACTTTGTCAATCAGGTAAACACTGCGATTGCGTCGATAGGCTTCCTTGTCAAGTGCCGATCCGGCTTGCACAAAGTGCCCGACATCGGCAATATGCACACCGAGAATGCGGTTGCCCTCTGCATCAATATCCAAGCTGATAGCATCATCGAAATCGCGTGCGCTCGCCGGATCAATTGTCAGAATAAAGTGATTGCGCAAATCTTCGCGCTCGCCGGGGTGATGGAGACGTACTGCGACCTGCTCGGATTCCGCCATGACTTCGGGAGGAAATGTCTGCGGAAGTTCATATTGCCGGAGGATCGCGAGCGTATCCAACGAGGGATTGTCTTCCGGACCGATAATGTCAAGAAGTGTCGCTACCAACTGTGAGCTGTGTGCTTCATTTCGCTGCACACGCACGACCACACGATCGCCGGATCGCGCTGCTCCGGGGTCGGGGAGGAGAAAGTCGCTTCGGTAAATAGGATTCAATGGCGAGACGCAACAGTTTCCATTCGTAAAGTAGACGGTACCAACGACATCGCGGACAGCAGTAGCTTCAATTGTACGGATAATCCCGACAGGATCAATATGTCCGCCTTGACGATAGGTCACCGTAACGCGATCACCATGCATCGCTTTGCCGATATCGTAACTCTCTACAAAGACTTGTCGCCCGGAATCTTCGTCTGTAACGATGCCGGCTCCGCTTCGCGTTAGTCGCAAAACGCCGGTCAGTGTGCCGACACTCGTGCCGGCGCGATAATAGCCACGTCGTTTTTCAATCAATTCTCCACTGCGCACCATTTCGCGCAATAATGAGGGAAGTCTCTTGGCAGCTTTCCCACGCAATCCCAAGGTCTTAATAATTGCTGGCACACAAAACACCGTTTCAGGATCGCTTTGAAAGAGATAGCGTATCGCTTTTTCTTCAATGTCCATCGCTTGAATATTCTCCCAATAACAGGAATAGTAACAAAGATTTTTAATTTGTGGTTACGCACATCTACGTGCATAAACACATACAAATTATATCAAAAAGATTCATCGATTGAACTGTTGATTTTGACGAAAGGAGGGGGTTGCTATTACGATGCAAGCAAAAGTTTCTCAACAAGGGCTGGAAGTAAGGTGTTAAGCTAATTAATAAAACTGGTTACTCTGCAACCTCTCGGAAAAACAAAGCACCGGTTGAGGAAAAATCATCTTCCACATTAACCGGGTGGAGATCAAGTATAAAACAGACGGTCTGGAGGCGGTCATAATAATAGAGACGGAGACGGCAAATGGAAAAATAATTGAAAGACTGGTCAACGGCAATATCAAAGTGACTATCCCATACGGCTGAAATACGATGGTTGCGAAATGGTTATCCATAGCCGGAGATGGAGCAAGTAGCACTTGATCCGGAAACCATGTCTCCCTTGCAAAAGGCGGTGATGCAAGATTTTCACTATCGGGATATGCTGGAAGCCAGAGGAGTGGCAACTGTTTCCGAATCGGCACAAAAGCAAACAGAAACGCGCCGTCCCCTTCCGGGCATTAAGTTAGATTAACCACGCTCCGGACATCTATCATTGTTTTATATCTTGGCAAAAACAATATCCGGTTTGCCAGGAAGGTCTTTTACATGGAGTCTGAACCGGAAACCATTCCGGTGGAGAAATGAACGCACAGTATGTTTCAGAGTCGTATCTTTTGATTTAATACGGCTCATATTCCAACTGCGTTTTTCCGGTGTCAAGCGATCCATATTTGCATTCTCTCAAGACAGGTGTTCTCTATGTTTTGATAGCAACTCTTGTGACGGCAAGAATTTTACAGGCACTGCAATTTTCTTGCCGTGCAATCGTTGAAATTGCTCTTTGAATGCTTTGTTCGTATAATGCTCTTTGAGTGACGGGGCAAAAATCAGCCGATAGTCTTCATCAAAAGAAATCAGATGACGGTCAAAGGCCGCATCGTAAGTAGCGGATAAACAAAGACCATTTTCCGGATTCATACGATTTTTAGCATCGAATGCCCAGTCGCTGATGTGACTGGCTCGCAATACCCCTTGAACTGACAATCCCGTAAGGCGCATTACCCTTGATAGATAGCAAGAATCACCTTTCGGAAAATATGTTGATTTTGGCGAATCTTAACTTCTTTGAGAATGGTTTTGACTTCTGGCGTATCCACTGCAATATTATCCGGAATTAGGAGCGGATTGAGCACAATTTTTACTTTCCTCAGATTCTGAGCAAGTTACTGTGCATCTTGAGCGGTAGCGAATTGTTTGAGCATTGTATCTTGTCGACTCACCAAAGTCAAAAACTGTGAAAAATCTTTAATTGCTGCAGAGCAAAATCCATTCTTTCAATAACTTTTTGACGGCTCATCACAGAAAACGCCGCCATTATCTTTTTTCTGTTCGTTTTTCAAAAACTCATAAAGAGCCGCCAAACGCTTCACATTCCGAATTTACCAAATAGATTCAGTCGGTGCCAGAAAAATGCCATGCTGATGCAATGCAGTATCAATCTTTTTCAATGCAGCAACATACGATGGTGCAACATTGCTTCTCTCTGCATGAATTTCAGAGGAAAAAGCAAGATAACGTTTTTCGATATTTTTTTGTTTCATATATTATTTCACTTCTTCGGCCCATTATACTATTTTCTAGAATTTTCTAAATAGGTCTAAAAAGTCCCCGGCTAAAAAATGTACTATTTAAGATTTCTTCCCGAGAGGAAATTTCCCCTTAAAATAATTGGCCCCCCAAAAAATTGTACTGTTTAAATTTTGTACGGATAGTACAGATTGTACTGATTTTAAGCCTAAAATCATAGCATTTTGCTGACTTTTTTCATTTTGGTGCGCCGTCCCCCGTGACTTATGCTATTTTACTATAGTCGTTTGGTTGCTTTAGACAAATCGATGCAACCACATTAATTTAGCGGTGTCCCATTTAACGCGGTACCAGAGGTTCAGAATGATGAAACGTTTAAAGCTTTTATTGCAATTCTATTTTTTGGGGGTGGCTGTTATGGGTGGTGCACAGGCTTGGGCAATAGCCCCTAAGGGGTACTACCGGCAGTTACCATGGAATGATGAAAATGGGCTTACCTATATGTCCCCAACCCGATGGAATGATCCATCGTATGATCGAGTTGCTGAGGCTAAAGACATTGCCGATTATTTGCACCAAACAGATCTGTATGCCCAATTGCCGAAGGCATTAAAGGAAAAATTGGATGCCAATCAAGCCAATTATTATGTTACAAAATGGAAAAATTTTTATGATGACACGCACCCCAAGATTTTGACGTTATATGCGGATGCCAACATCTCCATGCATTATATGACCAATACCGGTCGAGAAAGGCTTGTGATTGATATGGCTACATATCCCCATTCCCTGAAAGGGTATGTAATGGCGTCCTATGAACCATCACCCGCCATAGATCGGAAAACGCATAAACCGTATTTTACGGTTCCCCAACGGCTTTTAAAACAATTATCCCCCGATGAACAGAGTTATTTTGAAACTTTTTTGGAAGTTGTAAACGAAAATTATCATTTTTTAACGGCTTATCCGTTATTGGAGTTGGATTCAAAAAAATTTAAGGATGGGGAATATTGGGCAAAATTTATACCGGCACCGTATTTGGTAACGGATGGCAGTATTCCTAAACCGGAAGGATATCAACCCGGTTTAAAGGATGACATTCAAACCCGCCTGGGTGCGCCTGTATATGATTTAAGTAAGATGAAGGTCAAATACAATGATTCGGATTGTTCCGAATATAATCAGTTGAGTAAATTGCCCGGGGCAAATGGGGCTGCAGTTGGTTTTTTTCGATATGATCCCGATTGGGCGTTAGAGGAGCTTCAAATTCGCACCTATGCCTTGCAATCTAAGGTTTGTCGGGTTTCGTTAGAACAGTTTAAAAAAGGTTTAGATGCTGAGTATCAGGTTCAAAAGCCCTTTTTATCAAAAAGAGCCGATTTTATCTATCAAAAATTAATGACAATGGTCATTCCTAAAGTTGATAAGCATTTATCACAGTTACCGGATAGGTATTTGTCAATGGATCTATATAATTTACCTAAGTACCATGTTTTAAAAAGAAAAAAAGCCATTATTAAACGTGGTGATCAAATTCAAAAAATCAGAGCGGAGTAAACAATGAAAAGGGTATTCTTTATTTTTTCATTTCTTTGCCCCTTTCTACTATTTTCTAGATAGTGCTAAAAAGGTCCCAGCTAAAAATTGTACTATTTAAGATTTCTTCCCGAGAGGAAATTTCCCCTTAAAATAATTGGCCCCCAAAAAAATTGTACTGTTTAAATTTTGCACGGATAGTACAGATTGTACTGATTTTAAGCCTAAAATTGCCCGCCATAAAATATTCAAAATAAGTTGTTGTAAATGAATAAGTTACGGCACGGCAAATAGAGTGCAAAGTATTGAAGAAATGAAAAAACATAGAAAGTGCTATCAAGAATATATCGGTTAAGTGTGGTTGGTAGCACTCTGGGACGGCGAGAGTGGCGGTTTTGAGGGGGCTTTTAAGGAAGAAAATACGCCGTTCGGACTACTGATTGTGATTAACTCTACGGGCATCAGATCCATAACTTAAACGACCTGTCGCCTCATCTCCGGTGCCCTACAATCATGTAAAACAAAAAAGCCAGTCGGCTTGACTGGCACAGACACGAAATGGTGGAGGATTTTTCCAATCGAAAAACATCCAATGCAAAAATGGCAAATTTGAAATTCTCCATTAAGAGTGGCAAGGTATTACACTTTATAAAAATTCTCACAGAAAGAGATGATTTTCCTTGCGCCCGCCGAGTCTTGGAGCCATTTTTTCGGCGGCGGCTTGCATGAAAACGGGGTCAAGATCCCGGGCGTATTTGGGGCAAATGTCCCGACAGCGCATACAACTGATACAGCGTTCTTTTTCGGTCTTGCGTGGATCGGTTTTGTCGATCGCGCCACCGGACAACTGGCAGCACAAATGCCGCAATTATCGCAAGCATCATTGGCTTCAGGTTTGAAAGGAACGTTGGGAAATTCCTTGTATGTGCCATGACTTCCGGCAAGGTTCAACTCTCCGAAAACATCGCTATCAAGTTTTTCAGTGATTTTCCGGACAAATTCCGCAAGCTCCAGTGCATCTTCTTTATCTGGACGACCAGCAGCAAACTGCCAGAAAATGGAGTGTTCAGCAACAGCAGCGATCGCCGCCACACAAATAAATCCGCAGCTCTCAAGGGTGTCCGCAACTCAGTCAAAGTATCATCCCACTCCCGATTGCCATAAACACAATTCAAGACCACTTTCGCCCCATTACCAGAAATCTTTTTGAGCCGCTCAATGGCAACCTGCGGAACCCTCCCGGCAAACGACGGAACAAAAATCAAACAAACATCCTCCGCTTGCAAAGCCATTTTTTCAATATCGCAGCAAACATCCACCTCGCAAACCTCTCCACCGGGATTGCGCACCAGAATATCCGCCACCTTCTTCGTACCGCCCGTCGGGCTGAAATAGATATTATAAAGCATTGTTATACCTTTCAATCTTTCGTAATTTCAATTAATCTTTCAAAAGCAATCAGCATCCACTCTCTGGTTTCGTCATCATTGATTGCGCCCCATTCCAATTTGCACCGCCACCGCCAGTAAGAAAAAATTGCAGTCCTGAGAAACGCCACATCATCAATAGTACCGATGACAGTTCTGATACTTTCCGGCTTTTCTATTGGGATTTCCGGAAATGCCGCCTTTAACGATTCTCCCATATCGATTTTAAAGCCCAACGCAAAACATTCATCTGCAAAAATATTTTCTTCAATGTCACGGCTGCGCTCAATAAATTTCTCCCGCCATTTAATGGCAAAATTATAAACTTTTTTTGCAACAGCTGGAATATTTTAATATATCTGAAGAAAAATTATCCTCGGCGTCTTTCATCAATTTACAAAAGTTCATCCAATCGGGATCTTGCGGAACACAAAAAGCAAGTGTTCCCATTTTTCCTCCATAACCATGGAGTTCTTTTGCAGGCTTTACAGCACAATCACTGCTGGTGGGATGCAGCAAAAAGCCGAGATCTTTTTGTAAAACATGCATATATGAAATAAGCTGAAAGCGGTCTTCCCGGGCAACGTTCTTGGCATCAAGCTGCTTATACTTGGCATCCATCACAGAATTTTCACCTATAAAGTCAGGATAAATCCAGCCGCTGTTATCGGTAAACAAATACTTCCGACCTTTGCCGGTTTTATTTTCCGGATGCTCAAAGCCCATCGGCTTCAACAAGGTTGCCATATATTCTTCCCAGAGCCACGCTCCATCAAAAACAATGCCCCGGATATGATTATCATCGATGCCGGTGGAAACTTTATCGTGCCGCAGGATTCTCAAACACAAATCACGCAAAAATGTGTATTCAGTAAAATAGGGATGATGTGCCCCGCGTAAATTCTGAAAAATCACTTTGTTGCGGTCTTGGGTGTTATAGGACGGAGTTGCTTCTGTAATTTGAACAACAGCATTTTTTATTTCATCATCGCTGCTTAAGATAACCGCCCGCCGCTTATCCAACTTGATAAACTCTATGGTATGCCGAATAAGCTGCATAACGGGGTTATCGGAGGAATATTCCCGCATCCGGTAAGCGATTTTTCCGGCAAAAGGCAAATTGAGTTTCAAATGCCGGGCAATGTCGATCGTCCCTTTAACTTTGCTATCGTTGCAATCATATTGCCGGTATGCCCGGAACAATCCCTGTCGCAAAGCCCGAAACAGACAGTAGGGAAATACATAAATCAGAAATTCCCATAGTTCATCTGGGCCCATATGGTTTTCAAGATTCAAAATGTTTATTCCGAAAACTTTTTGCAACATATAATGGAGAAAATACTGCTTTTCAGAATCATCAAAACGGGAGTGAATAGCCACTTGCACTCCGTCAATGCAGAAAAATCCCATAGCATTGCCGGTTTTCAACTTGCCTCCAGCAATGTCAAAAAGGTTTTGCGAACCGATATCATCCTCATTTGCCCCCAGCGAATGAGGAAATATCAGCAAGTTTTTTTCTCTTTGGCACAACTCCCGCAAAGAAATTCCGGTAAATTTGCACAGCGCGGCTTGCTGATTTGCAGCAAGTTCATATTTGCATGAATTATCAGCAGTAATAATCGTCTGGGTCATTAAAATTCACCATTAGGATTCTGTTGCAGGTTGTTCGGCTATTTCAGGAGTCTTCTCAATGAATTTCAAATTATAAGCGTCCTGTAATCTCGCCAAATCATTTTCCGGATTTACTGTGCCGCGCAGATATTCTTTGAGTAATGGCTGAATATGCAGATCCCAGAGAGTTTCAAAATTATATCCTTTTTCACTAAGTTTGAGAAAATAAGCCGGTCCAATATGAAAAGCATCATTCAACGAATCTGTCAGGGAGATAGCTGCATTCAACTCGTTCATTCTTTTGCCGGCATCGGCTTTCCACTGGTCAATTTTGCCATCCCACATATCAACGCGGTCTTGGGCTTTGATCTCTTTCCAAGTGAAACGACGGCGGATGGCAAAGTCCATACTTTCCACACTGCGGTCAATATCGTTCATCGTGCCGATGATGTAAACATTTTGGGGAATATAAAAACCACCGTGATACGGATCATCATCTGAAATCAAGTTTGAATATTGGGTTTTCACTTTGCCATCTTGCCCACGATAACCGGGATCAACCGCATAAAACAATTCTCCAAAAATCTTGGAAATATCACCGCGATTGATTTCATCAATAATGAAAACATATTTTTGCTCATTATTATCTGCAATAGAAGTCAAATTAAAGTTTTTCTTCAAGTAATCAATTACACCGAGATAATATCCTGCCCAAAACTCGTATGGTTTTTCTGTCAAAAAAGTTTTTATTTTTTCTGACGTCAAGCTGCCCTGTACTTCATTTTTTTGCCCTGTCAACAAGGATAAACTGCCTTTAGTGTTTAAAAACACTCTGAAGGAAGCATTATTCGGAGTTTTCAATTCCAGTGGGCTTGACTTGCTGTAATTTTCAGATAAAAACTCAGAAAACTTATTATATGCCTCGTCAAAGTTATTTACGGATTTACCTATTGCCTTCTTGCAAAATGCCTTAAATATACCGTCTTTGCGTTCAAAACCGATGTTGCCGTTTCCTTTATCAACCGGGCGCAAACCTTCCACAAAGTCGGTGTAATCAAAGGATGGATGGAACTGACAAAATTCAATATGCGGACAGTTTTCTGGATTATCCCCAGTCAAAGCATATGCAACCTGTTTCGCAAGATAAGTTTTTCCGGTTCCTGGAGCCCCGGTCAGGATAATCTGCTTTGCTGACAACAGTAATTCTTTCAAGTCTTTGATCATAGGATTTCTCATCGTTTCTGTATTATTTTGTCCTAAATCAGCTAATGTCAAATTAAAATACGGCTTGAGTATATTCTCTTCAAAATCTTTGTTGTCATCAACGTTATAACAAGTTGAGTTATTATTGGGAGTCCACCATTTCTGGGGGCCTTTATAAGGTTCTGCATTTTTTGAAACAGCAATAACCTTATATGATCGCTGATACCAATCATCCTGTTTTTCCGGATTAATAACAGCTTTATCCGAATCAAATTGCCCCAATAGTCTTATGCTGTTTCCGCGACAAAGATAGAAATAATCCCCCTTTTGGATTTTGTGGATAAATTTTTCTCCTTGGGTTTCTTTTTCCTTACCTTTTGCTCCGGTAATTCCGTGGACAACAGCAACTTTATTCTTTTCAAAAGTTGTGTATTCTTCTTCAGAAATAACTCCGGGACCATGACTGATTTTCCAGATTGTGGGTTTGAAATCAGCGTAAAGTTTAACAGCCGACAGATCAACTTGTTTCAGAGCTTCTGCAAGTTCCGGACGGAGTTTCCAAATATAAACACCGCTGATATTTTTATCCTCGTTGTAGCGGCCAAGGTAAAGAATCGGCCACCAGCGGGAATTTTCAGTATTTTCTGCCATAACCGGGCAGTTTGTTTTTTCATGAATGCGCTTGGCAAGATAACTGGAACCGGAATTATAGAAATTAGCAGATTCACCATATTTATCTGATAACTGCTTGCAGGTGGCGACTCCTCCAAAATCCTGAAAGCGTGCCATAATTTCCAGATTAGAAGAGGTAAAAACGTCCGGATCTTTAAGCAATTTTACCCAATCTTTGACAGTAAAGCCGGGTGTGTAATCTGTCGGGAACCAGCTTGCATTATCGATTTCATTGTCGCTTTCGTTCCCATACCTGCGGCTGATATAAAAACCGAAATCAACAGTCAGCGTACACAACGCTTCATCAGCGTAACAATCATCGTTCAACTGGCTTTTGAGCAATGCTTTCAGTTCATCATCTGCGAACAACTCCTGACGTATTGCATTATACAATTCCATAAAAATGCGCAGATTTTCTGCTGTTGCCCCCATTTTTATGACGCAATCGCTCTGCAATTTTGTAATAACAGATTTTATTTCAGAATACTTATAAATATAATATTTTTCAGGATAACGCAACCACAGATAAGTGGTAATTGAATTATCTCGCTGATAATGGTGAGCTCCTGGCTTTCCATATTTTTCCAAAACAACATCAGAATCGTTTTTAAATTGCTCTATACGATCATTTAAGCTCTTGTTTTCGTCAAAAAGATTCTTAAACATCGCTCTGACTTTTTCAGGATCAGCTTGAGCAAACTCCGTAATCATACGAGCCGGAAAATTATTGACAGAGACCAAAAGATTGCCGGTTTTTGCAAGAGCATTTTTCAACATTTCAGCAAAATTCGGGGCATCAATATCCCAGTTATCCTGAAAATGTTTAACGGCAATCCATTTGTATTTTTCATCCGGCCATTGCTTGCTGACAAAAACAGCTTTGTAGGCGGAAAGCACTTGTTGAAGCAGAGATTTATCAAATAACATATTTCACCTCAAAAGATTATAAAATCATTGTTGTTATCAACCAACTTCAACCCCTGTCCCGATATACCATACGCCTGGGGGATGTTTTCGTTTTGGAAGACGGCGAGGTATTTGGTCATGTTGGGAGCAAGTTTCCCGGAAAGTATTTCATCTAAAGTCATCCACTTGATGCTGCCTTCGACAGAACCGGTCAGTTCGCCGGAAAAGGTACTAGTTTTGAAAAGGAAGACAAAATACTGTGACTGTTTAATGGGATTGTACCACTGAATATATCCGCAATTCTGCAAGTTGGAAACGGTCAACCCCGTCTCCTCCTGAACTTCCCGGATAACGGAAGCCACAACCGTTTCCCCCGGCTCAACGTGTCCGCCGGGAAAAGTCAATCCCGACCACGGATTTGACGGCTTGGGCAAGCGTTCCTGCACCAACACCCGCCCCTCCGCATCGGTAATCATACACATATTGCAAAGTTCAGTTTCCACAGATAATGTTTCCTTCAAATTTTACGGAAGAATTCTTCATCGATCTCGTAATCTTTTATTTCTTTCAAGCCGATTTCATATTCAGCAAGCTTATTCATGAATTCTTCCCCACTAATCAAGTCAATCTGTTGCTTCCCTGCATTGGAAGCCTCTTCAATAGCAGATTTTGTAAATGTTCCGGTCGTGATAAAAATACCCTTTTCAATATCTGTAGTCAAAGAACCGCGAAAATCACGAATTTCAGGAGCCCCGACTGCCCCTGAATATCTTTTGCATTGGAATGCGACATTAAAACTGAAAATGCCGTTTATTTTTAACTTACCAGTACCATCAATCCCACCATCACCAGTTTTTCTTGTTACAACAACTTGTGTAAATCCACATTCTCGCAGCAAACGTTGAGTAAGGCGTTCAAAACCGAATGGATCCATATTCATAAGAACTTTGGATAGGTTTTCTTTCCACGGACGTATTTCTTCTGATTCAACACCTTCTCCAGCTGGGCTGTCATTAGCATCTGAATCATCAGATGCTTCTGTATTTGTTCCGATCCTGCTTATAGATCGTACAGTTTTGTCAACATCTTTTGGATCAATATTTTCTTTCTGCAAAAAATCCGGAGTTATTGCCCATACTGAACGTCCACTGTTATTGATAGCACCATATTTTTTCAGATAGGTGCGAGCCCAAGCAAGCTGATATTCAAGTTCTGTTTGCACAGTGCTTCCTGGATGCATTTCATTTATGACATCATCAGCCAGTTGCAGATTTTTAATTATAGCATTGCAAATTTCCACATTTGTTCCAGATCCTCCCATCTGCCGGAGAGCATCAAAAGTCGGTTGCATAAGTTCTTGGTAACGCGGTGCGATATGTTTACGTTTTTTTGCCATAATATTTGTTCCTACTAAAATTTATTTGGGAGATACACGTTTTTCCAAGCGATCAAATAAATGAGAAAGTAAGCTTAAAATGTCTAAACAATCTTTTTCGGAAAATAACCCTCTTTGCTTTAATTCATCCTCTGTAGCATGGGATGCTACGGGGTTTTTAAATCCAGTTACAACGCCTCCGGAATAATACTTTTGTCCCTGTTCAATATCTCGCTCAATTCCATCAGATCGTTGGGTCAATGATATCGCAGATGATTCATCGCTGCCAAAAACCTTCATCATCATTGTATTATCGCTTTGTTCTGTTGAACCAGATATTTTACGAACTTTGGCAATATACGATTTGACAGCCTCGGACGCTGCTTGGAAAAAATTTCCTTGTTGATATAATCGTTCAACACTCGGACTTTGGGTTATATTAGAATTCAAAAAACGCCAATGTAATGTTGCATATTCCGGTACAATATCATGAATTGCTTTTTCTAAAATGGCAATAGGCTCGTCTTTTGAATCCGGATCTGCAATATTTTCCAGTGCAGCAGAAATTATATCTGCTTTTTCTTTGGGAATTGATGAAAGCCATTTTTCTCGATCTATTCCAGCTGTAACAGGTGTATTTCTTTTATTTGTTTCTTTGCGTTTTTTTCTCCAATCTCTTTGCACATATGCAAGAACTTCTTGCAGAAAACTTCTTAATAATATTGTTTCATCCTTCTCCCAATCCAATGATTGTCTGTTTGTAGAAATTAAATCATCATCACCAACATTATTGTCGATATCGATAAAATCAATGTCTAACCATCCTGTTGTATAAGAATAAAAATGGCTTGACTCCGGACGTCCAAAAAATTCCGGCAAATTAACCAAACGCCCATTGGCAAACAAGGTAATACCACGCATATGAGGTTGCAATGGTTTTTCTGTCGATATAATTTTTCCTTTAATTTCTTGTCGATGCTGATATATACTGTCAAGATTTGTAAAATCGGCAGGGTAGCTCCAAGCAAATTGCGATTCTATACCTGAATATTTTAATTCATTGTTTAACTTGATCCCATCTTGATCATTATGATATACTATCACTTCAAATGTCGAATCAAAAAGATTAAACATTTTCGCTAATGCTTGCGTTAAACCTTTATGATCAAACGCAGTTTTTCTCTTCAAATCAAGAATTGTAATCTCGGTATATCCGCCTTCGCTATTGTCCTCTTCGCGTGTGAAAAGTGGTTCATATACTTTATCTTTACAATTCAAAATATCTTGCCACTTCAACGAAAAAGAAATTTTTTCATGTAAATTTTTCTTTTTGGTAACAACTTTGATTTCATTGCCTATTCCAAATAGGGCAAGTTTTCCAAGACCTTTTTTGCCAGTCGCGACACGTCCTTCCGGCGAGCAAGATGCTTTTTCAATTCTACGATTGCGACCTATCCGCAAAAAACAGTCGTTTACTTCTTCAAATGTCATACCATGACCGTTATCTTTTACAGTCAAAGAACGATTTCCCTTGGTATCTATCAAATCAATTTCAACTTTGTGGGCATCTGCATCATAACTGTTCGCTACCAATTCAGCAATTGCCGCTGGCAAGTTTGAATACATTTTAATTCCCAAGTGTTGAATGGTATTAGGATCAAAAGACATTAAAAGTTTATCATCACTCATAATTTAACTCCTTGCATAACCAGCTCTTGCTTTATCGTATTTAAAATAATTTCCCCCAAACGCACAGGGACAGCATTACCTATCTGTCTGGATGCAGCAATAATACCTCCTGAGAAAAAGAAATCGTCCGGAAATGTTTGAAATCTTGCAGCATGTCGTACTGATATTCCATGATTTTCGAACGGATGCAAAAAACGCCCCTTAGAAGGGTTTGTACAGCCAGTTGTCATTGTTGGACCTGGTCTGTCAATACATATCCGACCATATACATCATTATGTCCCTTATGAGTTTGGTGACAAGGCAAATTACGATTGGATTCAAAGCGGCTGCCTCCATTGACAGGAGTACTTGCAAATACTTTTATCAAATCATCTGTATGTTGCATACCGATTTTATTAGGATCATCGGGAGCAATAGGAAGTGCAAATACAGACTGAGCAGATATCCACGGCTGTTTATTTTCTTTTCTGACTTGAGAGGAGTTAGGCGCATAATGAGTTGGAATTGGTGGCCATTGAAAATTTGCAGATAGGCTTATGTCTTTTCTATACCCTAAAATAAAAACCCTTTTTCGATTTTGCGGGACGCCATAATTTTTAGCGTCCAAAATGACCGGAGCTTTTAATATATATCCATTTTCATTTGCAAGTTCGTAAAATTTGTTTAAATATTTGGCATGACGAGAAGACAATAATCCACTAACGTTTTCTACAATAAAAAACTTCGGGGCAATAGTATGAATATATTCAAAATAACGAATAAGTAATAAGTTTCGGGGATCATCAACCCCAGAATCTTTATGACGATGCTTTGAAAAACCTTGGCATGGAGGACCGCCAACAACGACATCAACTGTTGTTGATTTAAACTTTTTTTCGATTTGTTCCATTATCTTTTCGGGAGCAAGTTTATTTATATCTTGAGAAAAAAGCAAAGGTTGGGGTTTTTTGTGAAAAATAAAGTTTTTTCGGTATGTTTCCGAAGCATGAAAATCATTTTCAACCGCTGCTAATATTTTAAAACCACTTGCCCGAGCGGCGCACGAAAATCCACCAGCACCGGCAAATAAATCTATCAATGTAAATTTTTTAACCATAGTCATAGTTCTTCTTTCATCGTCATAGAAGACGGATTACTATATATCAGCTGCTCTTCAAAATAAATTTCCTGATAAACATCTTGGCTGTTTACAAAAAATTTCACATTGTTTACAATTCCTTGTCCAACACGTGAAATATTACAAGATTTACCTTTTTTAAACAAACAGTCCCAAATTACCAATACTTTCCAACTTTCATTCAGCAAAGCCTTAATATTCTGCTCGTCTCTTTTCTGATTTTGTTTCAACTTATTTTCCCACCATTCTGAATTTGTTGTTGGGATTTTTGCATATTTGCAATTGGAATGAGCATGCCAAAAGCATCCGCGAATGTCTATGATAAGTTTATATTTCGGCAGAACTATATCCGGTTTGCCGGGAAGGTCTTTAACATGGAGTCTGAACCGGAAACCGTTGCGATGGAGGAATGAGCGTACAATACGCTCCGGAGTAGTATCTTTGGACTTGATACGGCTCATATTCCAACTACGTTTTTCCGGTGTCAATCTATCCATATTGTCTCACGCCTGACTGCTTCTGATATATTCCACGAATCCGGTCAAATTCATGATTTTATTCCGGTAATCCGCAGGGAAAAATGACATAATCGGTTGCGGAACAACAAGGACAATACCGTTTTGATACATTTCATTTAACTGGTTCGAAGAAACGCCCTCTTGCAGCGTAAACAGATGTTTAGGCTTAATACGATCAGCTTCGGAAATTACCTGCCGCCAACGGTCTTTACAACATGTTTTGGAGGCAAGCATATGCAACTTGAAATCCGGGAATTGCGGATTGTGGTAGGCTTCTCCTGACGGAAATACAAAATCCGGCTTTTTATTCTGTTCTGTAACAACTTGCGTTTCAAACTGAAGTTTTTCATACCGGAAAATACTTTCAAGATGCAATTCCAGCGATGTTCCGGCTCTGGATTTTCTCCGGTTTGCAATACTGTTGGCGTATTTGATAAATTCATCAACAGATGAAAATCCATCCTTGATATTCGGCAAAACATCGTACCGCTCAATTTCTGTAAATACATCAAACTCCATTGAACGGCGTTTCAGCAGTAAATCATCAATTGAACGTGTCCAGGAGCTTTGTGGTAATTTGCTTTCAATAAAGTCAAAAATATCTCTTCCTGAAGGAAAGTTTGAAAACCAAGATTCCGGCAATTGTTTCAGTAACGGAACTTCCTTGACATCATCAAGCAGTTTGGAGTTATACATCCTGCTTGGTTCAACTTCCTTTCCAAGCCAATATTCTATCAAATCTTCTTCATCTTCAGTACGGCTGACCCAGCACAGCAACTCTGTACCGGCATCATCATATTTTCCGGCAAGAACACAGATACTTCCGGTATTTTCAACATCCTGTAACGGCGTTCCTGCCCAACGGGTCATCCGGAATTCATCATATTTCTTCTTCAAATTGAGTTCCGGAAAGTATTTGTTGTTGTAATATTTCGCCTGAATCCCGTTTTGCAGACAATCATGACTTGCAATATAACAGGATATTTCCTCTGTCGGATTGTAACGCTCTGTGGTTATCACCAATGGCATAACCGCATCCATGAAGCTGCGGGGCACATAAATTCCCGATTGATGCCCTCCGGTAATTCCGGTGTCATTGCCGGAAAGCCGTTTGATAAGCCAGGAGTAGCCTTTGAAATCAATAAGCTCTAGGAACTGAGTCAGTGAAATGTTTTTGTATGCAGATTCCAAATTCATTTTGACTTTCTCCTGTTTTTAAGAACCTTGGCTATTTCACGTGCACAGGAGTGAATCGCAGGCCAGACCACACTGTTACCGATCTGTTTATATGCCTGGGTCTTGGAAACCGGGAAACGGAATTTTGCCGGATCATACCCTTGCAACTGCATTGCTTCTTCAACTGTCAAACGGCGCGGACGTTGTCCCGGCTGTTCAATAAGAATTTCTGCCCCGTCTTTATGATAGCGTGCAGAAATAGTTCTTGTTACTTCATTTTCCTGAATAGGCATTTTATGCAACCCATAACCGAAACCATTTCCCTCGGCTGCATGGTGTGCTTTGTGCCGCTCCAAAGTGTCCCATGTGCCTTGTCCCAGTGTGTATCCTTCCACGTGAGGCAATATGACATCGCGCAGTTGTTTAGGGACAAAATTCTCTTCTTCAAGAGGAGCAGAGGGGATGAATATCTCATCTTTTCTGATGTCAATCACATCCGGATTGTACCCCACTATAAACAAACGTTCACGATGTTGCGGAGCCCATTTGCTACCGTCTACAATTTTCCAGCTGACAATATATCCGAGCTGGTCTTCCAACGTATGCCGGATAATTTCAAAAGTGCGTCCCTGATCGTGCCGGAACAGATTTTTCACATTTTCCAACATAAACGCAGCCGGGCGTTTTTTGGCAAGAATCTCCTTGATTTCAAAAAAAAGTGTCCCCTGGGTCTGATCATCAAATCCGGTTGCACGTCCCAATGAATTCTTCTTGGAAACTCCAGCGAGAGAAAACGGCTGACAAGGGAATCCGGCACAAAGAACATCATGGGCAGGAATAGCATCTTTATCTACCGCCCTAATGTCTCCGACCGGCACTTCTCCGTAGTTGGCTTCGTAGGTTTTCTGTGCCGGGATATCCCATTCTGAACTGAAAACACTGCGTCCTCCGGCTTTTTGAAATGCCAACCGGAAACCACCAATACCCGCAAACAGATCTATGAATGTAAAGTCGTATTTTTCCGGAGACGGATAAGGTATTTCACCTTTGAAAAGCGTTGTTGAAGTTGGCATGGATTCTTCTGCTTTCAACTTTGCCATTGGAGGAGGAAGAATTCTAAGCATATTCATCACAGCCAGATTCAAGTCTTCTTTGGTAGAGGAACTTCCGGCATTCTGTAAAATTTCTATGATTTGCTGACGGAGCAGTTCATCATCCATTGATTTTCTCATTGTAAATTGCTCCTGTCTGCGGCTTTTCTGGAATGAATCCATGCATCAACTTCGGCTATCTTGAATTTCCAGAATTTGCTGATGCGGTGTCCGGGGAGATTTTTCTTTTCAAGGTATACATATATGGCTTCCCGGCGAACGCCGAGACATTTTGCGATTTCTTTGATGGAGAGCCATCTGTCTTCTATCAAATCAAGCTTCTTCATCGCAGTATTCTTGGAACTTCCAAGCGTTCATTCTTTTGGAAACTGGGCCACCATACACCACTTAATACAATATAATATCAATATTATCGTGAAATTTCAAACAAGGATGCAAGAAAAATGTTAGTTTCATGCAGTTTTTATTGGCTTTATTGTATTTTTCAATATGTGTTATGAGAATAGGCTTTTTCTTGTTGTTTCATACTGCTTAAATGCCTGTTCCAGATATTTCTGATCGGAATCGTTGTCGGTGGTATCGGAATAATGCCTAACAGACGATTCCCGACAAAAATCGTTTCGGCAGAATAAATATATTCTCCATATAACAGGCAAAAGGCCTCTTCATAACGGAATAGTAAAGAGTTATGGGCGCACCTTCATTGATATACTCTTATGAGAACGATGGCTTCAGCATCTAGATGTCCCCGCTTTGTCTAATACGACATACTGCCATCTTTCTCATAAACATAGAAAGTGCTATCAAGAATATATCGGTTAAGTGCGGTTGTTAGCTCTCTGGGACGGCGAGGGTGGCGGTTTTGAGGGGACTTGCAAGGAAGAAAATACGCCGATTCGGACTACTGATTGTGATTAACTTACGGGCATCAGATCCATAACTTAAACGACCTGTCGCCCCATCTCCGGTGCCCTACAATCATGTAAAACAAAAAAGCCAGTCGGCTTGACTGGCACAGACACGAAATGGTGGCAAGGGTCGGGATCGAACCGACGACACGCGAATTTTCAGTCCGCTGCTCTACCAACTGAGCTACCTCGCCGGTATGGCACCCCCAAGGAGAGTCGAACTCCTCTTACAGGCATGAAAAGCCCGTGTCCTAACCGATAGACGATGGGGGCGTCTGCTGGAGGATAACAGATTCGCCATGTTCACGGCTTAAGGCCGCGTCTGTTATCGCGCATTTTCACGGAAATGGCACCCCCAAGGAGAGTCGAACTCCTCTTACAGGCATGAAAAGCCCGTGTCCTAACCGATAGACGATGGGGGCGTCTAAATGGTGGCAAGGGTCGGGATCGAACCGACGACACGCGAATTTTCAGTCCGCTGCTCTACCAACTGAGCTACCTCGCCAACAAGGTTGTCGTGAAAACGAGCAAGAGTATAGCAAACCTGTTTGATTGATTTCAAGTTATTTTTTACGAAAAGTAGATAAAAAATGATTTTGGTTAATGTTTATTCCTTAAGCCCTTGTGGATGAAAGAGATGTTTGTTTTGTCGAAAGGGGGCGCGCGGGGGCGGCCAAGGTGGTGTGATACAAAACCGGGAGGGTGTATTGATTGAATCGTTCCGTTGTGCAGTAAGTTGTGGTAGGGGGCGGCGCTTCAACGATGAAGAGGTGTGCGCTTATTGTCCCGAATGTATGGTCAACCCATCGGTAAAGAAAAAAGCTTTAATGGTGAAAAAAACCGGAAATGGGTGGATGGTGAGGGAGAAGACCGGGTAAAGGTGTGGGCGTTTCGGGGCTTGGCATGAAACGGGTGGGCGAAATGAGTTTTGAACATCGCGATGTTACTGGAGAAAGAGTTGAATGCCGTCAAGAACAACTAGCGGGTGAAGTGTGTTTTGAACATCGCCGATGTTGCGGCGCAACATCGGCGATGTTCAAGGTGAAACATGGGCGAGATTGAAGATGCGTGTCGCCGAGATTCAAAAACAGGATTGTCTAACGTCTGGTTTGGTTGTGATGCGGGTGGGCAGGGGCTGTTGGGGTTTGTTTTTTCTGCAAGCGGTTGATTGTTATTGGATTCGTGTGGTGACAAAAAGTTTCATCCGGGATGTGTCGCGGGAGGATATCAATCTTGTGTGAAATGAATTGTGCCGAAGAAGTCTTCTGTTTCTATGAAAGATAAGAAAGGGGTATGGTGTAGTTTTGTGTATTTTTCATGTGTTTCATTTGCGCAGGTGATTTGAGGTAGGTTAATATGTCAATTGAATCAAAAATTTAAATCAAGATATAAAAATAACGACTTCAATCACGGTTGTTTGAAATTGTTCCAATATTTATTGGTGGAAGAGGTGTTTTTAGGGGTTAAAATTTTCAACTTTGATAAGGTATTGAGTTGCAATGTATTATGCGAAATCCCGAACAGGGGGGGGGTAAAAGCAGTTGAAAATACATTACAGGGCGGGGTATAATTGCCGCACATTGATTAGAGTGTTATTGGTTTGATTCACCGATACGAGGAGATACAATGAAAGTAAAGTTGTGGATGTTGGCCTTTGCCAGCGTGGTTTTATTGCCTTTTGTGGCAATGGCGGAGGCGGCTCTGCCTAAAGCTGCGGTAACGCAGTGTGCCGCGGTGACGTTGACCCAAGCGGATCATAACTATATGGTATGGCCGAGCGGGGATGCAACGGTGGATCGTCCGTTGCAAATTGTGATGAACTTTAAGGCGCAGGAATCCCTTGAAGAGGCGGAAGCGGGTGCCTATGGCAAGTATAAGTGCGACTTCTACTTGTCGATTGAGGGACTGGCAGAGACTTCTATTGTGGACGGGTATTCCCGGAAAGCCATTACGGCGAATGATTGCTACCTCGCCGGAAATTATGGTTCGTTTGGTTGGATTGTGATTCCTACGGACGGTCTGGTGCTGGAAGAGGGGATTTCTTATCCGGTGGTTTCCGCTTATGATGCCAACCTTACGTATGAGGATATTTGCGGTTCGGTAAAGGATTTTACGGCGGCAATCTACGTAGCTCCGGCGATTCTTGCAGCCAATCCCGATTTCAAGGTGTCGCTCGCGTTGAAGATGACCGATCCCAATGATGCATCAAAGGTGCTTACGATCGGCGAGCCGGCTACGTATACGGTTAAGGATTTGCTGATGCCGACGGCAACGGTCAGCACGCTGGCGAATGAGGAGCTGACCTTTGCGCTCAACTTCAAGGCAGATAAGGTTTCGCCGGAGGCGTTGGAATATTTCGGTTCCTGGTATGCGGACTTTGAACTTTCCGTGAACAAAGCGACGGTCTTCAATGCTAATGGCGGAGCGAACGGTTATCTCTCCGGGCAGTATGATGAGTGGTCGGAAAACTGGGTGAACGTGCCCTTTGAAGATGTGACACTTGCAGCCAACGAACCGCTCAAGATTATGGCGTATGCTGCCAAGATGTTGGGGCAGAGCGGTTTGAAGTTGACTTATCGGGATGTCTATGAAGGGGTCAAGGATTTTGATTGCGGCGTCTTCTTCGAGCCGGACTTTCTTACGGCCAATCCCGATTTGGAAGTGACGCTTGAATTACGTATGTATAATCCAGCGAATGAATCCGAAAGTTATGTTATCGGGAAAACCTACGCGTTCACATTGGGTGAAAAACCGACGGTGGTGATTCCGGAGAATGTGACGGCTCCTGAAGGCGTCCAGAATAATGCGGCGGTGGAAGAAACTCCGGTGGTGCTCCCAGCCGAAGTGAAGACTTTTGAAATCAGCCTTGCTTCGGTTACGACGGAAGCGACCGAAACGGCCAAGGTTACGTTCAATGTTGAGCCCAAGAATGCCGAAGGCGTCAAGGTTGCAGCTCCCTCCAAAGCAATCACCTTCCGTCTTCCGCTGCCTTCAGCTTGGAGCGGCTTTGCCAAGGTGACGCACGAGGATGCGCTTCTGGGGATTTATGACATTCAGGAAGCAAATGGGAGTAAGTTTGTTGAAATCACGTCTCAAGCATTCTCGGAATATGTGGTGGAACAGAGTGACATTGTCCTTCCCTCGGGGGTGACCAGCGCAAGTTTTGGCACGGATACTGTGACGGATGGCACAACTTATTATGCAACGCTTCAAGCTGCTGTTGAGGCCGTTTGCGGCACGGCGGGAGCGACGCTCTACTGCAAACCCGGGGCCGATGTGGGCGCTTTGCAACATGCGCCAGTAACGGCTACACTCACGGTTTATGGCAATGGCGCTTCTGTTTCCGGCGGTGCTGAACGCGATTTTGATATTGGTAATACCGATCCTAGTGGCGGTAAGGATATTACCGCTGATATGACCCTTACGGTGAAAGATTTGGATGGATGCGGTGCTTGGGGCGCCAAGACCACCACGCACACTGTAAATCTCGTTTTTGACGGTTGCCGGAATATGGGCAAAGTCTTTATTACGGGAACGACCGGCACGCTTAATATCACAATTAAGGACGCCTCTTTTGAGGGCGTTATCAAAGAAGCTGTTTACTCCAATGCGGATGGCGCAATCACGCTCAGCAAAGTTGATTTCTCCAACTTGAACAAGGCCGTAAACCTTAATCACAAGGCCGCAGGTACGCAGACGGTTGCGATTGAGAATTGTTCCTTTACGAACTGCGGTGCGGACGTGGCGACCGATCAGATTCCGGTTCGTGTGCTTTCCTCTGTGGAAGGCGGTAAGTCCGTGTTGACGGTTTCGGGCACAACCTTTACGGGGACGCCCGAGGGTGGTGCGGATATCCTTCTTGATTATGGAGTCGGTGAGACAACTGCGACCATCTCTACGGCTGCCACGGCTGCCAATGTGGTCGTTGAGAAGACGGATAATGTCGGTACGGCCACGACGGTTCCTGCAAATACGCAGAATCAATCCTTTGCTACGGTCGAACCTGTTGCCAAGATTGGTGAGAAGACGTATTCATCGCTTCAGGCGGCCCTTGCTGCAGCACAGGCAGGAAATACGATTAAGCTTTTGCAGGATGTTGTTTGCACAGAAAAGCCTGTCTTTACCAATGGCGGCATCGTCAATGTGGATGTAAATGGGCATACATTTGTCTCCACAGAGCTGGGGCGAGTCCGTAATGTTGCGTCTGCTGATGGGGTAGTGCCGTCAAACAATATCCAGTTTGTCAGTGGCTTTGGCTGGGAAGTCTATTCGCCGAATACGACAGAAGGTGTCAACTTCCGTGTCTTCCCGACCTTGGATACGGTGATGGCTTATGAACCTGCAACGCCGAATCCTGCGCGCATTTATCCTTATGAGGATGTTAAGCAAGATAAGGATGTCGTTTTGCGCAAATATGGTCATGGCACCTCTTCTACGATTTGCATTGATCCTGAATATGACATCACGTGGGACCTCAATGGTTACACTGTGCTCCAGGAGTCGCCCACGGGTAATCCTTTGGAAGCATGTATCCGTGGCAAACTCACGTTGGTGGATTCCTCCGATACGCAAACGGGTAAATGGATTGCCGGTGCTTGCGGTGTGAAAGATCCTTCAAACCTCTTCTATGGCGGTGGAGGCCCTGCGTTCTATGTGCTCGGTGAAGGTGAGCTGATTCTCAAAGGCGGCACGGTGAGCATTGCCCGCAATGCGACGCCTGATGCAGAAGGGAATGTGATTATCAATGACGGCGGATTGATTCGGCTGGATGATGGCAAACTGACGGTAGACGGCGCAACGCTTCAAGTAGACGATACCTATGGCATCATGATTTGGGGTGGCGAAGCGGTGATTCAATCCGGCACGTTTGAGCTTCTTGATCCTTCCAAGTCGTGGGCACTGTTTGCAATGTATTACTATGCTCCGGCCAAAGCTACCATCAATTCTCCTGTGCCAGGGGACATCTTGGTCGTTTCGGGAGCGGATGTCACGGTGAATGTTCCCGGCGTACAGTATTATGAAGGCAATGGTTACGTTGCACCGGCAGTTGGCGAAGGCTTGATGGCGTTTGATGGTTTTGTCCTTGAGGCCGGCGAAGCAGTCGTTACGACAGAAACGACGATTACGCCTTACGCCACCCTTGCTGAAGCCTTTACAGCTGCTCAGCCCGGCGACACAGTAACAATCATGTCCGGCACTTATAATCAAGGCTTGACGGTGGACAAGGCAATCACGGTTGTCGGAGCGACAGACGCCGAGGGGAATAACCTCGTTACGTTCAATGGCACGTTGAATGTCACAGCAGAGGGTGCAACGGTCAAGAATATCAATGTGAATAATCCTTCGGGCAATGGTGGCAGAATCACTGCGAAGAATGTCTTGATTGAAGGTTGTTCGGTCGTTGGCGCGAATGGTTTCCGTTATTGTTATACGACCGGCACGGTCACCTTCAAGGACAGCGTGATCACCGGGCAGACATATGGCATCCACTTTGATGGTTCTGACGGTGGCAACATCGTGATCGACAACTGCGTCATTACGGGGTGGACATCGTTTGCAGGAACGATTACCAACGTGGCAATCGAGGATACCACCTTTGCCAACGGCAACTACAATCAGCTCCGCTTCTATCAGAATGCGCAGATGACCAATGTCAAGTTCAATGAGGAGATGAACATCGACTTTGGTAAGGAGGATGTTGATGCCGCCTTTACAGGGTGTACGGTCGTTGATTCGGAAGGCAATCCGAGCACGAAACCGCTGACGGATGTCATCTATAAAGGTGACATTGCAGATATGGGTGTTGATGTTACGATTGACACCAAGCCGATGACAGTGGAAGCAAAGATTGGCGAAGTCTATTACCTCACGCTTCAGGAAGCCCTCAATGCCGCGGCGAAGGGAACAGGTGAGGTGGCGGTGGATGTTCTGACAGACATCGACATGACCGGTAAGACGTGGACACCTGTTCGGGTTTCTGATCCCGGCTATCCGTTTGTAACGGTGAACGGTAACAATAAGACGATTACGGGCTTGACGGATATGCTTTTCTCCGGCACATGGGCGGGCAAGTCTGGTCTTGTCATCAATGATCTTACGATCGCCGATTCGACCATTGTCAACGACGAGGATGATGCTATAGGTACTGTCGGCGTGGGTGCATTTATCGGTTACCCCTCCGCAAGTGAAACAATTACCCTCAAGAATTGTCACCTCAAGAACTCCACGGTGAAGGGTGGACACTGGACAGGTGGTCTTGTGGGTATTGCCGGCGGTTACTCCGGGAATGATGGTCCTGTCTTTATGACGCTTACCTTTGAGGGGTGCTCTGTCACTGGCTCCACGATTACAGGTAAGGGGTCGGCAGGTGGCATCATCGGTCATGCGGCTAATGATGCTTGGACGAACGTGATTATCAAGGATGCAACTGTCTCTGACAACACCATCACTTCTACAGGATCTTCTGCTAATAAGGCCGGCTCCGTGATGGGGACGATTGGTGCGGCCGGTCAGTCTGCGACAGCCGGAGGCGAAACCAAGCAGGGTGGTGTAGCGGTTGCTGCCACAACCAGCGGGAATGCGGTTACCTCGGCCGCTACGACCATTACGACGATCTACGGGCGTCAGGGGTCTTCAACGGGTATGCTTGAAGTTACCGGTGGTACTTACGAGGCGAATCCGATTGAAGACAACGTTGCTTACGCAGCACCTGCCGAAGGCTACATCATCAAACAGAATGATGATGGTACTTACGGTTTGGTGGAACTGCCTGCCGTTTCCATGACGGTGACGATGAATGGTGCGGGAATGACGATTCAGCCGAGTTCGCATACGACACTTTCTGAAGCACTCAAGCGCTTGGATGTCCTTGGAAGCCTGATTACCCTTGGCGGTGGTATTTCGTTGGTTGAAATAACCATCAACAAGGATATCGAGGATGCTGAAATCGCTACGATCAAGTACAACACCACCATCAATGGTAATGGTAAGACATTAACCTATACGGGCACTGACCGTGCGATTGATGTCCCCAATACGGCCAATGGTGCGAAGGTGACGATTAAGGATCTCACGGTCGTTGCAACATCGGCAGAGCGTGGTATCAACTACAATACCAACGGCACTCTCACTGTTGAAAACGTAACTGTTACCAGCAAGATGTACGCTATCAACTTCCCGACTTCTGCAGATAATGCTACAGTATCCATCAAGGATAGCGAGTTGACTTCCGCTATTGCTCTTAACATCTGGGGCTCCGATATGGAGATCACTGTCACCGATTCCGAGCTTTACAGTGTTGAGAATGATCCCAAATTCAGTTACGCTACCATTCAGCTCAACCGTGATGCCTCTGGCAACATTGCAGAGGGGACTACCGTTGTTGTAGAAGGCGGTAAGCTCAGCGCAATCGATGAAAACGGTAATCCCAGCATTGTCGTTTCCAATTGGACTGCGACAGGTGAGGCAACTGTCAGCTCCACCACCGAAGTGATTGGTAGCGTGAAGAATGCAGTTGCAATGGTGGGCGGAGCGTGTTTCTATACGCTTCAAGACGCGATTGATGACGTTGTGAATGAGGGCTACACTGCTTCCATCGTCGTCATCCGCGACATCGCGCTCACCGAAACGGTAACGGTTCCTGCCAATGCCACAGTTACGCTTGACCTCAATGGCCAGACAGTGAGTATGACAAAGGCGGAAACGGTGACGGCTAACCATGAGATGATTCTCAACAAGGGTAACTTAACCATTCAAGATGCCGTGGGTGGTGGTAAACTGAGCTATCAGTATACAGGCGCATCGCTCGGCACTTCGTATGCAGCGAATACGATCACGACCGAACCCGGCTCAACCTTGACGGTCAAGAGCGGCACCATTGAGAATCTGACGTATGAGGGTGGTATTATTGCCTACGCCGTTGATGGTCGTACCAATGGTGGCCTGGGGGATGTTACGGTCAATATTGAAGGTGGCACGATTACGAGTAAGCGTCAGTCCATCCGTATCTTTGCCAACTCCACGACGAAGACCGGCGCGCTGAATATCTCTGGCGGTGAAATTATCGGACGCGTGATCGTTCAGAATGCAAGCGCAAACGCGAACAAGGCAGCACTCAGTATTACCGGCGGCACCTTTAATGCGAACGCCTACAAGACGGAGGTTCTCTATGTCGGCGGCAGTAATGGGGCAACGATTGATATGACACCTGTTGTCTCCGGCGGCACCTTTAATGGCGCGATTGCCTCCACGATGACAGAAGGCTTCATCTCCGGCGGCGTCTTTGTGACCGATGTTTCCGACTATTGTGTCGCGGGTTACAAGGCTGAGCAGAATGCTGAGGGCTCCTATGGCATTGTGGTTGATCCGGCCTATGGCAAGGTCGCCAAGGTGGGCGAAGGTTATTATGATACGCTCGTTGCTGCGGTGGATGCAGCGGCTCCCGATCAGACGGTAACGCTCCTGACAGAAGCTTCGGGTGACGGTATTATCATCAACAAGTCGATCACGATTGACTTGAATGGGAAAACCTACACCATCGATGGCACGCTGGTCGGTTCGGCGGGGACGAAGTCTTGCGGCTTCCAGATCCTCTCCGGTAATACCGTTACCATCCAAAACGGTGCAATCGTGATGGATGAAGACGCTGTCCGCGGTCATGATGGGCTTCCCGGCAACAACTTCGTGATTCAGAACTATGCAGATTTTACGTTGGAGGACGTTGCGATTACAGGCAACAGCAAGACCTCTTACGTGGTCTCAATCAATAGCGGCACGGTGGCTCTGACGGGTAACACCTCCATTACCGCAGCCGGGGATAACGTCGCCTTTGACGTCTACGACTATTCGAGTGCCGGCTATGCTGTGCCTGCAGTAACCGTGGATACAATCGGCACAATCATCGGCAGGATTGAAGTCTCTGAAGCAGCTTCACTCGCCATCTCCAACGGCACGTACACGGTAGCGATTGCCCCGGAATGGTGCGCTGAAGGATTTATCCCACTCGTCAATGGTGATGGCACCTACGGCGTGAAGCAGGGGCAGTATCTTGCCCAAATCGGCGATAAGCAGTATGAGTCGGTGGCGGCTGCTTTGGCGGCTGCTCGGGCTGAAGGCGTGACAGAGCTGACGATTACGCTGATCGGTGCCAATGAGGCGACCTCTACGGATAGTTTTAATTTGTACACAGAGACACTGTTTGAAAGTGTAACGATCAAGCAGGTTGATCCGTCAAAGACCTATTATTTGGGCGAGTTGTACACGGGTAAGCGCGTCAATAATGGCAAGTTCATCTTTGATGGTGTCAATCTGACGGTGACGGATCAATATATCTTTGAAGGCAATGTTGAATTGGCCAACAACGCGTTGATTACCTCAACGACAGAGTCGAATTGCTTCTACTACTATGCGAGTGTCACCATTCAGCCCGGCTCAAAGATCCAGGGTGTGATTGAAGACTTCCGCGGCGGAGATGTAATTGTCGATGGTGGCAAGACCGATGGCAGCTACAGTGAAATGCCGGGGCTTCAGGATGCGATTATGCACATTCGCTGGGCGGGGGACAGCTTGACGCTGAAGAATGGTGCGTATGTCAAGGTCAATTCCGTCAATGAAATCGGCCGTCTGACTGTTGCGTCCGGCACGGAACTGAATGTGAACGCATCCAAGTTGGAAACCGTTGAGTACATTCAGTTGGACGCTGCTTCCCGGTTGAATACCGACACCAAGAGCAGTATCACAACCAAGCAGGTAACGGGCTCGGGCGTGATTACGGTTACGGTCGATGCCTTTGAAGGTGCAACGAAGCAGATTATTGCTGCCGATATGACCGGCTTCACCGGCACACTCGACATGGTGAACAACACGGAATGCGAGATGGTTTACATTGCAGATGCTACGGGGCTGACCATTATGAAGGTGGTGGCTTACGTCGGCAATGTGCCGTATGCCACGTTGGAGGAAATCCCGGAAAATGCCACGGGGATCAAGCTGCTTGATCGTGCGGCCGCGGTGGCAGCGGCGCAAAAAGTTGTGGCGCAGAGCGGCGACAAGGTGGTCTCCGGCGGCGATGCCTACGATGTGGCGACCTTGCTCGGTGGCACTTTCTCCAAGGTGGTGGACGCAACTTCTCAAACTTCCGTGTTGTGCTACAACTATGATTTCGGTGTCAGCCATGTGCAGTATACATGGGCAGATGATGTGACTCTGGGCACGAAAGTCCCGCTCGTTAATGTCACCGCCGCAATCAAGGATGCGGATGCCACTACGGCGCGTACGCTGGACGCACGTGCGCTGGTGATTGAAGTACGCAACGATGCGGAGACGGTTTTGCGGACGATTTACGTGGAAGCTCCGGCGTTTACCGTGCAGGGTGGGCAGGTAATTTACATCCATCCTGTGGACGTGAGCGACATCCTCACGCTCGATGCGACACTCTACTTCACGGTGCGCATGACCGACACGTGGTCGAACAACGTCGAAGAAGAGGAAGACGTGGAAGAATAATCCCGGCAATTTCCAATTAACATATAACACACTGCTACTGCCTCCCGGACTTACCCCCCGGGAGGCAGTTTTCCTTTGTGGGCGCATAAGGCGTGGAGTGCCTTTTTCAATATGGGCGAAACAGGGGGATAAGTGTCGCCCATGTTCGTGTTCAATCCCGCGCAGATTGAGGACGCGTATCGCCCATGTTGAAAATTGGAACTGCGCGGAGACTGCGGGGAAGATGGGGGGCGAAAAGTGGGAAGGCGGCCGCTGTCTTTAATCGGGTGCAACAGAAGAAAGGAAGAGAAAAAAGGTTGTATACATTCTTAAAGGTTGGTATAATATTGCTTTCATTTAAGGAAGCGATGAGACGGACAAAAGAAGAGGCGTTGAAGACGCGCGAAGCGATTCTCCAGATGGCGTTGGAATGTTTTTCAACGCGCGGATATGCTTTGACGACGTTCGCCGATATCGCCGCACGGCTTCATCTGACGAAAGGGGCGGTCTTCTGGTATTTCAAGTCGAAAGAAGCCCTGCTTGCAGAAATCATTCAGCGGATGCACGCGCAATACGAGCCCCTTAAGGGCATTGAAGCGGCGGTTTCGTTGGATGAAGTAAAGGCGATTTTCATGAGAATGGCGCATGAGATTGCCATCAACGAAGAGCAACGGAACTTTTTAAGATTTATCATCAGCCGCGTGGAGTGGAGCGAGGCGTTGAAGGATAAGTTGTGCCAGCATTTGGATGAATTGATGGTGCGCGATCCTTTTTCCAGGCTTCAGGAATGTATTGAACGCCTGAAGCAGTCGGGGGAGATTGCTTCTCCGCTGACCTCGAAATCGATTGCGGTGATGATGAATATGACCTTTTTCGGTAGTTACCGGGAGGCCTTTTTGCGTGATCGGCAGATCAATGTGCAGGAAGTGCTTTCGGCTGGACTGGACTTTATTATTCAAGGAATCAGGAGTAAATAAGCATGGACGAGACGACAACTGAAGTAAAGAAGGCAACGGCTGCACGTGCGGTAGCCGGCACCATCGGTGCGGTTTTGTTGACGGCTTCTGCCTTTATTTTGGGATGGGCGGCGCAGATGATTTATGCGCAGAGTCAGGAAGATAAACAGAAAGAAGCGGCAACGGCCGCACAGATGGCCATGGCGATGAGCCGTCCGGTTTCGGTGGAAACCGAACGCGTGGCCAAGCGGGATATGAATCCTCCTCAGAGCTTTATGGGGCACGTTGAGCCGATTGAAGTGGTAGATCTCCGTGCGCAGATTGATGGTACCATCGCGGAAGTTGCTTTCAAGGAAGGCTCCATCGTGCAGGCGGGGGATGTGCTCTTTCTGATTGATGCGCGGGTGTATGAAGCGCGTGTCAAGCAGGCGGAAGCGGCACTTGCCAAGGCGACGGCTGCCAGTGAGAATGCTGACCGCTACTATGCACGTATCAGTAAGGTGGATAAACGCTCGGTAACGGAAGCGGAAATTGACCAGGCGTATGCCAATATGTTGGAAGCGCGTGCGGCCATCAAGCAGTGCGAGGCCGATTTGGCCAATGCCCAAATCAATTTGGGATACACTCAGATCACCGCGCCGATCTCCGGAAGAATCGGCAAAAGTCTTCTGAAAAAAGGTGACTACGTGGCCCCTTCCATGGGCGCACTTGCGCGTATTATCCAAACTGATCCTGTGCGTGTGGCGTTCTCGGTCTCGGATAAAATCTTTTTGGACGGGCGCAGAATTTCGCAGGAAAACGACCTGGGCGATCGGGTCCGTGCACAACTCCGTCTTGCAGATGGCTCAATTTACAGTCAGGAAGGTTCCCCGGACTTTTTTGATAATGAAATGGATTCCTCCACCGCATCGCTTTTGGTGCGCTACAGTTTCCCCAATCCCAAACAGGAACTGCTTTCAAATGCGTATGTGACGGTGTTGCTTTCCGACCGGATGGCGCAGCCGCGTCTGGCGATTCCTGCAGATGCCGTGTTGGCAAATGCGACCGGTGACTATGTCTTTGTAAATGTGAATGGCGTCGCAGAGCGTCGTATCGTGAAATTGGGCGAGTTGCAAGCCGGTTATGTAGAAATCCTTTCGGGGCTTGAAGAGGGCGAAGAGGTGGTGACCGTCGGCGTGGTCAATATCTCGGAAGGTTCCAAACTCAACGTGATCAATCCGGCAGTGCCTGTGGCCGCCGTGACAGCAACGAACGGCAGCACGCCGTCGCTTAAGTAAGGATTTACGCTTATGGCAACGACAGAACGTTCAATGAGCCTCGAAGAAATAGAGGCCAATGAGCGCCGGGTGATTGAGCGGACGCTGAAAGAACTGCCGACAAAATCAATTCTTTCGCGCGTCTTTATCAATCGTCCGCGCTTGGCAATCGTGATTGCAATTGTGATGTCTTTGGTGGGGCTTATCGCGCTGAAGACGCTGCCGGTGGAACAATACCCTGAAGTCGCACCGCCGACCGTGCAGGTGAGTTGCTCCTATCCGGGAGCCAACGCCGTGGACCTGGCCAATACGGTGGCCATCCCGATCGAATCGGAAATCAACGGCGTGGAAGATATGCTCTACATGAGTTCGTCCTGTACCGACAGTGGCAGATACTCGCTGACAATTACCTTTGCTGTCGGTTCAGACCGCGACATGAATATGGTGCGTGTGCAGAATCGTGTAGCGCGCGCCGAGCCGAAATTGCCGGTGGAAGTGACCAAACAAGGGGTTTCGGTAAGCTCAAGGTCGGAGTCGATGTTGGGCTTTCTCTCCTTCCGTTCGCCGAAAGGTGAGATGAACAAACTGCAGATTGCCGACTTCCTCTATTCCAACGTCCGCGATGCGTTATTGCGCGTCAATGGTGTAGGAGGTGCCGATGTGCACGGTGCAAAGGTCGCAATGCGTATCTGGTTGGATCCGGAGCGTTTGGCGGCGCAGTCGATGGATGCGGCTGAAGTTATTCATGCGATTGAGTCGCAAAACCGTCAGGCCGCACTTGGTACTGTGGGTGCATCGCCTGTGGCAGATCCCCGTATCAAGAATGTCTACAGCATTGTGACCGATGGCCGTTTGGGCTCGGTCAAGGAGTTTGAAGAGATTGTGGTGCGTTCGGCAGAGGCCGGCGGTTTGGTGCGGTTGCGCGACATCGCACGTGTAGAAGTGGGTGAACAAGGTTATGGCAATACCGGCTTCTTCAACGGTGCAGCCTGTGTTTCCATGGGATTGAACCAGACGCCCGGAACGAATGCCATCGATGCTGTGGATGCTGTTAAAGCAGAGCTGGAACGCTTAAAGCCCACGTTCCCTGCAGATCTGGAATGCGTCTTTGCGTATGATGCAACGGAAGTTGTGCGCGTTTCCATCAAGGAAATTGTCTCAACACTGATAGAGACCTTTGTGCTTGTGGTGATTGTCTGCTTCGTCTTCCTGCAAGATATCCGTGCAACGTTGGTGCCGTTATTCGCCATTCCAGTGTCGCTCTTGTGTACATTCGCCGCGCTGAAACTCTTCGGTTTTTCCATCAACACGCTCACCCTGTTCGCCTTGGTGCTGGCCATCGGATCGGTGGTGGACGATGCAATTGTCGTCGTAGAACGTGTCCAATATCACATGGATAAACTGAAACTGGACCGCAAGACGGCGACATTATTGACGATGTCGGAAGTGACGGGCGCGGTAATTGCCACGACATTGGTGTTGCTTGCGATCTTCGTTCCGGTCGGCTTTATTTCCGGAATCACCGGGCGTATCTATTCGCAGTTTGCTGTAACCATGTCGGTGGCGATTTGCTTTTCAACGGTGAATGCGCTCACACTGTCGCCGGCAATCTGCGCGACCATTCTAGGTTCTCCGAAGGAACATAAGGCATTTTGGGATCCGTTTACGTGGTTCAATCGGTTTATCGACTGGCTGAAGCGGTATTATGCCATGGTGGCGAAGTTCCTGGCCGCGCGCCGTTTGTTGACGTTTCTGCTCTTTGCCGTTACGGTTGCCTCAGCAATCATTTGCTTGAATAAGACGCCGACTTCGTTCTTGCCGGAAGAAGATCAGGGCGTCGTCTTTGTGGATTTGTCGCTTCGTGAAGGAACGAACCGCTCGGTAACGGATAATTTCATTCGTCGCGTTGAGTCTGAAATCCGGCAGATTCCCGGAGTGAAAAGCGTCCTTTCTGTTGTGGGCTGGGCGATGGTTTCCGGCAACGCCGAGAACACGGGTATGCTGATTGTTGCGCTTGATACTTGGGAAAAACGCCCGGGGAAAGATCAGACAGCACGTGCGATTCTGAATCAGATTATGCAACTGACCGGACGTTTCCACGAGGGCAAGTTCTTTGCAATGCTGCCTCCGGCGATTCAAGGTCTGGGCGTGACCGGCGGTATGAGTGTTCAGTTCCAGTCGCTGGCTTCCACTTCGCCTGAAGTCATCGAGCGCAGTTTGCGTGGTTTCCTTGCCGAATTGAACAAGGCTCCGGAGATTGCAGTTGCCTTCTCGCCTTATACTTCCGGCACACCGCACATTGACCTGAAGGTGGATCGGACGAAGGCTGAAACGTATAAGGTGCCGGTGTCAACGCTCTATTCAACGCTTCAGAGTTATCTGGGCTCTTACTACGTGAATGATATCAATATCGGCACGCAAGTAAACCAGGTGGTGGTGCAAGCCGATTGGCAGGGGCGTGATACGATTGATGCCATTGGCCGATTGTATGCCAAGAGCTCTACGGGGGCGATGGTGCCTGTCAGCGCGATGGTAGAGACGGAGACCGTGGGCGGCACACGCAACTATTCGCGCTACAATCTCTTCCCTTCGGCCAAAATCACAGCGAATGCGCAGGATGGTTATGCTTCCGGTGAGGCGATGGCTGCGGTGAAGCGCGTGGCACAGTCAACGCTCTCCAAGGACTTCAGCTTTGAATGGACGGATCTTTCGTTCCAGGAAGCCTCAACGGAAGGGCAGACGGTAATCCTCGTGATTGCAGCATTCCTTTTCGGCTATCTCTTCCTGGTGGCGCAATACGAGAGCTGGACGTTGCCGCTGCCGGTGATGACTTCAATCGTGGTGGGCTGTTCGGGCGCACTGTTCGGGTTGATGTATTGGGGGCTTTCGCTTTCCATTTATGCGCAGTTGGGCTTGTTGCTTCTGGTCTCGCTGGCGGCAAAGAATGCCATTTTGATTGTGGAATTTGCCGCCACGCGCCGTGAACAGGGGCTGACGATTATTGATGCCGCCGGCGAAGGTGCAGGGGAGCGTCTGCGTGCGGTGTTGATGACTGCGCTTACCTTCATTTTGGGTGTGCTCCCGATGGTGTATGCTACAGGTGCCGGCGCGGCGAGCCGTCAGCATATCGGTGTAACGGTGTATACGGGTATGTTGGTTTCCACTTCGGTGGGGCTTTTGATGATTCCTGCGCTCTTCTCGCTCTTTGAGAAGATGCGTGAAAGCACGTATGCACTCTTTGGAAAAACGAATAAAAAGGAGGAAACGAAGTGAAGACCTCCCTCTTAATTTTCGGGGCACTGCTGGCGTTGGCCGGGTGCAGCTCGTTGAATCAGCCGTATGAAGAGCGTTCGGTGACGGATGTATTGAATACGGCGGCGGTGGCCGGAGATACGCGTCCGGATGCGCTGCCGGTGGTGACCATCGCGCCGGATATGCGTGTGGACGCCTGGTGGTCGCGTTTTGGTGACGAGGTGCTGACGCGTTTGATTACGAAAGCCTACGCGGCGAATCGCACCTTGGAGGCCGCGCGCTCGAATTTACGTGCGGCACGTGCGGCTTGGGAATATCAGCAGGGTGCCTTGTTGCCGATGGTTGACGGGGGCGGCGATATCATGCGTCACCGCACTTCGGATAATGGACTTTCCGGGCGTAATCGCTACACTTCGTATGGTTTGAGCGGCACGGCACGGTGGGAGTTGGATCTTTTCGGTCGGCAACAATTCCTGATTGACGCGGCTGAAGCCGAGATGGAGGCAACGGAAGCCAATCTGAAGGCAATTTGGATTTCGGTTTCTTCGGCGGTGGCAAACGCCTATTTGGAATTGCGCACCTTGCAGGGCCGTTTAATGGTTGCCGAGGACAATCTCAAGTTGCAGCAGGCCAACTACGAGTTGCAGGCCGACCGCAATGCCGGAGGTTTAACCAATGAACTCGTCAAGAATCAGGCCGAATACGACCTGCGCACAACCGCAGCCTCTATTCCGAATCTGAAGGCGCGTATCGTTGCCGTGGAGAATACCATTGCGATTCTTTGCGGTGTTACACCGGGCACGTTGCCTCCGGAAATCGTGACCGTGCGTCAGGATGAAGCGGAAAATGGCGAAGATGTGGAAGCTGATTCCGAGGCGAAGCGTCCGGCCGGTCTGCGCCCCACCCGCATCCCGCAACCGGAGGCAATTCCGTTGGATATGGGCATTTCCGTTTCTGCGATTCGCCGCCGTCCGGATGTCATTGCTTCGGAGCGTCTCTTAAAGGCGGCTGTTGAGCGTTTGGGAAGTGCCAAGGCTGAACGTTACCCCAATTTCTACATCTCGGCTTCTCTGGGTGTTGATTCATTGAAGCTCGGCGATTTGCTGGACTGGGATAGCCATTTCTACAACTTTGGCCCCGGCTTTACGGTGCCAATCTTCCGTGGGGGGCAGATCCGTGCCAACATTGAGATTAAAACGGAAGAACAGCGTATTGCCGTGGCAGAATATGAGCACACTGTTTTGACTGCACTGGGGGATATCCGCACTGCTTACGCGGCGTATGTGCAGGAACAGCAGCGTTTGCTGCAATTGCGCCAGGGTGTGCTTGCTGCGCAAGCTGCGTATGAAATCGCGTCTAATAAATACAATGCCGGTCTCGGAGACTTCTTTGACGTCTTGGATGCACAACGCAAGCTTTTTTCGCTTGACGAAGATCGCGTGATTTGCGAAGGCACGATTGCGGCGGCTCAAGTGGCACTCTACAAGGCTATTTGCGGCGGTTGGGAAGGTGAAGCCGGCGAAGAAAATGCCGAGCAGCTCTTTGGCGTTGACAAGGCCGTTGAACCTCTGCTGGAACCTTTGGCCGATCATATTCAGTAAATCTGAAGCGTTTCCATCCGGTTGAACGAAGGGGCTTTTACACAGTACGCGTTGCTTGAGAGCAACGCGTACTGTTTTTTGCGTCTTTTCCGGGGAATAGGTTTTGCATATTCGGCTTGTGTCGGAAGGTTTGCTGACGTTGAACTGACGGCAGACGACTGCGCGCTGTTTTACAACCGGACGTTCCGCGAACAGGATAGGGGCGGCCGTTGGAAACACTATCCCTGAAACGGTTTTTCAGTATCGCCGATGTTGCTTGTGAAAGTCGGCGATGATCGGGAGCAAGTGTCGGCGAAGTTGGCGCGCAGTTTCGCCGATAGTTAACGGCGGTTCTACCGGGGGCAATTTCAAGGTGCAGAAAAGGGGCGGGCGCACGTGTTTGGCGTGGATAGTTTATCCCGGAAAGTGTCCGGAGATTGCGCGTGCCAACAGACATTACGTTGTTTGTAAAGCAGACGATTTTTTCGTTGCGCCTTGCTTTTCCGGTTGATAAAATATGTAACCGATTTCTATTCATTGTTAAAGAAATTGACACACAACACTACGAAAGGATAATCACATGAATCCCTATGTCGCACGCGTGCTGGAAGAAACCATTGCCAAGAATGGGCACGAGAAAGAATTCATCCAGGCCGTTACCGAAGTGCTTGAATCGCTTGAAACAGTCATTGAAGCCAATCCGAAATACGAGCAGAATGCCATTCTTGAACGCATTGTTGAACCGGAGCGCGTTGTTCAATTCCGTGTCCCATGGATTGATGATCAGGGGAATTATCGCGTAAATCGCGGTTTCCGTGTGCAGTTTAATTCCGCTATCGGTCCTTACAAAGGCGGTCTGCGTTTCCATCCGTCCGTGACGATGGGCGGTTTGAAGTTCCTCGGTTTTGAGCAGACGTTCAAAAATTCGCTCACCACGCTTCCCATGGGTGGCGGTAAGGGCGGTTCGGATTTCAACCCCAAAGGCAAGTCTGATAATGAAGTGATGCGTTTCTGCCAGAGCTTCATGACCGAGCTCAGCAAGCACATCGGTGCGGATACCGACGTCCCTGCTGGTGATATTGGCGTGGGCGCACGTGAAGTGGGATATCTCTTTGGTCAATACAAGCGTTTGCGCAATGAATTTGTCGGCGTGTTGACCGGCAAAGGTCGCCCCTTCGGCGGTTCGCTCATCCGTCCGGAAGCAACAGGCTATGGCACTGTCTACTTTGCACAGTATATGCTTGAAAAGCTTGGACAGGAAATCAAGGGAAAAACCGTTGCGCTTTCCGGCTTCGGCAATGTGGCTTGGGGGGCAGCGGAGAAGCTGGTTCAATTGGGGGCGAAAGTCGTCACCATCTCCGGTCCGGATGGTTACATCTATGACGAAAAGGGAATGACGCAAGAAGGCGTAAACTATATGCTCGAACTTCGCGCCAGCAACAATGATGTTGTTGAACCCTATGCCGAAAAGTTCGGAGCCAAGTTCGTGAAAGGACGTAAACCGTGGGAAGTCAAGTGCGATTTGGCATTCCCTTGCGCTATTCAGAACGAACTGAATGAAGAGGATGCCAAGCAACTTGTTGAGAATGGTTGCATCATGGTGGTGGAAACCTCCAATATGGGTTGCACGGCAGAAGCGGTAAAGTATCTCAACGGTCGTGTGGCATTTGCTCCCGGCAAGGCCGCCAACGCCGGTGGTGTGGCAGTTTCCGGTCTTGAGATGAGCCAAAACTCCATGCGCCTTTCCTGGTCTGCAGAAGAAGTGGATAACAAGCTGAAAGAGATCATGAAAGCAATTCATGACAACGCTTATGATACCGCTGAAAAGTATGGTCGTAAAGGCGACTATGTCTTCGGAGCAAATGTTGCTGGATTTGAAAAAGTCGCAGAGGCGATGATTGCTCAAGGTCACTGCTAATCGGTATAAAATCCTTGATTAGAGGCATAGACACGCCGCACGATCCGTGCGGCGTGTCTCTTTTTGAGAGAAATGTTTTGCAGATAACAAGACGATAAACGGTAGTTTCCCTTTTTCAGAAAAAGGCGGAATACAGGGCATTATTCATGAATACGGGATGACTTCCCGCTAGTAACAAAAAGGCGACGTGCCGCTTGCACATCGCCTTTTGCATTTAATAACGGATCTGCATCATCCCACGGTGGGAGACAATGTCGCGCGCATGGTCTTCCGTTCGCCGCCTTCGCTCCTGGAAGTTTCGCCGGAAGAGCGATAATTGGCACGGCAATCAGAGCAATAGAAGAAATCTTTATCCCATGTGGTTTCTTCTTTTTTGCCGCAATTGTTGCATTCACGCACTTTGCGGGCACGTTTGGTGCGGCACTCTGCGCAGTAAAACTCTTCGCCACCCCAAGTGGTCTCTTCCTCTTTTCCGCAACTCATGCAGGTGCGTGTCTGCATTTCACGTTGCAAGCGGAACTCGTTTGCATGTTCATCCATAAAGATGTGCGGGAAGTCGAAACATTCCGTTGCCGTCAAAAGCGTTCTGCTGGAGATGGAATGGCCGCGAACAGGATTCATTCCCACCAATTGCACGCGCTTGCCCATACGACGAATCCGGCGGAGCACTTGCACATAATCCGCATCACCGGCCACGAGCACTGCGACATCGTAAACGCACGGCAAAGCCGCAAAATAGGTCATTTCCGAGGCCAAATTGGCATTGACCCACTTCGTATCGGGCAGAGCATTCGGTTCCTTGCGGAAATCAATCTCTGTAATGTCCATTTCGTAACCGCATTGCTCGCCGAGAAAATCGTAAAACGTCTGCTGCTTTGCAGGATTATAGCCGATTTTGTTTGTCGGGATGGTGCCATAGTAGCACGTCCGGACAATATCCACTTCCTGCCCGCTGATTTCTGCCAGTGACTGCGCAATGATATCCGGAATGCGCTTGTAGTCAACTTCAAATCCCTTTTCTCCCAACTTATCAAAGAGTGCCTGGCGACCTTTATAAAGCCAGCATCCATCGATAAAAATCATTGCTCTGATTGCCATTGGAGTGTAATCTTTCCTTGTTGTTGTTTATACTTTGGTTTTAATATGCCTCTGTCCCACTTGGACGAAACATTAACAGTATGACAAAAAAAAGACATAAAGGCAATATTTTTTGCCGATTCTTTTCAGATAAATGGTGCATTTTGAAAGATTTTTTACCCGCAATGAAGCGCGTATTGGAATTGGATGAAGAAAATGAGGAAACGGGTGTGAGAACGTATGTTATTGGATTTGTTTTAGTAATGTGTTTTGAGGTTACCTTGAAAGTGCATCGTAGGGCAATGTATTGTTTGAGTGATACGGAAATGATTTGGTTCCCGAAGTTGGGTGATGCCAAATGAGAAAATGAACTGCGTAAGGCTGGGCTGAAATCTTGGAGAAGACTCCTAATCATCATTCCTCTTTGGTTAATATTGCATATTGTATATAGTTCCATAGAATGAGTATGTGGGCAGATTGTTTGATGAAAGCGATGGTACCTGATGTGTTGAGAATTTACTTCTTTGATAAAAACGAAACGAGTCCTCGCTTCCGAGGACTCGTTTCGTTAATTGGGCGCAGCTTTACTTTTAGACGACGCCGTGCTTGGAGGCATTGGCGTAAAAATCAAGCAGATGCTTAATTTCTCGGCATTGGGGCAATTCGGCGGCAATGCGTTCCAGCGCGACCGAACGAGGCAATCCTTCCGAGTAGATAATCTGGTAGGCGTCTTTGAGTGCGCCGAAGGCTTCGGAAGTAAAGTTCTCGGGGTGGCGTCGAATGGCAACGGAGTTGAGACCACGCACGACAAGATTGTCTACACCCATCGTCAACATATAGGGTGGAGCATCCTTGCGCAGGTGTGTGCCGCCGCCGACCATTGCGAACGTACCGACATGGGTGAATTGGAGAATTGCACTGGTGCCACCAATAATCGCGTGGTCTTCAATAATGCATTCTCCGGCGATTTGGACGCTGTTTGACATGATAATATGATTGCCCAAGACGCAACCATGGGCAATATGGCAATAGGCCATAATCAAGCAGTCGGAACCGATGATGGTTTTTGTGCCGTCCATTGTGCCGAGGTGGATGGTGGCACATTCGCGAATAACAGTGCGATCGCCGATCTCGACATAGGTAACATTGCCAGGTTTCCATTTAAGGTCTTGCGTTTTCATACCAACGCAAGCTTGTGGAAAGATTTCGCAGTCTTCACCAATTGTTGTGTGCCCTTCAACCGTGGCATGATGGTGTAATTTGGTGCCACGACCGATGGTGACATCCGGACCGACATAGGCAAAAGGACCTACTTCCGCCTCCGGATGGATCTTTGCACCTTCGCAAATGTATGCAAGTGGATGGATAGCCATGACGAACTCCTTACTGGTGTTTGGGAATGAGGACACAGGCTGCGCCTATGCAGATGATCACGGGCGTCCAAACAATCAGCCACGGTAAAGCAGCCGGTTTGGTTGCTAGTGCTTCGGAAAGTAGGATGAAAAGAAAGAAGGAAATACCGATGGTCAACCCCATGACCATGCCTTTGGAGGATTCTTTTCTTTGGGCCTGACATCCCATTGGGATGCCGACAAGAACGAAGCAAAACGATGAAAGTGCCCATACCAGACGGTAATTCAAAAGAAACTTGAGGCGGCAATGCCATTTTTCGGCAGCCTTGAGTGAAATGACCGGTGGGGCATCTTCTGCGGGAGTTGCCGTGCTGTCAGTGGTTGTTGCTGTGGCGATTTCCGGCGCGGCAGCGGGATTTTTTATGGCGTCAAGCAACGAACGCGCCTCTTTAGCGGACGCATACAACTCGCCAAAGACGTAGTCCTTTGGCTTTTTCTTATACTCTTTGGAGCGTGAAACAACGTCTTCAAATGTGTAGGTATATTCTTCAATCCGATCGGTGCCAACGGCAGCCTCGTAAATCGGCGGCGTGATTTTTACATCAAATAACGTAAAGACAAGATCACTTCCCTTGGCGCGCATATGGGCGCGGTCGGCGTGGATTTCACGCAATGCACCATTACGCCGATCAATGGCAAGGAAGTTGTAAAGTGCTGTATATCCTGTTGTTCCATCAGGATCTTTCATGTCGGCTTTGCGATCGCAGAATACCGCCAAGTCATCGATCTCATCAATGAATCGCCCCGGCTCCATCAATTGGACGCCTGCATCAATTGCCAGACGGTTGGCAATTGTACGCCGCACGAAATGTCCGCGAGGCATTGCGTAATTTTGAAGGTAGAAGCCTAATATGGAACAAAGAATGGAGACGATAATCGGCCCGCGCATAATCGAAAGGAAACTGACACCGCAGGCTTTCATTGCAGCCACTTCGCTGTCGGTTGACATCCGTCCAAACACAAGCAGTGAGGCGACCATCAGGGCTAATGGAATCGTAAACCCTAAAACTTCAGGCAAAGAAGCTGCGAGGTACTGTGCCACAAGGCTGGCAGAGGCACCTCGCATAATGAACTGGAAGACTTGAAACAGGAAGCCTACAGAAAGCACAAACGTCAGCACCAATCCGGTTAATCCTGCTGCAACAAGAAATGAACGTAGGATATAGCGTTGAAGCGTGCCCATAGTGCTCTCCGTGGAAATCTTCAAATAAGCCTGTTTGAGGAGCGTTTATTCTCCCCAAACAGGTATACAGGTGTGCTTACTTTGCAGCGCGGATCTTGGCGCGAGTGGCCTCATCCACACCGCGGATTACCACTTCGGTGCGGCGGTTGGAAGGCGTACCTTCATCCAGGTTCACCGGATCCTTGGGCTGGTCAAAGGAGTGACCGGCGGCCTTCATGCGGTTGGCCGGGATGCCGTTGGTGCTGAGATAGGTCAAAACGCTCTTGGCACGTGCTTCGGAAAGTTCCTGGTTGTAGGCGTGATCCGAACCATGCTGACGATCTGCGTGGCCGTCAATCGTTACGTAAGCTTCCGGATTGGCTTCAAAAGCCAACGTCATGATGCGCAACAGTTCGTCCAAAGCCGGGTAGTTGGAGGGCTCAATGATCGAAGTGTCTTTGGCATACTGGAGACGAAGCTCCAGCTTCATTTCGTCCACAGAACCTTCCGGCGTTACGTCACGAAGCGTCGCTGCGTGTTCGGAAGCTTCGTCATAAGCCAGTGCGTCGGCTTCGATTGTGGCAGTTTCTGCCATCGGAGCAACGGTTTCGGCGGAGCTGCCCTTGTCGCCATCCATGTAATAGATGAGGCCGATATCTGCCGAAGTGTAGCTGATGAATTCATCGGTCAACGCGACATGATAGCGGATGTCACCACGGAGGGAGAGATCCTCATTGATGTGCCAGAACGCGCCCACGCCGGCCTGTGCGAAGACGTGCGAATCCACGTCATCCTGCCAAGCGGGTGTGCCGGAAGTCTTGACGTAGCCCAAACCTGCAGCGAGATAGGGGTCGAATTCAGCATAGCGGTCGAAGTGATAGAGTGCTTCTGCGCCAACGCCGAGAACGTTTTCTTCCTGCGTCTTGTCGGATTCGCGAATGCGGCCAAACATACCATAGCCTTCCACCGACCAAGGGCTGTCGGCGAAATCATAGCCGAGACGGAGAATCAAGTAGGGCTGAATGCCACGCACATTGGAGCCGGGTTTCGGATCGGCCGTGCGATGAATGCGCATACCACCGATACCACCGCTGAGGTAGAAGCGGCCTTCGTTGCTCTCATCTTCAGAGGATGCAGCCACCGGACGATTGTCGGTCGCGGCAACGACAGGACCCTGTGTTTGGGTGGCTTCCTGTGCAGAGAGAAGTCCTGCAAAGCTGATAACCGTAGCGAGGAGCCAGAGTTGTTTCATGGTGTTGTACCTTTCTTTTAATGTATTCCGTGATGTCATTCGCTTCAAACATCAGGAATCGCTGATCTATGACGCGCCAAACGGGACGCGGTGAGTCAGTGCTTTACAAAGGGGGATAGTGCTCGCATCTCTGCCACCACTTCGGGGACATGACGGAGGGTTGAATCAATCTCCGCTTCTGTTGTATAGCGACTGAGTGAAAAACGAATCGATCCGTGAACGGCTGTAAATGGGACACCCATTGCACGGATGACATGACTGGGCTCCAGACTCCCTGCAGCGCAGGCTGAACCGGAGCTTGCACAAATGCCGCGATCGCTCAAATGATAGAGCACACTTTCCCCTTCAATATACTCAAAAGAGATGTTGAGCGTATTGGGGACGCGATTTGTGCGACAACCATTGACACGGCTGTCAGGACAGGTGGCGAGCAAACCGGCTTCCAGCTTGTCGCGCAACTGTGCAATCTGCTTTTCCGAACCATCGGTAAGGGCCGTGGAAGCAAGTTCACATGCTTTGGCCATGCCGATGATATAGGGCACGTTTTCCGTGCCTCCACGGCGGCCGCGTTCCTGATGGCCTCCGAGGACAAAGGGTTTCATCCGTGTGCCGCGGCGGACATAGAGTACACCAATTCCTTTTGGCGCGTGCATTTTGTGTCCGGCGATGGTCAGCAGGTCTACAGGAACAGAGCGCAAGTCAATGGGGAGTTTTCCTGCGGCTTGCACGGCATCGGTGTGGACGGTTGCTCCTGCGGCTTTTCCCAATTCAGCGATGCGTTGAATCGGGAAAATAACGCCGGTTTCATTATTGGCCCACATGACAGAAACCAGTTTCGGCCCCGGCGTCGCTTCAAGTGCGGCGGCATAAGCCTCAAGATCGAAAAGACCTTCTGCATTGACACCGATTTCAATGACATTGTGACCTTGTTCTTTCAAACGCAGACAGGGACCGAGCACTGCCGGATGTTCAACACGGCTGGTAATAATCGTACCGGGCTGCCCCCATGCAGACGTTACACCGAAGATCGCATGATTGTCTGCTTCCGTGGCACACCCTTCAAAGAGGATTTCCTCGGGGCGTTCCGCGCCGAGAAAGGCAGCAACGCTTTCACGTGCTTGTGCAACCGGCCGCGCAACATTCCCGCCAAACGCATGCATACTGGAGGGGTTGCCCCAAGATTCGGTGAAATAGGGCATCATCGCTTCGATGACTTCCGGAGCGGGGCGGGTGGTGGCATTGTTGTCAAGATAGATGAGCGGTTGCATCATTACTCCATGACCACCGTAATTGCCGGGTCGACAAACTCGTGCAATGCAGTTGCAATCAGATTATCACGCGTGATTGCCGCACTCCGGCATCCGGCGCACATCCCGCGAAATGCAATCCGCACAACGTCGCCCTCAACATCGATAAGCTCCACATCGCCACCGTCTTTACGCAAGACCGGGCGTACCTGTTCTTCCAGCGTTTGCTCAATCAGTTTAATCTTTTGCAGGACGGTCATTTTCTTGGTTGCCGGGGCCGGGGCTGCGGCTGCTGCGGCGCTGTGATTGATCTCGTCCACAATTTCCTGAATCCGATCACGGCACATACCGCAACCGCCTCCGGCTTTGCAGAAGTTGGTGACTTCTTCCACGGAGTGTAAATTGTTTTCGCGCGTGATGCGCTCAATCTCTTCGCGTGAAACGCCGAAGCAGGTGCAGACAATCTCTTCATGCACCTGCACAACGCTCTCTTCGCCGGTGCGATAGTTGTGAATGGCAGCTTCAAGAGCCTCTTTTCCCATCACGGAACAGTGCATCTTTTGGTCCGGCAGACCGCCCAGGTAGGCTGCGATTTCGCGATTGGTAATTTTTTCGGCCTCTTCCAGCGTTTTGCCGATCACCATTTCCGTCAGTGCCGAACTGGAAGCTACGGCACTTGCGCAACCGAATGTTTGGAACTTGGCTTCTGCAATTTTCCCGTCTTCGCCCAACTTGAACATGAACGTCAGAGCATCGCCGCAAGCAAGCGACCCGACGGTTGCTTTACCGTCAGGGTTGTCAATAACGCCGACATTCCTCGGATGACGGAAGTGATCCATCACTTGGTCCGTGTAGTCCCACATGGCGAGTATCCTTTCAAACGCAATCAAAGAGGCGACTCAATTTTCATTGCACATCATTATAGCAAACTCTTTCATATTACGCGTATACGTGCGTAAAGAAACACATATTTTTTTGATTTTTCTACAGTTATTTCCTTGTAGGACGCCGTTCCGTCCGCTGATTTTGGAGTGAAAATGCGGCATGAGACGTATGCGAAGAAGAAAAATTTCCTTTTTTCCGCTTACGCAGAAAGTGAACGTTTGAAGTGAAAAACAGGCCGCTTGAGATTGGTTAAAACTTTTTTCTCGGGAGGGGATCAAGCATGATGCAGTGCGGATTTTCCCTTTTTCGTGCGGGAGCCGGTCCTGAGTGCAATTGCTTCCAGAAGAGAGATTTTTTTTGAATTGTCAATGTGTTATGCAAAAAGTTAGAAGTTGTCAACCCGCGTAGGGCGGCTTCGTTGTGCAAAATCGGAGGGCGGGATGAAAGGAATCGTGGGAACGTTTGCACGAAGTCGGCGGGAACATAGTTGAAAGTCGTCGGAACAACTTCGCAATATCGGCGGTAATGATTTCCGAATGCGTGGGTTTTTGCAAGGAGAAGGAGGGGCTTTGGGGCGGCTTTTTTTACCTGAAAGGAATGTTTTCTTTGAAAGCCTTACGTTCATTGATTTGACAAAAACAAACGTTTTTGCTACGCTTACGCGTGTGGTTTGTGTTGTTCCTTTGGTGTAATATTTCACGTGATTTAAGAAGTGGTGTCTGTTTTTTGTGTGCGGTGGGAGCCGGGGTTAATTGCAGGATGTGTGTTTCAATGACATAACTTATGGTAAAATAAGGCGTCTTATTTGTTCGGACAAAGGAGCATTTATGGGCGGATTTTTTGGTGTCGTTGCGCAGCAAGGCTGTGTTTCAGACGTGTATTTCGGTACGGATTATCATTCGCATATGGGGACAGTGCGTGGCGGCATGGCCTTTTTTGCCGGCAATACGTTTCACCGTTCAATTCACAACATCCAAAATACACAGTTCAGAGCGTGTTTTGAACGTGCGGCGAAGCGGTTCGCTGGACTGAATCCCAATTACGGTATTGGCGTGATCAGCGATCACGATGATCAGCCGATTTTGGTGCGGTCGCATCTGGGGATGTATGCGTTGGTATTGGTGGGCTTGGTGACCAATTTAAGTGAACTGGTGGCTGAATTGGAAGAGCAGCGCAACACGCATTTCTGTGAATTGGGTAAGGATGGCGAGATCAATCCGCTGGAGGTGGTGGCTGTTTTAATCAACACGCAGGATACGATTGAAGCGGGGATTCACTATGCGCAATCGCGCATTGAGGGTTCGGCCTCCTTGTTGGTACTTTCTTCCAAAGGTATTTTGTATGCCGCGCGCGATCGTTTCGGGCGGACGCCGGTGGTGCTTGGCAAGAAAGAAGATGGCGGATATGCGGTGACGATGGAAACGGCAGCCTTTCCGAATTTAGGCTATCAGCGGTTGCGTGATTTGAAAGCCGGCGAGGTGGTGGCGATTTCGCTTGACGGGTTTCAAACCTTGATAGAAGGTGCGGAAGAATCGGCAATTTGTTCGTTTTTGTATGTTTATTACGGTTATCCTGCCAGCACGTATGAAGGCGTTGGCGTAGAGCGGACGCGTTATCGCAGCGGTGCATATTTGGCGCGTCAAACGCCCGTAGAGGCAGATCATGTGGCGGGAATCCCCGATTCCGGGGTGGCGCACGCGATGGGGTATGCCTTTGAGAGCGGGATTCGCTTTGCCCGGCCGTTCGTGAAATACACGCCCACATGGCCGCGGAGTTTTATGCCGCCGGATCCGAGTTTGCGGCAAAAGATTGCCAATATGAAGTTGTTGCCGGTACCGGAGTTGATTGAAGGCAAGCGGTTGATTTTTTGCGATGATTCCATTGTCAGGGGAACGCAATTGCGCAATCAGGTGGGGCGTTTGTATGAAGCCGGCGCGAAAGAAGTCCATGTCCGTATTGCGTGTCCGCCTTTACTGTATAAATGCAAGTTCCTGACATTTTCACGTACGGAGAGTGTGATGGATTTGATTACACGCCGTATTATTTTGGAAATGGAGGGGCCTGAGGCGAATATCGAGGCGTATCGTGATCCGGACGGTGAGCCGTATAAACGGATGGTTGAGGAAATGCGTCGCAGAATGAATATGACCTCTTTAGCTTTTCAGCGTGTGGAAGATGTGATTAAGGCGATCGGTATTGGCAAAAAGGTTTGCACTTATTGCTGGACGGGTGAGGATTTTTCCCTGAATGGCAATGGCGGATGCAAGGGAATGTGTGCGTGTTGTAGCGATGTTTGCGCTGCCCGTAAAAAATAAAGTGATGGATTAAGGATAGCACCGTGGCCAAGAAAAGCAAGGTACGCTTTATCGAACAATTGGAAAGTTATGTCATTCCTTTGATTCAACAGGAAGGCGCAGACCAGAATGTAAAAGACTTCTGGCCGAAAGTGCTTCTCGGCTTTTTGAAGGGTGTTTCCAAGGTGTTCAGCGCCGTGGTTTGGTTGCGAATGCGTTTTTTTGCGATGGGTGTTTTGCGGAGATATCCGCTGGGGTGTCAAGTCATCAGTGTTGGGAATGTCACTGCCGGCGGGACGGGGAAAACGCCGGTGGTGGAGATTTTTGCACGGGAATTGACACGACAAGGGCGAAAGGTGGCGATCCTTTCCAGAGGGTATCGTCGCAAGGAAAAACCGTTTTTACAGCGTATCTTTTCGGAAAAGATCGAGCCGCCGCTTGAGGTGAGCGATGGGCGGCATGTGTTGTTGGATTCCGAGACGGGCGGTGATGAACCCTATATGCTTGCCAGCAATTTGCCCGGTGTAGTGGTGCTGGTTGATAGAGACCGTGTAAAATCCGGGCATCATGCGATTCGCAAGTTCGGCTGTGATACGTTGATCTTAGACGATGGATTTCAGTATCACAAGTTGAAACATTCACATGACATCGTTTTGGTGGACAAGACGAACCCCTTTGGGAATGGTAATCTTTTGCCACGAGGCGTGTTGCGTGAAAGGGCGCAGAATATTAAACGTGCCGACTTTATCTTTATTACCAAAAGTGATGGTAATTCCGGTGAGTTGCGCCGGAGATTGAAAGAGTTGAATCACCATGCAGAAATCATTGAATGCTGTCATGCTCCGAAACGCCTGAAGAATGTTTATGCGCAAGGGGACGAAGCGTTGACCTGGTTAAAGGGGAAGCGTATTTTGGCTTTGTCAGGGATCGCAGTGCCTCAGAGCTTTGAAAATTTCTTGAAACGTTATGGTGCGGAGTTGGTGGAATGCGTACGCTATGCCGATCACCACCGCTATGCGACGCAAGAAGTAATCAATGTGGTCAATCGTGCGGCAGATTTGGGATGCGATGCAATGATTACAACCGAAAAAGATGCCGTGCGATTTCCTAAACTATCGACGACCGCTGTTCCGGTCTATTATCTCCGGATAGAAATTGAAATTCTGCGTGGAGCAATTAATTTCCACGAGGCTGTCAGCCACATTTGCGGCAAAAAAAATACGTGGACATCCGAAAAAGCATAAGCGGAGTCGGCAAATGAAATTATTGGGCAAGGTGGGAATTGTCAGCGCAATGACCGGTATCAGCCGTGTATTCGGTTTGGTGCGGGAGATGTTGATGGCGCATTTTTTTGGCACCAGCACCTTACAGAGTGCTTTTGTAATAGCGTTCCGTATTCCGAATCTCTTCCGTAGGCTTTTTGGAGAGGGCGCACTTGGCGCGGCGTTTATCCCGGTTTTTGCGGAGATTGAGCGTACAGAAGGGAAAGCCGCTGCGCAACGTTTCTTTGCACGGATCTTGGGCTTGCTGTTATGCCTCCTTGGATTTTTAGTGGGGCTTGGTATCTTGGCAAGTTATGGGATTGAGGAGTATTGCGGCGAGGCCTCGCGTTGGTCGGAAGCAATGCCGTTAATGCGGATTATGCTTCCATACGCGGTGTTGATCTGCATTGTTGCAATCGTTTCTGCGGTTTTGAATGTTCGCGATCGATTTGCGGTCGCTTCATTGACGCCGGTGGTATTGAATATCGTATGGATTCTGGCGTTGGTCGGTGTGTGTCCGTTCCTTCCGGATACCGGCTATTGGCGGATTGGAGCTGTTTGCTGGGGGATTCTTCTTGCGGGAATCATTCAAATTTTCTTTCAGGTGCCGGAACTGCGTAAAGTTGGTTTCCGGCTGCAATTTATCTTTTCCGGATGGGCGTCTTCGCCTCATATCCGTAAAGTATTGTTGCAAATGGGACCTGCTTCGCTTGGAATCGCGTTGGCACAAATCAATATCTGCATTGATGGGTGGTTGGCATTCTATGGTGCATCGTGGGCACCATCGGCACTGGAGTATGCCGATCGCATCATTTATCTGCCTTTAGGACTCTTTGGTACGGCATTTGCTACGGTGCTTTTGCCCACGTATTCCCGACAGGTCGCCAATCAAGATTATACGGATATGGTGAAGACGTTGGAACACGCGTTGAAGACCTTGGCGGTGGTGATGGCTCCCATGGTGTTTGGATTGATGTTTTTAGCGATGCCCATTGTTGAAGTGATTTATCGGCGTGGAGCCTTTACGGAGCATTCGGTTATTTGTACGGCCAGAGCGGTAATGGCTTATGCACCGGGATTGATTGTTTTTTCGGCGGCGAAGACGGTGATTCCGATTTTTTACGCTTTCAAAGATTTGAAAACACCTGTCCGCGTGGCATCATGGTGCATTCTCGGAAACTTTTCCTTAAATGTCTGTTCTGTGCTTTTCCTGCCTGAAGCATGGCGTCATGTGGGAATTGCCGTAAGTACTTGTTTGAATTCTCTGTTGAATACTGCGATACTGCTGTTTATCCTTTGGCGGCGCGGAATCGGGGTGCGCTTGCAGGAGCCGTTTATAACGCTCTTGAAAGCTGGTGCGGCCGCCATGATGATGGGTGCCGCAGCCTATTGGTGCTGGAGCGCATTAAGTGAAAGGCTCGTTTCTTGGATTGCACTTCCGCTGGCAATTATTGTTGGAGGAGTGCTTTATTTTCCTCTGATTTATCTGTTCGCACCGCATACAGTGAAGCAGATTCTTTCTGAATTTGCGCTTCGTAAACGGCGTGGAAAGAAGTCTTAAGCGGGTCAATCGCTCAATTTTTAAGGGTGATGCGTGTACACAAACAGGTGGGGACAAGGAAAATATGCGCCCCTTTTTGCTGTTTTGGGTCTGTAGGACTGCCGGAAAAGTCAGTTGGAATGATTTGTAAGCTGTTGCGCTTTTTCTTCAATGAGACAATATTGTTCAAAAACTTCTTCCAAGCGTGTCTGCGCCGCGGTAAGCAGTGAAGAAAGTGCGGCATAATCCACGTTCGGCTGTGTCAAACGCTCGTTATAGGTCGCTATTTCAGCCTCAAGCCGATCAATCTCAACAGGAAGTGTTTTCAGAAGCTGTTGTTCTTTATAGGAAAGTCGCGTGGCAGAATTATCCCGTTTAGTCTTTATTACGTCCTTTTCGGATGCTTGCGTGGTCTTTGCTTCCGCTACGGTTTGTCGTGCTTTCGCCGTTTGCCAATCGGAATATCCTCCCGGATAAGTGCGGACAAAGCCGTCTTCAATGACAATTACAGAGGTGGCGACACGATCAATAAACTCACGATCGTGCGAGACAAGCAGCAGCGTGCCATTCATATTGGCGAGCTCTTCTTCTAAAAGTTCCAGTGTCTCTACGTCCAAATCGTTTGTAGGCTCATCCATAATCAGCAGATTGCCGGGATTGAGAAAGAGGCGCGCCAGAAGCAAGCGGGCGCGTTCGCCGCCACTGAGTGCCTTGACCGGTGTGCGGGCACGTTCGGGAGTAAAAAGAAAATCTCCCAAATAGCCGTAGATGTGTTTGCGGATGCCACTAACGGTAACAAATTCTTTACCTTCCGCTACGTTCTCAACAACGGAGGCTTCCAGGTCTAATGTGCCACGCAATTGATCAAAAAAGGCCGGTTTAACGTTGCTTCCCAATTTTTGGTTGCCGCTTGAAGGCGTGAGTTTTCCAAGCAACAACTTCAAAAGTGTGGTTTTCCCCGCGCCATTTTCTCCTAGGATTCCAATGCGTTCTCCACGGAGAATACGCAGATTGACGTTCTTCAGTAAAGGTTGATTCGGGTGATAACCAAACGAAAGATCCTGGCATTGGTAGACGATATCTCCCGTGCGTTCGGTCGAAGTTCCGAGCGAAAGCGTGGCGGTATCGCTTTGCGTCCGGCGTTGGGCGAACTCCTGTCTGAGTTTCATCAATGCCGCCACGCGCCCTTCATTCCGACAAGTGCGCGCCTTTACGCCACGGCGAAGCCATGCTTCTTCTTCTGAAAGTTTTTTTGATTTACGCTCCCAGTAGACGGCTTCATCCGACAAAAGTTCTGCTTTTCGCCGCAGAAATGTGGTGTAATCACAGTCCCAACCGGAGAGGATGCCTCGGTCAAGATCAAAGACACTTTTGGCAACAGCTTTCAAGAAGGCGCGGTCATGTGTGATAAAAAGGCAAGCGCACGGCGCGGAAACAAGAAATTGTTCCAGCCATTGGATTGAGGCGATATCGAGGTGATTCGTTGGTTCATCCAAGAGTAAAAGCTGTGGTTCTGTTACGAGAGCACAGCCCAAAAGCACACGACGGCGCAGTCCGCCGGAAAGCGTATTGAAATCGGTTTCCAATGGCAGGAAGAGGCGTGTTGCGATGGCATTGACCAAGTGCTCTCTATCCGGATCAAGCACTGCTGCGTGCAAGATTTCAGCGACAGTTCCGGGACGATCCTCCGGAACATCTTGTGGCAAATACGCAATTCGTACGCCGGCTTCTTTGATGATTTCTCCACTGTCCGGCTCAATCAGACCTGCAATGACCTTCAACAGGGTGGATTTCCCTTCGCCATTTCGTCCCGTAACACAGGCTCTTGCTTGGGGCTCAATTGAGAGGGAAAGATTGGAAAGCACCGGCGCATTACCGAAGCCGACAGTGATGTTATGCAGGGTGATGAGTGCCATTGCGTGGTTTGTTCGATTGAGGTGCGAACCGAATGCGACACCTCTTTCCGCGAGGTGTCGCGATACAATCAGTGCGTTTCGAGATAGACGAGCACGCGCAACAGTTCAGAAACGCCCCAAGCTTGCGCACCTGTACCGCAGGGTTCGTGCGGAGCGTTTCCTTGTACGCACTCGGGAAGTTGAGTGACGCAATCCTTATTGACTAAAAACTCGGCCGAGGCCAGCAACGCCTTTGCGGCCCGACGAGCATCTTCTCCATAGGTCTGGAAAAGTGCTTCGGCGTATAACGGGAAGGGGAAGGTCCACCCTGTGCCATTGTGATAGGCTGGTTTCCGGCGCGTGTCTTCATCTCCTTCGTAGCGTCCCCAGTAAGGATTGTGCGGGTCGTTAAGCAAGACGCCGTCCCGGTAAATCGGCAGCGGACGTGATACCGGGCGATCGGCCAGCGTACGAATCGCGCCGGGAGAAAGCAAACATTCCGTAGCTGAAAGGACGGAGGCCGCGAGTTCGCGGTTGGTTTTGAGCAAGCCTAATGTCACTGCGTATAATTGATTGGGGCGGATGGCATCATCCTGTTCGGCATTTCGCGCCCCAATACCTTGTTCGGCATACAGACAATCGGAAAGCCCACCTCCGGGAAGCGGGAAGAGCTCGGTGAAATGCTTTCGCACCTTTGAGGCGAGACGCTTCCACTTGGGGGCGACTTCGCGTCCGAGCAAATCCAGCAACCGCACCCATAAGGCCTGAATCTCAACCGAATATCCATTCCGTGGCGTGCCTGCAGGATAGTTGGTGTCCATCCATGTGTAGTGATGCGGAGCCCAGACGAGCCCTGTTTCCGGATCGGCCTTGATGCCGTTCTCAGTGCCTTTTACATAGTTCTCGGCAATACTCACAAGGACATCGCGAATGGTTCTTCCCTTGCCGCAAGGATGGGTGAGCACTTTCTCCGCGCCATGTGCGGCGATGGCATCATCCACGACTACGGCAAACCATAAAGGCGCATCGACAGTTTCGCGATTGGCATCGTCTTCACCACGGATCATGTTGGGAATGGTACCGCCCTTTTCAAAGCGTCCAAACTCTGTGAGTGTGTCGAACACGGTGTCCCAATCGCCAGCGGCAACAACACCACGCAGGAAGATGAGCGTGTCCCGCCCCCAGTCCAGGAACCAGGGATAACCGGCGATAACGGTCTTGTGTGCGTCGCGCCGGACGATGTAGTTGCGCAGGGCCTGCTCCATGCCCTCACGTAACGAAATGGGGGCAGAAGGCAGGGTGCGTGTCAGTGCAGGGATGCGCGGGGTGCGCGCTGAGGGAACGCCGGCGGTCAATGTGGCTTCATCGCCGCGATTCAATTCAATATGGAACCAACCCGGACTCCAAAGGTCGCAACTGGCATCTTGTCCTCGGGCGGCTTCTTCCGGGTGCGCGACGCTATACGTCCATTTTCCATCCGGATTCCAATCGGCTTTGGGCATTACCATTGAGAGTTCCACACCGGGTTCCGGACGGAACCCAAAGCCGTTGGGAAGGTTGACCAATGCTTTGGGCCATTCCGTTTCCGGGCCGGTGTAAGCTTTGGTCTTACAGTGGAAGTTGCGCCATTCAATATCCGGGCGCAGGATCAATCCGACTGAGACATCCGGATCGCGCCATGGTTTGGACGCTTTATCCCGGCGGAAGCGCAGCACAACACGGTTGCTTCCGGGTTCCAGTGCCACGCGCAACGTGATAGGGACGCGTCTTCCCATGCCGCAGGGTGCGGCAAATCGCCATTCGGCAACGGAACCATCGGGGGCAACGGTGACGTGCTCCAAATTCGGCCCGGAGAGAAGCGAACTGTAGCCGTTGCAGACAATCCATGCGCGGCATCGGGTGAAAAAGACTTGTCGGTCATCGGGCACGGAGGTGTGCCGGTTCAACGCTAACAGACAGTCGTATTGCGAACGGATTTCGCCCCATTTGAGGCGGATTTGCCCCATTGCTCCAGTGCCATTTGTCAGCAGCAAGCGCGCATCGTTCAGGGCTTTTACATCCAGCCCGGAGAAGCGACGGCGCAACAAGCCGGAATGAATACCTTCGGCGAGGGCAAAGATGGTTGACGTGCGATTGATCACGCCAGTGGGGGTGTAGATTTCTGCCGAGAGCTTGAGCTGTTCTGTGCGTCGGGGCTGATGACGGATGGGCGAGTAGGAGCGATGCACCGGCAGCATGATGCCATAGCCGCCATCAGCCATTGCGATGGCACGTCCTTCACTGACGACTTCGTTATCTGCATTGCGCAGTTGTGCCCGGAACGGCGAGGGCGCAGAGATGTAAAGCAGTTTCCCCGGCGGCACCATGACATCGCGGTAAGAATCGGTCGGCAATTGCATGGTGATGGCACGCGGAAGCCCGGCGGAAGTTTTGGTGAAGGCGATGGGGTCTTGAATGAATCGCACCGCAAGTGCATCATCATCCGTTTCCGGAATGGGCTCTTCCAACCACTGCAAGGTGCGCATGGCCATTACGCGGCGCAGCCGCTGGGGCATTGCAAAAACAGGTGAAGAACCGCGCTGGCGCACGGCGGCTTCAATCGCAGTCAAATCGGAGGGATATGCAGAGAGACAGCAGACCTGTCCGGGATTCAACTGGATGCCTTCCGGATTCATCACAATCGAGTGTCCGGAGAGTAAATCATAGGCGATACGTTCCGGGAATGCGCTTCGTTTGTAAGAGACTGTCTGGCACTGTTGCCAATCCAGATTGGCGAGGATTAACAGCGGCGGATGCTCTTTTCGCTTGCGCAAAACTGCGAGGACATTGCCGCCTCCATGGTGAATTTGTTCAAGCGTTGTCGCCGAACCGAAGAGCGGATGCGTGCGTAAGATGGCATTGAGCCTGCGGATGAGTGCACACGCATTGTCTTCCGCGCCCCAGTTGAGCCCGCCGCACCCATGCACATCAATCTTTTCTTTAGCATACCACTCAACGCCGGCAGTAATACCAAAGGAACCTTGCTGGGAAAGCAGAGCCGAGAGTGCAAGGCGCAGCCGCGCCCATGCCGGTGAAGTGGCTGCAAGCCGATTATTATCGTGCGTTTCGGCAAAGTGGACGAGGGGACCGCGCTGTTCTGAAAGGCGCAGCATCTCCGGAAGCATCGCTTCAAACGCTGAACGGTCATAGGTTTGGAACATCTCCGAATATGCCCAGTCCAAGCCGGATCGACCAATGAGTGCTTCGGTCACATCCATCGGGCCGCCAAGACCTTCCAGCAGGAAGACGGTATCGGGGTATTCTCTTCGCACCAGCGCGACAATGACATCCCAGGCGGCTTTCGGAATCATGTAGCCGGCATCACACCGGAAGCCGTCAACGCCTTGCCGGCACCAGTAGAGGAACACATCGGCAATCGCCCGGCGCAGTGCGGGTTTGGAATAGTCAAGCTCTACGAGGTCTTCCCACGTGACGCCCCACGCGCCCGGCGAATGGAATGAACCGTCTTCATTCTTACGATACCACTCCGGATGATGGATTTGGAATGTTGCCGCCCATCCGGTATGATTGGCGGGTAAATCCATGAAGATGGAAGCCCCGCGTGCGTGTACAGCTCCGATGAGTTCATGAAATTGATCAAGCGGCGTCGCTTTGGTGTCAAATTCCGCCAGTGCCGGGTCAATATCCAGAAAGTCGCGTCCGGCGAAGGGCGAACCGAATCTTCCCATCCGGGCATAGGTTGTGGGCGTGGGATGAATAGGCAAAAGCAAAAGGCCCCGGAAGCCCAAATCCACACAGATATGGTCAAGATGGCGCATCAGCGAGCGGAAGGTCCCGCTTGGAGGAATGACTGTATACCCGGCGCGATCCAGTTCAGTTTCTGCTGATGCGTGCGCGGTGGAGGCAAATGGCGCAGACATTGTCGCCGGTGTGAATTGACGCACAAATGCTGCATAAATCATATTGCCGGCGGCGGTGTGAGCCGGTGCCACTTTGATAACGAGATTACCATCGCCCTCTGTCCAGAGCGGTTCGGGAGTGTTCTCCCGGATGAAACACGCCTTTCCCTCAAAAACGCCCACCTCCAGAAGCGGAATGCGCACGCTCCAGACATTTTTCCCGCAAGGCGTCATCGGGATATCGTGCCAATCATCACCGCTGATAAGACGATTTTCGTCCACGTGGGCCAAGACTTCTGCCTGATGAATTGCTGCAGCACCGATATTGGTGCGGAAGAGCATCGCTCCTTTTTCCACTTCGTTCGGAGCACAAAAAACTTTGATTTCAAGGGTGTCGCCGACCCATTTCAATAATTGTTGACCTGCGGCAGGTGCTTGTTTCATAAGTCCGGAATCCTTCTTTCGGGCATAAATCTTCCGGCATTATACCATAATAATGCGTGGTGTTTTTGTGAAAGCTTGAACAACGGCTTTCCGCCTTCCGGAACCATTTACGGACTTCCGCACGTGAGGGGCTCGGCAACATGGGCGGGATTGACGCTTAACATCGCCCAAATGGACGGCCAACATGGGCGGTCTTTCGCTTCAACTTCGCCCATGTTCATTTTCCCTTCCGGGCACAGTCGCTGTAATTTCCGCGGTGGCTTGCGCGCGGAGCGTGGCGTGGTGAATCTTGGATCCGGCTTAATTTATCTATACATTTAATTGATTTTGGGGTATACTATGGGTGTTGCGTTGGTAACAATGGAAGAACTGCGCCATGAGTGATTCAGAACCTGTCAATTTTCTCTGTTTGAAGTGGGGAACGCGGTATCCGGTAACTTTTACAAATATCCTTTTCGCTTCGGTAAAAAGGCATATGCATCGTCCGTTCCGCTTTGTTTGTGTGACGGATGATGCTTCGGGATTGGCACCTGAAATCGAGGCGTGGCCGCTTCCTGAAAATCCGAATCCTGAGTTGATGCCCACGTGGCCCAACATCTTTGTAAAGTTGTGCCTTTTTAAGGATGGCTTCTGCAATTTGCAAGGGCCGACGTTGTTTTTTGACGTGGATTTGGTGATTCAAGAGGATTTGGATTGCTTCTTTGAGTATATGCCCGGGAAGAATTGTATGATTCACAACTGGGTGGAGCGGCGTAAACGCTTGTTCAGAGCCCCTCCGCCAATTGGCAATTCTTCATGTTTCCGCTTTGAGGCCGGGAAGAGCAATTACATCTATGAACGCTTTTTGGCAGAGATGCCACGTGCGCTTGACCGTCGCTTGTTCACGACCGAACAGGCGTTTATGACCTATGCGATGGAAGAGGTGTATTGGTGGCCGCAGACGTGGGTGAAGAGTTTTAAGCGGACGTGTGTTCCGGTGTTTCCTCTGAATCATCTGATTACGCCGTCGAAGCCAAAGACGAAGATTCTCGTGTTTCATGGGCTTCCCGATCCGGATATGGCGTTGAAAGGGTTTAAGGGGAAGCGTGTGCATCAAACGGTGCGTCCGTGCGAATGGATTCTTGAAGACTGGCATGAGTGAGCAGAATGATTGGAATTGAGATGAGTAAGTCATACGAGTTTGAAGGTAATGTCAAAGAAATCATGGAGATGCAAACGTTTCCGAGCGGTTTCTGCAAACGTGAGTTTGTTGTGACCGATACGGATGATCGTTACCCGCAAGATATTAAGTTCTCGGCGATTAAAAACAATTGTGCGCTCCTGGATTCAATCCGGAAAGGGGATACGGTGCGCGTGACTTTTTCGTTGCGCGGGAATCTTTACAACGGGCGTTATTACACCGATCTTCAGATGTACAAGATTGAGAAGATGGATGTGGATGGATCTACAGCAGAGCCGATTCCGCAGCCGGCAGACGATTTTCCCGTAGATGACATCAGTGATGACGACATGCCCTTCTGACGGAGTGCCGTTCACGGTGGGGCGACTTCTGGAGTCAGGAGCCGCTTATTTGTGTCGTCATGGCATTGATGCGGATGAAGCTGCCAAACTCGCTGCAATTTTATTGTCAGAAGCTCTTGGCAGCAAGCGCGCGCGGTTGCCACTGATGATGGGGGATTGCGTGGGCGAAAATGAGGTGAAGCGTTTGCGGATGCAGTTCAAACGTCTTGCCAATGGGGAGCCTGTTCAATATCTTTTAGGCGAATGGCCGTTTCACGATATCCTGCTGAAGACCGATGATCGGGCATTGATTCCCCGCCCGGAAACGGAAGAGCTGGTAGAGCATATTTTGAAGGACACGATTTGGAAACGGGCGCAGCAGATCGTGGATATCGGCACGGGAACGGGGGCAATCACGCTTGCGCTTGCTCATGCTGCCCGCGGCACCTCAAAACGATTTACGGCGGTGGATCTTTCAGAAGCAGCATTGTCGCTGGCGCGTGAGAATGCACAGCGGTTGGGGCTTGCACAGCAGATAACCTTTGTGCAGGGGGATGGCGCAAGCGGATTGGAGGCGCGTTCATGCGATATTCTTGTCTCCAATCCGCCTTACATTGCTACAAAAGTGGTGGATCAGTTGCCTGGACATATTTTGCATCATGAACCGCGCATGGCACTGGATGGCGGCGAGGATGGACTGGATATTCTCCGTCAAATTGTGATGGACGGGACGCAGGTGCTGCGCTCACAAGGGAAGATTTTCTTTGAAATCGGCGAAGATCAAGGGTTGGCAATGCAGCGATTACTGGAGCGGGCCGGCTATTCCGAGGTGCGGATTCGCAAGGATTTCGCCGGGAATGACCGCTATGCGGAGGGTATCCTCCTGTGAGGTGGATTCCCAAGCCGCTTCCGGTCGAGCCGCGTGAACGCGCATTGCAGGCGGCAATCGCTGCACAATTGCCGTGTCTGCGCAGAGAAGCTCCGCCGCCGTGCCGTTATCCCGATGTTACCGTGCTGATTTATTACTTTCCGCAGAAGCCCGGACCGGATTCCTTTTTGCCTTTTGAATTCGCGTTGCGAAAGACGTGGTCGGTTTTGGGGTGGATGCAGACGGTGGTTGTAACGCATCGGAAATCGCTTCTTCCAACAGCGTTTTTGGAACAGCATCCTGTAGAAGTCCAGGAAGAATCACGTCTTGTCCCGGGGAAGATTGCGTCAATGAGCCGTGATTGTCTGGTGCGGCTTCATCGTCGGTTCAATACAAAATACGTTTTAATTGTGCAGACAGACGGATGGCCTTTGGAGGATCGGCTTCAGGCATTTTTGCGATATGACTATGTGGGGGCACCCAATGTGACGCCCGGATGGCGGGCGAAAATTGCAGACGCTCTCGGGGTGACGGTGTTGAATGGCGGCTTTTCCTTGCGGTCTAAAAGGTTGTGCCGGATGGTGTCGGGGGTGTGGAGGTGGCTCCCGGAACGCTTCACACCAAGCGAAGATCACGTCTATTCCAGATTCCGGTGGTGTTTGCGTTATCCATCCGCTGCGGTGGCGCGCCAGTTCAGCGAGGATGCGTTGGATGGGTTATTGCCACCAGCTCCGGAGGCGAAGCCGATGGGATTTCATCGAGCGTCCACCTTTGCTGCATTGTTTCCTGAAGCGAGGCCTTTAACGGTTGTGTCGGTGGTGCGGGATCATGCGTGTTATGAACGTTGTGTAAAGCAGAATGCGTTTCTTGCACAGGCGCGGCACATTTGTTTTGACAATACAGTGGAAAACGTGCCGATACCGGTGCGTTATAACGCGTTTCTTGAATCAATGCCGGAGGACACCGGATGGATTCTTTTTGCCCATGAAGACTTTGAATTGCGGGAAGATCCGATGGAGATCCTGCGTCGCCGTGCCACATTGTTTCCTTGCGGATTGATTGGGACGCGAACGATTGCCAATGCGATGATTCTTCCATTCGGACGTATTACCGATTCTGATCGTGATGGCAGACGGCTGCACGTGAATCGTCCTCCATTGCCGTATGCGGCCTTGCTGGGTAATCGAACGGAGAATTTTGATTGTTGTGGTTTCTTCGTTCATGCCGATGTTTTTCGTGCATGGAATCTCCGGTTTGATCCGGCTTGTGAATGGGATCTCTATGCAGAAGACTTTTGTTTTCAATTCATCAAGGCGAGCGGTCATGCCGTGAGTGTAATTCCGTTGCGGGCACATCATTGGTCGCGCGGCAACCCGGCAACAGCGCATTTTCGCGCAGCGTTGGACCATTTGAACCGCAAGTATGCAGCGGATTTCTTTGCAGGTGGCACGTGTGTTTTCTCGATTGGTCGCTCGCCTTCGTGGCGGTTGCGCGTGTTTCAATGTCTGGTGCATCATCTTTTTTTGCGATGGTTGGGGTAAGCAGAGCAACAGAGTAGAGGGTATTACCGATGAATTTGTTTGAACGATTGAATCAGGAATTGGAGCAGTTGCGCCACCAAGGAAGTTATCGTCATCTTCCTGTTGTGCCGGAGGGAATGGTGAATCTTTCCGGGAATGATTACCTTGGGATTTTGGAAGATCGGGCGTTTCGGGAGGCATTTTATGCACAACTTTCCGATGAAGCGGCGCAATTAAGTGCGGCAAGTTCGCGCCTTTTAACGGGAAATACCGCCGCAGCGATTGAGTTGGAGCGGTTCTTGGCACAGGTATATCACGCGGAGGCTGCGTTGGTGTTTGGGTCGGGATATCATGCAAACACGGGAATCTTACCGGCACTTGCAGGGCCAAAATCGTTGATTCTTTCCGATCGGTTGAATCATGCAAGCCTCATTGATGGGATTCGTGCCAGTGGCGCGACCTTTTATCGGTTTCGCCATAATGATTTGGAACATTGCCGATCGTATCTGGAAAAGTATGCGAAATCCTATGATGAAGTCTTTGTTGTTACGGAAAGCGTCTTCTCAATGGATGGTGACTGTTCCGACCTGAAAGCGTTGACAACGCTTAAGCATGATTTTCCCAACGTGGTGCTTTATGTTGATGAAGCGCACGGCGTGGGTGTTTTTGGTGAACGTGGGTTAGGGGTAGCTGTAGCGGAAGCGGTGCATCAACAGATCGATATTTTGGTTGGGACTTTTGGAAAAGCACTTTGTTCAACGGGCGCATTTGTTGTATGTTCTGCCGTAGTCCGGGAGATATTGGTCAATAAGATGCGCCCATTTATCTTCACAACGGCTTTGCCTCCGGTGAATATGGCATGGACGCTTTATGTATTGCGGGCTTTACCGAAGATGCAAGCACGTCGTGAACATCTGCGAAAGATGGCGCGACAATTGACGCAAGCAATTATTGAGAAGACGGGAAGTTGTGTCAGTACTTCCCAGATTGTGCCTTATGTTCTCGGGTCTAATGAAGTTGCGATTGCAGAGGCGCAACGCTTACAATCGGCGGGATTTTACGTGCTTCCCATTCGTCCGCCCACGGTACCTGCCGGAACTGCCCGCTTGAGATTTTCGCTTTCGGCAGGGATAACAGACGAAGCGTTTGAGCGATTACTTGCGGTATTGTAAGATGGCTTCCGGATTGCAACAAATTTCAGGCTCGGTGGACGCTATTCTGTTTCGCAATAACGAGACAGGCTATACGGTTTTGTCCATTCTGCCAATTGCCGAAGTGCAAAGTGATAAACGCAAGATAACGGTTGTCGGTCGATGTGCAACGGTATGGGTGGGTGAGGAGCTTACCGCAGAGGGATCGTGGATTGAAGATCCCCGCTTTGGGAAGCAGTTCAAAGCAGAATCCTTGCGATGCGTTGCTCCGACTTCCGCAGAAGGGATTAAACGTTTTCTGTCCAGCGGTTTGATTCGTGGCATCGGGCCGGTTCTGGCTGAGGCGATTGTCAAACGTTTCGGATCGGATACGCTGCATATTCTCGACCACCGTCCGGATCGTCTGCGGGAGGTGCCGGGACTGGGTGCGAAGAAATGCAATCAGATTCGTGCCTCCTGGTCGGAACAACGGCAGAGCCATGAAACGATGATTTTCCTTCAATCGCAAGGCATCGGTACGGGAATGTCTGCAAGAATTTGGCGCCGCTATGGCACGGATGCAATTGCGGTTGTAAAACAGAATCCGTACCGACTGGCAGAAGAAGTGCGTGGTATCGGGTTTCTGACAGCGGATCAAATTGCGTTACGTATGGGGATTGAGAAGGATTCGTTGTTGCGTGCAGAGGCGGGGCTGTTGCATTGCTTAAAGATGGCCGCCGAGGAGTATGGACATGTCTATCTGCGGCAAAGTGAACTTTTTCTTGCGGCGAATGAAGCCTTAGATATTCCGGTTGAGCGGCTCGCAGAAGCGTTGAACGCCGATGCGGAGCGCGGTGTTGTGACGCTGGAAGAGGACCGTGTTTATCTTGCAGAACACTTTTCTGATGAACAGAAAATTGCCGAGTGTCTTTTGAAATTGGTCAAAACGAAAGCGAAGTTTCGTCCGATCAACGCCGAGAAAGCGGTCGCATGGGCCGAAGAAAAAATGCATCTTTCGCTCGCTTCTGCCCAATGGCGTGCGCTGGTAATGGCGTTGGAGAACAAGGTCTCGGTGATTACCGGTGGCCCGGGTGTTGGAAAAACAACGATCATCAAAGCCCTAGCTTCGGTCTATTCCGTGCGGAAATTACGTATTTTCCTTGCCGCTCCCACGGGGCGTGCGGCGAAACGCATGGCCGAAAGCACCGGTTTCCCGGCGGCAACACTTCATCGTCTCTTGAAATATCAACCGCAAACCGGACAGTTTTATTACAACTGCGACCAACGGCTTCCGGGAGATGTTTTTATTTTAGATGAGAGTTCAATGCTGGATGCCGCGTTGACAAAAGATTTTTTGGTGGCGGTGCCGGAGAGTGCTGTAGTCGTTTTTGTTGGGGATACCGATCAATTGCCGAGTGTGGGAGCGGGGAATGTTTTGGCGGATATTATCGCTTCCGGTGTGGTGCCTTGCACCCATTTGACAATGATTTTCCGTCAAGATGCTTCCGGTATGATTGTGAAGAATGCGCATCATGTGAATCAAGGCGAAATGTTTGAATTGCCGGCCCCAGGAGTGGAGAGCGACTTCTATTTTGTTGAAGCGCAAGATCCTCAAAAGTTGCAAGCACTGCTATTGAAGTTTATGTTGCAACGGATTCCTTCAAAATTTGCGTTTGATCCGCTTCATGATATCCAAGTGCTTACGCCGATGCGGCGCGGCGAATTGGGCACGGATCGGCTGAATTTGCTGATTCAGCAGGAGATGAATCCATCCGGAGAAGCGCTGTGGCGCGGCGGAATGCCTTTCCGTCCGAACGACCGTGTGATGCAGATCAGTAATGATTATGACAAGGATGTCTTTAATGGCGATATCGGCATCATTCAGATGGTAGACGCGGAGAATCGCGCGCTTGTTGTCAATTTCGACAGTCGTTATGTGGAATATAAGGCGGATGAATTGGATGAATTGACGCTGGCATATGCCACAAGCATTCACAAATCGCAGGGGAGTGAATATCCGGCTGTGATTATTTTGATGCACACGCAGCACTTCAAATTGCTGCGGAAAAACCTTCTTTACACGGCAATTACCCGTGGAAAGAAGCTGGTTGTCGTTATCGGATCTTCGAAGGCTCTTTGGATTGCATTGCACGCAGAGGCCGTCTCAATCCGTCAAACCACCCTCTCGGAACGCCTGAAACGCTTAACGGCTCTGTGAGAGCGCACTTCGCCCGACGCACGGGCTGCATGATGGTAGATTTGGGGCGCGTTCCCGGAGCGGAAGCGCACACAGGCAGATCAGGCGGCGTCACATTTGTGTGCCGTGCGAGGGTGAAAAGGACCTTCAGGCCTGCACAGCGAACGCATTATTTGCGTGTCATCAACAGAATGGTATACCCTCGTCGTGAGAAGCGGCCCAATTCTTCAAAGCCGGCGTGTTGCATCATCTCCAATGGTTTGGCTTCACGTTTGGAGACAAAGGCGAGAATGCCGCCGCGCTTGAGAAGGCGAGCCGCGGTTTGGATGAAGAATTCTGCAATCCGCCAATCGCCAAAGTAGGGAGGGTTGGCCATAAAAAGGTCATACGAGGCGCGCTTGCCTTCGCCTTCGGCAGAGAAAATCAACTGTGCACGGTGGGGATAACGTTTCAAGTTCAATTCAGTCGAGTCGTGCGCACAACGATTGGAATCCTGATAGGTGATCTGTAAACGCTTCTCGGGAAAGGCTGTCGCCAACAGAAGCCCGTTCATGCCGCATCCGCACCCCATATCCATTACCCGGTCGCCACAATCAAAGGAGATGTGCTCGGCAACGGTTTCCGTAAGGGCAAGACCGCCCATATCTGCGCGCCGATGGCAGAAACACCCCGGCAACGTGGTGAGCGTAATCGGTTCATGACCTTTGAGTGAAACTTCAAAAGTGGCGGCGCGATTGGCGCGATCACTTGAAGCGATTGGCTTGGAAAGCGTCCCTTGAATCAGGGTAACGGTGTTTTGGCGGCGCACGGTAACGCCGGTACAATGCTTGCGGAAACGCTTCAGAAACGTTTCGTTGGGCTCATCGGCAGCAATCAGAAATTGTCGCTTGGCACCCGTTTCCCCTTCGAGGAGCTGCTCCAATGTTTCCAAGTCGCGTTCGGCAGTGCCGTCACCTTTGGTCATCTGCCAGAAAACGATGGAGGCCTTTTGCGCGAGAGGGGTAAGGTCGGTGCTTGAAACTGCGCTCAGGAGGGCTTCCGGCGCGTGATTTTCGGCAAGATTGCGCACAAGTGTCTGCAAGGTGTGCGCATCAAAGGTGTGCAGCGTTATTTTGCCTTTGAGACAGTCGCCTGCCATCAACCATACGGCCATGGCCAAAGCCCCCGTGCGTCCGCCAAGAAAGAGCGGAGAAACCAACGGTGCTGGTTGCTTTCGCAGGGCGGGCAGGCAATTGATCAGTGCGGTTTCAGTGGGGTTCAAGCCGCTTCGCGAGACGATGCGGAGTGTGCGCTCCAGCAGGAGTTCTTTGCGGGCGTGCGGGTGATGGGTAAGCGAAATCGTCAACATAATGGGAATAGTGTAACAAAACTGCCGTGCTGAACGCGACTGTTTGGGGGATTCACACGGGAAGATGGCGTCTTTGAGGTGTGCGGAAATAATGCTTGTAGCACGGGTGTTTTTCTTCAGTGATAAGGGGGCGTCGGCTCAAGGGTTGCGCACCTTTTCCGGAAGTCGTGCCAAGCAGCAGTTCAATATGGGCGATGTTGCCTTCCGGTTTCGCCCATGTTGTAACGCCGTTTCGGTGAGATTGCCGCGAAACATCGCCGAAACTGAAAACAGCGAGTCGCGGGAGTACGGTTGGGCAGGGGACGCTTGTGATATACTGCTGTATGGAGTTGAAAAGAATGAAGAGGCATGATCTTTTAATCCGGAATGTGCTTTTGCGGCATCAACGCGTGGATGTTGCGATTAAGGGGGAGCGTTTTACTGCGGTTGCACCGGCAGGGACGATTGCGCCGGAGAGCGTTCATCGCGTGATTGAGGGGCATTCATTCCTGATACGTCCGCCGTTCTACAATACTCACACACACCATGCGATGACCTTGCTGCGCGGAAGTGGAGAGGATTTACCGCTGATGGCGTGGTTGCAGGAGCGCATCTGGCCGCAGGAAGCGCGCCTTACTCCGGAATTGGTCGCCGCCGGGACGCGTCTGGCGATTGTGGAAAGTCTGCACTCCGGATGTGTCGCATTCAACGATATGTATTTCCATCAACCGGCCATTTTGCGCACTGCAATTGAAATGGGCGTGCGTGCCCGTGTGGGGCTGATGGTGATGAATCAGGTTTCCGAACACATTGAAAATGAAGCCGCGCTTGAGATGCTCCCGGACTTGCCGCCAACGGTTCAACTTTCGCTGGCACCGCATGCACTCTATACGACGACTCCCGAACAATTGCGTCATGTCGCACGTGAGGCGGATCGTCTCGGATTGCCGATTCATCTTCATGCCGCCGAAACGCGTACGGAATGTGCCATCGCCCAAGCGCGGTTCAATGCTGCTACGCCGATTGCGTATCTGGAGCAATGCGGATTGCTTCGCCCCGGGACAATTCTCGCACATTGCTGCCATGTAACCGATGAAGATCTCGCACGGATGGCGGCGCGTGGCGTGATTGTGGCGCATTGTCCACAATCAAATCAAAAACTGGGCAGCGGCATTTTCCCCTGGGTGCGGGCGGCAAAAGCAGGCGTTGCCATCACCGTCGGTACCGATGGTGCGGCCTCCAACAATAGTCTTTCCATGATTGCCGAAACCAAAGCCGCCGCGCTTTCGGCGAAGTTGGGCGCGGCGTCTCCGGAAGAGGTGCCCTTGGCGCAGATTGATGCGGCCGTTACACAGATTGCCGCCCGTGCATTGGGCTTTCCGGAGGCCGGGCAGATTGCCGAAGGAAAGGCGGCGGATTGTCTTTTGATAGATCTGAATGCGCCGGCTTTTGCCGCCGGAAACGATCCGGATGCCGATTTTCTCTATGCCGGGGATACGTCATGTGTGGATACCGTTATTTGTGCCGGGCGTATTTTAATGCAGGGGAAAATCGTTCCCGGAGAGGCAGCGATTGTTGCCGCAGCACGTGAAGCTGCAAGGAAACTGCGCGGAGAGTGAAGATGCGTCGGCTCGTTTTTCTTTTCTTTTTGTTCGGGCTGTTGTGCCCTGTTTCCATTGTAAAGGCGCAACCATCGGCTTCAACCTCGCATGAACGCTACGGAATCTCTTTTTATGGTATCGACCTTCCGGCAGAAGGGGCGAATCTGCTGTTGATTATTGACGCTTCCAAATCGATGAACCGGAAAGATGCCGCACGTGTTACGCCCGGGCGGCGTTGGGAGACGTTGATTGATGAAGTGCGCACCATGGGCGAGCAAATGTATACGGCAACGCGCACACATGGGGTGCCGTTTTCCGTGAGCATCCTCTTTGAGGGGGGCAGTGAGGCACATAAGGGGGTTGGTCCCTTTGATATGGGAAAGCCCTCCGAACAAAAGCAACTGTTGGAACTGTTGGAGCGCAAAGAACTACTTTCCGGCGGCAACTTTGAAACAACCTTCCGGGAGACGCTCTGGCCGTTTGTTGCGCGTCATGCGATTACCTGCATCATCTATCTGGGTGATAATGACATTGGGGCCTATGCCGACTGCGTTCAAGAAGCGGTCAGTGACTGGTATGCCGCGGGGGAAACCGCCTCCACGCCTCATGCGCGCAAGTGTCGGCAATTGAAAGCTGCCTGGCGGAAAACATGGGCAAGGTGGCGGCCGAAGTCGCGCACAATGCCCTCTTTCAAACAGACACGTCAGTTGCCGCCACCGCCGAAAGAGATTGTCTTTTCCTGCGTTGCCATCGGTCAATCCTCCTCACTTCTGCAAACGCTTGCCACGCTTGGAAAGGGACAATACATCGAGCGTAAAGCCAAATCCAGACGGAAACGTTCGCAGTAATCTTTGCTCAAAATCCATCGCCTTGCCGTCTTTTCCAGAGAATTGCCGGCTGCCGCGATCATGCTGTTGGCAAGCGTTGGGAGGGTTGCGGTTGAACGGCTGTTTTGTTATAATCGGGCGTCAATGTGCGGGCTCGTGGTGAAACTGGCAGACACGCAGGATTTAGGTTCCTGTATCGCAAGATGTGAGGGTTCGATTCCCTCCGAGCCCAGATCCGTTTCCCCTTTATTCAAGTCTGTAGTATGATGACACGTTCCGGTATTGGCTTTGATACGCATCGTCTTGTGGAAGGTCGTAAATTGATTCTTGGCGGTGTGGATATCCCGCATTCGCACGGTTTGCTGGGGCATTCCGATGCAGATGTGCTGACACACGCGATTATGGACGCTTTATTGGGGGCAATTGCTGATGGTGATATCGGGCAGCATTTCCCGGATACAGATGCGAAATGGGCTGGAGCGGACAGTGTGGCGTTATTGCAGGCAGTTACAGAACGTCTTCATCAAAAAGGATGGCGCATTAACAATGTGGATGCCACCGTGTTAGCCGAACGTCCCAAGTTGATGCCACATATTCCTGCGATGCGCCATTGTTTGGCCCGGGCAATGCAAATTCCGGAGGGGGCGGTCTCGGTAAAGGCGACAACCGTTGAAGGGCTGGGGGCGATTGGTCGTCGTGAAGGCATTTCGGCGATGGCGGTTGCGACAGTCCATGCTGCGCAGAGGTGATTGGTTCTGTTTCCACGTTGAGGCGCAGACTTTTTCGTTCGCAAAACTGGACGCAACGGAAAACGTTGGCGTCCGTTTTTATTCATGATTTTATCGGTTCGCGCATCAAAGTATCCGGGTGTCAGTTGCCGGTTCCCATTGGAGAATGAATCAGAGTGCTTCAAGGGGAAGCAAAAGGTAAACGCAAGCTGTCATAATTTATGGTATCATTCATGAAGCGTTTGGGTGATGTCGTTCAGAGGGCTGCATGGCCTCTGTCTATCGTTCGGAATGGATTGCGGTTCGTGATTTACCGATGTGGAGACAATAACGCGTGAAGCAGGAAGGAATGTCCGATGAAACAGTGGATTAATTCGCATGGTCCTGGCATTTTGTTGTGCCTTTTTCTCGCAATTCCTGCATGGATTATCGGAAAAATCTTTCCGCTTGTGGGGGGCGCGGTAATTGCCATCCTTTCCGGAATGATGCTTGTGCCATTGTTGAAAACACAGCGTTCGCGCTTGGATCCGGGGATTCGATGGGTCTCCAAAAAGGTGCTTCAATGGGCGGTAATTCTGCTTGGATTCGGGCTTAATCTATCGGTGGTGCTGAAGACCGGGGCGCAATCGCTTCCGATTATCGTCTCAACTATTTTTATTGCATTGCTGTTGGCATACTGTTTGCGGAAGATTTGGAATATCCCTGAGCGCATTGCAGTTTTAGTCGGAGTGGGCTCTTCAATTTGCGGAGGATCGGCAATTGCGGCGACGGCCCCTGTGATAAAAGCGGATGACAGTGAAGTGGCGCAGGCAATTTCGGTGATTTTCTTCTTTAATGTGATGGCCGCAATACTTTTCCCGCTTTTGGGAAGTCTCTTGGGAATGGAGACTGCCAGCGGAGAAGCCTTTGGCATTTTTGCCGGGACTGCGGTCAACGACACCTCCTCGGTAACGGCGTGTGCAGCAACATGGGATTCCATGTATCAACTGGGTTCCCAAACACTGGATAAAGCGGTTACGGTGAAATTGACACGAACATTGGCGATTATTCCGATTGTGTTAGGATTGGCCTTTCTTACTGCACGCCGTGCAAAAGAAGATCTCTCCGCGCAGGGAAACGTCTCATTCCGCAAGATCTTCCCCTTTTTCATTCTTTGGTTTGTTGCTGCGGCGTTGGTGACAACGGTGTGCTTGTCGCTGGGAGTGGCCGAAACAGCATTTGCACCTGCAAAATCATTATCAAAGTTTCTGATCATCATGGCAATGGCTGCGATCGGGTTGAATACCGATTTGATTAAACTGATTCGTACCGGTGGGAAACCGTTATTGCTTGGGGCGGTTTGTTGGGCTGGGATTACGATAACTTCGCTCGTGCTTCAAGCGATTATGGGGTTGTGGTAAGCGTGTACAGACAGAAGGGAACGCGTAGTTTGCGCGGTGCCCGGTTTGATGCCTTTAAGCCTCGTAGGCGTGTTCAAAGAGGTGGAAGATTGTCTTTGGAGAAGTTCCGCCACCGGGAATACGGTATGTACTGCTATACGCTCACACCTATATGAAGAATCACGTAAGGTGTTGGCTATTGACCGACTTGGCTTACACTTGTTTCAATACTCACACCCATATGGAGAACTGCATAGGGTGTTGGAAGTAAAGAATCGCTTCTCAAGTGGAATGTTTTCCGGAAAAGGCGGGGAGCGAGAGCCACAGGCGGTTCTTTTTAAGGAACGTTCTTATGATGTTGTTAGAGGTGTTGCAGATGAATAAACTTGCAAATGGTGTGTGGCGAAAACGTTTCAGCTCCTTAAAAAGACGGGACTTCGCTCGTGATTAGAGTCAATCCGGAGCCTGTGTGTCTGTGACCAGCCTTCCTTAAAGAGAAGGGACTTCGCTCGCAATTAGGCGATTCAGGCGACGATGTTCAATGAAATGAAAGCCTACGGCAATCAAGATTGAGAGGATGTCTGAGATGGGGGCTGCCCACCAGATGCCGGCATTTCCTATCACTCGGGGAAGGATGAACATCAGCGGTACGAGCAGAAAACACTGACGGGAGAGGCTCATGGTCAGGCTGATATTCCCACGCCCAATAGCCTGGAAATATTGTCCTACGAGGATTGCGTATCCCACAAATTGGAAACCTGAAAAGAAAATGAGCAACCGATGCGGACCATGGAGAAGCAATTCTGTTGCCATTTCCTCCCGGCAGAAAAGTTTGAAAATGGGGACGCGGAAGAAAATAGTCGCTAGCGATGTGAGAAAGATCCAACCGCCTCCCCACCAAGCTGCAAGTTTGAATGTTTTTCGTACGCGTGAATAGTTTTTTGCTCCGATGTTGAATCCTAAAAGTGGTTGCATCCCTTGTGCAATGCCAAGGACGGGCATACACAGCAGCATTTGAACGGTCATCACGATGCCAATTGATGCAATTTCCCGTTCGGCAATGGTCTCTGTGGGAGCATAGTAGTGGAAGAGGACATTGTAAAGTGTGTTGACGAGGCTTCCCACAAGGTTGAGCACAAAGGGAGGAAGACCCAAAAACAGCATCCCCCACAAGAGCGGAGGATAGAGGCGGATATAGCCCAGTTTTAAGGGAATGGTAGCCTCTTTTCGGAGAAAGTGGCTGACAACCCAAATGGAGGCAATGACTTGAGAAAGAACGGTCGCAACAGCCGCTCCAACAATTCCCATGCCCAGTCCAGGGACTGTAAAAAAGACGAGCGGGACTTCTTCAAAGATGAAAAACGGATCGGCAACAATGTTGATGATTGCCCCAAGAAGCATTGAAATGAGTGCTTTTTTAGGATAACCGTCTGCCCGAAGTGTATTGTTAAGTCCGTGACTGAGATATTGAAAGATGACACCGAAGAAAATAATTTGTAAGTAGTGTGCGGCCGGTGGAACCGTTGCAGGGGTGCCGCCTGAAAGCAGTAGAATCGGTTCTGCAAAAAATGCACAAAGGGGATAAAAGGTGAAAGAGAGAATGAGAAAAAGGCAAATGGCCTGTCCAAGGTAGCACTGGGCGACCTTGCGTTTCCCTTGTCCCATCGCAATCGAGATGCGCGTTGAAGTGCCGTGACCGATAAGCGTTCCGAAAGCAATCGTAATCATCATTGCTGGAAAAGTCAGCGCGAAACTTGCGAGTCCTTCAGGGCCGACACAGCGCCCGACGTAGAGCCTGTCTACGACATTGTAGAGCGCAGCTACCAACATCCCGGCAATAGAAGGAAGCGAGTATTTCAAAAGAAGTGGGGCGATAGGGTATCGTCCAAGTTCTTTAATGATACGCGTTCCGCTCATACCGTTTGTGTTTCAGAAGAGAGAAAGTGGTCTGCTTTTAGAGCTGAGAGGCAAGATTGCCAAGGGCGAGTTTTGTGCTTTAAGGATGCGCAAAAGCTTTTTGACAACGCATACGAAGTTCTTTAATGGCAGACTTCATGTCTGGTTGTTTGAAGAGAAACGAACCTGCTACGAATGCATTGGCCCCTGCAGCTGCAGCAAGTTCTGCCGTTTCAAAATTGATGCCGCCATCAACCATGATGTCAATTGCAGGTGCCATCGCCCTGAGTTGTTTGATTTTGGGAAGCACGTCGGCAATGAACGTTTGCCCGCCGTAACCTGGAAACACCGTCATGCAGAGAAGTTCGTCTGCGCATTCAAGGTAGGGGTGTGCGGCTTCTGCAGGTGTGTCCGGATTCAAAGCCAGTCCGACACGCGCTCCTTTTGTATGGATTTCATCGGCAAGCTTGCAAATGTCTACCTGCTCACGCATCTCCAAGTGAAATTGGATTGTCGTGGAGCCTTTCTCGATAAAGCGCATGGCATAGGCATCGGGATTTGTCATCATCAGATGCGTGTTGATCGGAAAATCAGCGGGAAGATATTTCTTGCAAAGCGCAGAGGTGTCTGGCGCGAACGAAAGATTAGGAACGAAATGGCCATCCATGATGTCCAAATGGAGCGCGTCTGCTTCTGCTTCTGCAACGCGTTGTATCTCGCGACCCAGACATGCCAAGTCGGCAGCAAGCAATGATGGCAGAATTTGTATCCGCATAATGAACCTTACACACGTCCTTCTTCAAGCATCGCTTCACCGATGTTGAGACAATCCTCTTTCACTCGACGGTAGAGATTGAGCATATCCAATACAACTACTGCGCACAATGGATTGATTGTGGGATCACGATCCGCCATTCGCGTCATTTGGGCTTTTCGGATTTCCTTGACACGCGCAGTGATGCTTGCTGCATCAGAGTGCATATGATTCAACAAATCAGCTGCATAGGCTTTTCCTTGCCGGAAAGCTTCGCAGACAACTCCGGAGAATGCTCGGCACATATCGTGCAGACTGCTCAAGTCTGCAAGGCCGCGTTCAGAGAGTTTCATATTGGCCTTGCGCATACGAATGAATTGCTTGAGGAGAGCAACAGCATCGTCTGAAACAGATTCAAGCTCGTCGGCGACGCGCAAGAGCATACGGGCGCGGTTGGCAACGTCGGAAGGAAGGTTGGTGGTCATGATAATCCCAAGGAATTGTGAAACCTCGTGTTGAAGGATGTCCAACTCTTCCTCGGTGTGAAAGATGCTGTTTTCAATTTCCTCTGTCGCCTTACCTGTCAAGACCTGATGGATGTTATCAAGTACTGTTTCGCAACGGAGGCTCATTTGTTCAACTTCTTTTCGCGCCTGTTCTACCGCTACGACAGGTGCCAATTTCAGCGGATTCAACACGGTAAGGCGTGGCAATTCATGGATTTTGGCTGCGGGAATGATACGGGTAATCAACCACGCAAATTGAGATGTGAACGGAAGGAAAATACAGGTGTTCAAGATGTTGAAGGCGGTATGGATGCCGGCAACGGCAAAACCGAGCCCGGTGGTATCCATTTGCGAGATGCCGAAGAGTTTGTCGGTTATCGGCAGGAGAATCGGGAAGAAAGGTGCCATGATAATTACACCAATCAAGTTGAAAAGGGTGTGCGCCAGTGCTGCACGCCGCGCATCTGTCGGGGCACCAATGGCAGCGAACCAAGTGGTGACGGTGGTTCCGATATTCATACCAAGCACCAACGTAGCTGCCGTATCAAACGAGATCATACGTTGTGTAACCAATACCACAGCGATCGCCGTGGTCGCCGAAGAACTTTGAATCAACGCAGTGGCAATCGCGCCAACAATAATACATTTCAGCATTCCCCAAACAGAAAAAGCACCGGTGGTCGGGTCGGATACTGCAAATGATTTTAAGGCATCAATAAAACTTTCCGTCTGGGAAAGCGGCGACATATTGCTCTTCACCAGATCCAATCCATAGAAGATTAAGCCAAGACCGAGGAAGATTAAGCCCCAATATTTCCAGGATTCGCGTTTAGCGAAGAGGTATACCAACGCTGAAAAACCTGCAAGTCCGAGCCCGAACGTCGCGTCCAGTTTCGGGAAAATCGCCACGAGCCACGCGGTGACGGTAGTGCCGATGTTTGCGCCGATGATGACGTTGATCGCTTGCATCAAGGTCATAATTCCGGAAGTCACCATGCCGACCACCATAACGGTTGTAACGGCAGAGGCTTGAATGATGCCCGTAACGACTGCACCGGTCAATACGCCGGCAAAGCGATTCGTGGTCGCAGCTGCAACAAGTTTACGCATTCTGGGGCCGGCAACGGCTTGGAGACCTTCCGAGATTTGCTTCATGCCGAGCAGGAAGATTCCAAGACCGCCAACAACAGCGGCGAATGTCGCGAATGTGAAAACATTGGCAGCAGTAGAGGCAAGGAGGATATTCATAAGTGTCCTTTGTACGGTTGAAAAGTCAATAACAACAGATTAAGGGTCCGGGATGAAAAGTTCTTGTCCGACGCGGATTTTAGTCGCGTCCTTAATCTTGTTGGCCCTCATGATAGAGGTTACCGAGACCTTATATGCCTGCGCGATGGCAGAGATTGTTTGTCCGGCTTCCACCACGTGTGTGTAACCGGACTTCTGTTTGGCTTGTGACTCTGCGGCGGCACGCTGCTTATCGGCAATGGTTTTAATCTTTGTGGAAAGATCGGCCACAATCTCTCCGCGTAACTTCCCTTGCTCGTTCTTGAGCGCATTCAGGTCGGCACGTACGGCCGCAAGATCGTCTTTGGTAACTCCGCCATCATTGCGTTCAAGTGCGGATATGCGCGAGTTGAGCATCGCTTGTTGTTGTTCAAGGGCTTCAATACGAGCAGAAAAGGATTGCAGCGTGTATTGGATCTCGCGGAGTGTCTGCGCTTGTTGCGCAAGTGCTTGATTGGCGGTTGAAATCTTTGCGGAGCGTTGCGCACATAAAGGCGCAGCAGTAAACAGGGTAAAAGTAATGAAAAGAATGAAGAATTTCATGAGATACAAAAAGAAAAGGTCGCACAATTATTGCACGGCCTTTTGCTCTACAGTTTTAAGATACGGCTCCTCTGAGCTTTTCCAGAATGGTATCTGCGCGCTGCAAACCAATCATTGTTTCTATCGGTTGCCCGTCTTTGAAAAGCACCAATGTGGGGATTGATTGCACCTTGTATTGCGCCGCAAGGAGCGGTGCTTTGTCGATGTCAACTTTTCCGATACGCACCTTTCCTTCCAAATCCGGCGGGAGCTCCATTTTGTCAAGAATTGCGCCTTGCATTTTGCACGGGCCGCACCATGTTGCCCAAAAGTCAATAAGCGTAATGCCTGTGGCGATTGCGGGGGCGAATGTGTCGGCATCATAGTGTTCAACAGTCATAACAACTCCTTCGCTGCATGGAGGGGTGAAATACGCAATCAGTATAGCACAAAAATCAGTTATCGTGTGAGTGAAAACGATTTAATTACCATGCTTGCTGGAACAACGTAAATGGTTGTCGAAAAGAACGTGCGCGTTTATCATATGAATGAATGTTCTTGTAAAAACAAAAGGATGTTCTTTTCAAGGAATTCACTTGAGCGGAGTGAATCGGTCGCATAGGGGGAAGCGCACGTTTCATTGATGTATCTGTGACACCCCCTATAACGCTCCATAAGCCCAGCTGCCCTTCAAATCAAACCTGTAATTTCAGTTGCATTGCTGCGAAATACAACGTGTATTTTTGTGTGATATCGCTAGCATTGAAATGGAAAAGAGTAGGAGGTAAGAGGGGGAATGGAGAACCGTTAAAGGAATGTTTGCAGAGACGCCCTGTGAAAAGAGGATAGCAGATTTGCTTGAAGTTTGCAGATGACGTGTTGATTTCGGTGTGGGACAGACGAAAATAGAGCGCAAGGAGTCTGAAAAAAACTAAGCGATGCCCCTTGGGATGGAGCATCGCTCAACTGGATATTCTGTCTACGCTATGGAGACTACGTATCGCAATCAGTCTTCAACAACCACGCGGAAGCCGACATTGTAGGGGCGTTGCCAGGTGGGATAACCCCAGCGCCATGCAGAAGTGGCGCGGTGTTGACGTTGATACCACGAGCCGCCGCGGATGACGCGCAGCGCAGGGTCAAATGCTTCAACTTCAACTCCGCCGGGATAGGCTGTGAAGGGCGAGCTTGTCCATTCTGCCACATTGCCGTGCATATCTTTCAGTCCGAAGGCATTGGCGGTGTAGGAACCAACCTTTGCCAAGTGGAGGACTTTATCATAGAAACGCGGGTCTTTGAGTTCGTAGTCCCACCATTTGTCGGGGTTGCGAATGGGTTGGGGATCAATACCATGCACGGCAAGGCGTTTCATGGTTACATCGGCGAGGTTGGCATGAGTGCCGAAATCGGTATTGAAATCGCCATAGTTCATCGGTGTATCAGTCCCGGCCCGGCAAGCATATTCCCATTCGACTTCGGTCGGCAGGCGCACTTTTTTGCCGGTCTTTTCCGAGAGCCATGCGCAGAACGCTTCGGCTTTCTCATAGCTAACGCGAATGGCCGGGAAGTCAGGATCATTCACGAAGTATCCGCGACGCACTTGATCTTTGTAGTGCATATCGTAGACGCCATTTTCAAATGTCGGGTCGAATTGCTGCATCATGCCCATGGTGATTTCAGTCGTTCCCATGTAGAAAGGCTTGTCAATGGTGGCGACATGTGCAGGAGCTTCGGCCGGCGATTCCGAGTTGGAACCCATGATGAAGGAGCCGGAGGGAATCTTAACGAGGGTCAAGGTTTGGTCACCGCCGATATTCAACGTCATGGTTTCTTGCTTTCCTTGACGCTTACTCCCGTCAAACGGCCAACCGTCAAGCGCAATTGCTTCCGTTTTGCTTTCAACGGTTGCCGGTGCTTCAAAAGCGATTTTTCCCGGTTCGTATGGATTGATAATCTCTTCGGGATTATAATCCAATGCAGCCAATCGCTTTTCATAGTCGCGCCGACTTTGAATGTAGTGTTGCTTGGCTCCGCGCTCAGACCATGTGCCGAAATAGGGGACATTGAGATCGATCCACGTATAGAGACGGTCCCAGTCTTCGGTTGTCAATGTGACACCATGGTGCCCTTTTTTCAGCATTTGAATAAGCTCAGAGGTCATGGCGTTGAATTCCAAAGGCGTCAGCACATGATAGTCCCCTTCAGGACCATTGCGGCGGACATAGGGATGCAAGGCAAGGTAGGCTCCGCTGAAACCATTCCAGACGTTCTTGCGATAGGTGAAATTAGGCAACGGCATCCCCAACTTGGTCGTGGCGGTATTCGTGCCATTGTGGCACCCCACGCACTTACGGTCAAGAAGCGGTTGCACTTCACGATCGAAGCCCCAGCCACGCTTCTCTCCGTACCAAGGTTTGATCTTTTGAGGCGGCTTGCGTGCAGCAGCGGTGGATTGTCCGGAAGGTGCTGCGGCGTTTTGGCTTTCATGACAGCCAATGCAGCTGATCGTTTCGCCCGGCATACCAACCAGCCACGAGCGCATCATCTGCAAAGCGCGTCCGTTTTCGTCCAAAGGCTGAACGCTGAGCGGGGTGTTGGCCGGGAACTCGAACATACACGATCCATCTTCTTCCACATCAACGGTGCCGTGCAGAACGCGTACGTCCCACGGGCCTTCCATGCCGATGGCATAGTGTCCGCCGGAATGACGGGGCGCATATTCATAGTTGAAGACGCGAAGCTTTTTCACCGTTCCCTTGGGCACACCTTCCAGTGTTTTCTGCCCGCGATAGACATTTGCCATATAGACATTGCACGTTTTCTTGGAGAGGTCTACCATGTCCGGGCGGTAGGCCGGGCGTTGACGCGCTTTGAGCGGGATGGGCTCGTAATAGTTCGCATCCGGAGCTTCCCAAAGCGTCAGCACATTGTCGTAGATGTCAACGAGCACAATCCGCCAGGGAGAGGCACCATCGTCTTGCATTGCTGCGAGAATAATCTCGTCATTGAGCGGACGGGGATGGAGGAAGTAAGGTTTGATATGGTCAACGAGCTGATCTTTTGTGATGTTTTCAATGGGCTTGCCACGGAACGGAAACTTGTGCACTGCGCCCTGTGTTTCGATGCGTCCTTTGGCGACATCGAAGAGCACCAGTTCGCCTTTTCGTGCGACACCGTGGTGACCGGTAACGATGCCGACAAACTTCGTTGAGCTGCCCGGAATATTCTGGTGGTAGAAAACAGCGTTGGGCCAATAGCTGTTGGAACCATAAAATTCTTGTTGATCGGTGCCATCAGGATTCATCGTCATCAATACGCGGGAGAAATAGTGCGCCGAGTCGGTATATTCCCAGCGCAGAAAAACGACGCGTCCATTGGGATAAACTTCCGGATTCCAGTTGATATCCTGGTCAAACGTAATGCGACGGGCCGTTTTGCGATCATGCTCAATCAATTGCAAGTTCGCCACATAGTCGCCGCCGGAGACACAGGGCACGCCATTGAAACCCACCGTTGCCGTGGTGATGATGCGTCCATCGGGGAGGTAGCAGGCATCGTAATAGTCCACTTCCGGATTGGGATCTTCGTAGGCTTTCTGCCAGTCAGTGCCATCGAGATTCACTTCATAGATCCCCCAAGGACCGCTCTTTTCATCGCCGGAAGAGAGGAGGATTTTTTGAGCATCCCAATCCAGGCAAAGTTCGCCCATGTAGGCAGTGGAGGCGCGGATGACCTTCGCTTCGCCCATATCCTGACAGATGGGGCCGCGCAAGAGGGTGTTACGGTAGCCGCGGAGCGTTTGATTGTTGTCGCCGAGCCAGGCGGTATTGCCTTGATAGTTTTGGAAAAGCCCTTGTTTGGTTCCTTTGGGGCGATTGATGAAAAGGAGCTCGTCAAAATCCACGGCCGGGTGCTTCAAGAGCACTTTTTTCTGCAATTCCCGGAAAGCTTTAAGGGTGTTGTCGTTGGCTTGCCCGGCGAGAATGGTTTTTTCGAGGTCGTCAATCGCTTGCAAGGTCGCTGCGGCATCCGGGTAGGCGTCAGGATACTTTTCGGCATAAACCGTGAGTGCTTCGCGGAGCGATTGGGTGTTCATGTTTGCAAGCAGGGAGCGCAAACGGATTTGCTTTTGCTGTTCGTCCAGCGTCGGCAACCGCTGGCCTGCACGGGGTGACTTGCCGACTTCCGGGACAAAATAAGCCGTGCGTCCGGCTTTTCCGTGCGTGGCTTCCCAGAGGATTGTGCGCCCGGCATCGGAGACGGTGACGCGGAAGCCGTCAAGACGCTCGGTGAGTATGTTGCGATTCCAGACAACAATTTTTTCAACAGGGTAGGTGGCTCCCAGATCAACTTCCCATGCGGGATGATTGCTGCCTTCCGGCGTGTGGGTGATGGAGTTTTCCTCCCAGACTCCGGAAATGTTCCCGTCAATGGCACGTGCTGCTGCGCCGCCATGCGCGGTGTCGGTTTGCGTGGCAGCACCTTTTGTGGCAACATTGATGCCGTTGGCAAAGACTTCCACTTCTGCCAGAGAGAGCGTTGCAGAATCCCGTGGTAAATCAATTGTTATGAAACGGGCGTCAACGGCAGCTTGCAAACGCGTGGATGCGACTATGCTAAAAGCACAGAGGGCAACGGTTGTCGGAAACATTTTCATAAGCGTGTCACCTTTTTGAACATTCAAAGTGTGAAAAACGACACAATTATCATAACATACTAATGTGAAAATGTTAATGATATTATTTCGTGAAAATGTGACGGCATAAGAGAAAAAGCAGTCGGGGAAATGAGCATGGTTCAGGGCATGGCCGAAGGCGGAGCTTCCGGAGTTGGAATGCGTATTCCGGATGCGAGCACTGCCACAAGATATGGTGGTGCGCAAAGACGGGCAACTCGCGTCGTTAACGTGATCGAACCGTTAAAGCGTGAATAATGAGCCGCTTTTGGCGATCTGATAAGCACTTTTTGCAGCATCAAAGAGGGCTGGCGTTGAATCTTCCGGAAAAAAGTGCGTGTATCGTGAGCGGATGGAATGGGGGTTGGGTGCATATGGTCGCTGCACATCGGCGATACACAGAGCCGACATCGCCGAAACAGGTTGTCATTAACGGCGAAAATGAAGGCGAGAGACGGCGAAACGGGCGTTGTGCAGGGCGGATGTGTTTTCGCGGTATTGATGAATGGCGTGGCAAAATTGCATGAAATTGTGGCTTGACACGCGCTTGAACAGGTGATGAAAAGAAGATGCCGGGATTAAAAAGTGACAGCGATGGAGACCATCGCTGTCAGCGTAAATAAGCCCGAAAGACAAAACCCTCAAGGTGATGGCGGGGAGATGTTCGTCTTGTTTTTTTCCGTCAGGTGGCGCATGGCGGCGCGCGCGATATACCATTGTGCAACGCAGAAACATACCAAAAATCCCAGAATAATACTGACCACAAGGAAAGGTTGCTGAGTCCATTGCTGTTTCAGCCAAGCAATCGCAGGGGCGTAAAGTTTGGGCATAAAGAAGGTAATGATCGAGCTTTGCAGCAGACAGGAGAGTGCCGAATAGAGCGTGTAGATGCCGAAGTGGACGCGTAACATTCCGGCAGCCAGGAGTGCCGGGGTGCGGATCCCGGGCGTGAAGCGGATGACAAACATTGTCTTGCCGATATGTTTGTCAAAGAAATGACCGCAGGCCTCAATCTGATTTTGATGCTTTTGGATCCATTTGATCTTGGCGACATACCGCATGGCGAACCGAACCGGCAGGTACATCAGGAGGTCTCCGATGAAAACACCCCAGAAGGTGCTCTGGAGGGCCGTCATCCAATGGAGGATCCCTTCTGAAAGGAGGGGAGGGACAATTGTCCAGCAGACGATGTTTTCAAAGAAGAATGTCGCAATTGCCGTGAACCAACCCTGAAGCCATGGGAATTCCACCGAAGCGCGGATGGCCTCGACAAAAGCGTCCAGGTTGATGCCTGAAAAGGCCATGAAAAGAGACATTACTTCACCCGTTCTTTAGGGAGCTTGTCTGCCGGAATTGCAAGATAGCGCCCGATTTCCTCTGCCACCGCCGCGAATGTAGGAGCCGCGACGCCGCCGCCGGAACGAATGGCACCACGCGGACGTTCAATCGTAACAAGGATTGAAAGCTCCGGGCGTGTGGCCGGATAGATGCCGATAAAAGAGACGTTGTAATCGCTGTGATTATACTTCCCGTTTATCGGAATCTGGCCGGTGCCGGTCTTGCCGGCAACGGTATAACTCGGCAATGCCGCGCGCGCACCGGTGCCACGCGGATTTGTTCCGGTGACAGATTGTAGCATATCCAGCATTTTATTGCAGACATCAGTTGAGAGCGGACGCCCCTTGATCTTCGGTCTGTTTTGCCGGAGCAACGTGCCATCATGAGCGCGAATCTCTTTAAGAATCGTCGGTTGCATCAAATAACCGCCATTGGCAATGGTGGAATAAGCATTGATAAGTTGAATTGCCGTCACCGAAATTCCTTGCCCGAGCGGGATGCGGGTGGGTGAAAGTTTACTCCAATGCGCGGTGCGTTTGTAGTTCCAAAAAATCCCGTGTTCCTCACCAATCAATTCAATTCCCGTCTTTTGTCCTAACCCCATCGCGTTGAAGGCACGCCACAAGAGTTCATTTGCCTGCGGCATCCCTTTATCAGGAGCAGGAGCAGCCAAGAGCAATCCTATTTGTGCAGTGGCGATATTGGAGGATTTCATCAGCAGTTCGCGTGCTGTGATACGTCCATAGACCTTGTCGCGCAAAGGCTTCCCTGCGTAATACCAAATGCCGGAATTGCCGACATCAAAGACGGTGTGCTCGGTGATGACGCCATACTGTAATGCGCAGGCTACTGTGATGGCTTTCATCACAGAACCCGGCTCGTAGGTTTTTGAAATCGCGGCGTTCTTCCATTCATCGTGTTCATGCTTTCCGTATTCCTGCGGTTTGAAGCCGGGAAGTGAAGCCATGCCGAGAATTTCACCGGTTTTGACCTTTTGGACGATGATTACGCCCGATTCCGCTTGAAATTGCTCCAGTGCATTGGAAAGAGCCGTCTCGATAATAAATTGGATGTTGTTGTCAATTGTAAGATAAACATCGTTGCCATGCTGTGGCGGAATCTCCGAAATACGCTTTGAACGTATTTCACGTCGCCGCCCGTCATAGACCGTTGTTACAACGCCATTTGTGCCGCTGAGCTGACGGTTGAACACTTCTTCAATGCCATAGACGCCTTTCCCCTGATGGTTGATGAACCCAAGCACATGACAAAGTCGGGCACCATTCGGATAGGAACGCACCGAACGCATATCCGAAATGTTCAGCCCTACGATACGATTTGTCTTGTTGGAAAAGTCCTTTCTGCGCAACAATTCCTGGATCAACGCGTCGTCGGTGATGGTCATAATCTTTGTCGTCCGGCTGCGATGGGTGCCATTGTAGGCATCTAACATCACCTCCTGATCAACGCCCAGCAACTGTGCCACCTCAATCGGAAGCGTCTCTCTGTTGACGTGTTTGTCCTGCAAGGCCGGATCTTTCCGATCAACGACAACGTCACGTCCGGCGACACTCTCTGCCAAAACAATTCCGTTCCGATCCAGAATCCGCCCGCGAACGCCCAGCAATTCAAAGGAGTCGGTATATTTTCTTGCTTTGTATTCCGGTGAAGCAGGGATGATCAGATGCAGGTCAATCAGTGCGAGCAACACCTTTATAAAAACGATGCAGATTGCCATGAGAATGGCAATCATCCATCGATGTGCAACGCGGTGCGGGTGCGAAGGCATGAGAAACGGAGTGCGGTTGGGTAAAAAAGTGTTAACGTCGGCGGCGGGTAGGCGTCATCGGTTTATTCGCTGATGTCGCAGCAAGACTGCGCTGTTTGGATTTTTCAGCCTTGGCAAGGCGTGTTGCCTCCAATGAAGCGTGCAGTGTGGCAGGGATTTCAATACGGCCGTTTTTGCGCACAATGATGCTGCGTTCCGGCGGAGCGAAGGCAAGTTGAAAACCATTTTGCCGGACGGCTTCATCCAGATTTTCCGGTTGGATCAACTGATTCCAGTCTGCGACTTGACGCCGGAGAGAGTCTTCCAACGAGCGTTTGGAATATTCCAAATGTTTAATTTGCGTGGCCGTTTGCGTGTTGCTCAAATCCACAAACGCCGGCCATGCCCACGGCAGAATGATCGCTGCAATGAGAACCACGCTCCCGATTTGGGAGAGTTTCAGATGATGCGTCTTCCGATGACGGTTGTGTTTTCTCATTATTCATACTCCTTCACACGTCGAACGGCGCGCAATTTTGCACTGCGAGCCCGTGGGTTGGCCTCAAGTTCTTCAGGCTGTCCGGCGACAGCTTTTTTGAAAATCGGTTCTGTTCTCGGCAGACTTCCGCGCCACTCGCTGCCGCCTTGCTGGAGCGAAACCTCCTGTCCGCAGTGGGCTTTGAAGGTTTGCTTGACAATGCGATCGGTCAAACTTTCAAAGGTGAGCACGGCCATTACGCCTCCGGGCTTCAGGAGATTCAATCCGGCTTCAAGGGCTTTTTTCAAGTCGCCCATCTCGTCATTGACGGCCATCCGCAGTGCCTGAAAGACGCGTGTAGCCGGGTGACGGCCTTTGGTGTGCGCCGGACCAACGGCTTTTGCTACGCAGTCGGCGAGTTGCAAGGTACGCGTAAACGGTGTTTTCTGGCGTTCACGGTCAATGGCACGTGCGATGGCGGCTGCGCGTTTCTCTTCGCCGAGTTCACGGAAAAGCGCGGTCATTTCTCCAATCGTGAGCCGTGCGATCAAATCGGCGGCGGTCTCGCCGGCATCATTGCGCATCCGCATATCGAGCGGTCCGTCTTGACGAAAACTGAATCCGCGCTCGGGCGTATCAAGTTGGTCACTGCTCACACCGAGATCCAGCAGGATGGCATCAACGGCTTCAAATCCGTGCGCTTTGGCGATGGTGCCGATGTCTCCGTGGGCACCATGAACCAGCGTGTGTGTGCCGGGAACAGCCTCGCGCACCAAATTATTCTTCGCCCGTTCCAGTGCTTCCCGATCGCGATCAATCCCTAAAAGCCTGCCGTTTGCTCCTGCCAGACGCATCACTGCCGAAGCATGCCCGGCTTGCCCGAGAGTGCCATCGATGTAGACACATCCCGGACGGGGCGCGAGTGCGGCAACGGTTTCATGCAAGAGTACGGGGATATGCATCGTTCACGCTCAAAAATCAAGTGCGGCCAAGGCTTCATTCAAGGCGGCCTGATCCACGGTTTCAGCCGGGGCGCGGGTTTCTGCGGCCCAGATTTCTCCATAGGTCACGGCGCCGACAAAGGCGATTTTGCCTTTGATGCCTGCGAATTCCAGCAGACGGTCGGTGATACGGATGCGTCCTTGCACGTCGAGGGGCAGCTGTTCGGTGTTTTCACCGATGATGCGGAGCTTTTGTGCAACGGTCGGATCTGCGAAACGCTTTGCGAGCAGCTTTTCTTGAATCCCTTGCATCCGTTCATTGGTCAAAAGGCGCAAACATTTTTCGTGAGGGTCGGCCATTACAAAGATAAACGCCGGTTTTCCCATCGCATCGCGCCATCCGGAAGGAATCGTTACGCGGCGTTTAGGGTCCAATGCGTGTACGAAGCTGCCTGAAAACACAGCTCCTCCGGACATTGATTTGACCTCGTTGATTTCCTGTTCCACCATTTGACCTTTTCTGACATTATTAAACACTTTCTCCCACTTCGCCGTCAAGCAAAAATCATGCGGACAATAAAAAATCCTCAAAAAGGTTGATTTTTCAATAACTTTTGAGATTTTTACGTCTTTTTATTTGGGCGGGTGGCGCGGTGGTCTCTCGGACTTGCGTATTTATTTTTATGACACATCGCTCCACAATGGGTGATTTTCAGATAGAAAATGCAGGATGAATTGGTTTGGGGAAGCGGCATTTTTCTCTTTGGAGAAGCGCGCTATTCAGCATCATCATGCGGTTGCTTTTGAGGGTGCCGAGCGCACTGCCGGCAATGCCGTGCGGAGTTGATTTTGAAGATGGGCGAGAGTGACGTTCAATGTCGCCCATCTGTTGCGCCAATATCGCCGAAACGCGCGCGCAACATCGCCGGGATTGAAACGGTGTTTCAGCAGGGGGGATAGACGGCTCTGAAAGAAGTGAAAGTGAAGCGCGTTGAGAAAAATGCGGCGCGTGTGCAGGAATGAAATCAGCTCTTATCCGGCATCTGCGCCGCCTGGATGCAAGGGGCGCATGGGAAAGGCGGGGACGCGACAAAAAGTCACCCCTTCTTTTAATCCGCTATCCGAAATGTCACATGATTATTTGGCGGGAAGGCAATAAAAAACACCCCTCCTTTTAATAGGAAGGGTGTGAAAACGGAGGTGCAAAGAGAATCAAGTGAGGCGGTTATTTCTCCGCCAGGATTTCTCGTGCGCGCTCAAGTGCTTCAGTGATATGTCCGTGAACATTTTGCTGGCCGATACGATCAAGGAAGCCGGAGCGCACCATGAGCATAAGCGGTTGTGCTGTGACACCGGAAAGCACCAGGGTGATTCCACGCGTTTTGACATGGGCATAAACTTCTTCAAGTGAGTGCAAGGCTGTGGCATCCAGCACGAGAACGTGGCGCATACGCAAGATGAGCACACGCGGCAGTCGGCGGCGTTGCGAGAGAAGGGTGTCCTTAAACTTATCGGCGGCACCGAAGAAAAGAGCTCCATAGATTTCAAAAACTTCGACTTGCGGCGGCACGTCAATACCCGGTTGGCCGAGGTCGTCGGCCCGGGGTGTTTGCGGTGAACCGGAGAGCAGACGCGTGATGTTCCGTGCTTCGGTTGATTCACTCATGCGGCGGATAAAGAGGAACGCTGCCAGCAGAACGCCCGCTTGGATGGCGACTGTAAGGTCGATAAAAACCGTCAAAAGGAAACTGGTCAACATGACAAGCGCATCCGAACGGGTGCTGCGGAGTAATCCTTTTACCAAGTGCAGTTCGCTCATGTTGTAGGCGACGATGGCCACGACACCCCCGAGTGTTGCCATGGGAATGAGCGCAGCATAGCGTCCGAGGAAGAGCATGATGATGAGCAGGAAAAGCGCGTGAAGGATGCCAGCGAGGGGCGTTTTCCCGCCGTTTTTGATGTTGGTTGCTGTGCGGGCGATGGCACCTGTCGCCGGAATGCCGCCGAAGAGCGGGGAGAGAATATTGGCGATACCCTCGCCGATCAATTCGGTATTGGAGTTGTGTCTGCGCCCGATCATACCATCGGCCACCACCGCTGAAAGGAGGGATTCAATGCCTGCAAGCAAGGCAATTGAAATCGCCGGCGAGACCAGTTCGCGCACATCGCTCCATGCAATCACCGGGAGTTCCGGCAGGGTGAGCGACATCCCTTGAGCTACGGCGGGGAACTTGCTGCCGATTGTGGCGATTGGAATGCCGCAACGTTCAAGAATTATGGCGATGATGGTGGTGATGACAATGGCGACAATTGACCCCGGCACTTTCTGCGTAATGCGTTTCCATACAAGGCAGATGACAATCGTAATCAGCGAGATGCCGACAGTGGCTAAATCAATAGTGTCCAAGGCATGTGCATAGACATTGAGTTTGCCAACGAAGTCTCCCGGCATTTTTGTATAGGCGAGTGTTTTGAGAGCTTCGGAGCAGTTCAAGCCCAAAAGAGCCTCGATTTGTCCGGCAAAAATGATGAGTGCAATGCCGGAAGTGAAGCCGACGGTGACAGGATAGGGGATATATTTGATGATGGAGCCCAAACCACAGAAACCGAGCACAATCAGGATGGCTCCGGCCATCATGGTGGCAATGGCGAGTCCGGAAGCACCGAATTGCGAATAGATGCCGTAGATGATGACGATGAAAGCACCGGTAGGTCCGCCGATTTGTACGCGGCATCCGCCAAAAGCAGAGATGGCAAAGCCGGCAATTACTGCGGTAATCAGGCCCGCTTGCGGAGGAAGCCCGGCAGCGATTGAGAAAGCAATTGCCAAAGGAAGGGCTACAGCGGCAACAATCAATCCGGCTACGGCATCTGCCATAAAGGTTTTGGCGGTGGTGCCTTCCTTAAGGCAGAGAAACAGTTCCGGGCGGAAGCGTTCCGCACAATTTTTACCAATTCGTTTCCAATCAATGTTTAACATGGCAGATCCTTTCCTGGGCAACGAATGCTTTTTTCAGTGTAGCAAAGAGATGAACGCGTTGGGAGAAAAATCAATTGCCCGGCACACGTCGATAGATGGCCAGACGTGTTTTTCCATAGAGACGGTCACGGACGAGCGTGTATCCCGGCAGTTCGCACGCGTCGGTGCGGTAGTCGGTTTCTGTGACAAACCATCCATCTGCTGCGAGAAGTCCGCGTTCAATGAGGGCCGTTGCGATGGCGGAAAAACCGTTTTCGTGTGCCCAAAGATATGGAGGGTCGGCGAAAACGATATCGTATGGTTGCCCGGAGTGCAGCGATGGCGCGGTGGAGAATGCCGGGCGTTTTCCGCTGGAAGTCTCCGGAGAAGTGGCCAGACCAAGCCATTTTAACGCATCGGTATTGTGGGCGCACGCGCCTTCCACCCCAAATGCTTTCAGGTTCTTCCCGAGGGTGTTGAAGACGGCTTTGTCGCGCTCCAGAAATGTTACCACCGCTGCGCCCCGGCTGAGTGCATCCAGACCCACTGCGCCGGAGCCGGCAAAGAGATCCAGAAATCGTGCTTGTGAAAGGATGGGCATTAAGAGGTTGAAGAGGGCCTCCCGGACGCGATCTTGCGTGGGACGTACTTCTTCAGACTTCGGCATCAGCAAGGTGCGTCCGCACCATTGACCTCCAGTGATTCGCATAGAAGAACTCCTATTCGATGGGGGGAGCGTTTTCAGATCGGGGATAGATATAGTGCGTAATTTCGCCATTGGGGCGGCGCCGATAGAGATGTTTGAGCACATCATTGGCCAGAGACGGGGCATCGTTCAGGTGAAGCAAGGTCGGCGGTAATGAAATTGTGTGGGCCTGCGTTGCGTGGAGAAGGGCAAAAGAATCCAACGCCGTTACAGTAAATGTGATGCCCTGATAGGTAAAGTGCGATGGGATGACCCACTCTTCCACACCGTGCAAAGGGCGTGTAACAATCGCGTGAGCATTCGTGTAATTCAAGCGGAAACGCGTATCACCAATGGCAATGCCAAGCACCGTATCCGGGTCGGAGTCATCGCCTTTTACAAAGAGATCGGCACGGCTCTTGCGCTCACTTCTGATTCGCACCGAGACTGCGGCGGGAAGGAATCCCATGCCATCTGCAACGAAGTAAGCGGCAGTAAATGGGAGCAGCAACCATAAGAAGCACCGCGTAACCAGTCGGTCTCTTCGTTCTCTTTTCAATGTTTCCGGATCGTCAATCATCGTGAAAGCTCTTGCGCACAGCCAATGGCATGAATCATACTCTCAGCAGAAGCAACCCCTTTCCATGCAAGGTCAAAGGCTGTGCCGTGATCCGGGCTGGTGCGGATAATCGGTAATCCAAGCGTAACATTGACGCCGCACGTAAAGGCAGTCAACTTGAAAGGAATCAAACCTTGATCATGATACATGGCGACAAACGCATCGTATGGACGTTGCTGAGGGCGGGTGATAAGCGCAGTATCAGGAACAAGCGGCCCCTCAAAGTCGGCAAACTCCTGAACTTGTTTTAGCGTTGGCAGAATGATTTTCTGTTCTTCATCGCCAAAGGCCCCATCTTCCCCCGCATGAGGATTCAAGGCTAAAACGCCAATGCGCGGGCGGCGTTGCTTAAGACGATGGACAGCGGTCGCAGTATCTTTCAGCACACGTAACAACCGTTCGGGTGTAATTCTTCCGGGCACATCGCGCAAAGCACAGTGAATCGTGACCAAAGAGACTAACAGGTTCGGCGAAAAGAACGCCATGGTAGCCTCTTGTTTGCCGCACAAATGGGCGAGTAATTCCGTGTGTCCCGGGATGTTTTTGTGCCCGGCAAGATGCAAAGCGGCTTTGCTGAATGGTGCCGTTACAATGGCACGGAGGCGGCCTTCAAGTGCATCCTGCCCGGCATTGACAACGGAACGGTAGGCGATTTCTCCGGTAATTGCCTGGTTGATTCCCGGAATAACCGCTTGAACATCAGCCGTGAGATTGATGTCTTTCCAGACAATATTGGGCGGCACTGCGACCCCGGCTGCGTGGCATGCTCTTTCAAAAAGGGCACGATGAGTATAGAGATGGAAGCAAATATCCGGAAACGCTGCGATTGCTTTCGCAGTGATTTCGGGGCCGATTCCGGCACAATCTCCACCTGTAATTGCCAGAGGCTTGCTCATAATGACGTGTAAATGTTCTTGGATTCGGCGGAAAAACCATGGATTTCCGGAATGAAATCGATCTGTGTGGCAGTTTTCAATGCGTGGCGCATCCGTTGCATCAAGGCCAGCAAGTCGGATCCGTTACATGCGTTTCCGGCAGCGATAACATTGGCATGTACAGAGGTTACGAAGGCATCTCCGATACGCCACTGCTTGGCTCCCAGTTGATCTAACATCGCACCGGCCAAACAGGAGCTGTCGTTCCGAAAGAGCGATCCGCACGTATTCAATCCTGCCAATGGGATGCGTTTTTGGGCATATGCTTCACGTGTTTGACGAATCGTTTCGGCGGGAGTCCCGGTGGGAAGGCGGAAAGATACGGCAAGCACAATCATCTTGTCCAAGCCTCGTACCGAACGATACCCGCTGGTAAAGTTTTGGGCAGTGATATGGGTAATCCGTCCATGCTCCAAGACACGCACCGCCGTGATAAATTCCCAAATGGCATGTTGATGCGCTCCGGCATTCATCCGCGTCCATCCGCCCACGGTGCCGGGAATACCTTGCATAAACTCCAGTCCGGAACGACCCTCGCGTTCAAGTTGGCTTAAAAGTGCCGCGCCGGTCATTCCCGCTCCGGCTGTAACAATCTCGCCATCTGCCTGATAACTTTCAAACGCTTCGCCACGCAATGAACAGAGGACACCGGGCAATCCAAGATCGGAGAACCAGCTGTTAGAACCGCCTCCGGCGAGATGGATGGGGATATGTTTCCGTTTGCAATAAAGCGTAAGGGCAACAAGTGCAGCGATAGAACGCGGTTCAGCATAGACTTCTGCGATACCACCGGTGCGGAAGAAGGTGTGCTTCGCGAGAGATTCATTGGGGCGCAAGCATACTTCTTCGGATGTGAAGCACTCCGAAAGCTGTGCATAGGTGGGGTTGTCTGCGTGTGGTTGCAACGGATTTTCCGAGATCTGTTGCCCAATTTTTTCAACGTCACCTGCGCCAACAATCAGGAAGAGGTCTCCTTCTTGCGCACTTTGCCGCAAGTAGTGAAGCACCTCGTGGATGTCGCGTGCCAATACGACTTGCTGTTCGGGTGCGGCTGCGCGGATGGCGGCATAGAGCTCGTAACTGTCGCATCCTTTGTGAATATCTTCACTGGCAGCGTAGACCGGAAGCAGAATAACCTCCTGTTCACCCCGAAGGGCTTCCACGAATTCATCCAAGAACTTCAACGTGCGTGAGAAGCGATGCGGTTGAAAGACGATACGCAACCGTTTGGGATTTTGCAGCCGTGCCATGGAGAGCATCGCCTGGATTTCTGCAGGATGATGTGCATAATCAATCACCGCCCGGATGGAAGCCGTTTGAGGTGTCATCCATTGAAAGCGGCGTTTGGGAAGCTCTGAACAGGCTTGCGGAAGTGCTTTTATCAATTCGTGCACCGGGAATCCGAGCGAAAGCACTGCGGCCATGGCGCCTAATGCGTTCAAGACGTTGTGGTCGCCGGGAATGGGTAAGGTGATTTCGCCCAACAATTCTCCGTGAAGCCACAATCGCAAGTCGGTACTGTCCGGCAGACGGTTCTGCACCTCTGCGCGCAACATTGCACTTTCGTTGAAGCCATAGGTGAGAATTGCGCCATTTCTGCACCGGGTGACGACACGCATCGCACGAGGAGCATCGGCACAGACTACGACATACTCTTTTGTATGCTCGACTACCGAGGTGAAGCACTGTTCGATTTCTTCTGCATTTTGAAAGTGATCCAGATGGTCCAGGTCGATATTGGTAATCACTGTCACCGCCGGATAATCATAGGCCAGTGTGCCATCGCTTTCATCGGCCTCGGCTACGGCAATTTGTTCCGGCTGAAGCGAACAGTCGTATTCGCCCAAAATCGGTCCGGCATTGGTATGCAGACGCGAGGTGTACCCCCCTAAACACCAGAAAGGTGCTTGACCGATACATTGCAGCAAGCGCGTGGTGAAGCAGCTGGTGGTGGTTTTCCCATGTGTGCCACAGACGGCAATCGTGCGCAGGACGCCAATCCATCCGGCCAGACATTCACCTCGGGAAAGGACAGGAATGCCGGCGTTGCGCGCCATGATCAATTCCGGTTCGTCTGCTTTTACGGCGGCACTGTAGACCAGCGCATCGCATTCGGTAAGATGGGCCGGATTGTGATCTTGTGTTACGAAGATGCCGTGCCGCTCAAAGAATTTCTTCATCGCCGGCGGGATATGCCGGTCGCAACCGGAAACTTTCCACCCGCGCAAGTGCAGCATCCAGGCGATGCCGGCTGCACCTACACCGCAAATGCCCATGATATGGACACGTTTCGGAGGTAACAGAAAGAGATTGACGGGGGGCGTCGTCAGCATGGTGCGTTCTCCTCGATCACTTCAATTAAAAAGGGGCCATGGCCTGCTGCGCAGACCGCTTCGGCGCGTTCAAGCGTCGCGGCCAGTTGTTCCGGACCGATGCGTGCGCCGCGAATGCGAAACGCTGGTGCCAAGTCAATCAAACAGGGGTTGGCAAAGGCTAAGGGCAAGGGCGTATCTCCGGCAAAGCCATTGTTGTGAATCAGAAAAATGGTCGCCTCGTGTGCCAGTGCCGCCGCGTTCAACCGCAGAAAGAAACCCTCGGAAAGAAGGTCCTTTGGCGTGAGATGACAAAGGGTTGCTGTGGCGTTCGCGTTATTCAATGTTTTGCACCTGTTCGCGTACGGTTTCAAGCAGTGTCTTGAAGCGGATTGTCAAAGCGGAGATTTCGTTGCTGGCACATTTGGAGCCGGTGGTGTTGATTTCCCGGAAGAATTCCTGGCAGAGAAAATCCAAAGCTCTGCCGCAAGGCTCAGTGCCGTTGAGCAACGTTTGCGCATGGGCGAAATGGGCTTGCAATCGCGTCAGCTCTTCGGAAATGTCGCATCGGTCCGAGAAGAGCGCGACTTCCCGTTCCAAATGCCCCTCTTCAAGTGCGATTCCTTCCGGTAAAAGTTCGTGGATGCGTTTTCGCAACTGTTCGCGATAGAGTGGCGGCAGTGTCGGGGCAATGGTGTTGATCGCTTCATACATTTCCTGCAGGCGCGCCAAACGCTCCCGGATATCTGCGGCAATCCGTTCGCCTTCGTGCCGCCGCATCGTTTCCAGTTGTGTCAACGCTGCGTGTGTGGCTTCCCGGAGAGCCGTCTCAATCGTTTCATCCGGTTCGGGGAGCGACAATGGGGCAGCTTCGGCAGTTGCGAGTGCAATCAAATCGGAAAGCGTCGGATTGCAGGCGAGATTCAGCGAATCTGCCAGGGCGCAAAGTTGACGGAACCGCCCGGTCAAAGCCTGGGAGGCGTCGTCTTTCGCCGCCGTCAATTTGACGTTTACCGTGCATTTCACCGCGCCCCGGGCGATGGCACTTTTCAAGAGCCCATGAAGTTTTACCTCAAAGCACATCCATTCACGCGGCAACCAGATGCTCGCATCAAATTGTTTACGGTTTACTGTGGCGATTTCCACGGTGAGGGTATACGCATCACAAGTGGCCACGCCACGCCCGAAGCCTGTCATTGATTTCACCATAACACGCTTATTTTAGCAAACCTTTTTCATGTGGCGGAGGGGATGGAAAATAAAAGTTGCAACATTTAGCGGATTTTTCTTCGGGTGGCATCGGGGGCAGATCGGAAGAAAAGGTTCCCCGAAGGTGGATTGAGACCGGTGCGCGTAGCGTTTGAATATGGGCGGCTTCGGGGGGTGAATGTCGCCGAAACTGAACGCCAACTTCGCCGATGAAGAAGGCGGGTTTCGGCGATGTTGAAATGGAGGTCTACGGAAGTGTGAACAGGGATGGATGGAAAGGGCGGGGAAAAATCCGCAGAATCCAATTTTGAAGAAGCACGCGGCGAAAAAGTGCAGTAAATGGTGCTGCCGGAAGACGGGCGGGAAAATCGATACAAAAGGGAAGACTGTCGGTTGCAGGCACCTTCCTGCCGCCTAGTCACAACGCCATCCGGACCGAGCGCGGTAAATCGGTAAGGTCGCCCAATTTATGCTGCATCAGGAAAGTGACCCCGTAGGAGCCGTAATTCATTAAAGGCGGGAAGGAAACGTGCGCACTGTTGAAACGTGCCCGTGATGAAATTGCGGTAGTAAGTTGAGGTGAGCGAAAGAAGAACGGTGGAGAATGAAGGAGTGGAAACACCCGGTGGCCGGACAGGTCCCTGCGCGCTGTGTGCCCTGATCGATGTGCAGTGTGTTCATGGAAAAGCGGCTGCGCTGCGGTAACGAGAGCACTTGCGGTGCTTGTTTTTTATGCCTGATGGTGCGTGTGCCCTGTCGGGAGAAAGAGCCTGCCCGGTAATGCGGGAGGGGAGAAGAGAAGGAGGGGGAATTCTAACAGACAAAGCGTGTGCCATTTCCCTTTTCTCTTTTCCGCAGGGGTTGCATAATTTCCTTATTTGAGATATACTGGTAGTGAGTTCTCCTTGAATAGGAGAAGCTTTTTTTATTTTGATGTCATGATGTCACGCTCACAGGTAATTCTCTGTGAGTTTTTGGCACTTGTAGAGATCGTGGTTACACATAGGAGCATAGCTCAGATGATGAAGCGGTTTTGGATGGTATTAGTATTCGGATGGTCGTGCTTGACCATGGCTTCAGTGTCCGAACAGTTTTCAGCACCTTTAACAGCAAGTACCTTTGATCAAGTGTCAACGCATGAGATGATTCATGATGTGCGTTTGACGCAGCGGACGCTTTCCTTTACATTAAATGATCCGATCTGGCATTACACCTATAATGGGAGCCCGATTGACTTTGTGGGTTCGCAAGTGACGGTGAAATCGGTATCTTTGCCTGACCTGGTGACGAATACTGCGAACCTGAATTACGTCAGCACCGTAACCATTTTGGATGAACGGGGGGGGGTAGTCTGTGATGCGACAGCCAAAGAAGAGGTCGCGCAGGTGCGCTTGCCGGCCCAGAATGGCACTTATGCAGAGGCACGTGTCTATAAGTATACTTTTGGTGAAGGGGTAGTCTTAAATACAAACGCGACGTACAAATTGCGTTTGGTCACCTCGGCAGCGACGCCTCCGCTTTTACCGGTTTTCCGGAATGCTTCGAGTGAATATACGGATGCAGACCAGTCCTTTGTGCGCATTGATGGGGGAGATCCTCTCTATTCGCCCTATTTGTCTTTTGATGGCACAATGACGATGAAGCGTTTCCGTTATGATTTAACGGCAGGGACGCATTCATTGTCGGAACAGTTGGCGACGGACAACTTCACTGATGCCACCGATGACGCCGTGGATACGATGGTGGTGGTGCGCTTCATGGAGGCTGATGCCATTTTGACGATGGACCACAGCCTCAATCAGGCTGCACTTGTGGTGGCCTCGAATACGCCGGCCACCACTTGGACGAAACCTGCCGGTGAAGGAGAGGTGGCGTGGCAACCTGCCACACGCGCAGGCACGGTGCGTTTTATCAATGGTTATACCTTTAAGGGTCCGGTAGACTTCCGTGACGTCGCAGATGCAGAAGGCGAGATTAAGATGATCCGCCTGGAGTATGATGGTGCAGGAGCACCTGTCATCCCGCGTGAGATTTGGGCACCGATAACCTTTGCGCTTCATTGCGACTTGGAATTGGCTGCATATCCGGATATGTTGATTGATTCGGATGCGCAGTCTTCATGGTTCGGCCGTAATCCGCTCACGATTCCTGCAGGGCGCAGTATTCGTATTGTGACGCATATTGACGAAAATAATAAGCCCAACATCATTTATGGAGATGCGACCTCGCGTTTGGCTTTGGCGATTCCCACGAGTGAACCGCATGTGCTTTCACACTATCGTGAACTCATTGAACAGAATTCTGGTATTTTGCGTATGGTCTCGCCCTTCACGATTCCGTTGAAGGAGGGCAACACCTCTCTGGTGCTCGGCGTTGACAATGATGCAGCAACACCTCCTTCGGTGCAAACGCTTCAATCTTATGACTCCACCGAGTTTGTGGGTTCGCTCGTTTTGGGTTATGGTGTGAACAACAATGCGCAGTATGTGCAAAAGGCCGGCACGGTGACAGTGGGCGGCGAGGGACTTATCTTGGGCCAAGGTGATGCAGCCGTGGCGAAGTATATCGTACAGCAAGGTGAATTCCATGGGCAGATAACCTTTGGCGCGCAAGTGCATGATGCGGCATTGATTGTGGGTGATGGCGAAGGTGAGGCCAATTCTGCCAAAGCGACTGTTCCCGTCCTTTTGGCGCAGCCTGCGGGCTCTACCGAGACCATCACCGGTACCGCCGAAGTGATGGTGAATACGGATGGTCAATTGGTGCTTGAAGGTGACTTGAATATGACCCCTTCGCTTCGCCGTCGTATGACGCTCAATGGGGGCACACTGAAGGCCACGGGTGCCACGCCGATCTATACTTTCGGCACGGACTTTGTGAATGGCGGTGGTTTAGCCGTGAATGGCGATGTGCTCATTGATGCTTCGGAAGCCACCCCGCGCTTCCAAAAGGCGGCTGCAGAGAAGGCCGATATGAAGATGGAGTTTGAGGGGAATAATGCCATTGTGGTGAAAGACGCTCAAGCGGCCTGGTTTACCGCATGGGGTGGCAACGCGCCCTCGAGTTATATTGATACACCCTCCGGAAAGGGATTTGTCGTTAGCAATATCGTTACGCCTTATGCAAGTGTAACACCGCCAGTGGAGAGTGATTACTCGATTGTGCTCGGTGCGAACTTGGAAAATGTGACGGCCGAGAATGCTGTTCTCTTCTCGGTGGGTTCATGGGATAATGCTCTGGCTTTGCGTAAGCGTGGGAATACCATTGAGGTGATTCGCTATGATGGCAATGATGGCAGTGATGTCACTGTGGACGCGAGCTATACGTCTGATACGCTCACCTCGGGGTGGCATCTCTTTGTGGTGGCGGTCGACCACGACATCCATGTAAAGATGGAAGGTGAGGAAGGGAAAGAAGTTGTCACCAAAACCATCACTGCTACAAAGGTGACGCTCTCTGTTGATGGCGTATCGACGGCCGGAACAATGCTTACGCCTTTTATCTTCACAGAATATCCAGGCTTTCAGATTGGTGCAGGCTATAGTAATGCCGGTTATAGTGTGACCGCTACAAATCTGCAGGTAGATAACTGCTACATTTGGGATCGCGCGCTTACTGCGGGTGAAGTGCGAGCCTTGCGTCCGACCTTGACGATTGATGCGCTTTCGGGCATGGGTGAAGGTTCACTCACGGTGAATGGCACGGTCACCATTGATAACTTGGGTTACTTTAAGGGCACAATTCAAGCGCAGTCCCCCTCAAGTGATGACGCCTTAGATGGCGGCAGCATTCGCTTGAATGCTCTGCATGGGATTACCAGTGATATCACCTTTGGCTATTTAGGGCGTCGTGACACCTCTGTGGTGGCGGATATTTTGGCCTTAACGCACAAGGATGAGGTTGCGCCTTATCGCGGTATTTTGAGTTTTGATGCGACGCAGTATCCGATGGTAGATGTCTCTGAAACCGAAGAGCTTGATGTCTATGCGCGTCTGCGCATTCAGAACGGTCAGACGTTACGTATTCGTTTGGACCAATTCGCTGATGCGACAATTCTCTGGCCGGAGAATATTGATGAAGCGAATCCGCCGAAGTTGGAAATCGTAGAAGCGGGTGCGTATGGTGGTGAACTCATCATTCCGCACCTGCCGGAAATCGTGGCGCAGAACCTGGTCTTCTATCACTACGACCACAATAACATCCTCGTGCCGCATTATCAGAATACATGGACGATTACGCCCAATGAGGATGGTGCGTATGACACCTTTGAATGGGAATATCCCAACTTCGCACATAATAGTGCATGGATTGATGCGGAATTTGAAGGCAATTCCTACAATACAGGTTGGATGCGCGTGGGCAAACACAATGCGCTCCTCAAGGGAACGGATTGGAACGGCTCGGTCAATATGAACAGTTATGGTTCAGTGATGACTGAAGAGAAGTTCTTTACCGATACGCGTAACCCTGCCGGTAAGGGTGTGAAGCTCTGTTATCGTCCGTATATCGAACTCTCCGATCTGCAATATCCGAAGGTATGGAGCGCAGCCGTTCGTTTGACGGCACCGCGTAAGGCCAATACCACCCTTTTGGCTCTCAGCTCCACTTGCGGTGGTGCGTACAATCCCAAATTGCCTGACGGTGATGCTTTGATTTTGGCCACGGGTGAAACGGTGGGGCAGACAGGGCCCATTCCGATTGTGCTCTATCGTGCCATTGATCATGCGATTACTGGCGAGACTTACAATGTCGCCGCTCCAGATGAATTGGTGCCTGTGGCAACAGCCTACATCGCTGACATCTCTGAAATCCCGCATGTGATTTCGGTGGTTTGCGATGGAAAGTTGCTCACCGTTTATCTCGATGGCGGCTTGTTGACCGAATATTTATTGCCTGAGAATTGGGTGGGCCTCGCGACAGGTGGTTTGCAGGTCGGTCAGATTCTCAGTGGTTCGTCGAATACAGGTGACATGAATAACCTCCGTTCGGCAGAACCCGATGATGGCGGTTATGTGGACTACATCCGCTTCTACAAGGGGGCTTTGACGGCAAAAGCAATGGCGGCTTTGGCAGAAGAAGCCCCACCTGTCTATCAAGGCGTGCGTTATGTGCGAGATGTAACGGAAGATGGCCTTTGGGAAGATGCCATCACAAAACCATGGCATCGTGAAGCGTGGAATGGCTCGGTATGGGTGCACGCCGATGAAGGTGAAGCACGCCCCGCAGAGGGAGCAGAAATCCGTCTCTTCGTAAAGGGTAACTGTACGCTGCAGGTGAACACCGAAAAGGATGCTGTCAGTGGTTTTCTTTCGGCCAATCGTCTCTACTCTGCGCTCAATGTCCTGCCCCATACAGAAGCATCAAAGACGACGGGTGCACGTTTGGTGTTGCAGCCCATCGGTGGCGAAGTCACCTTTGAGAATCAGAAAATGCACGAGTGGATGACGGCAAAGGAAGTTATCGTCAATGCGGACTCGACCACTGCTGAAGGTGACGAATTGCGCTATGGCACGATTAAGTTCGTCGGCGGAGGAAATGATGCCATTCATCCCAAAGCCGCATATGAAGCAGATGGTTATGACAATCCCCACAGTGCACTTGGTGTGCATGGTCGCCGTTCGGTAGAAAAGGTGGGGGGTACGCCAACGCCTGTTTCTGATGAGGTGACAGTGGGAGCCGAAAGTGCTGCTGAGTCTGTCTCGAAGGTGAGATGGCAAAAGACACGCACGGTAACACAAACACGCCTCTATCGTCGCAACTTCACAGGGGGTGATGTGGCGGCGACCTTTGCGCCCTCGGCCGGCGTGGCTCAATTCTCGCGTTTGGCCAGTGTTTTGGTGGGCGGCGTTTCAACCACGACAGGTACGGAAACCATGACGGCCACACGTACCATAACGCAAACACAGTCGGGGCTGGGCAATAACAAGAACAACATCACGTGGTCAAATCTTTGGGAGCCTGCGTATGCTGCGGACTCCGATGATAATTGGTCTGCGTGGAATGAAACCGGCTGGATTACGGAAAGTGTTGCCGCGGATGGTGAATTGGTGCCAGCCACCTTGGAATTGCACGCGGACTACTCCTTGATTCGTGGCCGTGAAGAAGAGGAAACGGACTTCTTGCACCTCACCGGTAAGATTGAAGGTCGCGGTAAGGTTGTGGGCAATGCGGAAATTGAGCAACCGAATGCCAATGGTCAGGTCTCGGAGTATGTTTGGGTGCCCGCGTTCAATGATGGCGTGAATTGGATTTTAACGGATGTGACGAACTCCATTTATGGCGAGAACTCCAATCCGGGCGGCACGGTAGCAGGTCTCTTGGCAGAGATTCGGCAGATTCCCGGTCGTCTCTATTTGGATCTGAGCGACACGGAGATAACAGATATTCGCGATTTCTTTGAAGCTTTTGATGCGAACACCAACACGGGCTTGCCATGGTATCGTTATGGTTACAAGGATGATGCGAACGCTTCGCCGGCTCCTGTTCTTGCAACGCAAGCGGATATGGGGACGGCTATCGCCTTCCAGATTCGTGTGCCGGAGGGAATTTGGAAGATTCACGCAAATAAGAGCTTGCCTTCCGGCTCTGGACGCCTTATCGCAACCTTACACATAGAGAATGGCGCAACTGATAAAGAAGCTGTGCCGACCTTAAAATTGCTCACCACCTCAGGCAATGGAGCCATGTACATCACCAAACAGTTGATTACTTCGGTGCGTCTTGAGGATATCGGTGAACAGGTGAATGGTGAATTGGGTGGTACATCCACGCTTGTGACACTGGAGAGTGCCTTGATTCACGGTCACACCACGGGCACCTACGCCTTTAGGAATCGTACCTTTAGCCGTCCGATGGTGAGTGACTCTATCGCCATGCTGGAAGTGCATGGCAAAGAGAACTACTTCTGGCAGAACTTCGAATTGCGTGATACTCATCTTGTGATTGCCGATGATGCGATTCTAGAACAAGATGGCGAAGCTAATCACCTCTGGGCGAAGTCGCTCACGATGGGGAAGGACGCAATCTTCCGTTTCCATGCTGCTGGTGAAGATTCGGAATCCAATGGTGTAGTCTTTACGGAAAATGTGAAGATGACAGGCCCGACAGCGACGTTGCATGGTTATGGTCAGGCTGATGGTGTGGATAATACGCATCGTTGTAATTTTACTGCTGCTGCCATTGAAGGTCCAATGGATCAACCTGCCGTACTCACACTTAATTCCGCAGGCAATGAACGCTGGATCTGTTACACGGCAAGAAGCCTCATTGATCACACCGCAACAGGAGGCTCGCTCGGTTTAACCAAGGTTGGCACAGGCATTATGGCTTTCCGTTCACCTACGCCGCCCACGGTGACGGGGCCTGTGCGCGTGGAAGAAGGGAAGTTGCGCGTGGGTACGGAACCTTTCTCGGATGACGCCTTGAATTTAGACCAACATCTTACTGCTGCCATTGGACACAGTGGGTTGCATGTGGCAGCAGGAGCCTCACTTGAGCCTAATCACTACGCGAACCCCGAGGATATCATTGCCTGCATCAAGGGTGGACAGACTTTGAGTGGGACGGGAATGATTGGCGGAGTCTTACGTTTGAACCGCGATGCGCAGTTGTCCGACAGCCTTGGTATGACGGTGCGTAAGATCGTGGTGGACGGAAGTATGGTTGCAGACGTGCAGGTGGTATTGCCTGACGCAGTGAAAAATGGGGACATTCTCTTTCATATCTTGGATGATACTGCACGCACGGAAGTTCGTCGCCGTTTCTACGCTGCGACATTCAATGGCGAACGTTGGGATGTTGGTGTGAATCATGATGCCGGCGAATCGCCTAAGGTGTGTCAGTCACATTATGTAGTTTACAGACCAGGTGTGCCAGTTCCACAAAACCCCAGCATGGCCGAAGGGAATGTTTATGATCCGACGATTGAGTCCATTCTTATTCGTTACTATCAAGGTTATAATGTCGCACGTTTGACGAAAACGGATGGTCGTACGATGGTACAGATGGAACCTGAAACGCATGTCACCTCTTATTATGCGTTGAACGCAGCAGAGATCGGCAATGCATTCCGTTGCTTCTCCAATATCTGGACCTTCGCACCTGTGGCAGGAAAAGAAGATGAGAGCGATCTGCTTATGGCCTATGAATTTGGTATTAGCGATTTGGTTATTCGTGAATTGGCTGACACTTCCGCAGAGGGTAGATCACTCTATGTGGTTGTTAAGGTTGAGGTAGAGAATAAGTTGGCTGTAGTTTTCGATTCAACAATTTTGGGTTCGGGTAATAAGGCTGACTTTCAGTTGAATACCGTGATTGACTTTGATGTGGGAGAAGGAACCTTCCTCAGCGGAACGGAACTTGCCACCTTCGAAGAAAAGACCTTGCCGACGGTTGTTCCACAAACGCATACGCCGGGGGTGCGGTTCTACGCCATTCCGTTTACAGAAGCAAATTTTCCGATAGGAACCACAGAGCTAACAGCGCGTATCCGCCGAACAGACCTCAATTAAACAGATAGGAGCGTTCCCGTCCCCATCTGTTTTATACACCTTCTTCAAGGGAGAATTTGGCGCAAGTGAAAGCGTTACTTTTCCACCTCGAAAGGCGCGGAGACCTAGTTGGCCGCCAATATGGTGGTGATACCGCAAAGAAGAAGACCACCTCCTGCATTTCCCTGCCAAAACATACGTTTCAATGAGGAAAATAAGATATACAGAGGCTCCTTTTGAGTAAAAGCACAAAGGGAGACATAAGAGATTGCACGGATAAAACCGTTCAGGAAAGTGCGTGGATCAATCCACCGCCAAGGACGTACCCTTCTTGGTAGAGGACACACGCTTGACCGGGCGTAACCAACGTAAGCGGTTGTTCGGGCACGATGCGTCCATCAGCCCATACGGTGCAGTGAACAGGGCGGTGGTGGTAGCGCGTGACAGCTTCGCATTGTAACGGAAAAGCCGGCTCAACGAACCAGTTGATTTGAGAAATAAAGAATTGGGATACTGCTAACGCCTCCTTCGGGCCGAGCGTGAGCGTATTGCGCGCATGGTCGAAAGCTACGGCAAAGGCGCGTCCGCCTGTTGCGATGCCCAAACCTTTCCTTTGACCGCGTGTGACGGTGGACAATCCGTTATGTCTGCCGATAATGTTGCCGTTCATATCCAACACATTTCCCGGTCGTGCGGTTTCCGGGTGGCGTTTACAAAGCTCCGGGCGGTAATCTCCATCTGGGAGAAAGCAGATGTCTTGGCTGCCGGAAGTAAGTTTTTCTTCCGGGATGGGGAGTTGCCATTGGCGTGCATAGTTGACGACATCAGCGCGTGTAAGTGCTCCAAGCGGGAAACGGAGCGAGGTAAGTGCGGCACGGGGAAGGGCGTAAAGAAAATAACTTTGGTCTTTGGCCGGGTCGGCACCGCACTGTAATGTGAGTGTTTGCGTCCCGGGAAAACAGGCAATGCGGACGTAATGTCCTGTGGCCATCGGTCCATTGATTGCTTCATGTAATCGGCCGAACTTCAGCCGTGCATTGCAACGGAGACAAGGATTGGGGGTGCGCCCCTCGGCATAGTCCCGGAAAAAAGGCGCGACAACTTCGTGCTCAAACTCCGCTCGAAGATCTACAATATGAAGCGGGACATTGAGTGCATCGGCGAGTGCAAGTGTCGTCGGAGATGGTGCAGAATGGCATGTTAGCATATGCCATGCGGAAACAAGATAACCCTCATTTTGCAACAGTTTCACGCAGACTGCGGAATCTACTCCGCCGGAAAACGCCACGCCAATGTGCGGTTTGGTGCTCATCGTTATTCCAAAGGAAGTTCAAGTTGACCGGAAATCATCATTTTGTGCGCACCGGAACCGTCAGAGGTGTCATAAATACAAAATTTAACCGTTGGGAACTGGCGCACAAGAACCTTTTCGATGTAATCACGGACAGCCGCCACATTGTGGCGGTCATCATCCGAAAATCCGATGGAAATAGGGAGCCTCAGGGCGGCCATCCCTGTGCGATCTAAAATACGGACCAGATGGTCGATAAAGTCCTGAATGGCAAATTGTTTACGCGCTTCGCTGGTTTGAACTTCCGGAGCTTCCTCTGCAATACGTGCGCCGAAAGCTGGAGAGGTAATGGCGTGATAGTGGCAAAGCGAAAGATAGTGTTGCAGCACTTTTGATTGGGAAGGAAAGGTCTGCACGTGGTCAAAACAGTAGTCATAGCCGCGAAGATTGATAAGCATCACTTCACGTTCCACCGGCGTCAAGACGCGGTCAATGAAGCGTTGCACTCCGGCGCGCAAGGTGTTTTCTTCGTGTCCACGTGCAGTAACGATGGCAAAAAGGCGTCCTTCAATCAACGTCTTGCGGAATGTGGCGAAGCTCGGGGGCGGTTGCTTTTTCCCGGACGCGATATCATCCAACGCCAAGTCCAGGTCTTGCATAAATGTGCCGCCTCCAAGCGGGGTGCGCTTGTCCTGGAATTCCACAAAGGCCATCTCGCGTTTGTTTTGCGGAAAGCGGTAGTGGCGTTCGTCTTTTCGGATAACGCTGTAGGCTGCGGTTGAGCAGAGATGCGGCACCCACTTCCCGTCAGAAGAAAGTCGCTCCATGTGGATGCGGGTCGGCATGCAAAGGACGTTGTCGTCCCAATCAAAGACATAGTATTTGAGGTCGCGCCCTTTAACGGATTCGTTGACCCAAACACCGTCAATAAATGAGAGCTGTGCGCCTTCAAATCGTAGCAACGCTTCCCGTTGAATTTGTTCGTAAGAGGATGCAGAAGGCTGTTCAAGTGTCGGCATACTGCCACTTTGAGCGGAACTGCCTGTCATCGGGATGGGGACATCCGATGGCGTAAAGTTACTTCGTTTCAACGGGGGTGTTTTCATGTGATTGCACGTCGCTCAAACTAAACGTTCATGAGCCCCATTAGTCTTTGGGTGAGTTTTGCCGCCGTGAAATCGGCGTGATGAAGTCCGGCAATCGGAGAAAGTTCATTGATGTCACACCCGATAATTTCGTGTGTGGCGGCGATTTCACGTAACATGAAAAGGGCTGAATACCATAACAGGCCTCCCGGTACAGGAGTTCCCGTTGCAGGCATTACGGAAGGATCCAGTCCATCAACATCAAAGGTGACATACACTTGCTTTGGAAATTGTTTGGGAAGAATCGGAGAGGGCGGCCCTTTCAAAGCGAGCTGTTCGGCATCCATCGCAAAGATGTTGGTGTGAGCTGTGCGATAATCGGCTTCCTCCTTGCAGTAGGCGCGTGTGGCAAATTGCACCAACGGGAACCCAAGTTCATGGCAACGTCGCAAGACACACGCATGTGAAAGTAAAGAGCCTTCATACGTATCACGCAGGTCGGCGTGTGCATCAAAGTGAACAATTCCAATTGCTTTTCCTCGGGCTTTATACGCACGGATTGCCCCAAGCGTGATGGTATGTTCGCCGCCAAGAAGTACTGGTTTTGCACCGCAATCAAGTGCTTCGCCGACTGCTTGTTCAATTACTTCAACCCATGCTTCCGGTTCCGATTTACGCGTTTCTAACGGCTGGATAGGCGGCGTCGTATAAATCCCTCCTGCACAAGGGAAACCATTCGCCTCGTAAGCTTCAAGCTGGTCAGATGCTTTCAGGATGGCAGAAGGCCCCAGTGCTGTACCGGAACCATACGATACGGATAATTCCATTGGCACGGGAATAACATGGAATGCCGCCTCTCGCTTCGCGACAGGCGGATGTTCTGATCCGAGAAAGGGCGGATAATCAACGATGTTCATTCAGGCAATCCGGATGATGTTTGCGGAAGAGACGTTTTTTCCGGTGTTGCAGGAGTTTCTGATTCCGGTGCTGGTGTTTCCGGTTGTGCCGCAGCACAGCAAGAGGAAGCTTTTGATTCCGCTTTCGCTTGATTACGCGGCGATAAGGGGCAGAAGAACCAACCTGAAATCCCAATCACAAGAAGGAGAATCGTAAGGATCAGCAGGATGTGCGCCCACGAGAGGCGATGACGCATTGGAGGACAGACGAACCGCTTCCCGACATATGAGGCTTTTTGGGTAAAGAATGCTCCGATACGTGCCGTGAAACCAATGGAACGATTGATTGCCCAATCGGAAGCATTGAGAATTGGCGCGAGGTCTCTTGCGCGCAATTTCAACCATGTGAGAATCACACTTGGCACAGAAACGACGCAAATAATCCCCAGAACTACGAGCGCAGTTTTCCAAAGCGGAGTGCTTGTAAGAGCCGAAGTAATTCCCGCCACGGCCGAAGCAACGAACGAAAGTGCGATGCCAAGCGTGGCAACAGATGCCATCATCGCACCGTTGTTCGCGCCGGAGACAGGGGCAGTACCTGACGTTGCCGCAGTGGTTGCAGTGGTTGCTTTCGTTGTAATGGCCGCCGTAGTAGCATCGTTTTTCCCGGCGACGAACTTGTGGATCGTCCCTGCGATCGCCTCACCAACCTTACGCCATGGGGCAAAGAATGCTTCCGTGAGGCTGATTGCATTTGGAACGACATGGCAGACGGTAGCTTCCCAATCTTTCCCTTCAAGATCAAAGAAAATGCCGCGTTTGCCTGTGGTAAGATTGCCGATAGTACCGGAAGTGAAAACAGCGAGGATGGTGCGTGTACGATTCTCTGCAGGGCGTGAGAGTGTGCAATAGACGAGGCAACACTTTGAGTTTGCCGCTGTGCTTGCATGGGCTGCTGCGGCCTTTTCAATCGGGAAGCAGAGCGAACAGGCACGTTCATCCATATAAAGTGTACCCGTGAGGAAGAGAGGTTTCGCAACTGGAGGATAAAGATCTTCCACATTGACAAAGTTCCGCAAGAAGCGTAAGAAGCCAAGACGAAGCACTGTTAATCGCTTAAGATCTTCAAAGGCTGCCGCAAGCGGCGCATTCGCAGCATCTGCAGCGATGGCTTCTTTGATGATGCGCTTTACGTTGTCGTCACCGGACATCTCCAGAATATGCTCATCCATTCCGGCAAAAATATCTGCGCCGGAAGGTTTGGACGCTGCCCAAGCCTTAAAGGGGGCAACGCGTTCTTTGGCTTTTAACCATAGTTCAGGTGTGAGCGTTTCTTCATCAAGCAACTTTGCGAGCTGTGCCAATGGCCCGGCCCATGCCGGATTTACGCCATGGGTCAGCGGCAAGCCTTTTACATCCGGCGTGGGAAGCGCGAGGAGCGCGTCCGGAAGTGCTTCAGTTGTCGTCGGAAGGATGAAGGCGTCCTTCGCTGCCGGATTGTAACGTACGAGTTCGCACGAAGAGAAGAAGGCTTCAACCTTTGCTGCAATGGACTCAACGCATGCGACGGCATCGTCTGGTGCGATCCCGTTGAGGGAGTCGCCGAATTCCGGCTTGGCAAGTTTCCATGCGAGGTAAGCATCACGGGCTGCTGCAAATGCTTCTAAATCTGCCTCGGAGATGCCGTTTGATCCGTCACACGCAGGTGTTCCTCCGGTAACGGCGAGAATTGCCTCTGCAACAGTTGAGAATTTTGCGTCAATCGCACTTGCGGGAATGACGCTATCGCCATTGGCGGCTCCGGCTTTGAATGAGGCAATTGCTTCAGCAAGTGTTCGCTCGGATAACGCAGAACCATCGGAAAGGGAGGTGAAGAGTTTATTGAGAACAGCTCCTTCTTCGGTGTCTTGCCGGATGTCAGATGCAGCGAGACCCTCCGCTTCCGTAAATAGGACATCAAAAGAACTCAAGCGGGGCTTCAACCATTCGACAGCGGCTAAGACCTCTGGAATACGAACACGGCCGTCTTTGTCAGTGTCCAACAGCGGCGCAACATCATTGAGTGCAGGTGTGGTATTCACCGGACAGGAGAGAACCAACCAATACCGACGCCCAAGTTCACTCAAGTGTTCAATGTCGGCACCGCACTTTAACGCAGCCTGCGTTGTTCGTGCCATCCGGTAGAAACCAAAACGATGCATAGCACCCCCTATTACTTGAGCGTGGCACAGAAATCGGCGAAACGGCGGCAGCCTTCTTCAATATTCTCCATTGAGCAGGCATAACTCAAACGCACACAGGCATCATCACCGAAAGCAACGCCTGGAACGACTGCAACATGCTGTTCTTCCAAAAGACGCTGGGCAAATTCAAGAGACGTCAATCCGAATGCGGAGATATCCGGGAAGACATAAAAAGCACCATCCGGCTTCGGGCATTTGATTCCGGGGATGGAGGAGAGCAGTTCATAGATGCGTTCACGCCGTTCGGTAAAGGCCTTTACCATTGTGGCGACATCCGGTGCTGCTTCTTGCAATGCCGCAATCGCCCCCCATTGCGCAAAGGTGTTTGGTGCGGAGGCCATGTGGCTTTGAAGTGCGAAAAGGGCTTTCATAAATGCTTTGGGGCCAGCTGCATAACCCAAACGCCATCCTGTCATTGCGAAGGTTTTAGAGAATCCGTTTACCGTGATGGTGTGATTGTAGAAGTCAGGACCGAAAGCTGCCATGGAGGCCTGTTCCACGCCTCCGTAGACCATCTTCTCGTAAATCTCGTCTGACACAATCCAAAGGTCATGCTTGATCGCGACTTCACCGATCGCACGCAATTGATCCGGTGTGTACATCATGCCGGTAGGATTGGAAGGCGAGTTCATCACCACCGCGACGGTTTTCGGTGTAATGGCCGCCTCAAGCTGTGCCGGGCTCATCAGGAAGCCATCTTCTACCGAGGTCTTTACGAAGACTGGAATACCTCCGGCTACGCGCACCATTTCGGGATAAGACAACCAAAACGGCGCAGGAATGATGACTTCATCGCCGGGATTGATCAAGGTTTGGAAAACTTGGGAGAGCGCATGTTTACCGCCATTTGCAACGAGCACTTGCGAAGGCTCATAGGAAATACCATTCTCTTTTTGAAGTTTTTCGCACAAAGCTGTGCGCAATTCAGGCAGACCTGCCGCTGCGACATAGCGGGTTTTGTCACTGTTGAGAGCTTCGGCACAGGCCTTTTTTATGCAATCCGGGGTGTTAAAGTCCGGTTCGCCTGCAGCGAAAGCGCAGACTTTGATTCCTTGTGCTTTGAGTTCTGCGGCCTTGCTGGTGATGGCAAGTGTTGCGGAAGGGGCGATGGCTGTAATGGTTTCGTTCAGCAGCTTCATAATCGTTCCTTACTGTTTTTATCAAAATAACAATGCATTAAAAACATCATTATCATATCAAAAGTAAAGCTCTCTGACACTGAAAAAGTGCTTGGTGCAGGGGGCGGATTCCGTACAAAAGAAATCTCCGCGCCAACAGTCTGACGCGGAGAAGCAGCGCATTTGTGATGGCTCTATTGACCGGAGACAATACGCCAATGGTGCGTTTCTCTACTTGATTGTATAGCGTGTGGCCTTAGTGAGAGCCTTCCAGAGTGCCTGCTGTGTCTCTGCTGCAATTAAAGCCTTGCGGTTGGACTCTTTCAGGAAAGCTTCGGTCAAGCCCGACATTAACCGCATATAAAATGCACTTACAGCCGAAGGAATGGTAATCAGAAAGACAATATTTGTTTTTGCGCCGGAGGCATCCCACACAAAGGGTTCCTTGCTGACACCGCAAGCAAGTGCAAGCGATCCGCCTTCCACACCGCGCACGTGCGGGAATGCGAGCCCGTGATCCATGGCGGTGCTCAGCATCATTTCGCGTTCCAGCGCGGATTGAATTAAACGGTCAGCACGGGAAATATAACCTTCAGATTCCAACTGCCCGGCGAGCACCTCGATGGCATCTTCCGCCGAGCTTACAACCAAATCCGGCACCATCAATGATTCTGCGGAGAAGCGGGAGATACCTGTTTTCCGGGGTTCATTACGGCCGGCAACGCCGGCGACCCAGCGGGGCGCATCCGGATCTTCATAGAGGATACGTGCGCATCCCGGGCAGGTTTGGACCACTTCACACTGACGAACAGCTTGCACTTGCCGATTGGGTAATGAAACACCGCAGACGGCACAACTGTTATTGTGCATCGGCGCAAGAATTTGCGCGCCGTGTGTACTCAATAGAGAATACTGAGCTTGAACCTCCTCCGGCAATTTTTCTGCCATTTCTTCAATCGACTGGTGCAAGCGTTCCATGCTTGTGCCATTTCCGGTTTCCCGGTGCTCTTCCAAAGCAAAAATCAATTCTTGCAATTGCAGCAGCTGATTGATTACGCTTTTAATGCTTTTTTTGGCATTTTCCATTTTTGAAACACTCCCTTGAGAAAACTCTTTCACGCCACGTGTGTTGTTGTTTTCGGTGGCAGACGCTATTGCAGAAAGAAAAGAAAACGCCCCATCGTTACAGTCCAAGTAAGCATTCAGGGCAGGAGTTGTCGGCGCACCGACACGAAAAAGACGCCGTACAGGTCTTCCCATACGGCGCACATGGAGACCACTATCAGAACAGGCGTTCAAATGGCAACGAATGCATCGTGTTCCCGGTTACCGGAGAACCATCAGGAGATGCGCCATGTTTTTGCAGAACGATGCAAACGATGGCCGCTGCTACCAAAGAGGCAACGGCTGCTACGATTGCTGCCACCGTAAACGCTTTCGCGCCAGCGGATTCTTCTACGGGTGTCGCAGGAGAAGCAGAGATGGGGGACAAATCCAAGTCTTCCAAAGGCTCCAGTGTTTCCAATTCCGGTTCGGTTGCGGCAGGAGCGGAAGCATCCTTCTGAAGGTTGAGTTTGGCGGGGCGCTGCAATTTAATTGTCGGTGCTTCGGCACTTGCACCAGCAGGAGCCTTTACCGGACTCATCGGAGCAGAAGTTGTGGGCTTTGCACTTCCGGCAGGGGCTACACGCTTCAACTTGATGGTCTTTTGCGTGGTATTGGCCAAAGGCGTATTGGTTTGAATGCCTCCAAGCACGGCATCCAATTCAATACGTGCGGTTTTCGACTTGGCAGCTTGCGGATTTTCCGGTGCTTCTTGAGCCGTATCACTGATGGGCTTAAGCTTGATGGTGGGGGCTTCAGCATCGCCACTCATCGGCTGTTTGGTGATTTCCGGGGGTAATTCAATGCGCGAAGTCTGACGCTTGGCCTGTTGTGCAAGCTCTTCAGCCTTGAGTTCCGGCGCGGGCGTTGGAGCCGGCGCGGCAGGTGTCGCGGCAGCTTCCGCCGCAGGCGTTTCCGGAATCGGCGTCATTTCAACGGGTTCTTCAGCGGGCACAGGTGCCGGCGCGGGCGTTGGAGCCGCAGGGGCAGGCGTAGCAGCCGCGGGGGCTGCTTTCGCGCCAACAGGTCTCAATTTGATGGTGATTTTCCGGGGTGCATCTGCCATGATTACCGCGCTCCTTTGTCTGTACTTGCGGAAAAAGTTTCAAAATGTCGCTTAGACAGCCATCACTTCGGCTTCTTTGGCCTTCGTGTCGGCATCGACCTTGGCAATCTTTGCATCGGTCAACTTCTGCACATCGTCCAAGCCCTTCTTTGCCTCATCTTCGGAAATAGTGCTGCTCTTTTGGAGTGCTTTGATGGCATCGTTGGCATCGCGGCGCACGTTGCGGATGGCAACTCGGCATTCCTCTGCTTGCGACTTTGCGACTTTGACGATTTCTTTGCGGCGTTCTTCGGTGAGTTCCGGCATGGTGATGCGGATCATGCGGCCGTCATTGCGGGGGGTTACGCCCAAGTTGGCCGCGAGAATCGCTTTTTCGATGTCGGACAAGACCGAGGGATCAAAGGGGGCAATGGTGATTTGACGGGCTTCCGGGGTGGAGATGTTTGCCATATCTTTCAGGCGGGTGGGGACACCGTAATAGGGCACTTGAAGCGAATCGACCAGCGAGGGCGAGGCCTTCCCGGTGCGAAGTCCCGAAAAACGGTCTTTGAGTGCTGCGAGTGCGCCATCCATACGCGTGGTGGCATCTTTAATCACATCCTGTGCATTTGTCATAACGTTGCCTTTATGCTGTTAAAAAGTTGGTTCAAATCAAATGGTTGTATCACCTACGACGGTGCCGAGCCCCTCCTCGCCGCAGAGGATGCGGCGCATGACATCGGGGGTATGGAAGTCAAATACCACGATGGGAATCCCGTTGTCCCGGCAGAGTGCGAATGCCGCAGCATCCATCACATTCAAACGTTTGGCAAGGGCTTCCTCGCAAGTTAAGCGATCGTAGCGCGTAGCGGTGGGATCTTTCTTCGGATCGGCAGAATAGACACCATCAACTTTTGTTGCCTTCAAGAGCGCATCGGCTTCAATCTCTGCAGCGCGCAAAGCCGCTCCGGAATCGGTAGAGAAGAAAGGATTCCCCGTGCCGCCGGCAAAGATGACGACTTTGCCTTGCTTCAAATACTCATCGGCTAAACGCGCATTGAATGGGGGGGCAATTTGCGGCATTTGTTGCGCGGTCATGGTTACGGCCGGCACGCCAATGCGCTCCAACGCATTCTGCACAGCCAGTGCATTGATAATCGTCGCCAGCATCCCCATTGTATCGCCCAGCACACGATTGGTGCCGCCGGCGACACCGGTCAATCCGCGGAAGATGTTGCCACCTCCCAGGACAATGCCGATTTCCACGCCGAGCGCAACCAAACCGGAAAGACGTTGGGCGACATCTGTCAAGATGGCGTCGTCGTGACAGGCAGACGAATTTCCTTTGAGAACTTCGCCGCTGAGTTTCAACAAAATGCGTTTGTATTTCGGTTGCATACGTCCGCTGCTTTCTTCTACTTACGACAACAGTATACGTGATTTTTCCGCATAACGCAAGATGGCTTTCGCAAAATACGATGCTTTTTTGAAGATTTTTACACTCAAAGCGCGTTCAGCGTTTTTGCGTTGCGGAGCGGTGCCGGGGAAACTTTGGGCGTGGAGCGGCCTATCGTGCAGAGGGCGGCTTCAAAAAGTTTCAGCGTCTTCCGGGTTGTGTTCATCGGTCACCCGTATGTTTTTGAAATGCCCAAGGTGCAATTGGTTTCGCATTTCCCATGCACGCGTGCCGTTCTTAACTGTGAAAGCAATTGCGGTTGTCAAGCCACAAAATCAACAAAAAAAAGAATCGGGCAAAACGGGTTTGTGCCGCTTTTTGCGCGTGGTGATGAATGAACTCGGGCGGACACGGGGAAGAATCCCGGCGATCTTTCCGGGGAATGTCGCCGATAGTTGCGGTCAGGTGCGTGGGTATCGCCGAAAGGGAGGGGCATTTTTTCAGGATAATGTCACCCGGAAGCGATGATTTTCGCAACGAAGCTCCCTCAGAGGGTGGAGATTTTCTCAAAAAAGGGCGGATGTTTCCAGAAAAGAGACTTGACAGTCCGCAGGGTGGGGGGGAGTGCGGATGTGCGCGTATTCGGTTCGTGGCGCGGGGGACTACTACATCTAGTGGTTGTCAAAGGGAGAAGGTCTGTTGCGCACGTTGCCGGGAGGGTTCGCAGTTGGTTTTGTCGGTAAGATGAGGAGGGGCAGTGATTTTTTGTGCGAAGTCAAGGCCGGGGTAACGGAAAAAGTGCGTGGCGTTGTGTCGCGTAAGGCTGTTGAGGGGGGCTTGTTCTGGGTGGTGGTCGGCATACAGAACGGGGAAAGCGCAAAGTTTTGCTGCTTAAAAGCAGGATGACGGGTGCAATCTTTTGAGCGCATAGCGCATTTTCTTTCTATAAAAGGTTGACCAGAATGTAAAGTTGCGCTACTATTTATGCAAATTGCTTTAGAGGATCATTTCACGTAATGATTGGACAAGGAGTTAAGAAATGAGTTTCTTCTCGACGCGCAGAGGCTTCTTGAAAGCTTCCGGAATGGCGGGAGCCGCAACAATGGTCGGCTCTCTCGGCGCCGTGGTTCCTGCCCGCAAATATGAACATGTAGGTAATCTGGCATGTGCGCCGCTTGAAACGGTGAAAGTGGGTGTTATCGGTCTTGGAATGCGCGGACCCGGGGCTGTTTCCCGTATTTCTGCAATTCCCGGTGCGCGGGTTACGGCACTTGCAGATTTGTATAAGGCGCGTGTGGATGCACAGAATGCTTGGTTGACGCGCAATGGTTTTGCCGCCGCTACCGCTTATTATGGCGCAGAGGACACCTGGAAAAAGCTGGTTGAAGATCCGGAAGTCAATCTGGTCTATGTGGCAACGCCTTGGCAATGGCACGTGCCGATGGTGATGTATGCCATGGAATGCGGCAAGCACGTCGCTTGTGAAGTGCCAATGGTTTTTACAGTTGACGACTGTTGGAAAATCGTTGAAAAGGCAGAAGAAAAGCGCGTTCATTGCATGTTGTTGGAAAACTGCTGTTACGGTTACAACGAGATGCTTGCATTGAATATGGTGCGCAACAACGTGCTCGGGACGCTGGTGCATGGAGAAGGGGCCTATATTCACGACTTGCGCGGTTGGCTTTTTGCGGAAAATTCCTATGAGGGATACTGGCGTTTGAAATGGAACGCCCAGCATACCGGCAATCCTTATGCAACACACGGTTTGGGACCGATTTGCCAATACATGAGCGTGGGGCGCGGGGATCAGATGCGTGTGCTGACGGCGATGAATTCCGGCGGTTTCGGCTTTGAAGAGTATGTCCGGCACAACAAGGCGAAGATTGATACGCTTGCGGCCAAATCCAATGGCACCAAGTATGGCATGAGCGACAAAGATGCGTTGCGCGGACCGTGGCAGCAGGGCGATATGTCAACGGCCATTATCAAGACCGAGCAGGGGCGTACCATCATGGTACAGCACGATACCACCAGTCCGCGCCCTTATACGCGTATCAATCTTATCAGCGGCACACGCGGTATGCTCAAAGATTATCCGCTGCAAATCGCGCTTGATCAGCACTATGATGCACCGCACCTGGGGTGGGCCAACCAGAAACAAATGGAAGAGATTCACGCAAAGTATCAGCATCCGTTGTGGCGTCAGGCTGGTCTTTTTGCACAAAAGATGGGTGGACATGGCGGCATGGATTTTCTGATGGATCTCCGGCTTTGCTATTGTCTGCAGAACGGGTTGCCGCTTGATATCAACGTTTACGAATCCTGTCAATGGTCGGTCATTGCAGGTCTCACCGAAGAATCTTCCAAAAAAGACGGCTCGCCGGTGGCTGTCCCGGACTTCACACGTGGCGCGTGGAAGGATATCGTGCCGCTGGGCATCGAAACGGTAAACATCAACTTTGACCTCAATAAGGCCAAAACTGGTAGGCAGATGAACGTCTAACAGGGGCAAATTCACACTTTAACTTGTAACCATCCAACTAAGGAGTAACATTATGTCTGACTGCACTTGCTGCAATCTCAAGTTCACCCCTCCCTTTGATCCGGGCTTCAAACCGGCATTCCTCAAGCTTCGCAAGATTCGTGAAGCCGCGAAGGCAGATCCTGAAGCCGGACTGATTGTTATCGCGATTGAACGCGACAACGGCGCAGTCAATCGCTATGAATTGCCTTACCCCAAGGCCGCATTGGAATGCAAAGGCTTCCCGAAATTCGTGGAACGCTTGGTCAAGTTCATGCTCTGGTCGGCCGGTGGCTACAAAATTATGATTGATGCTCCGGAAGCTGTTGTTGAGAAGATCAAGGCTGACTACACCGAAGCAGGTGAACGTTCTTTTGATTACGGCTTCTTCAAGACCGTTTATGCCCGCCCGATTGAAGTGGTGGCGATGCCGGCTGCAGAAATCCCCGCCGGGCACGACCTTGCGATCTCTCTCGGTGGCAATATGAATGGCAATCGTATCGGTTTTGACCTTGGCGGTTCTGATTTCAAGCTCACCGCGATGGTGAACGGCGAGAGCGTTTGGCAGAAAGAAGTGCCGTGGGATCCCTACAATGCGACAGATGCCGCGTATCACTACGATCACATCAAGGCCGGCTTTGAAGAAACAATTTCGCATCTTCCCGGCGGCAAGGTGGACGCGATCGGCGGATCGTCTGCGGGCGTTATCGTGGATAATGAACTCCGTCACGCCGGTTTGATCAAGGGAATCAAGGATCCTGACCAGTATCGTCAGGCGCAGCTGCTCTTCAAGCGTCTCAAGGCTGATTACGGTGTGCCGATGGAAGTGGCTAATGACGGTGACGTCTCTGCGCTTGTCGGCCGCCTCGCACTGGGCAAGAAGGGCATTATCGGTCTGGCCATGGGCACCTCTGAAGCGGTTGGTTACATCGACAACTCTGAAAAGGGTGTGTTGACAGGCCGCATCTCCGAGCTTGCATTCGCACCGGTGGATTTGAATTGCGATGCCGCCGTTGACCCCTGGTCTGGTGATGCGGGTGTCGGCGCGCTCTACTTCTCGCAGCAGGCTGTCAATAAGCTGGGTCTTGCAGCAGGGTTTCCCTTCAAGGAAGAAACGCTCCCCTTGCGCCTGAAGGAAGTGCAGAAAGCAATGGAAGCAGATGATCCGACCGCAGTTAAGATCTATGAAGCTATCGGTATCTATCTCGGTTACACCTTGCCTTGGTATGCAGAGTTCTATGATTACACTTCGTTGATGCTCTTGGGGCGCGTCTCTTCCGGAAAGGGCGGCGATTTGATTCTCGCCACCGCCAAGAAGGTGCTCACCGAAGAGTTCCCGGAATACAATATCGACATCTTTATGCCCGATGAGCAGGTGCGCCGTCTCGGTCAGTCCGCTGCTGCCGCCTCGCTTCCCGAGTGCTGATTGATGAGGGTGCGCCGCAGCTTCTGCCGCGGCGCATCTCTTTTGTTAACCCTAAAAGGAGTCATTTATGCCTTCCCTTTACAATAAATACCTTCTCTTTATTGCAGGTCTCGGTGGTTTGCTTTATGGTATTGACGTCGGCGTGATTGCCGGCGCACTTCCCTATCTTCAAGCTACGACCAGCTACACTGCCGGTGAGCTTTCCTCTGTGGTGGCTGCGGTATTGCTCGGTTCCGTGCTCTCCTCGCTCTTCGCCGGATCGTTGGCAGAGTGGATGGGACGTAAAAAGTTGATGATCGTTTCCGGTATTTGCTTTGTGCTTTCTGTGCCGGTCATTTGTATCCCCACCGGAATCACCTGGTTGCTTCTCGGGCGCATTCTTCAAGGCGTTGCCGGAGGATTGATCGGTGTGGTGGTGCCGCTCTACCTCGCAGAATGCCTTCCTTCCGATAAGCGTGGTTTTGGTACGGGTATGTTCCAATTCATGTTGACCATCGGCTTGCTTTTCGCCGCACTGGTTGGCTTGGCATGTGCCTCCTACGTTGATGGCGTCAAGGCCGCCGGCGGTAATGTCTTTGCCGCGATGGAGTTTGCTTGGAAAGCAATCTTCTGGGTGTGTGCAATTCCGGGTGTCATTTTCTCTGTCGGCGCACTGTTCATCGCAGAATCTGCGCGTTGGCTCTATAAGAAAGGCAATCAGGAAGCCGCACTTGCCGCACTTACCCGTTCACGCGGTCCGGAACAGGCAAAGGTTGAACTCGATGAGATGAGCAAAGCTGAAGAGCCTGCTGAAGAGACAACGTCAATCGACAAGCCCAAAGATTCTCTCTTCCAGAAGAAGTATATCATTCCCTTCGTGCTTGCCGTGGTGATTCTCGCTTGCAATCAGGCAACGGGTATCAACTCTGTGCTTGCCTACATTGTGGACGTGCTTCGTCAGGCAGGCCTTGATGGTGCAATTGCCAATATGGGCGACCTCGTGGTGAAGTTCCTCAACGTTGGAATGACACTTGTTGCGATGTTGTTGGTGGATCGTCTCGGCCGTAAGATGCTTCTGGCAATCGGTACTTCCGGTATCATTCTTGGTCTTCTCGGCGTGGCCTTCCTTTTCTGGAACTCTGAACGCAAGATGACAGATGCCACCGACAAGTTGGCACCTGTTCTTCCTACACTTGCCAAGGTTGTTTCAGAGCCTGAAGTCAAAGCCGGGGTGGAAACCGGTAAGATGCTTGACAATGCTTATGATTTTTATGCCGTGCTCGAACCGATGACGCTTAAAGCTCTGACCGGTTATGACGTGCCGGAAGCTGGCGCGCAGGTGAAGATCGTCTACTCGCACGATGGTGGTATTGGCATTAAGAATGTGGTTGTCAAGCCGTTTGCTCCCACCGCCGAGAAGCCCGCATTCGCCGGTGCTATTCCTACAAAGGCTGATATAGACGCCGCAAATGCGTATGCTGCTGAAGTGAAAAAGCAGGCTGAAGCATGGAAGAACGACCTCACCGTGAAAATTGCGCAACAGACCGAAGGCGACAAGGTTAAGACCTTCAAGCTTGAAAGCTTTGAGGTCGGTCCGCTTCCCGGCGCAACGAACGGTTGGCTTGTGACCTTCTTCTTCGCGCTCTTCATCGCGACGTATGCTGTCGGTCCCGGTGTCTGCGTGTGGTTGGCACTCTCGGAGCTTATGCCCAATCGCATTCGTGCCGTCGGTATGTCTGTCGCCCTTCTCATCAACCAGGGCGTTTCCACGGTTATCGCCGGAACGTTCCTGCCTGTTGTGGCGAACTGGGGATATTCAACAATCTTCTTCTTCTGCGCAGGTTGCACCGTAATCTACTGGATTACCGCAGTCTTCTTCCTGCCGGAGACCAAGGGCCGCACCCTTGAAGAGATTGAAGCTCACTTTGAAGGTAAAAAGAAGTTGAGCTAAGTGGTTCTTGCTTCGTTTGACTGCGGACTCCATAAACGTGGAGTCCGCAGTCTTTTTAGTTTCTGACAGAGATAACATTCGCGTGATATCTGTAGAAGAATGCAATGCTTTTTACAGAGCTTGACCCTGATATAGATCAATAAGACTTTTGCCTTGCTCGTTCTGGATTGATCGACAAACGCCAGATAAGTGAAGAAGATGTTCCACTTTCTTCTAAACGAAAAGCAGGATGAAACATCGCAGAATCCAGGAATATGAGCACACCTTTTGCTCTTCGTGTGTTCCCAGCGTTCGCCGATAAAGAATATATTCTTTTGGATTCACAGTGATGTTTAATTTTGACACTATACACGCATTGGGATGAAAGAAACGATTCTACGATGCTTTCATCACATGATGAAAGAGGGAAGTGTGTGATTATTTGAAAAGGAGCACGCGTTAATCGCTGAGTGTTTCATCATCAGCATTGATGATCGTCGCACTTGTTTTGAAGTAATCAGCCAGAATCTTTTGTACAACAGGTCCGGCATCACGTCCGCCCCCGACACCATTGTCGAGCATTACGCAGACAACGATTTCTGGATTCTCTGCTGGCGCGAAGGCTGTGCACCATACATGTTTTCTTCGGACGCCACGATCCATATATTCAGCCGTGCCGGTTTTTCCAGCAACACGGATGCCATCAACTTGCATCGTTTGTCCGGTTCCGGCACGAACAGTCATTTCCATTCCCTCAACAACGGTTTCAATGTGTTCCCGTTTCCATGGGAGGGTGCGCAAATGTTCACCTTGAGTGTTGCCATTGGCTACGAGTCGGGGTTTGTAGTATTTGCCACGCATTGCGATAGCACTCGTGGCAACGGCTACCTGGAGCGGAGTTGTGGTTATGGCACCTTGTCCGATTGCACATTGCGCAGTATCGACAGGATTCCACTTGGTTTTATGACGACGCAGCTTCCATTCGGGGGAGGGAATAAACCCATCGGCTTCCGCAGGGAGGTCAATGCCTGTAACCTCTCCGAAGCCAACTTGCCGGGAGATCTCTGTAATGGCTTCAATTCCGATAAGTGCTCCCATCGTGCAGAAGTATGGATTGCAAGAACGCATGATGGCCTGGCGGAGATCAAGTTCACCATGTCCATAACGTTGAGCGCATCGTAAACGGCAATTGTAATCGGTGTAGATGCCAGTGCATTCGTAAAGTGTTTCAGGAATGAAATTGTGTGCTTGTGCGGCAATGGCAACGAATGGCTTGAAAACGGAGCCGGGAGCATATTGCGCTTGAATTGCACGGTTAATGAATGGCAGACCGGGTGCGGCATTGAGGCGAGCGAGAGTGGGGCCTGCATTGGGCGGCACCATACTGTTAAGGTCATAGTCCGGAGCCGAAGCAAGAACCAGTAAATCTCCATTGCGGGGGTTGAGTGCAATTGCTGCTCCGGGGCGTTCAGCGAGCGCGGCTTCTGCTACACGTTGCAGGCGGAGGTCGAGGGTTGTGTACAGGTCACGGCCGGGGATGGCTTCTTCGCAAACCCATCGCTCCCGGGTGTATCCTCGGGAATCAACGCGAAGATTTTCCTCGCCGCTTTTCCCTGCAAGGATGTTATCGTAACGGGCTTCAAGCCCGGCGCGTCCTCGCAATTCCGGGAGCCGATAGTTCCACCGTCTTCCATTTCTGGTGAGGTGTTGGCTTTGTTTCCCCGGAGCACCCACATAGCCGATGACATGCGCGGCAAGGGCACCATTCGGATAAATCCGTTTGGGACGCGGCAGGACGGCAACGCCTGGCAATTCTTCGGACCATTCGGAAAGGTAGGCGATCGTACGATAGTCTACGTCTTCCCAAATCACGAGTGGCATGGGAAGACTGGTATGAATGTGGTGGGCGACTTGCTTTTGTGAGATGGTGCGTGGAAGCCCAAGCCTGAGGGCGAGTTGGTCAATAAGCGCATCTGCAGCCAACGTCGTATAGCGACCGGCGGAACGAAGTTCTTCACAATACAACACAACGGAATACGCCGGACGGTTATCTGCGAGAATGTTCCCATGTCGGTCAAGAATACGACCGCGCAATCCTGGAATCTCAACATAACGGAAACTTTGTTCGGATTGTGCAGCTCCGTAGCGGGGACTGTCAAGTACCTGAACATTCCACAGACGCCACAAAAGTATTCCCGTACCTATTGAGAACAACGCGGCAAGGAGAAGCAGACGCCACGCTTGGATGGGTTGTTGCGGAGAAAAGTCTTCAACGAGCATCGGCACGAAGTTCTTTTGGGTTTGGCTTAAAGATCAGGAATTCTGTCTTCGCTGCCAAAGCGAAAATTGCGCTTCCGCCAAGTGCTCCGGCAGCAGGAATGGTGATAATTTCAACCAAAGATGGGTAAAGGGGCCCTGCATCTTCGAGCGTAGGCCAGAGAAGCGCGTAGAGCCAAATCCAACTGCGTAATGCCGGAAGTAATATGACTCCGCAGAGCAATCCGTGATAAGGATTTGGACGCGTGGGAAGAAGTTCGCGGTAAGAGCGAATAAGCCACCAAATCAAAAGGAAAAACGTAATACAGGCCCCAGACGGTAGAGACCAATACACTTCACAGAGTAATGCGTGCCACCCGCTAATCCAGAAGCCCTGCTTTAAGGGGCGTGAAAGCATCCAATACACAGCCCAGACTGGCAAGATGAGGAGTTGGAGCGGAGGCGTGTGGGGTAAAAAGGTTTGGCTGACGGCTACCAGAAATATGGGAAAGAGGAAGAACCACAAGCTGCCCCATAAATGTTCAGTGCGCATCGGTGGTACGCTCCTTGTCAGGTGCTTGGTTGGGTGCTTGTATGGTCAGGATGAAAACCGTATTGAGTAAGGCCGGGTCAACCGTCGGTTCAACTAGGATTTCAGAGAGAAGGTCAGCGGTGTTGTTTTTCCGCTCAATGATCGTTCCGATTTTGATGCCACGGATAAAAAGTCCGCCGCTTCCTTCTGTGTAGAGTTCTTGTCCCGGAGAGAGTGCTGCATTTTTCGCGACAAAGCGCATTACCAAGGGGTGAGAAACGTAAAGGAGCGATTCTTCTTCATGCTCGGCATAATCAATTCCTTGTGCCCCCTGTACAATTCCTTTTACTCCACCTGGGACTTCTGCTGCAACACGACTGGCAGGATCGGAAAGAAGGATGACTTCAGATGTATGCAAGGTCACACTGTCGGCAATCCGACCAACCAGACCATCGGGGACGAGAACGATATTGCCTGGTGCGATTCCATTTGCCGAACCGGCGGCAAGTTGCAAACGGGGCCACACACCAAGTCCGCCGCCATAGGAAAAGATGGGTGCTGCGACTACCTTATAAGGTATGCGTTCCTGCCAAGCGAGTGTTTGACGTAAAACGCGATTCTCCTGTGCAATTAAATCTGAATCTTGAAGCATTACGCGTAAACGCTCAACTTCAATCGCGTAATTGTCTCGGGTCGGTCCATCACAAAGGCCACGCCATGCAGCAGCGAAACGGGAACGTATTTGAAAGGAGGCCTTTGAAAGCATCCTCTGAAAAGGATACGTCATTTCGGAGCAAAAGCCCCGGATGGCACTGTTGCAAAAAAGGAAAATCACAGACGCGCAGAGTGTGACAAAAGTGATGATTACGCGACGGCGCATAGCGTTTTGAATCAAAAATTGCGCGGAAGTGCATCACAAATCAAACGGTATCCGATTGAAATAAAATCTTAAACGGAGTTGACTTGCAATCACTCCTCCTTCGCAATTACGAATCGAGATTCGTGGAGTTCAGGAGGGTTTATTGGAAACTGCGCGATTTATAGAAATCAAGTCCATCTAAGACTTTTCCGGTGCCATTCGCAACGCCTGACAGCGGATCATCTGCTACGGTAACCGGGAGCCCGGTTTGAGCTGAGATTAAGCGATCAAGACCGCGCAACAATGAGGAGCCGCCAGAGAGAACAATGCCACGATCAACAAGGTCACTTGCCAATTCCGGTTTTGCATCGTTTAGCACTTGGCGCACGGCATCTACAATTGCCGTAACCGGGTCTTTAAGAGCCTCTCGAATTTCTTCGGAGCCGACAAGTAATGTCTTTGGCAAACCTGCTACCAAGTCGCGACCACGCACCTCCATGCTCATTTCTTCTTCCAGAGGATAGGCAGAGCCGATCGAAACTTTGATGTCTTCTGCCATACGTTCACCAATCAAAAGATTGTAGACGCGGCGCATATAGTTCATAATGCATTCGTCCATTGTATCGCCACCGATACGAACGCTCTTGGCTTCTGCGATACCGGACAGTGAAATGAGCGCGACTTCACAGGTGCCGCCTCCGATATCAACAATCAAGTTTCCTGCCGGGGCATCAACAGGCATCCCGACGCCAATTGCCGCAGCCATTGGTTCTTCAATAAGCGTTACATCGCGTGCTCCGGCATGTGTTGCCGCTTCACGGATGGCGCGACGTTCCACCTCATTGATCTCGGAGGGCGTTGCGATTACGACACGCGGACGCAAAAGTTGAATCATTTTATGGCCACGCGCTTTGCGGATGAAGTAGCGAATCATCGCTTCAGTGATGTCAAAATCTGCAATTACCCCGGATTTCATAGGGCGAACTGCAATAATGTTTCCGGGGGTGCGTCCCAACATACTCTTTGCTTCTGCGCCAACAGCTACGATGGTTTTTGTCCCACGTTGCATTGCTACAACAGAAGGTTCGCGCAACACAACACCCTGACCTTTGATGAAAACAAGCGTATTTGCCGTGCCAAGGTCAATACCAATGTCACAAGAGAGCGCACCGAGCAAACGTTTGAAAAGATTGGGCATAGAAACTCCTTAAAAGTGAATAGCACTTATAGAATAGCATATTTTTCATGGTATTCGCAATTTTTCATGCTTTGAAAGGGAAAATGTTTTGATGCTTTTCTGTTCCTTACGACTTAAATATCAGAAGAAGCCGTGAATGCTAATGCAATGAGATTGTCATAACGGGATTACGATATGTCGTTAATAGGTGATAGTATGTAAAGAAAGGATGTAGAACGATATGATGAAAACGAAGCGCGAAGTCACATGACTTCGCGCTTCGTCAATGTGCAGCCGCACACGTATATCTGGCAGATGTAGTAACGGTGGTAATATAAATCTTTTATCGTTAATAGGTTAAGATTGGAAAACATTTTTACGCTGGATAGATTACATCGTGATACGACAGCGAAAGACGTTAAGTCGTTATTTCAAAGATTTAAGTTAGAAGTCTTTGGAATATGGAGAGTACATCGGCAATTGTTTCAAGAGTAGGTCTCGGCTTCTGTCATTTATCGTTATGTTGTGCTCGTGTTATTGTCATATTGAAAGTGTTGAAATTCTCATGACTTAATTCAGAATCCTTTGAATGTTATTTCTTCCGTGCTGTTTTGGTTGGATTAGCCCTTATTATGTGCGATCGCTCAGCATTATGTGTGCAAGATTAGCTGCACTGGGAGTTGTGCGCAAAGAGAAGCTCATGCCGCAGAGGCATTCGTATTGACTAAATCGATAATCTGTTTGATTCTGTGCCAGAGGGATAAGTCAGTAAAAATTTCCACGATGCTGCCGTTGTCTGTAAAGGGCGCCTCCTGCAAGACGGACAGATCTTTCATTAGACCGTTGTGAACAATGTATTCAACTATTTGGTTCACAAAGTAAATCTGGTTGCTGTTTAAGGATGTATCATTCAGGAACTCCGCAAAGGCTTCCTTGGCAGCCATCATATCAAGGCCAACGATTTCACGGACGAACTCGCCCAACGGCTTACTGCCGTACTCGTTTTCATAGTCCTGCTTGGTGCCCAGTTCGCTCCAAAGAATTTCCTCCAGCATCTTCACATCTGCAGATGTCAGCGGCTGGTTGGTCTTCAGCTTGGCGATGACCGTATTGTCCTGGTTTTGACGAATGTAGAACTCCGCCTTCATCTTGTAGTTTTCCAGATCGTCATTTTCCAGTTCGGACTCGTTCCATTCCATGGTTAGAATCTCATCGGAAAAGTTGGTGGTATAGGTCACCTTATTGATGGGAATGTACTTGATGAGGTCACGCAGGTTCTCACGGATATGTTCAAACTCATTGATACCTGCATTCTTCAAATAGTCCGTGTGCAGGATCTTGTTGATCAATTCACTCTGCACCATAATCTCCGGGATGTTAGCCACGGAAGCAATGCTGCTGACCTTCTTAAAAAGGTCACTTCTTGCCTTGGCATACTTCTTGCCCATAAGATAAGCCAGTTCGATGCCATACATCAGCGCATCAAAACGTACCGCCTTGGCATCATCTGCATCCGGTGTAATCAGGGGCGCCAGTTCATCCCGCATCTGCAATGTGTTCTCATAGGTCAGCGCAGTATAGTTATCCGGGTTGGAATATAGTTCCACAAACTTAAGGTGCTGGCGAACCGCAAAGTGCTCCTTGTTCAATTCCTGCACCTTGCGGACCATGTCATCCACCAAGGTCTTGCGGAACGCGATCAACTCCGGTGTTTGATAGGCGATGTCCTGCAGCTTATAGGCGATCTGTGCCTTGAGGCTGAAGATTGTGCCTTGCAACGCAATTTGCGTAGCTGACTTACCGTTTCCTCCCATACGGAAGAATTCAAAGTTTCCGCAGAAGTCAAAGATATAGAACTTGTCCTTATCCGCGCCATTCCGCAAACCGGGGCACAGGCGAGTGCCGCGACCGATCATCTGCCAGAATTTTGCTTTACTCATAACCTTCTTGAAGAAGACCAGATTTAAGCACTCCGGCACATCGATGCCGGTGTCCAGCATGTCCACGGAAATAGCGATCTGCGGCAACTTCTTGGGATCGGAGAACTCATCAATCAAGCTCTGTGCATAGTTGATCTTGTTGTCAATCACCTTGGCAAATCCGGGCAGATGAGGATATTCCTTGTTGAAGATCTCGCAGATTTTCTCCGCATGGGCATGATTCTTGGCAAAGATAATGGTCTTGCCCAGCTTCTGGCCGTAGTCAATCTTGATGCCCTCAGTCATCAGCACATGGAGCATCTGACGAATGGTATCCTCATTGAATACCCATTCATTCAGCGCAGAAGATACGATTCTCTCCGGCAGTTCACCGTTTTCGTTGGTGAACGTGTTTTCGTATTCTTCCCGTTCCTCTTCCGGTAAATCCTCATAAGTGATACCGGAATCCATGAATTTCAACTTGGTCTCCACGGACATGAAGTCCACCAGATATCCGTCCTTGACTGCTTGCGCCAACTCATAGCCGTAGGTCGGCACACCGTTTTCCAGTTCAAAGACCTCATAGGTGTTCTTATCGATTTCGTTCTTTGGGGTGGCCGTCAAACCAACCAAAGGTGCATCAAAGTAGTTGAAAATATCCCGGTACTTGTTGTAGATGGAGCGGTGGGCTTCGTCACAGATCACTAAGTCGAAATGACCGCAGGTAAACAGCTTACCCTGCTCATCCTTCACGTTGTCGATGCAATTCATCATGGTCTGATACGTGGAGAAAACACAGTGGGCGATGTAGTTGTCCTTCTCCTCGCAGAGATTGGTCACGGACAAATCCGGCAGCAGATTCACAAAGCTGCGCTTTGCCTGGGTGACCAGGGAGTTCCGGTCAGCCAGGAACAGGATATTCTTCACCCAGCCATGCTGCAGCAATACATCGCACAGTGCGATGACCGTTCTGGTCTTACCGGAACCGGTGGCCATGACCAGCAGAGCTTTCCGGCGGTTCTTCTTATCAAAGGCATCGCAGACGGCCTTGATTGCACCTTCCTGGTAGTATCTGCCTGCGATGTTTTTCTTCACCATGACATTTTTCAAGGAAGTCCGCATGGTGCGCAGGTTGAACATCTTGCTTAAGTCCCGCTTGGAGTAGATGGTGGCACACTTGCGTTCGGGATATTGGCCGTCACTGATGCGCGTCTCAAAACCGTTGGTCAGGAAGATGGCCGGGCGGCGACCGTATTGCTTTTCCAAAATATCTGCATAAAGCTCCGCCTGCTGACGGCCTTTGGACACATCCACGCAGGTACGCTTAGCCTCGATGACCGCCAGAGGCTTGTGGGCTTCATCGTAGAGTACATAGTCCGCAAAGCCCTCCTCGCTCTTGTTGGGCATACCGGGCAACTCCACTTCGTTGATCCAGTCCTTGCCTTCCGTCCAGCCGGCATCCTCCAGCATCACATCAATATAGTGCTTTCGGGTCTCATATTCGGAAATGTCCAGGGGCTTGGGTACATAGGTCTGCTGTTGCTCGGCACGGCGGGCAGTGAGCTGCTCCTTCAGTGCCTTGTTTTCCTCGATCAGTTCAGCCAATGCCCTCTCAGTCACCTTCGGTGACAGTTCCCCCAGAGGGGGAGTCAAGCTTGCCTCTCCCTTTGGCAGAGGCGCCGCCAACGGCGGCGGAGAGGGTATATTCGCCGCATCAAACTTAGTTTCCTCATATTCGTCCGCATAGCAGTAGGCAACAAAGTCCAGGAAGATATGCAGATTCTCCAGACACAGCATAGCCGCCGCCTTGGATGCCTTCCCGGAATTGTGTGCCACATTGTTTCCCTTGGTGCGGATATAGTCCATCCGTCGCCAGATGTCGGGCCCTACGATGGAGCGGAATTCCTCTCTGCCCATCAGGCTCTGGAGATTGTCCTGATAAGGCATTTCCAGTTCCTTGTCCACGGAATACATCCACTTCACAGCAAACTCCATGGCACGGCGGCAGTTGAGAATACACGCAGCCGGGTCAATATGTAAGATTTTCTCCGCCGAAATAGCTACCTCTGCGAAGGGGGCAAAGGATGGGGCGGAGAGAAAGAATTTGAAGTTGGACATATGTCTCACTCCTTTATTTTTTCCGCCAAGCAGATTTACACAATGCTCGTCCAGGAATCATCTCGATTATCCCTTGATCGCGTAATTTCCAAAAAACACGCTTCATAGAGTTTTCTGACTTAATACCTGTTAGTTCTCTTCCCTGGCTATTAGTAATTTCATCATGAGTTTCTAAGTATTCTCTGACCATATCCTCAGGAGAAGCAAGCCTTTCATGCCGAATTATCACTAAAACAGAATTTTCACATTCAACAATTTCAGGATATTTTAACCGCAACTTATTCATTGCATCAAACGCAGTGTTAAGACCTTCACCTACATCCTTATTCGGTGCATCAGGGAACTTGTTAATTAGGCGGACAATTTTGGGATTTCTTGCAGCCTGTGCATTTAATATGTTTTCCACAGTTACATGTCCAGGCAATTTACCCGGGCTTTCTACTTCAACTCGGTTATCAAAAATCCGAATTTGTATATCGGTGGGGATACTGTAATCACGATGTAAAACGGCGTTGGTAATGATTTCGTGGAGTGTTTCTTCTGGGTATCCAATATTCTCAAATCCCGTACCGAGCTTTCTTATTGACTCGATAATTTCTTTTGTCGTAGCTACCGCCAAATATATCGCATCATATGCGCATCCCTCAATAGTAACGGGTTGCCCTGCCAGCATGTCCCTGTCAGCGGCTCCAGATGTCCTATATCTAAATATCTTAATAGAGGAACGTTTCGGCAAACATATTTGCGGCTCATCCGAGAAAAGCAGTTCTCCTGCAACAGTCAGTTTATCACCGTTAATTAATCTTTGCTTCCTTAACCATTTGACAGGCTCAACCTCTGGAATAATCGCCCTAGAGAAACGTTCATACACATCCGATTCTGTAGCATCTGTGATTTCAGATTCTCCGACAGGTTCATTCTCAAACGAAGTTATTCCCTTATCAAGTTCAAGTCTCCGCATTTTTTCTGGAGTATCAACAGGAAGACTTTGCGCTCCTTTTCTGACAAAAACCTTGTCATCTGTTGCTTTTACTATAGATTGCGTCTTGAATACACACATTTTTAATACATACGTATTCAGTGTGGGATGCTGTAGAAACTCAAGATCATAGTAACTTTCTACAGTAGGCAGTGATTCAATCACTTGAATATAAGGATTCACATCTTCTATACAAGTAAACCCTTCCCAATGTTTAATCTTTGTTACATTTTCTTCTCGAATACCAAGATAAATATCACCACCACTTGCATTTGCGAATGCGGAAATGATTTTACTAAACTTTTTTCCGGTAATATCTTTAGCTTTGAAATCAGTAAAATGATCTTCTTCAAGAGAGAAAAGCTGAATCAGTTTTTCTTCCGTCATAATCTCTGTAGTATAGCTCATATTGTCCTCCTATCCAAAGTATTCCTGCATCAAGGATTTGTTCAGCAACTCCAGTTTATTGAGGCTCTGCTGGATTACCAATTTTGATTTGTCGGTCTGTTTGACGAAGGCTGCAAATCGTTCTTGTAGTTCCATTGGCGGAACAATTATTTCTCGTTTCTTTAACGAATCGAACTCAATGTTATCGGCGGTTACAGCTCTAACGCCACTTAAAATGTCCTTTTCAAGCATCTTAAATTGATGCATTAGAAAAATTGACAAAATTCTATTGCTCGGAATAAATACTTTCAAGTCTTGATTAACCGTAATCGGCACGGCATTAACAGCAACAGGCAATGTGTGCTTCAAAATACCGCTTCTGATAACCATAATCACAGAATTGATAGGAACCATTTTTGCAGTGCTATTGTCAACACCTAACTGGTTGATTTTGATTTGACTATCATATAGGACATCTGTCTTCATGTCTTTTGATGACACCCATGGAATGTCACCGTTTTCGTAATACTCCGGATGAGATTTGGAGGGCGTACCACCTCCGTATATATCATCACAAACACCTATAACCGTGTCAGTAACCCAACCCATTGAATTAGTGACGGAGTCGCCAAACAGTTCGATAAATCGGGATTTGACCAACTGATCCAGCTTTGTAAGCTGCTCTTTCCGCATGGCAATCAGTTCATCAATTTTTGACAGTCGCTTTGCCACAATCTTCTGTTCATTCAAATCAGGCAATGGTATTTCCGTTTCAGCCAATACGTTCTTACTTATAGCCTTGAATGTACTGCCTGTTCCTTTACTATTCAGTTCATCAACTTTACTTGTAATTGCATACCAAAGATAGTCTTTGTTGCATAGTTCTTCATTCACAGTTAGTGCTGCTAAACCACGCCCAATGCAGCATTCTCTGTCAGCAATATTTAATGCCCCAATAGGTGCTCTAACCGAAATCAACACATCTCCTGTGTGTGCAATCTTGGTAGGGGCAGAACACCATACTCTCACTCTAGGATGAATCTTTCCGAAATCTGCATTTCCTTGGAAGAATGGCATTCCGTTGCCATTTTCATTGTAGGATGATGAATCCGGAGATTGTCCCATATTCAAAGAGCAAATTTTATCAAGTCTAGCCATCACAGCATCCCCTCCAATTCTGCCAGTCCTGCCGTAATCCGCATCTCCAATTCATGCAGGTCAGCCAGAATCTCAGCGGTAGAGGGATACTCCACGGCCACATACTCGGTCTTCTTATACTTGTTGATGGACAGATCATAGCCATTTTCCATGATCTCGGCCTTGGGGACAAAGAAGGATTTTTCGGTACGCTGACGCTCCGCTTCCGCGTCCAGATTGCGGAACCGGCTGATAATGTCAGGGATATCGTTGTCTTTGACCTCGATGCGCTTATCGTCCAGGGAGAAGCCGTCGGCGGTCATATCATAGAACCAGACCTTGTCCGTGCCGCCGTGGCCGGTCTTGGTGAAGATCAAAATACCGGTGGACACACCTGCGTAGGGCTTGAACACACCGCTGGGCATGGAGATCACAGCCTCCAACCGGTTGCCCTCCACCAGTTCCTTCCGGATGGCCTTGTGAGCAGTTGAAGAACCAAACAGCACACCGTCGGGAACGATGCAGGCACACCGGCCGCCTACTTTCAGCATCCGCAGGAACAGGGCCAGGAACAGCAGCTCCGTCTTCTTGGTTTTACAGACCTTTAAGAGGTCAGCGGACACAGTATCCGCATCCAGACTGCCCTTGAAGGGAGGATTGGCCAGGATCAGATCAAACTTTTCCTTGTCCGGGTTCTGATCGGACAGGCTATCCCGGTACTCAATGAAGGGGCAGTCCACACCGTGGGTCATCATATTCATGGCACCGATGCGCAGCATGGTCCGGTCCATATCGTAGCCAAAGAACATATGGTTCAGGAAGTGATCCTTCTTCACCCGGTCGAAGAAAATCTCCTTCTTATGGTTGGCCATCAGATATTCCTCCGATGCCACCAGGAAGCCCGCAGTACCGCAGGCCGGGTCGCAGATGGTAAAATCGGGCTTCGGCTGCATCAGCTCCACCATCATCTTGATAATGTGCCGGGGCGTACGGAACTGGCCGTTCAGACCGGACTGGGCGATCTTGGAAAGCAGATATTCATAGACATCGCCGCGGATATCGCTGTCCTTCACCTTCTCCATCTGGTCATAGATCTGATCCAGGCAGTCTACCACCTTACTCAGCAGCAGCGGAGTGGGCAGCTTGAAGATGGCATCGCCCATGTACTTGGAGTAAGCACTGTCCTTGCCACCACCTAGGTTCTTGATAAAGGGAAACACCCATTCCTGCATGACGGCGTACATTCTGCCTGCGTCAAAATCATGAAAAACGGACCATTTCAGTTGTTTGCCGTCGATTTTTCGATCACCCACCATGACCTCGTCTGCAAAGATGCTCTTGAAGGGCAAGCCCAGCATGGCGCACTCCTTGGCACGGAGGTTGTCGGTGGTATCCAGATCATGGATAAACATCAGATAGGTGATCTGCTCAATCGCGTCCAGAGGGTTTACCAAGCCGCCTGCGGCAAAAATGTCCCACAAGCTGTCAATTCTGTTTTTCAGTTCGCCCGTAATCATATCAATCAATCGTCCCTATTCCAAGTGTAAGAAGTGTAGCGGCCTCCGCCGATCTTGATGATTTCACCGCTCTTGACTAGGTCATTCAACGCCCGCTGGATGGTAGTTTGGCTCACATCCGGGCACTGCTGCATGATTTCTGCCTTGGTGATTTTGCCGAGGTGACCATGGATAATATCCCGGACACGGTTGGGCTTGCGCGTGTTCTCACCCACGATTTTGACACGGTCAGAAAATTCCCGGTAGGCTGCCAGAATGACACCCAGCTGATAGGTTACGAAAGGAATGTAGTTATTTTCTTCCTCGTGCCAGTTTGTGGAGCTTTCCTGCAGATCATCGTAATATGCTCCCTTGGTGCGCTCAATCAGCTTTTCAATACTGATGTATTTGCCCACATTGCATCCGGCACGGTACAACAGAAGCAGGGTCAGCAGACGGCTCATACGACCATTTCCATCGTTAAAGGGGTGAATGCAAAGGAAATCCAGGATAAACACCGGGATCATCAGCAAAGGGTCATACTGCCCATTATTGCAAAGATCGTTGTAGGCCTGGCACAGTTGTTCCATTGCCTCGGGAGCTTCCCATGCTGCTACCGGCTGAAAGCGGACATGCTTGTTGCCTAGGGAGTCTTCTTCCTCAATGACATTGTCGGAGGTTTTGTAATTACCTCCAATGCTCATGCCGCTGAATTTGTACAAATTCCGATGGAGTTGAAGGATCATGCCGGGCTTCACAGGGATGTATTCATAGCTTTCGTGAATCGTAGCCAGCACATCGCGATAACCGGCAATTTCTTTTTCGCTGCGGTTACGGGGTGTGGTCTTGTCCTTGACAATCTTCTGCAAACGCTCGTCGGAAGTGTAAATGCCCTCGATTCGGTTGGATGCCTCGGTACTCTGAATCCGGGCAATCTCAATCAGATGGGTCAGTTCATCTTCCCGCACTTTTGTATGCTCGCCTTTGTGCTCATGGATTTGGGTTAACAAAGCGACGATTTCCGGAGATAGTAGTCGAGTATATATTTCCTCATAATTGTATTTGCGCATAGTGATTCCTTATCTTATGGTCGCTTCTCATTATATGGTGATTGTTGTCATTTGTCAATGTTAATTTAGTCATATGTGTGAAAATGAACAAATTAAGCATGGGTTGAGGTGTAACTAAATGTAGAAGTTCTCCATTGTTTCAAGCGTTGTTAGGGCGGGAGCTTATATAATTTCAGTAATTTAGTATAGGTATTTAGTGTGTTTTAATATAATTGTCATAGAATGGGAAGCGGAGTTAAATGTCGTTTGTATGACTATATTCTGCCGATTTGCTTCTGATACACCAGCATATACTCCAGAAGAGAATATTTGCATATGAGCTAAATAACTCAAATATGAATGGACGGCATCGCGTTAATGGCTTTCTAAACGTGTTTACTTTATTTGGATGGATCGAACGTTGTTCATTTTAAAATAAACAACGCCCCCAAGCTTAAAACTGGGGGCGTTGCATTGAATAAGAATGACTTACCTGAATGTCAGTTCATTTGTGGATGCCGGATGTCTCTTAAGTTTAAGTGTTTGCATGTGCGGTTAAACTTAAGCAACCAGCAAAGCGTGAACAGGTAAATTCTGGCGAATTCTTACTTTCTGCTGGCCTTGATGGCGGCTTGTGCTGCTGCAAGGCGAGCGATCGGTACGCGGTAAGGCGAGCAGGAAACGTAGGTAAGGCCGATGGTATTGGCGAATTCCACCGAACGCGGTTCACCACCATGCTCACCGCAGATGCCCAAACGGATATCTGCATTGACATCCTTAGCCTGAGCAACGGCGAACTTCATCAGTTTGCCAACACCGGCCTGATCGAGCACGATGAACGGATCGTATTCATAGAAGCCCTTGGAGACGTAGTCGCGCAAGAACTTGCCCGCATCGTCACGAGAGAAGGCGCAGGTGGTTTGCGTGAGGTCGTTGGTGCCGAAGGAGAAGAAGTCTACTTCCTTAGCGATTTCGTCAGAGGTGAGTGCAGCGCGCGGCACTTCGATCATGGTGCCGATGAGCACTTCGAGTTTTACACCCTTTTCCTTCTCAACAGCGGCAATGGTGTCGACGATAATCTTCTTCTGCGAAAGCAGTTCCTTGACGTTGCCGACCAACGGCACCATGATTTCGGGACGTGCGCCCGGAACATTGGCGGCGGCCTCGCAAATAGCGCGCACCTGCATTTCCGTTACTTCGGGGTAGGAGATGCCGAGGCGGCACCCACGGTGACCGAGCATCGGGTTGAATTCGTGGAGTTCATCCACCAGCACCTTGACTTCTGCCACGGAGATGCCCATAACCTTTGCCATCTCGGCCTGGCCTGCTTCATCGTGCGGGACGAATTCGTGCAAGGGCGGATCGAGCAGACGCACCGTGCATTCACGACCATCGAGAGCTTTGAAGATGCCTTCAAAGTCTTCGCGCTGGAGGGGAAGAAGTGTGTCGAGTGCTGCGTTATACTGTGCGAGCGGCGCATCAAGCTGAGCCTGGATGGCAGCTTTTTCAGTATCGGTGCCGGCCATGGCGAGAGCTTCTTTGAGTTTCTTCACCTTTTCGGCCACGAGGATCATACGACGGAAAGCAATGATGCGGTCTTCAGAGAAGAACATATGCTCGGTACGGCAGAGGCCGATACCTTCTGCGCCGAAGCGAACGGCGACTTGTGTATCGCGCGGCGTATCGGCATTGGTGCGAACGCCCATGGTGCGATATTTGTCGGCGAGTGCCATGATTTCAGCAAAAGGTCCGGTGAGTTCGGGATCGCGTGTTTCGATGCGGCCTTCGTAGACCTTGCCGGTAGAACCGTTAAGAGAGATCCAATCGCCTTCGCGGAGAGTGATGTCACCAATCTTAATGGTCTTGGCCTTGGCATCGATAATGGCATCGCCGCAACCGGCTACGCAGCACTTACCCATACCACGCGCCACCACTGCTGCGTGGGAGGTCATGCCGCCGCGAGCGGTGAGGATGCCTTGTGCTGAGACCATGCCGGCGATGTCTTCCGGAGATGTTTCGGCACGGCAGAGAATAACTTTCTTGCCGAGCTTGGCCCATGTTTCAGCATCTTCAGCGGTGAAGACGATCTTGCCGGTTGCCACGCCGGGAGAGGCAGGGAGGCCGGTAGCAATTGTCTTGGCGTTCTTTTCAGCTACAGCGTTGAATACAGGGTGGAGGAGCTGATCAAGCTGCTGGGGCTCCACACGAAGCACGGCTGTCTGTTCGTCAATAAGACCTTCTTTCACGAGGTCGGTGGCGATACGCACGGCAGCGGCAGCGGTGCGCTTGCCGTTACGGGTCTGGAGCATGTAGAGTTTGCCATCTTCGATGGTGAACTCCATGTCCTGCATATCCTTGTTATGGTGCTCAAGCTTTACGCGGATGGCGTCAAACTGCTTGAACACTTCGGGCATGGCTTCTTCGAGGGAGGGATACTTCGCCACGCGCTCTTCTTCAGAAATGCCCGAACGCTTTGCCCATTCACGGGAACCGGCGATGGTGATTTCCTGCGGGGTGCGGATACCGGCCACCACGTCTTCACCCTGAGCGTTAATGAGGTATTCGCCGTAGAAGTAAGAGTTGTCGCCGGTGGAGGGGTCACGGGAGAAAGCCACGCCGGTGGCGGAATTGTTGCCGCTGTTGCCGAAAACCATCGTCTGCACGTTCACAGCAGTGCCGGCGAGACCACGGATGTCGTTGAGTTCACGATACTTGATGGCGCGGGGATTGTTCCAGGAGCCGAACACGGCCTGGATGCCCATCTTGAGCTGTTCGTGTGCATCAACAGGGAAATCTTTACCGAGCTGCGCTTTGATGACCTTCTTGTAGCGCGTAATGACTTCTTCAAGGTCTTCGGCGGAAAGTTCGGTGTCAAGCTTGACGCCCTTGGTGGCCTTGACGGTTTCCAATTCATGTTCAAAATCGTGATGTTCCATGCCCATCACAACGTTGCCGAACATCTGAATGAAGCGACGGTAGCTGTCCATCACAAAACGCTTGTTGCCGGTTTTGGCGATCATTGCTTCAACAGTTTCGGGATTGAGACCGAGATTGAGCACGGTATCCATCATGCCGGGCATCGAAACGGCTGCGCCGGAACGCACAGAAACCAAGAGCGGATTCGGACCTTTGCCGAAAGTCTTTCCGGTGACTTCCTGAAGGCGGGTCAAAGCTGCATCCACTTCGGGCATAATCTTGGCAAAGAGCTGTTCTTCACCGATTTCATAATACTTGCCGCAAGCTTCGGTGGTGATTGTGAAGCCAGGAGGCACGGGCAGCCCCATGGAAGCCATTTCTGCGAGGTTGGCACCCTTGCCACCCAGCACCATCTTCATCGAACCATTTCCTTCAGAGGCATCGCCACCAAAGAAATAGACGTATTTTTCCTTACTCATTGTTTCTCTTTCCTTTAAGCGCATGAAAGGCGACTCAAAACTGCATAGATGAAAACGTTTATCCCCCCAATCGAGGTGAAAAGAATAAAATACCATAAATATTGCACATTGGCAAATCGGAAAAATCAATGGCGGGTTGCCGTATGATAGATGCAAAATAACACATGGCAGCGGCAAGGCTGCCATGTGAGAGGGGATCTTACGAAAACTTATGGTTCCAGTGGCGCAGCCGGCAAGCCGGAGTCCAAACCCAAAAGTGCGATACCATAGCGATTGGCAAGCTCAACCACGCGGGCCTTTTGAATCATCACCAAACGCCCGGCCTGGAATGCTACGGCTGTAATCCCGCACTTTTTGCAAAGTCTCACCGTATGTTCTCCAAAGACGGGAATATCAAAGCGCATATCATGATCCCGTTTGGCCACCTTAATCATTACGGCACCTTTTCCGCCCAATTTGGCACCGCGCCGGAGGGTGGCATTGGTGCCTTCAAAGGCTTCTACCGCCAAAACCATCCCTTCTTTCACGAGGATTGTTTGTCCAATGTCAAGGTCGCAAACGCCCATGGCTGCGTGGTGACCAAACGTAATATCGCGTTGTTCAAGGTCGGTAAGCGGTCGATTCGTGAGCAGTCCTTCGCCGGGAAGATGTTCATGCATAAAGCACGAGGAGGGGATAACCTCCACGCCGCGCTTTTCAATTTCTTCAATGATTTTCCCGAAAATTGTGTGCGCATTCTTTACTGGGAGCGCGGTTAATAACTTGCGTGTAAAGGCATCAAAGCGTGTGCGAAAGAGTGCCAATGGTGTGATTTGCCCGACGAGCATCATTTGTTTGATGCCGCTTGCAGAGAGCCATTCAAGTGCAGACTGAAGCTCACCAACGCCAAATACAACCGCATGATCGGCCATTTTGAGAAGTTTTTTGGAGGCCATTCCACGCACACCTGCAACATAGATTTTTTTTACTCCTGCTGCACGTGCACCTTCTAATGCATAAATCGGATATTCGCCACGCCCGGCAAAAATGAGCAATTCGTCTGGAATCATAAAGGAAAATGTCCTAAAAAACAGAACGCCGCGCTTGAAATGTGCGGCGTGTTTGAGGATTACTGAAAGATAAAGACAATCTCATTGTCTGCCACACGATGGTTTGACCGGGCAAGACGTTCAATGAAATAAGGCGATGTTTTGAAGCGGTCAATATTCCGCTTTGTCTGGGTGATTTCAGCGCGAACCTGCTCAACTTCCAGCTGAAGCGCGTCGCGTCGTGCCTGATTTTCCTGCCATTCGCGTTGCTTGGGAATGGAATACTTTACCGCGATTGAGAGGCTGACGAGCACTGCCAATCCGAGGACTGAAAACATTAAATAACGCATTACATCATTCACAGCAAAAACTCCAATCACCCTTATTATGCTCTTTTTGAATGACTTAAGTCAAGCAAAATAAATATGTTTTGCAGGATATCTCAGGTGTGTTTCCGGTTGCGCCGATCTCGGAAATAGAGCAGTAGCGTCAGGAGGAGCGTTGCAAAAGAAACCTGGACAAGCGGATAGCTTTTCGCGCCAATCCAGTAAGTCATGCCGTATGTGAGCGTTTGCGCCAAGACATTCAGCGGATGCCAAAAAAGCGTTCCGCAAAGATAAGCCGTCAATGCCCGGCGTCCGTAAAGCGAAAGAAGCCCCCAGCCACGCTTTATCCGGCAGACATCAATAACAAAATAGAGCACCGTTAACATCAAAACACCCCAGCCAAGTGCTTGAAACGTGAAGCTGACGGTGTAGATCCGCTTGATGGCAGGTTCCCAACATCCAAGCAGCATTCCTCCGAAAAGCAGTCCAATGCCGAGCAAAAGCAAGGAAAAGATTTTGCGTGCAGCTGTGCATTTATTGCGTAACACCTCCGTACAGAACATTCCGCAAAGGGTCATTACACCAAACATCGGGGTGGTGAGCACCCAACTGTAGCCGTCACGATTCATCGGCAAAAGCCATTGCTCTATACGAACGGCGATATTGCCTTGCGGGGTGTAATCGCCAAAGAATGCCAATGTCATTCCATAGGCCGCTGCAAGCAGAAGGGGGATAAGATAACGAATGGTACGATTACGGATGAGCAGCAACAGCGCTGCAATCAAGTAACCGGCGGCGATGGTTTGAAGCGTGTTGTTATAGGGGCTTATCATTGATGGATTGAGCGAAAGCAGGTTCCCTTGCACAATCATCCCAAGGATCCACAGCAAGCTTACACGTCCGAGAACGTGTGACCAGTAGTTCCATCCGGCACGACCATTCTTCAGCCGTTTGGGAAGTGCAAAGGGAATTGCTGCGCCACACATAAAAATGAACCACGGCATAATGAGATCCCATGCCGTGAGCCCCTCCCAATTAACGTGGCGCAACTGTGTGTTCAGCCACGCAGGAAGTCCCCAAATACGCTGCCACGTGGTCAGGATTGGTCCAATAACAACGAGAAAAAACATATCCAAGCCGCGCATCACATCCAATGAAAGTAATCGTTGCGGCCGAGAAGGCGGTGCGGTCATTTCAGTGTGATTGCAAACAGTTTGTGCTGTATCGTTATTGGTAGACATTGCAGATTGCGGTTTCTTTTCCATGGCAGTGCTCTGTACTGCAGGCGCATTTCATTCAGAAATTGATGTAGTCACGCAGGTGAACCGCCAACGCATGCGCGTTTACATCGTCCAACCGTTTGAGAACACAACGCCAGCGATAGGCCATGGAACCATTTTCATCAACCTGTTGATCCCGGAAGAGGGCATCAAATCCGGCCCTGTGTTCGCGGTAAACCCTTTGGATTCTTGCCAATTCATCTTCAAAGGCTTCAACATAGAGTTGCGCCATGACCTCAAAGTTGGGAATGAGATGCTTGCGTTTATTCAATGCCGCAGCATAGTCGCCGATTGTTTCGGTATACGCGCGTCGGTAGTTGAGAAACGACCCGGTAGGCTCGGAGAGGACCAGCCGTTCCGGCAGACCGAGTCCATTCATTACGATGACTTCGTCTCCATCGTCAAAGATGGTTTTCCCACCATCAACCGTGGCTCGGCCTACAATTAGATTGGGGGCTGCGGCTTGTCCAAGCAGTCGGAAAAAGCATTGGCAGAATGCTTCAGAAGCGTAGAAGTTCTCCGGGATTTTATTCGTTGCACAGCCGGAGATATAATCGCGTTCAAAGTAGCCTGTCCAAATGTGATAACAGCCTCCATTACGGTCGCAGACGGTTTCCCGGAAGGTGCGCGGCAACATAAAGGAGGGAAGATGCATGCCAAGTTGCCGCGCTCCGAGCCGGCGATCCATAACGTAATCCGTGTAGTCTTCCGCTTCCATCATCGACTGCAACAGTGGTTTGCCTTCTGCCAGATGGGAGGCGACGGTCCAACGCTGGATGCGGATAATCTTTACGGCCGGTTGCGGACGATGCCGTTCTTTCATCTCTACGATGTAAACGAGTGCGCGTGGACCCTGGCCTTTCCGTCCGGAGAGGGAGCGGCGCGTACGCCCGATATTGACATATTCAATCTGTGAATACTCGCGCAGATAGTTAAACAGGATGGCGCGCGCACGATGGTCGCACAGTCTGCGCAGTTGTTCATCTTTCGGATTGGCATCGGCTTCTGCGAAAATGGAATCAAAGAAGAGTTCGCCCTCTTCCACGCGCCCGCCCGGCAACCACTCGATTTGCATGAAGAATTCCGGTGAAAGCCCTTCAATAATGGCGGCGACACCGGTTTCATTGGCCTTCTGAACCAGGACGGCAGAAAGTGCCTTGCGCCAACCCGGATCTTCAATGTCATCGCGAAGCAGGCAGGGCTCGTGGACAGATGTGGTAAATAAAGCGAGCAACCGCCCGTAGGCCGTGCGCAACGCCTCATCGCTGATGGTTTCAAAATCGTATTTGGTGAAGGCGTCTATCGGCATGGCACCGCGCGGCAAGAAGTCGATTTCCGGATTGGCAAATCGGTTTTTTCGCTGGAGATTACTTGTGATTTCTGCCAAGTGTGCGCGCAATTCATCATTGGGCAAAGCTTCAAGTGAACGGAAATTGGTCAGCGTTAAAAAGCGTGTACCGGTCAGATGATTGTAAAAATAAATCGCCCTGCCGTTGATTCCGACACGCGCATTCTCAATCATTGTGCGGATTTCTTCTTCAAAACGCGGCACAGGTGCCATACGCCATGCTTCGCCTCTGGTGCGGAGGGCATCGCGTACCTGCTTGTTTTGAATGTTGAGATAGCGGATTTTACGCTTGGAAACGAATTGTTGCAAGAGCTCATCGCCCCGAATGGCCAATGGCATATTTTTGGGATCCGGGCGGATGAGTGCGTAGTTTTCATCAAAAAGCAGGTCTACGCTTTCTGCAATTTCTGCGGCTTCTTCGGCCTCTGTCAGCGGGGGTTTCCCGGCCTCTTCGCGGCGACGGTTCAATGTTTCAATCCATGCCATTCGTTGCATGGCGTGGATGCCCTTCAGCGTGACCAAGCCCGGCGTTCGCAAGAAGATGGTGCCGATGCGTGTAGCAAGCATCCCTTTTGCGTCTTTTGCAAAGGGTTCCGGGCCGAGGCGAAGAATGCCGGAGTCGCTCATAAATCCCTCTGCAATGTATTGACAGCCGCCTGATAGGTGTTTTCAAGCAACATTGTGATTGTCATGGGACCAACGCCTCCGGGCACCGGTGTGAGCTTTGAAGCGACGGCCGAGACCGATTCAAAATCACAGTCGCCACAGAGTCGATAGCCGCTTTTTGTCGTGGCACAGGGCACACGGTTGACCCCCACATCAATGACGACCGCGCCGGGCTTGACCATCGTTCCGGTGACCGTACTGGGGCGGCCGGAGGCAACAATCAAGATGTCGGCCTGACGCGTGAAGGCCGCCAAATCGGTGGTGGCCGTATGGCAGAGTGTAACCGTGGCATTACCACCTTTCGCCTTTCGGGCGAGGAGCTGCGCTACCGGTTTTCCAACAATGTTGCTGCGCCCGACAACGACCGCGTGTTTGCCTTTTGTCTCAACTCCGGAGCGTAACAACATTTGAATGACACCATGCGGTGTGCAGGGCAGGAAGCAGGGCTCTCCAATCATCATGCGCCCTACATTCACAGGCGTGAATCCATCAACATCTTTTTCCGGAGCAATCGCACGAATCACGGCGGCTTCATCCAAGCCTTCCGGCAAGGGCAATTGCACTAAAATGCCATGAATTTCCGGGGTTGCATTAAGCCGTTGAATGATTGCAAGCAATTCTTCCTGAGAGGTCGAGGCCGGAAGCCGGATATCTTCCGAATGCATGCCGGCTGCGGCAAGTGCCTGTTCCTTGGCTGTGACGTATGAACGGGACGCCGGATCATCGCCTACCAGTATCACACCGAGACCGGGTGTAATCCCGGAGGTGGCTTTGAGTTCAAGCACCTTTTGGCGGATTTCTGCGCGCATGGTTGCCGCAAGGAGCTTACCATCAATCAATTCTGCTGCCATAATCGTTAGAACTCCATTTCACTTGCATAATAGCACATTTACAGGCGTTGCTCAATGATATTTCATATTTGGAGACTTCTGTGGGCAGGAACGTTGTTTTTCATTTGCCCTCTCTTTGGAAGAGTTGAAAAAGAGATACGCAGTTCGCTGACGTGTGTGAGGGATGAGGCGATGGTAGACGCTGTTTTTTACATTTCAGACAGATGCAATTTTGAGATGAAAAGTCCGTTGGAATGCCGAACTCTTCCGGGGCTTTAGAAGCAAAAATAACGCAGGTTCTATTAGGCCTTGCCAAATCTTTTTGCAAAGAGGATCTCTTTTCATGCGGCCATTTCGCCGATGTTGAAAAGCACGCAGGTCGGGGGCTGACGGCGTGATGCGCCTCTTCCTTCCGCATCGGGATCCCGAAAGTCTGAAAGGCGCACGTCTCATTGCGCGGCTGTACCTTGTCGCCGTCCTTCATCCTCACCGCGGCTGTCATTGCAATCCGCTTTGGAGGCAACGCTGAAGTTTGCCTCTGCGGGAGTATGCCGCTGTGACATCATTCGGTTGGAATGAAAGGCTTCAGCCATTGAAGCCATGTGATGTTTCCGCTACGCGCATTCTCCCAGTCTCCGTTGATCGCCTCCCACAGCATCTTTGAGCGACATCGGAAAGTTACACGTGAAGCGCGGAATGGGTGATTGTGTGGTATACTATCTCCGTTTTCTCCTATTTTTATCTTACGAAGGTTGCCTCAACAAGAGAGGGTGGATATGGCGATTCAGATTACAAAGGAAGAAGTTTTTGATTTTCATGATGGCGGCAAGGTGCGTGTGGCACTTTCAAAACCGCTTTCCACTCAAAAGGATTTATGCTTGGCTTATACGCCGGGTGTCGCGCAAGCGGTGAAGGCGATTGCAGAGCAGCCGGATAGCGTTTTCCAATTGACAAGCAAGAAGAATCTTGTGGCTGTGGTCTCTGACGGAACGGCGATTTTAGGCTTGGGTGATTTGGGTGCGGCAGCTTCTATTCCGGTGATGGAAGGAAAGGCTGCACTTTTCAAGACCTTTGCGAATGTGGATGCTTGGCCTGTGCCTGTGGCGCATTGCCGCATGGAGGGGAAAGATACCGGAAAGACCGATCCGAAACGTGTGATTGAAGCGGTACGTGCTTTGGCTCCGATGTATGGCGGTATCAATCTGGAAGATATTGCTGCTCCGGCGTGCTTTGAGATTGAAGATGTTTTGGATGCGGAGTTGGATATCCCCGTGTTTCATGATGACCAGTGGGGGACAGCGGTGATTACGGTGGCTGGGGTGATCAATTATGCCCACATCAGTAATCGTTCGCTTGGCGACTTGAAAGTGGTGGTTAATGGCGCAGGCGCGGCAGGTATTCGTATCGCAGATATGTGTAAAGCCGCCGGAGTGAAGGATTTGACCATGTGCGATTCAAAAGGGATTATCCGGGCGGATCGTACGGATTTGACTTCGCACAAGCGTCGCCATGCGGTCGTGACAGATGGGGCAACGCTGAAGGATGCACTTGTCGGGGCACATGTCTTTATCGGTGTTTCTGCAGCGAATGTGCTCTCGGGAGAAGATGTCCGCACGATGGCCGACTTCCCTGCAATCTTTGCCATGGCCAATCCCGATCCGGAGATTGAGCCTGCGGTGGTCGCCGCTGCCATGGGCGACAAACCTTATGTGATGGCAACAGGTCGCTCGGACTATCCTAACCAAATCAATAATGTGTTGGGCTTCCCGTTCCTCTTCCGTGGTGCGCTTGATGTGCGCGCACGCACCATCAACACGGAGATGAAAGTCGCCGCTTCAATGGCCTTGGCGATGCTTGCGCGTGAACCTGTCCCGGCAGATGTGCAGGCGCTTTATCCCAATGAAAAATTAGAATTCGGGACGCAATACATCATTCCGAAAGCCTTTGACCGCCGGCTTTACAGCGTTGTTTCGTATGCAGTGGCAGAGGCGGCCGTGAAGTCCGGCGCAGCACCGGCTGAGACGGATCTGGTGGGATTGAAACAGCAATTGGAAGCCGGTTTTTAATTGGAGCAGGCGGTGAGGCAAATGGAAGAAGGTCAATCTTCTATTGTTTCGTGTGCGGAGAAGCCAAAACTTCTCCGCACCTTGTTTATGTTGATGGTGGTCTTTGGCAAGTTCGGTGCGCTTACTTTCGGCGGCGGTTATGCGATTGTTGCCATGATGGAAGAAACAATTGTCCGCAAGTATCATTGGTTGACTGCTGAGGAATTGTTGGATTTGATAACAATTGGAGAGAGCACTCCCGGACCGATAGCCGTTAATACCGCAACGTTCATTGGCTATCGCCTGGCGGGACTTCCGGGAAGTGTTGTCGCAGTGCTTTCTCTGGTGTTCCCCGCTTGGCTGATTGTTGTAGGGATCAGTACGTGCTATCTGACGTTTCGGGAGAATGTATGGGTGGCGGCGGTGTTGAATGGAATCCGTCTGGCGGCTATCGTTCTGATTGCGCGCGCGTGTCTGAATATGGGTAGAAAGTTGGAGCGGACGGCGTTGAATGCCGGCTTGGTTTGCATCGCATTTGCACTGTCATTGATGACATCTGTGAGCGCGCTTTACATCATCTCCGGAGCGTTGCTCTTTGGGGTCCTTTGGTTCGGGTGTTTGATAAAACGCAAATAATCTGGGTGAGGATATGGTTTGTCTGACACTTTTTACAACATTTTTCAAGATCGGTTTGTTCACGATTGGCGGCGGGTATGCCATGATTCCGCTGATTCAAACCGAGGTGATTGACCGTCATGGGTGGATGACGCTGGATCAATTTACCGAGTTTGTCGGTATCGCAGAGAGCACGCCCGGACCGTTTGCAATCAATATTTCTACCTTTTGCGGGATGACAACGGGCGGGATTTTGGGGAGCGTGTCTGCTACGGTAGGCGTGGTCTTGCCGTCAATGATGATCATCCTTTTGATTGCAGCAGTCGCCGGGAAGGTGCTTTCGCACTGGAGTGTGCAAGCTGCTTTGAGAGGGGCTAAACCAGTGGTTATCGGTCTGATCGGTGCGGCGGCGGTATCGCTATTGCTGCATACGTTTCAGCCGTCATTGTCGTGGCAAATGGCAGGGCAGGTGGGGATGGCATTGCTGTTGTTTGTTTTGGCCATGCGGTATCGTTTTTCTGCGTTGATGTTGATTCTTTGCGGAGCGTGCGCCGGAGTTTTCTTGCAATTATGCGGAATTTCACTGTGAGCTTCCTGACGTTTCTGCGCCGCTGGAGCAACTGTTTTCTTGATCTTGTCTTCCCGAAAGAATGCCACTTTTGCCGTAAACCGTCGGGCGAAGATGGCTATATCTGTTTAGAATGTTTGGAACGGCTTTCGCTTCAGCGCAATCCTTCCTGCCTTGTATGCGGGGCTGAATCAACGCTTTTGGAGGGACCTGATTTCATCTGTTCGGATTGTTTACGTTCGCCGCCAGCCTATGAACGTGCGTTTATTGTGGCACGGTTCGAGAATGCTATCCGTGATTTGATTCATACCTTCAAGTATCGGAAAGGGGTTTGGCTGACGGAAGATTTGGTGCGTTATCTCTCTGCAGTTTACAAAGTCAAAATAGCACCGTTGAAGCCTGCGATTGATTTGGTGGTCCCTGTACCGATGCAGGCACGAAAAAAACGCGCGCGCGGTTATAATCAGGCAGAACTCTTGGCGCGGTTGTTTGCAAAGGCTGAAGGATTACCTTATTGCGCATCATTGCTGAAACGCGTGAATACAGGCATTCTTTCGCAAACGCGTCTTCGCCGTTCGGAACGCTTGAAGAATGCACAGGCATCGTATGTGTATTCCGGAAAAGTGTCGCTCAATGGGAAAGTGATTCTTTTGATTGACGATGTGATGACCACGGGGGCCACCTGCAATGCGTGTGCGCAACATCTTCGTGCCGCAGGAGCGGCGGCTGTTTATGTGCTTGCACTTGCGCGTCCATTGCGGCCGTAATTTTTTTTGTATTTTCCTATTGCCCGCAATTCATGTTCATCAACCGTTTGGTTGTAGGTGCTCGTCGGTAAAATCAACATCGGCGAAACCGGGGAGGCGATATCGCCGATGTTGTGAATGAATCCCGGCGATCTTAAACGGCTGTTTCGCCGATGTTCCCGGGCGGTTGCGGCGGGGCGCATCATCGCTTTTCCCGGCAACCTGTGAGAGGATGGGCGGGGTGAAGCGCGCACGGCTTGATAAGCAAGAGTGGAGTGTGCGATAATGCAGAGCACGTGCAGCAAAATGGAGGCTTGAGAGCGTATGCGATGGATGATGGTGATGCTTTTGGTCGGGATGACGTGGTGGCATCTTCGGGCGGAGCCGACGTATGTCTGTCAACGGACACGTTCGGCGATAATCGTGGACGGACGCTTGGAAGAAATCGCCTGGCAACGTGCCAAACCCTTATCGCCGATGCGCGATCTTTCAGGGGCTCCAGCGCAGTATCAGGCTGCCATTTACATGACGTATGATGCGCAGTATCTGTATATCGCCGCTCGCTTGCCGGAAAAGAATTTGACGGCTACGCTCACAGAACGTGACAGCATCATCTATCGTGATGATGATTTTGAGGTGTTTATCGATCCGACCTGTACCGGTACCAATTATCTGGAGTTGGAAATCAATCAGTTGAATACGGTTTGGGATCTTTTCATTACTGCACCTTACCGTGAGGGTGCGCGGTGTATCGCGTTGCATGATTGGGATATCAAAGGCCTGAAAACGGCTGTTACGCTGCAAGGGACCTTGAATGACGGGGTGGCGAACGACCAGTCATGGACGGTTGAAATTGCATGGCCATGGGCTTCGATTACCGGACATTCCGAATTGCCGCGCCGTGGGGCTGCACCGGCTCCCGGCACGGAAATGCGCTTTAATTTTTCGCGTGTTGACCACAAGGGGGGCGTGGAAACGAATACCGTTTGGGCACCCACTCGGCAAGCCACCATTCACGCACCGGAGCATTGGGGGCGGGTGTGCTTCTCCGGAAATGAAGTCGGCACCCCGGAGAGTTTTCCGGCAAAGGTCGGTTTGTGGGTGCATGGGAATGACAAAGCGTTGACGGAAGATACGGTAAAACTGTGGGCAGATGCCGGCATAACAACGCTCGTTATTGATGGTTCATCTGAAGCGATCGCCCGGATTTCCGCATGGGGAAAAGCGGCCGGTTTGGAGTGCGTGGCATGGTTTTGGACATTGAACCGTCCGGAAGATACCGAGGCATTGAAACATCCGCATTGGTATGCTGTAAGCGCAGAGGGGAAAAGTTGTTTCAAAGAAGCGGATCGGCCTTTTGTCGCCTACTATCAATTCCTTTGCCCATCACACCCCGAAGTGCGGGCCTATCTGCGCAGAAAAGTGGTGGAAATCGCCTCAATCCCAACGGTTGATGCGGTGCAATTGGATTACATTCGCCAACCCGATGTGGTGTTGCCAAAGGCCCTATGGGCGAATTACGGTGTTGATATGCAGACGATTCTGCCGGCGTATGATTTTTGCTATTGTCCGCAGTGTGTGCAGCAATTCGGTTCAACGCCTTCGGCGACCTCTCCGGCGTGGCGGGATTTTCGCTTGCAGGCCGTTGCCGAAACAGCCAATTGGCTCGCAGAAGCTGTTCGCAACAGCGGAAAACGCTGCGGCGCGGCTGTTTTCCCGACACCGCCGATGGCGGCATCAATGGTCTATCAGGATTGGAGCAGGTTTCAGCTTGATTTTGCCTTTCCGATGGTGTATGCCAGTTTTTATGGTGAAGAGAATGCGTGGATTCTTGAGCGTGTCCGGGAGGGACAACAGCAAATTGCAGGACGTTTCCCCATTTTTCCCGGACTGCATCTGCCGGATTTTGGCGACGACTTCACCTCGATGGTAAGTGCGTTGCTCGCAATCAATCCGGAAGGTCTTTGCCTCTTTTCGCACGAAACATTTACGCCGGAGCGTCGTGCGCAACTTCGTTCCGCACTCTCAAACGCTGCGGAACGTGTAAAGTAAATCAATTCCATTATAACTTTCTCCCGGCAAAGACACCGCTTTTCAGCGCATAGTGACAAACTGTCGCGGTGCAGTGCTTTTGTTCATGTTCAGAGCACGTTCTGACGCATTTTTGAAAGAATTGCCGCTGTTTTATTTGCATTTGAGCCGCGGTTCTTGGCAATTCACTTTTTCAAATGTGTTATAATGTAGGGCGTATTGCATTAGTTTGCGAAGGTAAACCGAACCATGGTCAAAGTTAAAATTATTGGTGCCACCGGATATGGCGGCATTGGATTGATTGAATTATTGGCTCAGCATCCTGAGGCGGAAATTACGGCATTGGTGGCACGTGAAGAGGTTGGTAAACGTATTTCCGAGCTCTATCCGCATTTGGAAGGCTTCTGCGATTTGCCGATTTTGGATGCGGGCGATCCGCAGGCGGCGGCACCGGCGGATATCGTTGTCTTTTCAACGCCGGATCGTGTAGGGATGTACGCGGCCGAAAAAGTGCTTGCCGAAGGGGCAAAAGTTTTGGATTTCTCCGGCGATTTCCGGTTTACCACGCAAGAGGCTTACGCCGATTATGCCACGCGGCATGGTAAAGACCCCATTCATGCTGCGCCGGAATTGCTTGGAAAAAATGCCTACGGGTTGGCAGAGCTTCATCGTTCGGAGATCGCCGAAGCACCCGTTGTCGGTAATCCCGGATGTTTCGCTTGCAGTTGCATTTTGGGATTGGCTCCTGCTGCAAAAGCGAAGATTTTCAATCCCTACAGCGTAATTTGCGACTGCAAGACCGGAGTCTCCGGAGCCGGCAAAAAGTTGGCGGCGACATTCCATTACCCTGCGCGTTACGAGAACATGAATGCCTACAAACTTGCCGGGCATCAGCACGTATGTGAAGTGGAACGGGAGCTCTCTTTGCAGTATGGCAATGAGGTGCGTTTGACCTTTACGGCGCACGTGTTGCCTTTATGTCGTGGAATTATGAGCACACTTTATGCGCAGTTGGAGAAGCCCTATACCGAGGCCATGTTGCTGGAAATGTATCGGGACTACTACAAAGATTCGCCATTTGTGCGTGTGTATGGCTCCAAGGCGGCAATTGGAACGAACTGTGTGCAACGGACGAATTTCTGCAATCTGGTGGTTAGCGTGGATGAACGTGTGAATCGCTTGCGGGTGGTTTCTTACATTGACAATCTGATGAAAGGGCAGTCCGGTTCGGCAGTGCAGAACATCAATTTGATGTCCGGGCTTCCGGAAACCACCGGGCTTTTACGTTCCGGTCTTTATCCATAAGATTGGGCAATACGGCGAGAGTGAATTTGATTTGAATTGGTAACGATGATGAAAAAGACGGACAACGCTTCCAGCAAACGTGCAGCAACGGCAAAGAAAAGCACTGTTGTAAAGAAAACCGCAGCGCAGACAGTAACGAAGGGCTCAACCGCACATCGGGGTTTGGGGCGGGGACTTTCGGCTCTGATTGATGCGCCAATTGTTCCGCAACGTGCGGCGGTTCCATTGATTCCAAGACCTGACCAGCCAACAGAAGCCGAGGCGCGTTCCTCCGCAGAAGCGCGCACAAGCGGAAGTGTCTTGACTGTTCCGGTGACAGAGATCGACCGTTCGCCATGGCAGCCGCGTCAGTTCTTTGATGATGTGGCCTTACGGGAATTGACCGATTCGATTAAAGCGAACGGTATTATTCAGCCGCTCGTTTGCCGTAAGCTGGAAAATGGACGCTTTGAATTGATTGGCGGTGAACGGCGCTTGCGCGCAGCAATGCAAGCAGGATTAACGCATGTGCCGCTGATTCTGGTGGAAGCGGAAGACCGGAAAGCAGCAGAATTGGCGATTGTAGAGAACATTCAACGCGCCGATTTGAACGCTATTGAAGAGGCAGAAGGCTATCGTACACTGTCAGAAAAGTTTGGTTTGACACAAAGTGAAGTGGCTGAACGCGTGGGAAAAGCGCGTCCTTCCGTGACGAATGCTTTGCGGCTTTTGGAACTTCCGGATGAGACGAAAACCATGGTGGCCGACGGACGTCTTTCGGCGGGTCATGCGAAAGCATTGCTTGGGCTTGCTCGGACAGAAGACCGTATCCGTCTGGGGCGGCGCGCCGTTGCCGAGAATTTGACCGTCCGTGCGGTTGAGCGGGCCGTGATGTTGGTCAATATGCCGCCTCCTGAACGCCGTCCTGCACAAGAGGATTTGCCACCGGAATATGTGCGTGAATTGTCGGATCGCCTTCACGCTTTCTTTGGTACTGCAGTGCGTCTGACATCGGGTAAGACACTGGCGAACGGGCGTCACATGAAAGGGATGCTGGAGATCGATTTTTACAACAATGACGATCTTGATCGCATCTTGACCTTGCTGGGGATTGTGATTGACTGAGCGCGACAACGGTTGCTCCCAAGAGATGAAAAACACTTCGCACAAGAACTTGCTTGGAGGCGCATTGCGCTCGTGCGGTGTTTGGGCAACGTTGAGTTTGTGGATGTTACTGACAGCATCCGGATGCGGAGACGTCACAGAAGCGTATGCTGATTTGGGTGCCCGTGCGCTGGCAGAAGCAGAAGCTTTGGTTGTGGCGCATCCGCAGCGAATCGCCGGAGTGGATTCCGAGTGTGTTGCGCAATGGATTTGTCAACGCTTGGGCACCGGCGCGGAGTTGCAACCCTTTGACACGCCCAAGGGGACGATGGTTAATGTTGTAAAACCGCATCCATCACCGGTGGCGATTCTGGTCTCGCACTATGATACAAAAGCCGGAATCCCCGGTTTTGTCGGGGCGAATGATGGCGCGAGCACGACGGGCTTATTGCTTGCACTTGCAGCAACGATGGAATTGCCGGTGACCTATCTCTTCCTGGACGGCGAAGAGTGTTTGGAACGCTACACGGCAACGGATGGATTGCATGGAAGTTGGTATTATGCCAAGCACGCAGCTGCGGCACCGAGGCCGCCTGTCATTGTGCTGGATATGTTGGGAGACAAGGTGTTTACACCCGGATTGGCTTCCAATGCGACGTATTCGCTGAACCAATTGATCCGGCGGGCGGCACAGCGTATAAAGTTACCGTTAGCCGATGCCGGAGAGATTATTGATGATCATGTGCCATTTCTGATAGAAGGATGGCGGGCGGCAGACATCATTGATTTTGATTACGGACCTGCGAATGGATGGTGGCATACAGCGGACGATACGATGGATAAGCTGAGTGCTGAATCGCTTGCAAGGTCTGCTGCGTTGGTGGTTGAGATCGTTCAACTTTTGAAAGAGGAACAATTATGATTACAGTGATGATTAATTTTGTGCTTGCGATAGCAACCGGAGTTGTATTGACGCTTACGGAGGTCTCTTCGTGGTATTGGTCGATCCTTTGGGGGGTGCTGGTGTTGATTGCAGGGCAGGTGGCATTGGGTATGTTTTTGCGCCGTAAGATGTCTGTAATCTCGGATCGGGTGCAGGGAATCATGAAGCACGGGCAGGCAAGAATGCAGGCAAAAGTGCAGCGTTGGCGGCAGAAGCCTGTTTCAAGTCAGAAGGCAGCAGAACAGGAATTGGCAAAAGATCGCGAGGCGATGATCGCGGAAGTGCAAGCGGTTTTGAAGCCGCTTGATAAGTATCGGTTGTGGGTGCCGTTCTTAGGACGTCAGTTGGCGACAATGGAGTTGCAGTTCGCCTGGCAACGCAAAGACTTTGAACGCGTAGACGAGTTGCTTCCACGTGCACTTTTACTTGAACCCTTTTTGATGTGTCTTCGCTTGGCAAGACTTTGGCAAAAGGAGGCAACCACAGATGAATTACGCAAGAGTTTCACGCGGCTGGTGCGACGTGCCCGTTACGGTACGACTGCACTGGTTTACAGTACGTTCGCCTGGATGTTGGTGAAACGTGGAGAAGTGGACGAAGCCTACAAGGTCTTGATTGAAGCAGATGAAAAGAATGAGCATCCTGTCATCAAGGCAAATAAGGAAGTGTTGGCCAATAATCGTATTGCTCATTTTACCAATGTCGGTTTTGGTGAAGAGTGGTACGCATTATGGTTGGAAGAGCCTAAAATGCGTGCAAAACGCACGCGTGATACCGGTCGGTTCTTCATGTAATTGATTTTTTTTGACTGAGATTATTCGCATTAACAAAGGTGTTGCGCTTGGGAAAGAGGCGCAAGCGATGATGCAAACGGATGTAGAAATCGCGCAAACAACGTTTCAATTTCCGCCGGAAATCCGTCGGTTTGCGCTTCCGCTTCTCTTGATTACATTTCCTTTTGCGATTGCGCTTGCTGCTCATCCAACTGCGTGTGCGATTGTCTTTGCGGCGTTTTGCTGTTTGGCGTATCAACTTAAATGCCTTAAAGCGTTTACTGTTATTCTGTTCATCAGTCTGCTGGTGAATGCGTGTGTTTTTTCCGGCGTGGCTGTGTATGGGGATGTTGATGCCTATATTGCGCCTCAGATCCGGTTGTTGGCTGCCTCCGTTAAGATTGAGCCGGATGGTGCTTTCAGCACAACGCATTTGGCTTTACCATGCGGGTTTACTGCATGGTGTGCCGCATTGTATCGAATCACGGGTTCAATTGATTGCGGCGCGATGTTGATTTGGATGCTGCTGCCTGCGGCATGGTTGGTGTTGCGTTCGGAATTGTCTCGCCTTCAAACGGTGGCGTTGATACTTTCACCTGCGATGTTTCCCAGTCTGTTCAATTTAATGTCGGATGGGTGTGTCTATCTATTGCTTTTGATTGCGTTAGTCGCGTTGAAGGAGCGTACGTTGTTTTGGGTGCCCTTGTTGTCAGCAGCAGGAGCGGCACTGTGTAAAACTTCAGCATGGATTCCTTGCCTGCTTGTGGGGATGCTTTTGTTGCGTTACCACCCCCAAAACTGGTGGAAATTAGCCTTGGTTGCTGTTGTTATTTTTCTTTGCAGCATTCCAACGTTAAAGATGGTGTGGGCAGGAGGAGTGTCTGAAATCTCGGCAGATTTTGAGTGTGCTGACGAGACGGCTAACGCAATGGGGTATTGGGCGCGTTTGGCGTATGTTTATATCGGGCACTGGACAATGCACGGCGAACCTCAATTCGGTGCTCATCTTGGCGGAGTTGATGGAGGGGGCGTGGATGGGCTGGGACCGCTTTTCCGTGTGGCGGTGGTGGCGTCCTTAATTTCGCTTGTTCTTTTTCGAAAACGCTTCAGAACGTGGGCGTTTCCTCTTCTGCTGGCATGGGGAAGTATCTTGGTGATGCCTACGCTCTATATTGGTTATGCGCGGTATGTACCGTGGCTCTATCCGGCGGTAATGTTGCCGTTGACGCTGTTATTGCCTCGCATTTCTATGGTATGGAGCGCTCTGCTTTGTGTGCTTCCTGCATTGTGGATGGGGTGGCGTATTGCGATATCAACAGAGCTCGTGCGTGTGGCCTCCCATGCGACAGCAGTTCAGAGCGATGTCTATAATGTTCGCTGTCTCTTTCGAAATCGTTTGACTGATGCGCCACAACCGGTATTGAGTGGCACATTGGTTTATTCTTATCAGATGCCGGAAGAATATTTTCCTCCGATTCGTCGCACACTTTTTCATAATCTGAAATCGACATCACCTTTCGCAAAGGCTGCCGATGTCCGTAAAACAATGCTGACTGAATGGTTTCCATGGTTCGTCTGTCATTTTCAGGATTACTTGATTGATTTAGCTCAATTACGCTCCCATTGGTTTATCACTCCGCGAGGTGTTAATGATCACTTTTCTGCCACTGACCGTTGAGGCACTTTCTCGACTCTTCCCTTATTTTGTCAAACAACGCTTTCGATTAAGTGACTACACTGTGGGTTTTCAATTAATGTGGTCGTTATACGCATCGACACAATATGCAGAGGAGGAACAATGTCTTTTTTTGCGCACCACGTTTGGAGGAAAGGTGCGATATCACTATCCGATAGTGTTGTCGGAGGATGAATCAAAAGAGGAAATGGCACTTGCAAATCTTGAGCGTCACTGTGTGGAGGTGGGAGAAGCGTTGATTTTGGCGTCGGTTCCTGTAGAACGACTCGCAATGTTGACGCATCGCTATGGGCGAAATTTGACGTTGACCAATCCACGTACGTGGCGTGATTATTTGTATAATCTTTCAGATTTTGCCGATTATGCAGGGAAACGCTTTTCAGGACAACGCAATCATGTGTCGAAGTTCAGAAGAAATTATCCAGATGCTAAATTCCGATTGCTTACGGTGAAAGATTTGCCTGCTGTGCGTGACTTTTTGAAAGAGTATGCCGCACGTCAGTATGCGAAGAATTCATTCTTGGCGAATGAGGAATTGAACGGGTCCTATCGACTGCTTGAATACTTTGAGAAATTGAAGATGGTCGGCGGCATATTGTTGGACGCTGAAAAAATTATTGCAGTAACAATTGGTGATATCGCCGGTGATACGCTCGTGATTCATGTAGAAAAGGCATTGGTGTCTTACGAAGGTGTTTATCCAACAATTGCTCATGCTTTTGCGCAAGCAATGCGAGGGGAAGGTATTTTATATATCAATCGGGAGGACGATGCTGGTGATTGTGGATTGCGTAAGTCAAAGCTTCAATATAATCCAATTCGTATCTTAGATAAATATACTTTTGAGCCGAAACGAATCATTGAGGAATTGGAGGATTTACCATCCTTACATACGGAACGGCTGGAGCTGAGAGGGGTGCGTGATGAAGATGTGCATCATTTCGGCCGATTGGCTCGTTGCTTGGAGCGTAATCGATATTGGGGATGGGATTGGCGAACTGCGTGGAAAAAGGAAGGCGATCCTCGGGATAGCTGGTTTTTGGAGCTCGCGCGAAAGGATTTTGAAGCCCGGCGTGAGATTTCGCTAGGACTTTACGCCTCCGGTAAGTTTTGTGGGGAGTGCGTTTTCCATAATTTTACCTATGATCACATGGTTGAGCTCGGCGTACGATTATTACCTGAAGCCGAAGGGAACGGATATGCTACAGAGGCAATGCGGGCAATGGCCGATTATGCACTTTGTTTTTGGGGACTTGAAAAGGTCTTAGCGAAGTGTTTTCGTGATAATTTATCATCGAAAAAAATGTTGCAAGCTGCCGGCTTCCGACAAACCTCTGAAGATGAACAATTCTATTATTTCGCACGGACGGCAAAGAATTGAACACGGTTAACGTGTACATATCCGGTTAACACGAAAAAGAAAAGGCACGGGTCGCATCTTTTCTCCAACCGTATCAGATTACAAGTTGCGGATACTGGGCATTTAGTATGCGAATAGTTTTCGCCATGTTTCTTCGCGGCATCGAGAAGTTTTTGGGGCTACGATTGCCAGTGCGGTGCGATTGGGTGTGAAGAGCTCGGCGGCGAGTGCTTGGATTTGTTGAGCGGTAACCATTTGGAGACTCTCCAGAACAGCGCGAGGTTGGACGTCCAATCCAAATAAAATACGTCCTGCCGCCCAACCGATAGGAGCACCATCCATACGCAGCCTGAATCGTCCGCAAAGGTAGTCGCGTGTGCGGCGTAGCTCGGCAGCTGAAATGGGTTTCTCCATGATTTTATGCAGTTCTGTGAGAATTGAACGCGCACAATAATAGGATTTTCCGGCGTCACATCCGGCAGCAATTACCAGCGCGCCAAAATCAAGACCCAGCGACAATCCGCTATTGATACTGTAACAGAGACCTTTGCGCTCGCGAATGCTTTGGAAGAGACGCGACATCATTGTTTCGCCCAGCAGACACGACAGGAATGAAAGTATTGGCATTTTGTCTGCTTCCATGATTCCCGGAGCACGCCATCCAAAGGCGATTTGCGTTTGTTGGATGCTGCGTTGTGTCAGTGTAAGCGGTGTTAATGGAATTGCACGCGTAAACGGTTCCGGTTCGCGCAAACGGGGAGGGTTATTAAGATGTCCGGCAAGTTTTTCTACATACCGCACACATTTTTCGTGGTGAATGCGTCCTGCAAAAGCAAAAACAGTCCTCGCTGGAGCGTATTGCGTGGCGCGATAGTTCAATAATTCGGCGCGGGGCATATTTAGCACATTTTCCAGTGAACCAAGTACCGGCCGTCCTAAAGGATGTCCTGCCCAAAGTTGACTGTTCAGGTTTTCCATCGCTACGCTGTCGGGCTGGTCGTCATACATAAAAATTTCTTCTGCAATGACTTGCCGTTCACGATTAAGTTCTTTTTCATCAAATATTGAGTTGTAAAAGAGATCGCCCAATACTTCAAATGCGGAGAATGCCCGGTCGTAAGGCTCCTTGGCATAATAACAAGTAGTGTCTTTGTCTGTGAAAGCGTTGATGGATCCGCCTTGACCTTCTATCGCTTGCGAGATGGCTTTTGCGCTTCGTTTTTGCGTGCCCTTGAACAGCATATGCTCAATGAAATGACTGGCACCATTTTGCGCTTCGGTTTCGTTTCTGCTGCCAACGCGCACATGAATGGCGATATGGGCACTTTCGGCTTCCGGTTTTTCAAGGGTGACGATTTTGATGCCGTTGGAGAGTTGTGTGATTTGAAGTGTGTCGAGCATGGCGTGCCTTTATTTGGGCAAAAGGGCAAGATGACGATTGAATCCGTTCGGAATATGTTCAGGACGATGCGCGATACAGAGCACGGTGAGTGTGGGCATTTCCTTCAACAGACGGGCGATGAGCGTAAGGAGCTTTTTCCGTTCAGGTGCTTCGAGGTTGAGGCAAGGTTCATCTAAAAGCAATAAGTCCGGTGCCGCAACCAGGGCGCGAATCAGTAAGACCAGCCGCACGAGTCCGGAAGAAAGCGACCCGAGCGGAACGTGTAAGTGTTCGTGTAAATTAAGTGCAACAAAGAGTTTGCGCGCAAATTTACGATGTGCCGGTGTAGGAGCCTTTCGGGTGCCTTCCTTGGTGAAGAGCCCGGAAAAGACGGTCGCTTCCACTGTTTGAGTGGGGTCTGCTACACTTTGTGATTCCGGTGAAAGCACGGCAATTCGGGATCGAATACTCCAGAGTGGAACACCCGGTCCGGGCTTTTTGCCGAAATAGGTGATGTCGCAGGCGTATGCAAAAGGATTATCACCGGAAATTAAAGAGAACAGCGTTGTTTTACCTGCTCCATTGGGCCCGGTAATAACCCAACGCTCTCCTTGGTGAACATCCCAGTTCAAACCATGAAACAATTCGCGTCCGCCCGGGTTGTAAAAAAGATTCCGTATTTCCAGGACTTTTGGCGTGGAAAGGGGCGGGGGATTCTTGAAATGGGAGAGCCGTTTGCCTGATTTCCGGGCAGGGGTGTAGGCCCCTTGTATACGAATGGAGCGGTTTTCAAGTTTCAGCCGATGGGTGATGAATGGCGGGATTTCGTCATCATTCCGTACTGTAAGAATGAGTGTGCGCCCCTCTGCAGCCAATGTTGCGAGTGTTTTTGTAACAACATCCCGCATGGTTTCGTCCAGCCCGGCATACGGGTCATCCAAGATTAAAACCGGGGTCTGACGTAAAATTGCCCGGGCAAGGAGCAAGCGGCGTTGCTCACCATTGCTCAGATGCACTGTCCATGCATCCAGAAGCGGCGTTAATTGAAGCGTTTTCTCCAACCAATCGCGCAGTTTTGCAAATGCGGCACGTTCAGCTTCTTCCGGCGGACGCACTTCAAACGGACTGACACAGTGAATTGATTCGTAAGTCAGACGTTCGCGAACGGTTTTGAAGTCATATTCAATTGAACCGTGGTAACGGGCTTCAGTCCATGAACTTCCTGCCATGACGGCCTGATCATTGAACGTGACAAAGGCGATGGCATCCGGGTAACGGCGCGCGAGTTGGGCGGCAATCCATGTCTTTCCACTGGCAACAGGTCCTGAAACAACCCAGTGTTGCCCGGCGGCTATCCGCCATTCTTTCCCATCAAGTGAGGTGGAATACGTGCTCATTGGATGACGGCTTCAAGGATTTTCTGCCCAACAACCGACTTGTCGAGGAAGGCAAAGAGCCCGCGCGCAATCATTTGTGCCGCCATTGCCATGAGAATAACGCCGGAAACCTTTGAGAAAATGCGGATAATATTTTTCCCGAAGATCCGTTCAAGCGTGTCCGAGAAGAAGAGGATTGTCCCGAGCGCAAGAATTGCACCAAAGAACCCTACGATGCCGAAAAGAAAGGTAAACCAGGAGACGTCCGGAGATTTTAAGGCTTCTGCTCCAATGATAATAATTGGCGAAACACAGGCCGGTCCCATGATAATCGGGATGGCGAGCGGAACGACAATGATTTCTCGCACACTCTTGGGCTGGGCAGTCGCGGTCGGGGTTTCACTGCCGAGTGCAAGTTTTTGTGCCATAATCATCAAAAGCACTCCGGCACCGATGCGGAAACCATCCAGATCAAGTCCGAAAAGATTGAGGAAGGCATTGCCGGCGAAATAAGAAATGACGGCAACGACAAGCACAACGTAGGTTACGTGGACGGCTGCGTAATGTTTGTCTTTTCGTGTCGCATTTTCGGTCAGCGACAAAAACATATTGAGCACGAAAAAGGGACAAAAGAGGAAAAACAGTTTAACGAAGTTGCCCCAAGCGAATAAGAACGCATCAAGCATAACGACCTCCTTTTACAACGTGCGAGCAGTATAACATAAATAAAATACGCACTGTGCCGTAAAACGTGACTCAGTGCGTATTTTTAATCAGTATTCCGGATTAAGCGAGCGTTGCCCCGGTGGAGGCGTTGCCGACAAGCTTGGCATAACGTTTGAGCCAGCCTGTCACCGGGCGTTCCGGCCAGGGGTGTGCCGCCGCACGACGCATGGCGATGGCATCCTCAGTGAGGGCGACTTCAAGGAGGTTATTCGGGATGTCGATATGAATGGTGTCGCCATCTTGCACCAAGCCGATGAGGCCGCCTTCTGCTGCTTCCGGGGAGACGTGCCCGATACAGGCTCCATGCGTGGCTCCGGAGAAGCGGCCGTCGGTGATAAGTGCCACCTTTTCACCAAGTCCTGCGCCGATAATGTAGGCGGTGGGCGCGAGCATTTCCTGCATTCCGGGTCCACCCTTTGGTCCTTCGCCTCGAATCACAACGACATGACCGGCATGGACTTTTCCTGCGAGGATGCCTTCACAGGCTTCTTCTTGCGAGTTGAAGCAAATGGCTTCGCCCGTGAACTTGAGCATTGAGGCGTAGACGCCTGCACGTTTGACGATTGCGCCTTGTTCGGCCAGATTACCATGCAATACGGAGAGTCCGCCATCGTGCGAGTAGGGGGCTTCAAGTGTACGAATCACATCGGTATCGGTGATGGAGGCTGCCGCTGCAATTTCGCCGAGCGTTTTCCCGCTGACGGTGACCTTGGTGAAATCAATCAGGCCTTCGCGCTCGCTCAAACGCTTGAGGATACCCGAAATGCCGCCTGCGCGATCCACATCAACCATATGGTAGGCACAGCTGGGGGCGACTTTACAGACGTGGGGGGTGCGCTTGGAAATCATATCAATCCGGCGCAGGTCATAGTCAATCCCGGCTTCATGGGCAAAGGCAAGCGTGTGCAACACCGTGTTGGAACTCCCTCCCATGGCCATATCAAGCGCGAAAGCATTATCAATTGCTGTGCGGTCGATGAGGTCACGCGGACGCGGACTTTCTGCAAGTGCCATCTCCACCGCGCGGCGAGCGGCGGTTTTCCAAAGTGTTTCGCGGCGGGGATCAACCGCAGGAATTGTGCCGTTTCCGGGCAACGCCAGACCCAATACTTCACAGAGACAGTTCATCGAGTTGGCCGTGAACATCCCGGAGCAGGAACCGCACCCGGGGCAAGAGGTGGCTTCAATTTCATTGAGCTGCGCTTCGGTAATCTTGCCATTCTTGTATTCGGCGACGGCTTCAAAGACGGTGTTGAGGTCGGAATCTTTGCCGGTGATGGGATGTTTGCCGGGAAGCATCGGACCGCCGGAAGCAAAAACGGTGGGGATGTTGACGCGCAAGGCTGCCAGAATCATTCCCGGGACGATTTTATCGCAGTTGGGAATGCACACCATTGCATCAAAGCAATGCGCCCGGAGCATGGTTTCCACGGTGTCGGCGATGAGTTCCCGGCTGGGCAGACTCATCTTCATGCCCTGATGCCCCATGGCAATACCATCGCAGACAGCGATAGTATCAAATTCAAAAGGTACGCCTCCGGCTGCACGGATCTCTTCTTTGATGATTTCGTTCACTTTGCGCAGATGGCAGTGCCCGGGAACAATGTCGGTATAGGAGGAGCAGACCGCGATGAACGGCTTTTTGAAATCTTCTTGGCGGACGCCGGTGGCGCGAATCAGGGAACGGTGCGGCGCACGTTGATAACCGGATTTAATGGTGTCACTATTCATGGATAATATTCCTTACTGTCAGAAAAAACCCCTTTATTTTAGCAAACTCTCAGCGGTGTGTGTGATGGAAGCGGTGGGTTTCTTCAGGATTCGGTTGCGCGTTCGCTCACGCGATGCAGCCGGCGCAGCCGGACGTGTACAGAGACTCGCCGGGAGGCGATCGCAACATCGGCGATATGGGCAATGCGTATCGCCCATACTGAGCGCAGATTTCGGCGACTTTGCCTGAGCAGTATCGCCGAAACTCAAACGGCTGTCTTGCACGGCACTTTTCTCCCATGGGCGTTGGCGGTAAAAACGGGTGTCCACTCCGGTTGAAATCATTGTCGCGTTTACGATTTTTTACTGCCGTCTGTGTGCATTCGGATGTATAAAACGTGTAACGGGAAAGCACATTGCGACGGAAATGTGCTGTGTTACAAGGGTGGCAAAAAGCGGATGGGGGAGATGGAAAATGGAGTGTTGCAGGAATCTGTAAGATGTGATATCGTATTTGCGTTGTTAGAAATATTTTTCGGCTGATGGCCGATTGAGTGATTCCCTATCTGTTCCCTTATGTCTTTGAAGTTTGCCTTAACCGGTGGCATTGCATGTGGTAAAAGTATGGCAGAAGCCTGTTTTCAGGCCTTGGGTTGCCGTGTCTTGGATGCCGATGCGGTGGTGCATCGGTTGGAGGCGTATGGTGGGAATGCCGTGCAACCGCTGCGGGAGTGTTTCGGAGAAACGGTGCTGGCAGCGGACGGAAGTATCGACCGTGTCCGCTTGGGACAATTGGTTTTTGCCGAGCCAACTGCGCGGCAGCAATTGGAATCCGTGATTCATCCGCTGATTCGAGCAGAGGTTGAAACATGGTTGAAGCAGGCGAAAGTGGATGAAATCTCGGTGTTTTCGGCTGCGTTGCTTTATGAATGTGGGTGGGAAAAAGGATGGGATGGTGTGGTGTGTGTGGCCGCTTCGCGCGCAACGCAAGTGCGGCGGATGTGTAGCGCACGGGGGATGACAGAAGCGGCGGCAGAGGCGCGATTAGCGGCGCAAATGGCGTTGCAGGAAAAAATACGACGTGCAGACTGGGTGCTGGAGAACGATACGGATGATTTATCGGTGCTGCGGTGTCAGGTGGAGGAACTCGTTTTACAATGGAAGCATTTGCTTATTGAAAGTAAACAATAATTATGGAAGACGATAATCAGAAACAGCAAGGTCCAACGATTCGTGCCCGGCGAGTGGCTCGCCCGAAAGTATTGGAGGGAGAATCGCGGCCACGCGTGACACGCACCATTTCAAAACCGCGTCGTACGGTGGCTTCACCAATGGAAGAAACAAAAAAGGAGCGACCAGCAGCGGTGTCTTCAGCGCAAATGCTCTCCGGAGAGACGATGCCTTCACTGATGCCCGGGCCGGAAATGACACAAGAAGTGATTGACCGGGCACCGGAAATGCCATCGGAAGTAAGTGCCGGAGGCGAGGAAACAGGGGGTGTATCGGGTGAAACGTCTGTTGCCGGAAACGAAGCACCTGCGGGAGCAATCGTTGAGACGCCTGCTGCAACTCCGGTCGAAACGCGTTGGGAAGACGGACGCAAGAACCGTTGGGAACGCAATGATAAACGCGGAAAAGGACGCAATGGAAATGGCGGCGGTGAGCATCAGGCGGCGGTGATGCAATATGAACCTTTGCCGGCAGATGCGCCGCCCTTGTATTTGAAACACTTGGAAGACGTCTCATTTGAAACGCTTGTGGGGATGTTGCCTGCTGATAAGGCGGAAGACGCAATCAATCTGCGGCGTCATGAAGTGATTATGGAATTGATCCGCGTGTATTTGCGGCGTAAGGGCACCGTCATTGCGACCGGTACATTGGAGACGCTGAATGAAGGCTTCGGGTTTTTACGCTCTGCGGCAAATAATTACCTCCAGTGTCCGGAAGATGTTTATGTCAGCCAGCAGCAAATCCGCCGACATGGATTGCGCACGGGCGATTTGATTGAAGGACCCTTGCGTGAACCGCGTGACAGAGACCGCTTTTTCGCGCTTGCGAATGTTTCGTTAATCAATGAATTGCCGGTAGAACAGGCCAAGCGTGTCGCTCACTTTGAATATCTGACACCCGTATTTCCCAATCGGCGGATTCTCCTGGAAACGGTGCGCCATGAGTATTCTACGCGTGTAATGGACCTCTTTACGCCGGTGGGTTTCGGGCAACGCGGTTTGATTGTTGCTCCGCCGCGAACCGGTAAGACGGTGTTGTTGCAGAAAATCGCCAATGCGATCAGCACCAATAATCCCGATGTGGAATTGATTGTATTGCTGATTGACGAACGCCCGGAAGAAGTCACCGATATGCAGCGTAATACCAAAGCGCAGGTCTTCTCTTCGACATTTGATGAAGAGCCTCAACGTCATTGTGCCGTGGCAGAAATGGTGATTGAGGTCGCCAAACGCAAAGTGGAGAATGGGAAAGATGTGGTTATTCTGTTGGACTCAATCACCCGTTTGGCTCGCGCCTACAACACGGCTGCGCCACATTCCGGCAAAATCCTCTCCGGCGGGCTGGATGCCAATGCGATGCACAAGCCGAAACGTTTCTTTGGTGCGGCGCGCAATATTGAGAATGGGGGTTCGCTGACCATTCTTGCAACGGCACTGATTGAGACCGGCAGCAAGATGGATGATGTGATTTTTGAAGAGTTCAAAGGCACGGGAAATATGGAGTTGAAGCTTGATCGCGGTCTTTCCGACCGGCGCATCTTCCCGGCAATCAATATTGAACTCTCCGGCACACGCAAAGAAGATCTGCTTTTGCATCCGGACGAACTCTCACGCATTTGGTCGTTGCGTAAGGTATTGACACCTGTCGGACCGAATGAAGCGATGGATATCCTTTTGAAACGATTGCGTTTGACTGCCTCCAACGTTGAGTTCCTGATGAGCATAAAGGAGAATTGAGCCGATGGCCAATTATCAGCGGAATCACGCCTCATCGGGGCGCGTGTATCATCGGAGTGCCAAACCACGCAAAGGCGGGGCACGAACGTTTGGCGAGAGTGCCGATTGGTCGGACTACAGTGGATGCGAGGCTCTTTATACCAATCGGCTGGCAGACTTGCTGAAATGTCTGCGCCCGATGCAATGGGTGAAAAATCTGCTTCTCTTGGCAGCACCGTTCTTTGCTTACTTTGATCGTTCGCAGGTTGGAGGCGTGTTCCAGCGGATGATTAAGGAAAACCCCGTTGCACTGCAGGAGACATTAGGGCTTGCAATCGTTTCTTTTGTCCTCTTGTCGGCATCGTCCTACGTAATCAACGACCTCTGCGATGTTGCGGGCGATCGGGCGCATCCTGTAAAGCAAATGCGCCCGATCGCTGCGCGAAAAGTGTCGTTGAGTGCTGCAATTCTTCTCGCGACAGGTTGTTTTTCCGGCGGGATGTCATTAGCCGCCTGGCTCGGATTTTCACACGGACATCGCTCGTTCTTCTATGTCTGCATTGCCTATAGCGTATTGCAACTTCTGTACACATTTGTTGCACGGCGCATACCGGATTGCGGGGCGATTCTTCTCGCGATAGGGTTTATCCTACGCGCTGTTGCAGGGGCGTGCATTGTTGAAGTCACGGTTTCTGCGTGGTTGATTCTCTGTGTCTTTTTCGGCGCATACTTTGTGGCATTGTGCAAGCGCAGAAGCCTTTATTTCATCAAAGGATTTTCTGCAACTTCAACGATAGAACCGCGCATCCTCGACTTTCAAATAGGCATTGTCGCATCGGTGACGATTGCCTGTTATGCGTTGTACACATTGACGGAACGGACGATTGTGTGTTTCGGGACAGATCGGTTGATTTACACGCTTCCATTGGTGTTGTTAGGTCTTTTCCGCTACTTGCGATTGACCTATCAGGAACAACGCGCAGGAATCCCGGAAGTGCTTTTTTTGCGGGATCCGTTGCTTTTGGCAACCGGTATGCTCTGGCTTCTTGCTTGCGGTTTGATTCTTTCCTCGGTGGCATAAGGCTTATTTTTTTGATATAGTAGTCGTAACGTTGGAGTAGTGCAATGAGTCCATCTGCTGGAAAACCATTTGAATTGACGGCTAGCCTTGAGGATTATTTGGAAGCCATTAAGGAATTGATTGACGAAGATCCGCATGGGCATGCCCACACGAGTGAGATTGCACGTCGTCTGAAAGTGAAGATGCCATCGGTAACGAATGCGCTTGGTGTCTTGCGCCGGAATGGTTATCTTAACTATGATTCCAGTTATCCTGTTACGCTTACAGAGGCGGGAACGGCTGCTGCTGCGCGCGTAATTCATCGGCACAAGGTGCTGAAAACGTTTCTGAATAGCGTGCTTTTGTTGCCGGAAGGTGATGCTGGGAAGACGGCTTGCCGGATGGAACACGTGATTGATGAGCAGTTGATTGCGCGTTTGGAAGCATTGAATAACCTTTTTATGGAGGAGGATTGTGGACGGACGCTTGGACAGCGTTTGAAACAAGCCTTGTCTGAAATTGAACACTGTTAAGTTGATTTTCCGGAGGAATCTGACCATGACAAATGATGAGATGCTGGCGCGTGCGCATGAAGTTATTGCGACTGAAATTGACGGTCTGCATAAGACGGATGCTGGATTGGATGCAACCTTTTGCGAGATTGCCAAGGCAATTTTAACGACGTTGGAGCAGGGAGGTAAACTGGTTGTAACCGGTGTCGGCAAGAATATCCATGTGGGCGAGAAGATTGCTGCAACAATGGCAAGCACCGGGACGACCGCTGTCTTGCTCAATCCTGTCCAAGCAATGCATGGCGATTTGGGAATGGTAACGGAAAAAGATATCGTATTGGCGATCAGTTTTTCCGGTGAATCGGATGAAGTTATCCGGTTGTTGCCTTCTTTGCGGCGCATAGGCGTAAAGATTATCGGAATGACAGGAAACAAAACGTCTTCGTTGGCAAAGGATTCCGACTGGGTATACTACATTGATTGTGGTCCGGAAGCGTGCCCGTTCAACATGGCCCCGACCACTTCTACTACCGCTACGCTTGCGTTGGGTGATGCACTTGCGATGGTATTATTGGAGGCTCGTGGATTTAAGAAGGAGAATTTCGCGCTGTATCATCCTGCCGGCGCAATTGGCAGAGCGTTGTTATTCCGCGTGAAGGATATCATGCGCACGGGTGATCGTCTGGTTTCGTTGACAGAGAGCGCGACGGTTCAGGACGCGGTGGTCGCTATGACATCTGCAAAATCCGGTTGCGCTTGTGTGGTGGATGCGGCAGGAAAGTTGCTCGGAATCTTTACTGATGGGGATTTGCGTCGTCTTCTTTCAGATCCGGCATCTGCGCCGATGGCGCGTAAACTTACCGAAGTGATGATTCACAATCCCATTTCGGTCTCGTTGGGTGCATTGGCTGTTGAAGTGCTTCACATCTTTGAGCATCACAAGGTGGACGATCTTCCGGTGGTTGATGCCGAGGGATGTCTCGTTGGAACGATTGACATCCAGGATCTGCCGCGCATGAAGATCCTTTAAGTTTGTGACGGTTCTTTTGGCGCGTGTGGAGGGGCGTTGCTCCGAAGACACGCGCTTTTTATTTGCAAGGACGGAGAGAATGATTTTTATTTTTGCCGGGGTAGATGAATATTTGAAGACGGAGGGGGCAAAGCAAATCATCGATAAACTCGTCCCGCTGGCGGATCGTGATTTCGGGTTGGAGACGATTGAGGCGCGGTGTGAGAAGTGTGATGACGTCTTAATGTCTTTGAATCGTGCGGAGGAGGCGTTGTTTACCGAAAGCTTTTTCGGTGGGGGAAAAGTGGTTTGGTTGCGCGATGCCAATTTCCTGCCCGGTGTAAAAAACAAATCGGTCGAGGCGCAGGCGGCCAAAGATGCCGTTGCAGCATTCTGTGAAAATCTGCAAACAACGCCACTGCCCGAAGGGCATCACTTGATCATTACAACCGATTCGTTTCCGCAGACAAGCCGTTTCGCCAAATGGATTGCGGTGCATGGGAAATTGGAGATTTGCGGTGCAGAAGTGCGATCGTTCAATTTGGAAAAGGTCGCTTTGGAACGGTTGGAACCCTTGATGAAAGCCTGTGGTGTCACACTTTCCCGTCCGGTGCAAAGTGCGTTTGTCCAACGGGTTGGTGCAGACAGCCGCACGTTGATGTCGGAATTGGAAAAATTGAAAACGTATGTGGGGCATACGCAAAAGGAGATTACGCTTGCCGATGTGGAGGCGATTACCTCTGCGGCTGTCGGAGGAGAACCCTATGATTTGATCACGGCATTGCAAGTGCGTTCCGCGACGCAGCTCGTTCGGGCGGTGGAACGTTTGAGGATCGATAAAAATGCCGCGTTCCCTGCCGCTGCAGTGGTGCTGAATACCTTGAATGATTGGTGCGCACTTGCAGATGCAATTGAACGTCACTGGTTGGTGAATGGACAGTGGACAATCCCATCAGAGCAAGTCCCCCTGCGGTTGGCGCGTCTGAAAAGCTTTGCGCTTACCAAGGCGGTTGAGGCGGTGAAGCGTTATTCTTTGACGGAACTTCGTGCGGCACGGCATTATGCAGTGGAGATGCGCTTTAAGTTGGTGGATACCACAGAGCAAGAACCGTGGGCCATTATTGAACCTGTGCTTTTGCGTATTGTCGCCCGGCGACCTTCTGCTCGGCGGCAGGCATGAGCGTAAAGTTGCACACGCTTTCATATTTGTGTATCAGGATTTAATCCTTAAAAGGCGTGTGTTCGGGTCTTAAATCGAAGTGAATAGCGTTGAAAAAGAATTGCTCATCCGATGAGGGCGGACGTGTAAGGGTAATTAAGATGGAAACGGAAACCACAGGTGAATGGATGCAGAACGCGGCAGAAAAAAAGGGAGACTCGGCCAATGGCCGGGTTGTGATGCTGGATGTTGTGCGTGGATGGAGTATGTTTTTCATTGCCGGAGGGGATGCACTTCTTCTGGCTCTTTGCCTTTGTTTTCCTGATTTTCCGGGTTGCGCATGGATGCGTTCGCAATTGGGTCATGCCCAATGGGAGGGATTCACGTTTTACGATGCGATTTTCCCGACATTTCTTCTTGTTTCCGGTGCCGCGTTTACTTATGCGTGGCAGAAACAGTGTGCCATGGGGCGTACGTTCATTTGGCGATGGTGGCGTTTAACCGTTCGCACCCTGCTTTTAATTGCGCTGGGGATTTTTTACAATGGTGCATTGCAGGCAACGGATTTACATGAGATTCGCTACGCAAGTGTGTTGGCGCGGATCGGCTTGGGCGTCTATCTGGCGGCGATTCCGTATGTTGCATTACCGTTGAAGTGGCGTTGGGTGTTCTTTCCGGGCGGACTTTTGATGTATGTCGGTCTGTTTGCGCTTTGCGGAGGCGATGGCGCGTATGAGATGTCGGGGAACTGGGCAGGGACAATTGATCGCACGTTTTTGCCCGGACGCCCGGATGCAAGCGCAATTGACGGCTTGGATCCCGAGGGATTTGTTTCAACACTCGGAGCCGCAATGACGGCCTATCTGGGGATGCTTCTGGCAGACTTCCTGCGAACGCATCGGAACTGTAAGGCTGTTTATTTGATGGCAGCGGGCGCATTTTTGCTTGTGGCGGGGTATGTGGCGACGGATTGGGTGCCGCTTATCAAGAAATTATGGACGGCAAGCTATATTTGCGTTGCCGGGGGGTGGACGTTGCTTTTCTGCTCGGTTGTTTATCTGATGACGCCTCTCTTCAAACAAAGCCGCTGGCATTATCCGATCGTGTTTCTGGGCACCGCTGCGCTCTGGTTCTACCTGTTACCGAAACTGTTTGACTTCCGCGTGGCGGCATGGCGTCTTTTGAGTGGAATCACTTGCGCCATAACTGAAAATCAGAACGTGCATGCCCTGGTTTGCTCGGCCGGCGCACTGTTGTTGCTCTGGTGTACGGTTTGGCTGTTGCGTTCTGCTGTGCGGCAATTGCAACTCCCCGGAAAGCAATCGCATCCCGGACAAGGCCATTCAAACAATTTGGGGTGAGAGGCGGAAAGAATACGCAAAAGAATGTGGCACTGTGCCGTAGCGCGATTCAGGATGACAGATGGAATCAATCGGGCGTATGGGCGAATGATTTTCGGAGCGTTCGCCCATGTAGGTTTGAACATCGCCGATGTTACCGCGTGATATCGCCGATGTTGCGATTGAAGATGGGCGATGTTTCAGGTCAATGTCGGCGATGTTGCCGGGCACTTTCAGCTGGCGTGTTGAGCATTGGCGTGTAGCAGCGTGGGATTTTTGATATAATGATGAGACATTTGCGTTGATTTGAAAGCTCTCCGGCTTGCGGACGCAGATGAAAGAAGACTTGAACGCTAAAAAGGAGGCACTCAATGCGCATCGGCGGTAGGCAATGACCGATGCCGGGTTGAGTCCGGAAAGGAATTCATGAGTAAGTTGAATACTCGTCATGTCTACACCTCGGAATCGGTTTCAGAGGGGCATCCCGATAAAGTCGCAGATGCGATTTCCGATGCAGTGTTGGACGCTTGTTTGGCTTTGGATGACCGTGCCCATGTGGCGTGTGAGACGGCTGTCGGCACCAACCTGGTGGTCAATTTGGGTGAAATCACCTGCAAAGGTTTTGAGACAATCAATACAAAAGCGATCGCAGCAGAGGTGATTCAGCGGATTGGGTATGATGATCCTGCGGAAGGATTCAGCTACCTGGATTTCGCCTATGTGAACAATCTGCACGGGCAGTCGCCGGATATCAATCAGGGTGTTGAACGCGGCGATCCGGAAGAGCAGGGGGCAGGCGATCAGGGGATGATGTTCGGTTATGCAACGAATGAAACCCCTGAATATCTGCCGTTGCCATTGGTTGCATCGCATCGGATATTGAAAGATTTGGCACATCTGCGTCATCAAGGAACAATTGACTACTTGCGTCCGGATGCAAAGGCGCAAGTTTCGGTGCTCTACGATGGTGGCCGCCCGATTGCAATTACAGATGTTGTCTGCTCACATCAGACGCGTGATGTGCCGGAAGCGCGCATTCATGAAGATTTGGAAGCGGTGATCCGTGAATCGCTGGCGGCGACAGGGCTTTTGACAAACGGGACGCGTTTCCATATCAATCCTACCGGACGCTTCGTGATTGGCGGACCTGCCGGAGATTCCGGCGTGACAGGACGGAAGATTATTGTCGATACCTATGGTGGCGTCGGGGCACATGGCGGCGGGGCATTCTCGGGCAAGGACCCCTCAAAGGTCGATCGCTCGGCGGCCTATTATGCGCGTTATGCCGCAAAGAATATTGTTGCGGCAGGATTGGCAGACAAGTGTGAAATTCAGGTGGCGTATGCCATTGGCGTGGCGCGTCCGATGAGTATCAACATCGCTACTTACGGCACAGGCAAGGTGGCAGAGGAAAAGATTGCAGAGTTGTTGCTCTCCGGAAAGATTTTTGACTTCCGCCCGGCGGCGTTGATTCGCGATTTGGATCTGACGCATCCAAAGGGATGGTCCTACTCGGAATGCTGTACGTATGGTCATTTCGGGCGGCCGAATGCGCCGTGGGAACGGATTGACCGGGCAGAAGCACTGAAGGCGGCCTTGCTGTAAAGAATGAGTAAAAGGAGTTTGACTGATGAGCACCGTAATGGAAGAAACAATCTCAAGTGCGATTGTGCGTTCGTTCTTCAAAAAGTTTGAAAATCATCTTGCTGTAGATGTCGGTATCGTCGGCGCAGGCCCTTCCGGGTTGGTCGCTGCGAAGTATCTTGCCGATATGGGTTTCAAGGTGGCAATGTTCGAGAGCAAATTAGCACCCGGCGGAGGCACATGGGGCGGCGGAATGCTGTTCAATGAAGTTGTTGTTCAAGAAGACGCCACGACGATCTTGAAAGATTTTAATATCTCCACCGTGGATCTCGGGAACGGCTATCATACGTTAGACTCCGTAGAGATGGCATCCGGATTGATTTTCGGAGCACGCAAGGCCGGAGCAGTGATCTTCAATACGATGTGTGTGGAAGATATTTGCGTACGTGAAGGTGTTGTTTGCGGTTTGGTTGTGAATTGGAATCCCGTGCGCCGACTTGAGATGCACGTCGATCCGGTGGTCGTAACCGCGCGTGCTGTGCTTGATGGTACAGGGCATCCTTCGGAAATCGTCCACAAGGCTGTGGATAAAGCCGGGCTGAAAGTGGATTCGCCGACGGGGGGAATCATGGGCGAAAAGCCGATGTGGATGGAAGATGGTGAGCGTACGACCGTCATCAATACCAAGCGGCTTTATCCGGGGCTTTATGCTTCCGGAATGGCCGCAAACAACGTACAAGGCGGATTCCGTATGGGGCCGATTTTCGGCGGGATGCTGAAATCAGGCAAAAAGGTTGCAGAGCTGATTGCCGCCGACTTGCGCGCTTAAAGGTGGGATTGTGACACTTTCGGATCAACGGTTTGGTCTTTACCTTGTGGTCACCGATCCGGTGACCTCTTATGAGGCCGTCACGGAAGCTGCGGTAAAAGCCGGATTGCGTTATGTGCAGCTGCGGATGAAGTCTGCCGATCGTGCGCAGATCGTGGCAACGGCACGGCGGATGCGTCAGCTTACATATGGCACCGAGACACGCTTTATCGTAAATGACGATCCATCGATTGCGGTGGAAGTAGAAGCCGATGGTGTTCATCTGGGGCAGGGCGATATGCCGATACCGGAAGCGCGGCGGCGATATCCGCAGTTGCGTGTATTTGGTTTGTCAACGCATTCGTTTGCCCAAATGGAAGCGGCAAAGGCGGTTCTGCCGGATTATGCGGGTGTGGGACCGGTCTATGCCACCCCGACGAAAGCTATCCCGGATCCGGTGCTCGGAGTCGAGGAAGCTGGGCGGATTGTGCGGCATTCGCCATGGCCGACGGTTGCGATCGGGGGGATTGATGAAGCGCGCTTGCCCGATGTGATTCGTGCCGGAGCGGTGAATTTTTCGGTTGTGCGAGCCGTCTGTCAATCACATGATCCGTATGCGGCGATTTGCGCGTTGCAGGATAAATGGCGCGCTGCTTGCAGTTGATAATTTCAGCGTTTTTATTTGAAAAGGGGGCACTTCAGAATCGGGAGTGTCCCCTTTGTATTGATGGGAACGCAGGGTGGTGGCGGGTTCTACGGGCGCAAGTGCAATGAATCGTTCTGCATGAGCAAAATAAAGGCGGTCTGGGTTGCAAAGGTGTGCCGATTTTCGCAGGTTGCATTTTGATTCGGAATCCGGAAGAAAAAGGGCTACTACTAAAATAAAATTTGAGAATAAAAATGAATGTTTACAACATAATGGGTTATGCGATTTTGATTGGATTGTATTTTGGACTGCACACAAGATATTGTGTATATCACCCTTCGTATGTGGCATATATGGTTTGACAACGCGCAAAACCTTTCGTATGCTACTGACCATTCTGTTTGACGTTTTGTTTATGTCGAGTGATATAGCTGTCAAACGAGGTAAATTCCCCATATCATTGAGGAACGACGTATGATTAAAACCGTAATCAAACGCGATGGCCGTCAGGTGCCGTTTAATCTGGCAAAGATTGCGACAGCCATTCTGAAAGCACTGGCTCAAACCCGCACGTGTGAGCAATTGGCAGACAAAGATGATTTTGAATTGGAGGCGCTTGCCAATAAACTGGCAGAAGAAGCGACGCGCAAGGTAACGATTGAAGCTCCTGATATCGAACAGATTCAAGATGCGGTTGAACGTGTATTGATGGATAACAATCTGCCGAATACGGCAAAAAGTTACATTCTTTATCGCGCAGAACGTTCCCGTGCCCGCGAGCGGAATACAAAATTGATGCGCACGCTCTCAGACATCGTGTACTCCTCTGCAAAGGAGTCGGATGTAAAGCGTGAGAATGCAAATATCGATGGTGATACTGCAATGGGATCGATGTTGAAGTTCGGTTCCGAGAGCTCGAAGCAATTTTATATTGATAATATGTTGCGCCCGGAAGTGGCACGCGCACACGAGCAAGGCGACATCCATATCCATGACCTTGATTTCTACAGCCTCACAATGACGTGCTGTCAGATTGACCTGGTGGATTTGTTGTCGCGTGGCTTCAGCACGGGACACGGGTTCTTGCGTCCGCCCCGTGACATCCGTTCGTTTGCGGCACTGGCGTGTATCGCGATTCAATCCAACCAAAATGATCAGCATGGCGGGCAGTCTGTTCCCAACTTTGATTATGCGATGGCGAATGGTGTCCGGATGACGTATGCACGGCATTACAAAGCTGCAATGCGTGAAGCGATTGAACTTTTGTGTGATGACAAAACGCTCGCGGACTCTTTCTCGTTGGCAGAAGTGCCGACAATGGCGCAGCAGGACGATGAAACCATTCGGGAAGCCGAAGCCGTCGCCTTGCGTACTGCAGGTGTGGAAGAAGCGGTAATTCCACGTATTCAGTCATTTACACGGGCGCATGCTTTGGCAAATACCGATCGTGACACCTATCAGGCTATGGAAGCATTGGTGCATAATCTGAACTCGATGCACTCGCGAGCGGGGGCTCAAACGCCGTTCTCTTCCATCAATTACGGTACCGACGTCACTCCTGAGGGACGTATGGTTATGCGGAATCTGCTTGAGGCTACCAAGGCTGGGCTGGGAGATGGCGAGACGCCGATCTTCCCGATTCAAATCTTCCGTGTGAAGAAAGGGGTCAGTTGTGATCCAGGAGATCCCAACTATGATCTCTTCAAACTCTCTTGCGAAGTAAGCGCAAAGCGGTTGTTCCCGAATTTCTGTTTCCAAGATGCGCCATTCAATGCCGAGTTGTATCGCGAGGGGCATCCGGAGACGGAAATCAGCTATATGGGATGTCGTACACGTGTCGGAACAAACGTTTATGACCCCTCAAAGTCGCAGGTGTGGAAACGTGGTAATTTGAGCTTTACTTCGATCAATCTGCCGCGTCTTGCAATTCAGAGCCATGGTAATATTCGCACATTCTATGCACAGTTGGATGATATGTTGCAGTTGGTGCGCGATCAATTGCTGGATCGTTTTGAAGTCCAAGCACGGAAGCGCGTTCGGAACTTCCCGTACTTGATGGGCGAAGGTATTTGGCTTGACTCCGAAAAACTCAGTCCTGATGACGAAGTGCGCGAGGTGATTAAGCATGGTTCGCTGACGTTTGGCTTTATTGGGCTTGCGGAAACGTTGAAGAGTTTGATTGGCAAGCACCATGCGGAAAGTGCAGAAGCACAGAAACTCGGCCTTGAGATTGTCGGCAGAATGCGTGCTTATGCAGATCGCTGTGCCAAGGAAACGGGCTTGAACTTCACGCTAATCGGTACGCCGGCAGAAGGTCTTTCCGGACGCTTTGTGCGGATGGATCGGAAGCGTTTCGGCATGATTTCCGAGATTACCGACCGCGAATATTACACCAATTCTTTCCATGTGCCGGTGTATTTCCCCATCAGTGCGTTCCGCAAAGTCGAGATTGAAGCACCGTATCATGCGCTGACCAATGGTGGACACATCACCTATGTGGAGTTGAATGGTAAGATGGCAGACAATCCCGAAGCGTTCGAGAAGATCGTGCGTCATATGGCTTCGTGCGGCATCGGTTACGGTTCGGTAAATCATCCGTTGGACCGCGACCCTGTCTGCGGATACCGGGGGATTATTGACGATGTCTGCCCGCAATGCGGTCGCCGAGAGGATGATGGAGGGCCTTGTTTCGAGCGTATTCGTCGTATCACCGGCTATTTGGTGGGGACATTGGATCGATTCAATAATGCGAAGGCGGCCGAAGTGCGCGATCGCGTGAAGCACCTTTGAGTCCTGTTTCTGCACCTGAAGCAATGGATGTTCCGGGGCTTCAGGTGATAAAACTGGTGTTTCGGCTGACCAAAAGGCCGGAACACCCTTTCTTGCAATCCGAGCATTTCTAAAAGCAACGTCAAGCTTTTGGAAGCGCATTTGTGCAGGAAACGTTGCGCATAAGCATCGTTTTCAAGTGTTTGGCAAGTACAAGTTCGTCAAATGCGCAGTACACGGGCGAATTTAATTACGTTTGATTATGCCGTTAATGTTGCGAATAGCCGGAACAATCCCCGAATCCATCGTTGATGGACCCGGCTTTCGTTTTGCGCTTTTTACGCAAGGCTGTCCGCATCATTGTCCGGGATGTCACAATCCGCAAACGCATGATCCCGAAGGGGGACGCTCTGTTTCTTTGCTGGCATTGATGCGGCAAATTTGGTTGTCACGCGCGCATATTGACGGTGTAACCTTCTCCGGTGGCGATCCTTTTTGCCAACCGGAACCCTTGTATCATTTGGCACGCTGGTGTCACCGACTCGGACTGGATGTGATGGCGTATTCCGGTTGGACGCTGGAAGAATTGCGCGCGAAACCGGAATGTTCCAAGTTGCTGAATGAGGTTGATGTTCTGGTGGATGGCCGCTTTATTATCGCCCGGAAATCTCTGACGCTTCGGTTCAGAGGCTCATCCAATCAGCGGATGTATCATTTGAAACATGGTCAGGTGCTTTCCGTGGAATAATCTTCCTTCACGTTGAAGAGCCTGCGCGCTCACAAGGAAAATGCCGTTTGTCAGTAGTCTGCTCAATTATTTTTTAGCAAATAGTCGGCGAAAGTGCTTCACATTTTCGGCGAAAGTGTGTATAATAATACGAAAATTACATTGGAAAAAGAAGTTGAACACTTCCAAGGAAAAGCAATGAACGAGACCGCACAGTCGATGCCTGCAGTGACGACAACCGCAGGAACCACACAACCTGTTGATACCCCTTCTGCACAACCTCAGCAAGGTCTTTTGAGTGGTATGGGTGGATTTTTGCCTATTATTCTCCTCTTCGGCATCTTCTACTTTATGATGATTCGCCCTCAACAACGCAAAGAAAAAGAGCGTCAGAAGATGATTTCCGAGCTTCGCGCCGGACGGCGTGTCTCTTTTGCCGGCGGTTTGATTGGGACGATTGTGGAGGCGAAAGAGCAGACGTTTGTAATCGAGATTTGCCCCGGAACAACGGTGGAAGTGGCGCGTGGTGCCGTGGCTGCTGCCATTGATGGTGAACAGAAGTAAGTGGAGCGTTGGATAATGTTGAATTTTAAGCAATTGGATACTCCGAGCCTTGTGAAGTGGGCGATTCTTGCTGCATTGGTTGCATTCTCCTGCTATGTGACGTTCCCTGCAAAGGAAAAAGTGCGCCTTGGTCTCGACCTTAAGGGCGGCACCAGTTTCACCGTCCAGATTGATGAGGCTAAACTTATTGAAGACCTCAAGGCTCAAAACTATCTGGATGCTAAAATCAATCCGGCGACGGCTACGCCTGAGCAGCATGCCTCCATCGAGGCTGAAGCCAAGCGCAAAGCTCAGCAGACGATGACTGAGGCCGATGACTTGACGCTGGAAGTGCTTCGCAAACGTATTGATGCAATCGGCACCAATGAGCCGATCATTGCCAAGGGTAGCGATCACCGCATTCACATTCAAATCCCCGGTGCGGACGCTGAGCAGGCGCGCTTGGCTGAGCAATCTGTGAAGAGCGCGGCATTCTTGGAATTCCGTTTGGTGCACAAGGACAATGCGGTTAAAGTGCGTGAGGTGATTGACGGCACACGTACGCCGGAAGGCTTTGAACGCAGCACCTGCAATGGTCAGATTTGTTTTGTGCGCAGTGATGCTTATTCCAAGCTCGCCGAAACGCCTGATTTCTTAATTAAGTTGGGTCGCTTTGCCGCTCCTTCGGCATTGTATGAATGTGTCATGCAGGAAATCGGGAGCGATCCGGCCGGTCGAAAAGCCTATTGGCCGATGTTTGTTTCGCGCAGTCGCGAGGCCTCCGTTGGGGGAGATACGGTAACGAAAGCGCGTCCCTCGAAAGATCCTACCACCGGGCGTGTGGTTGTGGATGTTGAGTTTGATGCAGAGGGCACACAAAAGTTTGCCAAGTTGACCGGGCGTTATGTCGGCCGCCAATTGGCGATTGTGCTGGATGATATCGTACGTTCTGCGCCTGTGTTGCAGACCGAGATTACCAATGGCCGCTGCGAAATCACCGGAGGTTTTACCTGGCGTGAAGCTTCGGAATTGGCCGGTGTGTTGAATGCAGGCGCCTTGAAAGCTCCGATTCGTATCATTGAAACGCGCTCGGTCTCTCCGAGCTTGGGCGATGAGGCTATCTCGAAAGGCACGCTCTCTGCCGCAATCGGTGTGGTAGCGGTTTTCGCGTTCATGCTCTTCTATTACCTTTGCTGCGGTGTGGTAGCAGACATTGCGTTGCTTTTGAATGTCATCCTTTGGCCAGCCGGTATGATTGTCGCTTCCGGTTTGATGAGTGTCTTCATCTCTGATGGCACCGGAAGTTCTTCCATTGGTCAACTGCCGGTACTCACGCTGCCCGGTATCGCCGGCTTGGTGCTTTCGGTGGGTATGGCTGTGGATGCCAACGTGCTGATCTTCGAGCGCATCCGTGAAGAATTCCGTTTGGGTAAGACCGCGAAAAGTGCTATCGTTGCCGGTTATGATCGTGCATTCCTTGCGATTTTCGACTCCAACCTGACCACGTTAATTACCGGTGTTATCCTCTTTATCTTCGGTTCCGGTCCGATTCGTGGTTTTGCCGTTACACTTTGCGGCGGTATTATCATTTCAATGTTTACCGCACTTGTGGTGACGCGCCTGATTTTCAATCTCATTGCTGAGGATACAACGAAGCCCTACAAGATGCAGCAGTGGGTGAAAGAAACAATCAACTTTGACTTTTTGCGTTGGGCAAAGCCTGCAGTTATTACCTCGGGTGCGATCATTCTGGTAACGTTGGGTATCTTCTTTGGCCGTGCGGTCAAGAACCCTGCCAGCGTGATGGCAGTGGACTTCACTGGCGGTGTTGCGCTGATTTATGAAGCCACCGATAAGGCTTCCGGCGAAGTTAAGCCGTTGGATACCGAAAAGGTGCGCGCAGTCGTTGCCAAGACAGGCGTGACGGATCAAACCGTTCAGAATACGATTGGCGAAAATGGCAAGACGCAAACATTGGTGAAGACCTCGACGGTGAATTTGAAGGTGGGCGAGGGTGAAGAATCTTCTGCCACTGTGATTGAAAAGGCTCTGGATGAGGCTTATCCGGAATATACCGTGAAGTTGGAGAGCAAAGATCTGGTGGGATCTCAGATCGGCTCCGAGCTCAAGAAGGATGCCACCTGGGCCGTGATCATTTCGTTGATTTGCATCATTGCTTACGTCAGTTTCCGTTTCCAGTTCGGTTTTGCACTCGGTGGCGTGGTGGCTTTGGCGCACGATGCGCTGATTACGCTCGGTATCTATTCCCTTTGCGGCAATCAGCTCAGCTTGACCACTGTGGCGGCATTGCTCACCATCGTGGGTTACTCCATCAATGATACTATCGTGATCTTTGACCGCATCCGTGAAGAAATGGCGCGCGATGAAGAGACACCTTTCCCCGTGCTGGTGTGCAAAGCTTTGAATCAAACCCTGAGCCGTACGCTTTTGACGACGCTTTCGACCCTGCTTCCGGTTTGCGCACTTTACTTCTTTGGTGGTGCGGCAATGCACGACTTCGCCTTTGCGCTCTTCATCGGTATGCTTGCCGGTACATATTCCACGCTCTTCATCGCACCCTGTGTGATGCTTGCGTGGTATCGTGGCAAGCGTCCGCGTTCGGTGCTTGCTGTGGAAGTTGATGCGGCGAAATAAGAATATTTTTCAGGAGAGGTGGCAGAGCGGTTGAATGCGGCGGTCTTGAAAACCGTTGAATCGCAAGGTTCCGGGGGTTCGAATCCCTCCCTCTCCGCCAAGTTTGAAGTTCGGAAACGTCCGAAGGTTGCAGCCTTCGGACGTTTCTTTTTCAGCTCTATTGTTTACGGCGGGCCTTCTTATTAGTTTAAGTCTTCACACACGTTGTGCGATTTTCTCTATACATTTATGGAAATCATTTTAAGCAACATAACGGATTGCAATACGCTAAATTATTTTACAGACCCAATAGGGTAAAACGGTTGAAAACGTTAATTATTTTCACTTCTTCGGCCCTTCGTACTATTTTCTAAAGTTTTCTAGACAGGTCTAAAAAGTCCCCGGCTAAAAATTGTACTATTTAAGATTTCTTCCCGAGAGGAAATTTTCCCTTAAAATAATTTGCACGGAAAGAAATTGTACTGTTTAAATTTTGCACGGATAGTACAGATTGTACTGATTTTAAGCCTAAAATTGCCTGCCCTAAAATATTCAAGATAAGTTATTGTAAATGAATAAGTTGCGGCCGGGCAAATTTAGTACAAAGTATTGAAGAACTGAAACAGTGAAATGTAAAAAGTTTTTCACTGAAATACTGAAAGAATGTGACTGAAATGCTAAGGCAACTATTAGACTAACTACGCTCATTTTAGATAGTGTATGAGTCTTTCTGTAAATTGATTTCAAAGGAGGTGGTCTTGGAGACAGGGCGTTGTCTAAAAAACTCACATGCCCCCGCGCGGGGGGCGTGGCGAGTATGCTTGTAGAGTTCGCTTTGAGTGGGTGGTAACTAGCGCTGCCAAAACACCCTCAAAAATTCTGCTTCGCAAGCGCCAACTGTCGCCTATCAATCGTAGGAGTGCGTAGGAGCGCAACGAACGTTCCACTTTACCATAGGCTCGAAATTCCCGCTTCTACGGCAGGGAGCAGATTTACGGGTTGCTCGTCTTTATGCGCGCTACGGCGTGGTCTCTCTCATCTCCGACTGCGCACGTAGCGAACGAAACTTATTTTTTGACAGAAACACCTAAAAGGTATAACATATACTTCACTCAATGAACGAATTGTATTGAGCCCATTGTTTGACCGACTCAATACCCATCACACGATTTATAAAAAGGAGAAACTCTATGAAAAAGTTTCTATTCACCCTCTGCCTGCTGATGGCCTACGTCACCCTCCACGCAGACACCGCCGTTGTTGACGGCATCACTTGGACCTATCAAGTCTCAAATGGTAAAGCGCAGATTTATAAGAATGCCTCTTCTCCTGCAATCCCATCTAATACGAGTGGCGCGATCACCATCCCCGATAAACTTGGTGGCTACTCCGTGACCTCCATCGGGCGTTCTGCGTTTTACAATTGTTCCAGTTTGACCTCGGTGACGATTCCCTCAAGCGTGACCTCCATTGGGTATGATGCGTTTCGCGATTGCTCCAGTTTGACCTCGGTGACGATTCCCTCAAGCGTGACCTCCATTGGGGGTTCTGCGTTTCGCGATTGCTCCAGTTTGACCTCGGTAACGATTCCCTCGAGCGTGACCACTATTGGGGATTATGCGTTTGAAGGTTGCTCCAGTTTGACCTCGGTTCATATTTCAGATGTTGGAGCTTGGTGTTTGATTAACTTTGAAAATAGGAGGTCGAATCCGTTGTATTATGCCAAGGATGGGCTTTATCTGAATGGTGAAAAGATTACGACAGCGGTAATTCCAGAAGTCGTGACCACGATTGGAAATTGGGCGTTTTTGGGGTGCTCAAGTTTGACCTCAGTGACGATTCCCTCTAGCGTGACCACTATTGGGGATTATGCGTTTGAAGGTTGCTCCAGTTTGACCTCGGTAACGATTCCCTCTAGCGTGACCACTATTGGGGATTATGCGTTTCGCGATTGCTCCAGTTTGACCTCGGTAACGATTCCCTCGAGCGTGACCACTATTGGGGATTATGCGTTTGAAGGTTGCTCGAGTTTGACCTCAGTGACGATTCCCAAAGGCGTGACCTCCATCGGGCGTTCCGCGTTTTACAATTGTTCCAGTTTGACCTCGGTGACGATTCCTTCAAGCGTGACCTCCATTGGGTATGAGGCGTTTCGCGGTTGCTCGCGTTTGACCTCGGTGACGATTCCTTCAAGCGTGACCTCCATTGGGTATGAGGCGTTTCGCGGTTGCTCGCGTTTGACCTCGGTGACGATTCCCTCAAGCGTGACCTCCATTGGGTCTCAGGCGTTTTATGGGTGCTATGATTTACAATGGGTGCAGTTTTTGGGAGATGTGCCAGAGGGATATGGAAGTTCTTCCCTTTCGGAAAAGCAGACACTTTTTCCACGGGAGTATGGCGCGAATTGGGAGAAGCTTTTCTCTGCAAGCTCCCGTGGCACGGTGGCAGAGGCCTATAGCACGGCGATGGTTTCGGTAACTGCCGAGATGACAACGCCGACAACGATGAAGGTGACCTACACGGTAACGTCTAATAAGGAGACGGTGAAGGTGCGCGCGGTGGCCTTTAAGGATGGCGTGCGCTCGTTTGCAAATCTCGTGCCGGTGAAGACGGCGGCAGAGGATTCGCCTGAAGCGATTCCCAATGGAAGCGCGGTTACGGCCAATGTGGCGCATACCTTTGTGTGGAATGTGCCGAGTGACTGGGAGGAGGATTTGGCGAAGGTGGCGATGGAGATTTTAGTGCAAGGGGGTGAACTCCTCCCACAGGAACTGATTACCATCCCTGCCACAAATACGCACAAGGCGATGACGATTACGCGCAATACGTTATCCACTTCTCAAACCTTTAATGCGTTGCTTTGGTGCGTTGTGGAGGGAGACGCTGCATTGACAGTGAGCAATGGCGTGGTGAAGGTGAATGGCCAAACCGTTGCAATTCGTCAAGATGTGGCAACACATGACGGTCAAAAATGGATATCGTTTGAGGGACTTTATACGTCTGTTACTTGGTATTCCACTGCACTGCTCAATTATCTCTATGGTAGGATGGGTTATAAGGTGCTCACGGGTGCCGATTTAACGTATGCAGAAGCGGTGACACGGTTGGTCCTCTCGACAAGTGGTTTGACGCAGGTAGCTGTGAAGATTGAAGAGGAGTAAGTCATGAAAGCGCTCACGATGATTCGCGGGGCGCTCTTCCTCACCGTAGCCTTCGGGTGCAGTTTCCTCTGGGGAAATACGACAAAACAGGTCACGGTGAGGCAGGTAGACAGCCTCGGCAATAGTTTGGCAGAGGAGACCTATGTCTCCACGGATGCCCCTTTCTCAACCCTCTCCGCGCCTGCGCGAGGCGGCTATCGCTTTACCCATTGGTCAGCAAGCCCTGCGCAACCCTCGCTTGTGGTGCGTGACGCTTGGGGCCGCGCGTTGGAGGTGGCACAGGTCACGCCTGTGGATGAGGTAGTCACCTTAACGGCAAACTATTTGCCAACGACGCAGGATGAGGATGCCGATGGGATTCCTGATGGCGAGGAGCTTTATTGGTATGGGGCGTTCACGCACGACTCCACCACGGATACCGATGGTGACGGGCTTACCTTCGCACAAGAACTCCAATACGGCACCAATCCACTCTTTAAGGACGCCTTAGTGCTCGGTGGCGTGAACATCGGCGATAGCGCGACGATTTGGTACAACCCTCACAGTTACACGCCCTATACGATTCAAACGAATACGGATGGGGTTATCGCGGTGGTTGAAACCTCCTATCTCTCAGTTGGCGCATCGAAAACGACACCTGTTTATAGCGCGGCACAAGGATTTGCCTATTGGAAACTCAATGGCAAGCCTCAGGTGGATGCGTTTGGACGCGCCTTGGATACGGTGACCTTTGTGGGGACAGGAGAAGCAACGGGCGATGGCATTATCGCAGAAGCAGTGCTCCTCACCGATGCCGATGCACGTGCGCTAGCGTATTGGTATGGCGCGGAGACGACGGTGACGCTTGAGGATGACACCGATGGTGACGGGCTCTCCTTCGCACAAGAGATGCAGTATGGCACCAATCCGCTCTTTAAGGACGCTTTAGTGCTCGGTGGCGTGAACACCGCTGATAGCGCAATCCTCTGGTATAACCCCAATCAATACTCACCCTACACGATTCAGTCCGATCCTGCAGGCAAATTTGAGACGATTACGGGTTATTTGAAGCCAAACACCGCTTTGACCACCTCCTCGTATGCCAGCGATGCGACCTTTGCTTATTGGACGCTCAATGGGGTTCGCCAGGCAGATGCCTTCGGGCGTGCGTTCGATCAGTTGACCCTCGTGGGTGATGGTAATATTGACCATGCACTCGTGGCCACAGCTACCTTCTTGGAGGATGCCGATGCACGTGCAGCGGCTTATTGGTATGGTGAAGATGCCGAGATGAGTGATGACCGTGATGGTGATGGTCTTACGCTCGCGCAGGAGTTGCAATATGGCACCAATCCGCTCTTTAAGGACACTTTAGTACTCGGTGGTGTGAACTATGGCGACGGGCCTGTTTTAGAGAGCAATCTACAAGTCTATGATCATGTGCAGAAGATTTTGGTGAATGGCGCCCTCACGGGACTCTTCGCCGGCACCGATGTACTCACGGGCAACCTTGTGGGCGGAGTAGACTTTGGGGCTAATGTAGCGCCTGCATTTGTGGATGTGGATGGCGATGGAGATGACGACCTCCTCGTCTGCGCCCAAACGGCCACGGGCGTCACCCTCACCCTTTACAAGCAAGTGGGCCAACCCACGGCGCCCGCCTTTGAAGTGTACGCTGGCGAAGCGGTCTTGCCGACCCTTGCGGAGGCTTTGGGCACGATGACGCGTCCAGTGCTCTGCGGCGGAAGAACCGATGCTGGGGCGACGCTTTGGGCCTGCGATAATGGCGGCACCATCGTGCAGTACACCCTCGCCACAGACACCGTGACGACACTTGACGTGAACGGGTGGCCCCTGTGGTCGGCCAACGAAGGGTTTGCAGTGCTCTCGGGCACAACGGTCACCACGCTCGCGCAAGGCACCACCGCCACCTGTGACATTGCGACCGAAGACATCACCTCGGCAGCCCTCGTGGAGGTCACCCTTGATGAACAAAGCGACCTGCTCATCGCCGATACCCAAGGACGCATTTCACTCTATGAACGCACAGCTGATGGATTTACGTTACGCCATCGCGTGTGGGGCGGCACGTATATTGGCTTCGCGAAGGGGTTGGCGATTGCACCCGTGGATTGGGAAGCCGATGGCGACATGGACCTTGTCGTCGGCACCGCAGAGGGCGCAATGATGTTGCTCTCCGACCCTGGCGTGGGGCGGCCCACCAATCTCACTGCAGCGGCGGGTTATGACAATGTGCTCCTCTCGTGGAATCCTAGCGGACAATCGCGCGTGAGCGGTTACAACGTCTATCGCGCCACCACCGTGGCAGAAGACTACACCCGTCTCGCAGAGGCGCCCCTGCCGCAGTACCGCGATGAACCGCTCTCGATTCGGCAGTGGGTCTATCGCGTGACCTCTCTGGTGCGTCGTTGGACAGCGGGTAACTCCACGCCAGAAGTCTTTGAAAGTGCACCATCGGAAACGATTGCCGTGGATTTGGGGGCGGTCACCTTGACGATGATTGAGTCACTCACCACCTATAACGATTCCGAAATTGAGATAACCTTACACATTGATAACACAATGGGATTGGTCGGAGAAGACCTTTCCTTGACCTTCACTTATGATGAGGATGCCTTAATTCCCGAGGGTTATCTCACCACCGCCATTTCGGACAAGGTGGACTTTGATGCCGACACCGAAGGGAATCAGTGGCACTTCCGTGCGACAGGTGGCACGATTGAGCCTGGCGCTGGCGAATTCTTACGTTTGCGCTTTAAGGTGAACGCTACGTATCAAGGGCCAACGACTGTTAGCCTTACCGCCGCCCAAGTCTATGCTACTGGGAAACAAGCCGTAGAGCTAAACGCCCTCCCCTTGACCACGTATATCACCATTCAGGCACGTCCATTGCCCGTGGTGGTGCAGTTGCAGGCAAGCGATTGTCGCGCAGAGAGTGGCGAAGAGGTGCAAATTCCCGTAAAGGTCTACACCTTAAATACGCTTGATTGGGAATCGGCCACCTTGCAGGCCACTTATGACACGGAGAAATTGACGTTGGTTTCCGTGCAGCAGCCCACCCCTGCGCAGCATGAGGCCCGTTTCACCTTTAAGGTGTTGGAACCGCATGACAAATACAGTCATGCCGACATCCGCTTCTCAGGCAGCGCAAAGGGTACGCAAGGACAGCGTGCGACCGTCTTCCCCGCGCATAGTCGCGTCTTGATTAAGAAGGCAGAAGTGCTCGTGCCTGCCGTGCTCTCCCTTGCAATGGAAGATGGCGAAGCGACCCCCGCCACTGAAATCGTTCTGCCGATTACCGCGACGAGCGTTGGGGACGTGCAGTGGGCGACCCTCACCGTGGAAGCGGTGGCCACAGGTGGTGCGCAGGTACGCTCGATTACACCGCCCACCCTTGAAACTGCAGGTGCGGTGTGCGTATTCATCCCAGAGATGAGCAACAGCGGTGAAATCACGGTAACCCTCACCGGAAGCGCCACAAGCGCCAATGGTTTACCCGCAGAGGTCATTGGTGCCACCGCCACCCTCACCGTCACTGTAGCGGAAGACCCCACGATTGTGCCGCCGTGGTCGGCAGGCGATTGCGATGGGGATGGCCGTTTGACTGGCAATGATTACGTGGTGGCCTTCAATACCGTGAAGGAATTCCACGCCAATGGCAATGGTAAAGAGTGCCCCCACACCGAAGAAGCCACACGTGTGCATCGGGCCCTTTGTGTAGCATTGGGTAAACCCGAAGAGGCGTCATTGCGTTTGGCCGATGTAACCAATACCTTTAAGAAGTGGTTGTGGGCGCGTGGCGTCACAGATACAAACCTCGGCAATGGAAACGGAGGCAAAAAATGAGAATCTACTTCAGTCTTATTGCCGCCTGTTGTTTGACCACCCTGCTCTCGGCACGCACAGTACAGTTGGAGCGTGTGGTTTGCAACCCTGGCGCGCGCATTACCGTGCCGTTGCGTTTGGATGACGCGAAAGGACTCGCTGTCGCAAGTGTGCGTGTCACGTGGAATCCCGATATTCTTGTGCTAACCTCCGTAGAACAAGGGACGTTGGCTGAACATTTCTCCTTTGATTTCACAGTTGTCGACACACTAGGCTCTGCTGAAATCATCTCTTCTGCCCCTGCCAATATCACTGCGCAGGTGGGTGGCACCTTGGCAGAGATGAATTTCACTGTACGAGATGGCAGTGATGCACTCTATTCTGATCTCGCGTTGACAGAAGTGATACTCAATGAAGAAACCATGACGCAAGACCTCACCGTGCAACAAAACATCACCCCTCGCGCGGGTGTCGTACGCTCGATAGCGACCACTGCGAACTGCGCAGAGCGTTTAGGTGAAGGTGCAGTGGTCGTGGCGGCAGATACGATTTTGAACCATCTCACTTTAGCAACAGGAGACATTTTACAGGTCTCCGATCGGCAAACCCCCGTGGTTGTTAATGGGACGCTCAAGGTTGACGCCCCCATCACATTACGCGCGCCAAAGCGAGGTTGGGCAACCGCAAAATATGACCTCCTCAAAACAACCACAACAGACGTTCGTTTCGCATTTGAAGGAGATTTTCCAGAACAATATCAGCTCTCCTCTTTGACTGAAAATGGTGTTACCACCTACGCACTCGCTGTTACAATGGAAGATGAAGTACCCATTCTCCCGCCCGAAGGTATCAGCCTATCGCCCACCGAACAGAATGCACTCCGCACACTCCTCGTAGACGCATTAGGAGATGTTGCACGCGTGCAAGTGGAAGGTTCGCGCGATGCCATTCTCGCCGCCCTTGATCTCGGCATTGTGCCTGAGACTAACTCCGAAGAAGGCGTCTTAACCGCCACCTTTAAGGCACCCACACTCGCGATTCAATCCTTTGATCCAAAGAATGGAATCGTAAAGGTAAAGGTTATCCCTGCTGGCAACGCGGAAGTTAAAAAAAAAGTTGTTACAGGCGTCATTCATGTTTATGGTTCTGCGACACTCGGCGAAGCAATGACTGAGATTGCGTCCCCTACGCTTGACCTTACTAACTATCTCGAAAATGACACACGTGGAGAATTCTCAGTCACCGTTGAACTTGGTGAAAACACCTTCATCAAAGTCACCGTCGGTGGAACCACCGCACAATAACCTCCATTCGTAGAGCTTACGGAACAAAATGTGAAAAAAGCCTCGCCCACCTTTGGGCGAGGTCCTTATTTCAATGCTTTCATTTCTTCAAAACTTGGCACTCTATTTGCCGTATCGAAGTTATTCATTTACAACACCTAATTTTGAATGTTTTATAGCAGGCAATTTTAAAATCAGTACAACCTGTACGATTCGTGCAAATTGTACTGATTTTAAGCCTAAAATTGCCCGCCATAAAATAATCAAGATAAGTTATTGTAAATGAATAAGTTACGGCTGGGAAAATATAGTACAAAGTATTGAAGAAGTGAAAATTATGAAAGGGGAAGAGGTGTCGTTTTTGTTGGGCGAATCAATAGGTGCCGTATTGCTAATGCGTATTGGCGGCAAGTGAAGTGTGCAATATTACATAGATGATTTGCCGCCGTCCGTTATTGTGAGAATGGTGTCGTGAAAGATGCTCCGTCGGAGGAGATTTTGGATTGGGGCGATGTTTACGCGCATTATCGCCCATGTTCACCCTTCACTTTCGCCCATCTTGACGCAGAATGTCGCCGATGTTAAAAAGTGTGTCCGGAAGTATGTTTTCTGGTCTCTTCGGATGTTGTGTGATAACCTTTCCTGAAGAAGCCTCCGATGAGCAAAGGCAGATTGCGCATATGATCGAAGAAAAAGAGTTCAGGTAGCATCAATATTTTGGTGGCACCAGCAAAGCATGATTTATCAAAGTGATGTGAAAGAAGCATTTCAGGAGTGTATTGCGTGAATATGTGTGGAACAAAGAATTTTCCCCGGAAGGCCTCTATCGGTATCATAATACCTTCGGAAGTAATTTCTTCCTGCACAGGGCGTTGTAACAAAAGTGATCAGCAGATGGTAATGATTGTGATGAAGCGCACGTTACGCTAATTGCCATCAACTCATTTCACACTTGCAGTCCACTATCGCACCGTCTGAACAGCATTTTCATTCACTTCTGCAGGGCATCTTCTCTTTTTGTTTCAGCCTTGCTTTAACGTACGCCGGGAGCCGTTTTGTCTCCGGAAGAAGCCTTCAAACGGCTGCTGTCAATAAAGACGTTGTGCTTGTTGAGACGAATCGACGCAACGCGCTTCGGCTTGAGGAGTCTCCATGATGCCGGCACGTCCTTCACTGGAAAACATTGCCGCCCTATCAAGTTACAATAATCGGCTCCGCCCGTGTTCATCCGCCGGGTTTCATCTCACTTCGCAATGAATGCGCTGCCGTTAAGTGCTTTGCCCGGATCACTTCGTACACCTCACGCCGCACGACTTCAGTTCGCGTTCAATTTGCGAACTGCGGAGTGCCCCTGAAATATCCACGTTAAATGTTGCGGCGAAACGCCAAGTTTTTATCAGCGCATTGTCGTAACCTCCGGGTGTTTCAAGGCATCTGCAGAAGCTGGAGAGATGGGAAAGCGTATAGGGCAAGGGGATGGAAGAGAAGAATTGTGCGGTTTAGTTACAAAAATGAGATGCCTCAGGGTGATGGTGCACTTGAAAATGCTTTAGGCGTAAAACAATGTCTGGGTGAAGTAAGCACCTGCGCGTTAATATGGATGACAGAATTGGGACGATACGCGCGTGTTCCTCTTTCAGAACGTTGTTTTTTTGTTATACTATGGATATGGATGTGGAAGCATTACTTTTGGATTTGATTCGCAGAACTGCGTGTGAGTTGCCTCAAGATATTCTGGAGGCAATGCAATGCGCACGGGGTGTTGAGCACGAAGCACCGGCACAGATGGCGTTTGATACGATTTTGGAGAACTGTCGTCTTGCGCGTTGTCAACACACACCGATGTGTCAGGATACCGGCACCTTGACCTTCTTTTGGAAAGTCCCGGCAGGAACGGCACAGCATCCGTTGGTGGAGGCTGCTGCGCGTGCTGTGCGGACGGCGACACAACGCGGATGGTTGCGTAAGAATACAATTGAAACGCTGTCGGGCACGTCTGTCGATGATAATGTGGCTTTGGGCATTCCGGTCCATCATTTTGAGGAAGTTGATTGCGAAGTGCCTGAAGTAACATTGCTTCTGAAAGGTGGCGGCAGTGAAAATATGAGCTGTCAATATTCACTGCCGGAGGGACGGTTGGGTGCCGGGCGTGACTTGGCCGGTGTGCGCGCGTGTGTGTTGGATGCAGTTCATCGTATCCAAGGGCAGGGATGTGCACCGGGTATTCTCGGTGTTTGCATTGGAGCAGACCGTGCGGAGGGGTATGCAGTGGCAAAACAGCAATTACTCCGTCCGCTTCCCGATGTTTCACCTGTGCCGGAATTGGCCAACTTGGAAGAGAGATTGCTGCAAGAGGCGAATACGTTGGGTATCGGGCCGATGGGGCTTGGAGGAAAAACGACGCTTTTGGGTGTTAAAATCGCCTCACGCACCCGGTTGCCTGCTTCTTATTTTGTAACGATTGCGTATTGTTGCTGGGCATGTCGCCGTCAGACCGTGACCTTGAAATGAGGAATGTCAATGCGTACGATTGATTGTGATTATCTGGTCGTTGGTTCCGGTTTGGCCGGGAGTATGGCGGCAATCGGTCTTGCGGAGCATGGCCGGGTATTGATGGTGACAAAGCGTACACTGGATGAGTGCAATACCAACTATGCACAAGGGGGGATCTCTTGTGTGATGGGGGTGGACGACTCGTTTGAACGGCATATGGCAGATACTTTGGATGCCGGAGCCGGACTTTGCAACGAGGCAATCGTAAGAAGAATCGTTGAGGCCGGGCCGAAATGGATGCGTTTGCTGATTGACATGGGGGTGCCCTTTTCGAAATCAGATGACAGTGCTTGCGCGGAAGGATTTGATTTGACGCGGGAGGGCGGGCATACCCGGCGGAGGATTTTGCATGCCGGCGATATCACCGGGCGCGAGGTTGAGCGTACGCTCGTGGCAAAATTGAGGGCGACGAAACGGTTGCACGTTTGCGAGAATACGCTTTTAATTGACCTTGTGACGACACGTTTTCTGCATGAACCTACCGAAGAAAACCGGGTGGTAGGCGCGTATCTCCTCAGTACGGAGACCGGAGAGATTTGGGCTGTGCGCACGGGTGCTGTGATTTTAGCTACAGGCGGATGCGGGAAAGTGTATCAGTATACGTGCAATCCGGATGTGGCAACAGGTGATGGCGTTGCCGTGGCGTGGCGCGCCGGTGCTGAAATCCGCAATATGGAAATGGTGCAGTTTCATCCGACGTGTCTCTATCATCCAAAGGCAAAACGCTTTTTGATCAGTGAAGCTGTCCGGGGAGAAGGTGCGGAATTGGTGACGCGCGATGGTGAACCGTTCATGCAAAAATATGATCCGCGTGGTTCGCTTGCTCCGCGTGATATCGTGGCGCGTGCGATTGATTCGGAAATGAAGAAGCGCGGCGATGCGTATTGTTGCCTGGATATTCGTCATAAAGGTGAGGCGTATCTCAAGGATCGTTTCCCCGGAATCTACGCCAAGTGCCTTGAATTTGGTATTGATATGGCAAAAGATCTGATTCCAATCGTCCCCGCGGCGCATTACTGTTGTGGCGGTATTGCTGCGGAGGTTAATGGAAAAACGACGTTGCCGGGGCTTTATGCGATAGGCGAATGCGCATGTACGGGCTTGCATGGCGCGAATCGATTAGCGAGCAATTCGCTGTTGGAAGCACTCGTGTGCGGGTGTGAATGTGCAAAAGCATTGTGCAGTGCACCGATGCCTTCGGTGCAACACGTAACCGTGCCGGATTGGGTTTACGGCCATGCTGTGCCGACAGATGAGGCGGTTCTGGTGGCACATAATTGGCAGGAATTGCGTACGTGTATGTGGGATTATGTCGGCATTGTCCGTACCAATAAACGATTGCATCGGGCATTACGGCGGGTGCGGAATCTGCGCGAAGAGATCAACAGTTATTACTTTGATTACTTGGTAACAGCGGATGTTTTGGAATTGCGGAATATTGCCGATGTGGCCGAGATGATTATTACGGCGGCGATGGAGCGTCATGAGAGCAGAGGGTTGCACTACTCGCTGGATTATCCGGAACGCCTGAGGATCGGGAAAGATACGCGATTGGTGCGTTCGCCAGAGAAAGAGTGGTAAAGTGCTGTGATTTTTTGGATTAACAACCCTTTTGATAATCTCCCTGGTGAAGGGCGTCGTCCTCAACGTTACAGTTTATTGTGCCGGGCACTTGCGAAAGCCGGGCATCAGGTTGTTTTGTGGAGTAGTGATTTTGCACACGCCTTGAAGCGACCACGCCGTTTACCTGCGGTGTATGATGCTCCGGAAGGTTTTCAAGTGCGTTTGATTCCAACGCCACACTATGAAGACAATATTGGGTTACGGCGGGCATGGAGTCATCGCTGTTATGCCAAAGCATGGAGTAAAATGGCGATTGCCGCTGTGAATTCCGGCACATTGGATGCCCCGCACTTAGTGCTGACTTCGTGGCCGCCGATTGAAACTGCTGCGGTAGCGCGTCAATTCCGCCGCCGATGGCATTGCAAAATCGTTGTGGATATCATGGATGCGTGGCCGGAGAACTTCTATCGGCTTTTCCCCGGTCCGGTATGGATGCGTGATCTGTTGGCGCGTTTATGTCTTGCGTCTTTGCATAAGGCAGCCAAGAAGGCCTACCGGAAAGCAGATGCTGTTACGGGGGTGGGCTTGACCTATTTGAATCTGGCGATGAAGTATGGTTGCAAGGCACCTCGCCACTTGTGTTATCACGGTATTATGCGGATGAACAGCGGAGCTTATCGATATGCTTTGGATGAGTCGGAAGCATTGCGCGTGATTTACGTGGGAAATATGGGGAGAAGTTACGATTTACTGACAGTAGTACGTGCGGTAAAGAGTTTGGCAGAGGCTGGTGAAAGGATTCGCTTGGATTTAGCCGGGACCGGACCCAAAGAGACCATGTTGCGAAAAGAGGCGAAAGGGTGTGAAGCGATTCGTTTTTATGGATACTTGAGTAACGAGGATATGCAGCAACTCCTTTCGGATTCAGACCTCGCGGTAGTGCCGATGTTCCCGGATAGTTTTGTCGCCGTCCCCTATAAACTCGCCGATTATACTGCCGCAGGTTTGCCGATGGTGTGCTGCTTGACCGGTGAAACACAACGGCTTATTGAGCGTTATGGGGCCGGTACAATGTATCAAGCAGGTTGTGTTGACGACTTGAAAAGAGTGTTGTTAGGTTACTTGCATCAACGCAGTCGCATTACACAGGAGTCGCTTGCTTCGGCACGTATCGCTCGCGAAAAGTTCATGATGGATTCGATTTATCCTGAATTTGTTCGATTCCTTTCGGATTTATAGTCTGTAAATCGCATTGAAACAAGAGACAATTATGAACAATCAACAGTTCTTTTTGAGCAATTTACTTCGTCGGACCGGGTTGTTTACCGAGGCACAATTGGAGATTCTGTTAAATGCAGATTTGACGGAAGAAAATGGAATTGTTGGCGCGGTTACACGTTTGGAAATGGCAAAAGAAGCTGAATTTTTGGAAAAGTTTGCGCCGCTTTTGGGATTACAATACGTGGATTTAAGCAGGACAATGCCGACAAATGAGGCATTGCAGTTATTGCCTGCGCGGGCGGTGTATCAGTATAACGCGCTGCCTTTGGCACTTACAGATGGCACGTTGTCAATTGCGCTTTCCGATCCGATGAATCATGTTGCTGCAGATGGAATTCGGCTGGTTTCCGGCTGCCCGGTAAAAGTCTGTCTTGCACCTTCAGAGGACATTGATAAAGCGATTAAACGACATTACGGTGTTGGCGCAGAAGCATTGGATGCCATGATTAACGATGGGCGTTATGAAGTGTTGGACGATGGCGCGAACATTTCAAAAATTGACGTAAATGAAGGGGGACAAGAGGCTTCGATTGTTCGTTTCGTGAACTCAATCATTGCTGAAGCAGACAAGCAGGGCGCAACAGATATCCACGTGGAGCCGATGGAGGATGAATTACGCATTCGCTATCGTATTGACGGTATGCTGCATAAGGTGGATGTGCCACCGAAATTGAATAAACTTAAAGCGGCGATTATTTCCCGTCTTAAGGTGATGGCTAATCTGGATATCGCGGAAAAGCGGTTGCCGATGGATGGGCGCATTGGCATCCGTTTGAACGGAGAGGATATTGATATTCGTGTGTCAACGTGTCCGACAGCCTACGGTGAGAGTGTTTCTCTGCGCCTTCTGCAAAAGGCCGGTAACTTTGTTCAACTCAAAGATCTCGGGATGAGTGAACGCGATTTCACGCTCACCAATAAACTGATTACACGCCCCAATGGTATTATTTTGGTGACCGGACCGACAGGTTCCGGTAAATCGACATCGTTGTATGCCTTTTTGCATGAAATCAACAAGGTGAATGTGCGCATCATGACCGCGGAAGATCCGATTGAATATGAAATGAAAGGCATCAATCAAGTCTTGGTTCATTCGGAAATCGGTCTTACCTTTGCACGCGCATTACGTGCGTTTCTGCGTCAGGATCCTGACATTATCATGGTGGGAGAAATCCGTGACGGCGAGACGGCAGAGATCGCGATCAATGCGTCACTCACCGGTCACTTGGTGTTTTCCACATTGCATACCAATGATGCGGCCGGTGCTTTCGCCCGTTTGGTGGACATGGGGGCGGAGCCTTTCTTGGTGGCTTCTGCTGTGGCAGGTGTGCTGGCGCAACGTCTTGCGCGACGCTTATGCCCGAAGTGCCGTCGCGAGATTCCTTTGAAAGAAGGATGGTGGGATCAACCTTATGCGCCGCCGCAAGATTTTGTCTTTGCCCCGGAAGGATGTGACGCCTGTGCGCACACCGGGTATAAAGGCCGCGGTGCTATTTTTGAACTGCTTGGCGTTACGGAAGCAATCGGGTCGCACATTATTGCCCGTCACTCCTCGGCAGAAATTCGCAAGGCGGCAATGGCGGAGGGGATGACGACACTTCGTCAGGATGGATGGCGCAAGGTCTTTAACGGGTTTACGTCAATAGAAGAGTTGATGCGTGTCACAGAAGATGCGAAATAACGCACTTGGGGGCATTGGTTAGACGCGCTTTGCCGGACAACAACATGGTTTCCGTCTTTCATTCAATCTTTCTTGTCAGTTTTGCCGGAGTGCTGCTTTTGCTGCTTGCGTGGAGCATTATCAGAGGCTGCCGGGGCGGATGGATCGCCGCATCACTCTTCGGACTCGTTGCGGTACTGTTGCTGCTGTATCAGGCGTTTTGGCAGATTCGTGGCGGGGGTGATGTCGCGCTGATGCAGTTTAAGCGCAATCATGATCCCCGACCGCCGGTGCGCGAAACGCAGCGTTTGCAGCGTGGAAGATTGTTGGATCGCCGGGGGGAACTTCTCGCCGGACCCCGGGCAGGGGAGAAGTGGGGGCATGAAGTGCCACTTGGCGCGGCGGCGTTTCACGTAATCGGGTATGACATCAAGGGGCGGGGCACAACAGGACTTGAACGTGTTTTTGCTTCCCGCCTTTGGGGGGTGGCACCTCCATCGGATTTAAGTGAATTGCTCCTTAAGGCAAAACCGGAAGATTTGACGCTTACGCTGGATGCGCACTTACAACAGATGGCCTACGGCTTACTGAAAGAGCGCAAAGGGGCGGTTGTGGCACTTGATCCCCGCAATGGGGAAATTCTGGCACTTGTTTCTTCCCCGGCACCTTTGGAAAGTGCGTTGGCAACCGCTGAACGTGATCGTAAAAATGCACCGATGCTGAACCGCGCAACACAAGGCCTTTATCCGCCCGGATCGGTCTTCAAGATTTTTTCTGCCGCGCTCGCGCTTGAAAAAGGAAAAGGGGGGCGTTATGTTTGCCCACCCGGCGGATGGGCACCGGGTGCTTACACGCGCCCGATTCGCGACACGCATCCGCAACCGGCCGGTATCGCAATTCCCATTGAAAAGGCCTTCGCGGAAAGCTCAAACATTTGGTTTGCCAAGGCTGTAACCGCGTGTGGTTGGAAAGCGGTGGATGATGCCATCGGACGGAATGGTTTCCGCGAGGGGCTTACGCTTGCTGCCTGTGGAGCTTATTCGTTTGGAACAAAGGCCGGCGTAGTTCCGGAGCTGTACGCCACGCCCAATCGGCTTGCCTATTTGGGATTTGGTCAAGGGGATTTGCTTTTGACGCCGGTGCATATTGCCGCGATGACGGCAACAATTGCCAATGATGGTGCGTATGCTCCGCTTCATTTGGAAAAGGGGCGCGCCTCTGCGCCACGGACGATTTGGAGCCGTGCCGTTGCCAGACGTGTCAAAGCCCTGATGCGTCAATCGGTTCTCTCCGGCACTTCAAAGGGGGTAGAGCTTCGCGGTTTGGAAGTATGTGGCAAGACGGGAACAGCGGAAAACAGTGGGCGCGACCATGCTTGGTTCACCTGTTTTGCTCCTGCAGAAAAACCGGAAATTGTGATTACCGTCCTCATTGAAAATGGTGGGTTCGGTGCTGCAACAGCACTTCCGGTGGCAAAAGAATTATTACGCATCTGGGCTGCAAAACGATAAAAAGCGTGTGTCATCAAGCGCAGAAGGTACATGAGGATGCGGTATTCAGGTGCCGTGAGGGCACCTGAATAGTGGATGTGGCGCGTGAGGGGGATGGAAGGAGGACTTCATTTTCACCGGAGCGCAAAAAGATGGCGGCGGAAGTGAAACTTCAAGATGGGCGATAGTGACGCGTAACTTCGCCGAAACCGCGTTTGAACATGGGCGAAGTGTCAAGGGCACTCTCGCCCATGTTCAAAACCTTGATAAATCAATGTATTAAGCTTCTTCATTTTCATTGCTTCAAGTGTGCGTTCGGATTTCTCCGGAAAATTACGCTTACGTTTTCCGGGAATCGCGGGTGTTGCGTACACACCCACGCGATTCCTTTTCTTTTTGTCAAAACCATCGCAAAGATAATCGCAGCTGTTTGGGCAGATTTTTTCGGGCAGGGGGTGTATCAATATCGAATTTTTCAATCTGGCATTACTTCGTGAAAAAACTTCACGCAAGGCGGATTTTATTGTATACTATCAGTGTCCAAGAAAGGATTTCTCGTTATGGCAGATTTGATTGTGGCACTTGACGTTTCAACCAAGGCTGAAGTGGCTGCGGTAATGAAACGATTGGGCGATTCGGTAGATTTTTACAAAATTGGTTTGGAATTGTTCTCTGCGGAAGGTCCGGATGTTGTCCGGTTGGTAAAAGATGCAGGGAAGCGCGTCTTTCTGGATTTGAAACTTCATGATATTCCACGCACAGTGGAACGTGCGGTAAAATCCGGCGCGACGTTGGGGGTCGATTTGATGACGATTCACTCGACTGGCGGCAAGGCGATGATTCGTGCCGCCGCCGAGGCGGCGGCCTCTTTTGGCGCATCGGCACCGAAGATTCTGGCTGTGACAGCATTGACATCGCTTGATCAGGACGATTTGACAGACCTTGGGATTCAACGCGCCATGCCGGATCAGGTGGAGGCAATGGGGCTTTTGGCGATTACTAATGGTGCCGATGGAATCGTTTGTTCGCCGAAAGAAGTGGCGAATATGAATAACGTATTGATTCCGGCTGCAGCGGGGCGTAAAGTTGTATTTGTCACACCCGGCGTGCGCCCGGCAGGTGCGGCTGTGGGTGATCAAAAACGTGTCGCTACTCCGGCAGGTGCAGTGCGTGACGGTTCAACACACTTGGTCGTTGGGCGTCCCATCTTGGAAGCCGTAGATCCTGTTGCGGCGGCAATCGCCATCCGTGCGGAGATGGATTCGGTTCGCTGAGGTTGTCATTGTGAAAAGGGTGCGCGATTTTGTTTCAAAAGGCGATTCTGTGCGACTTGCGGCACAGGAGAGTGAAGTAACGGATTGCGCACCTCCGCTTTCATCTGCATCGCACCCCTCGGACCTTCCGCGAGACTACGGGATGGCTGGCGAGGTGGGGGCATATGAAGTAAAACCCTTGGCACAGGTTGTTGCACAGACTCTGAATGAATTCACAGAAGCCTTTCGCCTTCATTCCGATGCCGAACGCGTTGTCTGTGCGGCACTGGATGAGTTGCTCTCAGGAGACGAGCGTCATCGCGTTGCGGTGGAACGCGTTACCGAAGGGCTTGTCACGCTTTCACTGGCACGGAAGCAAGATCGCTTTCTTTATGCCCGCACGCTTTTGCCGAAATTAAAGGCGGCATTGATGCCGCAGCTTGGCGTTGTGCGCATTCAACTGATGGACCGTTGATGATGAAATGGTTTATTTATAATCTGCTTTTTACCATTGCCTATTGTTGCATGATGCCGAAATTCCTCGTGCGGATGATTCGGCGTGGAGGGTATGCGAATCGCTTTTCAGATCGGTTCGGATGCTATCCTGCCGCGATTCTGGCGCAGCTTTCCGATGGGCGCAGACGCTTTTGGGTGCATGCTGTTTCTGTAGGAGAGGTGGCCGTAGCGGGGCAGTTGATGGCAGAGATGCGGCGTCAGTCGCCGGATGTGGCGTTTGTACTTTCGGTGACAAGCAGTACCGGGTGGACGCAAGCGCAGCATGTGATCGGTGAGAATGATATCTTGATTCACAATCCATTGGATATGCCGCGTTGTGTGCGTCGCGCACTGGACGCGATTCGCCCTGAGGCGTATATCATCACTGAAACAGAGCTTTGGCCGAATATTATTCGATTGGCAACAGAACGCAAGATTCCCGTATTCTTGGTGAATGCGCGGATTTCTGATCGCAGTGCTCCGGGATATCGGCGATTGAAATGGTGGTTTGGGCCTGTATTAAATAAGATCACGCGCATTTATGCGCAGTCGGATTTGGATAAACAGCGCCTTTGTGCTGCCGGATGTGATGAAGGACGGATTGAAGTAACCGGTTCAATGAAGTTTGATGTTGCCCGGCGTAATGAAGCGAAAGAAGCGGAATTGCGTGATTACCTTACCTCTGCCGGGATTTCTTCTGTATCGCAAATCCTTTTGGGTGGCTCCACGTGGCCGGGTGAAGACCAGTTCCTTCTGGAGGTCTATGCCGAGGCAATTCAGAAAAATCCTGACTTGAGGTTGATTCTTGCGCCACGTCATTTTGAAAAGGCAGATGCCGTAGAAGCAAATATTCTTGCCGCAGGTTTTAAGTGTCTGCGCCGTTCACGTACGCCGAATCCCGAGCCCATGCCGGAGACCACAGTGGTGCTGGCCGATACAACAGGGGAGCTGATGGGGTTGTATGGCCTGGCGGATGTTGCTTTTGTCGGGAAGTCGTTGTGCGAACACGGAGCTCAGAATATGATTGAGCCTTGTCTTTGCGGATGCGCGACAGTGGTTGGCCCGAATACTGAGAATTTCCGTCCGGTGATGAGTGACTTGCTCGCACATGATGCCTTGTTTCAAGCAGCCGACCGTGCGGAGTTGGCATCGGAATTGTTACATCTTTTGGCGCATCCGGAGACGGCAAAGGCTCTTGGAAAACGTGGCGCAAAGGCAGTGGCCTTGCGTTGTGGCGTGACACCGCGAATAACAGCTGATTTGTTAAAGCGTGTGGCGTGAGACAAGTTTACGATTATTTTCGAAGAATTGAAAGAGAGGTTTCCCATGTCAGAGGTTACATTGGAGAAGATTCGTGGAGCAGCGGAAGTGCTGAAAGGCGTTGCCCGGCGGACGGATATGATTTATGCACCGAAGCTTTCTACTCGCTCTCAAGTGTATTTGAAGACTGAAAACCTGCAAGTGACAGGTTCATTCAAAGTGCGCGGTGCGTTTTACAAGATTTCGACTTTGTCCAAAGAAGAGTTGGAACGCGGAGTAATCGCTTGCAGTGCAGGAAATCATGCACAGGGCGTTGCGTTAGGTGCACAACAACGTGGTGCGAAAGCGATTATCTGTATGCCGGATATTGCTCCCATCGCAAAGGTGGAGGCCACAAAGAGTTATGGCGCGGAAGTGCGCCTGGTGCCGGGGACATACGATGATGCCAGTGCGTATGCTGCCAAGGTATGTGCTGAAAAAGGAATGACGTTTGTGCATCCGTTTGATGATCCGGATGTTATTGCAGGACAAGGCACGGTTGGTTTGGAGATTTTGGAGCAACTGCCGGATGTAGAGGCAGTGATGATTCCCGTAGGAGGCGGCGGGCTGATTTCCGGTGTCGCCTATGCAATTAAACAATTGAAGCCGGATTGTAAAGTTTATGGCGTGGAAGCTGCAGAAGCCGCCAGTATGAAACGTTCGGTTGAAGCCAACGATAAACTGACGCTGGCCTCTGCCAATACGTTTGCCGATGGCATTGCGGTGAAGCATCCCGGGGACTTGACGTTCGATATGGTCAATCAATATGTAGATGGAATCGTGACCGTTTCAGAAGATGAAATTGCGGCTGCGATTCTCTTTCTGATTGAGCAACGCAAACTGGTTTGTGAGGGGGCAGGCGCAGTCTCTGTGGCAGCAATGATTTATGACAAGGTGCCGGAACTGCAAGGAAAGAAGGTGTGCTGTTTGCTCTCGGGCGGTAATATCGATGTCAATATCCTCAGTCGGGTGATTTATCGTGGCTTGCAAGCCAGCGGACGTCGGGCCGAGATTCGCCTTTCGTTGCCGGATAAGCCCGGTCAATTGGCAGCAGTCTCAGAGATCGTCTCCAAGTGTGGCGGTAACGTAATTGGAGTAAATTATGGGCCTTCGGCAATGGATACTGCGTTGGCGACCTGTGTGCTGAATCTGCAATTGGAGACCCGAAACTTTGAACAGATTGGTGATATTCATGCCGCATTGGAAGCTGCCGGATATCATCTGTTGCGCAGTTGATGCGAAGAGCAACGACGAGGGTAAATATGCTGCGAGTTGATAAAGCGACTTTCCTTTATGCGCCGGAGCGAGGCGTTGAAGCTGCGTCATTGATTGTTGATCCCGGTGAAGTGATAGGTGTCATTGGTGGAAATGGCGCGGGGAAGAGTACGCTGTTAGGCCTGATCTCAGCAGCATTGGTCCCGCAGTCGGGCTCTGTTACGTTGTCGCTTTCAGAAATGGGGGGGCGAACAAAGCGGTTCTCCTCAAGCTTCGGCATTGGTTATCGGCGACAGGTCGGGTATCTCACAGAATCAGCACCGGTGTATGGTGAACTTTCTGTAAGGCGTTATTTGTCATTCCGCGCACGTCTTCATGGCGTGGGTGTGTTCAGACTGCGCCATCGCTTGAGTGATGCGATGGAACGGTGTGGACTGGCTTCGGTCTGGAAGGCCCCGATTGCATCACTCTCGTTGGGGTTGCAACGCCGTGTGGCATTGGCAGAGGCATTGCTTGCAGTTCCGGCAGTTCTGGTTTTGGATGATCCGTTCGCGGGCATTGATGCAACGCAACGTGCCGCAATGACAGAAATTATTCGCGAGGTCGCTGTGCGCTCTCATGTGTTCATCAGCGGCCATGATCCACTTTTGTTGCAGGCGTGTTGTACACGCTTTGTGCTGATGGAGCGTGGGCGTGTTGTGGCGGATGCGCTGGATGTCAAAGAAGCTATGATGAGACTGCAACCTGAAGTCGTGCAAAAGGAGGCCCGGTCATAATGGTCTTTCTCACGCTTTTGAAACGAGAGTTTGCCCAGCTTCTTTGTTCTGGGCACGGGATTCTTCCGGTGTGTTTGACGCTTGCCGGTGCAAATGTTTTGCTGGTGCGTTTTTTGATGCGCGCTGAAGGTATGGCAGAAACATTACCGGCATTGTGGGGTTTGGCGTCTGCGTTTGGTTTGCCTTTTCTTGCTGCTGTGGCGGCCTCACGCGGGTTTACACAAGACCGTGAGACAGGAATGATGCGCTTGATGTTCGCAACTCCGGTCAGAGCACGGTCGTGGGTCGTAGGAAAAGTGAGCGCGGCATGGTGCCTGTGTGTGCTCTATCTGGCGGGTATGGCAGTTTCATGTTATGTGCTATTGCGCTGGTTATTGCCGGAAGATGTGCAGATCTTTGCATCGTGGCAAGGTTTTTTACTTGCTGCAAGTGCATTGTTGTTGCAAGCATTGCTGTGGTGTTGTATCGGGACGTTTGTTTCACTTTTTTCGCGGAGTTCGGCTTCAACGTTTTTGTGTTCGCTGGCGAGTTGCCTTTTTGCGCCTACAGTGGTGATGTCGCTTGTGACGATGTTGACTTCAAGTGGCAATCTGCAATGGCCATGGTTCCCATTGCAAACGATGGTGTATGACTGCGCCTGTGGATTAGTGGATGTACGGGTTGCCGTGGGCTGTCTAACCGTTTCGGTAGTGTTGGTTTATGCTTCCGGAATTGTTTTTGATGCATTACGACTCTGTGCAACGGAACGTTAAGGAACGTATGACCGCCGGAATGGAGAGACTTCACGAGAATCTTTCAAATGCGTTTCGGTCGGGGCGACCGGCGCAGGGCTACATTATTGTCGGCCCCGTCTATGGCGAAGGAACGGAACTTGCTCAGTGGATTGGGACACAGTTGATTGGTCAACTTTCAACGGTTGCCGAGCATGCGCATCCGGATATGCCTTGGTTTGAGCCGGAAAAGAAAAGTCGTATTATTGACGTCGAGATGATGCGTGAACGGATTCTACCGATGGCACAACAGTCTGCGCTCTCAGGCGGTTGGAAGATCCCGGTTATTGTCTCGGCAGATCGGATGAAAGCAGAGGCCGCCAATGCCTTTTTGAAGACACTGGAAGAACCGCCTCCACGAACGTTGTTCCTGTTGTTGGCGGACAGTCTTACGGAAATGTTGCCGACGATTGTCTCTCGATGTCAGGTGATTCAGGTCGGTGGTGTGCGTAAATTGGATGAACCATGGCGTTCACAGGTTTTGGAAATGCTTTCAGGTATTCGGGAAAAATCTGTTTTTCTTGATACGGCACGCGCAGAACTGCTTACGGCTGTTTTGGATGAAATGATGGCACGTGCGGAGAAAGTTGTACGTGAAGAGCGTAAAGACCGCCCTGTAGAGGATGATGAGGATACGTTGAAAGCACTTGTCGGCGCGAAGGCAAAAGGGTGGAGAAACGACCTTTTGCTGACGATTGAACAGTGGATGCAGGATTTGGTACGCATGAAAGTGGCGCCGGATGCGAAGGAAACAACGTTGAATTTTCCGGAATTTCAGAAGGTTTTGATGGCACGTGCCGGACATTATTCCTTGGCGCGTTTGCTTGAAAATCTTACGATGTTGGAACAATTAACTGTTCATTTGGAACGGAATATCAGCCCGGCACAGGTGCTTCCCTACTGGATGGATCGCTTTTATTTTTGAGGAGATGTATGAAATTACTTTTGCTGAATGGTCCCAATTTACGTTTGCTTGGAACTCGTGAACCTGATATCTATGGTACGTTTACACTTGCAGATGCTGAAAGACTTGCCAAGGAAACTGCTGAAAAATTCGGTGTGGCGTTGGATGTCTTTCAGAGTGACATAGAAGGTGAATTGGTCTCTGCAATCGGCGCAGCGCGTGGTGTTTACGATGGGATTGTCATAAATCCTGCGGCATACACGCATACATCTGTTGCATTACGTGATGCGATTGCAGCCTCCGGATTGCCCGTTGTGGAGATCCATATTTCCAACACGCATAAACGCGAAACATTCCGGCAGGTGAGCTATACGGCTTCGGTTTGCATTGCACAGTTGCAGGGGTTCGGTCTAAACGGATATGCCTTGGCGGTGGAAGGTCTCATCAATTATTTGAATATGAAGAAGTAAGGATAGAGTATGGAAGTGAATTTTATGTGGGTGCTCTCTCAACTCGTTGTCAACTTCGGATTGCCCTTGGTTGCGCTGTTGATAGCTTATTTGTTTGGGGCGATTCCGTTTGGGTTGCTGATAGGCAAGGCGCGTGGTATTGACGTCCGTACGGTGGGAAGCAGGAATATTGGCGCAACGAATGTTTTTCGGTGTGTGGGGGCTCGATATGGCATTCTTGCCTTTTTCCTGGATATGGTCAAAGGTGTTGTTGGCACGCTGTGCGGATTTATTCCGATGCTCTTGTTGGAAGAGGTCGGAACAGATACCACGTTGTTGTTACGCGTTCTTTGTGGCACAGCTGCGATGTTGGGGCATATGTTTCCGGTCTATTTGAAGTTCAAGGGCGGAAAAGGTGTCTCAACAGCATTGGGCTTGCTTTTCGGTGTTGCTCCGTTTGCAGGATTGCTTGGTTTTGCAGGATGGGGCATCTTTTTCGGGCTTTCACGCTATGTCTCTTTGGCCAGTTGTTTGGCTGCCGTGATTGTTGGCGGCTTGATGTGGTCGCCTCTTTATGCAGCGCGCCCGCTGTGGTTTGCGATTTTGATTACAATTCTGGCTTTATTGGCAATCGTGAAGCACCGGACCAATCTTGTTCGTTTGTGCAAAGGGACAGAGAACCGCTTTGCGTTCACAGCAAAGCAGCGTGCAATTCGTGACGCGAAGCGTATGCAACAGGAGGCAACGAAATGAAAGTAGCTGTAATTGGCGATGGTGGTTGGGGGACGGCAGCAGCGCAGTTGTTGGACTCGTATGGTCATCAAGTTACCGTTTGGGGTCCTTTTGCTGACTATATTGAAGAGATTCGTAGCACACGTGAAAATCCGCGTTATCTTCCTGGGATTAAATATCAGCCAACGATTCGTTGGTCGTCGGTGATGGCTGAAGCCGTGGCGGATGCTGAAGCGATTGTCTTGGCGGTGCCTTCAAAGTTTTACAAGTCGGTGTGTGGTCAAATTGCGCCGTTGGTGGATTCAGAAAAGGTGCTTTTCATCAGTTTGACGAAAGGTGTTTGCCCGGAATCTCGCCGTCGGATGAGTGAGGTAGCACAAGAGGTGCTGAAGACGAAGCGCGTGGTTGTATTGTCCGGTCCCTCTCATGCAGAAGAAGTCGCCCGGCGGATTCCGACGGCGGTTACGTGTGCTTGCGAAAACCATCAGCTTGCCGTGGAGGCGCAACTGCTGTTTAACGGTCCGCGTTTCCGCGTATATACCACTGATGACGTTTTGGGGGTTGAAGTCGGCGGGCTGGTCAAGAATGTTTTGGCCATTGCCGTTGGGGTCAGTGATGGTTTTGGCTTTGGCGACAATACACGTGCGGCTCTGGTGACACGCGGCTTGGCAGAAATGATGCGTTTGGGCCTGGCGATGGGGGCGAAAGCGCAAACATTAAGCGGGCTTGCCGGCGTAGGGGATTTGATTGTCACCTGTACCTCAACGCATAGCCGTAACCATTCGGTTGGCGAACGCCTCGGCAGAGGACAGTCGATTGATGAGATTATGGCTTCGATGCAGATGGTCGCTGAAGGCGTTGACAATGCGAAATTGTTGCGTGATTTGGCTTTGGAATATGATGTTGAGATGCCGATTGCCGAAGTGGTTTATCGGATGTGTTATGAGAATTTGACAGCCGAGGATGCCGTGATGATGCTGATGGAGCGTGCGGCAAAACCGGAATAAGAGCGTTAAAAAGGAGTGATGTTATGGCAGTGATTGGAGTGATTCCTTCGCGTTGGGGCAGCTCACGTTTCCCCGGTAAACCATTGACCCCGATTATGGGCAAGCCGCTTGTTTTGTGGGTGGTTGAGGCTGCAAAACGTGCGAAACGTTTGGATCGCGTTTTGGTTGCCACGGATGATGAGCGGATCCGTGAAGCAATCGGGGCGGATTGTGAAGTGGTCATGACGGCGAGCGAGTTGCCTTCCGGGACAGATCGTGTGGCTGTGGCTGCTAATGCCGGTCCGGAAGACATTGTTATCAATATTCAAGGTGATGAACCTTTAATGGATCCAGCGTTGATTGATGCACTGGCAGAACGGATGATCCGCACAGGAGAGGAGATGGCGACAGCGGCGTGCCCCATCCGCGCAATGGAGCAGTTGATGGCGCGTACCGTGGTAAAGGTGATTTTGCGTGAGGATGACAGTGCGATTTATTTTTCGCGATTGCCGATTCCATGCCGTCGCGATGGTGAACCGGATCTCGCGTCCGGTTTGTACTGGAGGCATCTTGGCATTTATGCGTATCGTGGCGATTTCTTGAAAAAATTGATTACAACTCCGCCCTGTATGCTTGAAACCACAGAATCATTGGAACAATTGCGGGCACTTTGGTTGGGCGGTCGCATCGGCGTGATTCGTTGTGAAGATGAGGGGGTTGGCGTGGATACGCCGGAAGATGTTGCGATTGTGGAGGCTTTACTCCGGAAGCGGGAGCAGGTATGACCGTTGCACATGCGTTGTTTACTGCCGTGCCGAAATTGCACAACTGTGCTCAAGCTGTGGTGGAGGGCGGAGGCGGTTCGCCGGAGCAAATCGCTGAAATGGCGGCGTGTGGTGGCGGTCGGGCTCCCGGCGGTCTTTGCGGAGCTCTTTATGGTGCTTTGGTGCTTTGCCCGGAGAAAGCGGAAAGTATTAAAGCGGCATTTGCACGTGAAGCAGGTGCATTGACGTGCCGGGAGATTAAGACGGCAGCGCAAACGCCTTGCCCTTTGTGCGTGGAAGCCGCTGCAAAAATCGTGGAGAACTTGATTTCAAACAAATGATAGCGTGAAAGGTATTACAATGAAAGTGATTGCAACAGACAAGGCACCTGCCGCCATTGGTCCCTATTCTCAGGGTATCATTGTCAATGGGATGCTCTTTGCATCCGGGCAGATTCCGGTAGATCCTGCAACGGGTGTTATTCCGGAAGGAATCGCAGCCCAGGCGGAACAATCCTGCAAGAATTGCGGCGCATTGCTTGCCGCTGCCGGTCTTGATTTTACGAAGGTGATTAAGACAACGTGCTTTTTGGCCGATATTGCAGACTTCGGCGCGTTTAATGAAGTCTATGCAAAATATTTCGTTTCCAAGCCGGCACGTTCATGTGTGGCGGTAAAAGATATTCCCAAGGGATGTCTTTGTGAAATTGAAATTCTTGCGAAAGTTGATTGATTCATTCTTTCCCTAAAGCAACGGCAGCATTCGTGACCAGTGTCCGGATGCTGCCTGTTTTTTGAATGTATGAGAGATGTTGTTTGTTTCAAATGACGGAATGAAAGCGTAACTATTTTGAGAAGGAATGGGAGTGTTGAATCGGAAGGCTCTGCGATTCAATCGCTAACAAAGCCTGGTGTATGGGATGGGGGGATCCATGCTCTCGGAAGGGATAGCCGCGTTCGCCGATGGTGTCGTTTCAATGTCGGCGATGTTGCCGCGCAGTCTGGGCGGCATTTGATTGATGTATGGGCGAAGTTGATATCCGGGTATGGGCGAAATTGAAAATGGGGCGTGGCGCACTTTTTCTTGCAACACGTTGGGAAAACGCGGAGTCGTCCTGAAAATGAAGGTCGGTTTGGGGACATGGCGTTTGTCAGAGAGGCGGTCAAAAAGAAAGAAATAACCGGATGCGTGGGGGAGGAAGGCTTTTTTGTGCTAAACTATAAGGGAATGTATGCATTGAAAGGTTTTTGGATTTTTCCCGGATGATTGGTATTAAACGCTACTTGTCAGTGTTGATGGTGCTGGGCATTGCAATCGCAGTGTCCGGGCAGTCTGTTTTTGATATGCCGAAATTGTTTCCGCAACATCGTCGCTTCTTGGCAGAATTTGTGACGGCACTTCAGGAGAAGAATTGGCTGACGGCGGAAGTTGTTGCCCGGTCGGCGGTGAAGATTTTCCCGAATGATGCGAATTGGCACTACAATGTGGCGTGTGTGTGTGCCAGGCAATCACGTGTAGCGGAAGGCTTGGAGTGGCTTGAAAAAGCTATCCGGTTGGGATTTAAGGATTTGAAGCAATTGCAGGAAGACGCGGACTTGATGGCCTTGCGTCAAAGTGCCCGTTTCCCGGAGTTGTTGTCGCTCGCACGGCAGCAGGCTGCAAAAGGGACACGAAATGAGACGTTGAATGCCGCGTTGGCGCAGCCTTTGTTTTTTGGAAACGAGGCGGTGGTTACTGCGGAAAATACCCAATGGGAATGGCATCCGGTCAATGGCGGTTATATGACGAGCCTCTTTGCTTTTACCGGTGCGCGAAAGGTGAAGCCGGAAGCTTATGCTGGACCGTTTGCTGATCTGATTCGCCCATGGCTGCGAGAGGGAAGTGCTGCCGGGAATGCGGGAGATCTTTATGTTAATCGTGATGAAGATCGCACACAAGTGGCATTTGATGATTTCCCGTTGCTGACACCGGTGGTTTATTCAGAAGATGCGCAGCAATCGGTGGCGCATGTCGGTATGGCGAATGGGGTATTTTCTTCCGGAATTACACCCTATGCGACGATCGGAACAAGTGCTGTAGCATTGGGCTCCACAGCTTTTTGGCGTTCGATTCCGCGATTGATTACGACCGAGGCTGAAGCGGATGCGTGTGCGTTCCGTCTGGCTCAGCAGAATCAACTCTACATTTACGATGCGTCGGTAGACTGTTCTGAGCAGCAAGACGCAGAATTATTGGTTGGCCACTCGGCTCAGTTTTTCGCTACAGCTGGCGGGCGCGCACCTGCCGAAGCACAGAAGGAAGTGGAAGCTCTGGCAGAGTTGCTCTTGGCCGGACTGGCAGCGATGTCGCCGGAAACGAAGCAGGAAATGTTGCGTCGTGGTGCTTTGGTGCCAACGTTTCAAATGTTAGTGCGTCAACATCTGAAAGGTGTCAATGACTATTGTTCAGCGAAAGCGCACCCGCTTTTCTTTGATGCTGATCAGATTGACGGTGCAGCATTTGTTACTGCAGCACACCGGATGCGTGTGGCAGATTTGCCGGTAATGTTTCAAGTGGCAGCCCGCTATGAGACAATGCCCCGGCAATATGTTGATTATTTCGATGCGCCAAACAGTGAACGAATTTCGGATACACCATGGTCGATTAAGCGCGTGATTCGCGGAAAGGAAAAGACGCGAAAAATGACAGTCTCGGCCGTCTCCGCAGAACCGAATGTGACGTATAAATGGTTTGTTGTCAATGGAATGGCTGATAAAATCCGCATTCGGCCTTTGGTCAAGAATGGTGCATTGGCAACGATTGAAGTGGATTATCACGGTGTCTATGAACAAGCAGGTGTGAAACGTCGTCATGTGGATATTGCTTGTGTGGCACTTCGTAAAGGACAGCCGGCATCGCAACCTTGTTTTATTTCTTTCCGCTATTTAGCGAATGAACAACGGGTCTATGATGCAAATGGGCGGATTGAGTCAATTGATTATCGGATGCCGGAAACTGGGGCAATTTATGAAGATCCTGCCTTGAGTGCCTTCAAGAATTGGCGCGATGATTACCGATATGATGCAGCAGGAAAGCTTAAAGGGTGGGAACGTACCCGCGCAGATGGGACGCAACAATCGTTTGACGCTCACGGAAGACGTATTCTGGAAACCTCCTCAACTGGTGAGGCCAAGAAGGTAGTGGAGGTCAAATATTTCCCGCGTATGCATGCGGTTGATACCGATAGAGCCACATTGGTGATAGAACTTTTACAAGCAGATACAGAGCGTGTTTCAACGCTTTAAGTTGATAAAGGTGATTATGAAACTCATAAACTTGTCTCCACTTACCCAAAAACGTCTTGAACGTTTCTGCAGAAGTCGCATTGCGTTTTGGTCGCTTCGCCTCCTGCTGGTGCTCTATGTTATCAGTCTTGGCGCAGAATTCATCTGCAATGGCGAACCCTTGTTGATGCGTTTTGATGGCGAGTTGTCATGCCCGTTTCTAATGGCTCAGCCTCCGGAAAAGGTGCGTGAGGCGACGGGAGAAACTTCGCATGTGGATTATCGTCTTTTTACAAAGAGTGAGACTTTTAAGAAAGATAAATCCAACTTCGCCCTCTTTGCTCCGGTGCGTTATTCTCCGGGCGAGACGTTAGACACGGCAGATTTGGAAGAAGATAAGGTGGTGACGCTCTCGCTGATTCCCAATCAACCGGTGGGACGTTTCAATCTCACACGTGATTTTGCGATTGTCCGCCAAGACAATTGTAATCAATTCTTCCCGAATATTGAATTGCATGATGGGCATACCAATTTGGCAGACGTGATTGATATTTCTCCGGAATTGCGTCAGGAAATCAATCGGCGTTTATTGGGAGAGGCGTGCGGAAGTTATGAAACTGAAGTTACACCAATGGCGTTGCGCGCGTTCCCATGGCAGCGTCTTCGTTTGGTGCTTTCGCCTTCGGCAGGTGGCGATTTGCCGATGACGATTCGTGTGAACCTCCGTGCTATTTTGCCGGAAGGGCAACACTTCCTGCCGAAACTGACGTATGTGTGTACACGTTCTGCGGATGAAACGGGGGCGTTGACGGTTTTTCACTGTGCACCGAAAGGTAAGCAGACACCGATGCCATCGGAGGCGTTGGCTGCGCTTCTCGATGGATGGGCTCGTAAAGGTTTCCAGAAAGACATTACGGCTGCCGACGGAATCTCCTATGTTGATCCTGCGACCAAAACTGAATATGCAGTCTATTCGGGAAATAATATCCGCTTCCCATTCCCTCCCACACGCAGTCACATTTTCGGCTTGGACGGATCGGGACGCGATGTCTTTTCGCGCATTGTCTATGCAACGCGTATCGCGATGAGTTTTGGCTTATTGCTCGCAATCGCGGCAACAGTTCTGGGCATGACGATTGGATCAATCCAGGGATATTTTGGTGGAAAGGTGGATATCTGCGTTCAACGTTTCACCGAAATCTGGGCGGCAATGCCGTTCTTGTATATCATGGTGCTTGTGGGAGCAGTTTTCGGTCGTAGTTTCTGGTTGCTTTTGCTGGTCTATGGTTTATTCTGTTGGTTGGGACTCTCGTACTATATGCGGGCGGAGTTTTTGCGTTTGCGCAACCGTCCGTTTGTGGCGGCAGCGCGGTGTCAGGGTTTGACGAATGCGCGTATCATTTTCCGACACATCCTGCCGAATGCGTTGACGCCGATCATTACGCTGTTCCCGTTCCTGCTGGTAGGCGCGATTGGTGCATTGGTGTCGCTTGACTTCCTTGGGTTCGGTTTGCCGCCTTTGACGCCGAGTTGGGGGGAATTGTTGAATCAGGCACAGACGTATCGTTGGGCGTGGTGGTTGATTCTGTTCCCCTCATTGGCAATTTTTACGGTGATGTTCCTCACGGTGATGGTGGGTGAAGGTGTGCGGAATGCTTTCGACCCGAAGCCGTTCAGCAAACTTCAATAAGGAGTGGCGTAATGTCCAATTCTGACCAACCTCTTTTGCAGGTTCGCAATCTGACGATTGCCTTTGAAAATGATGAAACCCGTCAGGCGGTTACAACCGTGCAGAATGTTTCGTTTGATGTCCATCGTGGAGAGATTCTTTGTATCGTGGGCGAATCGGGATGTGGAAAATCGGTGAGTTCGATGTGCATTCCCCGCCTTTTGCCCTCTCCGCCTTCCAAGGTATTGAGTGGCGAAATCCTCTTTGACGGTGTTGATTTGCTGAAGCTTCCGATGGACAAGATGCGGACGTATCGTGGTAAAAAGATCGGTGTTATCTTTCAGGATCCCATGACTGCGCTTTCGCCATTGGTGCGTATCGGCGATCAGATTATTGAAGCGGTGCGCATTCACGAGCCGGAACTCACGAAAGATCGTGCCCGTGAACGGGCATTGTTGTGGCTTGAAAAAGTGGGAATTCAGAATCCTGAATTGGCATTGCGCTGCTACCCTTATGAGCTTTCGGGCGGTATGCAGCAGCGCGTAATGATTGCGATGTGTCTGATTCTCGAACCGCAGTTGGTGATTGCGGATGAACCCACAACGGCTTTGGATGTGACGATTCAAGCGCAGGTGCTTGAATTGATGTTGCAACTGCACCGTAAGGATTCCGGAATGATTTTCATCACGCACGATATGGGCGTTGTCTACCGGATGGCGCACCGTGTCGCGGTGATGTATGCCGGGCAGGTCGTGGAACAGGCGGCTGCGAAAGATTTCTTTGCCGGACCGAAACATCCCTATGCGCGCGCGCTTTTGGAAGCTCTTCCGTCTCACGCAACACGCGGAAAAATCTTGCGCGCCATCCCCGGACAGGTGCCGAGTCCGGGAAATTATGCGCCCGGGTGCCGCTTTGCGGAGCGGTGTGATTGTGCACATCCGGAATGTGCACAGACGCCGGTGGATTTGTGCCCGGTGGGCTCACATTTGGTTCGTTGCCCTTACGCACAATGAAATCTCTGAAAAACGTGAAGATGCCTGATGCTGTTCAGGCATCTTTTTCTTTGAAACGTACGGCTGCTCTGTTGGGAAACGAGGGGATGGAGCGGTTGCAGTTGGCGCACGTTTTGCTGGTTGGCGTGGGGGCTGTCGGCGGGGCGTGTGCAGAGGCTCTGGCCAGAAGCGGCGTTGGGAAATTGACGTTGGTTGATGGGGATGTGTTTGATGTTACCAATCTGAATCGGCAACCTTTTTCAGCGGTTTCGGCAGTTGGGCATGAAAAAACGGTGGTGACCTGTCAGCGTTTGGCGGACATCGCACCGCACTGTCGTGCAGAAGGTAAAAGCTGTTTTGTCACGCCTGAAAATGTCTCTGCTCTTATTCAGGAAATTGCTCCGGATGTAATTGTTGATGCAATTGATGATGTTGCGGCGAAAGTAGCACTTTTGTTTGCCGCCGTTCAGTATCGGCTTCCGGTTTGGTCTGCGATGGGGGCGGCACGAAAGTTGGATCCGCTTGCACTGCGGATTACCGATATTTCCAAGACGCAGGTCTGCCCTTTGGCGCGTAATGTGCGGCAGCAACTTCGCCGAATGGGGATTGAAAAAGGTATACGTTGTGTATGGTCAAGTGAAGTGGCTGCGCCGCTTCATGATGGCACTCTGGGGTCTTATATGCCGGTAACGGCTTCGGCGGGATTGCTTTTAGCAGCAGAGGTGGTTCGGTATCTTACGGACAAGGGAAAATAAGCCTGTTGCAAAGGTGTTTTAAGATCGCCGATGTTGAATGGTCAATGTCGGCGATCTTCTCTTTCAATATGGGCGATTGTGAGCAGCGGTTTCGCCCATGTTTATTTACCGGGATGGCGAGGGGGGGATAGTCATCACGTCGGTGATTCCGGTGAAGAAGGTTGGAGATGGCGGGAATGAGCAGGTTTGAAGCGGGGATTTGTTTGGAATGGGCGGCTTGTTTCCGGCAAAATCCGGCGTTGTGATTCCGGGTTTTAAGCGTGTCTCAAAGGGCAAAATAAATGCAGAATGGGCTATTTTTCTTGTGTTTTGTGCCAATTTCGGGATTAAAATCGGATGAAATATGCTAAACTATCTCCCAAAGAGGATAGTTGAATGCGTAAGCACGTTGCAGTAGTAATGGGGGGCGTCTCCCACGAATCAGAGATTTCGTTGCGTTCCGGTGAAGCAGTCGTTGCGGCATTGCAGGCGGCTGGGTATACGGTGACACCGGTTTTTTTGAAAAGTGAATCACTTGAAGGCGTTCCGTCCGCAACGGAAGCTGTTTTTATCGCTTTGCACGGAGGCTATGGTGAAAATGGCGGAATTCAGCGTGATTTGGACGCGCTAAAGTTGCCGTATACCGGTCCCGGCGCATGGACAAGTGCCCTTTGCATGGACAAGGTGGCGACGAAGCAAGTGCTGGAAGCGGCAGGAATCCAAACGCCGCCCGGTCTCAGTGTAACCCTTGCGGACGCTGATAAGCCCTGTCCTTTGGCACTTCCTGTGGTTGTAAAGCCGCCGCGTGACGGATCAAGTGTGGGCCTTTCCAAAGTAACGGAAGCTTCGCAGTGGGCGGAAGCTGTGCGGTTGGCATGTGCACAGGATTGTGCAGGGGAGGCATTGGTAGAAGCGTATATTCCCGGAAGGGAACTGGCGGTAGGGGTGGTGAATGGCACGGCGTTGCCGGTGATTGAAATCCTGGCTCCGAATGGATGGTATGATTTTCATGCAAAATATGCACCGGGCGGCTCCCGCCATCTCTATCCGGAGCCTTCGGAATTAACCGCCCGTTTGCAGAAAATTGCCGAGGCGGCCTATGCGGCAACACGTTGCAGAGGGGCAATCCGGGTGGATTTTCGTGTGAATGAAGAGGGGCAGGCTTACATCCTTGAGCTTAATACGGCTCCGGGATGTACTGCGACCAGTTTGTTGCCGGAGGCTGCCGCACGTGCCGGAATCGCATTCCCGGAGTTCTGTGCGCAATTGATTGAGAAGGCAACGTTTGATTGAGGGGGAGTGGGCGATCAATGGATTCGTTGAATACAATTCGCGAGCGAAAGACGAAAAAGACGCATCGGAAACCTGCAAATGCCATTGTGGTATGGTGGCTTGGTATTGTTCCAAGGTTGTCTTTTTTTCTCGCAGGGTTGCTCGGCGTTTTGCTCTGCTTGGGACTGTTTTTCGGCTTCCGCAGTTGCTATTACAAGCGGAATCCGCACTTTATGGTGGCACCGCAAGCAATCAATATCATGGGAAATGCCACAATCAGTCGGGCGTATATTTTAGAATGTTTCGGGATGAATCAACCGCGCAATGGCTATGAGTTGGTAACGTCTGACATTGTAGAACGGTTGCAAACGCAGATGCCGCTTGTCAAAAATGTGCAAATGACGTATGTTCAAGGCGATCGGGTGGATCTTTGGGTAGAGGAACGTATGCCTCTGGCTCGTATCGCCGGGGATAATCGTCCGCCGCTTTTCGTAGATGAAGAGGGGGTCATCTTCACGTTTGCACGGTCATCGGGAAATTATCCTGAAATCGGCGGATTTGATTTGCCGGAAGAGATGATGCCCGGCAGCCGGTTGCCGGAACAATTGCATTGTATGCTGCGGCTGCTGCTAACCGTGTCAAACACGGCTGAATATTTTAACAGTGCAGTCAAGCGTGTAATGCTCTTGGGATTGGATCCGGATGACGGCTTGGTGGTTACGTTGGTTGATGGGCGTAAGATTACGATTGCATGGGAAAATATGTCTACAGAGACCGAAACTTCCGAGGCGATGTTGCAGCGTATCCGTAATGTTTCTATTGTATTGAAATCAAATGCCGCAAGAGGGTTGAAGCATTTTAACGCGATGGCGGCAGACCGTGTGACGATGTCCGAATAAGGAAACGAATATGGCGACACAGGTTTTAGGTGCATTGGATATTGGAACGCAGAACACCGTGCTCGCAGCCGGCGAGGTGGTGGACGGTCAGTTGCGTATTTTGCATGTGGTCACAACGCCGACCTATGGCGTAAAGAAAGGAATTATCCGGAATATCGGTGAAGCTGTTCAGACGATTCGCAAAGCCGTTTCCGAGATGAACCAACAGCATAATATTGAACTTTACGAGGTAATCACGAGCCTCTCGGCGCAAGAAATTAAGACGAATGTACGCAAAGGGACCACCTCATTTGTGTCTACCAAAGTAATGAATGAGGACGATGAGATTGAAGCACAAGAAGCCGCATTCTCCATTGAAACGCCCAATTCTCCTGATGTATTGCTGCAACGCTTCAAACAATGGTTCAAGGTAAATAATCATTCGGTTGAGAGCCCGGTCGGAATGAAAGGGACGCAATTGGAAGCGTCGGTGCTTGAACTTTCAGCGCCGCGGACTGCGGTAGAGGCGTTGCATTCTGCTATTTCCCAAGCGGGTATGCATACCGTAGAGACCATCTTTTCCGGCTGTGCAGATGCTGCAGCAGTGCTTGATCAGCAGACGCGTTCGGATGGTGCGCTGGTCATCAATTTTGGAGCCGGGACGTGTGATTACCTGGCAATCTCCAATCGTATCGTTGTGGCTGCTGGTACACTTGGGATTGGCGGGCATCATTTGACGAACGATTTGGCACAGGCGTTTCAATTGAATCAGGATATGGCTGAGCGCATGAAGATCGAACGCGGTGCGGCGCAGATTCAGCCGGACTTGGCGAATGAACGCTATAGCTTGCAATCAACGTTTAGTGCCGAACGCACGGTTTCTGTACATGCTATTCAGACGGTAACGACCGAACGGGTCAACGAAACACTCTATTTGCTACGCGATATCCTGTTGCGGCAAGGGGTCGTCCCCTCTACGCTTCATGGCGGTGTTTGGTTGACCGGAGGCACTGCGGCGTTGCCGAATATCACTGAACAAGTGAGCACAGTGCTGGATTGTACCTGCAGAATTGGGGTACCAATGGATGTGATTGATGTGCCTGAAATGATTCAAATGGCACCTTATCGCTATGCAACAGCGATAGGATTGCTCAAGATGCGGGCAAAGACCTTGGCGCAAGAAGTGCGTAAGCCCTCATTCTTTTCGCGGATGCGTGCCTTCATAAAGGGATAACTATGAAAGCCGAAGACCTTCTTTTAATCTCGGTAGGCGGCGCAGCTGCAAAAATTGCGCGGCAGATTGCGCTGAAATCACGACGTGACTTATCGCAACCTCCGATGCGTATCTTGATCTTGGATACCGACGATGCCGTGCTTCAAACGCTTACGCATGCTGAAGGCGTTTCTGCGACGATTTTCGGGACACAGCGCCTTTCCGGTCGCGGAACCGGCGGAGATCATATTTTGGGCGTGGGGGCTTTTCGTGATGATGCCGCTATTTTAATGCAGCAAATCGGTGCACCGCGTTTGGTCGTGGTGCTGACGTGTTGTGGCGGAGGCACCTCCGGCGCGTGCGAACCATTGCTGCGAGCGTTGCGTGATCGCGGGATCGCTAATATTGTGTTTGCGACCGAGCCTTTTGCTTTTGAAGGGGATGCCCGTAAGAAGACCGCCTCAATTATTGCGCCGATTTTAAGTGAGACTGCCAATGCGGTGACAACGGTGCCGCTTGCAGCTTTCATGCCGAAAGGAAGTGAACAGTGGACGGCAGAGCAATCATTTGATTACGTTGCCGACCGTCTTTCTGCGGGGGTTAGCCTGTTGTGGACGCTACTTGTGCACCCCGGGTATATCCAATTTGACGTGGAACATTTCCGGCAAATGCTTGAACGTGAGGTGGGGGGTGCGCTTACCTTTGCCTTTGCCGATGCAGAAGCCACAGGAGAGCGAAGAGCTGAAACAATCGTTGAAACACTTTCTTCTTCACCGCGTTTCCGCTTGAGAGGCGTCGATTCGCTTGCAAATGCAAGTCAGGTGATTGTTGGCGTTCTTGCAGGGGATGACTTGCGGTTGAGTGAACTCAATACACTGATGTCGGGCTTGCAAAAGGTGATCAATAAGCAAGCGGAAGTGGTGCTTGGCACGGTGAATCAGGCGGTTTTCAACGGAAAAATGGAAGTGGTCGTGCTCGCGTTTACACAACAGGGCCTTGAGATTGCTCCCTCGGGCGATGCGTTACAACCGGTTCGGCGTCGTGCAGGTAAAGGGGCAAAAGCAAAGGCTTTGACCGCGGTGAAAGACCGTTTTGACGATGTTGAACGAACGATTATTGATGGCGTTAATTACGATGAACCAACGTATTTGCGCCGGAAAATCCGATTGAAACGATGAACTTCCGGAGCTTCAGTTTACTTGTCTCTTTCCTGCTTCTTGCCGGGTGTCGTCAGGAAGATTGGAGAGAGTTCAGGTTTGAGTCGCCCGCTTCCGTTGACTTTTCAGCATTGCAACAGGCAGTGATAGCCTTGGATCGAAAGACGCCTCCAGTGGTAACATTGGAGGGGAAACAGATTGTGGTGCGGTATAATTCAATGCACCTTTCAACTCGAAATATCCTGTATGTATGTGAGGAATTGAGCACTGTCGAAAGTGGAAAGGGGACGAAATGAGATTTTTGGTACAACGTGTTACTGAGGCATCTGTGACGGTGGCGACAGAAACGGTTGCGGCATTTCAAGGTCATGGTTTTCTGGTGTTGTGCGGTATTGCTCCGGATGATACGCCTGCGCAAGCAGAGAAACTGTGTGCGAAATTGCTGAAGCTTCGTGTATTTGAAGATGAAAATGGAGCAATGAATCGCTCGTTGATGGACGTGAATGGCGCGGTTATTCTGGTATCGCAGTTTACGCTGTATGCAGATACACGTTCCGGAAATCGTCCCGGATTTTCAACTGCGGCGCGTCCGGAGGTGGCAGAACCGCTCTACAATTACTGCTGTGAACAATTACGTAAAACGTTGGGGAACCGCTTGGGAACCGGACGTTTCGGGGCGGATATGGCGATTGCTTTAGTAAATGACGGTCCCTGTACGTTTCTTTTGGAAGCATGAGGAAGCGGTGATGTTTACGGGGCTTATTCAATGTGTTGGACGGATTCGCGCAGTCAATTTGCGTGAGGGGGGTATTTCGCTTGAGGTGGAGGCTCCGGGATTGTTGGAGGGGCAGGAAGCATTAAAGCTGGGCGAAAGTATAGCGGTCAATGGTGCTTGCCTGACGGTTGCGCGTCTTCCAAGTGCGAGTTGTTTCGCGGCAGATGTTTTGGAAGAGACGCTACATTGCACGATGTTTTCAAAGTTGTCGGTTGGCTCTCTGGTGAATTTGGAACGTGCGTTACGCTTTGGTGATCGTCTGGCCGGGCACTTGGTTACGGGTCACGTGGATGGAATCGGCGTTTTGTGTGCGCAGCGTTCGGAAGGGCGCGATCGCGTTTTTCGCTTTACGTGTTCTCCGGAATTTGCACGCGGAACGGTGCGAAAAGGTTCTGTGGCCGTCAATGGGACGAGTTTAACCGTGTGTGCGGTGGGGGCGGATTGGTTTGAAGTCGCGCTTATTCCCACGACGCTGCGGGAAACGATGTTGGGTCAGTTGTCGGTAGGGGATAGGGTGAATTTGGAATCGGATATTCTCGGAGCGTATGTGCGCCGGGCATTGGGATGTGATACGACACTTTCAGTAAGACAAATCATTGCCGCGGGTTTCGCGGATTAGAAAGGATGACAGTATGGATATGGATACCGCCGAGAAATTGGCTGAGCAAATTGACAGCAAGAATCTGGAATTGAAGCAATTATTTGCCGAGGACCCGGATCGTGCTGAAAAAATGACGGCATCTGCCGCAGGATGGACGTTGGACTACTCGAAGAATCTGATCGATGCGCCAACGCTGAAATTGCTGCTGCAACTTGCGGAAAAATCCGGTCTCAAATCCGAAATCGAAGCGATGTTCACAGGGGTGCACATCAATCAAACCGAAAATCGTGCGGTGTTGCACACGGCATTGCGCAGTTCCAAAACCGCAGGGTTGGTGGTAGATGGGCAGGATGTTTATGCCGATGTTCATGCGGTATTGGATAAAATGGGTGAATTCTCCAATTTGATCCGCACGGGCAAGTGGCTGGGTGCCACCGGGAAGCGCATCAAATATGTGGTGAACATTGGTATTGGCGGTTCTGACCTTGGGCCGGCTATGGCTTATCAGGCGTTGGCTTCGTATTCCAAACGCACGATTAAATGCTTCTATGTTTCCAATGTGGACGCAACGCACATGGCAGAAACACTGCTTCAAGTGAAGGCGGATCAAACATTGTTTATCGTTGCATCCAAGACGTTTACCACTCAGGAGACGATGACAAATGCGATGACCGCACGTGCATGGTTGGTGCAGCAGCTGGGTGAAGCGGCGGTGGCAAAGCATTTTGTTGCGGTGAGCACCAATGCTGCGAAAGTGGCGGAGTTTGGTATTGACACGGCCAATATGTTCGGCTTTTGGGATTGGGTAGGAGGGCGGTATTCGCTGCCTTCTGCCATTGGGCTTTCGCTGATGATTGCCATCGGGGTAACGAATTACAAGCGGTTATTGGCCGGTTATGAGGCGATGGATAAGCACTTCCGTACGGCACCTTTCCGGCGGAATCTCCCGGTATTGATGGCATTGATTGGGATTCTTTACGCCAATGGTTATGGAGCCGACAGTTATGCCGTGTTGCCATACGACCAGTATCTGGCACGATTCCCTGCCTATTTGCAGCAGTTGGATATGGAGAGCAACGGTAAGTCGGTTGATCGCCAGGGACAACCCGTTGATTATACGACCGGCCCCATCGTTTGGGGAGAACCGGGAACCAATGGTCAACATGCATTTTATCAGTTGATTCATCAGGGAACACGCTTGATCCCGGCAGACTTCATCGGTTTTTGCCGCAGTCACAATCCGTTGAGTGATCATCACGACAAGTTGATGGCCAACTTCTTTGCTCAGACTGAAGCCCTTGCTTTCGGGAAAACGGCCGAACAGTGCCGTGCCGAAGGTGTTCCGGAAACGTTGATTCCATTCAAAACGTTTGAGGGTAATCATCCAACCAATACTCTTCTGGCCGATGAATTGACACCAAAGACATTGGGTGCGTTGATTGCACTCTACGAACACAAAGTCTTTGTCCAGGGCATCATTTGGAATATCTACTCCTTTGATCAGTGGGGTGTAGAATTGGGCAAGGTACTAGCCGGGAAAATTTTGAAAGAATTGACCGATCCTTCCGTGCCACTGTCGCATGACAGCTCCACCAACGCGCTGATTCAGCGTTATCGTGCAGCGAAGGCTTAAGACAAATCTCCTTTCTGACGAACTCCCGCAGGGCGGCAAACAGCCCCCCTGCGGGAGTTGTTTTGGGCGGCGGAAAGCGGCAGATGCAGTGGACATTTCCTGTGTTTGCGAGCACTTATGATGCCGTGGGAAAATATTCCCCCGCAAGGAGACATTGAAGATCGGCGAAACGTACGTGTAATATCGCCGATCTTGTGATTGAACATGGGCGGCATTATCCTTGCACTGTCGCCCATGTTGAAAGGCAGCCTCTCCGAAAGGTTTTGAAGGGCGGGTGAGAACTGGAAACCGAAGTCTTGCAATCGGGAAAACGCGGCTGCCGTGTTGCGGAGGAGTAGAGGTCGTAAAGAGGGCATTCGTCTCTTGAAATTGGATGTGGAGTGGCGGTTTTGGCGAAAACGATTGCCGCATGGGCGAGCGAGCGTGTGTCTGAAGACGCATTTCTTTTGCGGGGGATGTGTGAAGCGAATCGATTTATGATAATATTAAAAGATAATGAGTACGACTATGACAGAACTAGAACGCACACGTAATTTTTGCATCATTGCCCATATTGATCATGGTAAAACAACCTTGTCGGATCGCATTTTGGAATTGACCAAAGCGATTGATCCGCGTCAATTGAAAGAACAGACGCTTGATGCAATGGATTTGGAACGCGAGCGTGGGATTACCATCAAAAGTCATCCAGTCACAATGGAATATACGGCAAAGAATGGACAGACTTACCGTCTGAACCTGATTGATACGCCCGGACATGTGGATTTTGCCTACGAAGTAAGTCGTGCGATGGGGGCGTGTGAGGGCGCGATATTGGTGGTGGATGCCGCACAGGGCGTGGAAGCGCAAACGGTGGCAAATGCGTATTTGGCGATTGATGCTGATTTGGAAATCATCCCGGTGTTGAATAAGGTGGATTTGCCCAGTGCAGATGTGCCGGGGGTGATTCATCAGATTGAGGATGTGCTTGGAATTCCGGTAGATCCGGTGTTGAAAATCTCTGCCAAGACGGGCGAAGGTGTGCCGGAAGTGCTGGAAGAAGTGATTCAACGCATTCCTCCGCCGAAGACGGAAAAGGCAACTGGCGCGTTACGCGCCCTGGTGTTTGATTCCGTGTTTGATATTTACCGCGGTGTGATTACGTATGTGCGCGTGGTGGATGGGTGCATCAGAGCCGGAGATGCGCTGCGGTTTATGAGTACGGGGCAGACAACGCCGGTGAAGGAAGTGGGCATTTTTTCACCCTCTCAAAAGCCGGTGGATAAGCTGGAGGCCGGGCAGGTCGGTTACATTGTCGGGGCGATTAAAGATCCTTCCGAAATCAAAATCGGTGACACCTTGACCAATGATCGTGACGGGGCGATGGAGCCGTTGAATGGCTTTAAGGAGATTCATCCAACGGTATTTTGCGGTATTTATCCTGTCAGCACAGATGAATACAATAAAGTGCGCACGGGGCTTGAGAAGCTGCATTTGAATGACTCTGCGTTCACCTTTCATGCAGAGAGTTCGGTGGCATTGGGCTTCGGTTTCCGTTGCGGATTCTTGGGGTTGCTTCACATGGAAGTGGTACAAGAACGCCTGCGTCGCGAATTCCAGTTGGACATTATCAATACGCATCCGGCAGTCATTTACCGCGTGACGTTGAAAGATGGCTCTGTATTGGAGATTGATAATCCGGTATTGCTGCCGGATGTAACGCGCATTGAAATGATTGAAGAGCCGATGATTAAATCGCGTATCATTACAATGAGCAATTGTATGGGCGATATCATGCGGCTGGTCATGGAGCGTCGGGGAATCGTTGATTGCACGGAAACCTTGGATGCGCAACGTGTAATTCTGACCTGCATTCTGCCTTTGAATGAGATTCTGATTGATTTCCATGATACGCTAAAATCAATTTCACGCGGCTATGCATCCATGGATTATGAACCGCACGGCTATCAGGAAAGTGATATTGTGCGTATGGATATTTTGTTGAACTCTGAACCGGTGGATGCGTTCAGTTGCATGGTGCATAAAGATCGTGCCGTTGCACGTGGCAAGCAGATGTGCAAGGCCCTAAGCGAGACGATCCCCCCACATATGTTCAAAATCCCGGTGCAAGCATGCATTGGCAGAACGATTATTGCGCGCGAAGATATTCGGCCATTCCGGAAAGACGTAACGGCAAAGCTTTATGGCGGCGATGTGACACGTAAACAGAAGTTGCTGAAAAAACAGGCCGAAGGTAAGAAACGCATGAAAGAATTCGGCTCAGTAAATGTGCCGCAGAGTGCATTTATCGCGGTTTTACGCGGAACTACGGAGGAAAAATGAGCGATCCAGTATCGGTAACAAGTGCGGCAGAAACCCTGAATTGGGACTTCTGGAACTACTTTGCCAATCCGTATTTCTGGAGTGGCTTCATGGGATGGTGCGTAGCGCAGACGATTAAGATGACGCGGGGAGCCATCCGGACAAAGAGTTTGGACTTCACCTACTTGATGAGTACAGGTGGTATGCCGAGCGCGCATTCATCGCTCGTTGTGGGGGTTTTTGTTAGCCTGGGGCTTGGACAAGGGTGGGTGCATCCGGTTACAATTATCGCAAGCGTGGTGGCGACAATTACGATGTTTGATGCAGCAACAGTGCGACGTGCAGCGGGGCTGCAAGCGCGTTTGTTGAATAAAATGACGCGTCAACTCTTCAGGGAACATCGTTTTTCCGCAAGACCGTTGAAAGAGATGCTTGGGCATACGCGAACCGAGGTGCTCGGAGGAATGCTCACCGGAACGCTGGTGGCAATTGTTGTGATGCTCTTATGGAAAGCAATGGATTGGAAAAATTTCTGATTCAACAGAAATCGTAACAGAGACTCCGGTGAAACGATAGTTGCAAGCGTTTTGCCGGAGTTTTTGCATTCTAAAACGGTCTTTCCACTGCGATGTGCGCGTGTAGCGGGCGCGATGTTTGGCTGAAATAATTGCAGAAAGTTAAAATTATCCGCATCTTCTTCTTGTGACATGCAAAGGTATGTGCTATCATTTAAGGCGTAGATGGGCGTATGCTCATGATGGATTTTAATGGAGTAAATAATGAAGAAACAAGCACTCTTTGCAGTATGTTTGACCGCCGCAACAACGGCAGTATTCACAGGTTGCGCTACAAAAACCGAAGCCGCAGCACGGCAAACTCAAATGGAAGCTACGGAAATTACCGCAGCAGAAGAGCAGCAGATGGAAGAAACTGTTTGCGAAGAAACCACTCCTGAAGTGACTCCGCAGACGGCGGCAGTTCCTGAAGAGAAAGCCGAACCTGTGCAGGAACCTGTAGCACCTGCTCCGGAGAAGCCACAGGCGATCCGTCCGAAACCTGTGGAATACGTGGTGACATCCGGGGATTCTGTGAGCGCACTGGCAGTACGTTTCGGTGTGCGCAAAGCTGATATTTTGGCAATGAATGCTTCTTTACGCAACAATCCCAATAATTTGCGCGTGGGGCAGAAACTCTATTTCCCTGCCGGCACCGATGTTACAAAGAAGGCACAACGCCGCGCAACTTCGGCAAAGCCGGCGAATGCTCCCCGACCGGCAGGTTCTACCGTGTATACGGTGAAATCCGGCGATGTGCTTGGAACAATCGCGCATAAACATGGCGTAACCGTTGCAGAAATCAAAGAGGCGAACAACCTTAAAAAGGATTTGATTTGGGTGGGACAGAAGTTGACAATTCCCGGCGCGAAGAAGACTTCCGCTAAATCTGCCCCGTCGAAACCGGCAGCCAAACCGAATGCGCAAAAGACCGCGTCACGTCCGCACGTAACGCCGGTGGATAAGCCAGCGCAGCCTGCACCGAAACCCGCAGAACAGGTGATTGAACCACCGGTTGTGGAAGAGCCGATGGCCCCTGTCGTGGAAGACGTGTTGCCTGAACAGCAGAATGAAGATGCAGTGCTTCCTCCTATGCCAGCCGAGGTTGAAGCCTCTGCTGCACCTGTGGCGGAGAGTGAACGCACGTATGTTGTCGGTGTCGGCGAGGATTGGGTGAGCATTTCTCTCAAGTGGGGAATCCCGGCTGCAGCGATCAAAGCCTACAACGGAATGAGCGAAGATGATGCTGCGCCTGCTCCCGGCACAACGCTTCGTTTGCCTCCGGCGGTAACTGACAAGTAATCCGCGTTGGTAGGAGAGAAAAAAGAAGCGCGGGTGAAACCGCGCTTCTTTTTCATGATGGTGTGTAATGTAAGGGAATATGAATATGCTACGTGTCTGGTCTGTTACGATAATGTTGATTGCCATCCTGTTGCCATTATTCGGTGTGCTGACAATTGCCTATGCCGGAACGGTGCAATCGGGTAATTTAATGCAGCACTTTGCCATGCAATTGGGATATTTGGGAATTGCTCTTGTCGGAGCAATGATGCTTTATCTGATGGATTATCGATTTTATCTTAAACCGGAAATTTTGTGGACTTTGGCAGGATTAACGATTTTTTCCTTGGTATTGGTGCAAGTGCCTGGTATTGGTAAAGAAGTTAAAGGGTCGTTGCGCTGGATCCGTTTGGGACCATTGTCGGTGCAGCCTGTGGAATTTGCAAAATTGATGGTCGTAATGTTCTTAGCGGCATACTACGAAACCATCGGCGGACGCGTGGCACGATGGAAGCACGGGATATTCATTCCTGGAGGCGTTTTGGCGATTGTGGCAGGATTGCTTTTGTTGCAGCCGGATTTTGGTGGTACGATGATTGTTTGTTTTCTTGCGGGGATTACAATGCTGCTTGCCGGTGTAGGATTTAAGCGTTGCCTTTTAATGGCTCTTTGTGCAGCCATTGTAATCGTTGGTTTGATCGCGATGAATCCGAATCGGGTGAAGCGTTTAACAAAAGATATTCCTTGGATTGCTCGGCTTGTGGAGGCAAACAATGTAGAATACGATGCTTCTGGAAATGTGGTGGCAAAAAGCGCAGAAGTAAAAACCGAAAAGAAGAAAAATTATCAGGCAGATCACTCAAAGATTGCATTCAAAAACGGGGGCTTGTGGGGCGTAGGCCTTGGAAATGGGATGCAAAAAGAATATTATTTGCCAGAATGTCATACGGATTTTATCTTTGCTGTGATCGGGGAGGATTTTGGATTTGTAGCAACCGCTTCCATTTGGTTGGCATTCTTATTGTTGCTATTCGGCGGCTCAGCAATCGCTTTTCGGGCTAAAGACAAGCAAGGGATGTTGTTGGCGTTTGGTGCAACATTGTTGATTTGTGTGCAAGGCGTTTCCAATATGGCAGTGACAACAAATGTATTCCCGACAAAAGGATTGGCACTTCCATTTATTTCTTACGGGGGGTCGTGTCTTTTATCTTCCTTTTTCTCGATCGGAGTGTTGTTGAGTGTTGCGCGTAAGACAATCGAGTTGGAAGAAAATGAAGATGGGGCTTTTTCGAAAAAGGTGGTATCCTTTGATTAAGCTTTTGTGTCGGCCTACGATTGTTTGGGATTTCAATGGTACGTTGTTAAATGATGTACAAGCGTGCTTGAATGCGCTGAATACACTTTTGAAAATGCGCCATCTCCGACCAATTACATTATCCTATTATCGCGAGAATTTCGGCTTTCCTGTCATTCAATTTTATGAGCATTTGGGAATGATCCCGAGTGACGCGGAAGATTGGGCCGTGATAGGTGAGACATTTCATATGCGTTATTTATTCTCCAAAACATTGCAATTGCAACCGGGTGCGCTTGAAATGGTGACGTTACTTCATCAGAAAGGCTATCGCCAAGGCGTGCTCTCAGCATTGGAACAAGGGCTTTTGGAATTGCAACTTGCACAATTCGGTTTGGCCAATAAGATGGATTTTGTGTTAGGAAGTCGCTCGTATGATGGTGCTTCAAAGCTAGAAGCCGCAGCAACTTTGAACTTAAAAGAACCTGTAATTCTCATTGGTGACACAGCACATGATGCTGAAGTAGCGAAGAAGCAAGGGTGGGAATGTATACTTTGTTCTGCAGGACATCAGACAAAACAACGATTGAAAGCGTGCGGTTTTCCTGTGGTAGAGAGGTTGGACGCGCTCGCTTCAATGATAATAGATAGAGGATGAATGGAAGTTGTTGTTCCTGTGGAAGAATGTTTATGTTAAACTTTCCGCAAATAGTTTTTCTTGATTCTAAAGAAAGGTAATGCATATCATGGATAATAAGATTGTCGCAACTGTAAATGGTGAACCAGTGCTTCAGCAAGCGGTAGACTTTGAACTTCAGCGTTTGATTCATTTGTATCAACAGCAGGGTATGCCAGAACAGCAATTGCGGTTGCAATTAGATGCGTTAAAGGAAAAAGCACTTGAGCAAGCAATAGGGACGAAATTGTTGATCAATGAGGCCAAACGATTAAATATTCCTGTGTCAAACGAAGAATTGAATGCGCAGTTTGAACGTTATGTAACGCAGTTCGGAGGGAATCGCGAACGTCTTGAAAAAGCGATTGAAGCCCAGGGAATGACCGTAGAGGCATTCAAGCAGGAATTACGCCAAGGCGTGAGCATCAATAAATTGATTGACCAAGTCTGCGCTGCTGTCACAGCTCCGACAGAAGAGGAAATCAATGCGCATTATGAGGCGCATCAAGATGAATATACCACCGAAGATCGCGTGCTTGCACAGCATATTTTGATTAAGCCGAATACGGATTCGGTGGAGGATAAAGCTGTTGCCAAAGCAAAACTAGACGAAATACGCGCGCGGATTGTTGCCGGTGAAAGCACTTTTGAAGTGGAGGCAAAGGCGCATTCCGATTGTCCCAGCGGAAAGTCGAATGGCGGTTCGCTCGGTTGGTTCGGCAAGGGAATGATGGTAAAGCCATTTGAAGAGGTTGCGTTTACCATTCCCTTAAATGAAGTTTCGGATGTTTTGGAGACGCAATTCGGTTATCACATCATTATCAAGACCGGTGAAGAGAAGGGGCACACGCCCGAACTTGCGGAGATTTATGACAAGGTGCAGTCATTTCTCTTTCATGCAAAACGGGGACAGGCTGTTTCCGATTATGTAGCCGGGCTTCGTACAAAAGCCGATGTGACACTTTCGTAATTTCGTGTTTTAGTGCGTGTCGTTTCTTCAAAGAGACGACACGTTTTTTATGTGATTGTTGATCTATTAAATAGTGAATAAATTGGGAAGTTGATGGCTGATTGTTGTTTTTCTGATGTCATTGCGACAGAACTTAATCTTTCTCCGCGTCAAGTACGTGCGGTTATCCAACTTTTTGAAGAGGGGTGTACGGTTCCTTTTATTGCCCGTTATCGTAAAGAGGTGCATGGGAATCTTGATGAGGTTCAGATTAGTTCCATCCAAGAACGGCTAGGTTATCATCGTGAACTTGAGATGCGTCGCGAGACCATCCTTTCAAGTATTCTTCAGCAAGGTAAGCTTACTGATGAATTAAAGTCGAAACTTTTGGCATGTACGAAGCGTACAGAATTAGAAGACCTTTATCTTCCTTACCGTCCCAAAAGGCGCACACGAGCGATGATTGCCCGCGAGAAAGGATTGCAACCGCTTGCTGATGCGATTTTGAGCCAGTCGCTTTCAGGAGATCCCTCTGCTGAAGCCGCTCTGTTTGTTGCACCGGAAAAAGATCTTTTCGACACGCTTTCCGTATTGAAAGGTGCACGTGATATTGTCGCGGAAGTGGTGGCAGAAGATTCAGAGGTAAGAGGCTTTGCCCGTGCCTATTTGGCAAAACATGGTCTTGTTCGCTCGGAAGTCGTGGAGCCGATTCCCGAAGAGCCAACCAAATTTGAGCAATATTATGATTTTGAAGAGCCCATTGCGGCAATTCCCTCGCATCGCTTTTTAGCACTAAAGCGCGGTGAAGCCGAAGGCGTGTTGCGCGTTTCTTTGATCGGTAATTCCGAATCGTCCGTGACCTTTGCTCTTGAAAAATTTGGCTTTAATCCCGGTTCGGTATGGGCGGAACAGTTGGAGATGGCGGTCAAAGAGGCCTATCGTCGATTGGTTGCGCCCTCAATTGAACTGGATGTTATTGTTGCGATGAAGCAAGAGGCTGATCGGGCAGCGGTTGAGGTTTTCGCCGAGAATTTGCGTCATCTTCTCTTGCAGGCTCCTTTGGGTGAACGTGGTGTTATCGGGATTGATCCCGGTTTCCGTACGGGGTGTAAGTGTGTCGCACTTGATGCTACCGGCAAGTTTTTACGCCATGTAACGATTTATCCGGAACAGGGACAACAGAAAGCCATTGAGGCAACGGTTGAGTTGTTGAAATTGATTGCACTTGCCTCTCCGTATGCAATTGCGATTGGAAATGGGACTGCCGGGCGTGAAACAGAGCAATTTGTGCGGCAGACATTAAAACGGAGCGGGAAAACGGAGATTCTTGTTGTTCCTGTCAACGAGGCGGGTGCTTCGGTTTATTCGGCCAGTTCAGTCGCCCGTGAAGAATTTCCGGATCTGGATTTAACCATAAGGGGGGCGATTTCAATTGGACGCCGCCTTCAGGATCCTTTGGCAGAATTGGTAAAGATTGATCCAAAAGCTATCGGCGTAGGGCAATATCAACACGATGTGAATCAGACATTGCTTGCTTCTAAACTGGATGAAGTCGTTGTGCGATGTGTGAATAATGTGGGCGTAGAATTGAATACCGCCAGTGTGCCGTTGCTGACGCGTGTTTCCGGTATCGGGCCTGCGCTGGCTCGCTGTATTGTGGCCTATCGTGATGCGAATGGCGCGTTTCGCAGTCGTGATGATTTACTGCGGGTCCCCGGCCTTGGCGCAAAAAGTTTTGAACAATGCGCAGGATTCTTGCGAATTCGTGACAGTGCCCATCCTTTGGATCGTTCGGCCGTTCATCCGGAACGCTATGCCTTGGTGGAGCAGATGGCAGCTGACGCAGGGGTGCCACTCACGGCGTTGGTGGGCGATCCGGCGGCAATTGCACGTATTCACCCCCAACGTTATGTCAGTGCCACTGTTGGGCAATTGACGGTGAATGATATTTTGGACGAGTTGCGCAAACCCGGGCGCGATCCGCGGGCCGTGTTTGAGCCTCCGGCGTTTCGCGAGGATGTTTGCACCATAGAGGATGTCCGCCCGGGGATGACATTGGAAGGAATCGTTACCAATGTGACAGCGTTTGGCGCGTTTGTGGATATTGGAGTGCATCAGGATGGTTTGGTGCACGTTTCGGAACTATCGGATCGGTTTGTGAAAGATCCCTCAGAGGTTGTAAAGGCCGGCGATAAATTGAAAGTGCGGGTGTTGGAGGTGGATTTGAAACGTCGCCGTATTTCGCTTTCGGCGCGTTCAGAAGCCAAAGGCAGGTTCAAACCGATGTCCTTTCCGGGGAAGATGAGAGGCAATCCTTCACGTGGTAAGGCGGCCTCTTCTGCCACAACTTTTTCCAATAATCCCTTTGCAGGACTTTAAGTATGGGTATCGGCACAATTTGTCTCGCACCACTGCGCGGCGTAACAGGGTTGCGTTTCCGTCAATCTTTTCAGGCATACATGACAGGGCTGGACTTGGCGGTTGCGCCCTTTATTGCGACGGTTCAGGGTGAACGTGTGAAGCCGGAGATTCTCCGTGGAATCGATCCTGCGGTACAACCTGCCGGGCTGCCTTTAATTCCGCAGGTGATCGGCAAGGATCCCCGCCAACTTCGTGTGATGCTCCGGGCAATGAAGTCGCTTGGGTATAAGCAGGTGGATTTGAATTCCGGGTGTCCGTGGCCGTTTGTGGTAAAGAAGGGACGGGGAGCAGGGCTTTTACGTGATGAAGCGGTTTTGGGGGCGATGCTTGAAGCCGGATGCGAGGAGTTGGGTGAAGGGAATTTCTCCATCAAGGTGCGCCTCGGTATTGAAGAAAAGACGTTGTTGAAACAGCGGTTGGCCTTGATACAACGCTTTCCGCTCCGGGAACTTTGCATTCATCCGCGTACTGCGCGCCAAATGTATGAAGGAAGTGTTGATCTGGATGCATTTGAAGAAGTGGCGCAGCAGACCATCCTGCCGTTGACCTATAACGGCGATATCCGCTCATTGGAGGATTGGCAGCGGCTTGCGCAACGTTTCCCGATGGTGAATCGGTGGATGCTTGGGCGCGGGATTGTTGCCAATCCCTTTCTCGCAGAAAGTATCCGCTCCGGGAAAGACACCCGGGAGAAGACACGCTTTGAGCAGTGGCATAACGACCTTGTGGCGCGATATGCCGAGCACGCACCCGGCGATCATGCGCTTTTAGGTCATCTCAAGGAGTTGTGGAGCTATTTGGCTCCGACCTTTGAGAATGGTGAAAAGATTTGGAACAGTTTGAAAATTGTGCGTACGCGGGATGAATTCGAGCGCGTATTAAAAATGATGCCGTTGCGCTGGAAATAAGTACAAGGCGTCGTTTACCGTCAAAGAATGGATGTCTCTTTTATTGTTTGGCACGGGGAAAGCACGCACGGAATGTTTGCTGCAAGTGCTGAGTGGAGATGTGGGTATAGAGTTGGGTGGTTGTGACAGAAGCGTGCCCTAAGAGATCGCGGATATCCATCAGGGGGGCTCCGTGATCCAGCAGATGTGTGGCGAACGCATGGCGCAGGACGTGCGGCGTCACCCGGGCTGCTTCAGCATCCGGAAGATTGACACGGATGCGTTTCCGGACGATTGCCGAGAGGTGGGCCCGTTGTAATGGTTTGCCGCGGGGACTGAGAAAGAAGGGGGCATCAGGGGCATTCAGCTGAGGCTGTGTTTTTTTCCGTTCGGGGGCGTCTGCATAGTGGTTGCGCCACTGCAAATAACGCAGAAGGGCTTTCCGCGCAGGTGAGCCGAAAGGAACAAGCCGTTCGCGCCGGCCTTTCCCGAAAATGCGTACATGGTTGGATTCAAAATCAATGTCGTGCAAGGTAAGTCCGCAGAGCTCTGCACAACGCAATCCGCATCCGTACAGGAGCTCCAGCACCGCACGATCGCGCAGGTCAACAGGTTGATTGCCGTCAATTGCATCCAGAAGTTTTCCAAGACGTGTTTCATCGATGGTGCGGGGGAGGTGTTGTGCCCGTTGTCCGGCAGGGAAACAGTCGGTTGGATTTTGCCGGATACGGTTTTCATCCAAGAGCCATGCAAAAAAGGTCTTGAGGCAGGCTGCGTGACGCAACAGGGAGGTATCGGCATAACCGCGCTCGCGCAGACGTGTGAGATGCTGTATCAAATGCTCTGAAGTAACTTCTTCAAGTGTGCCTACGTTGATCGAAGATAAGAAGTCAAAACAGTGTTCCAAATCGTTGCGATAAGCAACAAGGGTGAGTTTGGCCAATCCGCGAACGTATTGCAAATGATCCAGAAAGTCTTCGAGCGTCTGCTTCATAGTGTCAGAAGAGTAAAGGGGCGATTATCCTTCCTGCACTTGAAGCTGCAAAGCTTCAAGTGTGGCATAAAGGGCGGTGAGACTGTCTGCTTCCGGGGCAACAACGCAAATCTTGTCGGGATAAATCTGATACCCTTCCCGATAATGTGCGGGGGTAAGATTGGGCATGAAGACATTTGCTCCGGAAGTAAGTCCCCGTATGCGTCCCTGTGCCGGATCAAGGGTAGAAAGTGCGGTGGTGGAAGGAATGTTGGCCTGGGGTAAAAGGAGCCGGGCAAGCGCATAGCAGCGACAGGTAAAGTCTACGGAGACGGGCACTTCTGACGGCTTATTGCTCTGACCGAGTGGTGTTTGCGGATGTTTGAGGTAGGGGCCGAGACCGACCATGTCCAGGTTGAGTTCGCGAAAAAGCAGCAAATCATCCACCACGGAACGGAGTGTTTGTCCGGGAAGCCCCAACATGATACCACTGCCGATTTCGTAGCCCTGTGCTTTCATCCTGCGCAATTGCGCCAAGCGGGGATGCCCGTCTGTTGCAACGGCACCGGGATGAATCTTTGCAAAAAGCGTGCAATCCGATGTTTCAAATCGTAAGAGGTAGCGATCGGCTCCGGCTTCTTTCCATGCTGCCGTATCTGCTTCACTGCGCTCGCCCAATGAGAGCGTCACCTTTTGACCACTTTCTGCTTTGATGCGTTGAATGAGACGTACAATGCGTTCGCGTGTCCAAAGCGCGGCATTTTCTCCGGCTTGCAGAACAACCGTTCCGAAGTGAAATTGCCGGGCAAGCTTTGCGCAGGCTACGATTTCATCGTCCTGCATCGCATAACGCTTGACGTTGCAATTGCTGTGGCGCATACCACAGTAGAGACAATCGCGCTGGCAAATACTGGAAAGTTCAATCAATCCGCGTAGAAAGACGGTATTGCCTTTGGTGCGCAGACGCACTTGCAATGCTCTTTCAAAAAGTTCATTGGCCGAGGGAGCCGTTAAAAAATCCAAAATCGCCTGACGAGTCATGGGAGTAGTGTAACATATTTTTCCGCTGTTACGGTGATGATGACAGCCGCGTGCTGTTTGAGAAAACGCGTGTTACAGATGCTTAAGGGGATTTTTACGATAAAACGCGAACGCGTTTAACGAGCCTTGCACTTGGCGATGTGGGAGGGAGGCTTTCCTCACGCTGTTTCAATGCGTTCCCGGTGTCGGCGGCAATGCTTCCGGAACATCGCCGATGTTGCTTTTGAATGTCGGCGGCATTGCGATGAAAGATGGGCGATAGTGAGCCTGGATGTCGCCCATCTTGAAATGCGCAATGCCGGAGAACGTGGTATAATGGCGTGACTATGAGTGATGTTGCCCCTGATACCGTTGTTGAGACACCGCAGTCGGTGCCGTTTGTCCATTTGCATGTACATTCGGCGTATTCGCTTTTGGATGGAGCCTGTCAGGTGCCGGCTCTGGTGAAGCGTGCCAAGGCGTTGAAGATGCGGGCGTGTGCGATTACGGATCATGGCAATCTTTATGGCTTAAAGTCGTTCTATGATATTTGCCGTAAAGAAGGCATCAAACCGATTCTGGGATGCGAAGCGTATGTTGCGCGTTTGGGGCATAAAGACCGCACGATGCGCAGCGGTGATCACCTGGTGCTTTTAGCGAAAAATCTCACGGGGTATCATAATCTGTTGCGTTTGATTTCGATTGCACACATCGAAGGCTTTTACGGTCGTGCGCGAATTGATCGTGAGTTGCTTGAACAGTATCACGAGGGATTGATCGTTTCTTCGGCCTGTGTGGCAGGTATCGTGCCGAGATTGCTGGATGAAGGTCGCCTTGAGGAAGCGGAGGCCGAAGCGCGGTGGTATCAGCAGCTTTTCGGTGAAGATTACTACTTGGAAATCATGCTTCATCGTTCCACTGTGCGGGGATTTGGCGAAGAAGAACGCGAAGAATTATATCAACGCCAATTGAAAGTGAATGCCGCGCTTCTGGCATTGGGTCGAAAACTCGGCATTAAGGTGATTGCGACCAATGACGTTCACTTTTTGAATGCTGAGGATGGTCCTGCGCATGACGTCTTGCTCTGTGTCAGCACCGGGAAGAAACTGACGGATGAAAAGCGTCTGCGGTACACGCAGCAGGAATGGTTCAAAAGTTACGAAGAGATGTGCGAAACACTGCCGGATCATCGTGAACAGATTCACAATACGGTGGAAGTTGCTGAAAAGGTGGAAGTCTACGAGTTGGATTCGCCGCCGATTATGCCGAAGTTCCCGATCCCGGAAAGTTTTGGAACAGAAGCCTCTTATGCAGAGCGATGGGACGAGACGTCTCTGCGAAATGAGTTTGATCGTTATGATAAGCTCGGGGGCTATGACAAGGTGCTGCGCATCAAACTGGAGAGTGATTTTCTGGCACATTTGACATGGCAGGGCGCAGAAAAGCGTTGGCCTGGTGCGGCAATGACCGATGAAATCAAGGAGCGGTTGACCTTCGAGTTGGAAACGATCAAGCAGATGGGTTTCCCCGGTTATTTCTTGATTGTGCAGGATTACATTACTTCGGCCCGTCAACTGGGGGTGATTGTCGGTCCGGGACGTGGTTCGGCTGCGGGCAGTGCAGTGGCCTATGCGCTTACGATTACCGATATTGATCCGATTAAGTATGACCTGCTGTTTGAACGTTTTCTGAATCCGGATCGTATTTCCATGCCGGATATTGACGTTGACTTTGACGACAATGGTCGCGGTGCAGTGTTGGAATGGGTCACTAAAAAGTATGGGGCCGATCACGTGGGACATATTGCCACCTTTGGTATTATGGCACCCAAAAGTGCAATCAAAGATGTCTGTCGCGTTCTGGATTATCCGATTCCGGAGGCGAATGCACTGGCTGCGCTTATCCCGGAAACACCGAAGATTACCTTTGCGAAAGCGTTTAAGGAAAATCCCAAGCTCGGCGAAGTCTACGAGGGGGATGATCCGCAAAAACGGCGGATTCTGGATTTGGCAATGCACCTTGAAGGGACGACACGCAATGTGGGGGTGCATGCGTGCGGCATTATCATCAGCCGCGATCCCTTGATGGAAACAATTCCAATCGCTCCAACGCCGGGTGAAAGTTTGATGACGACACAGTATGACGGGCACTTTGTTGAGCCGATCGGTCTGCTGAAAATGGACTTTCTCGGGCTGAAGACGCTTTCGGTGTTGAAGGCGTGTCTGGCTTCAATCAAGGCTTCGCACAATATCGAAATCGATATGGACAAGATTTCGATTGAAGATAAAAAGACGTTTGAATTGTTCTCGCGCGGAGAAACAGACGGTCTGTTCCAGTTTGAATCGGATGGAATGAAAGCGCATTTGCGCTCATTGCGGCCCAACCGCTTTGAAGACCTTGTCGCAATGAACGCGCTTTACCGTCCGGGCCCGATGGCGTATATTCCCTCCTTTATCAAGCGTAAACACGGTGAAGAGAAGATTGCTTACGATCATCCGTTGATGGAAAAGTATCTCAAAGACACCTATGGAATTACCGTTTATCAGGAACAGGTAATGCTTTTGTCGCGCTTGCTCGGCGGTTTTACGCGCGGAGAATCCGACACGTTGCGCAAGGCAATGGGAAAGAAACAACTGGAAACGATGGAGAAACTCTACGTTAAGTTTCTGGATGGGTGCCTGAAAAATCCTGCCTTTATGGAACATTGTGCGGATGAGGCGGCCGCAACAAAGATTGCAGAGAAAATCTGGAGCGACTGGAAAGCCTTTGCTTCGTATGCGTTCAACAAGTCGCATTCCGTCTGTTATGCCTACATTGCCTACCAGACAGGTTATCTGAAGGCGCATTATCCGGCGGACTTCATGTGCGCACAAATCTCTTCAGAAATTGGCAATTTCGACAAGATGCCGATGTTGGTCGCGGCAGCAGCAGATATGGGGCTTGCCGTGTTGCCGCCGGATGTGAACACTTCACGGTCGGCCTTCTCTCCGGAAGGGAAAGAGGCCATTCGTTATGGTTTGGGGGCAATTCGCGGAGTAGGGGAAGCCGCCGGCGAGCAAATCGTTGCCGAACGTGAAGCGAACGGCCCTTATATCGGGCTGATTGATTTTTGTAAACGTCTTTGCAGTGCCAAGGTGAAAGCTGCAAATGATAATCGGTTGGCGGTGAGTAAGCGCACGATTGAGGCCCTAATTCGCAGTGGAGCGATGGCGTGTTTCAAGGAAACAACGCAAGGACAGCTTTTGTCCGGCATTGATTTTGCCTTTTCACGTGTGGCAGAAGCCGATCGGGATAATGCGACCGGGCAAGCTTCTCTTTTTGATATGTTGGGTGGGAGCAGCACAAGTGCGTTGGCTGTAACGGAGGATTTGCCGGCTGCACCCGACCGTTCAGAACGGGAGAAGTTGCAGGATGAACGGGATCTGCTCGGCGTTTATCTGACAGGTCATCCGGTCGATCGTTATCGGACATTGGTGCGGTCGTTTCAAACTGTTACGGCGGAACGCTTTCTCAACGGCGTATGCAATAACCGTGATGCAGTGCGGATCGCCGGCATTCTGAGCGGTGTTCGCAAAGCGGTCTCCAAGACAACCAAAAAGCCATGGGCGGAATTAACCGTTGAAGATGGCACAGGGACGATAAAAGCATTGGCGTTTAACGATGCCTACAGCAAGCATGAAGAGCACTTTGTTGTGGATTCTCCGGTATTGATTTGCGGTGAAGTGAAACTTGAAGAAGGACGTGACGCGGTAATTTTTGCGCAAGAGTTTTATCCGCTTCAAGAGGCACCTGCCACGTTTGCAAAGAGTATCCGCATCCGCATCCGAGTGGATAACGATATTCCTTCAGCGCAACGGCTGACTCGCTTGCGCGAGATTCTTGCTTCTCATCCCGGAGGATTTGCAGTGAGTCTTTTGCTGGATCTGCCGGGTGGTCGCAAGGCTACCTTAGAGCCGGATGTCTCGTGGACAATCAATCCTTCCGCAAATTGTCTCGCAGAAATTGAAGCATTGTGTGGAAGGAATTCGGTTTCGTATGCATTGAAAAACGATGGCATTTATGGGGATCCCAAGCGAAACCGAAAGCGGTATTACCCGAGGGAAAACGATTGAGTTGTTGACTGCGGAGGCAGATTTCTCTGGCGAAAAACAAATGGATAAGTGAAAAAAGGTGATAATGATGTTGGTACTTTCCGGGTTGTTTCTCTTTAGTTTATTTGCAACATTGCTGGCCGGGACGGCTGCACCGGTGTATGTGCAGTGGACAGGCGGTTTACCTTTATGGCCGATTGTCCTTCCGTTTGCTGTAATGGGTGGCACAGCTGCTTGGTTGATACGGCGGTATGTAAAGCGTTTTTGGGGCGATAAATGCTCTGCAATTCTGGCAGTTTTGAGTGCAATGGTTGCTTTTTCTGCGTTTGGCGATACGGCGAATGATGTAAACGTTTGGCGGTTGTTAGCGTTGAAAATCGGGCTGGAATACTCCACGTGGCACCAATTTGTTTTCGGTGAAGCTGTGCAATGGTTTGGGTGGGTTGCGTTCATTATCCCCTTCTTATGGGTGAGCATCATGAAACCGCGTGCGCGTCTTTCCACTTTTTCCGGCGCATGTTGCGGAATGATTCTTGCGCGTATTTTCTCGGGCATCCTGTCGCCGGTCGGAATATATGATGTTGCGCTTGCAGGCGTATTGCTTTCGGCAACATTACTGCTTTTTGCTTTTTGCAAAGGTCGTATTGCGCAAAGCGTCACGGTGATTTTGGCGATACTATTGCTTGGCGGGTGGTATTTCGGATCGCAACGTGCCACGGAAGAACTTTTGCAAGAGGTGCATCCTTTTGCGCCAATCGCTGCACGTGATGGCGTTTATACAGGTGAAAAACTGGAAGGTTTCCGTTTTAAGGATGGGCGTGTTGTATGGACGGACGGACTGGATATCGCCTCGCGAACGGCTTCACATCTTCTTCCATCGCTTTTCTTTCCCTCTGCAACCGCAAGGATCGCTATCCGTGCGCAAGACGGTGTTACATTGAATCCGGCTGCACAGACTGGGCCGCTGAAAGGGCAATATCAGGCAATTTGGGTTGAACTCCCTCCGGCATGGACAGCTGAAGAGCGCGATTATTACGGGAGGTCTGCATTACAGACGGCATTGGAGCACCTGACAAACGATGGTATTCTTATCTATGAGAATGATGCACATGCGTTAGATGCGCGTATGTTGATGGAGCGTATCAAAGTGCTTCAGAAGCACTTTTCCGAAGTCCAATTATGGATGACAGATCGTAATCATTGGCAACTGGTGGCCTCACGTGTGCCGCTTTCAATCGACACTGCGGCCTTGTCGGTCTTGCTGGATCGCCCGGAAATGGAAGCGACTTTTGCAAAAGCTAATTTGGAAACTCCGCTGCACTTGCTGCCGTGTTGCTTCGTGGCAGAGACCAAACGCTTGGAAGAATTCCTTTCAGAACCGATAAAAGCGACAATCCGCCGTGGCTCTGCCGGAATGGCGCGTCAGTTACTTTTTGATGGTGTGGGCGGCAAACGTCTGGAAGAAGCCTTCCGACCCTACTATGATATGGAGATGCCGTGGGTGAAAGTGCCCGATGCGATTGCTTCGGAAATGCGAATGGTGCTTTCCGGTTTGCGGAGCGCAAGAATTCTGGCATTGCAAGGTGAATATGTACAAGCTTCGCAGGCAAATCCAACGGATCCATATCTTCAATCGCTTGCAGATCGGGAATGTTTTACTGCACGTTCATTTGAACAGATGGCTGAGCATGACAAGGCTCTAAAACTCTATGCTACGGCGTTTACCATTGCCCGCCCGCGTGTAGCAGATGTTTTAGAGGCAGCTAAAATCGCGCAGACATCGGGAGACCTGCAACGAGCCGCTCCGTTTTACAGCCTCGCTGTCAGCCTCGCGCCAACCTCCCCGGATGTTTTGATGGCTCAAGCGCAATGGCAGTTTGACGCAACAAACTACGCAGCCGCAGAAAAATCCGCCCGTGATGCGTTAGCGAATATCGAACGACCTGAACTTTATCCGGATGAAACAGCCTCGGTAATGTTCTTCATCTCCCGTGCTGTTGCTTGCCAACCCAATCGCTCGGAAGAGGGGCTCTCATTGGCAAGAGCCGTTATCTTATCAACGGAAACGGCCGAATTGAAAGCTCGCTTTGTACCACTGTATGGGCAAATGCTGATTGAGGCCGGAAAACCAGTGCTTGGCGTACGCGTGAAACGTCACTGGGAGGCTTACAGAGAGTTGTTGCCGGCCTCTCAAGATCTTTCTGCAGGAGTGGATCAATGAAATCGTTCTATATTCTTGGTGCCGGCGGTTTGGGGCGTGAATTGTTTCATTGGTTGGGCGATACGTCGGCAACGTGCGCCGGATTTATTGATGACAATCCGCATGCGCTTGATCACTACACCGGATATCCTTCCGTCGTTGGAAATACTGAAACCAGTCCGCTGAATCTTCCGATTCTTTGTGGGATTGGACAAAATCTTTTGCGGAAAAGCTGCATTGAGCGATTGAAACAACGCGGCGCACACTTTGCGTCTTTTATTCACCCTATGGCGAAAGTGCTTCCGTCAAGCATCGGAGAAGGAGCGGTGATTGCGCCATTTGCGTATGTCGGAGCAGATGCTGCAATCGGTGAGTTTCTTTTCCTTCAGACGGGCGCGGTTATCGGACACGATGTACAGGCCGGATCCTTTTTAAGAATGGATACCACCGCCTTTGTAGGTGGCTTCGCGCAAATCGGCGAATGTGTAACCTTGCATACCGGAGCCAAAGTGATGCCGGGAAAATGTGTAGGTGATGGATGTACGGTCGGTGCCGGTTCGGTAGTGATTGCCAATGTGCGTGCGGGGAGCACGCTCTTTGGTGTGCCTGCGCAAAAATTGTAAATCGGATACGATTAAGGGTTTGACAATGGCAAACGTCAATCTTTTGCTGCAACCACTTGAGCATCCGCGCCTTTCAACGGAAACTGAATGGTGTTGCCTTGGTGATGTGGCTCTGTTGGAGGCGCAACGCTTTGAACCGGTGATTCTTTCCCGCTCGCTCGCTCCCGATCAAATTGCTGTTGCTTATCAAAAGATTGAAGCCGCCGTTAAAGCCGGAGCGGTTGTTGTTGGCGGTTTTATTTCATCTCCCGAAAAGAATGTCGCCCGGCGACTGGCAAGTCTGCCCGAATTGAAATTAATCCGTGTATTGCCTTTTTCGCTTCAACACTATCCCCTGACGCCAGGGGCAAAACGTCGGATATTGGAAGGTAAAACCTTAATTCTCAGTGGATTTTCCGCGGGTGATACCGCGCTTACACGCACGAATTGCATTAAAATGAATCGCTGGATTCTTCAACTCTGCGCCGCCGGAATTGCGGATGAAGCACCTGTAATTTCAAGTTTGAGACCATCTTCTCCTTCCGTTTGTCAGATGCCTCCGGAACGTGACCCCGCCGCAATTTTTCTATAGGTGTGCCCATGAATGAATTGGAAGTATTGAAAAATCGTATGATCACCTTGGAAAGTCTGTTGACGCGCCAAGAGCGTATGATGGATGAATTGAGTGCAGAAATCCTGCGTTTGAACACGCTGTTTGAACGGTTGGAGCGGCGTTTTGAAGCATACGCCGTGCGGCAGGAAACTGCACAGTCCATCCGTTTGCTTTCCGAAGAACCGCCACCGCCACACTACTAAAATATGCCAGTATCCAACGTAAAATCCGTTTCAGAAGTCACGGCGATTATCAAAAATCGTCTGGAGGATTTGCCGCACATGACGATGGAAGGCGAGGTCTCCAACTTCCGTCCGCCGAATGCTTCCGGCCATCTGTATTTTTCTTTGAGCGATGCGACGGCCAAAATCAACGTGGCATTCTTTGCCTATCGGCAACGCCTTCAAGGGAAGATTCCCTCCTTTACCAATGGTGACAAAGTGCGGGTGCAGGGGAGTATTGCCCTTTATGCGCCCAATGGCAGTTATCACTTCAATGTGGAACATCTGGAAATTTGCGATGGCACCGGCGAACTTCTGCTGCGATTTGAGAAACTGAAGCGTCAATTGTTTGCCGAGGGGCTCTGCGATGCTTCGCGCAAACGCCCCTTGCCGCAATTGCCCAAACGCATCGGTATTGTAACAGCACCCACAGGTGCTGCAATCCGCGATATCCTCAATATCCTTTCACGTCGCTTCCCCAATCTCCATATCATTATCGCGCCTTGCCGTGTACAAGGGGCTGATGCCGCAAAAGAAATCACAGCGGCGATCCGTCTGCTGAATCGTCATTTTGCGCCGGGAAGCGGCACAAAAGAACCCATGGATGCGATGATTGTGGGACGTGGCGGCGGCTCCTTGGAAGAGTTGTGGTGTTTTAACGAAGAGTGTGTCGCACGTGCCGTCGCAGAATCCGCCATCCCGGTGATTTCAGCCGTTGGTCATGAACCGGATATTGCCATTACCGACTTTGTCGCTGATTTGCGCGCACCTACGCCTTCTGCTGCCGCAGAATTGATTTGTGGTCGCAAGGAAGATTTTGTTCAACACCTCTCTATTGCCGGAGAACGCCTTATCAAAGCCTTGCGTGTGCGCTTCGTGGAAGCGCGAAACCATGTCCGTCATATCGAATCCTCCGCCCTGTTTCGCGATCCGATTCACTTGCTGGAAAAACACGCGCAAAGTGTTGATGCACGGGACAACCGTTTGACGTTTGCAATGGAGGCTATTCTTTCACAGGTGCATCACCGTCATCAGCGGCAGCAATTTACCTTTGAACATTGTGGCGTTACGCTTTTCAGTCGGGCGCGTGAACGTTTGGAACACTTGCGTTTGCGCATGGAAAGTGCACTTCAAGATGCGCTCGCTTCTGCTTCAGAACGTCTGGTTTCACAAACCGCCACCTTGAAAGCGGTTGATCCAACCGCTGTGCTGAATCGTGGCTATGCGCTCATTACAGATGAAGACGGCACGCTTGTTACGGATGCCGAAGGTCTCGCCCCCGGCGATCATCTGCGCATTCGCCTTGCCAAAGCTGTTATCTCTGCAACGTTCAAATGTAAAGAGAGCTGAAGCGGGAAGCCGTAAACAATCACCTGAAAAGAAAATCCGCTTTTTGAAAAAGCATGAAGTTTGCTTGTATCACACACTGGCGTCTGAGGCAAGGAGGCAAAGCAGTAAAATACGCGCTTGCCTCAAAGACGAAAGTTCCCTCATACTTGAAGTAAAGCTGTACGGTTGAGAGGCGAGCGGAATATCGGCGACAGTGCACTGGAAACATGGGCGAAATTGGGGCAGCAAAATAGGCGAAATTGACGTGGAAAGTCGCCCATTTTCAGGCGGGAATTTCGCCTACTTTTAGCGGTATTTTATCTGACTCGGGTAAGCGGATTTGACTACTTTGCTTCGTTTTGCTACATATGTAAAAATGTGGTGTGAGGAAATTTGGGGTGTTTTTTAAAGCGTCTCGCCACGGCGATGCCGATGAACGGTAGGAGCGCTTTACGCTCCTACTGACATATATTGCGTGTGGAAGTGTCTATTACGATGGAAGATGGATCATTAGGAGAGCGGTTTACCTTGAGATTAAGTTTTACAAGGGGTAGGCTCATACGCAGTTTTGGCTGTTATTTTTGAAAGTGAAACCTGTGGAGCGGTGATAGGATGTCTCTTTCTATGTTATAACTCATTGAAATATAAATTATTATTTTGATTTTAGGCACTCCTTCAAACGGGAGTGTCTAAAAAGACTTGACTTACAACGGGGGGGGGGTAGTATAGTTGCATCATTCTCTTAATAGTAAATTGGCGCGTGCTGGTTCTATGAAAGGGAAAAGTTGAAGGTGTTTATTGCCTTCGGCCGTTAATCTAATCAATCCTAAGTTAGATTAATGTGGATTACAGGTTAGGATAATGTTGTTGAGGTGACTATGTCATTTATCGCAAACTTGTTATGGTTCATCCTTGGTGGCTGGGCTTGGGGTTTGATTATGGCTCTCGGTGGTGCGCTTTGGTGCATCACGATTGTCGGCATTCCCTTCGGCTTGGCTTCGTTTCGCTTGGCTGCATTTATTTTCTTCCCGTTTGGGAAAGAATTGGTAGATGCGCGTGATTATGGCGAACAGCGTATTACAGGCACGGGACTGATGTCCTTCCTGTGGATTCTCTTCTATGGTTTGTGGAGTGCTATCGGCTTGGGCCTTACAGGCTTGGCGTGTTTCTGCACAATCGTGGGTATTCCTTTTGGTTTGGCCTACTTCAAGATTGCGGCAGCGGCATTCAATCCTTTGGGCAAGCGCATTGTGACGACAGAAATGGCGAATGCGATTCGTACGCGTAAGGCAAATGCCGCATTGGATGCAAAGCTCGGTAACTAATCCTTCAAATTTCGTGCCCCTCTCAGAGGGGCTTTGTCTTTTGTGCCCTCGTTTTTTTAATTTAATATGAGGTAGTCATGTTTTGTAAAAATTGTGGAAATGAGTTGAGTGATCGTGCGGTTGCGTGCCCCAAATGCGGTGAGCCGACAACGGAAAAGAAGGTGATTAATCCGTATGCACCGCAGCCGAAAGATAAGACTCTCGCATGGTTGCTTTGGTTTTTCCTAGCGGGTTTCGGTGCTCACCGTTTTTATTTTGGCCATACAGGAATGGGAATTCTGTACATTGTTCTTACATTAACGAGCTTCTTGGTGATTCCTGCGATTGTTTTGTTGATTCTTTGGATTATCGATGCCACAAAGATTAATACTTGGGTGATGGAAAGTTATCCAAAGAATTGATTGATCGGTGTGACGAAGATCCTTAATTGCGTGAAAGGACTCTCATAATGGATATTCAGCTTGGGCAGGTTTTTAGGACACATCTTGAAGTTTTAAAGCAGTGTTTTGATGTTACCTTGAAGGTGCATCGTAGGGCAACGTATTGTTTGAGTGATACGGAAATGGTTTGGTTTCCGAAGTTAGGTGATGCTAAATGGGAAAACGAATTGCGTAAGGATGATGCTGAAATCTGGGAGAAAATCCCAGATGAAAAGGCACGTTTGAAGGCGAAAGCGGACCGTAAGTATCGCCGTTATACTTTTTTAAAGGAAGAAGGGCAAGCCTATCGCTTTGTAGGCGTCTTTGAGTATGACTACGAACAGTCAAACAATGGTTGGAATGTATACAAGCGCGTCGCGACAACAGTTTAATGCGGTCAAGTAAAGGATTTTCCTTCGGTGATTAACGTGGATTATCAAGGGTATTCACGAAACACGTTTAAGGTTAGAACGGTGGTTATTATGAAAAAGTTACTAATGGAATTCGGATGTATAAGTGCAATGGTAGCGCTGTTGTGTTCTTGCATTGGCTGCGTTTCTCTTGCAGAGCAATTGGTAAGTTCCGATTCTGAAACTCGAAGGGTTGCAACGCAGACATATAAGCAACTGTCTGCTACGGAACAAGCAATTGTGCAAAAGGAACTTGCCCAAATGGTCAATACTGCGGAGGATGAAGAAATTAGAATGGAGGCTCTTAAGCACTTAGAAGATAAAGCTGAACTTGCAAAAATTGCGAGGTCGTGTCATGATGATGAAGTACGTAAGTACACTGTTCGCTTTTTGGTGGAGGATCAGCAGGTCCTTGCAGAGATTGCTAAAGCAGATTCAGATTCGCTTGTTCGCCAAGGAGCGGTTGAGAAGTTGACGGACCAGAAAGTGCTTGCAGAGATTGCTAAGAATGCAGATTCTGTTATTCTCTCAGTAGTTATTGAGAAGTTAACGGATCAGAAAGCGCTTGCAGATGTTGCAAAATCGGATAAAGGAGATTTCCGTAAAAAAGCTGTGGAAAAGTTAAGAGACCAACAAGTTATTGGGGATGTAGCGATGAATGCGAAATCGGATGGTATTCGAGAATTCGCAGCAAACAAATTAGATGATTCACATCCGATTAAACAAAAGTATTATGCAGAAGAATTAAAAAACTATGGCGGTTTCTTATTTACAGGTTCACCTGTATATGATGACATTGCAAAGTTAACAGATCAAAAATTACTTGCAGATGTTGCTAAGAATGCAAAATGTTATGATGTCTGTATGCTAGTAGTGGAGAAGGTGGTAGAACAAGACCTTCTTTTTGATGTGGCAATGAATTCAAATCTCTACAAAACGGCAGAGATTGCAGCAAGTAAATTGAAAGAACAAAAGCAAATTATTGAAGTACTGAAAAAATCAAAACAGCGTGACGCGCGTTTGGCCGTGGTGAATAAGGTAACCGATGTTGAAGTTTTGAAAACGCTTGTGAAAACAACAAAAAAAGATAAAGATTTATCAGAGAAGATTGCAAAACAAATCAATACATTGAATTGTTTTGATAGTTCAACATCATTTGAGCAGATTGAGTTTGACAAGCCATTTACTGTGACTCATGGTAACATCGCATCTGGTAATTATCGTTTAACAAAAAATGTTGAATTAGTTTCAAGTATTCGTGTCGCGGCTGGTGATGTTGTGCGCATTGACTTGGCTAATTTTAGTATGGGTGGCGCAGATATTATTGTGAGTAAAGGTGCTCGCTTGGAGCTTTTTAACGGTAAGATTAAGCGCACGTTAGAACACGACGACCTCAATGCTCTCGTGGGGCGCGCGGAGTGCCAGATTCGGAATGAAGGATTTTTAGTTTTAGAGAATACTGAAGTTAAAATTCGCATTAAGAATAATCTAGGCTCTTTGCGTTTGATGGAGTTCAATTTCTTAATGACTGGTGGTACGTTTGATACAAGCGACAAAACTACAATTGACCTGACGCATGGTTATCTTTGGGGACATATTGTGCAGAACGGCAAGTTTATTCCACTGTCAGAGGGGCAAATACTCTTTAAGGCAGAAGGAAAGAAGGTTGACGATGTCGTGGTGGTTGGCGCTTTGCCTGGGAAGTTCGTCGCACGTCTGCCGCGCGGATATTTTACGGAGGAACGTCCATCAAAAATTAAAGGAATGGTTGACCTCGTAATTATCCGAGAATAAACATTATTAAGTGCTGAAGTTAAAGAAGCGGAGGATTCTCCGCTTCTTTAATTTCATTTTAGGATAAGTTGAGCTGTGGGTGTGGCTAAAGGATGGGGTGGTGTGGCTCAATAAGGGGGAGCGGGGCGGTTTAGGTAGTTGGGAGGCTATGAGTGTCAGGGGGCTTTGCCACAAGGGGGTATGTGCTTGTTCGCTTATGCGAAGGCGTGTCAGTAGGTGCGTAGCACCGCTCGTTTATCAGCGGTAGCCGTGGTGTGGCGTTCCCTTTATCGCAGGTATTCATTATTTCCGTTTTTGCCCGCCCTTGGCGCGCTGTTGGGCTTTTTTTTTGGGGGGTAGTGGTGACACTTGAAGCGGCCGTGGAGGCAGCTTTGAAGGCTCGGAGCATTCCGGTGGAGCCGATGAGGCGAGCGCGGTAGTGCCCTGACAGCATCCAGTGCGGTGGCATGGGTGCCAACGATAACAGCGGACAGCAGGCAGTGCGGGTGCGAATAGTAGTGCGGGTGCGCTTATGGGTAAGGCGGATGCTTTACCGCTCAAATAAGACGGAGGAAAGGTGTTTTACGATGAAGACGATGCTTGATAATTTGAAGATGGCGGCGATGGTTGCGGGCGTAGTAGCTCAACATCACCGTTTTGTGTATGACAATTATCTTTGCGTACAAAAGGTGGACGCGCTCACCAACAATGCACAGCTCAATCTTTTTTTGGGGATCCGACCGAACCCATCGCCACGCGCTCGCTCTTCACCACTGGAAGCGGTAACCGCAAGTTCTTCTATACCTGCGATGGCAATAAGAATGTGTCGGACCTAGTCTACTTTGAAACGAGCAACGGTATTGCGGCCCACTACGACTATGCTCCTATCGGTCTGTTCCTCGATAGGTTTAACGTCTCAAACGATGAAGATTTTAATTTGCGCTTCGCTTTAGTTAACGCAAGACAAATTAAATAAGTGTATGCATAACGGTGCATTTTTTAATGCAACTTAAGATGAGAAAAAGAATAAGTTGTTTTGTTAAAGCATATAACTGACATTGGTGCTCAAAGTAAGTGATATTGATTTGGAAGATGGTAAAGGTGTAAAAAGAGTTTTGAAAATAGGCTATCTGTAAATATTTTCTTTCTGATAATAAACAAAAAGAGCGTTCTTCGTAGATGATGGGCTTTTGGATTTAGCCGGTTATTAAGCCATATCGCCTTTTTTCAGAAGGCGTTAGAAGACATTCAATGTTTCCAACGCCGAGGCGTTCACATCCCATTTTCAGATAAGCTTCGGCTTGTTCGCGTGTCCGGATGCCACCGGAAGCTTTGACTTTTATTTTACCTTTCCCTGAAGTAAGCATTATCTGTACAGCTTCCGGAGTTGCACCGTGGCTGGCAAAACCTGTGGATGTTTTCACAAATGCCGCTCCGGCTTTGATAGAGGCTTGAACACCTTTTCGGATTTCTTGAGATGTGAGTAGAGCTGTTTCCAAGATAATTTTGACAGGGTGGGGCCATACGGCAGTTACAACAGCATGAATTTCGTCTGTTACACCTTCCAGGTCGCCGTCTTTCAAGGCAGAGATATTAATTACCATGTCAATTTCTTCTGCACCATGCGCAATGGCGAGTTGTGCTTCCATTGCTTTTAATGTTGGCAGCGTATTCCCATGTGGAAAACCCACGACGGCTGCCACAAATGTGTCACTTCCTGTAAGCGTTTCTGCTGCAAACCGCACATCACAACTTTTGACACAGAGACAGCCCACTCCGAGCTGATCACAATATCGAGCCCCTTCGTAGATGGTTTGCATGGAGGCATCCGGCTTTAGAATTGCATAATCAATGGTTTTTAAGAGTGCTTTTGCATTCATCGTAAACTCCAATGTTTCAAAGGGGTATTTATCGGATCGGATGGGAAAAGAAATGAATTTACTGTAAAAAAGAGGGTTGAAGCCGCATTGTTAAAACATGGGCTTGGCCGGGTGCAAGTGTTATTTCTCCGCCGATATGGTGAGGATTTGCAGGCTCCACACAAATAAAATGGCGCGGCCCTCCGAGTGAAACGTCTTGAAGGCCGGATTCCAAGGCAGGATGCCAAACTACAACAGCTGAGATGTCTTCCGAAGTGATGGCAAGTTGACGTTCCATATCCGGATCATTGATAAGAGCTGTTAGTTCAGGCATTGGATAAATCTTATCATGAGTGTCGGTGTCGTTAAAAGTGAACGCTTTTTCCTGAATACCATGGAGGGAAATATTGCGAGCATCGCCGACACGCAGATAAGTATGCAGGGCTTCGCTGTAGGTAAAAGGTTTATCAGAGAGATTACGTGTTTGAAGATGCACTGTCAGGCAATCTCCGAGCGTGACGGTCAATGTTAACCGGTAGGCATACGGCCATACTTTATCGGTGGCATCGTTTTCAGTCAATTCAAGAATAAGTTGCGTTTCCCGGGAGGCGTATTCTGCTCCGACAACACGCCAAAGTGAACGTCGGGCGAAACCGTGCGAAGGCGTATTTGGTGGAAAGGTGTCAGGAGCCTTGCCGAACCATGGCCAACAAACGGGAATGCCGCCACGAATTGCTTTTCCGTCTTCAAACTCTGCTAAAGGGCTAAGCCAAAGCGCATCTTGGAAACCAAGAACACGATAGCTGAGAATTTGACCACCATAGAGTGAAATTTCGCAGACGCCCTGTGGCGCAATAAGAATCGCAATTGGATGTCCACCGGGGCTCTGACGGAAGGCAATGCGTCCAAGTGTACCATAATGTTTATTCAGTGTATCAACATCCATTTAGGTCTCCATTCTTAATAAAGTTTTTCAAAAGCACCTTGATCAACGCGCTTCAGTTTGTGAAAACCTGCAGCTTTTGCCCGGTCATCTAACTTTGACTTACTGCGTCCCAATGCCGGAGCTGAGATAATCTTGATAATTGGTGCGTTGCAATTTGGACAATGCGTTAATGGCGGATCTGCCAATCGGCGCATTATCTCGAATCCCGAACAGCAATAGGGGCAACTATCATGAGTGTTTTGTGCTCGATAATCATATACAGGCATTGTCGATTCCTTTGAAGGTGGCTGTGGCAGATGAAGTAAGTAATTCTAGCGTACTTCGCCATATCCAGAAGTCATGTCATCTCCCAACATATTCTCGGCCGTGGCATTCTCACAAGATTGAATCCATCCGTTTTCAAATCCCAAGTCTGCCACAAGTTCTGCGATTGGTTCAAATTCCTCCGGTGTAATTTTTCGATTCCATGTAGGGAGGTGTTTCGCGGTGCCGACAGGGTTGTATTGAGCCATGACACTGACCGCGACCTCTGGCCCACAGACATTTCTCAACCATATCAGATTTTCTTTTACTTCTTGAGTACGTCCAGGCAGGGCAAGAAGACGAACAATGAGGCCGCGTTGGGCAATACCATCACCATCACACTGTAATGGACCGAGTGTTTTCCACATCCAGTGAATTGAAGCTCGTGCTGAGTCAACATAGTTCCGCGCATCAGAGCCTTCTGTCGCAGTGTCGGGGGAGGCGTAACGAAGATCTGTGAGTGCGATATCAATGAGATGGCTATATTTACTTAATGTTTCAATGCGTTCATACCCTGATGTGTTGTAAACAAACGGAAGACGAATACCGTCTTCAAGAAGTGGCATGACTGCTTTTTCAATTTGAGGAAGCCATGGTGTAGGAGAAACAAGATTCCAATTGTGGCATTTTTTTTCAACAAGAAACCGGAAACGGTCTGTGAGTGATTCGATTGAAAGATCTTCTCCTTGCCCGCCATTACTCCATTTTGAGTTTTGGCAGTAGATACACTTTAATGTGCAATGTGAAAAGAAAAGTGTACCACTACCATTTGAACCGGAAATCGGCGGCTCTTCACCGAAGTGTGGTCCCCAACGGAACATTCGCGTTTGAAAGCCACTTTTACAGTAACCCAGTTGGCCATTGATACGGTCAACTGCACATTGTCTTGGGCAGAGGGTACAAGCGTGAAGTGTGCGCATGGTAATCAACCTACTGTAATAGTTTCTTCCGGATAGCGAATTCGATGGGAAACTTCACGTCCTGCCATCATTAGTGCGATAGAAATGGGACCAATGCGCCCCAAATACATTGCAAGCGTTATCACGAGCTTCCCGATGGGAGAGAGTAGTGGAGTGGCATTGAGAGAAGTCCCTACTGTTCCAAAGGCCGATGAAACCTCATAGAAAAGAACAAAGTCGCCACGTTGAGCAATAAGTGCTTTTTCAGTTAATAAAAGAATGAAGTAAAAGGTAAAAACCATTAAAAGATAATAAACGACAATAACCATCGCTTCACGACAAATAACATCGGAAATACTTCGCTGATGAATCTCAACAGTCGGGATACCACGAAGATAGGCGCGAATAGTTAAGAAGAGGACTACGATCGTAGTGGTTTTAATTCCACCAGCCATGGAACCGGGTGAGCCGCCAATCAACATTAAAAATACAGAAAGTAGGTTTGCAGGAGGCGAGATCTCTCCAATTTCAATGAAATTGAAGCCGGCGGTCCGAAACATGGCGGTTTGTGAAATACCAGAACAGATGCGTTGTGTAATATGGCGTAATGAGTCGAACAGTTCGCGCCATTCGCCATGGAATAACGCGTTCAAGGGGGAGCCGATGTCAATAAATGCAAGTGTATTATTCCATTCTAAAAGAGTGAAAATAATTCCTCCTCCTACAGATAAAAGAAGTGATGTCCACAAAACAATTCTCGAGTGCAGTGAGATTTTTCCGCGGCGCCGCAAATCAAGGTGCCAAGGATGATAGCGGAAAAGATTGGCAATAACTAAAAAGCCGATTCCCCCAAGGGTGACGAGAAGTGCGATGGTTGATGTGTAAATCAAGTCATTTCGCAAGGGGATAAGATTTTGTGAGTGTAACGAAATTCCAGCATTGCAAAAAGCACTGATTGCATGGAACGATGAATACCAAAGCCCCTTGCCAAGTGTAAAACCGTGATGCCAATAATATCGGAAGAAAAGAATCACAGTACCTAAAAATTCAAATGTAAACACATAGCAGACGATCTGTGCAAGAAGACTGTTGGCACGTGATGAATTTTTGGCTCCATAGTTCAAAATTACCTGATCTTCACCACCAAATGGTACACGCCCAAGTAGGATTGTGACAATGAGGGTGCCGAGTGTGATTAAGCTGACTCCACCGAGTTGAATACTTGCAAGCAGAATAACATGTCCAATAGTTGAATAATACGTTGGAACATCAATAACTGTAAGACCTGTTACACATGATGCAGAGGTCGCCATGAACAGATTGTCGAGAAGTGCAGAAAAAAAGTGATTCCAAGAGAACGTGGCGGAATGATTAAACCACGCCCATTTCCCAGAGGACTGTGCAATTGGAGAAGAAAGAAGAACTGTACCAACCGTGATGAGCGCGATAAACGTTAGCGCCATCATTTTTCGGGGATCTAAAGAATACTTTTTCTTTCGAGGTAGAAACGTAAAGTCTGTTATTTCTTCAGTTGTATCATGAAGATCTTCATGAATGTTAAAGTGAAGACCTGAAGCATCTTCATTCATAGTGAAAGTTCCTCTTGTGTTGGTACGGATAACATTGAGCCGCGATAGGGGATTCCAAGGGATTCATACTTGTGCAATCCAAGCTCATGATAGGGGAGACGATCAATCCGTTGAACGTTCAAACCATGAATAAGTGATTTTGTTGCATCTTTCTCAGCATCAGTATGATTTAATCCGTGGGCAACAACCTGTCGAATCCATACGGGCTTTCTTATTTCTTTCAAATAATCAAAGATTTGTTTTGTTGCGATAAAATCAAGCCCTGTAATCTCTTTGAACCGATCGGGAAACGGGCTTTTCACATCAAGAAGAATCAGATCTGCTAAATCAAGTACTTGCCTCGCTTCCGGCGTGTCGATGGCACCGGAGGTGTCAATGGCGACATGAAAGCCTTCATCGTGAAGGGCGTGTATTACAGGAATGAGCGCAGCGGCTTGTAGAAGCGGTTCGCCACCAGAGAATGTAACGCCACCTTCCGCTCCCAAGTAGGGGCGCATCCGTCGGGCACGTTTGACAATCTCCTCTTTTGTTACACTGACACCACCCTGAGGATCCCACGTGTCGGGATTGTGGCAGAAGATGCAACGCAAAGGACATCCTTGAAGGAAGACAACAAGGCGAATGCCGGGGCCGTCAACTGCGCCAAAACTTTCATAAGAATGTAATCGCAACATTTTTTCTGACATAGACAGTCCTTATTCTTTCAAATCTGAGGTCGTCGTAACATTGTCAAAAGACGGATCTCCGGCAGCAGTTTCAAGTGTCGTACGTGCATGAAAGCCGCCCCAAAGGAAAAACTTGCCCGGCTGAACATCCCGAACAACATGGATGAGTTTACCATTTTTGTCAAAAAAACGCACGTCTAAGGCAAATTTCATGCCGATTGTATGAATTGCATTACACGGATGAAGAAGAAGTCCATGGCCAGTGGGAAGTCGTTTTCTTCCTAAAAGCCCTTGCATCCTTTTGAACGGTGTAGTGGCGACTTCGATTGATAAAGACGCGTTTGACGTTTTCATAATGTTCTATCTTCAGTGAAAAGAGTTGGGTAGAACAATGTCATAAAATGGCGTAGCGCAAGTTCGCCTTCAGCGGTTTGAAAATCATGGTTGGGCGATTGGATTGTTATCATTGCCCATCGCGGGATACGATTACAGATGGAACGTTCCAGACAATCACCCAAGACGCGTTTGATATTTGAGACTGTCGCAATTTTAGAGTTCAGGAAGAGATAGGCAAAGCCACTCGTTCCGAGGGACCCCTCTTTACGAAGTGCGAATGTAGCCATGGGGACTGATTCTGAAAGATGAATGATATTTCTTTCACTTAAAACAAAACCTTGCGAAGGAAGACAAAGTTCCGGGCGATGTATTGACATGCGGCTTTGTCCTGCGATTACCAATGAGACTGTAAAAATCTCACCGTTTGAGAAAATATATGTTACCTTCCTGCATTGTGTGTCTGCTGGCAAGATATCCAACTCTGCTTTTGAGATGGGGCGTAGCTCCCCCTCACATTGTGGGCAATGCGCGGGGCGGGTGTGGGATTCGTTAAGGTTGAATGCATAGAGACATATACGGTTTTGGCAAAACCAAGGATATTCCATTGTGGCATTAGGCAGCGACATAAATGTTTTGGATAAAAAGGCGTCTGATTCAAATACCAATGGTGGCATTTTTGAGGTGTAATACTGAAAAAGGTTAAGCAAAATGGCCATTAACAAAAGCAGTGCGTATGTATGCTTTTTGGGGGCTAGCATTTTTGATTGACTCAACTTTTCTAGTGGGTTTGTTTTGATGTCGGAACGTTTTAACCAGTCTGTAACAATAAAAAAGATCAGCAAATAGAATGGTGCAATAATGAAAAGCGCATGGTCATGCAACATCATGCCTGCCTTTTGATTGATGAAATAGCAGGTCATGGCAGTTAGGAGAAGGCGTATAACGTTACCTAAAAAAGCGATGGGAATACTTAATCCGAAGAGGAGTAATCGTCGCCAAGAGCTATTTAGCGCAATTGCTCCATAGGCAGCGGAACCGACAAAAAGTGCAATAATCGAACGAATGCCGCTACAGGGATCTGCAACATCTAATTGGAACGGTATGACGGAGGTTGAGACAATCGCAGTGCCGATTTGACGAACCGCAATACCTAAACCGTTGAGTATAAACGTAGTGGCTGAAACAGACGCATAGCGAAGCGGAACGGTAAAATTGTCAAGAAAACCTATCGGTATGATAAACACCAGAAGAATTACAGGGAAAAATAAGGCTTTGAAAAGGTTGCAACCATAGCAGGCCAACGGAAGTGCCATTATGATGAGAATTGCCGCTACTTGAAGAAAGCGAGATTGGCCACCACGGAAACCTAAAAAAAGAAAACTACATGCGAGAATGAAGATAGGTAGAGCTGAGAGTGGTGCAGGGGCCGGTTGTTGTATAATGCTCCAAAGAAGTTTGCGACGTTTCCAAACCAAGAAAAGACTGAGTGCGGGAACCAGCCAAATATATTCCATGTGTTGTGAATGATCCGCCATTGCACTGAGCGTACTTGAGATCGCTGGAGGGAACCAGGGCAATAACAGCAGGATAAAAAGGAGGAAAGGTAAATGGTGTAGAAAGTGTTTCATTCGTTTCCTTTTGTAGAAGCTTTCCTTGAAATCTCGAACAAATAAAGCAACTGATTTGCAGAAAGATGAAACGTTTGCATCGCAACACTGTTTTGTGTCAGCTTAAGAGTGGTTTTTGTATCCGAATAGGAACGGTCGGAAAGGAGAAGCATTTGTTTCGTGTGTTGCGCGGAAGCAGAAAGTGGATAATGGCGAAGATGCCAGTGTATTGCCGCGTTCAATTCGGGGTTGTTGATTGCGATATTGAACGGGACAGGCGTCCCTTGGGTAACATTTAATGCACTACGCAAGTCTTTCAATGCTTTGATTTGTCGCTTCCGGTCGGTGCCGGAGAGATCAAAAGAGATTGAGGTGAGATGAATATTGCAGAGGATAAGAACAGCAAAGGTGATGGAGCCCAACGAGAGCTTCCACCAGAAATTGGGAACAAGTGAAAGAAGAAATGCCAACAGCAGTGCAGAAAGACAAATGGTTGGAATCGCAAATCCCCCTCCGTCTTTGAAAAAGAGCGAGGCCAAAAGATAGATCGGAAAGAGGATAAGAAGAATTCTTTCCCAACGGTGATCCGAATTATACTTTCTCCAAATTAGCATTCCCAACCACGCAAGCAGCGCGAAGCCGCCGGAGCAGAGCCAAATCAGACGCCATTTCAAAGCGTATAAAATCGGCTCTGAAAGTTGAAAAGCATTTACAAGAGCAAGCGTCAGATCTGTGATGCGAAAATGACCGACTCCGAGTATAAAGAGCAGCGTAGCAACGAGCGTTAGGAAGTGACCCGTGTGCCAAAACAAAGCGAGCCTTCGCCATCCAAGCCCAATTCCGATAACGGGAATTAAAAGCAGCACCGCCCATAAAAAATCAGGTTCTGCCAGCACGGCGAGGGCGGCCAGAAAACCAATCAGCATGGCAGATAGGTAATTCGGCCATTGCACATATGCGCGTGTTGAGACTAATAACAAAAAGAACGTACTCGCTTGAAATGCGAGCGGGGTGAATCTGCAACAAAAACAAAGTACAGCAGGTGAAGCGATGAGAAAGGCCATTACCCAAAATGGCGCATCATTGGTTTCAAAGAAGCCACCTCTTCGTTTCAGTCCGAGTGCGGGAATGAGTGCAAGCAAAACGGCTGTCAGGAAGGTCGGCAGAAGCCGGTAAGATCTCAAAGAATATTCACCGGACAGCGGAGCACCAATGAATGTTGTTGTGAGTGCCGCAAGCCGATGGAATGGACGCGTAGGCGGAAGAGTTTTGTGTATCGGGCTTAACGAATTTTGGTGTGATTCCACCAACTGAGAGGTTGCAATGAGATGGGGCACTTCACTCGTGGATGGCAATGGTGTTGAAGAGGTGTAATGACAAAGCCATACACACCCGCAAGCGATGAGTGTGTAAAGCAGAATTAAGAGAAGTCCTTTAATTTTCGAAAGCATATCCCAACATTATATCAAAGCTCCTTTCATTTTGGAGACGTTGCCTGTTGAATGAAACGAGTTGCAGATACGCAAGTCTTGGTATTTGAAGTGTTACAGATTTTATATTTAAGGAAAGAACGCTTGGCATTTTCGCCATTGTTGTAAAGAACGCACATTTTTTGCATTGAAATCCGCTACAATAATTGAATGCGTGAACGTATGATACATGATTATGACCGTGTGGGGCGTTTGGCTCCTTCTCCAACAGGAGCGTTGCATTTGGGGAATATTCGCACATTTATGATTGCATGGCTCCAAATGCGCCGATGTGGAGGCCGCATGATCTTGCGGATTGAAGATCTGGATCATCCGAAGCATAAGCCTGGTGCCGATAGTGCATTGCAGGAGGATTTACGCTGGTTGGGGTTTGATTGGGATGCGCCTGTACAATGGCAATCGCAGCGTTTAGGGTTGTATCAAGCGGCCTTACAACAGCTTCATGCATCGTTGTATCCATGTTTTTGTTCGCGTGCAGATATTCAACGTGCGCAATCAGCTCCTCATCCCGGAGAAATTTTGCGCTATCCCGGTATATGCCGTAGGCGTATTATCAAGGATCCCGGTACGCGATTTTCGGAAAAGACGGCGTGGCGATTGGCGTTAACAGAGGACGATGATGGCCGATTTCACGATGGTTTTGCTGGCGAAATGACGCATTCGGCTGCAGAATTAACGGGTGATTTTGTTATTGCTCGCGGAGAGAATATCGCGTATACGCTCGCAGTGGTTGTTGATGACGCCGAGATGGGGATTACAGATGTTGTCCGTGGAGACGATATTTTCCCTGCGACACCTTCGCAAATCGTGCTGTATCAACGTCTGGGGCTCCCAATCCCGCGCTTTTTTCATGTGCCTCTCGTGACCGGCCCGGATGGTGCCCGCCTTGCTAAACGTCATGGGGATACGCGGATTTCAACCTATCGCGCAGCCGGCATCCCGCCAGGGCGCATTCTTTCCGCGCTGGCGCGTTCGTGCGGGTGGTTACGAAAAGATGAAAGCGTTTCAACTCTTGCAGAGCTGATTCCGCGTTTTTCCTGGGAGACGATTCCGCATGAGGCTTTTGTGTGGGATGACGCGTTACTCTGAGCTCTCGCCGACTTCATTTTTCCGAGCCGTTTCTCCAGCCCAGCTCATTTGATGCGCCGCACCAAGCATGATGCGTGCATCCGGCACGGTTTTTACTCCTCGTGAAAAGATTCTTCGGAAGCCTTGCATCATGTGGTCGGCTTTGGGTTCTTCCATAAAGCCGATGTCAAGCATCGCCTTGCGCCACTTCATCATCAAGGCATTTTTCATGGATTGGTCTGCAAGTGCATCGGCTTCTTCTACCGGGCTTACATAGGTGCCGGTGGCGGTGTACAATTCATATGCGACAATCAATAGTGCTTGTGAAAGGTTCAAGCTTTGATAATGTTCATCTACAGGAATACGGATCAGGTGTGTACAAAGTGCGATTTCATCATTATGCAATCCCTGATCTTCACGTCCGAAGACAATGGCCACCGGGCCTTGAGTCGCAAGGCGCAGCAATTCCGGCACAATGACGCGTGGCGTTTGAACCGTTGCACGGTAAAGTCCGCCGCGTGCGGTCGTGCCGACGACTGCAACGCAATCTGCAACGGCTTCTTCCAATGTTGCCACTTCCTTTCGTGCTTCAAGTAGATCAACCGCGTGAACAGCCATTCTCGGGCCATCGCTCCAATCATCAAGAATGCGTGGAGCTACGAGCGTAAGATGGCGCAACCCCATATTGGCCATTGCGCGGCAAACACTGCCGACATTTCCGGAATAGAGGGTGCCGACAAGTACAATGCGGATGTTGTTAAGTGGATTCATGGTGCAGTCTTTCCAGGGTTCAATCTTTGGCAAGCACGGCATTTGCCACTGCTTCAAGTGCTTGCGGCCAAGCGTTCAAGTCGGCAGGATGAAGGGTTTCTTCAGGAGAATGGTTGCCTTCGGTGGGGATTAAAACGGGAATTGCAGGCGTTTTGAAGCCCTGTGCAGGGAAAGCGCGAGCGTCGGTCCCGGAGTAGTTGTAAACCTCGGTTTGTAACGCAACAGGCGCAGCAAGGATGCGATCGCGGCAAGCGGGCGAGAGCAGGACGGAGGCATCTGAAAGCGTAATCACAGGACCTTGGCCCAGCGCAATATTTTGTCTTTCATCTGTATAGGTGATATCCAACACCAAAACCAGGTCTGCCTGCACGTGTTTTGCGAGAACATTGGCACCAAAGCCGTTGACTTCTTCCATTGCAGAAGCCGCCAGCACAACGTTCATGTTGGGAAAGTGCTGGGAGCAAGTTTCAAACCAATCAGCGATCAAGGCGCATCCGATGCGGTTGTCTAAGAAAGGCGTTTTCAGCGCGTTTTGCGAATGTTCCCAGTGGGGTGCCCAGCAGAGTCGGTCGCCTTTTTGCACGGACGGAAGCGGTGCAGGCAAAGTGACTTTTAACGGCATGGTGCGCGTCCACCCAAGTGTTTCATCGGGGGCTTGCAGCCGCGCCGGGAATTTTCCATCGGCAGTTTTGAGGATTAAATCCGCATCATGCGTTGGATGGATGCCTCCTAAAACAAGTACGTCTAAAGAGGTAGGCGAATGCACCGCCTGAACGATAAATCCCGGGCTGTCTGCATGGGCGAGCAACAAGACGGTATCGGCTTTTTTACGCTCTCCCGATTGAGCGACAACTGCGTAGTGGCCAATCTGCTGCGTGTCAAGGCCTTGGCGTTGCCAACGTTGAAGTAATTCTGTAAAGACTTCGCCCTCATCTCCGGGGGTGGAGTGAAGAGCACAAAAGGTTTGAAGTGTTTCGAGTGTCATAAGAAAATCCGTTTGCTGTTCAAAAGGTTACCTATGGGAATGCTGTGCGCGCAGGTGCTCTGCTTCGCGCTTCAGTGGCGGCAAAATGTGTGCGTAGATACGTTTCCAAGCCTCGCAGAGGTGGGATTTCTGTCTGGAATCACGGTTGAAATCATGGCCGGTACGGTTTTTGGGGCAGTCGCCTTGGCAGAGGGAGAGATAGGGGCATGAATGGCAATCTTCATGCCACTCATGCTTTCTTGCTCCAAATCGGGTATGGAGCGGATGCTCCCAAAGTTCATCCCAATCTTCCGTGTGGAGATTACCCAACTTCAATTCCGGCCGGACAAAAAAATCACAGGGGTAGACATCGCCGTTGTGCTCCACCACAAAGTAGGCGCGACAGTCGCCGCTCATGGCACAACTGTGCGCATTGCCGGAAAGCAATTTGTTGACGATGCTGTCAAAAAGACGAATGGAGACGGTCTGCTTATCATGGGCATACCATTCATCAAAGATGGCGATGATAAAGTCTGCCCACTGTTGCGCGGTGATGGCATCGGGAAGGAGTGAACCATCGTCCATGAGTTCGACGCATTCAATAAATTGCATAAAGCGACAGTTCAGGGTGTCGCGTAAGTAACGATAGACGGTTAAAGGATGGTGAACGTTGCTTTGAGAAACCAAAGTCAACAGGTTGAACGCTGCATTTTCCGAGCGGAGCAGTTTCAAGCCGTCTACTACCATTGCGTGACTGCCATCGCCGTTACGATTGGGGCGGCGCAGGTTATGCAATTCGGCAGGCCCGTCAATACTGACGCCGAGCAGGAAGTTTTCGTTGGCGAAAAAACGTGCGAGTGCGGGCGTTAAAAGTGTGCCGTTGGTCTGGACACAGTTGGTAATTTGTGCACCGGGGCGGGCATAACGCTTCTGAAGTCTGACGAGGTTTTGGAAAAAAGCTTCGCCCATCAGGAGCGGTTCGCCGCCCTGAAAGGCAAACGTATGCGCCGGAAAGGGGAGGGCAAGGTAGCTGCGTACCAGACGCGTCAGCGTAGCTTCGCTCATGCGGTGAATCTGTGTTTCCGGATAAAGTTCGGCACGGTCCAGATAAAAGCAATAGGCACACCGCAGATTGCAATCTGCTCCGGCGGGTTTTATCAATAAGGAAAATGGAGTCATTCTTATGGGAGAAAGGCGTGATAAAGCAGGTGAAAATAAACGTGGGAATGGTTATTCCTTGCAACATTGCGCAGCACAGAAACGCACAAAGGCTGCGCAGGGCCGCTTGGCGTAATACGCCGCTGTACGGGCCTCCGGGGCAACGCCGGCCTGCTTTTCAATGGAGGCTTTTTGAAGCAGTTCACGGCAGTTATGGGTGCCGAACGTGTCGTCGAAGGCTTGGATCGAGGCGCGAATACGTTGATAAAGTGCGGCTTTTACGGAAGGCTCCATCGGTGTTTCAATGCCTTCTTTCAAGCCAAGGACTGCCACCATCGCCGTAACGGCTCCGCAGGTTTCGCGCAATCCTGCCAATCCTGCCCCCATTCCGGCTCCCAAGCGCATTGCGACATTCTCCGGAATGCCGAGCGCGGGGGCACACGCAGCCAGCACTGCTTGCGCACATGAGGCACCATTTTGAAAATGGAGGACTGCTGTTTCAACCGGAGATGACATTGTGGATTTTCCTTTCCGTGCGTGGAACTCGGCATAAATTGCCGGATTTGTTCAACAAATCAATAACGCAAAGTTGTGTTTCATTATACCATCTTTCAGCAGGAATGCGGCAGTTATATGCGGGGCATCCGGGCACATGGAAAAACAGCATGGTGCGTATACTTGTTCAACATCGGCGAAACGCAGCAGCATTATCGCCGATGTTGCGTTTGAATGTGGGCGATTTTCACCGTGAACGTCGCCCATGTTCAAAACGTGCATCGCCACCTTGGAAAATCGGGGGATTCGCTTCTTGAAAACGGAGCCGGGCGTGTCAGATTTCCCAATGGTGCAGATGGATTTGAGATGCCCGGAAAGGGTGCGATGTGTTATAATGAAAACGCTATGGAACTGTATCTACCTTATCAACTGATCACTTCATCGTTGGCTGCATTTTTGCTTGATAAAGCGATTAAAAAGGCGCGTCATTTGGGCGTTGCGATTTCCAAAGTGGTGTTCTCTGATGTCGGAATCCCGGCAATAACGCGCTATCGTCTGTTTTCAGATGCGGCGATGCATGGTTTGAGCGTGGAAATCGGTGGGCGTCCGTTTGATGCTGAAACGCCTTTTACCGCGTTTGCGGCCGGGGAGCGATTGGAGCTGCGCTTGCCGGAAGGGCTTTGTGATTGTCATGCACATACGCAGTTCGCCTACTGCGGACGCGGGATTGATCTTGTGGAGGCGGCAATGCTTTCGCAAGCCTTGGGGGTGCAGACGCAATGTTTTACCGAACACGCGTTTGCACTCTATTTCGGCCCGGATGCGTTGAAATTCAAATGGCAGAATGATGCAGATGAAGTGGCGCGTGTGTGGAGCGATCCGAAGCACGCCCGGATGCAGTCCTACAGGGCATTGATAAAAGAAGCACGGGAATTGCTTGGCGATCAGGTGCGGTTCGGTCTTGAAGTCGATTTGCTTGCAGGGGGGAGCTTCTGCCTGGCACCCGGAGATTTTGACGGATGGGATTATCTGATCGGTGCAGTACACGAAATTGCTGATGTGGATATCCGTACGGTTTCGGATGCGGAATTGGAAAAGAAATGGTTGCGGGATGTCGAAACATTACTGGCACAGCCGATCCGGATTCTTGCGCATCCGTTCCGCTATTTCCCCTGGTATCATCGGCAAGTGCCGCGCCATCTCTATCGCACCGTGGCAAAACTCTTGAAGCAAGCCGGTGTCGCAGCGGAAATCAATCATCATAAGAATGCGTTTGAAGTGGAGTTTTTCAATGAATGCCTTTCGGAAGGTGTGCAGCTTTCGTTGGGGACAGATGCGCATGTGACGCGGCAGGCAGGGGATTTGTTGCCGCATCTGAAAACGCTTGAAATGCTTGGAATCCATACTGCGGAGCAACGGAAGCAGTATGTGCTTTCGTTCTGATTGATGAAGGAGTACGGCAATGAAGCATTGTCTGCTGGGGGCTATCTGGGGTGATATCTGTGGTGTGCCGTATGAATTTAACTCCGAACGAAACGCAGAACGCATTGATTTACGTCATCCCAAGCGCGCAATATCCGATGATACGGTGCTGACACTGGCCGTTGCAAAAGCCATTTTGGAGCATCGACCCTACGGAGAGGTGATTTTTGAATTTGCCCTTGCTTATCCGCATTCCGGCTTCGGAGGGATGTTTCGGCGCAAGTGGATTCAGGAGCGGAATCCGGAGCCTTACAACAGTTTTGGCAATGGTGCGGCAATGCGCGTTTCGCCTGTAGGGTGGGCATTTAATACCATTGATGATGTTTTGCGTGAGGCGGCTGCAAGTGCGGCGTGCTCACACAATCATCCGCAAGGTATTGCGAGTGCGCAGGCTGTTGCACTTGCCGTCTTTCTGGCTCGGAAAGGACAGGATAAAGAGATTATCCGGGAGGAATTGGAAACACGGTTCGGTTATTGTCTGACCGAAGCGTTGCCCGAAGTGCGTCAATGGGCTGAAGTCACGGGATTTGACGCGACTTGGGTGTCCGTTCCGCAAGCAATCAGCGTTTTCTTGGCAACAGATTCATTTGAAGACTGCCTCGTGCAAGCGATTGCATTGGGTGCTGATGCCGATACGCAGGCAGCGATTGCCTGTTCAATCGCCGAAGCTTACTATGGAGTGGAAGAGGCATTGGCGCGTCAGGTGATGTCCTTTTTGGAACGTGAACAGCAAGAAGTGTTGAATTCTTTTGCACGGCGTTATGGAGTGGAATAAATGTATCGGCAACAAATTTCCAGTGAAGCGATTCAGCAAGACCGGGTTGTTTTGGAAGGTGATCAGGCGCATCATTTGTTGCACGTTTTGCGCGTGACGGAAGGGGCCGAGGTTGGAGCGTTTGACGGAGTAGGGCATACACGTCTCTATCATGTGGCAACGCGTACGGCGACAACGCTTGAATTGGAAGCGAAGCAGCCTGTTTTTGATGCCGGAAAAACGGTGGTGGAAACGGTGTTATTTACCTGCATCCCCAAAGGTGAGCGCATGGAATGGCTTTTGGAAAAAGCCACGGAATTGGGTGTAACAAAGATTGTTCCGGTAATCAGTGCGCGGACGATTGTGCGCTTGGATGCGCGGCAAGCAGAAGCAAAACGCGCACGGTGGCAACGGATTGTTGAGGCCGCTTCGCGGCAATGCGGGGCTGTTTACATTCCGGAAGTCGCACAACCGGTGCCGTTTGCCGGGACGATTGAGCTGATGAAGCAGTGCAATGTGCTGATCGTTGCCGCGCTGATTCCTGGGGCAAAACCTCTGAAACCGGTGTTGGATACATTGAATCCGCTCCGGACGCCTCAACGATGGGGATGGTGGTGTGGGCCGGAAGGTGACTTCACTAAAGAGGAGATGCAAACGATTTTGGACTGTGGCGCAATTCCTGTAACCCTGGGGCCATTGATATTGCGCTCGGAAACGGCAGCGATTTATGGGTTGGCCAATTTGGGATGTGTCCGCAATAATACCGATTTTCAAGGTTGAGTTATGGAAGAACTATTGTTTAATACTGTCGGGATTGTCGGCATTGGACTGATTGGCGGATCGCTGGCAAAAGATATCCGCACCTTTGGTTTGGCACGAAAGATTCTTGGATGGAATCGTACAGAAGCGCACGCTGATCGGGCGTTGGAATTGGGATTGATTGATGAGAAAGTGGCGTCAATTGAGGCTCTTCTTGCACAAAGCGATTTGGTGATTCTGGCGATGCCGGTGAATATTTTGGCTGAACGTTTGCCGCAATTTTTGGATGAAGCCCGTCCGGGACAGGTTTTCATTGACGTGGGGTCTACGAAGCAATCGTTGGTGGATGCAGTGAAACAACACCCAAACCGTTCGGCCTTTGTGGCGTGTCATCCGATGGCTGGCACTGAGCGAAGCGGACCGGATGCGGCGGTAGATCACCTCTTCCGCAATCGCTTTACCCTGTTGATTGATACGGAAGATAGCGCGCCTTCAGCGGTTCATAAGGTGAGTATGTTATGGAAAACGGTGGGCGCGGTATTGGCTTCGATGAGCGCAGAAGAACATGATCGGACGGCTGCGTTACTTTCGCATATGCCCCATGTTCTTGCCTATGCTCTTGCTCGGACAATCAAAGATGCTGAACGGAATCAGGCCCTCAATGCGCGCTTTGCGGGGGGCGGCTTGGCGTCAATGACACGCATCGCGCACTCGCCGATTTCCATGTGGCTGCCGATATTTCAGCAAAACAAGACGGCTTTGCTGGCGGCAATAGACCTTTTTCAACGTTATCTCTCTGATTTTCGTGAGGCGATTGCAACTGATGATGCGTTGCGATTGTCGGATTTAATGAAGTGATTCGGAGGTGTTTGAATGCAAAATGACGTTGTAATGATGGTGTTACCGGGGTGCCCGCATTGTAAACGCGCCTTTGATTTGATTGATGAAGTGCGTGCGAAGCATCCGGAATATGCGATGATAAAAATCAGAGTGGTCGACGAAACCCAGGAGGTGGCATTCGCGGAGGCTTTGGATTATTACTACGTTCCGACGTTCTTTGTCGGAGGAAAGAAGATTCACGAAGGGCATCCGACGCAGGAGGCGATTCTCCAAGTGTTTGCAGCCGCATTGGCATAATCGTGGAAGCCTCCGGGCAATAAACGCATAAGTATGTGCATGAGCTTTTGATATACTACGCACGTTTTTTTACTTTGAGGACAACATTTTATGGCAAAGAATCCGGCATTATATGATGAGACGAATATTCAGACGCTTGATCCATTGGAGCATATTCGTCAGCGCACCGGTATGTATATCGGTCGTAAAGGTGACGGGACGCAATACGAAGATGGCATCTATATTCTTTTGAAAGAAGTATTGGACAATGCTATCGATGAGTTCGTGATGGGTTTCGGTAAACGGATCGTGATTCGTCTGAATTACGCTACCGGTAAGGTGGCAATCCGGGATTATGGCCGTGGAATTCCGTTGGGGAAAGTGATTGATTGTGTCAGTCAAATGAATACCGGCGGTAAATACAATGACGATGTTTTCCAGTTTTCGGTGGGAATGAACGGGGTCGGCACCAAGGCGGTCAATGCGCTTTCAGAGACGTTTGTGGTGCGTTCGCAGCGTGATGGTAAGTTTGTTGAAGCTTCATTTGAGCGCGGTCGGTTAGTCAATCAGCGCGAAGGAGAGAGCAAAGAGCGCAACGGCACTTATGTGGAATTCGTGCCAGACATTGAGATGTTTCCCAAGTTCGCATTCCGGGAAGAACACGTTCAACGGCGTTTGAAGATGTATGCTTACTTGAATGCCGGTTTAACGATTGATTTTAATGGGGAATCTTTTTGTTCCGAAGCGGGATTGGTGGATTTGATCAATGCCGAAGCCGGAATGGAACAACTCTATGAACCTATCTGTTTCCGCTCCAAGCAGTTGGAGATTGCTTTCACACATTCCAATCATATGGGGGAGGACTATTACAGTTTTGTAAATGGTCAATATACGAATGATGGCGGCACGCACCAGACGGCTTTCAAGGAAGGTTTTTTGAAAGGTGTACAGGAGTTCTCAAAAAAACGGTATGAAGGTGACGTAGCGCGTGATGGCATCATTGCTGCGGTGGCGATCCGCTTGAAAGAGCCAGTCTTTGAAAGTCAAACGAAAAATAAGTTGGGCAACCCTGAAATTCGCGCTGAATTAGTGACAGAAATCAAAAAGGTGGTGGAGGATGAATTGCACCGTCATCCCGAGGATGCGCAACGGTTAATCAATAAGATTGAAGAGACTTCTAAGATTCGGGCCGAACTGAAAGGGCTTCAGAAAACGGTGCGTGAGCGTGCCAAGCAGAGTGCTGTGCGCGTGGAAGAATTGGTGGATTGTAAGTTGCACTACGACAAACAAAAGGGTAAGGGCGAAGAAACCATGCTCTTTTTAGTGGAGGGTAAATCCGCAGGCGGCACGGTAGCAACAGCGCGCGATACGCAAACACAAGCCGTGTTTAAGCTGCGTGGTAAACCTTTGAATGTGTGTGACTTGAAGCGTGATGCCATTTACAAAAACAAAGAATTTTACGACCTTGTAAAGACGCTTGGCATTGAGCAAACGCCCGATACACTGCGATATGCCAAAATTGTTTTGGCAACAGATGCCGATGTGGATGGCTTGCATATCCGCAATCTTTTAATCACCTTTTTCTTGCGCTTCTTTGATCACATCATTAAAGACGGACGGTTGTTCATTCTGGAAACGCCGTTGTTCCGTGTGCGCAATGCCAAACAAAGTTTCTATTGCTACAGTGATGAAGAACGCGAAGCTGCGATTAAAGCTTGCGGGGCCAAAGCAGAAATCACCAGATTCAAAGGCCTTGGCGAAATCAATTCAAAGGAGTTCAAAGAGTTTATCGGTGAAAATATCCGTTTGACGCCGGTAAATATCCATAATGATGTCTATGTGCAGGAAACGCTTCGTTTCTTCATGGGGACCAATACGCAAGAGCGCCGTCAATATATTCTTTCAAACCTGGTGGTGGACAATACAGACGTTTGATTTGATCCTGTCTGGAGCAATGTTTTAATTCGGCATACGGAGATGAATCTTTCTCTCGAAGCGGCTGTTGCATACAAGGTGCGCAGCGTCAGGTTGAACTTCGCCGAAACCGGCGTTCAAAGTCGTCGAAATCAAGCTGAAGTTTCGGCGACTTTGAACGTGAAAATGGGCGACATTCCGGGAGGATCACGTGAAAAGTCTTCTTCCGTTCACCAAGAGGACCGGGAAATGTGCGTGAAAGAAGATGAAAATCTTAAACCGAGATACTTTTTTCCTTGCATTTTGTTCAGAATTTGAGATACTTATGCGCGATTGTCATTCTACAACCAAAGGATTTTTTCTATGATGCGTTGGAGCCAGGCTTTGCTGAATACTCTGCGTGAAGCACCGCAGGATGCGGAAATCATCAGCCACAAATTAATGATCCGTGCAGGAATGTTGCGTAAGATGGGTGGAGGGCTCTACACCTATATGCCGTTGGGAATCCGAGCATTGCGCAAGGTAGAAGCGATTGTGCGTGAAGAAATGGAAAAAGCAGGAGCGCAAGAAACGCTTTTCCCGATTCTTCAACCCGCCGAACTGTGGAAGCAGTCGGGACGTTGGGAAACCATGGGGCCGGGAATGTTTCGCCTGAAAGATCGCAAAGATGCCTGGTATGTGCTTGCTCCGACAGCAGAAGAAGCGTTTACCGCATTGGCGAAGAACGAAATTTCTTCCTATCGTCAATTACCCTGCATCATTTATCAAATGCAAGATAAATTCCGGGATGAAATCCGTCCGCGTTTCGGTTTGATCCGTGGTAAAGAGTTCTTGATGAAAGATGCCTATAGCTTTGATGCAGACGAGGCAGGGGCAGATATTTCCTATCGGAAAATGTATGATGCGTATGTGCGGATTTTTCAACGTGTCGGCTTGCAGGCGACACCGGTAGAGGCCGATACCGGCGATATTGGCGGTAACTTCTCCCATGAGTTTATGGTTTTTGCCTCAAGTGGCGAAGATGGTATTTTGAATTGTGAAGCGTGTGGTTATGCAGCCAATCAGGAACGTGCGGAACGTGTAGTGGCAGCTTCGCCCTATGCAGTGGAAGCTGGCGCATTTGAGATGGTCGCTACACCGGAGCAACATGCTTGTGAAGACGTGGCAAAGTTTTTGGGAGTGCCGCAGAATCAGGTGGTAAAAAGCCTGGTGGTGCTCGCAGACCAGAAGCCGGTTATGGTTTTGGTGCCGGGCGATCGTGAAGTAAATCTTTTGAAATTGCGTCGCGTTCTCGGTGGTGCAAAGATTGAAGAAGCTGACGAAGCTACTGTTCTTTCTGTGGCAGGTCCGTGCGGCTCAATCGGTCCGGTGGGGGTGGAGCTGCCTGTATACGCAGATCGCGCACTGAAAGAGGCTGCAGATGTTATCGTCGGAGCCAATAAAGAAGGGTTCCATTTGCGGCACGTCTCACTTGCGCGTGATGCAAAGATTCTCGCCTATGAAGATTTGGTTATTGTAGCAGAGCATGATGCTTGTCCCAAGTGTGGCAAGCCGCTTGCAATCCGTCGTGGTACTGAAGTTGGCCAGTGTTTCAAACTCGGCACGAAGTATTCGGAAGCTTTCGGGGCATCTTATTTGGATGAAACCGGTGCACCGCGTATTATGACAATGGGGTGCTATGGAATTGGCGTGTCACGCACACTTCAAGCGATTGTCGAGCAAAGCAATGATGAAAACGGCATCATTTGGCCGGCAGCCGTCGCTCCATATCAAGTTGGATTACTGGTGCTTGATCCGGATAATCCGGATGTGGTTGCAAAAGCGGACGCACTGGCCGAAGCACTGGAAGCCAATGGGGTGGATGTTTTTATTGACGACCGTTCCGAACGCCCGGGGGTGAAATTCAAAGATGCCGACCTCATCGGTTTCCCGATTCGCGTGGTCGCCGGTGCAAAAGGTTTTGCAAAAGGTGGTTTTGAAGTGCGTCGCCGGACAGAAAAAGATTCCGCAATCGTTCCACCTGAGAAGATGGTTGAAACGATCCTTTCTCTGCTTGCGTAATCAACGATTCAACGATGTGAGTTGCCAATGAAAAAGACTAATCCGAAAGAGGGAGCCATCCCTACCACAAGTACACGTCGCGACATCTCTACGGTCATTGCGAAAACGTATAACATTCCGCAAGCTTTAGCTTATCAAATTATCGATACAATCTTTGAAGCTTTGCTCGCTAATCTGATTGAAAATGGTCATGTGGAATTACGTGGATTTGGTGTATTTGAAGTGGTTCAACGCAAGGGGCGCAAAGGGCGCAACCCGAAAAAGCCGGAAGATGAAGTATGGATTCCGGAGCGGAAATCAATCCGTTTCAAGCCCTCTCGCCTCTTGAGGAACGATTTGCTTGATGCAAATTTACCTGCCAAACGCCTGACAGAAGAGTAAGAATATCGGAAAAATACATTCGTCTGTTGTTGAATGCAGAATGTAATGAGAGGTAAAATGAGTACGATTTCCTTTGAAGCACCGCGCGGTATGCGCGATTTTTACCCGGAAGACATGATTTGGCGCAATCGTATTTTCGATGCGTGGCGTACGGCGGCTGAACATTTCGGATTTCAGAACTATGACGCATGTGTTGTGGAGTCTCTGGAACTGTTGCAACGTAAAAGCGGAGAAGAAGTTTCCGAACAAATCTATGCCTTTGAAGATAAATCCGGAAGAAAATTAGCTTTGCGCCCGGAAATGACGCCTACTTTGGCGCGTATGGTGGCCGCAAAGCAGAGCCGTTTGCCTTTCCCCATTAAATGGTATGCAACGGCACAATGCTTCCGTTACGAGCGCATGACGCGAGGCCGTAAACGTGAGCACTATCAATTGAACATGGATATCGTAGGTTCGCAAGAGGTGCTTTGCGAGGCAGAAATCCTCGGTGCTGCCGTTTATGCAATGCGGACAATGGGAATGCCTGATGCGGCATGGCGTATTCATGTATCAAGCCGTGCACTGCTTGGGGAACTGCTTGCCGCCAGCGGGATTCCCGAACAGCAACATGCCGCAGTATTCATTGCGTTAGATAAGCGTGGTAAGATTTCGGATGAAGAGATTGCCGCATTATTGAAAGCAGAAGGCTTGAACGATGAAGCAATTAAAAAGACGTTTACGTTACTGGCCGTCAATTCTATAGATGAAGCTGCTGCTCTCGCAGGCGCAGAATCACCGGCGATACAGAATTTGAAAGAACTCTTTGCTACCGCGCAGCAAATGGGATATGCCGATTTGTTGATGTTTGATATCGCGGTAATTCGCGGATTGTCCTACTATACAGGTATCGTTTTCGAGGCTTTTGATGTACAACGCAAGTTCAGAGCCATCTTTGGAGGCGGCCGTTATGATTCTCTTCTGGCTTTGGTAGGTGGACAATCCATGCCGGCGGTCGGGATGGGGTTCGGCGATGTCGTTGTTGGAGAAGTATTGCGCGAAGTGCTTGGAGAAACCGCTCCGGTCGCGCGTCAAGGCTACGCTGTCGGCTACATGAGTGTGGCAGAACGTGCGTCTGCAATAGCTCTTGCGGCACGTTTGCGGGCAACCGGTGAGCGCGTAGACTTGGCTTTATTGCCCCAGAAACCGAAGCATTTCTTTGGGAAAGCTGGCAATTCTCTCGCTAAATTCGCTATCTTTTTAGGTCCTGACGATCTTGCTTCCGGCGTTGCTCAGGTGAAAAATCTTGAGACTCGGGAAGTAACACAAGTTCAACTTTAATGCATAAGTGCTTGCTACTACGCTCAGATTGTGGCATACTATGCGCGTTTTTAATCTTTGAAGGATATTGATTCATTATGGCTATTGCACTTGGTTTGCCGAAAGGTTCACTTCAAGAATCTACGTTTAATCTGATGAAGCGTGCTGGTTTTTCCATCGCTTGTTCTTCACGTTCCTATGTGCCTACAGTAAACGATCCCGAGCTGAAATGCCGGTTGATTCGTCCCCAAGAAATTGCACGTTACGTGGAATTGGGGCTTTTGGATGCCGGCATTACGGGGTATGATTGGATTTACGAGAATGGTTCAGACGTACATGAAGTGTGCGAAATGTGCTATTCAAAAGCGACGAGCCGTCCGGTGCGTTGGGTTGTTGCAGTGCCCAATGATTCGCCAATTCAGACGGTAAAAGATTTGGAAGGTAAACGCATTGCTACAGAAGCTGTAGGACTCGCACGGCGATATTTGGAGCAAAATGGAGTCAATGCTACCGTGGAGTTTTCCTGGGGTGCAACCGAAGTGAAAGCTCCGGAATTGGTGGATGCTATCATTGAGTTGACCGAAACAGGCAGTTCACTCCGTGCAAATAATTTGCGCATTGTGGATACGGTTTTGACATCAACAACGCGCTTAATTGCTAATAAATCCGCTTGGGCCGACCCTGCAAAGCGTGAAAAAATCGAGCAAGTCGCGATGTTATTGCAAGGTGCACTCGCAGCTGAAAGCCGTGTGCTTTTGAAGATGAATGCTCCTGAAACTCAGGTCGCTGCCATTACCAACCTTCTTCCTTCGCTTCATTCTCCAACTGTCAATCGCATCAGTTCTGAAGGCTGGGTGGCGATTGAAACGGTTATCCTGGAGGATAAAGTGAGAGACATTATTCCCGCGCTGCGTGCCGCCGGTGCGCAGGGCATTATTGAACTGGCCCTCAACAAGGTCATTTTCTAACCCTAATACCAAGGAGCACGAACGTGGGTTCTATCAAGAAAAAACGTCGCGCCAAGATGTCTAAGCATAAATATCGCAAACGCATCAAGGCCAATCGTCATAAGAAGTAAGTTTTTGTGCTTACGTAAAAGCCCTGGAGCGTTCCAGGGCTTTCTTCTATCTGCTGTCGTAAAAATATAATGCAGAAGGCGATTTTAGTATTTATGAATTGAATATTTGAGATCCAAATAGCGCGACTTTCTTAAATTGATGTTTGTGAGAAAATAAAACATCCAAGTTTCTACTCTGTCGCGATTTCAATCGTTTAGAAGAGTATTTTGGTTGTTGAAATAACAAAAACAATTCCCTGTCTCACAAGAAGCAGCTTCTGAAACAGGGAAGAACTGAATCGATATGTTGATTATTCAGAGTTTGAGGAGCGTTTTGATTTCGGCAAGTTGGGGAACGAGATCAACCTTTCGTGTTGCATTCCCTAGCGTGGCATCAAATCGATGTGCATAGCCATTGAGGCAAAGTGAATCCACAAAGCGGACAAATTTTCCTTTTGTAACCGTAAGGTTGTCAAGAACTTCAACTGCGGCTGAACCGATTGCAACAGCTTCACTCAACATCCCGGTGGATTCAGCAGTTACGAAAAGACGTTCGCATTGCGTTACAAAAGCCGGAATTGGATTAAATTGTTCTCTCGAGAAGATGAGGCTATAATCGAAGGGAAAACGATCGATAACAGCCTCTGCTTCGGGTGAGGTGCGACGTGAAGTCGTCACCCAGTGTTCACAGTCTGGCGTCAAATCAAAAATCTGTTTGAGTTGAACTTCCAGCCATTCCGGTGTCACGTCAGCAATAGGATTCTTTCCTCCGATAATAACACCTACCGCACGCTTCTTTGAGGGTGTATAACGATCAAAGAATGCTTGTGTTTGCGATTGATAGAAATCTGGCCGTGCAGGTGTGAGGTTCGTCGGGATGGGAATGATGTTATCTCGCGAAGGGGGTAAATCAAATGTTGGCGCCAAGATGGCATCAAATCCGCGTAATGAATAACCCCGTGGTGTAAGAATTGCCACACAAGGTATGGCAAATTTCTTGTGCAAGAGTTTTAGTGAATAAAATGTGTTGGAGCCAGTACCGATAAGAAGCGCGGGTTTTCCCGTTGCGATTCTTTGGAGAAAATGGGGAAGTACCCCCGTGAGATCTACGTTTATCCCAAGGGTGTCGCAAAGGTATGAAAGCGTTTTTCTGGTTTTATTCGGGTAAACACACGGCAAGATTTGAAACGAAAGTCCAAGACTCTCTGCGAGAGCCTTGGACTGGTTTTCGTGTCCGGGTTTACCGTCTGAAAGAATCAGAGCAGTAGACATGGCACTATCTTATTTTCCGAAGCGTCCCATCGCGGCAAACTTCGCGTACCGTTGATCGACGAGTTTCTCCACGGGCACTTTCTTGAGTTCTTTAATCGCAGCAAGGATCGCTTTCTTGACGGTTTCGATCGCTTTCTTTGGTGCAGTGTGTGCGCCACCCTTTGGTTCAGGGATTACATCGTCCACAATGCCGAGCTTTTTCAACCATCCGGAGGTCAGTTTCAACGCTTCTGCCGCAACTGGGGCCATTTTTCCATCACGCCAAAGAATTGAGGCACAGCCTTCAGGGCTGATGACCGAGTAGATAGCGTGTTCAAGCATCAGAATCCGGTCGCCGACGGCGATTCCAAGAGCACCGCCAGAGCCGCCTTCACCTGTTACCACAACGACAACAGGCGTCTTAAGCACGGACATATCCGCGAGGTTCTTTGCGATTGCTTCTGCTTGTCCGCGTGCTTCTGCATCCAAGCCGGGGAAAGCACCCGAAGTATCTACCAACGCTACGACCGGCAGTTGGAACTTTTCAGCCAAACGCATGATACGCATGGCTTTGCGATATCCATCGGGATTCGCCATGCCGAAGCGATTGGCGATTTTTTCTTCTGTGGTGCGTCCTTTGCGGTGACCAACGATTACCACACGCTCATCGCCAATTTTTGCGATGCCAGCATACATAGCCGGATCGTCAGCGACGAGGCGATCGCCATGCAATTCAATTGCTTCAGGATCCCATTCAGTAAGGTAGTCGATGAAGAGGGGACGCTCGGGATGACGTGCGATCTGGACGGTCTCCCAAGTGGGATTCGTGAGCACTTCGGCCGCAGGTGCCGCTTGTGCAGGCTCTACGGCTGCTGTTTTTACCACGGGCTTTTTCGCTGCGGTCTTTTTAGCCGCAGGCTTCTTCACAGGTGCAGCTTTCTTTGCGGGTGCCTTAGCAGTTGTTTTTTTCGTTGCCATAAACCATCTTCCTCCTTACTTGGCAGCCGTCAACAGACGAATGGTCTTTGCAAGGAATGCTTTGAGATCCTTGCGTGCGACGATTTTATCAAGGAAGCCGTGTTCCAAAAGATATTCCGATGTTTGGAATTCGGGCGGCAGTTTTTGCTTGATCGTTGTTTCAATGACACGCCGTCCGGCAAAGCCAATCAGCGTTTTGGGTTCAGCAATATTTAAGTCGCCCACCATTGCATACGAAGCGGAGACGCCGCCGGTGGTCGGGTCTGTCATTACAGAGATGTAAAGCAGGCCTTCATCGCGCAAACGCTGAATTGCCGCGCACGTTTTGGCCATTTGCATCAGTGAAACGATTCCTTCCTGCATACGTGCACCGCCGGATGCCGTGCAGAGAATCAGCGGGCACTTCTGTTTACGTGCAGTTTCGGCCGCTTGAAGAATACGCTCACCTGTGCCGGAGCCGAGCGAACCACCCATGAAGCGGAAATCCATGGCTCCAAGCACCACGGGGATTTTATCGATTTTGGCCGTACCGACCACAATGGATTCGCCAATTTTGGTTTTTTCGCGTGTGGCTTTCACTTTATCGGCATAGGCTTCTGACGCATCGCGGAATGTCAGGGGGTCATGGGCGATGACATCTGCAGCAATTTCTTTGAACGAACCTTTGTCGGCGAGCTGCTCAATGCGTTCACGAGCGGAGAGTCGTCCATGAGCACCACATACTGGGCAAACCTTCAGGTTCTGGTTGTATTCGTCTTTTGGGGTGTATGCACCGCACTTTTTGCAGACATTCCACAGCGCCTCGGTCGGGACGCGCAATGGCGCTTCAGGCGCCTTTGTAAACCAAGCCATAAAACACTCCTTAACGGGTTGAGACTGTTAATACTTTATCATATTTGGCATCGTTACGCAAAGGGAGAGCGATAAAAAGCGTTGAAAACGTGATTTTTAGGTTGAAATAGGGGATGCCCGGCAGATTATTTTGCGGTTTGATTGAGAATTTGTGTCTTTTTGCGTTTTGCGCATATCCGGGGTGGTAATGGATAAAGCGTGTTTTGGAATGTTCGCCGCAGACAGGCAAGCAAATAACCGGGGCGAACCGGCACGTAGACTTGAGGCAACCACTGCGTGTCGGGTCTGCGGATCACAAAAGATAATTTAATTTTTCGGCGATGTGGAAGCACACGTTTGAGCAGTGCGCCGCCAATAAGCAGAAGGAGTAGACCTGCACCTAAGCGTTTCCAACTTTGCCATGACCAGTAGTCACAAGCTGTCGTTAGCAAATTGCTGAGATAGTGTTGCCAGACTGTTTTGGAGGGTAGTTTGGCCGAGGTGGCTTTTTCCATGTGCCATACCGGATAGGTAGGAACGAACCACACTTCGTAACCTGCGAGCCATAAACGATGTGCCAATTCGAGATCTTCCCCATAGCAAAAATAGTCGTCACGGAAGAGTTGATGACCAATATCTTTGAGTGATGAACGGCGAAAAAGTGCGCAGGCGGCTTTTGCCGCATATACCGGAAAAGGATGGTCGGCGTGTGCGCCATCCGGTTGTTGGTAACCGTGATGATACAAGACCCCCCAGGGGGTGAGAAATTCTCCGCAAGCATCTAAACGGTGCTCGTCAAGCGCAAGTTTTGCTTGTGCCAAGGCAACTTTTGGGTGCGTATCCAAAAACGTAACAAGTGTTTGCAGTGTTTGGGAACTGTTGAATCGCGTGTCGCTGTTCAATAAAAGCACGTATTCGTTCTTGCAGTAAGGCAAACCTAAATTATTCCCTCCGGCAAATCCAAGATTGCATTTGCTCCGGACCGTTGTAACATTCGGATAGGGGGGAAGCGGGGGCGCGGAACCATTGTCAACCAAAACTGTCGGAACACCGGGATAATACCTTTGGATGGAATCAAGACATTCGGAGAGAACATCTGCATTATTCCACGCGGCGATTAAAACGGTTATGCGGTTGCCCAACAAACTCATAGTGTCAGTATAGCAGAAAATCGGGATGAACTTGAAAGACGCGAACAATTTGATAGTTTCATCGTATGAGCGTTGTCATAAAAGCTCTTGGGTGATAAGCGGGTTACACTTCGGCGACTTTGAGGCGTATTTTCGGCGAGATTGAACGACGATATCGGCGACATTATATGTGTAATATCGCCGATATTGCGGCGGGGCGTCAGCACCATGCTTGAATTGTCGTGGTGTTTTATGATCTTCTTCTCTCCGGGCGAATGAACGAACGGGCGGTGCTCGAATGGTTTCTAAACGTGAAGATTGATTGCTTTAATTTGTAGAGAAAATCCGTCAAGCGTGCCCTATTACTGTTATTTCAACCGCAGTGCAGATCCTAGGAACTGAAAATAAAAAGATGCGTCATTCGCAACGCGTGACGCATCTTTTCACCAAAACGAGTTTGTTTTTGCGCGATTTAGCGGCCTTCAATCTGTCCGCTAAGTGCCAACATACGTGCTTCTACGGACTGGATTTCCGCAAACCCTTGTGAACTCACAGGATTAACGCCATCGGATGCTTCCATGGAAGAGTCGGCTTCATTGTAGATGGTGTGGGGGCAATCAGTGAGCGCATCAAAGATGATGTTGCCCTTGTAAAGGCTGAGTTTCACCGTACCATCTGCGTATTGAGCCAACGTATCAACGGCATTACGCGCAGCAACACAGGTGGGGTCGTAGTAGCGACCATCGTAGATTTCATCGGTAATCAACTTCGATAACTGCGTAAAGAATAAGGTCGCGCGGCGATCCATCGTGGCTTGATAGACGTAACGGATTGCTGTGCCCAAGAGTTCCATGCCGGGTGCTTCATAGACGCCACGGCTCTTGGTGCCGATGATACGATTTTCAAGAGCGTGCTTCATACCGATGCCATTGCGACCGCCAATTTCATTAGCAAGCATCATCGCTTCAAGCGGTGTTACGTCTTTACCGTTGATTTGAACCACGCGTCCCTTCGCAAAGCGGATGGATACTTGCTCAAACTTATCGGGTGCCTGCCAAGGCCAAACGCCCATGGTGGGTTCTACGATTTGCATGGAGGTTTCCATGCTTTCCAAATCTTCGGCTTCGTGAGAGAGCCCTGCCATATTTGCATCGGTAGAGTATTTCTTTTTACCGCCGGCGAAGGCTACAATGCCAAACTGAGCCAAATAGTCAACCATCTGGGTGCGACCGGGGAACTTCTCAAGAAGACCCGCGTCACGCCACGGGGCATAGACTTTCATTTCGGGGGCGAACACGTTGGTATAACGCTCAATACGCATTTGGTCGTTTCCGCGTCCGGTCGCACCATGTACCAACACCTGTACGCCACGCTTCTTCATCTCGGGGATCAACCCTTTGATGGTCACTGCGCGACCGATGCCGGTAGAATTCCAGTAACCACCGTCATACATGGCCTGACACTTGATGGCTTCCAGACACGCATCTGCCATTTCATTGCGCAAATCAACGATGATTGTTTCGATACCTGTCGGTGCCATACGTTTTGCAACGTCATTGATGTCTGCTTCATCCGGCTGGCCAATGCCACCGGTAAAACCGATAACTTTTACACCGGCTTCCATCATTACTTTCGCGATTGTGCGCGAATCCAATCCTCCGGATACGCATGTTCCGGCGACCATTCCTTTGAGATCTTCTAAAACCATTGCCATGGCGGTTATACTCCTTTGTTCATTAAAAAACGCGGAAAGTATAGCATATTTCATGGATATTCATCTTGTTTTTGCTGTATCATTTCCTTTTTCCTTTCAAACGGACAAGGCGTTTTATTTGTTGCAGTAACGCGTGTCTGATTGACATCGTTGTGTATTCTTATCTGCATTTTAACTTTAGTAGGCTTAATTTTCAACAAAGGGATTTAACGCTTATGGTATACTTTCGTATTGAAAGGCGTAGAGTTTAAGCGTAATAGACGAGGAGAGAAGGGGCGATGCAGCAGATAAATCGTCGCGATTGGTTGCGAATGCTCGGAGCGGCAGGATTGGTCCCGATTTTGCCCGATATGGCGATGGGGATGTCGTCTTCCACCTATCGCCATACGGATATTCGCGTGGCGATGGCTCCGGATAATCCTGCGATCGTTTTTGACGAGTCTAAATGTATTCTCTGTGGCGCGTGTCGGCGCGTGTGCCAACGTGTAATGTCGATAACAGGATACTATGATTTGAAGAAAACAGGCGATCAACCTGTCTGTGTTCATTGTGGCCAATGCTCAATGGTTTGCGAAGGTGACGCATTGACACCGCGTCCGGAATGGCAAGCAATCAAGGCGGCAAAAGCGCGAGGTGACATCATTGTAGTATCGCTTTCGCCGGCCGTACGCGTGTCGGTTGCTGAATGCTTTGGTGAGCCTGCCGGCTCGTATTGCGAAGGTGAAGTTATCGCTGCGTTACGGGCTTTAGGTGCGGATTATGTGTTGGATACGGCGACAGGTGCAGACCTGACGATTGTAGAAGAGGCCTACGAGTGGGTGCAACGTCTTCAGAAAGAGCGTAACTTATTGCCGCAATTTACAAGTTGTTGCCCCTCATGGGTGAAGTTTGCAGAAACGTTTTACCCTGAGCTGTTGCCGCAGCTCTCTTCCGTAAAAAGTCCGATTGCCATCCAAGGTGCAGTTATCAAAACCTTTTTTGCAAGGCAAATGGGGCTTGATGCAAGCAAAATATTCAATGTGGCTCTGACGCCATGTACTTCAAAAAAGTTTGAGATTCGCCGCCCGGAATTTGCCGTTTCCGGGTTGCGGGGAATGGACGCCGTAGTGACGGTGCGTGAACTGGCAGACTGGATCCGTTCCGAAGAATTAGAATATCAAACACTGAAGCCCTCGCAATTTGATTCCTTGATGGGAAATGCAAGTGGCGCAGGTGTCATCTTTGGAAATACTGGAGGCGTGGCAGAAGCGATTCTGCGATCGGCTTATTTTTATCTTAATCAGAAGGATCCTCCGTCCGATTTCCTTCGCTTTTCCGAGTTGCGTGGGCTAAATATGTTTTCCAATCGCTCTATGGGGTCACCTAAAGTTGCCTCGGTTCGTCTGGATGCAACGCATACAGTGACCGTCCTTGTGGTGCAAGGTTTGGCGAATGCCAGGAAATTGTTTGCCTGCCTGAAGGACGGGACAATCAAAGCCGATCTCGTGGAAGTGATGGCATGTGAAGGCGGTTGCATTGGCGGAGGTGGCACGCCGCGTGCGAAGACAGTGCCTTACTTGACACGAGCTATGCGCGAAGCAAGGATTAAGGCTCTCTATACTGGTGATACTTCCAGGAGCATCCGTTTGGCACACAGAAATCCGCTTGTCAAGCAGTTATATCAGGATGTCTTGGGTGATTTCGGAAGCGAAGCGGCAAAAACTTTGCTTCACACCTCGTATCAATCACGGAAGAAAGACTTGGGAAAATGATGCGATGGACGAAGAATTTCATCAATGTGTGAAGGTGTGTTAGAATAGCTGGGTTACTATGCAAGCGAAAGGACGGATTTTACTGCATACTTGTTGTGGCGTTTGTGCGTCACATTGTGTGCGCGTGTTGAAGCAGGACGGGTGGGAACCGGTCTTGTTTTTCTCTAATTTTAATATCACTCCGCATCGTGAATATTTACGGCGTCGTGCTGCTGCTGAGGCCTTGGCTCGCGCGGAAAACATCGCTTTTGAAGAAGATGTGCCTGATCATGCCGCATGGCAAGTGGCGGTTGCAGAAGGTTACGAGACGTGCCGAGAGGGCGGTGCCCGGTGCGCCCGTTGTTTCCGCTTTTCTCTTCAACGTGCTTTTGACGCGTTGGAACGGTTACAGTGTGTGGCGTTTACAACAAGCCTTACTGTCTCGCCACATAAACGCAGCGCACTCTTGCATCAGATTGGGCAATCCATCGGAGGCGACCGTTTTATCGCCTATGATTTCAAGAAACGTGATGGTTTCAAGCAATCCAATCGCTTGGCTGCGGAATTGGGGTTGTATCGGCAAATTTATTGTGGATGTGAGTATTCGATTCGACATAAAGCTCCCTATCGCGTAGCAATTTTGGGCATGGGATATCGTGGAAGAGTCTATGCACAGTGGGCTTTTGAGCATCCGGAAGACCTGACCGTAGTTGCGATTGCCGAACCGGATCCGGAGGTGCGTTCCGTTTGGGCGGAAAAATTGCGTGTTGCTCCGGATCACGTAGTGGAGGATTGGCAACAGGCTTTGACTGTGGAAGGCTTGGAAGCGGCAATTATTGCGCTCCCGGATCGGCTGCATGCTCCAGCGGCTCTGCGCGCACTTGAGTGCGGGCTGCATTTGCTTCTGGAGAAACCGGTCGGTGTAACGTGGGACGAGTGCGTCTCTTTGGATGCGGCGATTCGTAAAGCCGGCCGTCTGGTGCAAGTGGGGCATATCTTGCGGTTTACGCCGTATTATCAGAAAATTGCAGCATTGATTCACGGAGGTTCACTTGGGGAAGTGGTCAGCATCCGTCATCTGGAGCCGGTCGGCTACCGGAAAGCTGCACACGCGTTTTGCCGCGGACCATTTGGGAATACGGAGACGGCTTCGCCGATGATTTTGCAGAAATGCAGCCATGATTTCGACCTTTTTGCGTGGTGGATTGGAAAACGATGCCTTTCGGTGCAGAGTTTTGGCGACCTTTTTCAATTCCGTCCGGAACACGCTCCGCCGGGCGCAAAATCCCGATGCGTGGATTGTCCTGCGTCGATAGAGCGTCAATGCCCTTATTCTGCCATTCGATTGTTGAAAGAAAGTGCCGAATTGCATTACGCGCTTCCGGATGCCACTCCGGAGGGGATTGAGCGCGCTTTGCGGGGGAATCAAGGGCGATGCGTCTATGTTTGCGGAAGCGATGCTGTCGACCATCAAACCGTTAATCTGCTCTTTGAAAATGGGGTGACGGTGCAACATTGTATGGAAAGCCACACGTGGGGGCGCGACCGTGAGACGCGCATTTTCCTTACGCGCGGCGAGATTCAGGGGGATGCCCGGCGAATTCTGGTCAAACGATTCTCCGATCGCAGGGTATTTGAGTGGGATGCTGCATTGGAAGGTGGTAATGCCAAGCGGGAAAGTTCATACATTCTGGGGAATGATGGCTTGTTGCGTGATTGGGTGGACTCCATGCGGACACTTTCGCCGTTGCACTATGCACAGCGGTTCCACACAAGCATCCAAGCGCACGCAATGGCGTTTGCGGCAGAGACCTCGCGTACGATGGGTGGTCAACCTGTGCCATTGGCAACTTTGTGAAAAAGGAGTGTGCCGTCAATGCCACACGCGTTTCGCATGATTGTCACCGATATGGATGGGACGCTTTTGGATGCGGAGCACCGCTTGCCGCAGGGTTTTTCTTCGGCCGTTCATGCGCTGAATGCACGGGGAATCCGCTGGGTGATTGCCAGCGGCCGCCAGTTGGCCAATCTCAAAAAACGCTTTGAGGCATTAGCGGTTCCGGTTGATATTATTGCCGAAAATGGGGCACTCGCACAGTGTTTTGGGGAAACGACCCCATTCTATTGCGACCTTACTCCAGCAGACTGTTTTACAGAGATTTTGAATGTATCGCTGGGATTGAACGGGGCTACGCCGGTATTGTGCGGAGCAGATTGTGCTTATGTTCACGATGCTTATCCGGAAAATTTCCAGGAAGTTTCCCGCTATTTTGAACAAACACAGCAATGGCAGAGGCAAGCGGAGATTGCAACACTTCAAATCTGCAAAGTGGCGGTCTATCATCGTCATGCGGCTGATGTGCTCTATCCGGCACTTGCGCCGTTAGCCTCCGACTCCATGCGCGTGATACTCTCCGGACCGAACTGGGTAGATGTGCAAGCAGCAGGCATTGATAAAGGGAATGCGCTTAATGCATTGAGGCATCGTTTGAACTGTCCGCCTGCATCGGTCGTGGTATTTGGTGATTACCTGAATGATGTCGGGATGTTACAGGGCGGTGTTCATGCGGTAGCCATGGCAAATGCGTTGCCGGAAGTGCGGGCATTGACACCGCATCACACGCTTGCCAATACGCAAGATGGTGTGTTGCACTATCTTCAAAAGATCGGGCTCCTGCCTTGAGACAACAACTTTCAGAGTCGCTCCGGAGCGAATTCATTTTTTTAATTGGCTTACACGTTTGATTGGCGTTTTGCGATACTCGCTTAAAGTGCAAACTGAATACAATTTGAGTTTCGCCGATATCGGGTCCCCACTTTCGCCGATGTTGACGAATGACATCGGCGAAGTTGAGCGGCACTATCGCCCAGATTGACAGGGCAAGTCCGTAACCTTTTTCATGAAGGTGCGTAAAGGACAATTCCTGTATGACCGGAGTTTGAAGCCGACCGGCGACTCTAAAAGTGTGAATAATTATTGTGGGGAGAAAGCCGTACGGGCGCGTTTATGGTATACTGTCGGAAACGGCTTGGATTAAGGAGACAGAATGGCGGATAAGAAAGCATTAGCATTCTTGAAAGAACTGGTGGCGTGCTATACGCCGAGCGGTTTTGAACAGGATGGTCAACGCCTCATGGCGCGTTATCTTCAGCAATCCGGGGTGGAATGTGCCTTTGATGTGCATGGGAATCTGCATGCCGTCTTAAATGAAAATGCTCCGGTTAAAGTGATGCTGGAGGCACATTGTGATGAAATCGGTTTTCTTGTTTCACACATCGACAGTAATGGCTTTTTGTGGTTGATTCCCAATGGGGGTGTTACCGCGCAAACGATTTTGGGCGAACGCGTGGTGATTCTAGGCAAAAATGGCCCTGTACACGGTGTTTTCGGTGTGCGGCCGCCCCATTTGATGTCTGCTGGCGAACGTGAAAAACTGGCACCGAAAGAAGTCACCGATTTGCCGGTGGATATTGGAGCTTCCTCCAAAGAAGAAGCCGAGACACTTGTTGCGCTCGGGGCTCCGGCTGTAGTGGATGCCGGTTGGGTGACGCTGGCAGGAGACAAGGTTGCTTGCCGCGGGTTTGACAATCGGATAGGGGCGTATATTGTCACCGAAACGATGCGACGTTTGGCAGAGCAGCCGTTGGCACCGTTGAATGTGGCCCTCCATTTAGTAGGGAGCGTTCAGGAAGAACTCGGGCTGATCGGCGGTCAGAATGCTGCGCAGTTGGTAAAGCCCGATATCGGCATCTGTATTGATGTGGGATTCGCGACAGATGCTCATCCCTCGGACTGCCGCACGATGGGCGATGTCAAATTGGGTGGTGGGCCGATTCTTGGTACCGGGCCTTTTTACAACAATAAGTTGCGCCAACTTCTGATGGATACAGCGAAGCTGGAAGAAATCCCATTGCAACTTCAAGTGCGTTCCCGCGCATCCGGGAACAATGCATATGCGATGCGTATGTCGGGAGGCAATACGGCTGTCGGTCTGGTCGCAATCCCATTGCGCTATATGCATAGCCCGGTAGAGACATTGGATTTGAATGATGTTGAGCGCACGATACGCCTTCTTTGCGCCTTTTTGGGCGGGCTTCCGGCCAATCCGGAATTGACGCCTTCGCTTTGACTTTCAGAAAAACTTTATTTGATTAAACGTAAAAAGAGGATAACACCATGGCCGGAAATCCTGATACTTTGCCTGATATTACAAAAGATGCACGTGCTGTTTTGGCGATTAAAGCCGCTTTGAAAGAAGATATCGGCTCCGGAGATGCGACCACATTGGCACTGGTAGGCCCCGATATTCTTGCGACAGGAGAAATTCAAGCGCGCGAAGAATGCTGCGTCGCCGGGCTGAATGTAGCACTCTACATTTTGCAATTGCTGGATCCTACGCTGACCTATGAGATTTTGATCCCCAATGGTGAAGTGGCACCCAAAAACAGTGTTCTGGCACGTTTTACCGGAAGAGCCCGTGCGATTCTTACCGCAGAGCGCACAGCGTTGAACTTCATTCAGCGTATGTGCGGAACGGCAACATTGACGCATCAATTTGTTGAAGCGGTAAAGCCTTACAACTGCATGGTGCTTGATACGCGCAAGACCACGCCGTGTTTGCGCGTGTTTGAGAAATTTGCCGTGCGTTGCGGTGGCGGTACCAATCATCGATTTGGCCTTTATGATCGGGTGTTGATGAAAGATAATCATCGTCATTTGTGGGCGGGCGGTGACCCGACGCGATTGGATTTGGCCGTGGAAGCCGCCCGAAAAGCCTATCCGCTGCTGGCCGTTGAAATTGAAGTGGAAAGCATTGAAGAACTGAAATCTGCGCTGAAAGCCGAGCCGGAGTGGATCATGCTGGATAATATGTCCTGCGAAATGATGCGCGAATGCGTGGCCATTACTCGCGCAACAACCTCGGTTACCAAGCTGGAAGCTTCGGGTGGGATCAATTTGAAAACCGCCAATGCAATTGCTGCTACCGGCGTGGATGCGTTGAGTGTTGGAGCATTGACACACTCTGCACCCAGTATTGATTTGGCACTTGAGTGGAGTGTTATTTGATGCGTTTGGTGTGCGTTGACATTGGAAATACCTCTGCGACACTTGGACTTTATGAAGACGGTATCGTATCGCGCGTAGCGCGTGTGGATGGTGGGATTCGCGCCAATCCGGAAGCCTGCGCCGATATGGTGCGCCTGATTGCATCAGAAGCGGTAGAAGGTGTCAGTATTGCTTCGGTCGTTCCGGAAGTGAACCACAAGTGGAAGCGGTTGGTTCATGAGGTGTTAGGATGTGTTCCCCGATTCGTAACGGCGAAAAGCCCTTTGGGATTTGAAGTGGATTATCCATATCCGGAGCGGATCGGTGCAGATCGTTTGGCTGATGCCGCAGGCGGCTTGGCGCGTTATGGTGCTCCGCTGATTGTAGTTGATTTTGGGACTGCACTCAATTTTGAAGTGGTGGATGCTCGCCCGGCTTATGTTGGTGGCGTTATAACACCGGGACTGCCGTTGATGACGAGCTATCTGCATGAGAAAACGGCTCTTCTTCCTAAAGTAACACTTGGAACGATGCAAACGCCGGCGGTAGGGAAGTCGACGGAAGAAGCCATTGCTCTTGGAGCGCAGATCGGGTATCGCGGGATTGTGCGTGAATTGTTGGCGCATCTGCAAAGACCTTTTGACGGTAAGGCAAAAGTTGTTGCAACAGGGGGTTACGCAGAGTGGGTGTTACAAGGGAGCGATTTGGAAATTGAGATTGACCCGACGTTAACCTTGTTCGGATTGGGAAAAATCTTTGAGAATGGTGGATCTGATTAAATGTTCAACTTGGCACACGCATTCTTGCTATTCTTTTGTGTTGTATTGATGGTGAGGTTAACCCTTCCTACGCGCTACGTATTGTTAAATCCATACGCAGCGATGCTGGATAACTTTTTGAGTAAACTTCTCAAGCAAGTGCATACCGCCTTGCCTCTGCCTCCGAAATTTCTTTGTCTTTTCCTGCTTTTATTTGCACTCTGTGCAGATGCGGTAATGCTTTCAAGAATGCAATTAAATAAGATTTCGATCAATGATTTAGTTGTCTTTTCATTTCCGATGCACTCTTTCCTGCAATGTCTACTCATTGCAGTATTGCGCTTTTCCCATCATTTGGTGATGATTTGGGGTGGAACACTCTTCCTTCAAGCATGGCACCGTTCGCGGACGTTACCGGGATATACAGGCGGGTTGCTTCAGTTGGTCGTATGGCCGGCAAACCGATTTGCGCTGACACTGCAATGGAGTGGACTTCTTTTTAGCACAATTGGACTCGCATTTCTTTTTTCTTTTTGGGCGACAGATATTGTGTATCCGCTTGAAACCATGCAGACACTTCCCGGCACCATGGGGGAAGCCGCACGCTTACTTCACTTTTCAACTCAATCTTTTGGTGTGCGATCTGTTGTCACAGGAGGATTGATGATTATTGAAGTTTTTGCAGGATTACATTCAATAACGCTTAATATGATTCTAATTGCATTGGTGTGCGTGTTCGTACGTTCCAACTCAATGTCCTATTTTCTAAACGATGTTTTTAATTTATTGAAGGGGCCTTTGCCCAATGTAAAACTTGGGATTCTTTCACTGACACCACTTTTGCTTCTTTTAATATTCAGTCTGGCCAACAGTTTTCTTTCCGTGTTATTACTTGCGCTCATCCGAGTGGTTCTTACGCTTGGAGGATTCAATGTGGTGCAATGAGTGGAAGACTGGATGCGTTATTACGCTGAAAGTTACGCCAAAGGCTTCGCGAAATACGGTTCTTGGAGCGGAAGATTCGTGGTTGCGTGTGGCATTGACGGCTCCGCCGGTTGATGGGAAAGCAAATGAAGCAGCAAGAAGATTCTTGGCAGAGATGCTGAATGTTTCCAAAAGTTCTGTCACGCTTCTTGCCGGACAAACGGCACGTCTGAAACGTTTTGCGGTAGCAGACGTCTCACCTGATGTTGCGATTGACAAACTCTTATCGTGAACACTCGTTTTTGATATAATGCGAGATAATTGGAGGAAATATGATTCTTAGTAAACTTGCGCTCACTTTGACGGAAACAGATATTAACAATGGTCTTACCGCAGCATTCACCAAAATGGCAGAGACACATGGTGAAATGTTGAAGAAAGTGAAGGACCCAAGTGTTCAACTCAAAGATGGTCGTTTAATTTTCAAATGCAAAGCCTCAATGGGATTTGTTCCACTTCCTATTGAAGCACAGTTGCGATTGGCACCTTCTCAAAATGGGGAAGCGTTGGATGTTACATTGTCGAAACTTTCAATGGCCATGATGGGAGGAGAAGCCGGTGCAAATGCTGCGATGGGGCAACTTGCAACTGCGATTGCTGGAAAACCTGGTTTAAGTGTGAGTGGAAATACACTTACGATCGCGGTTTCCGAACTCGCAAAACTGCGAGGGATTCAGTTGGACGGAAAATTAAATGACATAGCGATTGTCAATGGCACAATCGCACTTGATTTTTCATAATGTCATAAAGATGCATTTGTAAAATAAGCTGATTCTTCACAAACTTGGAATATGTTTGTGGAGAATTAAGTCTTTTTGGGGTCGGTCTTGCTTTGAACTTTTCACCCGCGCGGATGTGTATCGTGATAAGTTTCTGCGAGGTGTTCATCCGATAGGTGCGTGTAAACTTGTGTTGTTGCAGGCGAAACATGCCCTAATAATTCTTGAACAGTTCGCAAATCTGCACCATGTGTTAAAAGGTGTGTTGCGAAGGAATGACGTAATTTATGTGGCGAAAGTGTGGGGGGAAGTCCTGCGCACATGAGCCAATGTTTCATAAAACGTTCAATTGAACGTGTTGTTAATTGTTGGCCTTTGTGATTCACAAAAAGAGGTGCTGAAGCTTGATCAGAATTTTTCCAGAGAAGAATGCGGTGCTTTAACATTTCCCGGATTGCGAGCAGTGCAGGTTCGCCTAAAAGACAAAGTCGTTCTTTTTTTCCTTTGCCTTTTACAATACATGTTCCATTCTCCAGATTGACATCTTGGTTCCGGAGCATTGCAATTTCGGAAACACGGGCACCGGTACTGTAGAGCGATTCAAACAAAGCAGAATCACGTAATAAGAGAAAATGCTTCAGCGGATCCACTGACTTTCCCTCTGAAAAGCATTCTTGATTCAAGGCTTTTTGTGGCGCATTCAACAAACGAATAATTTCCTCTTCCGTTAAAAGAGTCGGTAAAACCTTTTCTTTATGAGGTGGCCGTAGACTCGAAAAAGGAGAAGAGTCAATTATACCGTTGGTTGTCAAAAACTTGAAAAATGTACGCAACGAGGATAATTTCCGCGCGGTAGAAGTGGGTTTCGCTCCTGTTTTTGAATACGAATAAATGAAGCGTTTGGCTTCTGCTCGTGTGATCTTATCCCATGGGAAAGGGGAAGTCGTTTTCGGCCATACAAATGTGATGAATTGACCAATATCACGTAAGTAATTGGAAATTGTATGGGGGCTCGCATGGCGAATAGTGGACAGCCATTGAGAAAAACACTCAATGGCGGGATCTTTCTCAAGTGCTCGCCGGGCAACAAAAGTCGTAAGTGTATGTTGATTACGATTCAATGCTTTGTAGATGTCACTCAATGACAATGAACGTGGGCAATCCTTGAATACCAAAAAACTCTTGAGTTGTTTGGATTGCACGATCGGAAAGATCCATACGAATCTTAAGTACTTCAAATTCATTTAAGATGGCAACAACGTCTGCATCTTTCAGCGTTGTCGTCTCCATTTGATCGCATGCTTTGCAGGCAGGCCCCCAAAAGTCTAAAAGGATTGGCTTTCCCGTAGTTTTCACGTTATTGATGGTTGAAATGATTATAGAAAAATCTCTCCCATCTAATCCTTCTGAAGGACGTAAAATCTTGATGGCAGTTGCGATGTAATAGGCGGCAAACAAAAGAACGATAACAGCAAAAACTTTTTTCACCCAAACCATCCATGCGCCGGGCTTCGGCAAAAGAGTTAATCCGGCTCCTGCAATTGGCCATGGAGCTGCCATGCCAATGCCAAGCACGAATGGGAGGCAAAGAGCCCAATAAGCGCCTTCTGCGACATAGTCTGTCGTGAGCAGAAGAACCGCAATAAGAATAGGAGCAACGCACGCTCCAGCTAAAATTGCACTGATTGCTCCCGCAACAAAGGCCGCGACTGTGCCTTGTTTTCCACTGCTCGTTCCTGCGAATTTTGTAAAATCGATTACGAAAAGATCAAATAATGCTAGGGCTAACAGGATAAATACGATTGCAATAGCAGCATTAAACCACCATGTTGATTGCAGTGTCCCAAATGCTGTGCCTGTAAGTACTGGAATCAATGAGAGAATTCCGTATGCAAGTGCAATGCCCAATCCATATGCACCGCCACGCAAAGCACCTTTAAGGCGACTTCCTCCTGCTGCTCCAGCACCAATGATTGCTAAATTGATTGGCATCATTGGCAGAACGCATGGCGTAAGATTGAGCGCAATACCAAAGACAAAGACCAAACCCACTAATAACCAAAAACCATGTGCGGCAACCCAACTGCGCGGATTATCAAAGAGGGATATTGATTTTGTATCTGGTGTCGCCGTTGAATCGCCTTTTAAGAAGGCAATAAATTCAGGTGTATCAATAAAACCTGCGCGCTTTCTGCTGCGTGAAATGAGATCTTCGTTGACACTACTTCCTTCATGTGCAGTATCATGCTTTTCCTCCATGTTTGATGATGGCGTGCCAACAAACGTGGAGACCCCATCGTGGATGGATGGAATGATTGCATTGAGATCTGTTGTTTTTACTACGTTTGTCGGTGTTGTTGAGGGCTCATTTTTTTGAGAAAAGGCGTTGCCTTCCTGAATAGAACCATCCGGCATTATTGAAAAGATAACCGACTGCGGCATATAACATTGTGCGGCATCACATCCCTGATAGTCCAAGGTAAGACACGTGTTAGCCGGAGCTGCCCAGGTGAACTCGGCAAATCCTTCATAAATAACACGCCCGTCTGAATCAACAGACGATTCAGGTTTTGTAAGCGGAGCCCCCAGTGAACACATCAGCATATCGTCATAGATATGTTGATGTGAATCAGGCATCATGAATGTTATCGTAACGATGTCATTTGCCCAAGTTACATCAGGGTAGAATGGATCGTTGGGCTTGGGGGCAGCGAAGAGAATCGATGCGCTCAAAAATGACAGCAAAAACAAAATCTTACATTTCATACTTGCAACCTTTGTATTCGGCTTTATTCTCTTGTGTACAACCATCGGCGGGAGACGTATACAAGCGAGGACGGGGACGTCTGTCTGTGAGTCGGATCAAGACTTATTTCACCATGTTGTTTTGCCGTGCATATTCAAAGATACCACCCGCAGCAATGACGGGTGCAACAGCATCTGCTGCTGCCAACCTAAAGACAGCACCATCTGCACTGCGTGTAAGTGTTCCTTCTGCAAGATTCAAAGTCGCCTCATCGCCGGTTTTGAACGCATCCTGCAATGAGACCGTTGTCTCCAATGGGAAAACCTCGCCTGTCGCTACGGCATTTCTAAAGTAAATACGTGCATAACTTTCTGCTACGACGGCTTTACAACCCGCAGCTCCGATGGCAATAGGCGCGTGTTCACGAGAGGAGCCACAGCCGAAGTTCTTGCCTGCAATGATGATTGCATACGGCGTTGTTCCGTCAGGATTTGATGAGAATACCGGATAACTGTCTGGCAAGCCGGCCAAGGCATGCGACCCCAATTTACGATATTCTTCTGGAATCGTGGGAACCAGATTAAGATACATCGTCGGGATAATCAAATCTGTATCAATATTATCACCCAGGACATAAACTTTACCGGTGACGGTAAAGTTTGAAACCGGAGTCTCGGAAGGTTTTGCAATCTGCTTATGCGGCTTGCCATCCTGTTTGATTGGCGGGATGCGTTCAGATTCATCGCCCGAAATGCCAAGCACCGTCCACGGACTTTCGATGTGTCCGGCAATTGCTGTTGCGGCAGCTGTTGCAGGTGAGGCAAGATAAATCAACGAATCCTTTGATCCCATTCGCCCAATGAAGTTACGGTTGGTTGTTGAAACAACGACTTCGTTTCCTTTCGTACGCGCATAGGTGTCAACGGGGCCACCAAGGCACGCACCGCAGCTTGGACGTTGGATGGGTTCACATCCTGCATTCACAAAGATTTGTTCAAGTGTTTCGCCGTCAATTGTGAGCGTGGTGAGCGCATGCATAACCTCGCAGGTGGCCGGGACCAAGCAGGTGCGCACTCTTACTTTTTTCCCTTTCAACACCTTTGCAGCCCAAAGGAAATCTTCCGTTTTTCCACCGGTACATGAACCGATGTAGACTTGATCTACCGCAATATCACGACAATCCGATGCGGCAGCGTAGTTGCCCGGCAAATGCGGTTTGGCGACACAAGGAACAAAGGTTGAGACGTCATACGTGTATGTGGCCAATACCGGTGCATCCGGGTCACCATCGATGGTTTCGATCTCTTGCTCGCCGGAATGTGAACGAACGTATTCAATCGCTTTTGCATCCGGTGGCATGATTCCACTCTTTGCACCGGCTTCAATTGCCATATTGCAGATGGTCATACGCTCTTCAATGCTCATCGCATCAATTGCTTCTCCGCGAAACTCCATTGCGCAGTAAGTCGCCCCATCTACGCCGATATCGCCGATGATACGCAAGATAACATCCTTTGCGGTAACAAAGGGCGGCAACTTTCCATTCAAAATGAAACGCAACGTGTGCGGCACTTTGATGAGAAGTTTGCCGGTTCCCATTACAAAGCCTGCATCTGTGTTGCCAATTCCTGTTGCGAAAGCTCCAAGTGCACCGTGTGTGCAGGTATGTGAATCGGTGCCAAAAATCACTTGTCCGGGTTTCACATGCCCTTTTTCAGGCAATCCGACGTGGCACACCCCGACATAGCTTGGTGTGCCGGGATCGTAGAAATAGGGAAGGCCTTGTTCTTTCACAAACTGACGATCGATATCAATATTGCGATGCGCTTTTTCATCTTTTGTGTGGATATAATGATCCGGCATAATGACAATGCCTTCTTTGGAAAACACTTTTGCGTCTTTTCCAAATTCACGATGAAACACACCAATGGTGCCGGGACCGCAAACGTCATGCGTCAACAAAATATCCGCATTTACCCAAATTGATTCGCCTGGTACAACGTGTGATTTACCGGCCGCCCGTGCAAGGATCTTTTCTGTTATGGTCATCATGGTCAAACTCTATCCGTAATTTGGAAAATAATCTTCAAACGTTTACTTCGTTTACATCAACGGCTTCACGCATACGTGAAGCCGTTGATGGTGCAAAAAATCAATTAGTTTTGACGCGCGGTGTGCAAACGTTGCATTCGCTCGCCAATGTCCATGAAGCCGATGTCGGCGGCATAAACATCTTTGTAATAGCCAAGTGCTTTTTCAATCTCTCCGGCTTCTTCTGCAATAACACCCAAGGTGTAAATAACACGCTTTTTCAATTCGTCCATCACATTGAGTTGGCTCTTCGCCGCATCCAATTGCATTACCGCCAAATCGCCTTGACCTTTTGATTTGAAGCAACAGGCCAGATAGTAGAGTGCTTCCAAACGGTGTTTAGGACTCTTTTGGGCCAATTGGAACTGCTGCATTGCCTCATCATAGTATTCGTTCTCGTAATACATAATGCCCAAGTCATACCGTAAACCAAGGTCATTCGGATAACTTTCTACGCGGCGACAGAGGTCATCAAAGGCAAATTGCGCTTTTTCGACTTCCAGATTATACGCATCGTCTTCTTGACCATTGGCACGCAATGCTTCGATCTTTGCTTCGTAAGATTTAATCTTCGTATCCGACCAGTTACGGTCCAGTTCAGGGTCGGAGGGATTGACCTGGCGTGCTGCATCCAAAGTTTCCAATGCTTCATCAAACCGCTTGTTCTGCAGGTAGATACGTGCCAGCGCACGATAATAATTGATGTTCTTGGGCTCTTTGGCGATCTTTTCTTTCGCATCGTGGATAGCAGATTCAGCATCATCGCCTGTAACGATGGCTTTGGCATCGCGATCAAGCTTGGCGGCGAGTTCCTTGTCGCGAATAAGTGCTTGGAATCCACCTTTTTTACCGGCATTCTCTTCCCAACCGCCTGCGGTCATGGTGTTCTTTGCCATTGCATCTTTCAACTTCCGCTGAATATTCAAATCGGAAGGTGCTTTCGCCGAAGCATTACGGTAGCATTCACAAGCACGGTCATAAACGCCGGTTTGCATATAGGTGTCGCCCAAACGCAACATCAATGCCATATCATCGGGGCAGGCAGCTGCCAGGGTTTCCATGGCAGAAAGCAATGCTTCCGGATGATTGGTGCGTTGCGCCACATCAAAATAGAATTCATTCAATTTGGGAGAAACCGGATTGACATCCATAATTTCTTCTGCCATTTCCATGGCTTCTTCCAATTTATTTTGTTTAATCAGCTTTTGCACATTTCCCATCTTCATCTGTGCAGAAAGCTCTGCCATCTTGAGACCCAACCCGCCTTTTTTCTCATTGCGGAAAATACGAATGCGGATTTCATGGAATTGGCGACGTGCATTTTCTTCGTGGGGCGCAAGCGAAAGTGCCTGCCGGCAAAGGGTGAGCGCAATATCCAAACTGCCGCGTTCAGCGGCCTTTGTCGCTTTATCTAAAAACTGTTGCGCTTTAAGTTTACGCTGCAAATCCGCCATACTTGACATAGTAAGCTTCCTCTCATAAGTTAAACCATTCCCTTACAGTATACTAAAAATGAGAGGGGATGACGAGTGGAAAGAGAAAAATAAAGGCGTTTAAGTGATGAAAATGAAGAAATTGGAAGAGTGGAAAAACGTTGATGCAAACTTTGTCGGCGGAGGCTTGAAAGCAATCCCGGCGATACTGGCTTGCGATGTCGCCCAAAATGACTTCCGATATCGCCCATGTTTATGGAGAACGTGGGCGATGTTGAACGTCCGTGTTTACGGGGTAGGGAAGGAAGTCCGGCTTTTGGGTGAACCGACGTTGTGAAAGCACTGTGCGTAGCGTGTGTGATGCGGATCAGATTGTAAATGAAAACGTATCCATTGCCTCATCAAGCTGAATGTTTTCCTCATCGGTAAAATGCAAGTCTGCACACCGTTGAATTGTGCCCTGTTGCAATATTTTTCGCACGTCAAGCGCACCGGAAAGCCACGCACAATCGCCACGTTCACGATTGAGTAAATGGTGACGACGGTCGGTTGAGAGCGCAGAGGAGGGGATTTCCAATCGGCGTAGCGCACCATCACCCATGCAGACACGACACGTCAAGAGCCCTTTTGCTTTGTTGATCGGCCCTACAAGTCGCAAAAAATCCGGGTCGTTCATCCCTGAAGCTTCCGGCCCACCTTTTCGGCCAAACGCCAGAAGGGAATACTTGACTTCAGCAATTGTCCCCCGAAGATTACGGCACAAAAGTGTCATGGCCCGTTCGGGTTTGAAAGAACGCACGTCATGACACACGCCATCTTGGGTAGCGACCATAGGACAAAGTTTATTATGCGGGCAGGGGGCGTAGAGCGGGAAATCCTGTAACGCCCCGCGCAGAGTATGAAACTTTGGCACAATAATACGATCGGCAGGCTCCAATAACAAGACAAACGACGGCGCATCCAAAGTTAACGCATCAAGTAACGTTTTTATTGCGGCAAGTGCTGCTGAAGGTGCCGGGAAAGCTTCATTGAAGGCAAACGAGGAAAGGATAATATCGTAAGTATCTCTTGGTTGAAATGCGGTTAGATCCGACTGTAGAATCGTCGCCTCCGGAAGTAATTCTTTTGCGGCCTGTAATGCCGCAGCAGACCAATCCACGCAGGTAATTTCCGGATGCAGTCCTGTCCTTTCGGCGAGGACATCTTTGACCGCAAGTGCAGCAGAACCAATCCCTGAACCGAGATCCAGAATCCGGAGCGGCCGCTTCGGAAAATCCGGCAAACGACGCAGAATACCGGTCAGTGCTTCATAACATCTTACGTAGGTTTGCGGCGCAAACGCCAGCGCATAAGCGGTAAGCATATCCGGATAATCCAAATAAATTGTGAATTTTTCCGGACGTTCTGAGGTGAAAGTTCCCGAAAGTTGTTCAACCAACGGCTCCAAGCGCGGCAATTGTTCCAATGGACAGCGCCGCAACCCCCATTGCTCAAGGGCACTTCGGCCGGGAAAAGCGGGAAGATTACAACATGTCATAGATGTTTACCTCGTCATCATCGGGCAGCCATTCCGTTGGATTTTCTTCAGTTATTTCATTGGCTGCCGCTTTTTGATCCGCTGAAACAATCGCAGAAGATGGCAACTCGGAAGGAACATAATGCGCGGTTTTTTCGTCCGAAGATGCCGTAAGCGTAGGGGTGGGGGCGGCGAATTTTGGGTTTAGCGCGTCCATGAATGGTGCGGCTGCTTCCCACGGAAGGGATTGTAATCTTTTCCGGTCAAGCGTCAGTTGAAAGGCTTCCATTGATGTGGGATCCAACAACTTTTCACGATATTCAAATTCATTCAGCCAATACAGCCGCACCAAATCACGTGCATAGGAAAGGGGTGTCAAATCATCACTGCCGGCATTTACCCGGTCGGGCGCGAGCATAAGTTGGGCAAGGTATTGACTGAAGGCAACGTCTGAGCGATCCGGCTCTAAAGTCGATCGCTTTGCCAACATTGCCCGGAGTGCCAAATCGTAGATTTTCGCTGCGTACGGATCCCGGACGAAAGAGGGCGGCAAGTGCTGCAACAGGCATGTCATTACATCCACATCTGTAAAGTAATGTACCAACAGTTCGCACAATGCTGTTGAGAGACGGCGCGAGGCCTCCAAATCCGAAGAGAGCGGTTGCCGTAAATCGTCATCGGCATCTGGCGAGCGTGACGGGTCTGGGGCATCTACAGGAATAAATGTGTCATCAGCGATAAAATCGCCGCTTTCCGGAATGAAGACATCATCACTATCAGTGGATGTATGTACGCTGTGGTCGGGTGGTTGCCGCGAAAATGTTCCGGCACCTTGGCGTGCCAAGAATTCTTCTCTTCGCCGTGCAATTTCTTCGGCATCCTGGCGCACATTCTCCAAATCAAGCGTAAGTGTTTCAACGGGCACGTTCAATGCCTGTGCGACATCTTGCAGGAAACGTGCAGTCAATACCGGCACCGGACAATTGGCTACCGTCATTACCGCCGCGCGAGCAATGCGCACGGTTGCCTCCATTGAGTCCGGTTGTATTTCTTGTGCTTTCAGGCTCCGGACAAGGAACGGTGCCGGATCCTCGGCAGCTTTCAGGTAATTTTGAAAAGCGTCACGCCCGGAGTGACGCAAAAGTGAATCGGGGTCTTCTCCAAGAGGAAGTGAGACGATTCGGACAGGGATACCTTCTGTTAAGAAAAGTTCCATCGTGCGCAATGCAGCTTTAATCCCGGCATTGTCGCCATCAAAGACAAGATCAGCCACATCGGCATATCGTTTAAGCAACCGCACATGCTCGGCGGTGAATGCGGTTCCTTGAGAAGCAACCGCCACATTAAAACCGCAGGCATGGCAGCGAATCACATCAATTTGTCCTTCACAAACGATTGCACGGCGCGGAGAAGCCCTCACAATATTTGCACGGGCAAGATGCAGTGCATAAAGCGTATGTGCTTTCTTGAAAATCTCTGTTTCGGGGCTATTTACATATTTCCCGGTGTGCTTTGCATCGCGCAAGAGACGGCAGGAAAATGCAACCACCCGCCCTTGGGCGTCGCAAATCGGAAAGGTTAAACGCCCATGAAAACGATCATAGTAAGCATCACCCGGGCGACGCGGCGGTGCAAGAACGCCTGCCGCAACCAGTTCGTCCGCTGAAAAACCATGTTTTTCGGCCCATTTAAGAAGTGTATTTTGCTTTTCCGGCGCATAGCCAATGCAAAACTGTGTTGCGATATTTTCCGGGAGCTCTCTCTCTATCAGATACTGTCGTGCAACTTCACCCTCGCGCGTTTGCAATAAACAACGTCGGTAAAAAGCTGCAAGTTCCTGGTTGATTTGATAAAGCCGCGCACGATTACGTGCCTCAGGGTCATAGCGCTCTTCAAATTTTACTCCCGCACGTTCGGCAAGTTTGCGGACAGCTTCTATAAATGGGATGCCCTCATATTTCTGCATGAAAGTGATAGCATCACCATGCTCACCGCATCCGAAACACTTATAAAATCCCTTTTCAACATTTATATGAAACGAAGGCGTCTTCTCATTGTGAAATGGACAACATGCCTTTACAGCACTTCCTATCCGCTTGAGATCAATCCCATACTCGCTGATAAAATCCGCCAGATTGATGCGATCTTTGATTTCTGCCAATGTATGTTGATCTACGGATGGCATCAGTGCGAATCTTTCGTGTTTTGGGTGGAAGCCGGAAGAGAAGGGGGAGGGGTTAACACGTCAGGAAAAGCCGTATGCGTGGCTTGATTAAAGCGATTCACCCAAAATTGTGCCACTATTGCAGCAAAAGGATTGCGTTCGGTTTGTTCGCGTAAAGTCTTAAAGCGATCTTGAGCAACGGTGAGTAATCCTCCTGCAACACTGACCAATAAAAAGACCTTTAACGCACCCACAGCCGCTCCCAAAAGTGCATTAAAGGGCTGAGGGATAATCATTCCTATTATGTGTCGGGCAATACGAAATGTTATCCACAGCACAATTGCGGCAAAAAGAGTTGTTAACAGAGCTGCATAAAAAATAACAGTTTGACCTTCCGCTGTTTCAGAAAAACGCTGAACATATTGACAAGTCGGGGGATAACCATACCAGAGCGTAGCAATAAAGGTGATAAGACCTATCAAATGTGCCAATTCTCCTGAAAAACCTCGCCATGCGCCACGGAGAATAAAAAAAGTAAAAAGGATGATAATAATTGCAGTAAAGAGATCCATGATACACAACCATTATGTGCGAATCAAAGGAAGAGCTGGGCCTTCTATTTCCGCATTGGTTAAATAACATGCAGGATCTTCGCCCCAAAGTTCACCGGTTGCAGCTTCTGCCCTCGCTCTAAAATTCCCGCCACACAAAGCAAGAAAACGGCATGATTTACAACGCCCTGTCACATACTTTGGCTTGTTCCGCAGTTGCTCTAACAGCGAATTCGGTTGTGGATTCCCCCAAATTTCACCGAATGATTGATTACGTACGTTGCCAAGTGGCTTGTTTCTCCAAAATTGGTCAGGATAAACTGTCCCATCCCATGAGACACAAGAGAGCCCATGTCCGGAAGAATTACCACCGTTCATCAGCAATAATTTTAAGACTTCATTCGCATTTGTCGCCCCCTCACGCGCCATACGCATCCAAAGATATGGCGCATCACAGTGATTATCCACTGTCAACACTTCCAAGGGATGTCCCATGTTAAAGGAAGCTTTGGTTTCATCAATGATGCGATCAACGGCTTGTCGGCTTTCTTCGTGAGAGAGATCTTCGGTTTTGATTTCTGCGCCGCGTCCGGTGTAAACCAAATGATAAAAACAGATACGCGGGATCTGTTCATCGCGCATCAATTGAAAGATGGCCGGGAGTTCTTGGGCATTGGCACGCGTCAACGTTACACGCAGCCCCACCTTTATCCCAGCTTCTCGGCAAAGGCGAATTGCTTCTAATGAACGATCGTAAGCACCCGGAACTCCACGGAAACGATCGTGGGTTTCGCGTACGCCATCGATACTGATGCCGACGTAACTGACTCCTATTTTCGCGATACGTCCGGCAATGGCTTTGGTGATACGCGTGCCATTCGTAGAGAATACGACGCGTAAATTTTTATGTCGTGCATACTCTGCGAGGTCAAGAACATCCTCACGCATAAACGGTTCGCCGCCTGAAAACAGCAATACCGGACACCCGAAATCGGCAAAACCATCAATGGCTCTCAACGCTTCATCATGTGTCAATTCCTGGGAAATATCTGCTACACCGGAGGCGTAACAATGCCGACACTTCAGATTGCAGCGTTGCGTTATGTTCCAAACAACAATTGGCTTTTTGTCACTTGAGAATTGCAACAAGTGGCTCGGTAACGCAGCACTTTGACGACCATAACGCAAAGGATCCGAGGCTTCAGTTTGCCCCATATAAAGTTTTGAAATCCCAATCATGCTTACGCCTCGGGGAGCTGTTTGACGAATCGGCGATAGGCTTCTTTGGCGTTCGGATCCAAACGCAGATAACGTTCAAACCAGAGCTTTGCATTAACCCGCTGCTTTTGCCCGTAAAGGATGCGCGCCATCTGATCTGCAGTTAAGCGATTGGTCGGGTCCACAACAAGCGCGGGGCGAAGGTAGTTCGCGGCATCTTTATACTTTTTGGCATCAAACGCGACCCCGGCCGCTTCAGCGCGTGTGGCCACGGCATTAGGGCGTAATGCAATGGCTTTGTCATAACTTTTCAATGATGCGGCAGTATTCTTAGTTGTTTTATACAATCGTGCCAATTCAAGTGCGGCTTCAAAGTTGGAGGGGTCGGCTTCAGTCGCCGTCCGTGCACAATCTACAGCAGTCTTGTAATTCTTATTTTTCACAGCCTTGCGCATTTGCTTCAATGCTGCTGCACATGCAGACGCATCGCCTGTGATTGTGGGCAAATTTTTCAAACGATTCAAGTAGGCTTCAAGGCGTTGAACGTGAAGCGCAGCCGATTTATGTTTGGGGGAGTCACTCGGCAGAATGCGAAGCGCGAGGCGAAAACTGTCCAAGGCCGCTTGACGCAAATTAACTGCCTCGTGCTCACACAGAATGCCAAAGTTATAGGCTGTTGTGGGATCTGCCGGATTTATTTCCATTGCCGTCAACAATAATGCCAAAGCGGCATCATAATGCGCCTGCTCCATGTAGACGTTGGCCAATCGGGAATGCGTACGGACTTTCAAGGCGGCGTCAGGGGAGGCGAGCGTCTTCCGGTAGTAAGTCGCAGCGCGTGGATAGTCCTTTTCGGCTTCGGCAACCATGCCTAGAAGTTCGTAACACGCATCGACAATTTCCGTTTTCGGGCCTAAGGCAAGTGCTTTTTCTGCCATTTTGATGGCGTAGGAATAGTCTTGGGTTTGATAAGCCGCCAACGCCAGATTGTTGTAGGTAATAGGAGATTCGCCACTTATTTCAAGCAATTTTTCGTAATAAGCGATGGCTTTTGAATAAGCCTTCTCGGCATAAGCTTTTTCGGCGCGCAACGACAACGTTTCCTCGGTCTCCGAAGTACAACCGATCAGAAATAACGCGAATATACCTAAAATCAATCCAGCATAGTTCATACGATGCGCTCCACAAAAAACACGATCTTGCACAAATACATCCGTATTTTAACACAATTCCACGAATGACTAAAACAGATTTCCGAGAAAATCAAAATGTGCCGCACCCTGCAGATTATTCTTTTTTACTTTTCAACTGTACTTCATGCTTCCGCAATGAAAGCAAGAGGCAGTTGTAGTTTTTGCCCGGTGGTTTAAGTCGGTCAACTGTTTTCGTTGCAATTCTTTTCTATTTGGAGAGTTTCAATAAGACACTATGCGAGGGAATAACGGGTATTATTAAATGTCGCATAATCAAAGTTATGAAACAAATGCGGGCGAAGATGGTTACCTGAAGGGAGGCTGATAATGGTTCACTATAAGGAGATTCCATGGCGGAAACTGCAGTTTTGTATTCTATCTTAGTTGTTTTACAGGTAAAACCGGCGAACGGTGAGACTACTTCTTTATTATTTTTCATTTGTAAATGTTTCGGAAAGCTTCTACAGACGTTTTGATACTGTGGAGTTTTTCTTGCTGGATGTTTTTGTGATGCACTGCTATGGTTTTATCCAAATGGATCATCATTCATGTGCGGTATCGATGAAGTTTGCGTCAGAAGCGTCGTTTTTAGGATTTGAGCTATCAGGAATTGAACTTCTAATCAGAGTGAAAACGAAACGCTTCTTTCTTCACGTTTGGTTTCAATCCGGTTGCACAAACCTGCATTGAAACCAGGTCCGATACTCCACATGGCCGACACGTTAGACCATCATCACCAATTGGATAAAAAAGAACCTGTCAGTGGAAAAGTTTACCGGGACGAAGCAATTTTACAGTGTCATCAGCGAAAATACGCACCACTGAAGAAGCTTCCGCCTTCAAAATCGCACCGCCATCAAGTACAAGATCTACGGCGTTAAGGATTGATGCCGGAATGGAATTGACTGCATTTGCAGGTGGCTCGCCACTGATATTGACGCTTGTTGCGCATAGCATCCCCCCACTCCGCTCCAATAATCTGCACAAAAGGGGGGCATCCGGAACGCGATATCCTTCAACACGCCCCGTTTTTGTTTCTAAAACCAACGTTAACGCCCCCGGCCAAAAGGCGGCATACTGTTCTGCTTGTTTGGATTTGACCGCACCATCAGCCCATATTGTAGCAACAGAGGCTGCTAATTTTTGAAACGGTTTATCGCGATCCCGTCGTTTCATCCTGCGGATACGTTCAACTGCTTCAGGGAAATCCGGATGACAGACAAGACCATAGACCGTATCTGTGGGAAGGATGACAACGCCGCCACTGCGAAGGATGGCAACCGCATGATCAAGAACCGTTTCCGTAAAAGGTAAGATTGAACGATGTGCTGATGAAACGTTTTGCATAAAATCTTTCCCAGTATACCACAGCTTTGAGCCGAAAACCGGATTTCTCTCACCGAATTGTTTCCGGACTGTTAATCATGCGTTTCTTTTCTTCTCTACTCTGTCGAGAAAATCGCTTCCGTGCGGTCAAATCATTAACAGTCATGAATATTACCATCGCCATCAGGTGCATTAACGAGCGAATTCTTATGATGTCAAGACACAAGATGACCTCTTTGAAAAATAATTTCCTGCTGTCAGCATCTCAATATCCCCGGTGTTACGATACATACGCGCCCGACTTTCTGCGAAGAATCGCCGAAACGCAATGCCGACATCGCCGACATTCTGAAAGCGCGTCCGCGTTATCGACGGGATATACTGTCCATTTCTCCCCGCCCTCCCCTCGCCTTCCTTGCTTTTCCTTGAAAAACTCGGTTCTGCATCCCTTTATTCATACACAAAAAGAGGGTTTCTTCCTTAAAAATCACTTGACAAGTCATTTTTATCACGTGAAGCTCCTTCGTCCAGCAAAAAATCATTTTACTGCCCCTACAATATCTTGTGGTAGACAAAAACAGGTAAATGTGATGAATAAAACCTTCCGCCATCAATATGAAAAATAATAAAAATCAGATGAACACGCACCTGTTTTTCTCCCATTTGTGCACAGTAATTGAAAAATGTCAGGGTATGCACCTGTAGTTGAAGCCGCTGTTTTACGGTCTCCCCTGCCCTGTTATAGTTATTGATAAATTACTGTCAAAAATCTTTGAAACTTTCCTCAACGGTTTGCATTTTGAAACGGTTTGACCTGTTTGCAGTAAGTAATGGATTGAATCTATTTTCGCTCAAATTTGTTTAACAGTAAGCAAAATGGCAGACAAAACAGGAGAACATTTTATTTTTCTGTTGGGGTTGACTTTTTGGGGGTGGGTGGTGTAGAGTATAAATGTGTTGCCGGCGAGGGTATGCCGGGGCACGTTTAGGGTTATACAAATGTTGAATTCTGTTTTTGCAGTGGTATTGGCTGCAGGGATTGCCGCGGGGGTGGCATTCCGTGAGGCGGTTGTGGCACTATTGTATGATCCGCCGGTGGTGATGTGTGCAGGGGATTGGTGTTCGGGTTGCAGGCGGGTGCCGGGGGGCGTGGAGATTGCGGCAGAACGTGCTCCGGATGTGGTGTTTTCCTTTGAGGGTTTGGCGGCAGAGGTGCCGCTGGGATATGTTGTTTCAGAAGTGACTTCGGGCGCGGAGTTGTTTTCGGGTGAAGGTGCGCTGGTGCCCCTGTCGCTGGTTTCGGATACGGCGGTAAAGGTGCGGTTTTACGCGCTTTCGGGTGAAGTGGACTGGTCGGAGGTGTCGGCGGTCTCTGCCATGCAGTCAGAGCCTTTAGCGGCATCGCCGGCAGTTTCCACCTCTGCTGGAAACGCGAGCGGGTCTACGGCTCCGGAATTAATTTATACAGGTAGTGCTAATAAATCTGTAAGCCAAGTCGGTCAATACAAACTCACGGTTACTGTTCCAACGGATGAAGATGCGAAAACAGAAGGGTTTTCCCTATTTGGGGTCACGAATGGGACTGAGACGGTATGGGCGGACAGTTTTCAGTGTGGCGGTGGAGATTCAAAATCTTATGGGAAGAATGCATGTAGTTTCAACTTTGATGGAACGATAAATGTCCCTTATAATGGCGTTTATGCGTTTGGTCTATCAGTGGATGATGGCGGAGAAATCATTGTAGGTGACACAATAATAGCTGCGTCATTGAATCATCCGTCGCCGATAGTTGAAGTAGAGCTTAATGCAGGGTTGGCAGAAATTTCAGGAAGTTTTTCAAGTATCGGTGGTCCATACGATTTTTCGGTTTCGCCTTTTGGCGCATTGCTGTATCGAAAGATTCTGGGCTATGGATTGCAGGTGTCACCTGCGGTTATCACGGTGCCGTGGGAAAAGGGAGGTTCTGCTTCCGGGGCGATTACGTTGATTGCTCCTGAGAATCCGGATAATATTCCGATTACGACAGCAACGTTTGTCTCCGGGGCTTCGTGTGTCACACAGACCGAGGGCGGTTTTACGGTGGATTATGATGCGTTTTTTGCATCCGGAGCGCAACCGCAGACGGCGGAAGTAAAGCTGATACAGTCTTGTACGGGGTCGGGAAATGTTGAGACAGCGCAATCAATTTTGATTCAACCCTCTCCTACCGATGTGACGGGGGATCAGGATTTAGAGGTTGGGCTTGGTGTTTCAGATGAGGCGATTTTGTCCGGGCTTCATCCGGATGTACTGACGTACACGTTGACGGGTGGAGACGGATTGGTGTCCATTTCGCCTTCTGCGAATGGTAGCTTTGTGGTGACTGCAACTGCGGCAGCGTTTCAACGTGCGGTGGCTCTGGAGGAAGAACAGGAAGAGGTGGCCATTTCCTTAACGTGGAATGCCAGTTATGGCGGCACAAGTGTAGATTCCGGAGTTATTGACTTTACCTTGACGCTTCTGCGTTCAAATAAGCCGGACAGCGAAGAGGCTTGTAATCGTTGTGCAGAAGGAACGCAAACGAAAAGTGATTGCGTGTCATTGTCACAACTTTTCGGCCGGACACCGCTTTTAGCCGGGATGCCCACCGGAGCGTTGCGGGTGCAGGCAGAACGTCGTCCCGAACGTCTGTTTTCGGCAAAGGCACTCTTCTATGATCATCCGATGATGCGTCGTCTGAGCCCGTCATTGCGCCGAGTGACCGAACCTGATGGCAGGGTTGTTTCATATGATGCGAATGGTTTTCCTGTGGGGACAAAGGTGTCACGGGACAGTCGGTTGATAAAACAGCCGGATGGGAAATTTCACGAACGTTTTGCAGACCGTTCCATTGTAGAATACGACACGTCCGGAGCCGTGGTTGCCTTGATTTCACCGCAGGGGGTACGCGCAACCGTTGCAGACCTTGGCATTGAGCTTGAATATGCCGCATCGGGTGCGATTTCACAGATTACCTCCGTTGCCGATGGCGTGATTACGATAACCGAATCGGCCAATGGTTTTACCCTTACCCGCACGGAACATGATGGTGAGGTGGTGAAGACGATTGCCGCTTCATGGGATGATGCGCACACGTATTTTGCACTGAATGATGGGGGTTATCCTCTCTGTTGGGAGTGGGTGGAAGCGAACAACGATTGGACGCTGGTGCGTGGCAGTGGTGCGGAAAGCGTCCGTGAGGTGCGCGAAGTGGAGGAAGATTTCAGTGCGCAATGTTATCGTATCACCAAGACGTATTCCAAGGGGGGCGTGGTGGCCTTGGAGGAGACGGAGGTGGTGGATGCGGTGAATGGGAATGCGGTGGTGGGACGCACGTCGGGCGGGCGGACATTGCTTTCGGCAACGCGTGTGCTGTCGGGCAACGGTGTGGGTAAAATTGCCTCTTCCACCGATGCATTGGGGGCGGAAACAAGGTACACGTATGATGCGTATGGACGTACGTTGAGCGAAACGACAGTGGGTGCAAGCACGAATGCAGTGACGTATGTGTATGCGCAGGATGTGTTTGACCGCCGTCCGTGGAGCACGGTGGAAACGGTGAATGGCGAGGTGGTGCGCGAGGAGACGTTCAGTGATGTAATGTTATTGGACGGGACGCGGATTGAAACCACAACCGTGTGCGGTCTTGCGACAATCCGACAGTTTTATCCTGCCACTTCGGGAAATCGTTTTGAAGCCGGAAAGGTGCAAGCGGTGGTGCGTCCGGATGGCAGAATGACAACCTACGTTTACGATGCGGACACGTTAGTTGTAACGCAAACCGAGGGTGTGGCAGATGAAGATTTTGTCTTTACGTTGGTAGAGGGCAAATCCACGCGCACGTTGACCACGTATGATGTGCGGGGGAATGCGGTGCGGATTGAGAAAGAAGCGTGGATTGGTGAGGCGTGGCATCCGCTCACGTGGGAAACGCGCACCTACAGCGCGGCGCATAAGCATTTGGGCAGTGTGTATTCCAATGGGCTTTCAACGGATTCACGCTGGAATTGCTCCGGGCCGCTCTGGGAAGTGGGCACCGATACGATTGCCACTACCAACAGTTACAATACCCTGAAGCAAATGGTGACCAGTACGCGGCATGGCAGTTTTGGTGTGCTCACGACGCGCTACACGTACGATGCCGCCGGGAATAGGGTGCGCAAGGTGCGGGGCGATTTGATTTCGGAGCGTACGTATGACACCGGGGGGCGTTTGACTTCGGAGACGGACGAACAGGGGCGGGTAACCACCTACACGTATCCCAATGAACAGACGACGCTCGTCACCTCTCCCTCCGGTGCGACACGGCAAACGGTGCGCGATAGTCAGGGGCGCACGGTCAGTGTAACGGGTTCCGGGGTGACGCCGGAATATCACACGTATGGAGCAAATTGGCAAAAGGTAACGTATGGTTCGCCGGATGGGGCGCGTTGGATCAAAACCTTTACCGATGGGCTCGGCCGCACGGTTCGAACCGAAACGGCAGGAGCCAATGGCAGTGTGATTGCGTCCCATAATACCTACAATGATAAGGGGCAGCTCATCCGCACCGAGACCGATGGTGAAGCTCCGGTGGTTTATACGTATAATGTTTGGGGTGAGGTGGCTTCCCTCCGGCGGGGTGAGCGCGTTCCGCAGGAAACGGAATCTTCTTACATTCTGGTGGAGGGCGAACCGTGGCTGGAAGAAGTGCGCCGTGTGGGGGATCTGGAACAGCGCAGCCGCACGGATGCCGAGGGTTTGGTGCAGATTTCCACTGATGTGCGCGGGAATGAAACGGTGGTGACGCTTGCAATTGAGGGCGCGGAGCAGACCACGACAACGACTTTGCCGGGTGTGACGAATCCGCAGGAGCGGGTAACGCTGGATGGCGTAACGGTCTCGGAAACGGATACTTCCGGGGTGACACAAACGAGCGATTACGATGTCTATCGGCGGTTGGTATCGCAAACCGATGGACGGAATAATACGACCACACGGATGTATGATGCTGTGGGGCGTTTGGCGACGGTCACCGATGCTGCCGGGGCGGTGACGGCTTATGCGTATGATGCGGCCGGGAATGTTTCGGCAGTGACCAATGCCCTTGGCAATGTGATCGAATACGCGTATGACGTGCGTGGTAACAAGGTGTATGAAGGTGGTGCCACCTATCCGGTGACGTATGAATATGATGTTTTTGGACGTAAGGTGAAGATGACGACCTTCCGGGAGGAAACGGAAGCGGCTGAAGGTGATGTGACTGCGTGGACGTATGATGCGGCCACAGGTGGGCTGCTCGCCAAAACTTATGCCGATGGCCGCGGGGTTGCCTATACGCTCACCAATGATGGCAAGACGGCTACGCGCACCGATGCGCGCGGGAAGGTGACGATCTACACGTACAATGATTATGGCGAATTGGTGTCGCAGACCTATTCCGATGATACGGCCGATATCACGATGGCGTATGACGATTTGGGGCGCGTAACGCAAGTGACAGACGCCGCCGGTGTCACCACCTTTACCTATAATGACTACGGCGAATTGGCAACCGAAACAAATTTGAAGCCGCTGACACGCCACTATGATACGTATGGTCGTGATGTGGGTTACAGCATCGGGAACGAACGGCAAGCTACGATTGCCTACGATGCTACAACGGGACGTATCGCAGGTATGGATGGTTTTGTGTGGGAGTATCTGCCGGGTAGTAATCTTAAATCAAAGCTAACCTATCCCAATGGTGCAACGGCAGAATGGACGTATGAACCCAATCGTGATTTGCTGACGCAGGTCCAGAATACCTTTAATGGTGCGGTAATTTCGCAGTATGACTACACGAACGACCTCGGAGGACGGCGTACGGAAATTGACAAGTCCGGCACAATGATGGCGCAGAGCGAAACGCAGACGTATGGGTATAACGTGCGTGACGAGCTGATTTCTGGACAAGGATTTACCTATAATTACGATGACATCGGCAACCGCACAATCGCCGAAGGCAAAATGTATACGGCAAACGAGCTCAATCAGTATACCGCGATTGATTCCTTTACGCCGCAGTATGATGCGGACGGGAATCAGACTTTGATAAAGACCTCTACAGGAATTTGGTCTGTGACCTATAACGCCGAAAACCGTCCGGTGCGCTGGGAATGCGGCGATACGGTCGTAACGATGGATTTTGATCGCATGGGACGGCGTACGTTTTACAAGGAGATGAATGGAAATACACAGGTGACCTTTACACGCTTCGTCTACAAAGACTATCTTTGCGTACGTCAGGTCTTCTCCAACAGCCCTTACAACACCTACAAGAATTTTGTTTGGGATCCAACCGAAACAATAGCGACTCGTCCGCTGAAACTGCAGCTGCCAACAATGAGTCTGAATCTCTTTTATATGCATGATGGCAACAAAAACGTCTCGGATGTGGTTTATCGTCTCACCTCAAACGGTGTCGCCGCCCACTATGACTACGCGCCTTTTGGTGCTGTCACGCGTTCTGTCTCTAACGCCGTCCCCACCGCCGATATTACCACATTAAATCCTTTCCGCTTTTCCTCTGAATACCACGACGACACCCTCGGCCTCGTCTACTACAACTACCGCCACTACAACCCCACCGACGGAAGATGGACAAGCAGAGATCCAATAGAAGAAGATCTGAGCGGATGTCATAAATATCTATTCTGTTCAAATAAATGGCTTCTCATAGATATTTTAGGATTGCTTGATGCTAACCTTAAAGGATACAAAAAACATAATTTTACGACACAGTTAAAAGCTGCATTTGGCGTTGGAGGAGGAATTTCGTTAAATGTTATTCGAGAGTCTGCGAAACATTGTTGTTCTGATAATCGGCTGGCAGAAATCGTAGAATGGACTATCGGAGGTGATATTCAAGCATCCATTGGTATTGGGACAACTATAAATATCGCAGGAGTAGGCGTTGATGCAGAATTTATTTTCTCGTCAATTAATTTAGAAATTGCAGATACACACATAGTTGTTGATAAATGTAAAAATGAAATAAATTCTCAAGTTAATTTACTAAATTTGAAAATAAATCCTGGGATAAAAAATACAACGTTGGGGTTGGGACATCTTATGAAATTGAATGTCTCCATGTCTGCAACGATAGAATTCTTATTGGGTGCAAATATTACGACATCTGAAATTGATTGGTTCGGGGGTATTTATGTAGATTATGATATTCATTTAGGTGGATCCTTTTTATGGCGAGAGTATACTTTTGCAGATGTAGATGATTTGAGAAATGAACATCATCGAATAACATTAGTGGAGTTTTAACGACAATATGCTTAAATTCTTCATCAGTCATGGAAATCGTATTTCAGGTAAAGAAAAACTTACATTGTTGGGCATTTTTTTACTTGGAAGTCTTTTTGCACCAATTTCAGTATTTTTTGTTTATACGTACTGCATGAAACGAAAAAATCACAAACGATTAGGATGGGTATACAAAGGGATCATGATAACAACATGGCTGATGGTATTTTTTTATTTGTTTCAGCTGATACTTATCACAATATTGTTTGTTAAAATTCGAGTGAATTAAGTGAAATAAAGCATATATTACATGCAGGTCTTATTTTATGTAACTTTGATGAGATCTTTTTATGCATTTAGAACAAAAGAAATCTGTCACGATGGATTTTGACCGCATGGGACGACGTACGTTTTACAAGGAGATGAACGGAAATACACAGGTGACCTTTACACGCTTCGTCTACAAAGACTATCTTTGCGTACGTCAGGTCTTCTCCAACAGCCCTTACAACACCTACAAGAATTTTGTTTGGGATCCAACCGAAACGATAGCGACCCGTCCGCTGAAACTGCAGCTGCCAACAATGAGTTTGAATCTCTTTTATATGCATGATGGCAACAAAAACGTCTCGGATGTGGTTTATCGTCTCACCTCAAACGGTGTCGCCGCCCACTATGACTACGCACCTTTCGGAACTGTCACGCGTTCTGTTTCCAACGCCGTTCCCACCGCCGATATTACCACATTAAATCCTTTCCGCTTTTCCTCCGAATATCACGACGACACCCTCGGCCTCGTCTACTACAACTACCGCCACTACAACCCCACAGCCGGAAGATGGACAAACCGGGACTTTTTGGGAGAAAGCTTTGCGACTTCATTGTACGCCATGCTAAAAAATCAAGTGATCATGCAAGTTGATTTTTTGGGAAATGTGAGTGTCTTTTTGGTGATAGAGTGGCCAATTATTCATTTACCACAAGACTTGTTGTTAGAAAAAAGATATGGATTAAATTGGAAAGGAAGAAAGAATCCGATAGCTTTTACTCGTGCGAATGTGGATATTACATTTAGTTGTTATTGTGATGATGCATTAGGCGTGGTAGGTTCTATTAATGCGATTTTAGAAATTCAAACATATATGTATGATAGTAACGATCCTGTGAGGATCAAATCAAACAGTTCGCCTTCGTCAAAAGAAGATGTTTACAGACATGAACAAGAACATGCCCGAGATTATCGTAAAATTTTTGCAGAGTTTTCTTCTATAAATGTACGCGATTCATATTTTTCAGATCTCAGTGAATGCAATCAAAAGATGCAATCAAAAGTATTGAATTTTAAAAATGACATAAGAAATAAACTGCTTGAATATTCAAAACAGGGGCATCAAGATCCTAAGTTTGAAGTAGGAGGCGATTTTTTTGTAGAAGGTGATTACTTATGACTTGCAAATATTTATTGGTTTGTATTATTTACGTCTATTCACGACTTCTTCTTGCGTGGGTAGATATTAGACCTGGAATGACAGAAGCAGAAATTATTAAATATATAAATGGGACGCCTGTGTCACTTCAACATAAAATATGGCATTCGCCAACGATTCTTAATAAATTTAAATTTCTTAATCGTGAGAGAATTAGAATAATTGAGTATGAGGAAAGTGGTTTTCAAAAATTTCTCATACTTGAACTAGACAAAGATGGGAAGATGAAAAATTGTTTTTATCTCTCTCCACACAATGAATACAAGTGTGAGTATTCATTACATGGTGATTTTGGACGTAGATTTAATTCTATAAAAATTGGTGATAGTTATGACGAAGTCGAGGGGAAAATTGGAAAAATAAGGCCTGATGAATTTTACTGTGATTCTGGTGTCTGGTATATAAGGTATTCGTATAAATTTGCTACACAGACGTGTTCAATTACGTTCTTTGCCGCAACTGGGAAAGTCGCAGAGATTCAACCTGTTTACTTTGATTACTCTCCTGTTAGAATAATTAAGCAGGGTAATCGTGAAATAATTGTCATTGATTCTCATTAAAAATTCTTAAGAGATAATAAAATGACAAATTTACATTTATTTCTCTTTTTTCTACTTTTTGAGTGTAATGTAGTACATTCTTTTTTCGTTGATGGTTTTAATCAAAAGATGTTGATAAATGAGAACAACCTTAATTTCGTAAATATTGAATCTTTATTCCCATCTTTCTTTGAAGAGTGTCAGCGTGTTTTTAGGGAGATATTACCAAGTAATCAGTATGAAGTATATTCACTTGAATATTTTTCACAAAATTCATTAAGTCCTTTTATTGTTCAATTAAGAGTGAAAACAGAAGGCCTTATTTCAAATAAGAATGGTAGAGATTTTATTGAAGTAGGTGGCTTCTATATTATGAGGTTTTATAAGACGAATGAGTGGAGTTTACAGCGTGAAGGAGTAATGCACAATGGACTGAATAGAAATCCGGATATTAGGAGAGGTAATTTTGTATACAACAAGAATATGTTACGTTATTTCGATCAGAGTTTGTTATATCTTTTTAAAAAGAATTTCAATGACACGAAGTTTAAATTGGAATATCAAGGTGTACCATTTAGACAAACAAGGATTATTTTTAAAGAAATATGCACCCGTTTTGAGCGATTTAAGTATAGCACGCTTGCAATTGCGGGCGCGGAGCAGACCACGACAACGACTGTGCCGGGTGTGACGAATCCGCAGGAGCGGGTAACGCTAGATGGCGTAACGGTCTCGGAAACGGATGCTTCCGGGGTGACACAAACGAGCGATTACGATGTCTATCGGCGGTTGGTATCGCAAACCGATGGACGGAATAATACGACCACACGGATGTATGATGCTGTGGGGCGTTTAGCGACGGTCACCGATGCTGCCGGGGCGGAGACGGCTTATGCGTATGATGCGGCCGGGAATGTTTCGGCAGTGACCAATGCCCTTGGCAATGTGATCGAATACGCGTATGACGTGCGTGGTAACAATGCGAATTGATATTCTGATCTTGTGACATCCAGGGCTTCCATCTACGCGACAAGTTGCTTTTTACTTGTATTCAAAGTGATTTTTTGCTATATAATAAAAGGAAAGCGAATCAACGAAGGAGCTTCCCTATGATGAATGAGTATTTGACACGTTTTATGGATCAATTCCCTTTTGAGGGATTGACCTATGATGATGTGACGCTCGTAACGCAATACGCCGATTTTCTCCCTGATGACACTTCTCTTAAGACACGCCTGACCAGTCGTATTGAGATGAATATTCCCTTCGTCTCTGCTGCCATGGATACCGTTACGGAAGCACCAATGGCTATAGCGATGGCATTGGCAGGCGGCATTGGTGTGATTCACAAAAATCTAACGGAAGATGAGCAGGCCGCACAAGTGGCGCGTGTAAAGCATTATTTGAACGGCTTGATTGCTCGACCGGTTTGTTTCCATGCTAATGAAGAAGTGGGTTATTTACTTGCAGAAAAGCGTCGTCGTGGCCTGAAGTTTGGCGGTTTCCCGATATTGGATGATCAAGAACGTTTGGTCGGTATGGTCGCTGGCGCAGATATTCGTTATTGTAACCGCACAACTGATAAGTTGGCCGATATTATGACTAAGGCAACCGTTACGGCTGCGCCGGGCACCTCGTTGGAAGAAGCTTATGAAATCATGCGTCAACACAAAATTGGAAAATTGCCACTTGTTGATGGAGATGGAAAGCTTGCCGGGCTTTACTCTTTTACCGACGTCCAACAATTGATTGAAAATCAAAATCCGCTCTACAATCGTGATGCCAAACATCGCTTGCGTGTTTCGGCTTCGGTTTCAGGCGGAACAGGTGACTATCAGCGTATGGAAAAGTTGGCGGCGGAGGAGGTGGACGTTGTTGTTGTCGACTCTGCACATGGTCATACCAAAGGTATCATGGATATGGTCTCGTGGATTGCCAAACACTATCCGGAGATTGATATTATCGCAGGCAATATTGCCACCTCGGAAGCTGCGATTGCATTACGTGATGCCGGTGCACATGCGGTAAAAGTCGGCATCGGTCCAGGCTCTATTTGCACAACGCGTGTTGTCTGCGGCGTGGGTATTCCGCAATTGACGGCGATTTACAATGCTCGTAAGGCGCTCCAAGGCTCGATTCCAGTTATTGGCGATGGTGGCATTAAGCTTTCTGGCGATGTGCCAAAGGCATTAGTGGCGGGTGCAGACAGTGTAATGTTAGGTTCGGTATTGGCAGGAACGGAAGAATCTCCCGGAGAGAAGATCATCAATGGTGGTCGCCAGTATGTGGTTTATCGCGGCATGGGCTCTCTTGCTGCACTCAAGAACGGAAAAGGTTCCCGAGCGCGTTACTTCCAGGATAACGAGTCGGATGACAGCCTTGTGCCACAAGGGATTGAAGGTATGGTCCCCTACTCTGGTCCTGTCCATCGGATCATGACGCAATTCTGTGGGGGCTTGAGTGCTTCGCTCGGTTATTGCGGTTGTCGCACCGTTGCAGAATTGCAGGAGCGTGGGAAGTTCTATCGCGTCACAGCCAATGGTGTGCGTGAAGCTCATCCGCACGATGTCACGATTACGAAGGAAGCTCCGAACTATCGCACCTGATTGAGTATTGCGGCATTTGGAAATACTATCGGTAACAAATGACGAACGCTTCCGACTTTATTAAAGGTAATCCGGACATGACCGAAGATACGTTATCACTTGAAGAAGCCGCTGCTCGCATCAAAGTGAAGGCTCCAATTTCATCGATTCAGCAATCAGTTGCCGAGAAGCCTCTTTTAGAGGTAGATGGTCTCAATACATGGTTTCCGATTAAGAAGGGCATCTTTGCGCGCACAGCCGGCTACGTTAAAGCAGTCAATGGCGTCTCTTTTTCGATGAAAGCTGGGGAAACTTTGGGGGTGGTAGGTGAATCCGGTTGCGGAAAGAGCACTCTTTCACGCACAATATTGCGTTTGGAAAAGGCGCATAGTGGTACGGTTCGCTTTATGGGAGAAGATGTCTTTTCGATGAAAGGACAGCAGTTGCAGCAGTATCGTCGTGATATGCAAGTCGTCTTCCAAGACCCTCATGCAACGCTGAATCCACGTCATTCAATCCTTGATATTCTGACGGAAGGGATGTTGGTGCATGGGTTAATCAAGCCCGGTGAGGCGCAAGATGTTGCAGCACAACTTCTCCAGGATGTCGGGTTGCAACCGGATGCAATGCATCGTTATCCTCATGCTTTTTCGGGTGGACAACGTCAGCGTATCTGCATCGCACGTGCGTTGGCACTGAAGCCCAAGATGATTATCTGCGACGAAGCTGTTTCTGCACTTGATCTTTCTATTCGTGCACAGGTTTTGAATCTTTTGATGGAACTCAAAGACAAATATGGTCTCGCCTACCTCTTTATCACACACGACATCGGCGTGGTTGAACACATCGCAGACAATATAATCGTGATGTATAAGGGGGAAATTGTTGAGCGCGGCACGGCAACAGATGTCTTGCTTAATCCTCAAGAGGCTTATACACAACGCCTTATAGCGGCGGTCCCACGCGTAGGCTGAGCAAACCTCCATTCAAAAAAGACTCGCCGATGCGAGTCTTTTTTCTCCAGATATGCAACACCGTGTAGTTCTTTCGATAGACCTTTCTGTTTTGGCAGCAAACTATACTGCTGTTCGCGAAATTGCGTCGCCATGTGCTGTTATGCCTGTATTGAAGGCAAATGCCTATGGCCTAGGTGTTGCTCGTATCGCAGAAGCTCTAGTCGCTGCCGGGGCGCCGAGAATCGCAGTGGCTGAACCTTACGAAGCTTTGCAACTCTGTCATTTAGGAGTGCCGATTCAAATCTTAAGTGGCATTCTTCCGGATGAAATTGAAGAAATGGTAGCGCATGATGTTGTGCTGCCAATTGTTTCACTCGAAAGTGCACAATTAATTTCGGCAGCTGCCGTGGCACAGCATAGAATCGCAACTGTGCATCTAAAACTTGATACCGGAATGGGACGGGCCGGAATTCTCTGGTGCGAAGCACCCGAACTGTTGCGACAAATTGCATCTTTGCCAGGATTGAACATTGAAGGACTCTTTACGCATTTCCCCTTAGCCTATGAGCAAGGTTCTTCATTTACACATATACAGCTTACACGATTCAAAAGCGTTGTTGCAGCTGCTGCATCAGAGGGACTTTGTTTTCAATATCTTCATGCTGCCAATTCTGATGCAATTAACAATGCCCCTGAAACTTGTCAACACCCGTTCAATTTAGTACGATGCGGTATTAATCTGCATGGAGCTTTTGATGCGGCAGGCTCTCTTCGCGTGCCCCTGAAGCCTGTTTTGACTCTTCAAACACGTCTCACCCAGATCCGAACGCTTCCTGCTGGAATGCCGATCGGATACGGACATACGTTCCAAACATCCTCTTCAATGCGTGTAGGAACTGTTTGTGCCGGGTATGCAGATGGATTGCCGCTTGCTTTATCCAATCGCGGTTCTGTATTGATTCATGGCAGACGTGTTCCGATTATCGGTCGAATCTCAATGGATTATCTTACGGTTGATCTTGATTCTGTTCCAGAAGCTTCTGTCGGCGATCAAGTTATTTTATTAGGGAAAGATGGTGAAGCTGAGATTCGTGTGCAGGATTGGGCAAGCATTAAAGGAACGCATGCCTACGACATCATCTGTTCAATTGGATCCCGCGTTAAACGTGTCTGTGTGTGATATTGGTGCATAAAAACTGAATGCTCTGCACGTTAGATCGTTTGTAAACACTTGTCTACGCGAATAAAATCGCATATTAAATGTGTGGCATTCAATTGTGGGATATGTCATACTATATAGTGAAGTGTATTGCCGTTTTTACAACAGACCTTCATGAAGTGGAGGAACGATGAAACTTGTCAGATCTCTTGTAAGCTGTTTTCTCCTTGGTATTGCATCATCGGCTTTTGCCGCACTAGAATATATTCAATACAATCTTGATGACCGGACATCCATATCGATTACAACGCCGCCTACTACGCCTTCGGAGGCATTGGCTCTTAATACCGACAATAAAATACTCTTCGTACGGGACTCCTCCAAACCAAACGCGAATTACTACATCGCGGTTTTTGAATTGACGCATGCACAGGCGGAGAAATTGAAATGGACGGGGGCAATAGAAGGAAGTCCGGTGGCATTTGGAGCATTCACAAACGAAAACGATCAACCGCTTCTACGTCCCCTCTCCTATCCTACTGCTGCTCAGTGGAACGCTTATGTGGAAGAAAAGCCTGCAGGGAATTGCAACTTGAGTTCTGGTATTGGTGAGTTCTCTGATCCACTTACGCCTAATAACTGGTATAAAAATTATTTGGAAACCGGTGCTGTCATGCCCAATAACTATGGCCTTTACGATACATTCGGCAACGTAGCAGAATGTGTTGTAGAAAGTGATGGTGCCGTCACATTTCATGGAGGCTACGCGGCATTAGAATGCGATTTTGATGTAATTACCCGTGACAATGCTACGTGGATTAAGCGTCTTAACGATATCCAAAACAATTCATACGGTGCGGTCGCCGGTGTTCGCCCACTCTATTTACCACCGGAAGAGCAAACGTACTCTGTTACAGTAAAGCTGGATGGGAGTATCGTTGACGAACTGACACAATCAAATATCGCTCCGGGAAGTGAGGTTACCATTGTGCCGCCAACACCACCAACCGGATATAAAATTCAATCATACACCGTTGAACCTGAGGGACTTTCCACGCCAACATTTACGATGCCGCAAACAGATGTAATTTTTAATTATTACACACGCGCGCAAGCTACATTAAACGTTATTGGCGGCAGTGCTGACAAAGTGCAGGTCTGTGCAGGTGAAGAATTCACATTAACAGCCGACCCTTCACGCCCATTCCTTTATTGGGAGGTTGCAGCTGATCTTGGTATTACCGAAGAGAATAAAACGCAAAATCCGCTTACGCTTTCACTGGATTCGGTAACTGCAGGTGCAGAACTTGTCTACACTGCTGTTTTCAAACCTCAGGCGGTCGTTAGCGTTGTTAATGCAACTCCCGCCCAAGTTACAGTTACAGAAGGTGATGTCATCACGGTTACAGCTCCTGCCAATGGCAGCTTTTCACATTGGGATGGTTATGGAATTAACAACAGCAATCGCTACGAAAATCCCTTGATCCTTACGATTGGAGAGGTCGATGATGGTGACGTATTAACGCTTACTGCAGTGCTCAAACCGGCAGTTTCCATTACCGTGATCAATGGCAATTCATCTTCTGCGAGTGTCTATGAGGACGGCAACTTCACCTTGACGGCAACAGGAAAACCATGGCAACAATTTGATTACTGGGTCGGAAACTATGGAATTACCGAATACAATAAGACGCAAAACCCTCTAACATTGAGAGTAAATGGTCTTGCGGCGGGGAGTGAACTTCAGTATGAGGCCAAATTTATTTCGCAACCGCGCGTTCTTGTTTATGGTGGCACGGTCTCAACATCCTCGGCAAATATTCTCGGAGATGGCTACTATGTTGCCGGCAGTAAGTTGGTGCTTGCTCCCTACTCTGCCACGCCCGATGGTTACGTTTTCAGCCACTGGTTAAAACAAGATGGCACAACGGTTTCCACCCAGAATTACAGTTATACAGTTGGCGAAGCTGAAAGCATTGAAACCTTTACGGCTGTTTACAAAGCTGATGACAGCGTAACAAATAAAAACATTGTTCACATTGGCGCAATCAGTGAATCAAACTTAACTGCAAAGACGGCCATCGGTTATACAGCACTTGACACTGCGTCACACACTTATTCAAAGAACAGCTTCAAATATTACGGTACGCAGGTGGCGGCTTCTGACTATGCACAATTTGTCTTTGCAACAAAGGCTATGGATCTTGTTTCGGTGACAAAGGAAACGGCTAATTCGGAAGAGAATCGTTCAAAAGCTCTGGTGCTAAAACGTGTGACACCCGCCAGTGGACAACCTTATTATGTCGGTATTCATGAAGTAACAGAAGCTCAGTACGACACGGTAGTCAACCAAAAGACAACGACAACGAGTCTTTTGCCTCATGCAACGTATGCAAGCACCCGCAGTGAAGCCGATACGTTTCTAAACAAACTCAATGCTCTTTTTGGCGTAACATTTGCTAAGCCGACTCAATCACAAATCGAAAACATCAGTACGGGAGCCCTTAACAATACCGGAACCTATGGCGATCCGAAAATTACGTCTTCAATGGTTAACAGCGAGGAAGACCAAAAAGGCTTATTGCCAAGCGGTTCACAGGAGGTAGATCCTTTCGGTTTTTATGACCTTTGGGGCAATGCGGCAGAAACATTTGCAAATGATGCAACGCATCTTTTTGGTGGATGTCATTGGAATGCCTTCACGTTGTGTAACCTCTCTACTAAAGAGGAAACTACGCTTAATCGCCCCGGGGCTATCCGCGCAGCAATCACGGTTCCGGTCCGCTACAATGTTACCGTGTCAAACTTGAATAAGACGTTTCCCGTGTTAACCGGGCAGAAAATTACTTTGAAAGAGCAAGTCAAACCCGGATGTAAATTTCTGGGATGGACTGTAAAAACCGGAACAACCACAAAGACCTATACTTCTATGCCGCAAACAATCACGATTACAGCGGCAACCTCTTTGGCGGCGACTTTTTCTGATCTGCTTGCCGAAATTGCGTTGGATTACAACGGCGAAATTCTTGGTCCTGCAACAGCTTTCCCGGGAACAACGATCAAAGTTTACCCGAAAACGCCCGGCGTAATGCTGAAAAGCCTTTCCGTTTCGCCCGCTTCTGCGGCAACGGTGGATCCTGATCTCGGAACAATCACCTTTAATGAGTCTGCGACAGATGCCGTCACAATCACGGCTACTTACGCTTTGCCCGCTTCCGGCTTCCGTTTTCAACTCCGCTAAATCTTATTCGTAGTGATGCAACCTCATATTCATTTTATCGGTATTGGAGGCGTAGGGATGAGTGCCCTGGCCCAAGCATTTGCAGATCGTAATTATCGCGTGAGCGGATCTGATCGCCTCCTCTCTGCAGAGCAGAGCACGCCAGTTCTTGAAACGCTACGCAATCAAAATATCTTGCTTTTTCCACAGGATGGAAGCGGTATTGATGCGTCAACAACGGTGGTTTACTCGACAGCGATTGAGCAGGATAACCCCGATTATGTGAAAGCGCGGGAATTGAACGTGCCGCTGTTACATCGGAGTGAAGCTCTCGCCGAACTCTCCAAAGGGCATCGTTTTATCGCAATTACAGGAACGTGCGGTAAATCCTCTGTGACGGCAATGCTCGGTCATCTCCTCACGTTTTGCGGAAAAGATCCTTCCATCGTCAACGGCGCAGAGATCTCCGGTCTTGATATGAATGGTGCACGTATTGGCTCTGTCCGTACTTCCTCCCAGCAGACGGGCTATTTTATTGCCGAGGCTGATGAGTCGGATCGCTCACTTATGGCACTTGTTCCAACAGATGTCATTATTACCAATGCCTCCGGCGATCATTTCCCGAAAGCAGAAGCAGAAGCCCTTTTCGATGCTTTTCGCGAAAAAGCCAGCGGCATCGTAATTGATGCCCGTGGGAATCCTCCCGAGCCTGTTCCGGAAAGCAATGGCTGGGAAGCGCGATTTGTTTGGCGTGGACATACGTGTTGTTTGCCGATGCCCGGCGCACACAACGTCGCCAACATTAAAGTTGCTCTTGAAATGGCAAAAGCTTTGGGGTGTAATGAAACTGATTTGGTGGCGGCTCTCTCCACTTTTCGCGGAATCCGCCGACGTCTTGAACGAACCGGAATCTGTAATGGGGCCTGCGTAATTGATGATTATGCCCATAATATTGAAAAATTAGCTGCCGCATGGACGACGCTCACACAAGTTTTCCCAAAGGGCGTCTTTGGTGTTTGGCGACCACACGGGTATGCGCCTTTACGTAAAATGTTGACAGGCTTGGCGGAGATGTTCGCTTCGGTGGTGCGTCCTTGCGATCAGCTCCTGCTCTTGCCTGTTTACGATGCCGGAGGCACTGCCGACCGCTCAATCAACAGTGATGCGCTATTTCAACGACTTGATGGGAAATGTCCGGTACGTCAAGTTGCAGATCTCGCGGAGGCCGAACGTCTCTTACGCTTATTCGCTGTTCCGGATACCGCGCTTGCCATCTTTGGGGCACGTGATCCCGGTTTGCCGCAATTGGCAAAACGGCTCGGCTCGCTTTCAAATAACTGATACCGATTTTGAACCGATGCTTCACCACTTCCTACATCATTTTTACGATCTCTGGTTAGAAATGTCGCCTTGGCTTTTGGCAGGCTTTTTTCTGGCATTTCTGTGCTCCTATTTCCTTTCCGAACGTTGGATTCGCAAGCACTTGGGTGGTGCGGGCTGGATACCGGTTCTAAAAGCTTCCGTGATGGGCTTGCCTTTACCGGTTTGTTCCTGCGGCGTTTTGCTGGTGGCTTTGGCACTCAGACGCAGCGGAGCCAGAAAAGCACCGGTGTGTGCCTTTCTGGCCTCTACGCCGCAATCCGGGACAGACGCACTTCTTGTCTCGCTTCCGTTGCTCGGTCCGCTCTTTACCCTGCTTCGGTTTTTAGGAGCATTTTTCTCCGGACTTGCCGCCGGTGCGCTCGTACGTTGGTTCGGCATTGCACAACCTCCCGCTCAAGAAACTGAACATCTGCAGGAAGAATGCGCAGCTGTCTGTGCCTGCCATCATCACGATCATCAACACCCTCACAACCATGGTGAAATGCATCACCACGAATTCACCACACGTAAAAAACGATTGCAAGATGCCTTTCATTATGCCTTCATCCATCTTCCGGGGGAGATCGCCCCTTTCCTTCTGGTGGGCATTCTTATCGCAGCAGTGATAGCAACGTTCATGCCGGCCAACCTTTTGACAGAGACACCGCTTTGGTTGGCCTATGGCCTGGCGATTCTCATCGGATTGCCGACATATGCCTGTTCGCTTGCGATTGTTCCCATCGCTGCCGGATTGATTGCAGGCGGTCTTTCTCCAGGCGCTGCGTTTCTTTTCATGACCTGTGCGCCGACTACGCACCTTGGTGCTGTGCTTATTCTCGGAAAAGCACTCGGATGGCGCACGGTTTTTCTCTATCTTCTGGCTATTATCGGATGTGGCCTTATTTTCGCGTTAGTAATTGATCTTCTCTTTCAATTGCAACTCTCACCTGCTGCGGCAACGGCATTTACGCATCAACATGTTCATAATGCAACCTTGCAAGGGCTTGTTTCTCTACCGGTAATCTTTCTCTTTGTCTATGGACTTTTCCTGCGAATCATCCGTTGGTGGCAAGCACGCACACATCATACCGCCTGAATACGTTACTTCAATGAAACCAAATACTTCCTTTTTTCTCCGTCTTCTCCTTTTAATTGCCGTTGCAGGTTCCGGGTTTGCCATTGGACGCTTGACTTCCACGCCAATTGTAGAGGTGCTCCCCTCCCCGGAAAAAACGAAGACAATTGCGTTGCGCGATGCGGCCGATTCACTGGCTTTGGCAAAGGCAATCTCTGAAGTTGATGCGCTGAAAGCCGAGAATCAACGGCTTAAAACGGAACAGACGGTGATGCAGACGTCGCTTTCTGCAGAATCCGAACCGCCGCCGACGGAAGAGCCTGCACGTCGGCGTCTTTCTTGGCAAGAACGGATGGAGGAATTGCGCCAGACCGATCCGGAGCGTTATGCAGCAGAGATGGAGCGACGCAAGCAATTCGTGGATATGATTGAACAAACACGTACAGCGCGTGTGACATTTCTGGACTCGATTGACACCTCGCTGCTTCCTATTGAAGCACAAGGTGTTCATGCACGGTTTACAGCCGCTCTGGCCCGTCAGGGACAGCTCCAAATGGAAATGATGGCGTATATAGAATCCGGCGAACAGCCTCCTGAAGCTCTTCGCGATCAAATGCATGAAACATTCCGGGAACTTCATGATATGCGTGAGATGGAACGATCCGCACTTTTAGATGCGATTGCCACCTCTATGGGGCTTACCGGAACGGATGTCGAAGATTTCACGATCCTTGTAAATGAAGTGTTTACGGCAACGAGCAATCAGATGATTCCTCCTGGACGCCGCCCTCCTTCACCCCCTCCACAAGCAGCTCCAACGGCACTTTGAGAACGGTTTATGAAGCCTCCCTGTTATTTACCCGCCGAAATTGCCCTCTGGGCCTTGCGTCCGGATGACGAACTGTTTGCAGAAGCCAAGCGGCTTACCCGCGCCTTTGCTTCTGCCAGCTTTGATATGTGTTCAATTGTCACCGGAAAGTGCGGTAAATGTTCGGAAGATTGCAAGTGGTGTGCACAATCGGCACATCATCAAACGGCCTGTGAAGTGCACGATGTCATTTCGCCTGAAGAATGCTTGCGTCACGCCAAGGCCAATGAGGCGCAGGGCATTCGCCGGTTTTCAATCGTCAACAGCGGCCGTAAAGCAACGCAAAAAGAATTGGAGGCGGTGTGCAAACTTTTTCGTTGTTTACGCCAAGCGACATCGCTTGAACTCTGTGCCTCCCTTGGATTGCTGACACTTCCGGAGATGCGACAACTCGCTGAAGCGGGTGTTTCAAGATATCACTGCAATCTTGAAGCTTCGCCGAAGCACTTTCCCCGACTCTGCACAACGCATACGCTTGCGGATAAAATCGCCACGCTTAAAGCCGCCCGTGAGGCGGGTTTAAGTATCTGTTCCGGAGGAATTATCGGCATGGGAGAAAGCGAATCCGATCGGATAGACCTTGCCTTTGCCTTGCGTGAATTGGACGTTTCCTCTATTCCGATCAATATCCTGTCTCCGATTCCGGGAACACCTTTGGAAGCAACCCCATTGATTTCCGAGCGTGAGATTCTCCGGACAATCGCACTTTTCCGCTTGATTCACCCCACAGCGTATCTCCGTTTCGCCGGCGGACGCGCACGTCTTTCGGAAGAAACGTTTGCCTCAGCTTTGAGTATTGGAATCAATGCGGCGATTGAGGGCGATCTGTTGACGACTCTCGGGCGAAGCGTTGCACAAGATAAAGCCTTCATTTTAGAGGCCGGATATCAGATTTCCTGACAGCCTTTGTTTTATCGCCCGGAGGGAGTAATGTTCCGGTTGGTGCAATCCCAAATGGAACATCGCCGGTTTTGCTCCTCAATGTCGGCGATGTTACCCTTGCGACATGGGCGATGTTGACGGGCAATGTCGCCCAAAGTTATTACGCATCCCAATGACAATGAGGTGACCTGCCATTGAGATCTCTGTGCCGTCTGATCTTTTTGTGGTCAAGCATCGGATAATAGTGGTGTATCGCCCTCTCAAGGCTGATACATTCTTGCGCCCTGTTCGCCTCTCAAACCTGCAGGATGGCAAGTATTGCTTCATGAATATTCACACAACAGACCGTGGGTGAAAAGCACGGATTTATGGTATACTATTCTTTCAATTTAGATAAGGAATACAATCTATGGCAAAGACATGTGCATTTAAGGCCGAAATCCGTCAGATGTTGGATTTGGTGATTCATTCGCTTTATTCCAAGAAAGAAATCTTTTTGCGTGAATTGATTTCCAATGCCAGCGATGCGATTGATCGCGCGAAATATTTGGCATTGACGGATGCAACCATTGCCCCGGAAGCTCCCGAATGGACGATCCGTTTAACGGCAGATGCCACAGCGCATACCTTGACGATTGAAGATAACGGTATCGGTATGAATGCGCAGGAGATGGAAGATGCTCTCGGCACTATTGCCAAGAGCGGATCCAAGGCATTTGCCGAAGCACTGAAAGAAGGAAAAGAGACCAATATTCCTGAATTGATTGGTAAGTTCGGTGTGGGTTTCTATGCTGCCTTTATGGTAGCAGATGGTGTCACCGTGGATTCTTTGCGTCGGGGAGAAGGTCAAACTCCTGTGAAGTGGATGAGTGCTGGAGATGGCGAATATACAATGGATGAAGGATCGCGCACAACGCCCGGCACCTCCATTACTCTCCATTTGCGTCCCGATCAGGAACAATTTGCAACCGGTTGGACGTTAAAAGATCTTGTCCGCCGTTATTCCGACTTTATCGCCTACCCAATTTATCTGCATGAGGAAGATACAGAACCGGCAAAAGATGAGAAAGCTGCGGCGGATAAAGCTGCCGAGGAGGCCAAACCGCTCAATACCATGGTCGCACTCTGGAAGCGGTCGAAAAACGATGTGAAGCAAGAAGAGTATGAAGCCTTCTATCGTCAGACGTTGCATGGCACAGGCGAACCTTTGAAGACGTTGCACATCGCAGCTGAAGGCACATTGGAGTATCGGGCACTGCTCTTCCTGCCGAAGACCGTGGGCATGGAAATGATGATGCCCGGAAACAAGCATGGTCTTTCGCTCTATGTACGCAATGTTTTCATCGGTGATGAGATTGAAGCACTTACACCCTCGTGGTTGCGCTTCCTTAAAGGCGTTGTTGACAGCAGCGATCTTCCGCTCAATGTCTCGCGTGAAATGCTTCAAGACGATGCAATCATCCGAAAAATCCGTTCGGATGTCACCAATCGTATTTTGAAAGCCCTCGCCGAGATGGCAAAAGAACAGCCGGAACAATACGAAACATTCACAACGGCCTTGGGTGATTTCCTCAAAGAAGGGTATCACTCTGACTGGGAAAACCGCGAAAAAATTACCGAGTTGCTCCGTTTCAGAAACTTGAAGGATGGGAAATACACTTCCCTTAAAGATTACAAAACTGCCATGGCCGAAGGGCAGAAATCCATCTATATGCTTACTGCAGATTCTCTGCAAGCCGCTCAGCAGTCGCCTTGTCTTGAACAACTGAAGGCAAAAGGATATGACGTGCTCTTCTTGACCACGCCTGTGGATCAATTCATTGCAGCTGATTTCTATGAGTATGACAAAACGCCGATTGTCTTTGCCGATAAGGGTGATCTTGATTTGGCTGACGAATCGGAAAAGAAGACGCTCGATGAAACAAGCAAGACGCTTCAGCCGCTTCTGGAGACGATTACGAAGCAGTTGGAGGCGACGGTAAAAGAGGTGCGTCTCACGTCACGCCTGACCGATTCGCCCTGTTGTTTGGTGCAAGATCCCTCTGCGCTCAGCCCGGCAATGCGCCGTATGTTGGAAGCAATGGGGCAAAATGTCCCCGAAGACAAGCGGATTTTGGAATTGAATCCCGACCACACCTTAATCAAGTCGCTCTCCGGAATGACGGATGAAGCACAGCGGAGCGATACGATTGATCTGTTGTATGGACAAGCCTGTCTGGCCGAAGGCACGCTCCCTCCCGATCCGGCCAAGTTCAATCGTCTCGTGGCCGCATTGATGGCGCGGTAACCTTGTTTGACACCATTTTATGGCTTACGAAGTTTTAGCTCGCAAGTGGCGCCCGAAAACCTTTGACGATGTGGTTGGACAAGACCACGTCACCCGTACACTTGCACACGCGATTGAACAGGAACGTATCGCGCATGCGTATCTTTTCATCGGGCCGCGTGGCATTGGAAAAACAACCCTTTCGCGAATCTTTGCCATGGCACTGAATTGTGAAAAAGGGCCGACGATGCAACCCTGTGGCGAGTGTGTTAATTGCAAAGGTATCGCCTCCGGCATGGATATGGATGTGGTAGAACTGGATGCTGCGTCCAATAACAAAGTGTCGGATATCCACGGAGTTTTGGATCAGGTCCAATTCGCCCCGACTCACAGCCGATTCAAGATCTTCATTCTTGACGAAGTGCATATGCTAACGAAAGAAGCTTTCAACGCACTTCTCAAGACACTTGAAGAACCTCCGGCCTATGTCAAATTCATTTTTGCAACGACCGAGGGCGATAAAGTTTTGCCCACGATTATCAGCCGTTGCCAACGCTTTGACCTGCGGAGAATCTCTACAGGCGACATTGTTCGTCGGTTGCGCTTTATTTGCAATGCCGAAGGAATCTCGGTTACGGATGATGCGTTGTTGGCCATCGCGCGTGGCTCAAACGGTGGACTTCGTGATGCACTTTCCGCGCTGGATCAGCTGATTGCCTTCAAAGGAAACGACCTGACAGAAGAAGACGTGCTCGCCGTTTTCGGTTTGATTTCCAGGAGTGCGCTTGAAGCACTTGCAGGAAATATCCTTGAAGGCGATATCCCTTCGATCCTTAAAGCCGTGAATGCCTTTGAATCATCCGGCAAAGATATGCGCCGTTTCACGGCAGAATTGCTTTGGCACTTCCGCAACTTGCTTGTTTACCAACAAGCCGGAAAAGAACTCGCCAAACAGGATGTAACAACCGAACAATTGACGGTTTTGGAAGCACAAGCACGATTGGTTACACCACAGCGTATTGTGGAAATTACCGGTCATCTTTCTGAAATGGAGAATCGATTACGCTCCGTGCTTTCGGTGAGGACGCTTGTTGAAATGACGCTGATTCGTTGCGCCCGTGCAGCAAAGACGGTCTCATTGGACGAAGTGTTAAGACGCCTTACAGCCTTGAAAGAGTCTGTTATTCGACGTTTGGCGGCTGCTGCTCCGCAAGGAATGGCAGCCGCCCCCGCGGCGCAATCGGGCGCCGCATTGGTGACAAAGACGCCGCAAATGGCATCTGAATCGCCGACACCCTCTTTACCACCGCCAACCGCGATTGTTCAAACCATTCCCGATGCGGCCGACTTGGATCCACTGGAAGAGGAGGAACAATACGCGCCTTGTCTGATGGATGTCACACCGTTATCAGCCGGGGAGCCGACGATCCCGCCTACAGTAGTCGAGCCGTTGACAAATTCAAATGGGCAATACATTGACGAAATTGTGAATCATGCGTTAAAAACGTTCGGAGGACGGATTTTAGTATAACGCAGGCAGAACGAAAGGATATTGATACCATGAGTATGATCGATCAAGTAAAGCAAGCCATGCAGATGCGAAAAGAAGCCAAGAAAGTTCAGGCGGAAATCGATCAGATTTCCTATACGCATACCAATGGCGGAATCAGCGTAACTGTAAAGGGTGACTTCACAGTTACCCAGTTCAAGCTGACAGATGATGCGCTTGCCGAAGTGAAAGCCGGGAAGACTGAACGCTTTGAAACAATGTTGAAAACCGTCTTTAATGCTGCCATCAGCAACGTGAAGCAGCAGACCCAGCAGGCAATGCAGCAAATGATGAAAGACGGCAACTTGACGTTTGGCCGTTAATACGCTCTATGCTTCCTGCCCTGGACAATTTGATTCATGCACTCGCCAGCTTGCCGGGATTCGGGCGACGGAGTTCCGAGCGCGCGGCTTTGGCATTGGTGCGCCGCCCTGAAACGCTGCTTGACACATTGATGCAGGCTCTGCAAAAAGCCCGGGAGCAGATTTGCACTTGCTCGGTCTGTGGTGGTTTTACAGAACGGGATGTCGACCCCTGTCCGCTTTGTACTAGAGCAGATCGCGAGGAGCACTTGCTCTGTGTCGTGGAGGATCCGGCAGACATTTATACGTTGGAAGCCTCCGGTGCTTTTAGAGGACGTTATCATGCCTTGTTGGGGAAGCTTTCTCCGGGTCGCCAAACGGGTGTCAGCGAATTGCGCATAACCGCACTGGTTCATCGCGTCCAGCACGAAGGGATTCAAGAGGTGCTTCTTGCACTTTCAACCGACTTGGAGGGAGATGCCACCGCTGCATATATCGCAGAGATGCTGAAACCTTTTCCTGTGCGTCTCATGCGTTTGGCTTTTGGACTTCCGTGCGGTTCCGGTGTCGCTTATGCGGATGCGCTCACATTACGCAGGGCGATTCATGGACGGCAAATTGTCGTCACAGATAACGAGGAGCGTTGAAAATGCCGACTTCTGCCTATGCTATGTTGCCGGAAGATTGGTCAACCTTTTGTAAAAATGCAGGTTTTCCTGCATTCCGTTCCAAGCAAATCTTGTTGGGATTGTATAAGGATCGCATACGGGATTGGTCGGAATTGACCACACTTCCTGCGGCGATGCGTGAAAAGTTAACCAAAGATGCTCCGCTTACGACATTACGGGAAGTCACCCGCACACCCTCCGGTACTGATGGTGTAACAAAGTTTCTTTTGGAAGCAGATGACGGCGAACAAATTGAAACGGTCTGGATACCGGCCGATGGTCGTGTGACACAGTGCATTTCGTCTCAAGTGGGTTGCGATATGCATTGTGCATTCTGCGCCAGTGGACAATTGGGATGTGTACGCTCGTTGTCTGCCGAAGAAATCGTGGCAGAGGTCATGGTTTTGGCACGTGAAATGGGGCAATACCCAAACAACATTGTCGTCATGGGCATGGGAGAACCCTTTGTCAATTACGATGCCGTCTTGCGTGCGTTGCGCATTCTCAACTGCCAGCAAGGCATCAATATCGGAGCGCGACATATTACGTTGTCGACGTGTGGTATCGTGCCGGGCATCCAGCGTTTGGCCGAAGAAGGGGTGCAGTTTGAACTTTCCGTTTCGCTGCACGCGCCCAATGATGTATTGCGCTCCCAATTGATGCCGGTCAATCGTCGATGGAATATTGCAGCATTACTTTCGGCATGTGATGCCTACACCGCCGCTACAGGACGTATCATTACTTACGAGTATACGCTGGTAAAGCACTTCAACGACCGACCGACCCATGCAGCCGAATTGATCCGTTTGTTGCGTAATCGTAAGGCGCGCGTGAATCTTATTCCGCTCAGTCCGGTGGCAGAGTTTGATGGAGAAACGCCCTCACATGCCGACTGCCTCGTCTTTTTAGATGCTTTACTTAAAGCCGGTATTCATACAACCATGCGCCGCAGTCGCGGGAAACAAGCCGATGCTGCTTGCGGGCAACTCCGTCTGCGGAAAGTGAAGGAGACAGAAAATGGAAGCCAAAAACAGTAACACCCCGGTGGTCGTAATCGCGCTTTCAGTGGTCATTATCGTGGCAATGATTTGCGGTATGGTGATTTGGTTGATGCAACGCTCCATGGCAATGAATGAACGCTTAAATGATCGTCTTCTTGAAATCCGACTCCAAGAGGCGAAGGCGCGTGCAGCCGAAGGAGCACCGAGCGCAGTACCTGCTCAAGCTATCCCCGACACGGAAGCCCAAAAAGAGCTTGAGGCGATACGCGCACAACTCAAATCTGCTGAAGCTTCCATTCAGCGTGAATCAGAAGCACGTCGCAAGGCCGAGCAGCAAATGGCGGAACTGAAATCACAACAGGCGCAACCGCCCCTTGTGCAAGAAGCCCCCCCCACCCCTCCTGCCGATACCGCGAAAACTGCACCTGAAGTAACGCTCAAGCCGAAACGTCAGGCCCCCACGGAATTGCCTGCTTCCGCAAGCCGCGTTGGTGAAGACGGTTATCCCATCAACCGCATCACTTTGCCGATCGGCAATGATGAATTGGATTGGCAGCTCTGATTGTTTCCCCAAAGCGTCCTTATTCATTACCTATACTTATAAGCTATCAACCCTATGATTTCTTTTCTTCAAGACGGCTATCGCCATTTTATGCGCGATCCTCTGGGCGAAGTGCTCGCAGCTGCCCTCTTCCTTCTTGCGGCGATTACCGGACTTTTTACGGGAGTCGGTGCACTCATGTATCTTCTGCATCTTGCGCCAAAAGAGGGTTGTGATCCCATTACCTTACAATTACAGATGATGCAGCGTTTCCGTGGTACGCGCCGCGTTTCCTCTGCTTTTTGGTTGGGATTGCTTTTATGGTTGATTGTCGTCCTGCCCAATCTTCAGAATCCAATCTTTGGCGTTCCTGCTGCCTGGCTGATTCTACAACCCGTTTGGTTGTCTCTGCTGATGGCTGACCGTTACGACCTTACCCTCCCTATTGCGCTCAAAGCCACCTATCATTTCACCATGCTTTCCCCGGCGGCTGCGATACAACTTTACCTTTTGGGGTTACTCGCTTTTGCCGGATTATTCTGTTTCGGCATCGGCATTTTTATTACCTTGCCGATTGCCCTCTACGCTATTTTGCGGATGATGGAATCTGTCGATCGCGATCTTTCCATTGCAGTACAACGCGCCTACTGAATACCCTTTTATGAAACATTATCTTTCTGCGGATGCTTTTCAACGCGATTGTATCCGCCTTGCCAAAAAAGTTTTCGATGACCCTCTCTGGCAACCGGAATTGCTCCTTGCACTTTGGCGCGGCGGTGCTCAACCGGGAGTCATTATGAGTGAAGTTTTTGCATTCCTCGGAAGGCCTCTTGCTCATGCAGTAATTAAATGTTCCTCTTATGCCGGCATCGGAACACGCACAGATACGGTTGTTTTTCAAAATGCGGAGGCCTTGCTTGAAACCATTCGCCCCAAGGCCAAAATCTTGGTTGTGGATGATGTGTTTGACTCTGGAAAAACTGCAGAAGCTGTAAGAAAACGCCTTTCTCATGCCGATGTGCGTTTTGCGATGGTCTACTGGAAACCGGAAGCAAGCCAAGTGTCGTTTGCGCCCGACTATTTTGTGCAGGCTCGCAATGAATGGATTGTGTTTCCTCACGAGCTTGACGGTCTCACACCGGAAGAGCTCCGTACGAAAGATCCCGGAATTGCAGAAATTCTACTCTGATTTCCCCACGTTTTGCTTCATTCTCTTATGGCCACATACGCAAGTGTGCGGCTTCTTTTTTTGACCTCCCACGCTACTTAGGTAATCAACTTCGGGATGTGCATTTTGAACTTCGGCGAAACGGCCGTTCAATCCCGGCAGTGTTCAGTTGCAAAGTCGCCCATGCTTCAGGACGCTTTCGGCGATATTGAACAATGAATAACGGCGTCACTCAACTCATGTACACCAAATTTGTCTGAAGCAACGCGTTCAACCTGCTATCAACACAGAAGCCATAAACTTAAAACACAGCGGCTTCACGTCGTTACGTGAAGCCGCTGAATGGAACAAGCCGAACGGCATTAACGTTTTACACGCACCTTGAATTTACGCGTGCCGATGAAGTTGGTCAGGACCGACCGTTGTTGTCCTTCCACTTCATAAGCATCCGGCAACATCAGATAAACTGCACCTACCTCATCTTGCGGTGCTTCCACATTTTCGTCGGCGATATCCCAGACTTCGCCGGAAAGCGTATCCGTAATCGAGAACGTTACGCCGTCGGCATAATCTGCCAAACCCCGTTCATCATTACGCGCTTCATCAATACGTTCCACCAATGCCTTGAAAATGACATTGAGATTGGCATCAACCGTTACGTCTGCAAGACCGAATTCATAGGCGATTTTCACCTTCGCGGTATTCGTTTCTGTATTCACTTCCACGGTTTCCACGTTGATGAAGCAACCCACGAGCGCATCCACCTCATCCGCCGTCGGCGTCTTAGGTGTCTCGCTACCCTTCGTGTAAACTTCCACATCAACAGCATATGCGCCTTCCGTCACCGACTCAGCCTTCAAGGCATCAATCACGATGTCGCGAACGACCTGCTGTGTTTCAGCCGCGAAATCTTCCGTACCCGTCAAGGTCACGAAGCTTGCGCGCTTCACCACCAAGGCATAGGTCGTTGTTTCACCCTCTGTAGCAGGCACCACTTCAAGCGCATATTCAGGCGCCACTGCGTACTGATTGACATCCAGTGCACTCGTAGCAGTGAAGGCCGTCACCGCATCATCAGCAGTCGCCAACGATGCCGTCACCTCAACGAAGGTATTTACAGAAGTCACAGCGCCCAAGGTCAAAGCCTGACCATCGGCCACCACAACTGCACCCTCATTAAAGGTCACCGCACCATTAATCGTACCCGAACCTGCGAGCGTTGCTCCCGCCTTAATCGTATAAGGCTTGAGTGTATTTTCGTCAGGAGCGATATGGGAGCCACTCATAATGAAGGTCATGCCCTCATCCACAATTGTTTCAGTGTAGGTATGATAGGAGTTCTCACCGGTAACGTTCACCGTACCACCACCCGTGTAGGTCAAGGCGAAGGTTTTACCATTCTTACCATAAGCGATTGAGCCAGGGAGATTGAGCGTGGCGCCTTCATCCACACGAATCGTTGCCCCCTTACCAACGGAATTACCAGCATTATCACAGCTGATATTCAACATACCAGAAATGGTTGCTTCACCTTCAGTGACTTCAATTGTAGCACCACGCGAGAAGTAAACAGTACTATTCGTAGCAGGACATGCCAAGGTAGCACCATTCTTCAACTCAATCGTACGGCGGATGTAGTTTTCAACAGCGGAGATTTCAACCTCGCCACCATCTACAACCAAGACCTTACGCTGATGGAGGTCATTCACTGCACCCCAACCGAAGACGTTTTGAGCTTCAAGCACGAGGCGAGCACCCTGACGCACTTCAATCTGACCGCTATCTTCCACGGTGGAATTCCAGTTGAGCTGCCCCATCTGGGCTCCCCCGCCACGGATACGCATCGTTGTGCCATTTTCAAGAATCCAACGACCAGTGAAATCATTATAAGCGTAACTTGTGTCAGCATTACCTGCGAGCCTTGAAATAATCTCACCACCCATGAAGGTCAGCGTACCCGCACCACGCAAATTCGGCATCACTGTTACGACACCTTCACCCAGGCAAACATTGCCATCCACCATAAGGGTTGCTGCCGCAGGCAATGTTGTGCCTGAGAGCGTCAAGGCGTATTCCGAATCCGCCACCGTGAGCGAAGCGAGGGAAAGTGTCGCTACATCGCGCGTCACCGTAGCATCCGCTTCCGCCGTCAAAGTCACCGCCGTAACGGCTCCCCACACGGGATTTGTAACCTCTGTCTCACCTGCCATCCAAATCAATTCAGACCAGTTGGCATTTCCTGTCACCGTCGCCGACAAGGCTGAGTATGTAGGCTTGCGCACCAAGTTGTAATTAACGCCTCCCTCCGTTGCTTCTGGAACAACAATGTGAGTAGAGCCATCACCATAGGTAAAGGACACTGTTGAAGCAGTGCTTTCCGTGAAGAGAACCGTCAGACGTTCCTCTCCTTCAGGTGCGACCACACCCTCCGGCAGGATAACCGCAGCTGCGCCTGTAATAGCACCCGTTACAGAGAGCACCTCGTCGGGATCGACCACTGCAAGCGTAGCGCCTTCAGTGAAGGCGAGCGTGCCGGCCCATGAACCTGTCCCCGTTAACGTGATCCCTGCACCGATCGTAAGTGTGCCAGTGGCAGCTTTTTCGCCTGTGATTGTCAAAGTTGCTGCGGCGGCGCCTTCCTCAAGCGCGGTATTGATGGAATACGCATTCGCAACAACGCCACCTTCCAATATGAGCGATGCGCCGTCGGTAAAGGTGACATTCAACGTCTTTTCGGCTCCTCCAGTATGTGCACCCATCAGGCCTGCAATAACAGCATTTTTGCCAGTCACCTTCAAGGTCGCATTGTTATTGAAGAAGTCAAAGGCCGTTGTCTGGCAATTAAGCGGCGTATTCCCTGTGCCTTCCAGACGTGCGCCACCACCCAATACCATCGGATTCAAGGTGTTATCATCACCAATCGTCCAACGAATACCTTCTGCCAAGCGCAAGGTGCCATTAACTGTGATTGTCGTTGACTTGCTATATGTCGGAGCATCATTTGAGCTTCCAACAAGCGTAGCGCCAGACGCGACAGTCAAATCACCTGCCAAACCTTGCGATGCGGTCGCCAAGGTGAGCGTACCCGAAGCCACCGTCAACGAACCATTAAATACGTTGCCGGTATTATTTAAGGTGAGATCGCCTTCTGTGATGAAAGAAATCGTTGCCGGAAGGGTAAACTTCCCTGTATGCGTGACCGCTTCCACGGGTGCCCATGTAATTGCACCTGTGCCAGTAGGTGTTATGTTTGCAGAAGCCGCATAAACATCAACCAATTTGATGGAAGCACCATTATTCACAGCCAACGCAGTGCTTGCAGAGAGTTTTGTTTCCAAATGATTCTGCAAGGTCAATGAGCCGCCCTCAATTGTGAGTGCTGTCAGAACAGGGAGTGCCACATCCATAGTAACAACTGCGCCATTCTCCGCTGTCAGAACAACGGTTTCGACAAGGCTCCAGGCAATATCGCCGGATTCAACAGCGTTGCCCTCGCCATCCGTCCATGAAAGGGCTGTCCAAGCTGCGTTTTCCGTCACCGTAGCATGAAGTTCTGTATAAATCTGGAAGTTTTCCTTTGCCACGGCAAGCGTATAAAGACCTTCGTCTTCAATCACCTGGAGTGCATAACCTTCTGGTAATGCGGTTTCCATCATGAAGTTTTCAGGTTCAATTGCTTGCGACGAATGCAACACAGGCACCAAGGCTTGCGTGGTAATCGCGGTCGTAAAGCGCACGGAGACCTTTCCAGTGATTGCACCATTCACAGTCAAGGCGGGATCCGCATCCGAAGCCGCATCAACAATCAAGGTCGGCATAGCCGATACGGTTGTCCCGTCCTCTGCCAAGGTATTTGTAAAGGTAAGTGCGCCCTTCACTGTGCCTGTGCCACGCAAGGTTGTCCCCACAGCCATGGTGGTAGCACCCGTTCCGGTTGCACCCGTTACGGTCAACGTACCGCCGTTGATTGTCGTTGCATTATAAGCGTTTGTGGCATTGGTCAATACCAATTCGCCTTCGCCCGTTTTAACAATATCATCACCATAGAGATGGGCATCAATCGTCAAGCGGGCATTCGCTTCAACATTTGCGGGAATTGAACAACGGGCATTGCCATTATCATCACGAATATTGATCTTTTGGTCATTCGCAGTTGCATCAGCAGCCACCGTGATAAACGATTCCGTGGGGGATTCAGCCGTGGCACCTGTTTCTGCCTTCACGGTTAACGATGGTGATTGATACCAATCTAATCCTCGGCCACCATCGTTTGCACCATTCATTAAGATCACGCTGGCACCTGTCATTTCAAGCGGCGTCTTGAAGGTGTCACGCTTATAGACCTTGAATTGAGCACCATCCGCCAAGACCAACTTTTGACGACCGGAGACATTCCAACCCGTCGCATCGCTATTGGTACCCGTCGTCAAAACTGCATTCGCGCCTGTGACCGTAATCACACGGCCATGAACAGGACCTGAACCTCCCGAAGCATTCGGGAATTTCAAGGTGCCGCCCGTCACAATGATGTCACCAGTAAAGGTGCCGCCATTCCCAATCATTTCCAAAGATGCTTCGGCATCAGCGAAGGCGAGCTCCAGAGAGCCTGCTCCTGTGAGGGTCGTATTACCGAGTGCGATCTGTCCGCTAGCATTACGCGTGGAACCAAGGGCATCCTTCGTCGTCACCTTCAGGGTTGCACCTTCAGTAATCGTTGTGTTACCCGTGTAAGTGTTCGCACCCGAGAGGGTAGTCGACCCGGTGGCAACATTCAAGGCTCCGTCACCCGAAAGCACCGAAGCGATAGAAATGTCACCCTTGAGTGTTACGGTATCGGCAAGTGCATAATTACGCGTAATCTGAATCTCGCCGCCATTCTCTTCCAACGTTACAGCCGTAAGCGTACAGGTGTCAGCAGCACGGTCTGTCCCATTCTCTGCCTGACCGCCGGCTCGCATCAGGAGGATGCCGCCAGTAACTGTAATTGTGCCACCATCCGGTGAAACATTACACCACTGCATCTTGCCTGTTCCCGACTTGGTTAAGGTATGATCATTCAAGGTGAGCGTCTGTAATGCGTAACTACCATCAATCAAGTGGAATACATGACCTTCATTGACTTCAACTTCAGAATCCGCTGTCAGGACGAGATTACGCAATTGCTGTTCATTCGTACCAATTGCATTTCCTGTATTCGTCAGCTTACCACCATTTAAGGTGAGTGACCCGAGATGCGTATTACCATTGAGGTCAAACGTTGCCCCTTGCTCCACAAAGAGCGGACGCGACTGCAAGATGTCGCTATTTGCAATCTTGACGATGCCGCCAGCCAATTGAATGCCGCTCGCATTCGCCGAGACCTGCTTGGTCAATACCGATCCATCGCCAAAGAGACGATAAGTTGTCGGGAAGTTTACGACAGTGCAACTGTTCACGAACGAGACGCCGATGCCTACAGCATACTCACCACTGAGTTTCGGCTGGAATTTCTCAATTGTAAGCGAAGTCGCCGTTGAAAGGAAGACCATTGGCGTAGGCTGCACAAACAAGTCTGTCGTTACCGTTGGCAAGGTCACACGGTCACCTGCGATAGTAAACGTGAGATTCTCTGCCATAGGATTGACTTTTACTGTCGTCAAAGCCGGGAAGGTCGCTTGTACATCCCCGAAGGTGAGCGTGGTATCAGCTGTAAGATTCAAGGTAATCGTTGTCACCTGAGAAACATTCATCGTTTCAGGATAAATTGCAATTGATTCATCACTCATCCACGGTACGTCAGCCCATGCGACATTGCCTGAGAGCGTTGCAGTCAATGCTTCCGGAGCGGCAACTGCTGCATAAAGCGTATGGACGCCATCTACCGTTTCAACGACATATGTATAACCCGAGATTGCACCAAAGTTGGCCGGATCAATTGTTTCATTCGAAGCAATAAGTGCTATCTTTGAAATGACCTCTTGAGTTTCGGCCAACGCAATCGCCGCCGTTCCCGAGATTGTCCCAGTCACCTTCAAGGGATTTGCAGCCGAGGGATTAACCTTGAACGTGGCACCTTCGGCAAAGGTCAATGTGCCACCGATAGTGCCAGTGCCAGTAAGCGTTGCATCCGCAGCCACAGAGGTGGCACCAGCCCAAGCACCCGTAATCACAGCAGTACCCTCATTCACAATTAAACTGCCTGTTGAGGTGTTCTCACCCGAAAGTGTCATCGCGCCTGCGCCGCACTTCTTAATGCCCTTGTTGTTCTGAACAAGGGCCGACAGATCAAAGGAAGCGGCTTCCTCCACGGTAATACCAAGATTGGTGATATTTCCACCACCTCCATTGCCAATCCACAACTTATTTGTCCAAGAAGCAGATCCGGATGTGACATGGATGTTTGCATCATCGGCGTTACCAAAGAAGTTAATCGCGTCCGTGTTGTTATCACCGCCCTGGATTGTTGCACCATCGGCGAGATACACTCGGCCAACAAAGCAACCGGGATGAGAGTCAAAGCTTGCCGCGATCACCTTCGCATTTTCACCCTTTACCGAAAGGGCAATATTGTTAAAGTGAGAGCCAGTCCAACCACCAAAGTCGCGCGCCTTCAAGGTTAAAGTGGTGTTTGCCTTCACCTGAATAGAGGCGGAGTCTTCAGTTTCAGTAGACTTATCATTTGGCAATGTACCGGGATAGAAGGTCAAGGCATGTGTACCACCATTAAAGATGTACTGTTTACCACTCGGCCAAGTCACATTGGTCGTATTTTCAACAATAGCACCATTGTCGCCAGAAGCAGTAAGCGTTGCCGCACCTGTGTAAGCGACCTTGATGATATTGGGGACTGAAACCGCTGTCGCATTAATCAACAATTCGATGTCACCGGCACCGGTTACCTCACCCGTACCAATGGATGTTGCAATCACCTTCGCGCCTTCAGCAATCTGCGTGCCTCCCGTGTAGGTGTTTGCGCCCGAAAGTGTGAGTGTTCCCGCAGCCACATTCAAGGCACCATCACCCGAAAGCACAGAAGCAATGGAGATTTCGCCCTTTAGCGTTACGGTATTAGCAAGTGCATAATTACGCGTAATCTGAATCTCTCCGCCATTCTCTTCCAACGTTACAGCCGTAAGCGTACACGTATTGTTTGCCCCCGTGCCGTTATTGCCCGAACGCATCTCTAAAGTGCCATTCGTAACCTTAACCGTACCATTGGCTGGAGAAACATTGCACCACGCCATTGTGCCAGTCCCCGATTTGGTTAAGGTATGAGCATTCAAGGTGAGCGTCTGAACGCCATAGCCCGAATGAATCAAATGGAACGCATGGCCGTCATTGACTTCAATTTCAGAATCTGCTGTCAGGACGAGATTGCGCAATTGCTGCAAATTCATCCCGATGACATTTCCTGTATTCGTCAATTTACCACCATTCAATGTTAAGGATCCATCATGTTCCTTTCCATTCAAGTCAAGCGTAGCATCCGCATTGAGAATGATCGTATTCGCCGTATTAAGCACATTGTTCGCACCCAATTTTATCGTACCACTTTGCAAAGTCACCGTGGCCGTAGCTGGCAAGGTCTTTGTCAAGGTCGAGCCATCACCATAAAGGGTGTAAGCCGTCGGCAAGGCGGTCAATGTTGTCGCACTATTCAAGAGCGCAACGTCAAAGCCGAAGCCCATGGGCACAACAGACAAGGCATCCATCACAAGCGAGGTCGCCGTCGTCTTCAGCATGCCCGACTCACCTGTCACCGTAATCGCCGGCAATACCACACTTTCACCCGCAAGCGTTAATGTCTTACCTTGTGCAGTGTAGTTAATTGTCACGACAGCATTCGGGAAGGCTGTCTTCACATCCGCAAGGCTCAATGTTGCCGTTTCTGCAACATTGAGCGTGACCGACGTGATATTTTCTGCCGTCACAGTGTTAAGGTCAATCGTATTACCCGATTCAATGTTTGTCCACGCCAAAGCTGACCACTCCACTGTTTCGTTAATCGTGGTCGCAATCGCCGTCACGTCTGTGTCATCAGCTTCATCGTAGCACAAGGTGTAGATGGTGCTTTCACTCTCAGTGGTTGTTTCCACCACGCGTGAGTAACCTGTACGAACTGCCAACATCTCTTCCGTCAAGGCGTTCGTAGAGGCCAAGACCTTCACCGGCACTTCCGCAGTCTCATCAAAGAGAACTTCGATCGGCTGAGAAGCCGTCACTGCGCCCTTAATGGTGATAGGTTGTTCAAGGTTGGTCACCACTTGAATCTTACCACCATTGAAGGTTGCTGGGCCCGACCATGTGCCATCACCAGCGAGTGTGATGCCATTACCTACCGTCAACCTCGAAGTTGAGGTCTTCGTCCCCGTGAGTGCCAATGTAGCCGAAGTCGCGCCCTCTGCCAATTCGGTTGTCACAGGAATAGTCTCAACATTTCCCTCAATGGTCAATGACGCTCCTTCCGCGAAGGTTATCTTCACAGAGTGAGAGGTGTCATTATTGTGATTAAACATCACAGCACGAATAATTGCATCCGCACCCGTAACCATAATCGGGCAGTTCGCACGGAAGAAGTCTAATGGCTCGGCATAATTGTTGTAAGTGTCCAATACTGCGCCAGCACCTAAGACAATCTTGTTATTGGCAAAGATGGTCCACTTTGCGCCAACCTGAACCGTACCATTAATGGTAATGGTCTGCGTTGAGGATGCACTGTAGTTGATTGCATCATTCGCGGTTGTCGCAAGTGTCGCGCCTTGTGCAACAACGACATCTCCCTTGATACCTCTGTCTGCAGAAGCCAAAATCAGCGTACCAGACTTCACATCTAATCCACCATGAAGTGTATTACTTGTTGAAGTAAGTGACAATGTGCCGGCCCCTACCTTCTTGAGTATGGCATTTGAATTAACCGTGAAGGCGTTAGAGAGCGTCACGTTACCTTCTGCAGGAACCGTAATACCCAAAGTCCACCCATCAATTGTCTGTGCGCCGGAGCCATATGCCGCGGTGAAAACTTTAGCATCCACAGTCAAATTGGTGCAAGCGGATTCGCGTGTGAAAGAAGTAAAGGTTAATGCACCTTCGCTACTTGTCACCGTACCACCCGCAGAACCCGTAACGACAACAGAAGCAAACGTTAACGCTTCGGCATTGTCGAACACAAAAGAACCCGGCGTATCGCCATCACCGAAATTGATGGTCAATACCGCATCTGCCGACAAGGCTTGTTTCGAGTTTTCAAGCTGTTCGGCAATTGATGACCATGCAGTTCCTGTTGCGGCATTAATCGTGAGTGTGTCGAGTTCTTCAAACTCATCTACTTGAAGTGCTGTCGCCGTCTTCCGTAAACGGAATGCGCCCTCGGCACCCTCAACTGTGACAACACAATCATCAAGACCTTCTGATCCTGCGAATGCGGTGGTAGACAGAATTGTCACAGGCATCTCTGTATCCACAGGCAGTTTCACTGTCAATGCTTCGGGCAATGTAACCGTCTTGCCTTCGGCAACAGTCAGATTCGTCCCTGCTGTAACATCCAATGTCGCCTCCGCTTGGAAGGTTACATTCGAAGCCAAAGTGCCTGAGCCACTCAAGATAGCAGACCCCATCACACGAATATAACGATCTGCATTCGCAGTCAACGTACCATTCCATGTGGTTGTGCCATCAATCGTAAGGGCGTCTTGCGTAACATTTGTATTGTTACCTAACACAATACGATTAGCGCGTAATTGTGTAAGATTTCCCGTGAAGCCCGACAGATCACCGGTGAAGAAATAGCAATCATTCGGAGTGCCGTATGTTCCCCAGGTCAACGAACCATCGCCTGTCAAATCACCCGAGAAGGTGTAGGAATTTGCATAGAATCCATTGTTGATATAGTTGGCACCTTCCAACTGCAGGTCTGCAGCAACTTCATAGGTGGAATTTACCAAATAGACATTACCGTTGGCGGTTCCGAGATTCTTTAACTCAATCTTCGATTGTGCATTACCATAATTTGAAAGATTCAAATAGGTGTATGATGCCACATCTTCAAAACGGACAACACCTGTCCAGTCTTCAGAGACCGTTCCGGACACTAAATAAGCAACGCCGATTAAGGTGCCTTCACCTGTAATTGTCGTGGTCTGAAGTGCATTCTGCGCCGTTGCCTTTACCACAGTCTCTGCGCCAATCTCCAATGTCGTTACGACACAACGATTCGCTGCTGCGATTGTGTAGGTGGTTGTACCCTTACAAGCCAGCGAACCTCCGGAGATTGGTGTAGTCAGAGTAACTTCCGATTCGGAAGGTTCAAACGTCAACTTGCCGGAAGCAATTGTAATTGCCGCAGAACCTGTCGGCACCTTTTCAAGTGTAATGTCACCATACGTCGTCAAAGGTGTTGCGACTTCTGGTAATTCCTTGTTCAAGGTCTCACCATTACCATAGAGGCGATACAACGTTGGCATCGGCGACGTCCAGGAAACCACATTCCAGATGCCGACACCGAGCCCCACTGCAGCTTGCGATGAAGTCATTCCATCAATAGCGATAGTGGTCGCGGTGCTATGGATTGAACCATTTTCACCCGAAAGGGCAAGCGCAGGCAGCACAATGGCATCACCAGCAAAGGTCAAAAGCGCATCAGCCGTCTCATAGACCACATTCAGCGTCTCCACATTCGGGAGGAGCGTCTTAATATCAGTCACAAAGAGTGTAGCATCTCCCTGCACCTTCAATGTAATTGCGGTCACCAATTCCTTATCCACATCGGCATAGACCACCTCAGTCTGCGAGCTTGCATTCGTCCATGGCAAGTCATCCCAAGTCACCGAACCCGTACACGTCGTTACGAGATGCGTTGGGAATGCATTATTCGCCAAACTCAAGGTGTTATCTACGATTTCTACATGCCACCCATCTGGCACATTGTTCACCACAGGTTCATTACCCTCCAATGTCGCCAACAAAATACGCGCAGTTGTAGTGCCTGCGATGGCGGTCTTAAGGGTCTCACCTACGTTAACCGTTATCCCCGTGAAGGTTGGCAACACAGCAGGTGCTGCTGTCCCCGTCAAAGTCAAGGAGTCCACCTCAATTCTGGTCTCCCCTGTAATCGCAGAGGTCGGCACAGTTAAGGATGCCGTCTGCCCATCAGGTTGAGCCAATATAATGGCCACATCCTTATTGAAGGTTGCCCCTTCACTGAACACAACGGTTCCTTCAATCGTCATACCACGATTCAAGGTTAGCTTTGCGCCCTCTGCGACCGTAAGCGTGACATTTCGCAAGGTTGCTTCGGCTTCCTTCTTCGCCCAACCGTTATCCTTATCCCAACCATAACCGATATCCAAAGTACCTCTTGCCACCTGAATTGCGCCATTCTCAATGGAGGCATTTGTCCAGTAAAGCGTAGAAGTGTTGTCTAAGGTTAAGGTGCGACTGCCCAATGCAATCGTATGCGCAGCCCAATTCGTATTCAACGAACGCATATCTGCTGTGCCACCGATGGTCGAATCTGCCGTCAAGGTAATACCATAGGTCTGCCAAGCACTCTGGTCACTTAATGCCGCGCCAGTATTGGTTAATGTACCGCCGGCAAGCGTCACGGTACAGGCCTGAGCAAAGCCATTGACATCCAAGGTCGCACCAGAATTAATCGTAACCATACGACCAGAAATTTGATTTGCAGCACTCGGCTTCACTGTGCCGGAAGCAATTGTCACGGGTGTAGTGCCCGGCAATGCCTTATTGAGCGTGCCATCACCATAAAGGGTGTAAGTAACCGAATCCGAAAGTGAGGTAATCGCATTCAACGTGGCAACATCCAATCCAACAACACCTGACTCAACCGACAAAGCGGTCGCAGTTAAGGCTGTTGCTGTCGTTGCCAAACGACCGGATTTCACACCAATCACCTGAATGACAGGTACACTCGCGGTCGCACCTGCAAAGGTTAACGTGGAGCCCTCCTTAACAAATTCCACCTTCAAGGTTGCAATCTGATTACCGGATGCAATATTTTCCGGCAACGTCAAGATTGTATTGTCGGTGACGCGCAAGACTGCCGTCGTAACGACACTCCAATCCATCAGCGAAGAATCCAAAGATGCTCCGGATTCATTCTGCCAGGTAAGCGCATCCCAATCCATTTCTCCGGAAACATCCGTAAGGATTGTCGGGAACTGATCAAGTGAGGTCTTGGAACAGACCAAGGTATACCAACTCCCGCTCGTTTCGACAGTTGTGGTATACCCATCCGGGACCGAAAGGTCGCTTGTTGCAAGAAGTGAAGTAGACGTCAACACCTTCACCGAGTTGCCGCTGACCATATCTTCCGGGAAAATGACACCAATACCACCGGACGGAGGCGTAAATGTGGTATACGCACCTACTTGGATTGAAAGCGGATCTGTTTCATCCACGATCTTGATCTTTGTTCCTTCACTAAAGGTAACCGATGCCGTAGAAGAATAGGTCGAGACAGGTGCAATCGACCCTGTACCGCCCACAATCGCATTTGCCTCAAAGGTAATCGGTTTCACGAAAGAAACCGTTCCATTGACAAGCAACGTGGTATCAGCAGCCACCTGCATTCTTGTATAAGAATTCAATGTTGTTCCCGACAGGACAATGGTGCCGCCTCCCGAGAACTTCATATCTTCAACATCCACATCGGCATTTGACTGGTTGGCCCCATTATTGATACTCGCAGGAATCTTTAATGTCGCTCCCGGCTGAGCGATAATATTGAGTATATTCTGCTGATTGGAGTGCTGACTATCGCATCCAATAAACATTGTACCTGTCAGAGATGCTTCACCCTCGGTGACAAGGATATTTGTGTCCCGTCCCAACGAAATGCCTTTCCCTGGCGTTGTCGCAGAAGAATAGAGCTCTGCACCATTCTTCAATTCAAAAGTGCGGCGCACATACTGGTCATAATTCGCATCACACACTACGCGACCGCCATCAACTACAAGAACGGTGCGGTTGCGCTGATTGGCACCGTCTGCCCATCCGAAGGCATGATTGGTCCCCAAAGTGAGCGTTCCACCCTGCCGAACTTCAATTTGGCCACTGTCTGCGATGGCGGAGTTCCAGTTCAACTGCCCCATCTTGCCACCGCCTTCACCTCCGATGGTCAGGGTTGCGCCATCTTCAATGATCCAACGACCGGTAAAATCATTGTAGGCATACGTTGTGTCTCCACCTCCAAGCGTAGTTGCGACATCCGTATAGAACGTAATTTCAGCATCACCAGACAATGCGGTCGGCATCGTGGTAAGCATTCCTAGACCAAAGGAAACATCACCATTGGCTGCAAGTGTCGTCAGTGCCGACAGTGCTGTACCCTGTAAGTCAATCTTGAAGGAAGATTCAGCGATTGTTAAAGAAGTTATCGCCTCTGTCGCCACATCGCGCGTGATGATGGCATCGGCCGTTGCCGTCAAAGTGACATTTGTCACAATACGCCAATCCGGATTAATCCCTACGCCATTGCTGTCAGTCCAATTCAGCGTTGACCAATTCGCATCACCGGAAAGTGTCGCTTTCACTGTCGTTTCTGTTGAAAGTGCATCCTGAGGTACTACATTTAATACGGTGTAATCTTCATTCCACTCCAATTTGCGCGAGCCGGGTAAGTTTTCAAGCGTCACATACGGACGTGTTGCTTCCGTCGCGTTAGCAATTGAAAGAATTGGCACGACCGTTGCAGGATACTCCAAACCTTCCATAGTGGACATCGTAATCGTTGCAGGATAATCCCCAGACAATTTCAACGGCTCGGCAAGACTGTATACTTCAATCTTGGCTCCGCTATTCAATGTCAGTGCTCCCGCGATTGTTCCTGTGCCACGCACTTTTGAATCCGCTGCTACAGTCACGGCTGCAGAGCATATGCCTCCGTCCAATGTCACAGTTCCGGAAAGCGTGACAGGGGCAGAGATCTCAACCGTCCCCCCCTGTTCAACAAAGGTAACATCCTTTAAGGTACGAACGTTGCTATTGTGTGGCTGTACACGCAAGGTACCCGCCTCCACAACAATTGTGCCGTCCCCTCCTTCAATGTTTGCATTGTAGAAACCAAATGCACATGTGCCACGCTTCGTTAATGTATGACCATTCAACGTGAGCGTATGCACATTATAACCATTGTTCAAAGAGTAATAATCTGAAACACCAGAGATGACCGAATCAGCCGTCAAAGTGATGTTATAGTTTTGGCGTTTATGCGTTCCAATCCCTGCACCACTATTCGTTAATGTACCACCCTGTAAGGTTAAGTTATTAGAGATGGGACACCCATTCACATCCAATGTAGCACCTGCGGCCACATGAAGTTCACGCGTCATACTGTCAAATTGCTCTTCCTTGCGCAATTTCAACGTTCCTTCGCGGACTGTAATCAATGCAGTGCCCAACACCTTGGAGGCGATGGCCTCGGTCGTTGTCTTTGCAATAATACCCATCGGGACATTCGGAGCTCGCCACGAAGCCGAGCTTCCCCCAAACATATCCAACAATTTTGGAGAAGTGTCCCACTCGGGGGCGTTTACTTCCAGACTTTCTGCCGTAAGCAAAGTCGTCGAATCCGGCAACAAAGTCCCCCGATGTTCGCCTTTAATTTCGAGGACTTTCGTCTGCAAAGTGCCCGATCCTGTCAAACAGACTCGCTTGGACTCCGTATCGCCAAAATCAAAAACGATGCGTTCAATGCCCGACACAGCAATTCCGGAGGGTAAAGTAAGCGTCACTTTGTCCGGAGAAGTGGAAGTCATCTTAATTGTTATCTCTTCCACTGCCGCCCAATCTGGCTCAATGGGATTCCCCAAGATATCCGTCCATGCCAACGAAGACCAATTTTCAGACTCCGAAAGCAAGGTGGTGGCCAAGAAACGAGGCGAATTTGCCAACCCGAGATGTAAATTGCCATCAATCACAGCTAATTGCCATGTGCCACCATCACCAGGATCCTGCATTCCGCTTAATGTCGGCGCAATCGTCCCTGTGTATCCTTCAATCAAAACAAAGTCTGCGGAAGGACTTTCATTGTATGCCGCAGAAACAGCCTCATCCATTGTGATTGTAGAAATTACAGCTGTAGACTTCACCGAGATGGGTGTTTTCAAAACATCCGTTCCCGTAAGGTGTAATGTGTTCATCGACAAAGTGTCGGCAGTCACCTTCAATGATGTTGGCACTTTTAACGTGCCTACACCCGAAACGGTAGCCATTTCCACTTCATCCTGAAGAATTCCAGAAGTGCCTACGGCCTTAGAGAGATCCAAGACCGCCGAGGCAGAGGCGAGATTCACGCTGCCTGTATATTCAGACCAGAAGCCTGATTGACGACGAGCCGCATATTCACCCGCATTCATCCAAGCACTTGTCTTGAATAACGTCTTATCTTCCGGGAAGGTGCGTTCATCAATTGTCTGCCAAATCGTGTCTTCATCAGCAGTTTTTGTTGAAAGCTCTGTATTCGGCCGCCAATTTGAGATGTCGTTGGCGACAGCAACAGACCACTTCCAGAAGAATGCATCCAGATTGTCTGGTGTGCCCACGTTATATCCAGTGAACTTGAAACCTTGTTCACCGGCATCAATGACGAAGTAGTTACGACGCCATTTATCACCCGTACCATAGCTGTCGTGCCAATCATTCCACAACAACTGTGTATTCAGATCATTGTCAAAGACATTTGCGATCTTACCCGAAATGCCGTCAATAGAAGACTGCGAATCTCCGGTAATACCAATCTGAATCTTATTGGTCACACCGGAATCAAAACGCACAATTTTTGCTCCATCCGGCCACGCCTGTCGTTCACCTGAAAGCGTTGTAACAAAGTCAGACAAGCCTGTTGCAGGCAACCACCAAGCCGAGCCTGCAAAACGTTCATGTGGCTCAAACTTAAAGTAACGTGCCTTTAATGCAATTGCGCCGGTCGGCATCAATACACCGTCATTTACAGTAATCGTACTTGACATGGCCGCTGGTGGCAGATACAGCGTTCCTTCGCCTTCCTTAATCAAACCGGAGCAGTTATCTGGAATACGATTCGTCGGCATCGAGAAATCTTCCGTTGTGACCACTTCCAATTTGCCGCCCTCACACGAGAACGTCATTGTGGACTCTGCCAACGTTTGTGCAGAAATTCGAACAATGCCACCAGTCCCAGCAATGACCTTGCCACGGCCAACCAACTGTGTCTCCGTCAAGTCAAGCGTTGCATTTTGGACAGTAATTACACCACCATTCGACAATTCACTCAGTGTTGCATTTGTACGCAAGACAACCTGTGAACCGGCCATGACTGTCATCGGCATTGTCACTGCTGTCGCATTGTTGATGGTATAAACGGTTTCTACTGCCTCAACCATTACTGACGAGGGATTTTCCGGCAAAGAAATCGTTGCAGCCGTAACACCTTCCACATCCGTCAGCCACACGCGTTTCCCTGCCGTTACTGTTGTCGCAACCGGAGTGCCATAGACGTTCCAGACATCGGCGCCAGTAGTTACATTCTTGCTTGCCCAAGCGATGTCAGTTGTCGGGCGGAGCGAAAGGATAAGGCGATCTTCTGACTGCGATAAGAAGGCAATAAACTTATCTTCGGCTGAAGTTTCATTCAGCAATGTGAAGGAAGCGGCCGTATTCATCGGCAAAGCCATGATTTCCCAATCGCCAACTTCATCAGGTAAGGTTGCGATTGAAATAGCGACATCCCCCGTAATTTCCTCACGCACCGTAAAGGTGTAGTCCTTTGAAAGGCGCAATTGCCCTCCATCTTCCATCACGACAGTTGCGACAGAAGCATCAGACTCAACCGCCAATGTTCCTGCCACATTCACTGTTGCAGCGTATAAGCTTTCCGCGTTGACAAGCGTCAAGGAAGTATCGGTCCCCACAGTAAAAGCACCGGAATAGCCTACCGATGCGGCAGCCAATGTAAAGGAGCCCCCGATCAATTCAAGCGCACCTTCACCTGCGAAACTCCCCTTATAAACATACCCCATTTCCTGCGCAAGTGTAGCCTTTGCCCCGGCATAAATGGTATATACTCCACGTTCAATAAAGGTATCCACCCATGCGGTTGTTCCGGCAAGGTGATTGACATCTGTCTTGCCAGTAAAACTATTTAAGTTCATACCGCCATTCAAAGTGTAGTCCCCCGAAGCAAAGGTCATCACCCCCACAGGAACGGAGGATGAAAGCTCAACAGTCTTTGTAGTAGCTGCATCTGTGAAGCGCACCGTATCGTCTGCTTCCGGCACAACATTATCTGACCAGTTGGACGCCGTAGACCAATCCGAAGATGTAGCTCCCGTCCACACCTTTGCCGACTCACGCGTCAGGGTGTACACGAGCATATCACCCGCAAGCGCGACCTGCGGATTTGACAACGTTTCGTCTGCTGGGATGTTTTGCCACATCACCGATAACGTGGCCAACTGATCAATCACCAAGCCTGCGGCAGTATTCGAAGAAAGAAGCGTATAGGCATCCGCTAATGTTACATTCGCCTCTGGCGATGTGGTCAAAATAAACCGGACAGAAGGCTCAATGCGGACTTCGCCCGTCGCGATAAGTGTTGCATCATAAGGCAAGAAGACTACGGCCCCTTCTTCAATGTGAAGCGCACCATTGATTGTCGTATCTTGTGTAAATTCAACAACTCCGCCCAACCTCAGATTGGCGTTATACGATGCATCCGACAAGGTTAACTTGCCTTCCCCAGTTTTTTTGAAGTAAGCACCTGATGTAATCTGGCCACTTGGAATGGTTAAGTCTACACCTTCTGGTAATGTAACCTCCACATCTCCATAGAAGACCTTTTCAGATGTAGCTGGCAGAGCGCCAAGCACGAGAGAACCATTAAATGTTGTGTTCCACACAAGCGTCACGGCTCCACCAAACACGGCTTCGCCCGTGAAAGTTGTTGCAGAGTCAGTAGAAAGTGTACAAGCACCATCACTTACAAGAAGACCACGACAAGTCGTTGGCAAGCCGACTGTCACGCCCTCTGCAATTGAGAGATCAATCTCATTCAAATTACTTAATGTAGCAGATTGCTCTACACGAATCGGCACACCGTTCAGGGCTGTACCTTGCCATTCCTGAGAGGAAACATTAGAAATAATTTGAGCCAAATCACAAGTCGCGATTGAACCATAGATGAACGCATTCTCCAAGCGAAGCGTACCACCACCAACAAGAGTGACAGTTCCCGCGGCCGAAAGAGAACTTCCCTTTGCGATGGTCAAAGTTTTTCCCTCTGCGATTTCAATCGTCAGATTGTTCACTGTCTTGTACGCATCCATGTCAAGCGTACTATCCTCCATCACACGAACAATGGCATCTCCTCCTGCAACAAATGCAGGCGACCAGTTGTTGGAGGTCCATTCGGTTGTACCGCCGGCCAAGGTTAATGTAGGTGTCCCCACCACTGCAGGAGTACCCGTGCGCGTGGCATAGACATTGTAGATGGCATAGCCGTTTGCCTCTTCAGGACCGGCAACGCGTAAAGAACAATTTCCTGCCCACCGTCCGGTAACCGTAAATTGTTCTGCGGTAATTGCGGTATGACCACTGGACACTCTGATTGTGAGTAGCATTGTTTCTTCTTCCGACAAGTCGCCCGAAAATGCAAGTTGGTCAACAGAGAAACTGCCACTGGTAATTACTGGCGCAGTACCACTTCCAGGCACCGTAATTCCTTTTCCCGTGCCTGTTAAAGCAATCTTTGCACTTAAGCGGACGCCATTTTCAAAGATCAGATTATTGTTTGTTACGGTAACCCATTCCGAAGATGTACCGATTTGGAAGTAGCCAAGCGATTCACCAAAGATAATATCTCCTGCCTCGCTCGGCGTAATCTGAAGATAAGCCGATTCAGCATCTGGAGCAATAACGCGAGAAGCAGTCCCTGCCGTAAAGGTAATTGGGAGCGTTTGCGTAGTCTGCACTTTCAGTGTGCCGCCCGCAAGCGTAACTTTACCATTCGTAATGCCAATCGACTTTACTTCAGCATAACCGCCACTTAAAATCAAATGACCATTACCATCTTGCCCAATACGGACTTCTCCATTAGGGACGAAGAGTTGACCACCCGTCATTGTGTAGTTTGACCACCCGCTCCAGTGAGAGATATGCAAGGGAGCACTCTTTCCTGACCCACTCCCGGTTACTGTGAGCGTACCGCCAGTCTGAACAATGTTGCCGTAACGACCACTGCTCTCATCGCCAGTTTCAATCTTACTAACGGTTACATCCGCACCCGAGAAACGCAACGCATCACGCGTATCTTGCGCCACACTGATTTCACCGCCTGTTACAGTGCCCCCTGCAAGGTCAACAAAGACCGAGTCGCGGATGTTCAAGTAATCGCCAAATTCAAACGTCCCATCCGTCAACGTGAACTGAGTTGTGCCAAACAAATCGCTCTTCGTAGCGGCAGAAAGGAGTCCGCCCGTCATTGTCACGGGGGTGCTGGAGGCAACAAACTTGCCATCCACAGCAACCGAAGCCCCCTCCTCTACAGTCAATGCTCCTGCTGAAAGATAGAGCTGCTCTTTAATATCCATCTGTGCAGCCAAAGTCAGGTCACCAGAACTCGACTTGATCACACCGGAATTAACAGTCAATCGACCGCCGGCATCGCGGAAAGCAAGCGCACACTTCGCATTTTCCAGTTGAAGTGAAGGAATGGTTACAACACTATCTATCGCAACCTCTGCACTCGCGAAACCATCACGATCAATAAAGCGGGCAGATTCATTAGCGGGTAAGTTGTAGGGTGCGCCATAAATCAGTTTACGCCAATTTGAACCACTCCAAGTGCCATCTACAGTATAGGCAGAGCCATACCAAGTCCACAAGGCAAACGGATCTGCGGCTACTTGCAATTCATAAGCACCGATATCATAACCATTTAAGGCAGGGCGGGCGTTACCAGCCAAATCGGCCAAGCTGCGATCTGCATCGGTAAACCCTTCCCATTGTGCCGTTTCGGCCAAATCAATCAAAGGTGATTGAGTAAGCACAGTATAGTCTTCCCCATCAGGTGCTGGGAGGGTAAACTTCGGATTACCACCGACATAGGAATCAATGCGTTCAACCGATTCTTCAACATCCACACCATTGCCCCAAACAACCGTACCGTAAATGCGAGAAGTGCCACTCACACCCGCGGCGGTGTTAGAAACAATCGTAGAGAGGTACGCTGTCGAATCCATCACACCGATTGTATTTTCATACACTAAACAGGTCTTTAAGACCATATTCTGCTTGACGGCTACGCCTGTAACCCCCTTAACAATACTCTGGATCAATTCAGCACGACCCGTTTCAGGACCGGTCACACCAGCCCCCGTAACAGTCACCCGCTTCAAGACTGCGCCATCTGCAAGGGTCGCGCCCTGTAAGAGGGTAGCCTTCGACGCACCATCCACAATGACACCAGTGCCAATGTCCACCTCAACGTCATAATTACCTTCGGCCAACTTAATCGTTTCGCCCGCAATCGCAGATTCAAGTGCAGCAGTTAACTCCTCTGCGGTTGTGACACTAAGGTCTTCTGCAATAAAGGTTAACATTACATTTACCGTGTCTTCTGCGGCAATCGTCCATGTAAAGGCATTGTTTACGGCATCAGTAGAACCTTCAAGCATGGCATTATTGGCCATAATGCCCACAAAGGTACGAACCACAGAAGTTGCAGCATCTTCCTTCCACTGCAAGGAAAGCTTCTGCTGTGTGCGTGGCACACTCAGGACCTTTGCAGAAGCTTCTGCATCCCATGCGATTTCTGTACCATCTACCGTTGCAATACCACGCCCCTGGAAGGCAATTGTAATGTTGTAATCAGGCGAGTTCCATTCAATAGCCCCCATATCAACCGCATCATCATAAACACGTACGGCACCTGTCACATCCTTTTCGCTTAAGCGGTCATCGTTCGTTCCAGCATCAATACACGCGATACCTTCACGCAAACGCCAGTCATTATTTTCAGGATCCACAAAGAGTGTTCCCGCATCCACAGTAATTCCACCCGTTGTAGGTGTGCAACAATCGGTTGGGTCGGGCGCAACCGAGTCGCCAGCCCAATCAGAAACCGCACCTGCGAGGTCAGTATTAAGCGCAATGACGCAATTCTTCGCTGTACAGTCATAGAGGCCTGCTCCCTTATCTGCAATATTGCGCACGACGGTGCAGTTTAAGAGGTCTGAAGTAGAGGCACCTCCACCATTGGAACGTACGACATTCTCAGAACCATTATCAACAATCAGGCAGGACTCCGCAAAGACTTCGCACACACCTGCACCAAAGCCATTATAGGTCAGGGTATTCTTTTGAATGATACAGCGGCGCACGGTTCCTTGATAGACACCTGCCCCCTTATTGGCAATACCATTTTGAATTGTAAAGCCGATAATTTCTGCACCCCCGGTTAAGGTAGCCGCTCGTCCCTGCCCTAACGCATCAATAACGGTATTCGCAGGATTCAAGTCAGAAGCCACAATCTTCAGACGCTTCCCCTTCACATCAATTGCGCCATAGGTGCCAGGAGCCACCGTAATCGTTTCGCCATCTTGAGCTTCAACAAGTGCTTCTTGAAGAGCATCATCGGTCGTAACTTCCGGCAACATTTCAAAGGTAACCGTAACAGTAGCGTCAGCATTCGGATACACTGAATAGATTCCGTTACCTTTATCCTCCGCGCCACTAACCGAGACGAGATTACGCGGATGTTTCGGGTCTTGCTTCACCGTAAAGGTTAAGGGTGCGCCACGAACCACTTCAACCGCTCCACGCGGCTCTACCAAACCATGGCCAATCACATCAATCGTCACAATATAGGGTGGCCATTCGTATTCAACAGCACCATTATCAATGGTCGCATTATTTACACGCGGGTTACCATAATAATCATAATCACCCAAAGCAAGGCGTTCATCATTTGTCAATGAACCTCCTTTGTCTGCTTCTTCTTGAGGTGGCGTGTAATCCTCAACGATCGCATTCAAAACGCGTGTATTCTTCGCGGTTTCAGGCAATACTGTATTGACAGTCGTATTATTGATATACGTGCCAGTAGCAGAGGTGAGATTCACAAGAATCGAGTTATACGCAGTTACATTCGTTGCTGAGCCTCCCGATACATAACAACGATTCAGAGTCACATTTGAAAGCGTCGCATCTTCAAAAGAGACTGCCTCCAAGCGAGCACCGCCAGCGATTGTACCGGTCAATACCACTTCATCTTGTAGACCGGTACCGACAATTGTGGCTGCAGTTGTGAAATCTTGCGTATAGATACCCGGCGCAAGGACAATCGTATCTGCTGCCGTAGTATCATTTGGAATCGTTGATTCAGGCGTTAGCGCAAAACCTTCAAATGAAGCGGTCAAAACGCAATCGCCCTCCGGCAACACATAAGTGTAAGAGGGTTCACGCGTAAGAACCGTACCATCGGCAAGTCTCCACCCACGGAATGTCCGGGGCGATTCATAAGAGAGCGTCAGAATATCGCCTGTCAACTTGTCATAAGTTTCCACCGTAGGTGAAAGTGCAGCATAGTAACCTTCTGCCGCTACAGACACCGTAATGTAATTACATTCATGTGCACCACAGTCAACCTTAGTTCCACTCACACGTGGACGACCGGCAATATCAAAATTGTCATAGGGGATAATGTCGCTTCCACCCTGCCCGGCATCAATATTTGTATCATTCTTGAGCAAAATTGCATCTGTTACCGTATTGGTCGTCCCTGATAACACGACACAGTCCACCTGTGTTAATCCGGCAGGCATCGCATTCCAAGCAGTTGTATTCACTGCTTTACCAGAGATATTGGTGCAAGTCGATGCAATTATCGAGGAAGTCAAGGTGACATTTGCCCCCGAGAAATTATTCACCAAACAGCGATGCAACGTTACATTAGAAACGTCTGCGCCCGTAACTGTTGCATTGATAACATAGGCACCCTTACAATCCCCGGAAAGATTAACCGTTGTTTCACTTGTTGAGGCACCTACGAATGCTACAGGTTTATCCAAGGCTGGAATTGCGAAGGTGCCATTTGTCAAGGTAACTTCTTCAAGAATTGATGGATGCAATGCGGCGATGACTTCTTCGAGGCTGTCCAACGCCTCATTTGTTGGGTCAAGCGTTAGTCCGGCAAATCGTGCAACAATTTTATCTTCCTTCAATGGTGCATAGGTCATGGTTGCTTCTGTGGAGACTAATCTGTCATTCACATAGTAACCAATAAATTCACGTTGATAGGTATCAGATGTCGCAGTAAACGTGACGGGATCACCTTCCTGAACTTCCGTTGGCACAACTGCGACTTCACCCACGCCTTTAACTTCACACGTTACCGTAATTGTATCAGCAATTTCATAAGGACCAATGTCTAAGGCTTGATCCAAAAGTCGCGGACGACCCGCAAGATCTTTATCGTACCAAAGCACATCGTAGTTTCCACCCAGCGAAGGGTCTGCCTTTTCTTTAACGTGCTCGGCCGCCTTAGTCACATCCAAGGTGTAATCGCCAATCGCAACATTTGTAAAGATGTCCACGCCGGAGACCGACTTAAATGCTTCACCTTCCGGTGCGCCTCCTACAGCATCAATATCTTTTGTCGGGGACCCTTCATAGTTGCCGCGTTCTGCAACGTTGGCATAGTACACCATATTCTGTACCGGTGAAGCCATTGTGCCGGCCACATCATGCAACGCACGATTATTAACGATGGCGCAGTTTGCGGTGGTCACACCAAAGAGTGTTGCCATACCACCACCATAAGAAGCAGAAGTATTCTCCTCAAAGCGAGAAGAGAACGCCGTGCCGCCATAAGCCGCCGTGCCAAAGAATTCTGCGGAGTTGTGTTTGAAAATTGAAGCCCGGATATTGGTTTTGTACGCGCCACCGCCGAAAATCGCAGTGCAGTTCTGCACTGTTGTACGCACAATGGTGCCTCCACGCACACCACCACCCTGCTCCGCCTTACCATTACGTAAGAGGAAACCTTCCAAAGTAATAGAGTCAGACAAGTCAACACAACGCGTTGTTGTGCCGCCATCAATGATGACCTCTCCTTCATTTTCCGCACGGAACGTCAAACGGCGCGTTTCTTGTGATAGATCCGAAGGTTCATATTCACCATCGGGCACGAGAATGATATCACCGTCTACGTGTTCTTCGTTTACAAAGCTCTGCAAGGTCGCAGCCATCAATGGCCAACTGAACGCAAGCGCGGCAAAGAATGTCAAAATCTGTTTTGCTTTCATAATTCTACCTCCTTTCATTCCTTAATAGCGCTTACGAGCAAAGACCTGAACTTTGTTCAACTTCAACCGCACGGGTGTGCCGGTCGTATTCGCATAGCGGACACGAATATAGCGCGACACCTGCGAACCATCAAACGAAACCTGTAAAGTCGCCCCCTCTGCGACCGAACGACCTGCTACCAAAGGCGTCCAGGTTTGTGCATCGGGAGAGATTTCTACAGTCAAAGGCAATTCGCCTTCACCATTTTGAAGCAGAATCCCGAAGACTTCCACATCACCCGGCATTTGCACCATAATCCATGGATCATCATATTGTTCTTGCGTCCATGCAGCATACGTGCCGAAAGCTGAATCATCAATCAATCGCTGCAAGTGACAGAATGATTCTGCCGAGCTATGAAGATCATCGGCAGAGCCGGAAGTGTTCAATTCCGGATACGAGCTCAAGGTCACCATACCTTCTGCAGAAAGCATTTCCTGCGTAAAAGGTGCCGCTTCCGTGGAAAGTTCCGGATAATTTTCATCTTGGAAAAGATTGGCATACAGCGTACTCATCTCGCGGAATGCTGGCAAATCACCATCTCTTGAGGCGCGCAACAACGCATCCAGACACGTAGCTTTTACACCTAAAGGATTGCCATTCGCCTCGTACACAGACTGCAACATCGTTTGATACGTCGTCTTGACATCGCCTGTTGTATAGCGACTGTTCGCCCAGTTCACCAAATTCGTGAAGCGATCCGTGCCATAACGTGCATCCATTGCTGTGCTCAAGAGGGAGATGAAATCCGCATCCTCCGGGAAGAAATTCACCTGAGCATCCACCGTCGCAGAGGTATAATTATACTTTTCACGCGTCTTTCGGTCGGAATCATGCATCCGCACATGCAACTGCTTAAATGTGGCCAGTGCCGCCTCATTTCCATATTGCGCTTTCAATGGGGCAAGCATATTGGCATTCAAAAGCGGCCAACCGATACTCGGATAACGCCATAATCCGTAAGTGACAGCTTCTGCCCACTGCAACCAACGGTCGGCATCTTGAGGATAATTGCGCGTTAAGAAGTCACGATAATCCAAAATTGCTTGATAACACAACGGAGCCACCTTTACCGCACGTGCGTAAAGGGCCTCAACACCCGGCTCGGTTTCGCCATAACGCAACGCGCGCAAGCGTGCAGCCCAAAGCAATCGGTAACCCGTCAAGGTGTTGGGATCACTCCACATATCATCATAGTATTCCTGTGCTTGATAACTGTAGATTTCCCATAATGGGAAATGACTTCCTGTTGGAGCACCCACATTTGAATCAATTTCCCACATGGTGCCATCAAAGGTGCGATGCATTGCAGCACAGTGCCCCGGCTGTCCGCCAGCAATCGAACGTCGTCCGGAAGCATTCGCAGCCAGAACGCCGTAATAGGAAATTCCACCACACACAGCTCCGATCTCACGTCCCATTGCTGTACCGGGCATTAGTGTTGATGCCCAGGGAGTATAATAGTCATTTCCGAAGATGGAATCACCAAAGAAGTTGTTCATCAAATAGGCCGTTTGCCATGCTGTACCATTGATGATATCAAGTTTGGTGTTCCCTTTCTTTACGGCATGTGCCAATTCCAGCACATGGCAGGATTGCGGATTCAATGAGTATCGCATTTGCGCAGCAGACTGTGTATAGAAGTCGCCATGCATCACCCCCCGATCCATATGATCCCGATAGAGCCAATGCGTCTGCCCTAAGTTCCCATTGTCCACCGGTGCAGCATTCAGCGCGCCTACTGTCGCCATACGCCGAATCACTACGTCATAACCTTCCGTATCCGGTCCGGCGGTAATTGTCCCACGGCGCGTATCCGGATTGGTTGCGGTATACAACTTATCGGTTCGCCAAATGGCACATAAGCGGTGCAACAAATCTTTGGCTGCGCCACGGCTGCCTCCGGCACGCGGGCCAAACACGCCTGCCGGTCCGGAAATCATCAAATCAGTCATCCATGAACGATCGGCCAGGACGGCGTTTAACATTTCCACGCCATCTTTATCTTTCGCCGCGACATTGGAAATCATTCCGGAAAACCCGGCCGAAGATTCATGCTCATAGAAGAATTCAGCCCGCGTCAATGCTGTGATATAGGCTTCATCCGGCGTATCGCTGTTCAACAGGTTTTCCACCGCGTCTGCAACAACTTCCCCTTTTGCATTCATCGATGGTTCTTTGCTTTGCAAGACGTTTTGCTGAGCGGCAAGGACATCGCCAATACTCAGCGTGTTATCATCAATGAGAATCTGAGTTTCCTCGGGTGCTGTCAAAGCCGTACTCTTCAAAATAGGGTTCACCGAGAAACTTCCCGAAGAGGTGCCGGTGTATGTTCCCTCAATGACAATTGCTACATCGTTATATTTCGGCTGGTCGCTCCAATCCTTTTCATGTAAGGGGAAAAGACGATTGACATCGGTCGGAAGATAAAAATTAAAGGAAAGCGGCGTTGACGTATTCACCGTTTTGGGGAATTCCACCGCAGTGAAAGCCGCCATGTCATCGCCATTGGTTGGTACTGCATTCGTTGCGGAAGTACCATCAAAAACAAGCGTTGCAGTTGTAGGATCATCCTTCGTTGCGGCCCCTGTCCAAATCTTGAGTGAGGTAACGGTCATCGCACTGCCGCTGGTCATCTTCATCACAAAGGAATGCCATCCCTGATAGGTGATGAAGCGGTCATTGCCATAACGCATGATCCACTTGAAGGTTTTATTCGCCGTATCCAGCACAATGCCATCTTGTGCCATAATCTGCGTCCCTGAGAAAGAGGCTGTTTCATCTTCTGCCGTCACCGTCCCTGGAACCGTCAGGTGATACGGACGCCATCCCCAGCCTAATAACACCGGTCCGCGTGAACGTGTCATCCACAAATGACCACGGGCTCCCTCTGCCCAGAAAGAAGCCGGATTCTTTTCAATCGCTCTACGCGCATACACCTCTGCAGTTTCGGCTTTTGTAGAAAATCTATACAGATTGTAACCACAGAGAAGTGCCTGCTGATACTCATTATCGGAATACTTAATCAGACGTGTATCATCAATCAATGTTGCCAAAGAAGCTTTTAATGCGTCCGTAACCGGCTTTCGGTAGATTTCTGCCGTCGAATAGAGATCGTTTAATTTCACACGGCGCATTGCCCCGGAAACATCCTGAGGATCCCATGCAGCAATCTGATTAAAATCATCCTGACGCCCGGAAGTCATATTCAAATAGGGCAAGCTGTAAATATTCTTTTCAAGGTGAAGCAACGCATTTGCCAATAAAGCAGCTTTATAGATATTTAATGTAATCGTGCGTCCGCCTGCGTCTTTAACAACGCCATTCTCCACTCGCATCCCCAAGTCGCCATTGGTGGCAGCCGTTGTCAAAATCTCTTCAGTGGCAGCATTGGCCGCTGCTTTGGCGGTCGCGTAGTTATTATAATTTGCGACCATTGCATCCATCATTGCTTTAAGTGCGGCATTATCCATATATTCCACGCCACGCTCCAAAGCAAATAACTTTCCGGCACTGTCATACAATGCAATTGCAGGATAGACGTGTGCCCGGGAAGAAGACCCCCCCAAGGGATTTAAGGTCCCTGCATAGGCATTTTCCCGCGAACGTGCCGACACATTAACCCCCACATCTTCGCCTTCTTGAATTACATAATCGGTTTCGGCAAAGTCATAGACGGTCGTAATGTACTGTTCACCAAAGCCCTTGCGCCACTCAACGAGCAACCGGCTGCCGACTTCACACCAGTCCCATCCCGTCAATAAAACAGCAATGATCTTTCCACTTGCCTGCAATTCATCCAGAGTCTTCAAATCCGACAAGGCTGGCGGTGTGGCAACAAAACGCGTATCGCCCGCGCCACCATTCTCGACAGATTCGTGTACAGGCCATGCACCACGTTCCGCCGAACGGGAATACCGGCTTGCGGCATTTTCTGCAAATACCACTTGCAGCAGCCCAACACTACAAAGGGCTGCGATTCCAATTAAGAAACACTGCTTCATTTTTATACCTTTTATTCAGTTTTTGCTGTCGAGGGGTTAACCCCGGCATTGAACCTAATTTAAGACATTTATGACCGAGATGCAAACATTTTTTTCAAAACACTGTTATTTCAACACTTCCTTAAAAGCTTCCATTTCTCCGGCCTTGCTTTTCGCGCTTCGTTCAACGTTCATCCTAAAAAACGCTGAAAAAGTTTCTAAAAAAGAAACAGCCTCTACCCCGTTTACGGAGTAAAGGCTGTCCGGAATTGAGGTATTTTTAGCTGAACAACTTGTAAACACCGAGGCAGATCAGCGGCAACACAAAGAAGGCGCCGACAACATAGAGAATTGCCATGGAACGTTTTTCACAGGCCAGCTTCGCGAGGCTTGAGGCACAAACCAGCGGGAGGCGGCGCAAGAACGGGATGCCGTAAATAACGATTACGCCGAAAACATTGAACAGCAAGTGGATTAGTGCAATCTGAAGTGCGACATCCGCCCCCATCCCGGTGATGGCCATCGCGGCAAGGAGTGCCGTAATGCACGTGCCGATATTCGCTCCGAGCGTAAAGGGATAGACGCGCTTCAACTTCATCAATCCGGAACCTGCCAGCGGCACAATGAGCGATGTCGTTGTAGAGCTGCTCTGTACCAAAACCGTGATTGCCATTCCACTGCCAATGGCTGCAACGGCATTCTTTCCGATAGCGGCATGGAAGATCTTTTCAGCTTTTCCGGTCAAAAGCATCCGCAACAACTTGCCCAGAAGCAGGATGCTGATGAAGATTAACGCCAGACCGAAGACAACAAAGAGTCCTGCCCCCACCCAATGCGGGCCGGGAAGACTTTCAAAACAGTTCTGCATCACTTCAACCACAGGTTTGGTGATCGGACGGATGAAATTAACGCTCTTCAGATCCACCGTTGTGCCACCGTAGAAAATAGAGGTCAACCATCCTGAAGCACGCTCAAGAATGCCAAAGGTCATTTCCAACGGCAGGAAGATCAATACGGCGGTAATATTGAAAAAATCGTGAATCGTTGCTGCGGCAAAGGCGCGACGGAACTCACGACGGTGCCCGATATGCCCCAGAGAAACGAGTGTATTGGTTACGGATGTGCCGATGTTTGCTCCCATCACCATCGGAATCGCCATCGAGATGGGAAGCCCGGCAGCACAGAGTGCAACCAAAATCGAAGTTGTGGTGGAACTGCTCTGAATAACAGCCGTTGCCAACATCCCCATCAACAATCCCATAAACGGATTGGTGGCAAACGAGAAGAGCGACTTGGCAGACTCCGCTCCGCCAAAAAGAAGCTCAAACCCTTCCCCCAAGGACGAAACGGAAATGAGTAACAAATAAACAAAAACACCGGCCGAAAACCATGCCAGTGCCGGACGCTCCTTAATGTAAGTGAAAAAACGGGTAATCCATCCCGGACGCTTTACCGTTTCAACCGCCACTTCTTCAGGTGAAGAGACTTCCTTCCCTTTCAGATCTTGAAGTGTTTCTTCAAGCGAATGAACAGCGAACAGCAGACTTTCTTTCAAACCGTCAAGTGCTTCCGAACGATAATTGTTTTCCGGTTTGACGATCAGATGAATCAATTCATCTTCCAACTTTGAACGCTCGGCAAAGAGTTTTTTCAAAAGTTGTGTAACCTCTTCCGAAGAAAGTTGTGTTTCCTTCTTGAGGGCTTTAATCTCATCACGCAGCTGAAGCAACCGATGCTCCAATGTGAATTGTCTGTTATTCATGTGTCTTTTTTCCTTTAATTGGTTGCCCCTATTAAACCATGTTCATGTTAGAGAAATATTAGGCGAATGTTAAATCGTCTTAACAATTGTGTTTTTTTACATAAGAAAGCCCATGCTCTTGAATTTTCAGTTGCCGTATTCAGCGATGCGTTTCACCACAGGTAAATCCCTCATTCTCTTCCACGCGTCCCCTCTCCATGCACGCGGGCACGGAATATCGCCGATACCTCTCTCGAATTTCGGCGAAACGCAGTCGCAACATGGGCGAGCTTGACGCGCCACTTCGCCCATGTTGAAAAAGCCTTTCAGCAACAAATGCTGCAATCTTTCACCTTCGCATTCCAAGTATATGCCTTTCCCCCTCTGTCACCCCCAAAAAAATCCTCTCCCAAAACACACCTTTATCCTTTTCCCCTCCACCGAACACATTCCCCCATGCAGGTGTTCACGCTCTATTATTATTGTAGGGAAATAATCGCCGTTTTCTCTGGCTGTCCATCGCTCACCTCGGCAAACCGTAACGGGTTGCACGATTCATTAAAAGCAGAAGCGCAATTTGTGATATCCGTTCAACTCATTCTATCTGCCAATAAAGAAGCCAAATAAACTTTTTTACAAATAACACGTTGAAATTGCAACCTCTGCTCCCAAATATGATATAATATAATTTCCTTTTCCTGCGTGGGAGAAGGATGATTATTAACAACCGGGCGCTTAACCACCCCAAAGCCTTCTATAAATAGAGCGTCATGCGTGACTCGGCAATGAGGAGCGCGCCCGTTACAAAGAAAGCAAAAGCCAAATGGCTATTCGCAAACCTCAGAAGGCGGCTCCCAAAACCGGTGGACGCTATGACGAACTGATCGCAGCACTCTCGACCCAGAACAGCGTTCCCGCGCCCGGTTCGATTGTGAAAGGCAAAGTCACCGGCAAGTGTGGAAATGATGTACTCGTTGATATCGGCTGCAAGTCTGCCGGCACGATTTCCGCCAATGAGTTCGAAGATATTGATGCAGTCAATCTCGGCGATGAATTCGACGTGTTGCTGATCAATCTCGAAGGTGAAAACGGCATGGTTGAAGTTTCCAAGCGCCAGGCCGATGAAAAAATCCGCTGGGAAGCCATCCTCGCCAAGTACAAAGAAGGCGATACGGTTTCCGGCATCATCAAGAGCAAAGTCCGTGGCGGCCTGATCGTGGCTGTGGACGGCGTGGAAGCTTTCCTTCCCGGCTCGCAAGTGGATGTCAATCCTTCCCGCGATTTGGACATCTACATCACCGATGCCGCTCAGGATTTCACCATCATCAAGATTTCGGATGAACGCCGCAACATCATTGTTTCGCGTCGTGAACTCCTTGAAAGCCAGATGGCTGAGAAGAAGCAGGCACTCCTCAAGACGCTTGAAAAGGGTCAGATTGTCCACGGTAAGGTGAAGAATATCACCGACTTCGGTGCATTCGTTGATTTGGACGGCATGGACGGCTTGCTCCATATCACCGATATGAGCTGGGGCCGCATCAAGCATCCTTCGGAAATCCTCACCAATGGTCAGGAACTTGATGTAATGATTCTCGAAGTCGACTTGGATCGTGAGCGCGTTTCGCTCGGTCTCAAGCAGGCTCAGACCAATCCTTGGGACGACATCGAAAACCGCTACCCGGTTAATTCCCGTCTGCGCGGCAAAGTTGTCAACTTGGCTCCCTACGGTGCTTTTGTTGAACTCGAACCCGGCATTGAAGGTCTTGTTCACGTTTCCGAGTTCAGCTGGACGAAGCGCGTTGCCCGTGCTTCCGATGTGCTCAACATCGGCGATGAAGTGGACGTCGTGGTGCTCAATATCGATTCGCAGAATCAGAAGATCGCGCTCGGCATCCGCCAGACCGAAGCCAATCCCTGGGACACCGTTCAGGATCGTTACCCTGTTGGCTCGCGTATCAGCGGCAAAGTGCGCAACTTCACCACTTACGGTGCTTTCGTTGAAATGGAAGAAGGCATTGACGGCATGATTCACGTCTCCGATATGTCTTGGACACGCAAGATCAACCATCCTTCCGAAGTGCTTCAGAAGGGGCAGACGGTTGAAGCCATCGTCCTTGAGATCGACACACAGAATCAGCGCATCTCGCTTGGCCTCAAGCAGGCACAGACAGATCCGTGGAGCTCGATTGCTTCCACTTATCAGATTGGCCAGATTGTCAAGGGTAAAGTCTCCAAGATTGCTTCCTTCGGCGCATTCATTGAACTCGAAGATGGCGTGGACGGCCTTGTTCATATCTCCCAAATTTCCGATGAGCGCATTGAAAAAGTGCGTGATGCCCTCAAAGTGGGTCAGGAAGTTGAAGCCCGCATCGTGAAGATTGATCGTGACGAACGTCGCATCGGTCTCTCCATCAAGGCTGTCAGCATGGACGAAGGTGAAATTGCCCGTCTTACCGCTGAATCCGATGCAGACGCTTCTTCCTCTGCACAGCTCGGCGCATTTGCCAATGCCTTTGAAGAAGCTTTCGCTTCCTCTGAAGAATGGCAGCCCGGCCAGAACTAAGCGATTACGCTTAGCGCAAATAAAACAACCGCTTCCAGTATGGAGGCGGTTGTTTTTGCTATTCGACCACCGTTTTTAGAGGAAAAAGCAGAGATTTCACTCTAGATTTGCTATACTTTACAGGTAGCCTATAAGGATTGATCAATGAAGTTCAGAATCTCTGTTCCTGCAACGAGTGCCAATGTCGGCCCCGGGTTTGACGTGATGGGACTCGCGTTTGATATGTACAACCGTTTCACTTTTGACACCGATTGCCCTGAAAAACTTCAAATTGAAGGGTGTCTCCCGGAATTCTGCAAACCCGAAAACAATTTACTTTATACCACACTCACCCAAGTGCTCGCACAGCACGGAAGGCTCTCCCCCAACCTTCGCATTACATTTGACACAGACCTTCCCGTCTGTTCAGGGCTCGGGTCCAGTTCCACTTGTATTGTCGCTGGCGTTATGGCTGCCAACGCACTTGGCAACCTCTCAATGGATACCGAGCAGATTTTGCGAACAGCAACACAAATTGAAGGGCATCCAGATAACGTAGCTCCGGCAATTCTGGGAGGTTTTGTTGCGGCAATTGTTGAAGACGGGCTTGTCTATTGGCATCGTTACCCGATTAGCGACCGTGTCAGTTTCTACGCAATTATGCCGGATGTACGCGTTCCGACAGAGGCCGCGCGAGCAGCTTTGCCGAAAACATACACGCTGACCGACTGTATCTACAATCTTTCACGTGTGCCAATCCTGGTTGAAGGCTTGGAGCGAGCCGACCCCCGGCTCATTCGTGCCGGATGTAAAGACCGGATCCATCAGGAGTATCGTCTGCAACTCATTCCACAAGGCGAAGAAGTCATGCGCTACGCCATGGAACAAACGGATGCCGTTGCCGTCTATATCTCAGGAGCCGGCCCTACAATCGTTGCCGTTGTCATTGACGATGATGATGCTTTCTTTAAGCAGATTGAAACATTCACTGCCGGTTTGAATCTTAAATGGACGGTGCGAAAAATGCACCCGCAACGCCAAGGTGCCCACCTCCGGCTTCTCTAAAAGGAATGCTCCTTCATGGCCCGTGTGCTCTACCTCTATTCCCAAGCACTCCGCGCAAACACTCCACATGCCAGACGAACGTTTCAAATGCTGGCCTTGCTGCGCGATGCCGGATTCACTGCCGACCTGTTGACGTTGCCCGGTGGCGACCCGTGGCCGCAAGGATTGACAGAGCACATTTATGTCACCTCCCCCATTCCGTTTATCCGGTCATTGCCTCCCTATGGTTTTGGATTCCGACGCGCGTGGGCGACACTGGCCATGGCACTTACTGCAATACGCCTTTCGCTCCAACATCGTTATGACATTGTTCACTGTTCCGATAGGGCCATCCGCATTGGCGGTTTGATTTCCTGGATGTTCGGGACAAAGTTTACCTTTGAGTGGCGCAGCACCTCCGGACATGACCTGGTCAAATGGGCGAAATGGCGCAGCAAAAAGTTTCGCGAGATGGTCAATCTTGTGATTACGGATTTACCTTACTCGGTGCCGCAATTGCGCGAATCTGGGCTTTATGGGAAGATTGCTTCCATCCAATCGCTCCCCTTGCCAACGCTTTCTCCACTTCCGCCTCCGGCGATTAGAACGCGGCCTGCGGCACAACCTTTCCGGCTAACCGCTTTTTCCTATACAAGCGATCTAAGCGATCTTTCACTCTTCTATGAAGCGTTGCCAAAGATTCTTCAAGCTCAAAACATCCAAATTACAATTTCAGGGGGGAGCAGTTCCGCGCTTGAACGCCAATATCACACCTTACTGCATCGCTTTCCTAAAAGTCATGGGCGTTTGCAAATGCGTGTCACCCCCTCAAACTTTGTTGAATTTACCGACCTTATTACCAATACAGACCTTGTTTTTCTTCCGGTATGTCAAGGCGCAGTCGCTCCGCCATTGCTTTTAGATTTAATGGCTTGTGGACGTGCATTGCTCGTCATTCGCTGCCCTGCGTATGAAACGTTACTCAATCATCAAAATGCAGCTCTGATCAATGCAGATTCTCACCAAATTGCAGAAAATATACAGCATCACTTGAATTCAACCATGCTCTGCGCCGAACACGCAATCAATGCGGCTGAAACCATCGAAAAAGAATGTAATCCACGTTCTGCCGTGGCAGCACTGCGCAGTTGTTACGCTTTCATTCTTCTGGAGCCGGACAAATGAAAGCATTCCGTATCGCACTCTTTTCCGACTGCACCTCACAACTGCTTGTTCGCGAATTGCGATTGCAAGCCCCCAACTATTTTGATGCAATTGACATTCAGGAGTATCCTTTTACATCGCCACTCGCTGTGCAAGAGGAGCTCAAGCACTACAATCCTGATGCAGTTGTCCTCTGGAACTGCTCGGAAATGATGTCAGAAAAGCAACCGGAACCGCTTGCCCCCATTCTTGCACTTCCTTATACGTTTCTTGTTTATACAATGGTCTCACGCGATGATGGTGCTTTTGGGAGTTCGGCACTCTCGTCCACGCAAAGTTTGAGAAAGCGCATCCTTCAGTGGAATCTCGATCTGCTGCAATTAGCCACTGTATTCAAAAACCTCTACATTGTTGATCTTGATTTACTGCAAAGCCGTTTAGGTCGCGCTCAAACGTTTGATGCCCGACTTTGGGAAACCGCCAAGCTTGCACTTTCGCCAACAGCGACTTCACACATCGCTACCGATACACTCTCGCTTCTTTCTGCCCTAAATGGTCGCGTTAATAAAGTGCTCGTAACAGATTTGGACAATACGTTTTGGGGTGGAATTACAGGTGAAGGCGGCGCAGATAGCGTTAATCCTGACGCGCCCGGACACCGTGCTTATCGCCGTTGGCTGCAACAATTGGCTTCTCGCGGAATCCTTCTTGCGATTGCTTCACATAATGATTACTCAACTGTAGAATCATTATTTAATACTTATCACCTTGAATTCCGTTTGAGTGACTTCCAGGCATATGAAATCAATTGGGATCCTAAAGCCGAAATGTTGAAGCGAATTGCAGCAAAACTTCACATTCATCTTGATTCCATTGTCTTTATTGACGATCGCAGAGAACAACGGGAGGCCGTCCGGGAGGCCTTGCCACAAGTGACAGTTCCAGAGTTACCAACAGATCCAGCCCTTTGGATGGAATACTTAAGTCAAGCGCATCTCTTTGAAACGCCACGGATAACAACCGATGATTTGTTGCGCATAAAGACATTTCAAGCAGATGTAACCAGAGCAGAATTTGCACAAACCCTCTCCCGAGACGAATACATCCGTTCTTTACAACAAGAGTTAATTGCAGAACCTCTCAATGAGCATAATTGTGAACGGGCAGCACAGTTGACACAACGGTGCAACCGATTTAATATGCGTGGTACCCGTCATACCGCTGCTGAATTGCTCAATCGAAAAGGCTGGGTCTACGCTCTCCGTGATCGATTTGGCGACTTGGGTATCGTCAGTGCGGTGATTCTTGACGGTAATACTATTGAAACGTGGGCAATGAGTTGTCGGGTATTCAATAGAGATGTTGAAATAATGATTCTTAATCACCTGAAAAGTATCGCACCTATCCGTGGAGAGTATTGTCCGACAGACCGCAATATCATGTGTCGAAATATCTATCAAGCCAATGGGATTCCATTACCATGAATGAGCCATTACGCCATATTTTTAGTGAAGTATTACGTCAGCCGATGCCGGAATGGACAGATTCAACACTTTTTTCAGACTTGCCGGGATGGGACTCCGTTGCACATCTCTCCTTGCTGTTAGCCGTTGAAAAACATTTTGGCTGTGCATTCACTTCTAACGAGATGGTTTCCATGCACTGCATAGGCGACATGATTTCAATTTTGGAAAAGCGCAATGGTTAATCGATTTTCAGGAATTGCGATCCGTTCACTCGCGTGTGCGCTCCCTAAACAAAGCGTATCACTTGAGCAGTTTCAAAATAGGTTTCAGCCAGAAAAGATTGAACGGTTTCGCGAAATTGTTGGCATTGAAAAACTCCATATTGCATCTGAAGGTATGCGAACTTCCGATCTTGCAGTTGCGGCCGCCAATCTGATTTTTGATGATAGAGCGATTGCACGTGATGAGATTGACGTCTTACTGTTTATCTCTCAAACGCCTGACGCAATCGCTCCAGCGACCTCGGCACTTCTACAAAAACGCCTTGGCCTTCCTTCTCATCTTCTTGCTTTGGACATCAATCAAGGATGTGCAGGATTTCTCACAGGAATGCAAACCGCCGCCCATCTGCTTGCTTCACCTGCAATACGCAATATTCTCATTCTTGGCGGGGACACACTCACTCGCCTTGTCAATTCTGATGACCCTGCAACCGCAATGCTGTTTGGAGATGCAGGGTTTGCCGCCATCATTGGACGCGACAGCACCTCCTCAGAATGGCTTTTGACATCTGGTATAGAGTCCTCTACCGCGATTACAATTCCTCACCAGTCTTCTTTTACGATGTCAGGAACAGAAGTATTTAACTTTTCCATAACAAAGGTGCCTGAACAAATACTTCAACTGATGAGAACAGCGAAACTCACACCGTCATCACTTGACTATCTTCTACTTCATCAGGCAAATGCATTTATTCTTCGCCAGATTGCCAGGATGTGCCACCTGCAAGAGAGTAAAGTGCCTTGTCGCATTGCACCGTATGGGAACACCTCTGTTGCAAGTCTTCCTCTACTTCTGTGTGAACTGTATTCGGAAGGTATACGAGGTAACAAACGTGTCATTTTCTCCGCCTTTGGCGTAGGGCTTACGTGGATATCAACCGCGTTAACGTTCAATTTTGACAGCTGTCACGCTCCTATTCTTCTTGAAACTCCAACTCAATAAGAAATTATTTGTTATGCAAACCTCCGAAATCCTTGATGAGCTTTCAGATATTCTCGGCGCACCCATCGGTACACTGTCCCCAAAGACATCGCTTACCGCAAGTGGTATCACGTGGGACTCTATGGCTCTTCTTGCCTATCTTGCTTTTTTACGATTCCATTTTAACATCACGCTTTCGCACACTTCATGCGAAAATTTTCGCACTGTTGAAGACCTTCTTGCTCCAATTAAAATGAATAAACTTGTGAATTAAACGCAACGCCACTTCTCTAAAAACACAGACCGCCCCGATAGGGCGGTCTGTGTTTTTAGAGAAGTGGCGTATTCTGCTAATTATTAGCCAATCTGGAGACCTTTTGCTTTTAATTGTGCGGCATCCAAAGCATAGGCCGGATCAATTTCAATCAAAGTGTCTTCTGGGACTGAGATACCCGCCGCCGTCAACCATGTCCGCCATTTCTTTTGCAGGTCACGCTTAGTCGTAGCAGGCGAATCATTACCATCAGCATTCTTCACCGGAGAAAACTCTTGTTCACGATCAAAGTCAAGGCATGCTAAGGTCTTTGCATTAGGAATAACGTCAAAAATAAATTTTTCAAACTTATAGCCATTCGGCTTCTCAGGCTTTACCACCTCTCCAGCTTCGTTAACCATGGCGATCTTCTTAAAAGCAAGATGAAGCGGCATTGCGCGTTCGGCTTCGGCCTTTAAGAAGGCATAAGAAAACATATGAATTGCTGGCGAACCATAAGCCAACCAAAGCGAACCGTCCGCGTTTGTGCGTTCCATTTGCTCATCAGAGAGTTCGGAATATTCCACCATCGCGTAATGCCCGTCGCGCACTACGACAACTCCCATACCTTCATGTGCATCGCGCTTCTTACAAACTTTAAGCGTCATATCTGCGCCCTTAGCAGCATGAATACCCACAAAAGAAGGATCTGCAATCGCTACCATCGGATTGTCGACTTGGAAGAAGAACACCTGTTCAATTCCTCGACGTTCCATATCGGTCAAAGCCCCGGAACGATCTAATGCTGCAAGCATTCCTCCATGACCATCTGGACTCATAAAGATATGTCCCGGCTTATCAAGGATAATCTTTCCTTCTGGCGTAAGTGCTGGCCACATTCCCTGAACAAAGAAGAAGACATCGTCTCTCGGCAAACCAAAATAGTCATTCTCTTCAAAATGCGCACGCGTTGCCTCATCATTGGTATCCGATGTCATAATGTAAAATGGCACACGCGTGTTATACGTACGATTTAATCCCAAAATCTTTCGCGCATGGAACCAAAAGAGCGAACGATCAGTCACAGGACCAATGGGATAAGCACCTTTAGGTCCCTCATATCCCAAACGGGAACCTTGACCACCGGCAACAAGTAACGCCGCGACCTTACCCCCGCGCAATAATTCTTCTCCCTTTGCAACACAAGCTTTCAGGACATCACCTTCCGGGACTTCCACGGCCGCAGGCTCAAAAGCACCGGTCGAAGCAGCTGGAGAGCCTGCGGACTTCAAAATCTCTTGCATACGCCCAATCGCTGCGAAATCTAATGTCGCAATTTGTTCCAAAAGTGCGGATTGCTCGTCACTTGCAAGCTTGTCCCAAAACGCAATCACATGGCCTTGGCCTTGAGTTTCAAGTAATGCTTTAGCTTCTTTGAATTCCATTGAACGTCTCCTTCAGTGTTAACGATTAAGAGTTATTGTTGCGCTTCCTGAGCACGTTGCTTTAAGTAAGCCTCAACAAATCCTTGCACATACTTGCCATCCATCATTCCTTGGACATTTGCGTTTTCATATCCGGTCCGATGGTCTTTCACCATAGTATACGGCTGAAATACATATGAACGAATCTGGCTTCCCCAAGCGATTTCACCTTTGTCGCCATAAAATCGCTCCATCTCCTTGCGTTTTTTATCCATCTCCAACTCATACAATTTTGCCTTCAACACCTGCATTGCACGAGCTTTATTCTGATGCTGCGACCGTTCCACCTGACAGGCTACAACAATCCCCGTCGGAATATGCGTGAGGCGCACAGCAGAGTCTGTTTTATTCACCTTCTGACCACCAGCACCACCTGCACGATAAGTATCAACGCGTAAATCCTCTTCCTTAATCTCTACATCCACGTCATCAGAAATCTCTGCCACCACATCCAATGATACGAAAGACGTATGACGACGTTTAGCTGCATCAAAAGGAGAAATTCGCACCAAACGATGAACACCTCGTTCTGCTTTCAAATAGCCGTACGCGTAAGCACCCTTTACAACAAACATTACGCTCTTTACACCTGCCTCATCCCCCGGCTGCAAATCAAGCACTTCCACTTCAAATCCGGCATCATCGGCATACATTTGATACATTCGATAAAGCATCGATGCCCAGTCACAGGCTTCTGTTCCACCTGCGCCAGAGTGTAAAGTCAGAATGGCATTGCAAGCATCCAATTTCCCACAGAGCAACGATTGCAATCTCAATTTATCCTCAATCTTTTCAGCCCTATCCAAACTCATTACAGCTTCATCAGCCATCGTATCTTGCTCTGTGCCTGGTTCCTCTGCATCAGCCATTTCTAATGCCATCTCTGCTTCTTCAACGGCAGAAACCAGTTCATCATAGGGATAAATAAAAGCTTTTTCGGCATTCCCTTCTGCGATAACTGTCCGCGCAGCCTCCGGATTATCCCAAAAACCCGCTTCTGCTTGTCGAGATTCTGCCTGCTCCAAACGCGCTTTGCGTTCTTCAATCTTCAAATAACTACGCATCTCTTCTACACCATGTTTCAGCGTAGCGATACGAGTAACAATCTCATCCCTATTGAACATTCAATAAACTCCATGCATACTTTCTTTCAGTATACCATAAAACCTTGTGCCAATGTTAACATTCCTTATAACCCCTCGCGCATACGGCGTGAAGTACGAACAGCACAGAAAGCTTTTCCACACATTGAGCAATGATCATCGTTATGAGCGACGCCACTTTCTGCACGTGTCCGCAACCACCGTTCCCGTGCGGCACACGGATCAAGTGCTGTAGCGAATTGTGCATTCCAGTCAAAATTAAATCGTGCGTCCGCCATGCGGTCATCCCGCTCTCGGGCACCCGGCAATTTTCTCGCCACATCACCTGCATGTGCGGCTATCAAATAGGCGACACAGCCTTGATGCACTTCAGCAGCATCTGGGAGACCCAAATGCTCCGCAGGTGTTACGTAACAAAGCAGGCTTGCACCATACGTTGCTGCAGCCGTTGCTCCAATGGCGGAAACAATGTGATCATATGCGGGGGCGATGTCTGTGACAACCGGCCCCAAAACATAAAACGGAGCACCATCGCATACTTCCTGTTCCCGCTCCATATTCATCTGGATTTGATCAAATGGCACATGCCCCGGTCCTTCCACCATGACCTGTACGCCACGTGCTCTGCAACGTTGCACCAACTCCCCCAATACCGAGAGTTCGGCGAATTGCGCCTCGTCGCTGGCATCTGCCAAGCATCCCGGGCGTAGGCCATCACCTAAAGAAACGGTAACATCATGCTCTGCTAAAATATCCAATACTTCATCCCAATGTGTATATAACGGATTCTCTGCATTCGTCTGCTTCATCCACTCGGCCATGATAGCTCCGCCGCGAGAAACAATTCCCATTTTGCGTTTAAGCGTGAGCGGAATATGTCGTTGCAAAAGACCCGCGTGCAATGTCATGAAATCCACACCCTGCTCCGCTTGCTCCCGAATCACCTGCAGCAACGTTTCCGGTTTCATCACAGGGATATCTCCGTCTAAACGTGAAATCGTCTCATAAATTGGCACAGTCCCGAGTGGCGCAGGAGAATTTGCTAACATTCCCCGACGGATTTCACCCAATTCTTTACGTACCTCTTCGGCTCCTTTTCCCGTCCCAACCGAAAGATCCATTACAAATTGTGCGCCAGCATTCAACGCCACCTCAAGTTTGGTCAATTCATCTCCAATTTCAGAACGCGTAGGAGAACGCCCAAGATTTGCATTGATTTTTGTTTTGAAGATCCGCCCAACACCTGTCGGCTTCACGCCTTTGTGTGCAGGGTTTAGAGGAATTACCGCATGACCTTTTGCTACCGCAAGGCGTACTTCCTCTACAGTCAACCGCTCCTCTGCAGCGATGCATTTCATTGCTTCTGTAACGATACCCTGCTTTGCAGCTTGAAGTTGTGTCATTATCAAAAATCCTCGACAATCAATTCTAATTAAAACCAGTTCAAATTATAGCAAAACAACTGCTTTGTATAACATAGTTTTCACTCAAATACTGCGCCAATTTCACCTCTTCTGTTTATCCTTTTACCAATCTTTTCTTCTAGCACATTCAAATATCACAAGTTATCAATTCAATGAAAGGACTCACTCAATTTTTAGTAAAAGTATGTTTTGTATTGTCTTCTTAACGCAAACGTGGCAAGTAACAATCGAAAAACAATTACGATTTGGCATGAACCTCAAAAAATTGGCCGGCGAGTGAAACGACCAGCCAATCAAATGCAACGGGAAACTCAACGGAAATCTTATCGGACAAGACTCATGAACTCAGCACGAACACCCGAATCTTCCCGGAAAGAACCCAAGACAGACGAAGTTACCGTAACGGCATTTTGTTTCTCTACTCCGCGCATCATCATGCAAAGGTGGGCGCAATTCATTACTACCCCTACACCTTCTGCACCTGTGATCTCTTGAATTGCATGGGCAATTTCTTCGGTAAGCCGTTCCTGAATCTGCAAACGTCGAGCGAAGCAATCCACGATACGTGCCACTTTACTAAGCCCCACAACCTTTCCATTGGCAATGTACCCAACGTGGCACCGTCCATAAAACGGCAGAAGATGATGCTCGCAAAGTGAATAAATTTCAATATCGCGCACAATTACCATGTTATTGGCCGTTGACTCAAAGACCGCACCATTAAGCACTTCCTGCGGCGTCTGGCGATACCCTTGTGTAAGATACGTCATCGCTTTTGCCACACGCTCCGGCGTTTTCAACAAGCCTTCACGGTCGGGATTCTCGCCAAGTTCAATAAGTAGTTCGCGCACCAGCGATGCGATGCGTACTTGATTCGGTTGATGCTTTAGCATGGCAAAACAATCTCGTGCGGTGTGTGCGAAAGAGATTCGCATCCGTTTTCGGTAACCAAAACCAAATCTTCAATGCGAACCCCCACCTCTCCCGGAATATAGATACCGGGTTCATCCGTAACAATCATACCGGGTTCTAAAACGGTTTCGCAGTTTATCGAAAGCGCAGGCTGTTCATGTACTTCCAACCCTACACTATGACCAAGCGAGTGGTCAAAATATTCCCCATAACCGTAATCCTTGATGATGTTGCGAGCGATTGCATCAATATCACAGCAACGCACACCCGGCTTGATTGCTGCCAAAGCTGCACGATTGGCTTCCAATACGATGGAATGGATCTCACGGAAACGCTTGGTCGGTTCACCGAAGAAGATTGTTCGCGTCATATCCGAACAATAGTTGTCCACCACAACACCCATGTCAATTAACAATTCACTATCGGGCTGCAACACCGTATCGTCCGGCTCATGATGACACTCTACCGCATTCGTACCGGCACATAGAATCGGAGCAAACGACTCTGCAAGACCGCGCGCCGCGAGCTTCATGCGGAAATGACGTAGCATTTCAAGTTCACTCATCCCCACTTTGAAAGTATCCATCAAATCGGCGAACAGTGCATCATTCGCCGCTGCAGAACGGCGAATCGCATCAATCTCCTCAGCTGATTTCACGGCTCTCAACGCAGAAACCATTGAAGAGATACTTGTCCATTTTGCGTGTGCCATCGTTTCCTGCAACGGCAAAAACTGGGCCACTGTCAAATTGCCTTCATATCCAATGGTTTTCCAACCGGCCGCCGCCGCCGCATAATCCGCCAACTGTTCTTTTGCCGGCTTGAACTTGCGAACCTCAATTCCCTTCAACACGCGATGCGCCACTTCCAGATAACGGAAATCTGTGTAAAAAACCGGCACACCGTGTCGCTCAACAAGCAAAAGCCCATTGCTCGTTGTTAATCCGGTAAAGTAATGACGATTGACTGAGGAATAGAGAAAAACCGCATCTACATTCGCTGCGGCCATTGCCATCTGTAATTTCTCAATCCGTTTCAAATGTTCACTGTTCATCTCTAAATCACTTTCATTCCCACCTTTATAGGAAAGAGCCGGGCAGCAGTGATACCGCCACCCGGAAAAGTTCATGTCAGCAGCCACTTAGTCTATGAAGAGATTGTTCGCAGTCATCTGTTCAGGCTTTTCAAGCCCCAACAAATCAATGCAAGCAACAGCAATATCCGAGAGCTTACCATCAGCACGCATCGTACGCTTGTCGGCATCCTTGGCCACATAGATACACTCGACTTTATTCAATGTATGCGAAGTCTTCGGCATTCCGGTGACATAATCCACCATCTGTTCGGCATTGCCATGGTCTGCTGTAATCAAGATGTGTGCATCAAGCTCCAAAAGGCGTTCTACCACCTTGCCTACGCATTCATCTACAATTTCCACCGCTTTGGTGGCCGCAGCAAGATCCCCCGTATGCCCCACCATGTCGCAGTTGGCGTAATTCACCACAATAAAGCCATACGGATTGTTTTCCAAACGCTTCAAGAGCTCGTCTGTAACATTGTAGGCCTCCATTTCTGGATGCGAAGCGAATGTTGCCGGATCAAAGCGGCTGGGCACATCGACTTGATCTTCACCTTCATAAGGTTTGGTACTCTTGCCATTGAAGAAGGAAGTCACATGACGGAACTTCTGTGTTTCAGCAATGCGCAACTGACGGATGCCTGCCTTGGAAACAACTTCGCCCAACAGCATATCCATGCCACCATCTCCACCCATTGCGCCCAAGAGGTAGGCCTCAAATTCATCCCAATAACGAGTGAAACCGAGGAATGTCACCGCAGGACGCACCGAACGCGTTCCGGCATAATCGTCGCAGAAAAAGGCCTGCGTAAGCTGAATCGCACGATCCTGACGGTAGTTGGTATGCATCACACTATCGCCATCCTTAACGCCTGCATAGTCGCCAATGATGCAACAAGGAATGTATTCATCCGTCATTTCTGTGCCATCAGGCGTCTTCAGATTGTCGTAAGCATCCTTAACAGCGTCTTCCACCTTGGCATAAGACTTACCCTTTGCGGCAACGATGCACTCGTATGCTTCCGAAGTCAGCACCCAGTTTTTGGAGCGATCCATGCCGTAATAACGCCCCATCGCCGTGCCGATAACACAATTGCCGACTTCCGCCATCACCGTCTGCAACTTGGCAAGATATTCAAGTGTTGAACGCGGCGGCGTATCACGACCATCCAGGAACGGATGCAACACGATGCGCCCTTCCGGATATTCCTGCCGCGCACGCTTCATAATCTTGAAGAGGTGCTCTTGATGCGCATGAACGCCTTCATCCTGCAACAATCCCATCAAGTGCAACTGCGAAGCATTCTGCTTCCAATTGGCAATCAACGCCTCCCACTTTTCACTCTTAAAGAGTTCTCCGCTCTTCAAGCCGTCATCGATGCGCTTCAGTTCCTGCTCAACAATGCGTCCTGCGCCCATATTGAGGTGACCAACCTCAGATGAACCCTGATAGCCATCCGGCAAACCCACCTCTTCACCGGAGCACTCGATCCGACACCACGGATAACGCGTACGCAACGCATCAATCACCGGCGTTTGCGCACTGAAGACCGAATTCCCTTCAAAACGGGCATTCATTCCCCAACCATCGCGAATAATCAAGCAAACAGGACGCTTCGACATAACAGATTCCTTTCTGAATAAACGCGCTCATTATAGCAAAAACAGCCCGGCACGACACGAATTTTCAATTGTGGGCAGCACCTTTTTCCGCAATCGTACATCGCATATTTCACCGATTCCTCTGGAGGTCTTGCAAAAGCTGTTAAGAATGTGAAAGTCGGGCGGTGTATCACCACCCGGTTTACCGCCAATCGCAAAGCAATCAAACTTCAACAGTCTTTACCGTTTTCCGTTTCCTATAAAAACAAGAAGCCGCCTACACCATCGGAGAGAAGATGCAGAAGACCGCCTGAATAAAAGATTCGCGCCCATTCATCTACATCTCAATCCCGTGCCATTTACCTGTGGCAATCCGCTTACACCAGGCTCTGGCATTTTCTCACGTATACAGACCTTGAATTGAAGTTGTCTTACCCAATCGCTTAAAAGAGAGTCTCCCACTTTGGGCTGTGGGTATCAAAAAGCCGCTGAGCAAGGCTACGTAGTGGCGCAATACGCATTGGGTGTTAGCTATGAGCAAGGAGTGGTGGCGCGAAAGATCTCGTAGATGCTGCAAAAGGTTGAGTAAGGCGGCTGAACAAAGTCATGTAGAGACATCTATGCTATGCAGAAGGCCAAGGCGTGGAACAGTCCATAGAAGAAGTTTTTAACTTATGGAACAAATTGACGCTCTCTACGCAACTAACCTTGAGGAAGGTCCTTCAAACGTCCCCAAAGCCATTGCAATTTCGACATCATTCAATCTCGGCTACGTTTATTTGTATGGTTATGGTGCAAAACAAGCCAAATCTCGGCTTATATTTATATTCGAGGAACCGTAAAAGCCGATCACCCTAAAGCTCAAAAATGATGAAAGACGTATGGGATGAAGAGCCACCCGATCCGTTGATTGATTAAGCCACACTCCAAGAAATGCTGAATAGCGACTTATTCAAAACAAATTCTCTACCACCTAAACCTTAAAAGTGTCTGTGCCACGGTTACCCGATGACGTCTGACTTATAATCTGTCATAGATTGTACTATCAAATAGATTGAAATACGGCATTGATGTCAACCGCTTATTACTCGCAAAACAGCACTTCGGAAAACCGCTTAGGGAAATAGTACATCGTGGACTAATAATGCCGGAAATACGATTAGTATACAACTCCGGTAAAGTTAAACCCTCTACCCTCAACTTCCCAATGTGTCCATTTCGGTACGGCGAAAACAAAAAACAATCCCGGCGACTTTTCCCCACCAAAGTCGCCGAAATTGCGATTGAAAGTCCACAAAATCAACAAGCTATTTCGCCGAAGTTCAAAATACGATTTGGAGGGGATATTTTTCGCCTACGGATGAATTCCTACTGACCATCCACAAAAAGGCGTGACAATCATTTGACTGATACGCAAAAAGTCAAACTCAATCCAAAATTACGTTTCACCCCACCGCTTCCAAGCGCGTGGTGAAACGCGTTTATTGACAGAGAACTCAACGAGAAGCTAACGTTTGGAGAATCGCCGTAGCAAAGGGGGTCGGCTCAACAAAGCATCCTGTTTGACGGAGCTTCCGCGTGGAAAGATGGCAATCATAGGGACGCGGCACCGTTGGCGGGCGATGATCCGGCAAACATTGTTCCGTCGCACATCCGATGAGTGGTGCCATCGTCACCCCCATCATAAACTTCGTCATGGGTTCCGCCCCCGAATAGTGATAAATACCGGAATAACGTTTCCCGACTTCCGGGAGCAAAGCCAAGAGTTGCCGGGCGACATCACCTGTAAAGGTGGGATAGCGGACGGCGATATCATCCATCCACACCGACGCCCCCCGCGCCTTTATCAGATTGGCGGCAAGTACCGTCACGGCAGAATTTTCAAGATTGGAAATCGGCCCGAAAAGAATCGGCACACGCAAAATCAAAACGTGTGACAGGTGCTCAATCAGAGCCTCTGCCATCGCCTTTTGACGACCATACGCATTGAGTGGACGGCGCGGTGCCGCTTCGTCATACGGAGCATTGGCACCATTAAAAACATAATCCGTGGAGATGTGGACAAGCGGGATGCCCGTTTGCGCCAAACGTTGCGGTAATTCCACATTCAAAGCAATTACGGAAGCGTCTTCTGATTCACAGAGGTCCGGCCGCCGCTGCGCGGCACAATTGATAATTTGCGTGGGAGCGACAGTTTCCACCATTGCTGCAACCGCGCGCGCGTCCGTAAGATCAACCGCCTGATGTGTGGGGGCGACCACCGGAACACCGGCGGTTTTCAGGCTGGCAACGATTTGCGAACCCAGCGTCCCGGAACCTCCGGTGACCAACACGCGCTGCACAGTCTCATACATAATCATTATCCTCCCACCGCATCCGCGCCGAAGCAGTGCCGGGTATTTTCCAGCGTTTGTTGCGCGAATGTTTCAAGTGTCATTCCGCGAAGTGCCGCCAGAAAATCGGCAGTATGGCGCACATACGCCGGACGATTCCGCTTTCCTCTCATTGGAACAGGCGCAAGATAGGGCGCATCTGTCTCAATCAGCAGACGATCCATTGGCACATATTTTGCCGTTTCGCGCAGCAGGTCCGCATTACGAAAGGTGACGATTCCGGAAAAAGAAATGAAGTAGCCCAAATCTAACAAGCGACGGGCGAGAGCACAATCGCCGGTAAACGAGTGAATAACTCCGGCCTTTGGCAAGTCCGCCTCGTGTAATGCAGAAACAGTTACTTCATCCGCTTCACGCGTATGAATGATCACCGGCAACGCTTCGCAACGGGCAAACGCGGCCTGACGAGCGAAATGTTCCCGTTGCCCCTGCTCCGCTTCCGGCGAATACCCCCGATGAAAATCGAACCCGAGTTCGCCGACAGCGATCATCCCCGGCAAGCGCGTCAGCGTCACCGCACATCCGGCGCACGACCAATCATAGCCCCATGCAAATGGTGCCCCTGACTGCATCGCCGTCTGATTATTGACTTCATTACCCCCGACTGCAATCACACGGACAGCACATTCATGTGCGTCTTTCAACAATTTTGAAGCCTCATCTTCCGGATCAAAATGACAGTGCGTATCAATGAGCCACGGGAACATTTTTTTCACTCCAGAAACGCTTTGAACGGATTTCTCCCGCCGGAAACGTGCGGTACATACCCGGGCGCAATTCCAAAGACACCGAACCATCGGCATCTTGCCGTACAAGTACACCACGATGCACTTCCGTCTTTGTGCGCACCTCAAAATTGGGTTTGAAATTCAACCGCACACGAAGCAATTCATTCCCGGTCTGTTTCACCTCCACTACGCGCTCTGAATCTGCATACCCTTCCGCCTTGAAAACGAGTGAATGTTTACCGATCGGCAATTGAATTGTCGCCTCGGACGAGGTGAACCCCTCCGGCTTTTCAGGATGCGTTTCAATTGTGCGACGACCATCCACCCAAACCTCCACCGTGCCGGGTTGTGTTTGAATACGCATATGCCCCATCAGTGGTAAAAGTTCAAATCGTTCTTCATGCGTCTGCCCTGCAGTCAGGGTGATTTTCCGATCGATCGGCTGACATCCCTCCTTCTCCACGCGAATGCTGTAAGCCCCTTCGGTGACGTTATGCAGAGTTAGCGGCGCAGTGCCGTATGGTCTTCCATTGACATAAACCTGCGATTCCGGTTGAGAAGCCACAATCGTTAATCCTGCCGGCAACTTCTGCAAGACGGCAGAAACTTGCGAAGCATCCCCGGAACGCACCGAAACCGTCTGCTCGTAAACATGATAACCCGCCAACTTCAACATCAGCGTATGTTCCCCTTCGCGAAGGCGCGGCAATGTACACGGCGTTACACCTCTTGGGACACCGTTTATCAAAACCGTTGCTCCTTCCGGAGAAGAGTGCACCGACAATGTTGCCGAATCCGAAGCCAGTTCTGCATTGACGATACGCGGTTTCGCATTGGCAAGATCCATCCGTATCACAGTATCCGCACACCCTTGCGCCCGAAAGACCACCCGGTACACCTTGGGCTCGGCAAAGAACGTAGAGAACGGTGTTACGCCTAAGACCTGCCCGTCACAGAGCACCGTCGCAGCATGATTTGAGCGGAACAATACCGGAATAGGATGACGCTGCAGCTTAAACGACTCCAGTCTACGCTCTCCTGGCTGTGGATACACCATACGGTAAGCCGTAACATAACCGGGAGCAGAAGCCTCCAACAACGCGGGTTTATTCGCAGGTAAAACAAGTTGAAAGGACGTCCCTTCCGAAACAACCTTGTGGTTTAACAGCAACGTGGCTGCCGGTTCCATGGTCACACGGACGCTTGACAAATGTTCTGTTTCGGAGGACCACGCCACCGTCACGAGCAGGACACTCAAAAAAATACCGACCATGCGCTTCATTGAAATCTTCATCTCAACGGCCTCCTTTATCACCGCCACGACGTTGTTCAACGATCAGCAACCGTTCGGAAGCCTGTTGATTCCGTGCGTCATCACGATCGGGAATCATTTGCAGGATCTTTCGCAATAAACTTTCCGCAACATCATAGCGTTGTGTATTCATCGCCTGATCGATTTCAAAAAGTACAGCCTCATAACGTTGAGAAAGCAACGCGTCCGACTGTTGAAGCCCCGCAGAGAGCGCGGCAAGACAATCCGGTTTTGGGTTTAGCGTTTCCAGTGCCGAAAGTCCTTTTTTGTAAGCCGCAATGGCCAACCATACCTTGTCATCCCCCAGATCACGTTGCTCCCAATAACGATCCGCAATTGATAGCTGCTCTCTGGCCAACGCCTCCAGCTCGGCGACCGAATACTGTGCAGCCCATACCTGCAATTCATTCCGAGCAAAAAACTCCAGCTTGTCACAAAGAGCATTGAAGTCTTTATTCTGCACATTTTCGGCCACTCGTTGCCATATTGCCCGGTTACGCACAATCGTCAATCGGCGTTGCTCAAGCGTAATACCATCATGGCTGCGCTCCGGAAACAATTCGCCAATCGAAGCCAAATCGGCTTCCATCAGCAAACTGATTAAAGCCTTTTTCCCTTCAGAAGAGAGTTCCAGCCGTTTGGAAAAACTACGGTCCTGCTCTCCAAGATCGTCCACGTCCAACGATAAGATATTTGAAGTAAAGTCATACACAAGAATGTAGCGGAAGAGATGTTGCGCATCAATCATCGTGCGCTCATACGAAAACTCTGCTTCCTGTTCAACCCGTGGAAGTTGCCGGGGTGTACGCACTTCTTCCGGCTCTCCACCTCTCACCAGATAAAGTATCACCCCTGCCGACAAAAGAAAAAGGAGGGCGGATATCCACAGAATGAATCGCCGTTTTTCCGCAACCGGTTGAGAGGCTTCACTCATTTTTTCGGAAGATGCCGTAAAAAGATCTGCCTGTTGCCCGTCTGTACGCATTTCACTTGACGCAATTGAGCCCGAACGCTCTTGCACAGAAGCGTCTGTTTCAAACAGAGAATGCGTTGGAATGTTTGCTGAAGGTGCTGCGCCCATTGCAGAAACTTCTCCGGAGCCCCCTACCCGAAAGACCCAAGAACCAAGAGCAATTACATCGCCATGATGCAATTGCACAGGTGTTTTACAAACAGCATTTCCATTGACTAACGTTCCGTTTGAGGAAAGTAAATCCTGTAACATGAGTTTGTCATCGGCAAAATAAAGGCGGCAATGCTGACGCGACAACGCACCGTCCTCAAGACAAATGTCACACGAATGCGAACGCCCCAAGACCACACCACATTCGGGAATCGCATAAATCTTTCCGGCGTCTACACCGGAAACAACAATCAAATCTACTGTTTTTGTCATGCGTGCTCCACGGTTTTCAACTTGCTGTTCATGCCAATTCACACCTTCTTTGCACATTATCCCCGCCCTTAAATGCCATTGGCGATTGGACACGTCTCACAAATGATTTGTTGATTATGGCAAAAATCCGTATAAATCTGCAGCAATCCTTGTTGTCGGAGACCATCTTTGGGGATGCCCGACGATTGCCCTGTTAATCGAAGCCACGTATCACGCATTGGCATGGAAACATCTTCTCCCGGAAGCGCATTCAATTGATTTTTCGACAAAAGACCCAATGCAAGCCGATAGGGCACGAAGAGATTCAATGTAACAGATGCCGCTCGCTTTTTCCCAACAAGTGCGGTTGATGTACCAATTTCTTTTCGCAAGAAATCGGCGGCATGGGAAATTGCTTCCGGCAATTCCTGTAAAGGCACGTCCATGAGCTGTTCCAAATGATGAAGAATACCAAGGCCTCCGGCCAACCGTTTGAACGGATGATTTTGCGGACGCAATCCTCTATAGTCCCAGACATAAGGCTGAAGTGGGGGCAGACAGCCGCTTTGCCACCATAAATCCCACAACTCTCGATGTGTTTCCTTCAGCAAACCCGCAACACGTGCGAGGATAGCGAAACGCGTCTTTGTGGGATATGGCTCCAAGACGGTCAATGTGACTTCTCTTGCCAAACGCCGAAATGATCCGGCATTGCGGCTGTACCCCATTGCGGACATCAGACTTTCATAAAAGATTTGCATTGCATTGTCTGCCTGCAAATTCTCTATGAATCGATTCGTTTTTGCCAATAATCGATAATACCCGGCAGATGCAAGCATACGATTCAACGCTAACGGTTCATTTCGAAAACGCACAAGACAGGGATGCTCAATGCCCGCAAACTCCTTCTTTTTCACATTCTTTTCTATAATTTCGACAGGATAAAAGGGAAGCAATTGCTCCAATGCCAAATGGGGCACATGTACGGAAAGCGTTTTTGCTTTTGGAGCAGCATACCAGGTAAGATGCAGAATGAGTCCCCCATATTCCGGATCCGAACGATGTCCATGCGCATCCCAATCGGATGGCGACACGTGGCATTCAATATCGCCGCGCCGCAGTTCTCCACCAATCACCAGAATCGCATCGCGAAAGTCTGGCCCCACTGCATGATTCCAACGCCCGGGCTCAATCACCTTGACCGGCGTTCCATCCACCAGCGTTAATGCGACCCCTTCAAAGGCTTGTTCGTTCCAAAGTGCTTGAAGCGCAAACTCATTCCCGACAATACTTTCCCTCGGCAATTGTGACATAGGTTGTGCAAAGGTATGCACAAATTGCTCATAGGATGCAGCGCGTTCTCTGAGCGGCTCCAAATGTTTCATACCGGAGAATTCGCCTCACGCCCTCAAAAGAATCTTCTTCGGGCAAAGAAAATGACTGTGACAATCATCAAAAGAAAGGCTATTCCCAAGATGATAAAAAAGCCCATTTGCCCCCATGTTTGAGCATTGGCAAATGGCAACCACGTGTTCATTCCGAAGATTGAGGCAATCAACATCGGCACAGTGAGCACAATGGTCATTGAAGTTAGAAACTTCATTACATTGTTCAAGTTATTACTGATGATGGAAGCAAACGCATCCAGCGTCCCCGTCAAAATGTTACTGTGAATGCTTGCCATCTCCAAAGCTTGCTGATATTCGATGCGCACATCTTCCAAAACATCCAAATCGTCTTCGTCAATATCCAACTGCCGTGTTGTGCGAATCCGACTCAACAAAATATCATCAGCCTTTAATGATGTCGTGAAATAAACGAGTGATTTTTCAATATTCAGCAACCGCATGAGGCCTTCATTCGAGATTGACTCATGCAATTCCTGTTCCACCATATCTGCCCGTTGACGAATATCCCGCAGATAACGCAAATAGAGAATTGCGGCGTGCCACAGCAGATGAAACGTAAAGCGGAACCGCTGTTCCGGCGGACATACACGCCGGATCTGGTCCAAAAACGATGCAGCAATCGGCGTTGCGCGATTACATACTGTAATCACGGCATTCGGTGTATGCACAACACCCAGCGGCAACGTATTGAACGGATGTAAATTCTCATCCGGCTCATGATAAGGAATATGTACAACAATTAGCAAAGTGCCATCATCATCAACATCCAGACGAGGCCGCTCGTCGCGGTCAAGCGGAGCAGAGAGAAATTCCCTGGAGACACCCGTCAACGTCTGGACACGCAGAATCTCTTCTGTAGAAGGATCTGCCAGGTTGACCCAGCAGGGCCCATCCGGGGTTACCACTTCACGCAAACTGCCATTTTGCCATTGATAGATGGAAAGCATCTTACGCTCTCCTTTCCGTCTCGTTATCAAACTGCGACATTAAAAACCGCTCGTAATCTTTCGGCTTGCGGTGGCTGATAAACTTATAACCTTTCAACACCCACAATTTACGCAATTTCAAATGCGCAACAAAGAGACGCGCCCGGCTTTCCGGGAATGCGTCCGCGCCTTCTCGCAATTTTCCTTCCGGTGTATAGCACATATGATAGTAGTGCTTATAAACGGAGGAAAGATCTGCCAAAAGTAAAATCTTTCGCACCCAACGGGGAAACCATTTCCGCAAATAAACGCCAGACTGGAAATCAATCAAAGCCGGTTGAAAGCCGGGCAAAATTAAAACGTTCTTTGCATTACGCGTATCCAAATGCGTTACACCACGGCGATGCATTGCACAGACCAAACGTTCCAAACGGCGGAAATACGCCAAAGGCAACGCCTCCTCCAAATATTCTTGAGGGATTTTTGCCCGGACATTTTCATGATACCGCTGATTGTAATCGCTGATGGTAATCCCTTCCAAGAACTCCATCCCAAATGCATATGCATCTACACGAAACAAATGTTGCGGCACACCTTTCACACCCTCAAGACACTTCATCAACCGATACTCATGTCCCACCATCCAGCGTCCCCACGTCCACCGAATCCACCACGGACTCTTACGGAAGTCTTTAATCACCACTTTTTTACCATCCGGCGTGTCAAGGCGATAAACGCGCGCATTCCCTGCCCGCCCCTTGCTGAGACAACAAACGCCAGGTGCTTCCCAATCTTTTCGAGTAACAGGGGTCGTCATTGCAATTTCCTTTCTACTTATCGCACAATACTGCCACGCGTCCTATTTATTGTAGCACATTTCCTCACTCCCCTTCTCTTTCGTAAAAAATATCTGCCATTCAGTCCAAAACCAAAAGGCGTCTAACTGCTTTGAATCACGCCCACTTTATCATCAAATAAAAACTCTATTGCAGAATGTCATGTCTGTTTTGGATTTTCTTCTTTTGAATACTCTGTTCTACCATTCATGCACTATAGGAGAGCCATAGTAAATGATTTTGTGCACTGCACAGCATTGTTGCTTAAGTCGACCTGGGAAATTCGCACTATCCGGCAATGTGTCAAAAGCAGGATGCGCCTCCATTGGAGCGTCTTCTTTGCGCGTTTGGATAAAGGCAAATCCTAGGGCCGGACTTAAGACGCGAAAAGAGGACGCACTTTATTCTGTCACCTATCCGGCTTCAACACTCTGAAAATCCTTTCTTTCCAAAAGAGCAAATCATTACTTATCTCGGAAATAAACGATCCCTTCTGCCATTTATCAATACAGCCGTAATGGACATCAAGCAACGTCTTCACAAACGCAAGTTGCAATATGCCGACTTGTTTTCCGGAAGTGGAATTGTGCCCGTTATTTCAAGCAACACGCATCCGCACTCTACGTAAACGACTTGGAAGCCTATGCCGAAGTAAATAATGCGTGCTATCTCACTAATCGCTCTGAGGTTGATTTTCCTCTTCTTCAAGAAGAACTGCGCCATCTGGAAAACCAGATCCGGACAGAATGCCTACCCGGATTTATTACTGAGCTTTATGCTCCCCGAAACGACCTGAAAATTCATCCCGGGGAATGCTCTTTCAGGCCAAGCGCATGGAGCGAAGCAGAGATGTTTCAACACTGTCTTGAGATTGCAGAACGGAGTATTTTGTATTATTTGTCAAAGTACGGCAAACCTCATTTTCTCCATCCAAATCAACCTTAACTCCCGCAGAACTTGCGGTTTGCTGTCAAATTTTGCCGAATAGTACACGCCCCATACGGGGCGTTTTTTGCCAAGTCTACGGTAACGTTCAGCAATACACAAATGGGACTTGCCGCAAGTAAAAAACAAACATCGCCGAAGTTACCCCCTCACTCTCGGCGAGATTGACGATGCGTATCGGCGAGAGTGAGCGGCAATTTCGCCGATATCCGATTGCCTTCTCCACGGAGGTAATTCAGGTGTTCGTGCAACACGCGCCTCCCCGTGCACCTGCACCTTCTCAAACAAAAAGAATTTCGGGAAGAAAGGAGATCATTTTCCTTTTGGCAGTTTAGGCTTATGATGAAAAAATCACGTCAAAATCGCCGTATACGTGGCACGGATATGCGAAAACGTGTGGAACGCAAATCCATTTTCTTTCAACATGGCTTTTATGGATTCAGCAGCGGTGGCAGCTTGCGCTTCCGCGTTTCCATCCGGCACAGCAATCACTCTGGACGTCTGCTGTACCGGCGCGTATTCAAACCATTCCACCGGCACTTTATGATAATTCCCGTTGCTGTCGGCAACAGAAATCCATTCTGTCCTGGGGATTTCCCGATAACCGTGCGCTGTCACATCAAAAATGGTGACATCACCGTGACTGCGCGTTTCTGTCTTGAGAATGCAGGGCGTTGCGCATTCCGGATGACGGAAGGCCGCATCACCGTAGACATTGGCGATTACTTCATTTTCCCATGGGGAGGTTTCAAAATACTCCCTGTGCAGCGTATGTTTGGTCTTATTCCGCAGATGACAATAAAGCGGAATCGTCAGCAGTGGCGCAAGCGCAAAGTAAAGATGTTTGAAGTAATCAAGATTAAAAGAGAGAAACGTTTTTTTGATTTGTTCAAGATCATAATGATAAAATTGCGCCGGATCAAGCGCGATGTTGGCCGTTTGCAAATGTTCGGGAAAAAGCAACGTGCTTCGCTTTTCCTTAATCATTTGGAAATCATCTCCATAACCAATCGTAGTGTCATTTAATAATGCCACCATCTGCTGTTGCGCATAAGGCGTAAATAAAAGGCGGAATTCACGTTCATCCGAACGATCGGTCGCATGAAACAATGTTTCAAACTCCCGATTCGCCATCATTGTAAAGCCATATTCATCGGTAAGATTTCTGGAGAACGCTTCCAATTGCTTGGTTGTCCGACGTTTTGCCAATCGATTGAAAAAGGTATCTTCCTTTCCGGAATGCCGCGAAGGCTCACGGGAAAAATTCAGATTCGGCGCAGCATCACTCCCCAAGAGCACAAACGCAACCTCCCGATAATCCGGAAATGGACGTTCAATGTCGGCAGCAAGCACTTCCGGCACACGCCGAGTAACACTACGCCCTTCTGCATTAACCGTTCGCTTGCTCACCCACACGGTTTTCGTTCCGGAATACCTCTTTTTCAGCATTTTAACGGTTTTCCCTTTCGCAATAACAAAGGGATTTCCCGCGATGTCGCCGCTCTGCAAATCCGAGACGGAAATTTTCTCTGTCAAGTGCATCCGCCAATCCAGATTATCCGTAAGATCTTCCAAATGTGCTTGTGAATGCAGGCGGTCAAAAGTGATTTCAGGCAAAATTTTACGGATAATATCCGTTACGGTATCCCATGTAAACAGATGGTTCAGCGGTGCCATCTCATCCCAGGCTTGCGCTTCCAACGTCTGCCGTTGCGCCTCCAGACGTGAAACTTCCGCAGTCACACGCGCTATTTTCTGCTTCATCCACAAAGCTCGAAGCAGCGCGGCAGACAGGGTCAATAAAAATGAAACAAGGATGAATTTCAAAGAATGTGTAAAGACGTGCCCCATACAATAGAGAACGAATGCCACCACTCCACCGCTTGCACTCAAGACTAAAAGAAAAAGGATACCTGCATCCAATCCACGCAAGAAAGCAAGCTTCTTCCGAAAAGAAATCAAGCGCGCAAGAATACGATTCAAATCGCGCACCGTCCGCTGATTGGCTGCGCCATCCACACCGGAACGCCGGATAAGCACATCCAACGTCTCACGAACGAGACGGTAATGTTGCTCATTCAAATAAGAACGATAGGCCTCAAGCGGCTCCGAAAGTCTTGACATCAGAAGAATACAGAGCGCGCTTGCGCTTTAATCTCAGCCGATGCTGTAAATGGAATCCGCGTGGTATATCCGGCACGTGCGGCCACAATCATCTTCGTCGGCCACGCGAAAATATCGGTATTCCACTGTGTTATCGTGTCATTATACAATGCTCGTGCAGCGGTGATTTCACGCTGAAGATAATTATTCTGTTGCATGGCATCGGCGATTGCCACATGGGCTTTCAACTCCGGATAAGCCTCCACCTGCGGGAAAAGTCGCCCAAAAGCTGTGTCCAATTGCGTCGCAACAGCATTACGGGTGGCATCGGAGACCATGCCACCTCCCCGATAAGCCGCTACAGCTTTCATCACATCTGTATCCAACGCAATCGCCTTGTCGACCAGGCGTGCAACGTTCTGTAATATCATGACGCGTTGTTCAAGGAAATTATCAATCTGCGAAGCATCCGCTTGAATTTTCTGCTGAAGCTGCTGGAAATAGTTCCGGGCCGAAATCTTCATGAAGAGGAATATCAATCCGGGAATCACGCCACAGACCCACAGCATCACCTCAAACAACAGCGAACCAACGCCAATTCGCACAGGAAGCTGACGTTCAATAACATACACATCACGTCCGCCTGTATTTTTTGCACCCGTCATTTCATCCAACTCATTAGCCATCACCAGCCTCCTTACTTAACGTCTTTACAATACATTTCCAATTGATTTGGCACAAACAAAGGCTATCACCTCGGGCACATCATAGCATAATCAGAAGCAAATGCCCTCGCTATGAATGAATATAGGCAACGCAATTGATTCATTTCCCAATGCAAAACGTTGAAAAAACACGATCAAGTAAATCCTCTGAATATGTGCGCCCAAGAATATCTCCCAAGGCTTCCGCCGCTGCACGAAGACGTTGCGCCGCCGGCACATATCCGATTTCCCCCTTCTTAAACGCCAAGATGGCCTCTTGTAATGCAGAATCTGCGTTCGTCAGCAAGGCGAATTGTCGTTCATTCGCAAGCGTGGCATGCGCAGTCTCCCCGGCGGAAAGTTGCAACGCCTTTCGCAAAACACTGCACACACACGCACGTGCCAACTGAGGTTGTTCATGAACAGAAATCGCCAATGAGCCATGCGGCGGAGCGACAAGATCCGCTTTTGTATGAATAACTATCGCCCCTTCCGGCGGCTCTGAGGAATCGGGTTCAGCAATCAAATACAACACCACATCTGCATACTCAAGAAGAGCTTTTGCTCGGGAAACCCCCTCACGCTCAACGAGTCCCGGCGCATCACGTAACCCGGCAGTATCGGTTAAACGGATCGGAACACCATCTAAAAGAAACGTTTCTTCAATCGTGTCACGCGTCGTTCCGGCCTCGTCACTGACAATTGCACGGTCATACCCTAACAGCAGATTCAACAGTGTTGATTTCCCCGCATTGGGCTTTCCGGCAATAACAACCAATGCGCCTTCGCGCACTAAACGACTTTCATGCCATGTCGCAAGAAGGGATTTGGTATGTTCTGCCAACTGTGAAAGACGTTCAATCACGTCACTAAAAAAGTCTGCCGGCAACTCCCCCTCGTCAAAATCCAGCAGATGCTCCACTTGAACAGCGTGTGCAAGAACATCCTCGTAAAGCGGCGACAATGTCTCCCCTAAGCATCCCTGTAAATTGGCTCGTGCTGCGCGTTCTGCACGCGTACTGCGGGCGGCAATAATATCTGCTACGGCTTCTGCCTGCGTCAAGTCCATGCGACCATTCAAAAAAGCGCGCTTTGTGAACTCTCCTGCTTGCGCAGGACGCGCACCCAATTCCCACAATCGTTTCAAGACTTTTTGCGGAACAATCTGCCCTCCATGTACATGGAATTCCACCGTATCTTCGCCGGTATAACTGTGCGGTGCGCGGAAAAAAAGCAGAATCGCATCATCCAACACCTCATCATTCTCTCCGTAAAGCGAAGCATACACAAACGTCCCCGGTTGACGTTGAGACGGAGGAAACGGAAGACGCGTCAGCGCGTCAGCAATAGCATAAACACGATCCCCGCTCAAACGGATTACCGCAACTCCTCCCATCCCGGAGGCTGTTGCCAATGCTGCAATTGGTTCAGACATAAAGCCTCCCTGCGGCATAAGTAAAAATCGCTTCCGCCACAGTTTGCACAGGAGCTACGACAGAAGGTGCCACTCCATTGCGACGTAAAGTTGCTGCAGTCGGTTCGCCCATAGCGACAACAGCCCGTTCATGATCCGTATCAGAAGTCAACCATGCACGTGCGGCACTTGAAGAAGCCAGAAAAACAACATCATGCGGAGGAGGTACAGAAATCGGGCATTCAACCGTACGATAGAGTGAAAGATCTTTCACCTTTGCGCCCCGTTTCTTCAATTCTTCTGCAAGAAATGTCCCGGCTTCTTCACTGCGAATGCGCAAGATTTTCATCCCGGTGAGATCGCGGGGCAACGCCTCTAACAAACCTTGAGCACTGAAATTGCGTTCCGGCATTATGGTTTCTGTATTGAGTGAACGAAGGGCTTCTGCTGTCGCAGGGCCTGTAACAGCAATTTTTTTCGGCAGAAATTGAATTGGACTAACCATCTGCTTCAACAAGAAATGTGCAGCCGTCGGCGATGTCACCACCAGAAGATTATACCCTTTACTCGGCCGGATTTTCACTTCCCTCAAGGGCTCAAACCGAATTAAAGGCTGCACCACCGGGATTCCCCCATGGTCGATTATCGAAAGACGCGCCTTGCGAACAATACTTTGACTTCCGGTAACCCAAACTTTTTGTCCTGCCAACAATCCGTTCTGCGGAAAGGCATTTTTCGTAAACGCTCCGAAGAGCAATACCCCTGGGCGTTCAACGGAAAGCGGAGAAGCCTGCACCAATTCACCCGCCGTTCCCCGCACAATTGTTTGCGCCGGGGTGCCGGCATCATAAACGATCGCGTAGGGCATCTCGGGAGGATAATCCCGCGCAATTTCTCCGGCCATACCAAGAGCCATAAACCACACGTGCGGCATTTCTTTACCTTGACTTCGCGGTGTTGCCACTTGAAAACCGCGCGCTTCATGCCGACGTGTCAACAACATTCCTGTTGCCGTTGTCGCAGTATTCAGCGCACTGACCCCCGGATAGACACAAAAGGGAATCCCATCTTGAGCAAGTGCCGTGGTCTCTTCGGTTAATCGACCAAAGAGACCGGGATCACCGCCTTTCAGGCGTAAGACACGTTGCCCCCGGCGCACATGTTCGCCAATCAATGCGGTAATCGCTTCCTGTTTCAACGCATGTTTTCCACTACGTTTCCCGACATAAATCTTTTCAACGCAAGGATTCAACTTCCCTGCTTCCTCAAGCAATGACGCATCCATCAACGCATCATAGATAATGCAATCGGCCGCTTGGATTTCTCGTAATGCCGCAATTGTGCAAAGTTCACCATCACCGACACCGGCCCCTGCGAAGCGCACACTTTTGATGTAGAGATTGCGTAATTTCCGCAGCAGGCCATCTTCACGGCGGAATGTTACCGCCAAAACGCCCTGCCCCGGCGGCGGAGTCAATTCGGATATCGGGATATATTCATCTATCCGGTGCGCTTGCTCCAATCGATGCAACGCAGCAGCCGCAATGACAATCGCATCATATTTTCCATCATCCAGTTGCTGAAGCCGTGCAGGGATCGCTCCCCGTAACGTTACACGCTCTGCCTTTGGGAAACGCTTCGCTGCCCATGTTTCCCTGCGTCCACTGCTGATTCCGATCCGTTTCGGCGAAATTATCCCCCTGCGCATTACCAGCGCATCACGCGGATCTTCGCGCCACGGAAGCCAAAACCAGTCCAATGCCGGAGGAAGCCCTTCCGGAGGCAAATCCTTGGCCGAATGAATCGCAAGATCAATTTCTCCGGAGAGTAATGCATCATCCAGATCTTTTGTAAAGAAATTTCCCGGCGATTGCCGTAAATCTGTCGTCTGATCGCGATCGCCGGGCGAAGAGAATGCGCGCAACACGAAATGTAATCCCGTCTGCGACTGAATCTGCTTCAAGGCTGTTTCCGCTTGAAGTAACGAGAGTTTTGAATCACGTGCGCCAACAATTAAAGTTTGTTTACTCACGGGTAATCTCCGCATAAACGGCATCTGCCAGCGATAAAATCGTCTCTGTTGCTCCCGTCCGCGCCAGATAGTCACCGCGAAGCGCATCCAAATCCCGGACATTTTCGCCGGAAATATTGCGCGGAGCACCCAGATCGTACGCCGGAATCCCCAAAGCCTCTGCGTCAAAAATTGGGGATTTTACCGTGAGCGCGGAGATAAATCGCGTTGCACCCTTTACAACTTCCGCCCAGTTTTCCAGAGGTTCGCACGGCACATTTTCAAGCAAACGCCGATGATACAGCATCGTGACCTCCAGCCCCCTGGCACGTGCTTTAGCAAGCGTTGCTTGAGCAAGTGCGCCAGTTCCGGCAATCACAATACGTCCGCTTGCCCCCTCTAAAGCCAAGTCTTCCACCTCAATCTGCGGAATATGCGGTGCAATCGCGGCGCGAAGTTCCTGCGCGTGTTGAAGTGCTTCGGCATAAACACGCAACAATTGTCCATTGGCCCATCCGGCGTTTCTGGCGGCATCCATCGCATCACGCACTTGTCCAACGATATGAAACTCACCAATCATTCGGGCTTTCAACCCTGCCAAGACGTAAACCAAATGTCGCCTGGCTTCTGCATTTTGCCACGCATATGCATCGGCCGGCAGATGAAAAGCGTGCTGCAACAGACCACTTTCTATCAACTCCGGAGCCGCCCAAGCCAGAAACTCCGTGCGGTTACACGTGGTGAGGAAACACCATCCGTAAAGACCGCTGAGAAACGAAAGTTTGTCGGAAAGCACCTCGTGCGGGGGCAAGGGAATGGCCCGATCCACACCGAGAATGAAGAGCTGACCGGGAGAACAACGGCTTAAGCGACGCGCCAACGCATCTTTTATCTCCTTTGCCGTCCGGCAACTGCGCCCGCTGGTCGAGACACTAATCAAGAGGTCGTCTGTCCGCAGCGTTGCCGGAACGATAAAATCCCCCTCCGCCCAATTGCCGTCTGCACAGCAACAGGGGATTCGCGCCTGCCGGGCCGCCTCCAAGATGTCACGGTTGACCTGTTTCGCATCGGTACACGCAATAACCAATGCACATCCCGTAACATCATCGGCTTGAAAGACACGTTTCACGCGCTCAATGGGCAGTGTATCAAACTCCGGCAACGCATCCGGACAAACCAGACGCACATAAGCCCCCGCCGCCAAGAGCGCGTGTGTTTTTCGCAGCCCCACACGCCCGCCGCCAACCACGAGCACCGTCTGCGCTTCAAGCAATAGGTTCACCGGAAAAGTTTTACGGACAGGACGCATGGGAAAGCTCTAGAATAGGAAGCTCCAACCACTCTGCTTCAGGAAAGCGTTGTGCAGCTTCACGTTGTAGATAGGCGCACGACTCATCATCAATGAGACGATCGTTGCGGCCGGGATAACGGTTGTAAATGATATGCGTCAAGCGAATCGGACGGCGCTCCAATGCTTCAAAGGCCAAAAGTGTATGACTGATTGAACCTAATACGCCCCCGGTTACAAAAATCATCGGGTAGCCGTTTGCTTGAATGTAATCAATCGTTAAAAGCGAATCAGTAAGCGGCACCATCAATCCTCCGGCACCCTCCAGCAACACCTCATCATAACGTGAATCCAAGATGGCTGTTGCTTCAGTTATTTTCTGCAAGTCAAGCGGACGACGATCCAGCCGGGCCGCTAAATGGGGTGAACAAGGATAAGAATAGATTTCAGGCATCGTCAAGCGCGCTTCATCCTCCGGTAATAACGGAATTCCCATCATCGCACGGTGACGCAAGACATCTTCGGAAAGCTCGCGGTTGCCGGTTTGTACCAATTTTTGTGTAATGACACGTTTGCCGGAAGCCATAAGCCGACGCGCCCACCATCCGGTCGCGATGCTCTTTCCTGCATCTGTATCAACGCCACTGATTACCGTCACCATAGAGAAACTCCAAAGAATGTCGCACATTTTATCAAAAATCCCCCGTCCCTGCGGCCAGAAATCCCAAGTTCTTCCCCCCGGACTTTTTACAGTGCCACGCATACGTCAATCATCCGTTATGCGCCCCACGACAATCTCTGGCCGCAATCGCATTTCAATCCCGCCCATCTTCCTCTTCAATAAGGGCGATATTGTTTCCCGATATCGCCCATCTCTTCGCGCACTGTCGCCGATGTTCATGCGTGCCTCTTTTCATCCTCAAAAAGACGCCCGCCTTCCCTACGTAGAAAAGTGCTCCCCGACGACTTTTTCTCCGCTTGAAACCTGCTGCCCCTCATCTCTTTACCCATCTCTAACAACATGATACGCGATTTTCCCTCCGCATCTGAAATCTTTTGTATCGCATCTCCTAATACAATAAATAAAAGACAAACAGAATTGCTCACCGCACACCTCTATCGCCCACCACACCTTCAACCGCACCTCATTCATCCGCAATCGTTGCAGTGAAAGGGAAATTATTTAGTGCGGAGTATTGACTTTCCACCCCTGAAAATGGGATAATGCTAATGTTTCAGACTTCGCAGTGCCAAAGCACCGATTTACCGAAAGGATACAGTAATGGCCAAGAACGAAAAGAAGACCGTACGTTTCGTTGACACGACGTTACGCGATGCCCACCAATCTTTATGGGCGACACGTATGCGCACCAAGGACATCCTTGGGATTTTGGAAGCCGTCGATGATGCCGGATTCTATGCGATCGAATGTTGGGGTGGCGCAACGTTTGACGTTTGCATGCGCTTCCTCCGCGAAGATCCGTGGGAACGTTTGCGCCAAATCAAGGCCGTTTGCAAAAAGACTCCGCTTCAGATGTTGCTGCGCGGTCAGAACTGCTTGGGCTACAAGCACTATCCGGATGACGTGCTTGATCGTTGCGTAGCAAAGATGTGCGAAAACGGCATGGACATCTTCCGTTGCTTCGACGCACTCAACGATGTGCGCAATCTTGAAGCTGCCATTAAAGCCGTGAAAAAATATGGCGGCCACGCACAAGGCACCATTTGTTACACCTTCTCCCCCGTTCACACGGTCGCGAATTATGTGAAGTTCGCCAAGGAGCAAGTTCAGCTCGGTATCGACTCGATTGCCATCAAGGATATGGCCGGTATCCTGACGCCCTCTGCCGCACGTGAACTCGTTACCGGATTGAAGAAGGCGTTGCCTGATTTGCCGATTGAAATCCACTCGCATATGACCTCCGGCATGGCACCTGCCATGTATATGGCCGCAGTGGAAGCCGGAGCCGGCGCAATTGACTGCGCTGTTGCGACACTCTCCGGATTCTCCTCGCAACCTGCCCACGGCACGATGCATGCCATCTTTGAAGGTCTCGGCTACGAAACCGGCATCAAGACCGATCGCATTACCGAGATTGACAACTACTTCAAGGCTCTCAAGCCTGAACGCGCACTTCAAGCCAACGCCGATGCCGAAGCGGTTGACGTGCAAGTGCTCTTGCACCATATTCCGGGCGGCATGATTTCCAATACGCGCAGTCAATTGGCCCAGCAGGACGCGCTCGATCGTCTGCCGGAAGTATTGGAAGAGCTCCCCCGCGTACGCAAGGACATGGGTTATCCTCCGTTGGTTACGCCTACCTCCCAGATTATGGGCGTTCAGGCAGTGCTCAATGTGCTTGGCGGAGAACGCTACGGCATGGTTTCCAACGAAACCCGTCAGTACGTTAAAGGCTACTACGGTCGCAGCCCTGCACCGGTTGATCCGAAGTTGGAAAAGAAGATTCTCGCAGGCGAAAAGAAGATCACCTGCCGTCCGGCAGATTTGCTTGAACCGGGATTGCCGCAAGCAGCAAAGGAACTTGACCCCAAGTTGATCCAGTCCGAAGAAGACATCCTCTCTTACTGCATGTTCCCGGCGGTGGCACTCGACTACTTCCAGTGGCGTGCCAAGCCCGAAGGTGAACGCGATCCCGTCCCGGCAGACAGCGAAATGACCATCGCCAAAGCCGTCGCAAAAGCTGAAGAAGCCAAGGCCGCCCCTGCTCCGGCACCGTTGGGAGCCGATGATGCGAAGTTCGCTGTTATCGGCAAACAATTCGTGGCACTTTTTGGTTCGCTCGGCGGTAACATTAAAGTGGATGCATCAGCCTTGGCCACCGCTCCGGTGGACGCTACTGCTGCAGCACCTGCCACGGAAGCAGCACCTGCTGCAACTGCTGCACCGAAGAAGACCTTAAATGCCACACTCACCGGTACATTCTATCGTTCCGATGCTCCCGGAAAGCCAAATATGGTTGAAGAGGGTGCTACCGTTAAGGCGGGCGATCCGGTGTGCGTGCTTGAAGCAATGAAGCTCTTCAATCCCGTGAAAGCAGCAGAAGACTGCAAGATTATCCGCTTCTTGGTGCAGCCTGGCGAGAACGTCTCCAAGGGCAGCCCCATCGCAGAAATCGAATAAAACACACTACCGACATTCACGCCCGCTTGCGTGAATGTCGGCGTTTTGTCACGTGTTGTGCCAATATTTGCGCAACACGTGTTCCCGTAACTGATCCTTCTGTCATACACTGTTGTGCCGCACATTCCAATGAAAGCCACAACATCTCCCTGTGAACAAAGGAAACTGCCGCGCCCGGAACGATTTCAGAGATCATTGATTTCGTTGCGGGCGTTCGACTGAAAAAACACACCACCCCACCTTGACAACGCCCTGTCACGCTTAAACACGGAGAAGTTGTATGGCGAAAAAGAAACGCGCTGCCTATGCCCCTCTCACCGACAGTTCACACGAATGGTTCGATCGTGAGTACACAGGCAAAGAGGTTTACAAGCGTCTCTGGGCGTTTGCTCGCCGATATAAAAGTTTGATTTTTACAGGTGCGTTTCTCGGTATGCTCACAGGTGGCGCGTGGGCACCACTTTTTTCGACCATACAGCCGATGATTAACGAGGTGCAAGCCTCGGCAGAGACTGCAAAAGTACAGTCTGATATCTTGGAGCCAAGCGCGATTGTTGAACAGAACACAAGCAAAGATGCGGTCGTAGCCCCACAAGAATCCGCCCCGAAGACCGAAAGCAAATTAGAGCGTCAAAGCCGGAAAGACGCCGAAAAATATCAGAAATATATTGATAAAGCCACCGGATATCTTAACAAAGTTGGTATTACAGGTCCTGTTGCGACGTTGCTTATCTTCTCCATCTTGATTGCTGCTGCCATCCTTTTGAAGATGACAACACAATATCTGAATCAGTACTATCTCACAAAAGCAGGCATGAAAGTCGTAATGGATGTCCGCAATGCGATGTTTGAACATTTGCAGAATCAGTCGCTCGCATTTCATGGACATTGTGACGTTGGCCGCCTAATGAGCCGTTGCACAGGTGATCCGGAAATCATTCGGACACTCATCAGTCAGACAATGAGTGACATCTGCCGTGCGCCCTTTGAAATCCTTACTGCCGTTCTTTTTATCTGCTATTTCGCCGTAAAGAATGATATGGTTTCCCTTCTTCTTGTTGCTGTTGTCGGGTTCCCGGTATGTATGTTCCCGGTTGTCTGGATCGGCAAGCAAATTCGCACATGGTCAAAACGCTTGATGGAACAAAGCGCAGGCATCGGATCGCGCTTTCATGAAAATCTTACATGTATCAAGGTTGTGAAAGCCTATCACACCGAGAATGAAGAGACGCGAAAATATGCGCATTACAACCTTGCGGCATTCAAAATGTGTATGCGTGCGACACGTTGGAGTATTCTTGTTACGCCGCTCACCGAAACTGTTGCCTTCTTGCTTGCCGCAATCTTTGTGGCCTACTGTCTTTCCACCGGGCACGGACTTGCGGAAATCATTCCATTGATTCCGCCGTTCCTTATCCTTTATAAACCGATGAAACAACTGGGGCGGCTTCAGGTGGCACTTGAGAATGGCCGTGCAGCCTTACAGCGTATATTCTCATTGCTTGACGTGAAACAAGAACTGATTGAACGGCCTGATGCACTCCCGTTGCAAGCATTCAGCGATGCACTGACGTTCAACAATGTCTCGTTCTGCTACAGTGCCGAAAAGGAAAACGTTATCACAGACGCCTCCTTCTCTATTCGTCCCGGACAGATGTTTGCTGTCGTCGGCACCACTGGAAGTGGCAAAAGCACGTTGGCGAATCTCTTGGCGCGCTTCTATGACGTCACCGAAGGAAACATTACTATTGACGGCCATGACTTGCGCGATTACAAGATTTCAGATATTCGCGCCGTCATTGGAGCCGTAACACAGGAAGCCCTTCTCTTCAATACAACTATCGCAGAAAATATTGCATACGGGTCGCCCCATGCGACACTAGCCGATATTGAAGCGGCGGCAAAACTTGCCAACGCACACGATTTTATTATCAATCATCCGGACGGTTATCAACGAATTGTCGGAGAAAAAGGATTTGTTCTCAGCGGAGGTGAACGCCAACGTGTTGCAATCGCTCGCGCGATCCTCAAAAATCCTCCAATCTTGATTCTTGACGAAGCTACCAGTGCTCTCGATACCGTCACAGAGCAACAGGTACAGCACGCCATAAACAATTTAATGAAAAATCGCACCACATTTGCAATTGCACATCGTCTGTCGACTATTCGCCAAGCTGATTGCATTTTAGTGTTGGATCATGGTGTCATTGCTGAACGTGGCACCCATGATGAACTCTATGCAAAGGGTGGAATCTATCGAAAACTTTGCGATATTCAGAACCAAAGTGCATAAAACGACTTTCACTGTTTTAAGTCTCGAGCAAACGCATCTCGCGCAACGATTCAGTCAAAAGGCTTCACATGACCCTGAAATTCATTAAGCATTGTTCCCTCTTTACGGCACTTCTTTGTGTCAACCTCACACTAGCGACAACGGAAGCTCCGGCAGGTTCTCTTGGAGAGCCGGAGCGAACACCAATCGCAAACGCATGGCCTTGTCAACCGCCATCTGTCAAATTGCCACATGGTTTTGCCCCAGATCGAATTTACTTTGCGGCTCGTCCTTCTCTGCTTCCTGATGGGTCAAAGTTTCTTTTTGAATGGTGTGATGCCATTTGGATCGCCCCAACCTCAGGTGGCATTGCGAAAGTTTTACAACACACCACCGGTCGTGACACATGGCCGATTGTTTCCAATGACGGCAAGCGTTTCTGCTTTCAATCCAACCGTTCAGGTGGCTGGCATGTCTTTGTTGCCGACATCAAAGAGGGGGCAGAAGCCCGTCAAATTGGTTTCAACTCGGAGGCTGAACGTCCCTATGTGTGGTCAAAGGACGACAAGGAATTACTCTGCTTCGTTGCTCGTGATGATGAGGGTTCCGTCTTTGACATTGGACGGTTGGCGTGGTTGCCCGTTGACCATCGTGCTGCGGAACGCCGCATCTTCGATGCACCCGGTGAAGATCCTTCTGTTTCACCAGATGGCCGCTACATCCTTTTTACGCAAGAAGGAGAAGGACTCTATCGCAAAGGTACTACAGGTGAAAACGTCTCACGCATTTGGTGCTATGATACGCAAACCAAAGCCTTCACACTGGTTGTAAAGCACGAAACCGAATCACGTTCTCCGATTTGGCATCCCAATGGAAATGGATTTTACTATGTCGGAGGGCAAGATGGTACGCAGAACGTATGGTACCATGACTTTCCTGGTGCAGAAGAACGGCAAGTGACATTTTTCCGTGGTGATAGCGTTATTCATCCATCACTTTCACAAGACGGGAAAGTGATGGTTTTCCGCCAAGGCATGGATTTTTGGTCGATAAATCCGGAAGAAGGCGGAGTGCCTTCTAAAATTCTTCTCACGCCAGAAGATACAGGACTCGTCCGTGAAAAAATCCGTCGCCGTGTTTATGATTCCATCTGGAATAATGATGTTCCCGGAGGCCTTACCGCAACAAATGGAGGATTAGAGTTTGCATTTACCACAGGCGGTGACCTCTATGTAATGGATACGATGTTGCGCGAACCCCGATTGGTCTATGGCAGTTCCCGGACACATGAGCGTGACTGCGTCTTCTCCAAAGATGGTTCAAAGTTGTACTTCCTATCCGATCGTGGAGACAACATCGCACTTTTAGTTGCGGAAAAAGCGCGTCCTGATCTCTTTTGGTGGGAGAACTCCGAGTTTAAGATCCGCGCACTTGCTGAGGGAACTGCCCGTCGCTCTTTTCTTTCCATTTCCCCTGATGGGACAAAACTCGCATGGGTAGAGGCTGGAAGTTCGCTGGTTGTTGCGGATACGGAAGGTAACATTCTTCGCCGTTTACCTCCGCAAAAAGCAGTAAATGCCTACGATTGGTCACCCGATGGCCGTTGGTTTGTAGCGGCACTTGAGGATGATTACGCCAATAACGACATCTGGCTGATTCCACTTGAAGAGACGTCAGACACAAAGTTTTATAATGTTTCGCGTAGTTTCTTATGGGATGGTGTTCCGTCATGGTCGCCCGATGGAAAGTTACTCGTTTGGAATGGTCAACGCGTAGGTTCCGGTTCTACACTCTTTCATGTATGGCTAAATCGAAATGATGAAGAAGCTCTCAAAACTGAATCTTATCGAAAAGCCATCGAACACATGGGACTTCGTCTTCAGGATCGTCCGGAAGCCTCAATTGCGTTTCTTGGGACGACTGCCGTTGCAACACCTGACCCGCATCGGCCCAATGCTGATGCAGAAGCACTTGCCCAGCAACCCATTGAACAAGAACGTGTCATCGTAGATTTGGAAGGATTGCACGAACGTGTTCATGCAACACCGATTCCCGCTCTCGGTACACCTTGCTTTGCGCCTAATTCGCGACGCATCCTCTTCCCTGCAACGATTAACAATCGTCCCGGAACTTATGAAGTCACTTTACCGAATAATCTCACCCCCACTTTCCTTCGTGAACGTTGGGGTTATCCGGTTGGCTGGTTCGGACGAGACAAAGATCCGCTTCGCGCCGACAAATTGATTATGCTGACTTCCGATTATAAAATTGGAACGCTTGATGAAACCTATCCATTCAAGGTCTATCAGGAAATGAATCTCCAAGACTATCATGAACTCGGCTTCTTGATGGCATGGGGAATCTTGCGGGATAATTATTATGATGCGAATTTCCATGGAGCCGATTGGGAGGCCATCAGAAACAAATATCAAGCAGCTGCCCGATTTGCACCTTCCCGTTCTGTCTATGAGCGCATCTTCCACTCATTGAATGGCGAACTGAACTCTTCCCATCTTGGATTCTATGCCACTGCTACATCAAAGAAGGAATGGGCGTCCGATGCAAATTTCCACGCATGGGAGCCTGTCACTTCCCACCTTGGTCTCATTTTTGATCAGAATTATGACGGAGAGCAGGGATGGATGGTCAAGAAAGTAATTCCGGGAGGTCCTGCGGATTCCACTCAAGTAGACATCAAACCCGGAGATCTTGTCGTCTCAATTGATGGAAATCCCATTCGCAATGGGATGGATCCAACTCTCTTACTGAATGGTCCCAAACCTGGCAAATTTATATTAGAAGTGCGTTCCGGAAAAACTATCCGTAAGGTGTTCCTTGAAGCGATTACCTACCCTGCCGCACGCGAACTTGTCCAAAAAGCAATGTATGCTTCACGACGCTCCTATGTACATCAGCGTTCAGGAGGAGCATTCGGCTACATCAATATCGCACAAATGAATAACGATGAATACAACCGTTTTGAACGTGAAATCTTTGCAGAAGGCTTTGATAAAGTAGGCATGGTCATTGACGTGCGTGATAATACCGGGGGCTTTACAGCAGACAAAGTGCTCAACATTCTCGGCGTCCAGCGTCACTCTTGGTCTGTCGCACGCTACGGAAAACCGGCCTATCTTGCCGGTTATTGGGGGCGTCCCGTCTTTGATAAGCCAATCGTTGTCCTCTGTAATCAAAACACTGTTTCCAACGGTGAAATCTTCTCACACGCGATTAAACAACTTGGCCGTGGCAAATTGGTGGGTATTCAAACCAATGGCGGCGTGATTGCCACGCGTGATGGACCGCTTTTGGATTTGGGCAATCTCCGTCAGGCGCATTACGGATGGTATACACTTGACGGTACAGACATGGAGTTGCACGGAGCCATTCCAGATGTCATTGTTGCCAATACTCCGGCGGACACCGCAGCAGGACGCGATCCGCAATTGGATGCGGCGATTGATACGCTTCAAGAGGAAGTTTCAAAAGCACAACAGAATACAACACCTTTTGTCCCTAATACATTCCAATGGAATCACCGTCTTTAATGTTTACCTCCCTGAGATTAACAGAACTATGATGCGTACACTTTTACATGCAAAACTTCATCATTTGCGAATTACACAGGCCGATTTGGAATATCTTGGCTCGCTTACCATTGATGAAGATCTAATGGATGCGGTTGGTATCGTTACCTACGAAAAAATCCTTGTCGCCAATCTTGAGAATGGTGAACGTTTGGAAACATATGCCATTCCCGGACCTCGCGGATCACGTATCGCGTGCCTGAATGGTGCCGCAGCCTACATGGGAAAACCCGGAGATCGCCTGATTGTTATGGCATTCTGCCAAGTGGATGACGAAGAGGCCGCAACGCTTTGTCCTAAAGTTGTCCGACTTGACGCGGATAACCGGATTATTGCAAAGGCCTACTGAAATAGAGTTGCTTTCAACCGCTGTACATTACCTCTTGTGACACAGCGCAAGAGGTCTTTTTCATATTGCAAGATTCCGCTTCGCGAAGAATACGTTTATCAAAGAGCAATACAGCAAACGGTCACAATCCCCTGTTGTCATAAAAGCCCCCTTCCTCTCCAAAAAGCTTATCTTGTTTGAGTGCGTCTCTTCGCTCAATGGTGTAAAACGCCTTTCCGTGGTATAAGAAATCCAATCCAAAAATGTGGTCTGAGCTTACAAGCATCAAAATAAAAATCACACTACATATGCACTCTTATTGCTCTGTATAATTGACACTGACAGCAAAACACCTTGACTTTTTTATTCTTTACAAATCAGCACGTGTTCTTCAAATCCCGAAAAATCGTAAATCTTTTAACCAGACTTCTCTCAGAACTGCACAATCCATAAAGGCATACACGTCTTCTAACCCGCGTTTGAAAATAAACTTACCCTCTTCAAACATTCCATTTTTCATTTATATCGCTTCAGCTCTTATTATCAATAAGAATTGATTTTCAAAAGTCTTACGTCAAATGCCCCCTCCCCTTTCCATTGATATGCCCTTGAAGAAAAACTGAATTCTGAAGTGCTGTTGAGTTAAAGAACGCGATTACTCTCCCCGGAATCCAAGATCGCTTTGTGACACGTTAAAAAATAAGTCTTCCGAAAAGACTTTCTGTCTCCGTCGATTTTACCTTTTGATATCGGCGATATTCAAAACCAATATCGCCGATATTAAGGCGCAACTTCCTCGATGTTCAACGTGTATTTCGACGACACTCAGAAGCCGTCTGCCTTAATACACCTGTCCGGCCTAGAGGCAAGATGGATCTGAAACAAAACATTTTACTCCAATACAGCAATGTGCGCCCTTGACTATTGCGTTAAAAGCTTTTTGTATTACTGTTGCAACCATAAGTTTTTCTGATTCAAGCAACCTCCCCAAACGCCAACAGCATACATGAACCACTATTGCAACCATCAGTTTTCCCGATTCAAACAAGGAAGGTCACTGTTTCATAAGCGCACCCAACATTGTTGTAACCATAAGTTTTTTCGGTTCAAACAACTATTCACCTCAATTACTTGCAACAATGCTCTTCTATCCCTTTTTCAAGTTGCACCCTTAACGGTACGGAGGAAGATCATTCCTGCAACGACACTCTTTTTGCCCCTTTTCAAGTTTCTTTTTTAGTAAACCTAAAAAAATATGCGCACAACGGTTAAACGATGTGCGCATAATATTTTTCAAAAAACACGCTCAATATTGAATTGAAGCATGATATTCTTGAATAGATTCAACCTCGCCCTTGCCAATCGTTCGCACAGCCTCAATACCTTTGACGGCCATAGAAGCCGCTGCGAGTGTTGTCATATATGGGATCTGATATTTGAGTGCCGCTTTGCGGATAGAGGAACCGTCTGCATGAGCATCGCGCCGCGGGCTGGGCGTGTTGATGACAAGTTGCACCTGATTATTCAAAATAAGGTCAAGTACGTTGGGGCGCCCCTTACCAATCTTCGCCACCGAGATACTTGGAATACCAAATGGATCAAGGAAACGTTTTGTGCCAGGTGTCGCATACAACTTGAAGCCTAAATCCGTAAACGCCTTCAAAGCTTGAGCAGCTTCTTCGTTCTTTACAGAAAGCGAAGCCAGCACCGCGCCAGAATGCGGCAGCGCGGCATTAGCCGCTTCTTGGCTCTTACAAAACGCAAGTGCCGAATCGCGTGCCAAACCAAGCACTTCTCCTGTCGAACGCATTTCCGGTCCAAGCACAGGATCCACCTCAGGGAATTTATCGAAGGGACAAACCGCTTCTTTTGCACCATAATAAGGAATTTTACCATGCTTTAAGCCAATGGTCTCCATCGACTCGCCCAACATCAATCGCGTAGCAGCCGCAGCCATTTGAATTGCACACACCTTTGAAACCAAAGGAACTGTGCGAGAAGCACGTGGATTCGCTTCGAGAACATACACCTTGTCGTTCTCAATCGCATATTGCATATTCATCAAACCGCACACTTTGAGTGCTGTTGCAATCTTCTGAGTGTATTGACGAATCGTTTCCAAACAATGCTCCGGAATATTTGCAGACGGTAAAATACAAGCAGAATCACCTGAATGAACGCCGGCTAATTCCACGTGCTCCATCACCGCAGGAATGAAAACATCCTTACCATTGCTGACAGCATCCGCTTCACACTCCAGTGCGTGTTGCAAGAAACGGTCAAGGAGCAAGGGGCGATCTTCGGTTACGCCAACAGCCTTTGCCACATATTCTCGCAACATTGCTTCGTCGTAAATCACTTCCATTCCGCGTCCGCCCAAAACAAAACTCGGACGAATCATCAGCGGATATCCGATCTGATTGGCAACAGCGATCGCCTCATCGATATTGATCGCCATCCCACTTTCCGGCATCGGAATCTCAAGTTGATCCATCATCTGACGGAAAAGATCACGATCTTCGGCGATATCGATGGAATCAATTGACGTGCCTAAAATATTGCAACCTGCATCAGAAAGCTCGCGTGCAATGTTCAGCGGCGTCTGTCCACCAAACTGAACGATAATTCCATAAGGTTTTTCCTTACGATAAATCTGCAACACATCCTCTACCGTAACAGGTTCAAAGTAGAGACGGTCTGAAGTATCGTAGTCTGTAGAGACGGTTTCGGGATTGCAGTTAACCATCACGGTCTCATAACCCATCTCACGGAGAGTAAATGCCGCATGGCAACAACAATAGTCAAACTCTATTCCCTGTCCAATACGGTTTGGTCCACCGCCAAGAATCATTACCTTCTTGGGATTTTCTTTAATTGTCAATTCATCCGGGGCATTATATGTGGAATAATAGTATTCCTTACCCTCGACACCCGAAACAGGCACTGCATGCCAACCTTCCACAACGCCCAGACTCTCACGGCGTTCACGGATGGCTTTTTCAGGGATTCCCAGCAATTTCGCCAAATAACGATCGGAGAAACCATCCTTTTTAGCCTGTGTCAAAAGTGCATCAGATGGTAGTGCCCCCTTCTGCGAAAGGAGTTGTTCTTCAAGCTGCACCAACTCACGCATCTGTTGCACGAACCAGGCTTTCACGGCGCACGCGTCGAAGATTTGTTCATCGGTCGCCCCTTTACGCAAGGCTTCATACATGATGAAGTGTGTTTCACTGCTCGGTGTGCGCAGCTTATCAAGCAATTCTTTCAGCGAATAATTTTCCCAACCAACCCAACCTAATCCATGACGGCCCTTTTCAAGACCCCGGATTGCTTTCTGCAAAGCTTCCTTATAGTTTTTACCTATCGACATCACTTCGCCGACAGCTTTCATCTGAGTGCCGAGCTTATCTTCCACCGCACGGAACTTTTCAAAGGCCCAACGTGCAAATTTCAACACCACATAGTCACCCGAAGGTGTGTACTTTTCAAGTGTTCCATCACGCCAGTAAGGCAGCTCATCCATCGTCATGCCTGCTGCCAGTTTTGCAGAAACGAGCGCAATCGGGAAGCCCGTTGCCTTTGAAGCCAACGCGGAGGAACGCGAGGTGCGCGGATTGATTTCAATAATCACAACGCGCCCTGTACGCGGATCATGGGCGAATTGCACGTTTGTTCCACCGATTACACCAATCGCTTCCACAATCTTGAACGCCATTTGTTTAAGACGTTCCACTGTTTCCGGTGCAATCGTCAACATGGGTGCTGCGCAGAAAGAGTCACCGGTATGTACGCCCACCGGATCGATATTCTCAATCGTACACACACAAATCATTTGATTCTTCGCATCGCGCACCACCTCTATCTCAAGTTCTTCCCATCCTTTAATGGATTCTTCCACAAGGATTTGATGCGTCATGGAAAGGTCAAGCCCCTTGCGGGCAATTGTATGCAATTCTTCAATATTGTAGACGAAGCCACCCCCTGCTCCACCCATCGTATAAGCAGGACGAATCACCATCGGAAAGCCGATTTCTTCTGCAATTTTTTCGGCTTCTTCCATGCTATTGGCAATGCCGGAGCGCGGTGTCTCAATCCCCAGTTGTTCCATCGTGTGCTTAAAGATGTCGCGATCTTCGCCACGTTCAATCGCTTCCAGATTCACACCGATGACCATCACACCGTATTTATCCAAGATACCGGCCTTCGCCAAAGCAGAAGACATATTGAGCCCTGTCTGCCCTCCGAGATTCGGCAAAATCGCATCCGGCCGCTCTTTGGCAATGATCTGCTCCAAGCGCTCCAGATTCAATGGCTCAATATAAGTCGCATCGGCCATCGTCGGATCAGTCATAATCGTGGCGGGATTTGAATTGACAAGCACAATCTGATAGCCCAGTGCGCGAAGTGCCTTACACGCTTGAGTCCCGGAATAGTCAAACTCACACGCCTGACCAATCACGATAGGGCCAGAACCGATGATCAGCACTTTTTTGATATCTGAACGCTGCATACTGCGAAAACCTTCCCTTAAAGTCGTGTGGCGAACAGTAGAAACAACTCGCCTAAACCGGAATCGTATGTTATCAAAAATTGCACGATTGGTAAAGCGTTTCCCTGTGCGTTTTCTGGATTTTTACAGACGCTTATCGCGCAACCGTATAGCACACTTCAATGTAAGATTTTCAGGATCGGACAGATGGTCGAAACACTTCACGCTCACAATTAGGGTGAGCCTGTCGGGAAAACAATCGGTTTCTTTCCCCATCTCTCAGCGGTCATCTCAACATATAAACCGATTTCGCTGCATTTCTATGCCGTTATTCCGCAAATTCCCGCTGTTCAACCGTGGACTTTCATCGCCTGACGCAGTTCCGCCTCATACCCGAAAGCTGGCGGAGTCTCGGTAGGAATAAAATCGTTGACGCGCTGAAAACATGAAGTCCCTGCGCACGTAATCAGCGGCACTCATTCAGAACAGTATTCAGACACACTTTATATTCAGTTGCACGATGGCTACACGTTTCTTCTCCTTTTTCAGACTCTTTCAAAGGAAGACAGGCAGACATCCAAATGAACATCGCCGACTTCGCGTTTCAACGTGGGCGACATTGACTGCCATTATCGGCGACTTTGCCTTCCGGTTTCGCCGATATTGAATTGACCACAGGTGAGGGGATAAACAAGAGTAGCCCGATGCCAAAGAGAAGAATGTGCCATTCTTACCTTTTTTAACAAGGTCTGCACGTTACAGAATGAGAAATTATGTTATTTTATTGTCAGCAATCTCGGGAGGAGTCAATCACATGGACGAAAAGAATTTACATACAATCGTGTTGCCAACCGTGGCCCCTTCCGGAGGAAGTGGAGAAAAGCCAAAGTTGTTGGTGACTTCCGGTCCTTTGGAAGGACGGGAGTATGCGATTCTGAAATTTCCTTATACCATTGGTTCCGGTTTGACAAACGACCTCTCTATTGCGGATTCAACGGTATCGCGTCGGCATTGCGAAATCACACTTGATGCCTCCGGATCACTGGTAATCAACGATTTGGGATCAACCAACGGTACGGCTATTGAAGGGGTAAAAGTCTCCTCCGCCCGCTTATCGCCCAATACGGAAGTGCAGCTCGGAAGAACCCGTATCGTTGTGCCGCTCGTACAAGACCGTCCGGAACTGATGATGAGTGCCCGGGAACAGTTCGGAAACAGTATCGGGCGCACTCCGTTGATGCGCCACGTCTTTCACTTGGCAGAACAGGCCTCGGCGTGCGAGAGCACCGTATTACTTTTAGGTGAATCCGGCACAGGGAAAGAAGAACTTGCAGAAGATATCCACAATGAATCCTCCCGTAAAGAGGGGCCCTTTATCGTGTTGGATTGCAACCTGTTTACATCGTTAGAACACGCACATCGGGAATTGTTTGGCACCGAAAATCAAACCGGTGTGCTGGAGCTTGCAAGTGGCGGAACGCTCTTTATCGACTCCATTGACCGCCTTCCTGCCGATGCTCAACCGCTGCTTTTACGCGCGATCGAAACACGGAAAGACATCCGTTTCATCGCAGCATCATGCCAGGAAATGGGCGTATTGGCACGGGATGGCCTCTTTTACCCTCCGCTGTTCTATGCGTTGGCAGTTGTCGTTATTGAGCTGCCGGCACTTCGTCGCCGAAAAGATGACATCCCACTTTTATTGGCCTCTATCGCTGAACGGCTGCATGCTTCCGAAGAAATTTGCCATTGGTGTGAACAACCGTCAATTATTGCATTTCTGCGGCGTTACAACTGGCCGGGCAACATTCGTGAAATGAAGTTGCTCATAGAACGGATGCAATCATTGGGACGCATCCCCGCAGATGTGGGCATCTTCTTGCGGGGTGATAATGCGGACGACCAGGAACAGGCAGAGGAAACAGCATTCACCGTCTCTGCCGATCGGCCATTCAAAGACCTGAAAAACGAGTTGATTGAAGATTTTGAACGCCGTTATTTGAGCGATTTATTAGCGCGAAACGCACAAAACATCTCCCAATCCGCCCGGAGCGCAGGGATTGAGCGTGCCTACTTGCAACGTTTAATCCGGAAATACGGCATGCGAAACGCCGATTAAAACATCCACAATGCTTCTCTCATTCAGACGTAATAACAGGGTGAAAAATGGCCTATATTTTCAGACTTTGTGGCGAAATCATTGAAAAAACACCCGCGACCGTTGTCTTATCCTGTGCCGGCGTCGGCTACGGCGTTGCCGTGCCGCTTTCAACATTTGACCGCCTTCCGCCGCAGGGATCTGTCGCAACGCTCCTGATTCATCATGTGATTCGTGAAGACGATGAGCAGCTTTTCGGCTTCTGTTCCGAACGGGAGCGCGACTTTTTCAAGGCGTTACTCGCCATTTCCGGAATCGGCCCCAAATTAGCATTAAGCGTCCTTAGCGGATTGACCCCCGGCGAACTTGCGACTGCAATTGCAGAAGGCGATGTGCGCAGACTCTCTTCCATCTCCGGCATCGGCAAGAAAACTGCCGAACGCATTATCGTGGAGCTCAAGGACAAAATCAACCCGCTTGAAGCTGTCGCCCCTCGGGGAACCAATGTCGATGAATCCGGCACCCCGCCCGTATTACGGGATGCCATCTTGTCGCTGGTGGCGTTGGGCAACAAGGTTGAAGATGCACGAAAAGCCGTTCAGGCGGCCTACGCGCGGTCGCCCGAGGCCTCCGTGCAAGAATTGATTCGCTTGGCTTTGCGAAAATAATTGCCCCGTATTTCCTTGCAGGTCGCCTCTCAGGCAGTGCAATCAGCCCCATGGGAAGAGCAGAAGATCCCTTTCGTATTACAACGCGTTCAGTTGCCTCGCTCTTTTTAAGATGCGTCATTCGGAACGCAACCCCAAATAAAAGAAATACATATTTGAGCCAAACTGGCAGATATGCTACACTACTGCGTAGATTAGTAAGGAGTATTCAATGGTACGCTCATCATTATTTGCCTTTGTTCTTGCGCTTTCAGGAGTGTTGACTGCGGCCCCTGATTGGGAGAACGAAACGATTTTTCAAATCAATCGCGAACCCGCCAGAGCCTCACTGTTTCCGGCTTCCGCAACCGCGCAATACTCGCTGGATGGTATTTGGAACTTCCATTTTGCAATGACCCCTGCCGAACGTTCGCAAGACTTTTGGAAGCCGTCATTTGATGTCTCCGGATGGGACACCATTGAAGTACCAATGAGTTGGCAAATGGCAGGTTACGGTACGCCAATCTATTCAAATGAAGAATACCCCTTCCGAATCAATCCGCCCTCAGTAACAACAGAGCCGCCCAAACATTGGACCTCCTACAAAGAACGTAATTCGGTTGGCAGTTACCGACGCACCTTTACCCTCCCCGAAAACTTCTCAAAGGGAAAAGTCTTCCTGCGCTTTGATGGTGTAGAATCAGCCTATTATGTCTGGATCAACGGCACCCTGATTGGCTACAGTGAAGATTCGTTCACCGCAGGCGAATACGATGTCACCGATGCCTTAAAGGCCGGAGAGAACGTTATTGCAGTACAAGTTTATCGCTGGTGTGATGGCAGTTACCTCGAAGACCAAGATTTTTGGCGACTGGCAGGCATTTTCCGCAGCGTAACACTCTTTACCACACCTGCATTGCAAATCCGTGACATTTGGGTGCGCTCCGGGCTTGCCGATGACTATCGGACAGGAACCATTTCCGGCGAAGTCTGGGTGCGTAACGCAGGAAAAACCGCCTCGTCTGCAACAACTGCGGTTGTCAAAGTCGGGAATGGATATCATGCCACACTCGCCGTTCCGGAATTGGCACCGGGCGCGGAAGTTAAGCTCACCTTGCCGGTGGGCAGCATCAAAGAGGTAAAGCGTTGGACCGCAGAAACGCCGGATCTCTACGATGTTTCAGTCACACTGCCAAATGGCGATACCCGCGCATTCAAAACCGGTTTCCGCAGAATCGAAGTTGGGAAACAGGGAGAACTCCTCGTAAATGGCGTACGAACAATCATCAAAGGCGTGAATCGTCATGAAATGGATCCTGACCGTGGACGGGCAGTCACCCGCGAACGGATGGAGCAGGATGCTGTACTCTTGAAGGCAGCCAACTTCAACGCCGTTCGTTGTTCGCACTATCCCAATCATCCGTATTGGTATGAGCTCTGCGACCGTCTAGGTATTTACGTAATGGATGAAGCGAATATTGAAGCACATCAGATCCGTGGATCAAAACAATGCCTCAATAATGTTCCCTCTTGGCATGCTGCGTATGGATTCCGTGTGCGGAATATGTTTGAACGCACAAAAAATCATCCTTCGGTGATTATGTGGTCGCTTGGAAACGAAACCGGTCCCGGGAAAAATCTGGCTGATCAGGGAGACTGGCTGAAAACAACTGATCCCACACGTTTGGTTCATTACTGCGATTTCCCGGAAAACTCCCCGCATAACGACATGGACAGTGCGATGTACCGTACGCATGACGTGCTGAAAAATATTGCAAAACGCAATCAGCATCGTCCGTTTATTCATGTGGAGTATGCCCACTCAATGGGAAACGCGTGTGGAAACTTTGACGAATATATTGATATTTACGAGAAGCATCCACGCATGATTGGTGGCTACATTTGGGATTTTGTCGACCAAGGATTGCGAGCCGATAAAGATGAAAAGACTGGGCTCTATTACCTGAATCCTAAAAAGGGTAAAGCCCTTGCCTTTGGTGGAATGTTCGGCGATGCTCCGAATTTTGGCAGCTTCTGTGACAATGGTGTAGTAACCGCAGACCGCACACCGAAAAGTCAATATTGGACAGTGAAACATGCGCAACAATATTTTGGCTTTGCATGGGATGCCGGTAAGCAAACATTGACCATAACCAACAAGTATTTCCACAAAACAGCCACCGGATACGCTCTTTTCAACCAAGATGGTCATAAACTAGCCGCACTTCCAGCTCTAAAGCCAGGAGAAAGTGTTAAGGTGCCTTTGGTAATTCCTGAACCAAAACATTACGAAGACTTCCCGGTGTTCATCACAACAGATGCTGTTTCTAAAGCTAAATATCATATGCCCACAATAGCCGAGGCCTGGTTTGCGATTCCTTGCGCCAAGGCTCCGGCAAAGATTGCGCTCAAGAAGAATCATCGTTGGCCGGTTGTAAAATACAATGTGACCAAAAACACTGATGGAACAATCGTTGTAGCAGATACGGCCAAGGAATGCACACGCTTAATCTTCAAAGAAGGCGTCCTTGAGCAAATTCACTACAACAATAAGACTTTGCTCGCGGCCGCACCGCAATTCACGCTCTATCGAGCACCGATTAATAATGACCGCTGGATTAAATACGGTGCAACATGGCGTTCTTTAATTGACCAAGGCAATAAGTGCCTTTCAATGGAATGGCGCAAAATTGATGGTGAAACTGAAACTGTTCAAGTTATTGCCCGGATGGCGACAGAGGGAGGTAGAATCCCTTATGAATATACATTGGTCTGGACAATCTTTATGAACACAATTTCATGCGAAGGTGTCTTTTATCCACAATCACCGGAAGAAGTTGTGCCACGCCTCGGCTTCCAACTGGCAGTGAATAAAAATCTTTCACGCATTCAATACAACGCTATGGGACCTTGGGAAAACTATCCCGACCGCAAAAAAGCTTGTTGGAATGGCATTTTCACAGCAAAACCCGAAGACTTTTTCGTACGCTATGGCGAAACCCAGGAACATGGTAATCACGAAGATGCGCGCTGGGTATTATTGAACGATGGTGAAGATTCGCTTTGTTTCTTCCCTACAATTACCGGAGAAACTTTCCCCTTCTCTATCAATCAATGGGATGCCGCAACGCTTCATCGCGCCAGTATTCCTGCTGCGCTGCCTTCCCCGGACAAGATTTGGATGCATATCGATTATGCACAAACCGGCATTGGCAATGGCTCTTGCGGGCCACGTCCTTGGGCGGAATACTTGGCTTACAATAAACCGTTTACATTTGGCTTCGCGATGCGTTTCGGCTCTCGCCCCTTTACTGCGCGTGCGTTCCGTGAAAGTGCAGGATTAGCATTGATCACCAGAGATTCAAAGAACAACGTTACCATAACACCGGCTCGCAAAGGTGCTAAGATGTTGGTGTCGGTAAATGAGGGTGAGCAGCGGCCTTACACCGGCCCATTCCCCTTGGAAAGTGGCAAAGTCTCTGTGATTGTACTTCCGGAAAACAATCAGATTGCAATGCCGGCCATCACGCGTACGTTCGCCAAAGAGGTTGTCCGAGCGGCGTGGAAAGTTGTCTCTGTTTCTTCAGAAGAGCCCGGAGAAGGTATGTTAACATACGCTTTTGACAACAACCCGAAAACATATTGGCATACCGACTGGCGCAATGTGAATCCGGACTATCCGCATAACTTTGTGCTGGATTTGGGGGAAGAACTAGTTGTGTCGGCGGTAAAACTCTTACCACGGAGCGGCACAACGAATGGCTTAATCGGGGCTTGTAAAATTGAATTGAGCCGGGATGGTAAAACATGGACAACGGTCTTTAATGACAAGACGGGGTGGACAACGAATCGTTATGGCTTGAAAAAGATTGAAACTTCGCCTACTTCGGCTCGTTATCTCCGCTTCACGGCTCTCACACCTGTCATTGCTGGGCAGCATTGGGCAACGCTGGGTGAAATCTCGCTTGATGTGCAATAACCAATAAACGCGTTTATTACTGCGTATCAACATTAAGGCGGCATTCAATTTCTTGAATGCCGCCTTAATGTTGATACAAACGTCTTTTTACTACAAAATACATTGATATTTAACTGAAACTCACTTATGTTTCACTGTGAATACACCTTCCTATTGTAATACGAACTCCGCTTTTTAGTAGGAATGCATTTCCATTCTGCTAATCAAATTACATTGTAGACGAATCATAACACAGTTGCCGATCTTAAATTGCTTCTGCCAAGGCAGCACTCCGGGAAACCGTGTTGAGCGTGTTTCCGAAAGGTGCCGCCACCGGGATGACCATGCGCGAATTGGCAAAACAATTTCAGGCTGAATGGGCCATCCGGAGCAAGGATAACAACCCCTTCCGTTTTATTGACAAAGCCGGGCGAGCTTGGGAAAACGCCCGCTACATTCAGATGCTCACGCGCACAACGGCGCAGCGCGTAGAGACCGCTGCCTTCTGCGACTCCATGCTCGCCGACGGCTTCCCATTGGCGCGTATCAGCAATGACAGCGGGAATGATTGTGACGTGTGCGGCGCATGGGAAGGCCGCCTGATTGACCTTACGCCGGGCCATCAACTCGGCTCGGGAACCTACACGCTCCGAGAAGCGCGGGAAGCGGGACTCTTCCACCCCAACTGCACCCATCGTCTGGAATACGTGAGCGTCGCAGAGATTCCGGAAAATATTTTTGCCAAAATCAAAGATAAAATCGGGATACCGGGTGCTTTCGGAGACAACAAGACGGCCACGAAGCCCGACCTCCCCACCAACGCCCAACGCAAAGAACACATCAAGCAGGTGGAAGAGGCTGCCGAAGAGAAGGCAAAAACGCCAATAAAAACCTCTGTTGATATCCAAAAGCCTCTCACACGGCCAGACGTAATCAATCAAGCGGAAAAGAACAGAGCAGAATATATGGCCTCTGTGGCAAAATCTTCTGTAGCTCGCCCAGAAAATTACAAGATGTGGATGGCATTATTGACACAGAGAGACTGCGCATGGCTGAATAATACACGTATTAGAAAGGCAAGGAATGGCGCATATGAAGATGTCGTTGGCGGGGTAATAGAGATCCACGTGGACGGAGCGAAGGCAGGAATTGTCAATGAGTGGTCAAGTAAAAAATCCACCTTCTTCCATGAAACGGGGCATGCAATTTTAGATCGAATCGGCCAGCGCGACCAAATGGTATACCAGAAAATTTCCTCCCTTTTGGATAAACACCGTGATAAAGTAGTAGCACAAATTGAAGCCTACAATGGGCAACCATTAAAACCAAATATAAGAGGAGTGTCATATTACGAAGATTTCCACGGAGGGAAACCTTGGAAAGCAAGTAATGAGAAGCAACGAATTTTCAAAAAAGGAAGGTCGGCGAATCGAAGCGATGCCGTATGTGCACTTACTCGCGATCAAAAAGCCTCTGGCCACTCTCCAAGTTATTGGGGAAGAGGTAGCCGCAACGATTATCGCAGCTCGCACGAATTTGTTGCAAATTTAACGGCGGCAAGATATACTAAAGACTATCAATTTATGAAAATGTTTTCACCAGTCGCGCAGGAAGTGCAGGCACTATTGGATTCTTATGAACCATAGGAGGAAGAATGAGCATCGCAAACCCATTTACAGAAGTTGCCGACGTTGTGGATTTTTTTGGAGAAAAACACCCGTACGTTAAGATGTTCGTGAAGACTGGATGGGCTCCAGACTTCATCATTCAACACTTCACGCTTGATGATGAATTACTTACGCCTACAGAATACGGAGAAAAAGAGTATCCCGAAGAAATCCTCAAGGCAGAAGACTGGCCAAGCGAAAACGAGTTCCTGCAAAAGCATTACGGTATCGGAGAAAAGGACGTCGAACGGGTTCAATGCTGCCTATAACTCTATTTTGGACGTCCTTCTGGGCGGCTTTTTTATTTCTCTCCGAAAGTAAAAAATAAAAAGGGATAGCTTTACTTTTTGCTGCAACTGAGGTCAGACATTATTGATATCTTCCAATTCTCTACCCTGTGCGCCAACACAGGGCTTTTTATTTTTTACAAACTGTAAATCAAATTTACAAGTTGTAAACTCGCCAACTTTTCAAAAATACTGGCGAGTTGTCACGGCCAAGACGAAAGGGTGACGGGCGTGTGATTAAAAGCATTGGAAGCAGAAAAGGGGTGGACGTTCAGAGTCGTGCTAAATGAACTTCAGTGTAATCAAAATGAATTTCTGGTATTTTTATGTACCGATTCATGGCAGGTCAAAGTTCAACCGCACGGCACACACTCCGAATACCGCCCATGTTACGTTTGAATGTCGCCGACAATGGAATCCAACATGGGCGACTTTATGCGACAATATCGCCGACATTTCCCCCTCTTCTCTTTGGGACCCAATCCGCACACACGCAGTTTTCTCACGGACCATGTGAGTAGTGTCCCATGACAAAGTTCCATACTTACAATGTACCCAGGAAAACATCAACGGAAGCGTCTGTGTTAAAATTTTTATACAAAACCACTTCATGTAAGGGAAATTCATACGACAAAAATATGTGTCCACTATATCATCGGCAAAAGGTGAGACTGTATGCGAAGGAAATCAATGGGGCAGAAGCATGGGCAGTCTGTGTAATGAGACTTGATTTACTTTCATCTGTTTCGGTCAAAGCACTAAATCTTTTGACTGAACTCTGCTATAATGTCAATGTTATGATTACCATTTTAGACTATGGCGCGGGCAATTTAACCAGTATCCGTTTGGCTTTTGAACGTTTGGGGGTGACACCCTACATCATCACCGATGCCACGCAGTATCGTGGAGGGCGGATTCTTTTTCCGGGTGTCGGTTCTGCGGCATCCGGAATGGAAGGGCTGAAAGCGCGCGGTTTTGACAAGCTTTTGCAAGAAGCTATGCAACAAAACACCCCTGTAATGGGGATTTGTCTGGGAATGCAGTTGCTACTTTCTTCCTCTGAAGAAGATGATAACGTGCAAGGACTTAACTTGATTTCAGGCCGCTGCACGCACTTTATTCGCGAAAAAGACCCAACGGCAAAAATCCCGCATATGGGCTGGAATACTGTGCAACATCTGCCGCATCCGCTCTTTCGCGGGGTTGAACAAAATGCTGCGTTTTACTTTGTCCACTCTTATTTTGTTACGCCGGAAAATCAAGATGCCGTTATTGGAACAACTGATTACTGCGGCGAACAGTTTGCTTCTGCCATCGCCCAAGGCTCACTGGTTGCAACGCAATTTCACCCGGAACGAAGTGGCGAGGCGGGGGCGAAGCTCTTTGCTAATTTTCTTGAATGGGAGGGGGCATGCTCTTAAAACGATTGATTGTCTGCTTGGATGTGCGCAATGGCCGCGTTACCAAAGGCGTAAAATTCAAAGGCAACGTTGATGTAGGCGACCCGGTTGAAATGGCCGCACAATATTGTGCAGATGGTGCAGATGAATTGGTTTTCTATGACATTACCGCCAGTGCGGAGCATCGCTGCTGTGATTTGCAAATGGTCGCCAATGCCGCACGGGCTCTCAGTGTGCCGTTTACCGTTGGCGGAGGGATTCGTGGTGTAGCCGATATGCGTGCGGCACTCCTTGCCGGTGCTGATAAAGTTTCTTTGAACTCCCTTGCTGTTGAACATCCCGACATTTTAACCGAAGGGGCAAAAGCTTTTGGACGGCAATGCGTGGTATTGGGGATGGACGCAAAGCGGGTCGCAATTTCAGCACAGATTCCATCCGGATACGAAGTCGTTATTCGTGGCGGTCGGCAACCGACAGGCCGCGATGCCTTGGCATGGGCACAAGAAGCCGTAGCACGTGGCGCAGGCGAGATTTGTTTGAACGCAATTGACACCGATGGTGTACGTGAAGGCTATGAATTATCCATCACAAAAATGGTTAGCGACGCGGTATCTGTTCCGGTTATTGCATCCGGAGGCGCAGGCAAACCGCAGCATTTGGTTGATGTTTTGACGCATGGTCACGCGGATGCAGCCTTGATTGCTTCGATGGTACATACGATGGGTTATACATGCAGTGGCATCAAATCCGCATTGCGGGAAGCCGGCATTCCGATGAGGTGAGGCGATGAGAAACGAAACCTTTGACCGCGCTATTGATCAATTGTTACAACGCGATGCACGTTATCCGCGCGCGGCCTATGAATTGATGCCGGAGGTTTTGGACTATACGTTTCGCGAACGTCAACGCCATGAACGTACGGAAAATCTGCACACATCCGCCCGTCATCCGCAACATGTTTCCGGCCAACAACTTGCAGAAGGATTTCGTGATTATCTGCTCAACCTCTATGGACCGTTTGCGGCAGACGTCGTGGAAAAGTTGCGAATTCGTTCAACAATGGATATCGGAAACTTGGTTTACAACCTCATCTCTGTTGGCTGTTTTGGCAAAACAAAGGAGGATCGGATTGAAGATTTCCTTGATGTTTACGACTTCAAAGAAGCCTTCGTCAGGCCTTACGACGTTCAAAACCCTGAATATTGGAGCACGCAAAAAAACAATGAAAACGGACTGGCGTGACGCATTAGCGGACTTCATTGGGACGCAAACTTTCAAACAGTTGCGCGTATTTGTCAATGAAGTTTATGCAAAAGAACACGTGCTCCCTCCTTATGACACGATTTATCGGGCTTTGCAACTTTGCCCACTCAAAGAAACACGTGTTGTGATTTTGGGGCAAGACCCCTATCCTACACCCGGCCATGCACATGGATTGGCGTTTTCTGTTCAGCATCCGGTTGCACCTCCACCATCCCTGAGAAATATGCTCACAGAGATAGAATCCGATGTTGGAACGCCTCATATCACCGGCGGCGATCTTACACCGTGGGCCCAACAGGGTGTATTGCTTCTGAACACCATTTTGACCGTGCGCGCAGGCTGTCCGCTCTCGCATGCGGGGAAAGGATGGGAAGCCTTTACCGATGCAATCATCCGTGCGGTCGCCGAACAACAAGAACATGTCGTTTTCATGCTCTGGGGAGCAAAAGCCAAAGCGAAGCAGTGCCTGATCAATCCGGCACGGCATCTGATTTTAACGGCAGCTCATCCCTCACCGCTTTCTGCCTGGAACGGTTTTTTCGGGTGCCGCCACTTCTCAGCCGCGAACGCGTATCTGACGGCGCACAACCGAACGCCCATCCTCTGGTAAAAGGATGGAATTAAAAGCATTCGTGGAAAACAGCACGTCCGAACTTTGCTATAATCAATTGTGTTATGATGCAATATTTGTGGTTGCTTTTCGCTCTTGTTACCTTTTCACTTTCGGCACAAACACTTCAAGTGCGCGTACTCCCGGAAGAGATTTATGCCGGGGATGCATTCCAATTGGAAGCATCCATCAATGGAGAGGAGATCACAGAGGTCACCTATACCGCCTCATCTCCTACGCAACTGATTGGACGTTCTTCAAAAGTTTCCAGCATCAACGGTCACTTTACTTCATCCAAAATATTGCAAATCCTGCCGAAAGAGGTTGGGATTTGCCGCATTGACTCGGTTCAGGCAAAAACCAAACAGGGAAAAACTATCGTTTACAATGAACCTCTTGAAGTGCAGGTTCAAGCGTTGCTTCCGGATGCAGACGTCAAGCTTTTTATTGAAACCACACCCGAAAATCCATTGCCGGGCGATACTGTCACGCTTTTCATTAACGTTCAAGTACCGGCTCTCCCAAATAATGACACATGGCTTTCTCCGTTTTTAACAACCGACTTCTTTGGAAGGATTCAGGAACGTCTCCCCAATATTCTCTTTGATGCTGAAACGGGAGAAGACGCCCCGCTTCGACTGGTTACCGCGCCGAAGTTAATCGCTCGTAATTGCACTGCGAACCTCATGACGTGGAAATTTCAAATCGAGTATCAAGCTATTCGCGTAGGCGAACAAACCTTTCCATCCGCAATACTCAATGATACACGCTATCTTTTGAACCCAAAGAATCAACAACTGATCGAAAAACGTTGTTGCGCAATTGGGCAGCCATCCACCATACGGGTCAGCGCGCCTCCGGAAGAAGGACGTCCGGAAGGTTTTTATGGGGCAGTTGCCACCACTTTTTCAGTTTCCGCCGAGTTAGATGCACTCAATGTCAATGTCGGCGACCCGCTCAAGCTTACCATAACATTCACAACCGATGCTGCTAATGAACTGATTCGTGCGCCACAACTTCCTTCATTGAAAGGATTTCGGATTTATGGCGATCCGATTCGTGACACTTTTGAAGGCGGCTGTTCATTTACTTACAACCTTCGCCCCACTCAAGAGGGGCTGCTTGAGATTCCATCATTTGCGTTTTCTTGGTTTGACAGAGCTGCACGTCTCTATCATACCGTGCATACCATTGCAGTGCCATTGTATGCACGGGCATCTGCCCAGCTCCTCTTGCTTGGAGATGACGGCGAACAACTTAACGGCATTATGCCACCGGCATTACGATTTGAAGAGGGAGAGAAATCCATCCATGTGCCAACTAATTTTGCTCTCACCATCCTGATCTTTGGCACCACTATCGCCCTCGTCCGCCTTTGCAAAAAACCAATCATTTGGAGTTTTTCAGGCTTAAAGCGGCTCTTTATCCGGAATGCAACGACCCGGACTTACAATGCTATCCGGATGGCGAAAACCCCTGAAGAAGTTCTCGCAGCCCTCCGGCTTTGGTTAAAAACACCCTCACTCACAGCAACAAATTTGCGCGATAAATTACCTCAAACTCCCGAAGCTTTGCAACTGACAACTGCAGTTACTGCACTTGAATGTGCGGTATATTCACAGAGTGACGACTTCGACTCCGCTCGCGAATGTATATTGAAACTGCTCCCCAAAGTAGCGAAACAGATGAAAGGGCACATTCATTCATCTGCGCGTACTCTTCTCATTCTGCTTCTTCTGGCACCCGGGATGCTGATAGGGGCCCCAGACACATTCTTACGCGAACAAGCCGAAGCGGTTTCAACCAATGCGCTGACACCACAGGATTATGCACGAGCAGCAAATCTCTGGTGCATGGTTGCCTCCGATACAAAAGACGCATTTGCATTGTTGAATGCGGCGAGTTGTGCACTCTTGGCGCGTCATCCTGTTGCGGCAGAATCGCTTATCCAACATTATGAATGTCTCTACGGCATCAATGATGATTCGCGCCTTCTCACTCAAGCCATCGCCGATCGCACCGGGCAGACACGCACTTGGGATCACGCCATAACGTCCTTGTTGTATCAATTCTCTTACGCACAACGGCTTGATTTTTTATGTATCGTTGGTGGTATTTTCCTCTTTCTATGTGGCATACCTTGGAAGAAATTATGCGCTCTTCGCGTAATTACCGGTATGCTTTTGCTCATAATTTCAATTTGCGTTGTCATTTCATTTCTTCAATACACCCATTGGGAAATGATTGAACCTTTGCCGGAAGTGGCAGAAATTGGCGAGTGAAATGCGTATAGTCCTTTTGGCAATTTGTATCGGCGGGATGGTAAATATTCTTTCAGCAAAGTTGACCTCTGCTGTTTGGGGAACGACCCCTACCACACCGGTTTATGCCGGACACCCTTATACATTAACCTTGACATTGGAAACAAAACCCAACGAGGAAATCACGGGTATTCGCCTTGAACAGGGGCCTACCCGTCCAGCGGATCGTCAAACATCTGAAGTCAAAGGCGATCGCCGCCAGACGATTTTGCATTGGCATCAAACCGAAACTCAACCCAAAATTGTTGCGATTCCTTCCGGGCTTGTGCTCGCAAATGTGGCCGAAGTCCAAGTGTTTGGCTTCATGCGCAGTGCAACGACAACGCAACAACGTCTACAGGCTGAAGCGTTTAATTACAAAGTTGAGCCTCTTCCCCAAGAGGCTGCCGGTACTCCTGTAGGACGCTTCAGTTTGAAATTGGAGGCCGATGCAAAAACATTCAGTCCCGGAGAAGTCCGGCTATTAACGGCAACGTTACAATCGTATGAGGGGACACTTCCCGAAGATTACACATTTGCATTAAAAGCAACAACCTCCGGCAAGGTCTATCCTTTCCGGATCATCCGCAATACTGAACAAAACCTTATCGCGCAAGCGCATTTCGTTACCACGGAAACAACCTCGGATATCCAACTCTGTCTGATGCCGTTGACCGTCTTTGACCTGGCCTCCCGGACGCTGCAATCCGTCACTTGCCCACCCCTGACGTTGCAATTAAAAACGGCACTTGAAGCAAATGAAGAAGATCTCGTAGTGGATGTCAATGCTTCTCAGCACGCTGTCAAAGCGAAACTCTTGCGGTTCGCACCATCAATGCACGCTTTAACGCTGGGGATTCTGGAAGGCGATTGGGAAGATATCTCTGCGTATGGGGAATGGCGTTATGTACGAACAAAAACACTCGGCGGGTGGATTCGCAAGCAAGATTTAGAGACTGTAAAATGATTACTTTTACGCATCCCGGATATCTGCTGCTCCTTATTCTCACACCATTTCTCTTTATTGTTTCGAGATGGTGGTGGCGGCACTCAACACAACAATTGGTTAAACTTTCACGCCATGCCGGCACAATTTCACCACGTGTACGTTGGCAAACCTATTACTTGTTGCTTGCTTTTGTTTCACTTTGTGTCGCTTTGGCAACGCCACGCTGGGGGGCATCAAAAGAGACCGTCTTCATGCGCAGCCGCAATGTGATGCTCGCGGTTGATGTTTCACGGTCAATGTTGGCAGAGGATGTCCGTCCCAACCGGTTGGGAAAAGCCAAAGCAGATCTGATCGACTTGGTGGAATCTTTGAAAGGCGACCGTGCCGGGCTCTTGGCCTTTCGGGGCAAAGGCGTTCTTTTGTGTCCGCTGACAAGCGATACAGCCTACTTGCGTCAAAGCATCGATGCTTTGGCACCCGACATGGCTCCTCCCGGAGAAACCGATTTGGCAGATGCGATTGCCAAATGTTTGGAAGTCTTTGAATCTGCCGAACATGGTTACAACGCAATTGTGTTAATCAGCGATGGTGAAGACCTAGTTGGGCGCACGTCGCTTTTGGCGACACGCGCAGGCGAGCGGAGTATCCCCATCTTCACGATTGGCATTGGCTCTACGCATGGAGCAGAAATCCCAGACGGAAATTCGCTTCTAAAGCACGAAGGCTCAGTCGTCAGGAGCCGACTGACGGAAGAAACGTTGCAGTCGATTGCAAAACTAAGTGGCGGGCGGTATATTCCTTTGGCTACGGCCGGTACCGCTCAAACAACGCTCGGAGCAGTGTATGAGCGTTATCTTTCGCATCTGGCCACAAAAGAAGCCCGGGAACAATCTGAACAAAAGTTTGCAGATCGGACGGGCATTTTCGCGTGTTCGGCAGCACTTTTCTGCCTCATTGCGGGGCTTCTCTCTTCCGGCCGTCTGGGGAAGTGGAAAGTCTCTGTTGCGTTACTTTTGGGTGGTACGTTTCTCCTTGAAGCACAAGAGCCCGCCCGGATTGCACAAGAACACTATCACAAAAAACAATACGCAGAGGCGGCAGCTACATATGCACAGGCGCGGGAAGGCGCGGAAGCTTCTGCATCGGCTCATTATGCCTACAATGAAGCGTTGGCACTTTGGAAACTGGGTGATTTGACCAATGCTGTATCGCGCGTACAAATGGCAATCGCCGATCGTGCATTCACCGCTCGCGCAGCAACGCTTTCCGGAACGCTTCACATGGCATTGGAAGAACAGGCCACCGACACTGAAACACGGTTGACATTGCGCAATGCGGCGATAAACGATTTCTCCCGTGCGCTTCGGACCGAGCCTTCGGCCGCTTCGGAGCGCAACCTCTCCCGAGCACTGGAGGGCTTGGAAGAGCTGCGATATGCCGCGCGCAAAGCGGCTGCCTTGAAGCGTTATCAAGAAGTTCCCGTAACACAATTAGTGCCACAACTGCTTCACCATCAACGCGGATTGATGAAAGCCGTGCCGGAGGTGTTCAACAGCAGCGCACCGGAGTTGCGCTTGCGCCAGGCGGAACAATTGGCAACAGACGTTATCGCACAAAGCGACCGATGGTTCCCAATTTTGGAAGCACTTCCACAGGTCGTCACTAACGAAACGCTCTGTTTGGAATTAACGCAAAAGGCAAAAGCTGCACAAAGCGCACTGGACTCGGCTGCGAAACAATACGAAACATTGAAGTCTGATGCTACGCCTCTAAATGATGGAGAACCTTTTGTTTACGATTTTTGGAAGCTGTTTGCGCAGCCCGATCAATTGATTGATGAAGCCATTTCGGTACAGACAAACGCCTTGACCTCCATTTATCGCTATCAACCTGCACGTGAAGACGAACCGGAAGTATTGAATCTTGTGCAGCAATTCAGGGTATTATTCCCCAATTGGGCAGAGCAACTGCTTCAGCAACAGGCAGTTGCCACAAATGAAGTTGCCTTTACCGAAGCAATACGTGATGAAATTGCGCGTACGGCAGATGCGACCGTCCCCTTACTGAATCCGCCCGTCTCACAGGAAAATAAGCAGAAAGTAATGGACAACCTCTTGAAAATCAAAGCATTATTGCCTAAAGATCCGCAAGAAGGCTCCTCGCAAACACCGCCATCACCGCCTCAAGAGCAACCGGAGTCTTCTTCCACACAATCTGCTGACCCGCAACCGCCTGAAGAAAAAGAATCAAACGAGTCCGAACAAGCTCGTGAACCCAATACTGAAACAGAAGACCTCGAAGCACTTCTGCAAAAAGCCATTGATCGCGAACGCGAACACGAAGATGAAAAAAGAAAACGGATGCAGCAATATGTGCATCCGGATGCACGCGATTGGTAACTGCGTTCCATAAAAAAATCCCTACAGGCAAGACCGAAATCTGAAGCCCAGGAAACACTGTAAGCAACATGGGCGATAGCGTAAACCAATCTCGCCCATGTGCCGCTTCATTATCGGCGACCTTGAAGCGCAGTCTCGCCGATACTCAAAAGCACATTTGGCGAGACGGAATAACAATCCGCGTGCCCGGCAATTACAAATGTGATATACTCCCTTTGGAAGGTGCAACATCATCCCAGTAAAAGAAGAGGAGGTCTTCGGATGATTCCACAATGGTTTATCGAAGAAAAGCGCGACAAAAAAACGCATAGCGAGGTTGATTTGCGCGAATGGATTGCCGGTGTCACAAACCAAACGTTGCCGGACTATCAAATTGCCGCGTGGCTGATGGCGGTTTATCTGAATGGAATGACCGATTCAGAAATTGCAATTCTCACCGACGCCATGCTCCACTCCGGCGAAACAATTGCATTTCATCTCAATCGACCTACGGCAGATAAACATTCCACAGGCGGGATCGGTGATAAAATCTCCATCCCGCTTGCGCCATTGTGTGCGGCTTTAGGGCTCGCCGTACCAATGATTTCCGGACGGGGATTGGGAATTACCGGCGGCACGCTCGACAAACTGGAAAGCATTCCTGGCTTCAATGTGCATCTTTCCATTACAGAATTCAAACGCCTCACCGAAACAATCGGCTGTTGTATGATCGGGCAAACAGAGACCTTGGCACCTGCAGATCGGAGACTTTACGCATTAAGAGACGTCACCGGCACTGTGCCAAGCATTCCGTTAATTACCGCTTCCATCATGAGTAAAAAGCTGGCCGAAGGTGCCGATACGCTCCTTTTTGATGTAAAAGTCGGAAATGGAGCTTTCATGAAGTCGCTTCCTGAAGCCCGATCACTCGCCCACCACCTGATTACAACCGGGCAAACACTCGGACGCACCTGCAGGGCATTGATTACCGACATGAATCAACCCCTTGGAAGAACAGTAGGAAATGCGCTTGAAGTCAAAGAGTCTTTGGAAATCCTTCGCGGCGAAGGTCCGGAAGACGTGCGCCATCTGACGTTACTTGAAGCGGCACATATGGCAAACGCTGCCAAACTTTTTGACACACCGGAACAAGCATATGAATATGCTGAAACACTTTTGAAAAATGGCAAAGCGATGGAGATCTTCCAAAAAATGTGCCATGCCCAAGGCGGCAATCCGGAAGCCCCCCTCCCAAAGCCCGCCTGCACAAAGACAATCTATGCAAAAAACAGTGGTTTTGTAACCTCAGTTCATGCCGAAAAAATTGGTAAAATCGCCTTAACACTTGGGGCAGGCCGCGTAAAAGTAAGCGACACCCCCGATCCGGCAGCAGGTATTGAACACCTTGTTCAACAAGGAGAAGCGATAGCAAAAGGAGATCGGCTCTGCACACTCTGCGCAAGCACAGAAACCTGTTTGGCGCAGGCAGCTGAACAAATTTATCAGGCTATTACCATTGCAGATGCGCCAGCACCTAAAAGCAAGCGGGTCTATGAAATCATTGAACACCCCTAATAATTATTTTATTTAATATTGTTTTCTCTAGACAAAACAAAGACGTTTTGTTATCATTACAACATCTTAAACAACCTAACAGGAGTGAGAACATGAATTACGTTTGCCAAGTATGCGGTTACGTCTATGACCCTGCCGAAAATGACGGTATCCCTTTTGACCAGTTGCCTGAGGATTGGGTTTGCCCCACCTGCGGCGTTGGTAAAGACGATTTCGCAGCTGCTTAATCAAAGCACCCAACCAATTAAAAGAGCCTTGCACGTCTGCAAGGCTCTTTTAATTATTCCGCTGAAAACGTTCGTTTACTCTGCTCGGATACGATCCCACGCCTTGATATAGCGGATATTTTCCTCGCCTAAATCACACAACGGCGAGCAACGGGCACGCACTTCCGCCGGAATCGAAAACGCCGGATTGGAACGAAGCTTTTCATTTACCATCGTTACCGCCGTTGTATGAGGTGCGACATACATGATTTCATCCATATTGGCAGCAGCAATTTCAGGACGATACATAAAGTTAATGAACTGATGCGCCAAAGCGACATTCGTGCTGTTCTTATGAATGACAAAGTTATCAAATGTCACCGTAGACCCTTCTTCAGGAATCACAAAGGCCACAGATGGCTTTTCCATCGAGACCTGCAACATATCCCCATTGTAGGTATGAATCAGGAAGAATTCACCGGAGGCAAGTGCTCGTTTGGCATCATCCACGTCAAACTTGGCAATATTCCGTTTCCATGTTTTCACCAGTTCAACCGCTGCATCAATCTGCGCCTGATCGGTAGAATTAGCGTCAAATCCGAGTGTCTTCAGAGCACTTCCCATCACTTCACGCTGATCATTCAAAAGCGAACAGCGCCGATGAATATCTTCACGCTCGAACATATGCCATGTCGGTTTGAAGTCTTTTACGCGCTCAGTATCATAACCAATCCCAACAAAACTGACGAAATACGGAACAGAGTATTTCAATTCCGAATCAATCGCCAGCTGTGCATATGAACGATCATAATACTGCTTCACATTTGGAAGTTGCTCAAGATCAATCGGCTGAATCATCTCTTGGGAGAGCATCAACTTTGCCATATACGACGAAGGCACCAGGATGTCATAACCGCTCGCGCCCGCTTTCAACTTGGCATACATGGCTTCATTGGAGTCAAAAACATCAAGCTGCACTTCACAATTAAACTCTTTTTCGAATTGTCTCAGCACCTCTTCAGAAATGTAGTCGCCCCAATTGTAGATGTGAAGCGTTTCTTTCGGTTCGCCGCATGCGGTGAGTCCCAGCAGAGCGAACAGCGATAATCCAACGAACAATCCGCGCAGACAAGTGCGTTGTTTCATTTTTGCGTCTCCTTTTTATCCATGAGAAGGCGTTGTGTAATAAAGACCAATACAAAGGTCATTAGAAGGAAAATAACAGACAATGCGTTGATTACCGCCGGCGTACCGCGACGCATTGCACTCTGAATGTAAATAGGCAACGTTGTGTCCCCTGCCCCTTTTACAAAAAATGTTATCACGAAATCATCAATTGAAAGCGTAAATGCGAAAAGGGCTCCGGCGATGATACCCGGAGAAATAATGGGTAAAGTGACGCGGAAAAATGTATAAAACCCGCTCGCCCCAAGGTCTTGAGCAGCTTCAATCATCGAGCGGTCAAACTCTTGCAACCGCCCCAACACAACCATCGTCACGTAACTCAAACAAAACGTAATATGCGCAATAACAATCGTGGTCATCCCCAAACCACACTCAAGCCCAAACGTTCTTCGGATCCATTCACCGAACGTGGAGAGCACCGTAACAAAGAGTAACAGCAGTCCGATACCCTGCAAAATATCAGGCACTACCAATGGTGTATGCACTAGTGCCGAATAGACACCCTTGAAGCGGCTTCTACTACGGTGCAGTGCCAATGCGGCCAAAGTGCCCAGCAGTGTGGAAACAACCGTAGCAATCAATGCGATGACAAGCGTATTAACCAAGGCTTCCCAAATTGCACGATCTTGGAAAAGACGTTCATACCACTTTAATGAAAAACCAGTCCATGCTCCACCATATTTACTCGCATTGAACGACGCAACTGCCACCACGATTAGCGGTGTGTAAAGGAAAATCAGCGTCAACAATGTGACGAAAAGTGGGAAGCGGCTTCTACCGTTAGCTCCGCGCATCTGCGTCCCTCCGCTCAACATTGCGTTGCTTCAATTTACGAATCCACAGCGTACCGACAAGCGGAAGAAATACCGCCAACATCAACAATGCCGACAATGCACTGGCATGTGGCAGATTACGATCAACAAAAACGCGCTGCGCGATTTTGTCACCTACCAGTTCACTCGTAGGGCCACCCACCAGATCTGGTATCAGATATGCACCGAAAGCAGGAATTAAAACAACCATCACCGCTGTCCACACCCCTTTCATAATGCCGGGCAAAAAGACACGGCGAAAGGCATGAAACGAACCGGCCCCCAAGTCTTTGGCGGCATCCAAAAGCGAGAAGTCGAACTTCTCGGCAACGGCGTAAATCGGCAACACCGCAAATGGGATGTAGGTATAAACCATCACGGTGAGCACAGCCCACTGATTATAGAGCAGCACGGTTGATTCATCGGCAAGCCCAACGAACATCAACAAATGTTTGAAAACGCCATCGGAGTGAAGGAAGACGCGCCAAGCGTAAATACGTATAAGAAAATTTGTCCAAAAGGGAACGATAATCAGCATCAAAAAGACATTTCGCAATTGATTTGACATTCGCGAAAGGTAGTAACTGATTGGCACTGCTGCGGCAATACAAATGACCGTTGAAACGATTCCCAACCAAAACGTGCGCCAGATAATTGCCGGATAATTCGGATTTCCCAATTCTTTCAACGTTGAAAGCGTCCATCCGGCACCGATACCACCAGCAGAATCTACCGGTTTGAACGCAAGAAAAAACACGATGAGCACAGGGAGTGCATAGAATAGCAACAGCCAAACAAACGTGGGCAAGCCGACAAAAAAGTTGGACGTTTTTTTGAACAACATGGCGGCATCTCCACTGATTAGAGATCCGGCAACACCCGGAGATTCTCGTCGGCCTCTGCATAGCGATCAAGCATATAGGCATTATCCGCTTCGAAGCGCAACCACACCTTGTCACCCCAAGTGATGCGGCGTTCATCAAGTGCATACCCGTAGTGTTGCTTCACTACCGCAACCCGCCAATCATTGATACGCACCCAATAACGTGTATGTGCACCGAGATAAATCACGTCCTCTACCGTGCCCTGCAAAAGGTTGGTCCGAGGGTTTAATTGTTCCGGACGATCAAGCGAAATCATGAACTTCTCAGGGCGAATGCTGATGTGCACACTTCCACCCTCAGGAATACGCTTATCATTGTAAAGGCGCAAGGTCGGGAAATCCTCGATTTCCAAATCGCAATAATCCCCTTCATTATGCCGCACAGTACCGGGGAAGAAATTGGTATCCCCGATGAATGCCGCAACAAAACTCGTTTTGGGAGCTTCATACAATTCCGGCGGCGTGCCGATTTGCTCTACGTGACCGCCACGCAACACCGCGATATGATCGCTGATACTCATCGCTTCCTGCTGATCATGCGTCACGAAAAGAAAGGTAATCCCCACATCGTCATGTAATGTATCCAACTCAATCAACATCCGTTGACGCAATTTCAAATCCAAGGCTGCCAACGGTTCATCCAGCAAAAGCACTTTCGGCTTGCTGACCAATGCACGCGCAATTGCCACGCGCTGACGCTGACCTCCGGATAATTGAAGCGGCTTGCGATGTTCAAAGCCGGACAACTGCACCAATTCCAGATACTTCGGCACTTCTTTGGCTATTTTTGCCGAATCAACACCATTAGCTTTCAACCCAAAGGCAATGTTTTCCCAAACGGTCATATGCGGGAAAAGTGCATAATTCTGAAAAACTGTCCGCACCTCCCGGCGATTCGGCGGCAATTCAGTGATATCAACGCCATCCAAAATGACGCGCCCGGAATCCGGTCTTTCAAATCCACCGCAGATACGCAAGAGCGTCGTTTTACCGCACCCGCTCGGCCCGAGCAAAGAGAACACCTCGCCCGCCCCAATCGAAAGGGTCACATTATCCAACACGGTATTTTTCCCATACCGCTTGGTAACATTCTCAAAACGCAGGATTTCCATCTTTGGAATACACTCCTGTTGGGTCAAAAACAATCTGCGAACGAACGCTTTCACGTCCTTAAAAGAGTGCAAATCATAACACACCGTCATTGATTACGCAAACCTTTGCGCAACCGCTCACAGCGAAAAACGCTCCAAACCCTCAAGTTCACATCTTATCCTGTTCATTTTACAACAGGTTAGTTTTATTAAAAAGAAATGCTTCCATTCGCTTTCACAGCGCGAAACTTTCCCTTACCGCGACAATTACACTATGAATTGCCTACAATAATATTTACGCGGTTTTTCCATCCCATTTGGGAAAATACTCTTCGTAACCGCACGGTGTGACTCGCTATTACACCTCTACTCCATGTTTTTCTCCATAGAGTTGTGACCGACCTCCCTTTTTCTCAAAAGTCGCATTTGTGTGTATGCGCGTTCCCCTTAAACGGCCAGCAGACAGCATCCCCTGATACCATATTTTGAATCAGGGCGAAACACGCCTGCAACATGGGCGAAGTGGCCCGGTAACTATCGCCCATGTTGTGCTCCAACTTCGCCGACATTACCGCACTCTTTCAGCGGGGCCTCTCCAATAGATTATCGTTACGTCCTTCTTTCATCGCACATATTGCACTATAGAAATTAGAGTTTTCTAGCACTTGGTACTATTTTTTCTGGGCAAGTAGAACCAGTGAAATTAGTACAAATTGTACTATTTAGGAACAGCATTTTCCGCCGCACAATATTATTGAAATAAGCATTTACCCCGCAATAATTTATTTAATGCCCCAAATAGTACAAAACAGTTGAAAACTTGAAATTACTATGACATAACACGTAGGGGTAATACATGGAGTTTTCAGTTGTTTTAAATATATAGGTTGTGACATAATATGGTACATACATATGCGCGTATGCATGGGATTTCATACGTAGAGGGTATTCATTCGTTTGTGTAATAGCTCTAGGAAATGAACATGTTTGCAAAAGATGATATCATCGGAGGCTATCGAATCATCCGCAAGATTGGTGTGGGTGCAATGGGTGCTGTGTATGAGGTGGAGCATGAAAATCTTCATCGCCGTTTTGCGTTAAAGACGATTACGGCATTAGAGGGCGATGATCAGGGGGATTTGGTAGATCGTTTTTTTCAAGAAGCGCGTGTGATGGCGCAGTTATCGCATCCGGGGATTGTCTCTGTTCAAACATTGGAGGTTAGCCAAGAGAGGCAGATTCCTTATTTTGTGATGGAATATGTGGCGATGCCGCGTGTGCGTCGTAAGGAGTTGTTAGCAACGGCGCTTCTTTCGGGAGAGAAATGGTTTCGCACGCCTTCAATTTCTTCAAAAGAGGAGCTTAAGAGCCTCTCATTAGAGGATGTTTATCAATTTGCACGAAAGGCTAAGTCGCGGATTAATCCTGAAGTGATACGTCAGCTTTTGATGGATGTTTGTTCGGCATTGCACCATGCGCATACTTTTGGGAATGGTATTTTGCATCGCGATATTAAGCCTGCCAATATTTTGATTCGTGAAGATGGTCATGCAGTGATAGCGGATTTTGGCGTGGCAAAGGTGAAGGATCACGCATTGCGGAAGTACGTCCTCCAACAGCGTGCGCGGAGTTTGTCTTTACGCGTAGACAGAGATGGGGCGGCGTATCATTTGATTTTGGGTACGCGTGAGTATATGGCACCAGAATTGCTTTCTGGGGATGCGCCTTCGGTGCAGACGGATTTATATGCGTTAGGGGTGACGGCCTATCAATTGCTCACGGGTGAGATGTTTACAAATGGGGCAGTGCCACCTTCTGAATATGGATGTGATCCCCTGTGGGATGAGGTTTTGCATAAGTGTTTGCGTGCGAATCCTGAAGAGCGTTGGGAGAGTGTGGCGGCTTTGGGCAAGGCTTTAGAACAAATGCCTGCTCAGATTCGTAAGCGTAAAGTAAAGCGTTGGGTCGGATTGGGCGCTCTTGTCGCGTCGGTCATCGCAGGGATTGGTTTACTTTTAGGGCCAGTAACCGCCAAGGTGTGTGAATCTTTAGGACAAGATTTACATGATGGGATTGTTTTCCCTAAAACAGATTCTTCTGTTTATTTAAAGATGGAAACAACTACAAAACCAGATGGTACATCAATCAAGATGTTAACGCGTGTACATCCAGATTTTCGGGGTGTATTAGACTTGCGAAATGAATCATTTGATGCCGCCTCATCAAGAGTTTTTTCTGATTGTTTTCAGTTGACAGAGGTGCTTTGGCCAAAAAAAGTGCAATATCTAATGCGTGGGTTTGCTTATCAACCTTTTGCTACAGTGCATTGCAATGGTGGTTGCCGGATTACTCGATTTTTAGGAGGAAATGCTTGTTTAATATTACACATTCCAGAGACGTTGGGTGGCTTGCCTGTTCGGGAAATCGGTGAAGACGTATTTAAAGAAAATCAACTCATTCGTGAAGTCTTTTTGCCGAAGAATTTAAGGGTTGTTGGTAAAAATGCATTTAAAAACTCCTCAGTTCAACGGGTCTACTTTGCGCCAGGACTTCAAGCAGTTGAACGTGGTGCGTTTCAAGGGTCACACTTGAAGTCTGCCATATTGCCAAACACTGTTTTAGAATTAGGGGCATATGCATTTGCAGATACGCCATTAGAGCGGTTACATTTATCTGAAGGGGTAATGGATGTTGGTGAAAGGGTTATTACGGGAACACCATCTTTGAGTGGGATATTGCGTTTCCCTAAATCAGTAGAGGTTTTGTCTACCGGGGTTTTCGCGGGTGTTGGAAATCTAGAAGCAACATTTCTAGGGGTGAAGGATGTCAGGAGTTTTGCTTTTAGCCATATGCGTGAGGGTTCTCATTTAAAAGCCTATTTTGAGCAGCCGCAGGTTCATTTTTGTAATAGGACATTGTCACCAGATTCTTCGGCAACGTTTGATTTATTTTTCCCTGCAGGGGGGAAGGTCGAATTTGAAACAAGTGCGGTGAATTCAAAGTATGCTAATGTCAATGTTTATATTGGCGGAAAATTAGAGCGTTACTGGGATGGGGAAACGTGGGTTTTTACAAAAGATTTGGGGCCGCTTGAACAACTCGATGCGGGGGTACTTGTTCAAAAATTGGACGATGGGTATATCGTAAAAGGGTTTGCGAACGATGTAGAAGTTCCCAAAATCTTAGTTATTCCTGAAAGTCACAAAGGCATTCCTATTGTGGAGATAGGAGCAAACGCCTTTGCTCAAAATAAGCATTTAGTTCAAGTGGAGTTGCCGAAGACAATTAAGCGCATCGCCAAAAGAGCGTTTAAAGAGTCGTCTGTTCAAAAGGTGGAGTTCCCTGAAGGGTTACGTGAAATTGGCGAAGAGGCATTTTGGGGATCGCAACTTCAAGCCGCATTATTGCCGAGTTATTTGGAGGAATTGGGAGAGAGTGTTTTTCAAAATTCGGCCTTAAAAAAGATTCGTTTCCCTAAGAAAGTCACACAAATGGGTGGACGCATTTTGACAGGATGTTCGTTTGACAATGCAAAGATTATCTTTGCGGAGGAGCAAGAAATACTTACACGATCTATTTTTTGGTATACCTTTGGCATTAATGAAATTTACTTGCCAAGCGTAACACGTGTAATGAGGGATGCGTTTAGCATTATTGGGCATGGGGCTTTGAATAATCGTTTAAAGATCTTTTTCCAACAAAAGAATGTTATTTTTGATACATGGGCTTTTGAATCTTCAGCCAAAGAAGACTTAAGCTTAATAATTGAGTTGCATTTTCCTAAAGGGGCGAAGCCGACATTTAGGGAGAATGCGTTATTTAACATCAAGAGGCAGCTGGAGCTTCACATTGAAGGAGAGCCTGTACGCCATTGGGATCTTAACGAACAAAAATGGAAGGCAGGCGCGGCAAAATTGAACCTTTGGGAAACGGAGGTGCTGGATGATGGCACGCTTTCAATAATAAAATGCCTCTTGCCGAAAACGGTAACAAAGATTGTGGTACCGGACCAAATAGATGGTCGTAAAGTCAGTACGCTTGCGGGTGCCGCCTTGGGAGAATTTAAAGAGGTGCGGTCATTGACGCTTCCAGAGACGATTACTCGCATTGAGAATACGTGTTTTATCCACATGGAAAAGTTGGAAGAGGTGATACTGCCCCGTTCGCTTAAGATGGATGAACCCGATGTGGGCAAGTGGATGTTCCAATGGTGTAAAAGTTTGAAGAAGGTGGTCTTTCTTTCGGCTCCGAAATATTTTCCTCAAGCTATTTTTTCGCATTGTTCCGCACTTGAGAAGGTTGAGATGCCTGGGACAATGTTGCCTCAAATTGATGGTAGTTGTACATTTGAGGAGGTGCCAGCATCATTTCGCTTAGAATTGAAAGGTAATGGGACGCACTATCGTTATGAGCATGTGGATAATGTGTATACGCTGATTTCAGAGGATACGACAAATGAGGTTGAACAATTAGATTCAGGTTTAGTTGTTCAAAGAAGGGGAGATGGGTATATTGTAAAAGGTTTTTCAAAAGGAGTGAGTCTTCCTACGCGGTTGGTTATTCCAGAAGAACATAACGGAGTACAGATTTTTGAGATTGGTGTAAGTGCGTTTGCGCAAAATAAGCAATTAGAGCAAGTTGTCTTGCCGAAGACAATTAAGAGCATAGCCGAAAGAGCGTTTAAGGATTCGTCTATCCAAATGGTGAATTTCCCTGAAGGGTTACGTGAAATTGGCGATGAGGCATTTAATGCGTCAGCCCTTCAGGCCGCGCTACTGCCCAACTCTGTGGAGAACTTAGGTGAGAGTGTTTTTCAGAATTCAAAGATTAAACAAATCACCTTTCCTAAGAATTTGAAATCAACTGGTGGACGTGTTATCACTGGGTGCAGATTTGATTACGTGAAGTTGAACTTTGACACCCAATTAACAACATTGTCTACAGGCGTGATTCCTTACGGCCCATTTTGGCGGAGTTTTGGGGTTGCAGAGATACACTTTACGAACATAACACGCGTTAAGTATAACGCGCTTTCTGGGATTGGTGGGAGTGCGGCAGACAATAAGATTGATCTGTATTTTGGACAAAAAGAGGTGTACTTTGAAAATAGGGCGATTAATGCGGATTATGCTCCGTATGGCATTGTGGTGCTCCATTTTCCTAAAGGGGCAAAGCCCATATTTGCAAAAGGTGCTCTCACAAGTGAGACACATATTTTAGAACTTCATATCGAGGGTGAACAAATTCGTCATTGGAGTCCACGAGAACAGAAGTGGAAAAGTGGGACGTATGTTCTTAGTACTTGGGATACGGAGGTGTTGGATGATGGTACGCTGAAGATTGTAAGGTGTAACTTGCCGAAAACGGTGACAAAGATTGTGGTGCCGGACCAAATAGATGGTCTTAAAGTCAGTACGCTTGCGAGTGGCGCTTTAGGTGATTTTAAAGAGGTTCGGTCATTGACGCTCCCAGAGACGATTACTCGTATTGAGAATGCGTGTTTTATCCGCATGGAAAAGTTGGAAGAAGTAACACTGCCCCGTTCGCTTAAGATGGATGTCTTCAACGTGGGGGCATGGATGTTTCAATGGTGTACGAGTTTGAAGAAGGTGACCTTTCTTTCGGCTCCGAAGTATTTTCCTCAAGCTATTTTTTCGCATTGTTCCGCACTCGAGAAGGTTGAAATGCCTGAAACTACTTTGCCTCGAATTGTGGGCTCCTACACGTTTGAGGAGGTACCAACATCATTTCGCTTAGAATTGAAAGGGAATGGTGCACTTTATCGTTACCAACAAAATGGTAATGTCTACACGCTAGTGCCGTCTGATTCAACTGCCTCAACGATTTCCTCTGCGACGTTACAGACGAATGTTCAAGTGCGTCAACAAGTCGGTTATCGTGTGTTACAATCTAGCGAGGTGGCAGTAGAAGCATTTGGGGATGGCGTTGCCATTACACGTTTTACGCCGGATCGTGCATTCTTTAATTCACCGGATAGTACGCTTTATATTCCTGCGGAAATCAATGGTAAGCCCATTCGTTGCATTCGTCGTGGCGCTTTTAGTCAGTATTGGGTGGGGCACCTCTACTTTGAAGATGCTACCCGCTTGATGATTGAGCCAGGAGCATTTTTCGGTGGTAAAACGATTGTTTTGGGAACGGAAGGGATCCCAGTATTTGCACAAGATTCATTTATGTTGCCTTCAAACATAAAGTATCCGCTCTTTTCTCGGACACATAAAAACGGGAAGGCTGCAGAGCCTTATTGGAATTTGTTGGAGGAAAAGAATGACGTGGTATTCTTGAAGGTCGCAAATGATAGTTGTCTGTTATGGTCTTATCAAGCCTCGTACGCGACACCCAAACTTCCCAGAGAATTTGGCGGGAAAAAGATTGTTGGGATTGCCCCAAATGCATTTGTTGCTACTAATTCCCGCGTCACGTCTCTCTCTTTAGAAGAAGTTGGTTCAAACTTTAAACTTTATGACGGTGCTTTGAATGAGATGGCAAATTTGAACAGTATTTATCTGAAAAGAGGTAGAAAGCTCAAACAGACCGTGAATCAATTACGTGCAGAGTCTGGAAGCAAGTCGTTAAAATTGATTTATAGGAAGTGAGGGTGGGAGATGTCAATGCAAACAGGAACGAATTCTTTGAGTCCTTCTACGGTAATCGGTGATTATCGCGTGATGCATTTTTGTGCTACAGGTGGCATGGGGGAAGTTTATAAGGTGGTGAATCCTCTATTGGAAGAGGTGTTTGCCCTTAAGATGATGAATCTTGTCACACAGGCGGGGAATGAGCAAACTGCGACGCAGCGTTTTCTCGCTGAAGCACGCATTACAGCACGTTTGCGACATAGTAATATTGTCACCTTGCACACATTAGGTGTTGATCCAGCGTTAGGGCGACTTTATATTGTGATGGATTATGTGGGGGTTTCACCAGCACGTCGAAAAGAGATGCTTTTGGGTGGGGCATGGTTTGCCAAGCAGGGGGCAACGTCATCTGTTAATATGATGGCACGTACTGCGCTTACGTTAGAGGATGTGCTTCATGAGAGTGGGCCATTAAAGGAGTCTGTGGCGCGAGTCCTTTTGAGTGAGATTGCAGCGGCATTGCACTATGCACATAATTTTGGGGATGGGGTGATTCATTGTGATTTGAAACCGTGTAATATTCTTTTGCGAGAAGATGGGCATGCTGTGATTACAGATTTTGGCATTGCTCATCTTCAGAATATGAGTGAGAATCCTGATGGGAATGGCATTTGTGGTACGCCAGATTATATGGCACCAGAACAATATGAACTAGGCTATCATCCGGCTCCGGCTACGGATATTTATGCTTTTGGTGTGATGTGTTATCGTCTTTTAACGGGGTATTATCCTGTGGGTGTGTGGGAGCGTCCCTCTGAATTTGGGTTGAATTCCGCTTGGGATAAACTGATTGAGCGGTGCTTGGAGAAAAAGCCTGAGAATCGATGGGGCTCTATGGCGGAAATTGTGGACTATTTAAAGCAGCTTCCCACAGTGACGAATCGTGTAAATAAAGCACGGCGTCATCGGATGTGGGTTTGGTTAGGCTGTGTTGCTGTGGGCTGTTTGGTCGCGGTGGCAAGTATTTTTGGGGTGATGCGATTCGTTGAAAATAACATGAAGCAGATGAATGCGCGTTATGCGGAAGCCTTTATTGATGGGGATTTAGAGGCGGCAATGCCCAATCCGCGCTATATGGGGAATCTTATTTATGCAGATGTCGCGCCACCAGAATTACCCATTCCAGAATTCACATTGATTAACGTCGTCCGCATGGGCATTCCTAAGCAGGTGACAACAATTGTGCCTGAGTTTTGGGAGAAGTTCCCACGATTGGAGTATATTGCTTGCCATCCTGACAATAAGACCTTTGTCGCATTGGATGGGATTTTATACCGACGTGCTGATATGACGCAGCCTGTACATGTGCCGCCTAAGTTGTTTGGAGAGATAACGCTTCCAGATACGGTTGAGCGCGTAGTCTTACCATGGGCGCAAAAAGACGCTTTGAATGCGACAAGTTTCACTTCGTCGGATACAGGTGCGTATGGGCAAGTTTTGCATTTAAAGGCGAAAAAAAAGATTCAATGGCGAGCAAAGGGGAGTCAAACAACGAAGTAGTCAATGGTGAGAGCGTGTGGTGTTATTGAAGATGTGCTTCTTCTTTGATTTCATCTTTTACCCCTGTGGTACGCTTGTAAACTTTTCGGCCTGTTTCTGAAGATGGTTTTCTCTTGCGAAAGTGAAAGCGTCATGCTATGAGGTAGGTGTTATGAGAAGTGGGTTACGTCAATTTCTAAAAGGTGTTGGAGCTATGTTACTTGCGGCGGCTGTCGTGAATATGAGTGTGTTGCTAGGTGTTTCGCAGTGTTTGTGTGTGGAGGATTATGACAACTGCGGCACGGCTCATTGTGATTGTTTTGAGGATGTTTCAGATACGGGATGCGCTGCGTCTGGTGCGGAGGGATGTGTTGAGATTTCCATTGATGCTTTAGATGCGCTTTTAGAGGGTTCTTTATTAAAAAGGGGGACTTTACCCGTGGGGATGCCGCTCCCTGTGGTGATGGCTATAAAAGTGTCAAATCCTCTTTTGTTACGCGGTGTTATCCCTTTGCCAACGGCCCCTCCGTGGCGATCGTATGATTATATTTCTCTAGCACCTCGACTTTATCCGCGGTCGTAAAACGCCTTTTGCTCCAATTGAAAGGTCCTTGAGCGTTCACGCTCAATGGGTTTCGTTTGATTGAAGGAAGGTGTTTTTTTATGTTGCGTTTCTTTACATTGATTTTGAAGTGGCCAAAAACCATTTTGGCTATTGTGGGTATTTTAGCGGTAATGGGCTGGCATGTCTCTAAAAACCTTTCGGTGGATGTTTTTCCAGACATTTCGGTGCCGCGTATTGTTATTCAGACGGAGGCTGGGGGGGCTTTCAGCAGATGAGGTGGAGCGTTTGGTGACAATTCCAATAGAGTCTTCTGTTAATGGATTACCAGGGGTTACAGCGATTCGTTCTAGTTCTGGGGGAGGGCTTTCTTTCGTGTGGATTGATTTTGAGGTGGGGACGGGAATTTCCCGTGCGCGCTTTGCGCTCTTTTCACACTATCTCCTTTTTACGCTTAATCCCTCTTTTCACATTGAGCGTTTTATTTTAAGCATCATTTACGCTTTTGAGTGCTCTTTTGGGGTAACGAGTGAATGTAGCGGCTTGGCATTGTGATATACTTGTAGAGAAGTGATTTGGAATGCGCGAAAAGGAGAGGTTTTGTGGATTTTGAAGTGCTGTGTAAAGGCTTTGAAGATTTTTTTGAAAAAGTGGAAATGCTTTTTGTGGTAAACTAAGTTTTACGTCATTTTTGGGGCTTTTTTGAGTTTTTGCTCAAGGTTGCGAAAATGGATAAGTCATTATGTATAATGACTTAAGTGTGAAAAGTGGACAACTCAACCGTCTTTTAAGCGCTTCCTCGGCTGGATGCCGAGTAAAAGCAACCATCTTTTAGGTTTAGTTTGGTCCAATTTGAAAGCAAAAGACGTTAGGGTTTAGCCAAAACTCAGCAGTCTTTGAGGATAAAAAATTAGAGTTTTTCAGCACTTTGTACTATTTTTCCTACACTATTTAGGGAAAACATTTTGCTCGACATAAAGTATTGCCCCACAATAACTTATTTGATACCCCAAATAGTACAAAACAGTTGAAAACTTGAAATAGAAAGCCCTTGATTGCTGAAAAGAAGCTACAGCGAAAACACATTACCAAGCAAAGAGCCAACCGCTAAAAGTGCAATCAAGCCAAATACTCCCCCTTGTCTTCATCTTCCCCAAAAACGTGTTTTCTTATAGGAAATAGCAAAATATATTGAAATTTTCATCGTTTTTATTCTAAAACAGCCCTATTTTTACCGTTTTACACTTGCAAATAGCAGAAAAAAAAACTACAATACTTGTAAATGATGGAGGGTGGAGTTTCTGCTCTTTCACGTTGAAAGGAATACACATGGACATTGTTAAAATTGTGCGCGTTGGCGCGATGGCGGCACTCGTTGCCACAGTAATGGGATTTTCTACAGGCTGCTGCGGTAAAGCAACCTGTCAACCTGCGAAAGCAAAGGAGATGGTACAAGTGAATAATGCAGATTTCTACACCAATGGCAAGTTTGACGGAGAAAAAGGCAAGCAGGCCTATATTGATTTAATGAAGAAGCTCGGTGCGCCGGTCTATGCCCGCTATACCGATGAGCCCGGTTTCTTGTGGGCGGTAGACTTCGCCCAGGGCGATTTTGCCGCATTTGGCATGGGAGGCGTCTTCTGGGAAAACAATCGTGATAAACAGTACTTCGCGCACGAAATTTTCCTTCTGCCCGGTCAGTCCATTGCAGAACACAGCCATAAGCCCACGACCGATGACAAGGGGCCCTTGCAGTGCAAGCACGAAGCTTGGCAGGTGCGCTATGGCTCCGTCTATGGTTTCAGCGAAGTCGGCGAACCCAATCTTGACCAGTATCCCGAAGTCAAGGCGATGCTTGCCAAGTGCCAGCTTCCTACGCTGAAGAGCGTCCATGTGGAAAAGTGGGAAGCTGATGGTCAGGTGCATCGTTTGGCCAAAGATGAAACGTGGCACTTCATGATGGGCGGCCCGGAAGGCGCAATCGTCTCTGAATATGCCACCTATCACGATGGCAACGGCTTGCGCTTCACCTGCCCGAATGTCGCATTCTGAGTTTTACCACAGCAATCTTCAATTCACTAAAAAGGAATCCTCGTGATGGAATACATGCATACCGGTATGATTGTCGGCGAAAAAATGCCGAACATGACCTTTGTTGAGCCCTTGAAAGTTTGGATCGCAGGAGGCGAAACGGACAAATACAAAATCGAATTCCTCTATTTTGAGCCCGACTCGCCCATGGCAGCTGCTATTCAAGAACAACCCCATGTCGCTTATCGCGTGGAAAACATTGATGAGGCCATCGCGGGCAAATCCATTCTTTGGGACAAAATGGATATCGGCAATGCCTACATCGCCTTCGTCTATGACAACAACACCGTGGTGGAATTCTACCAAGCCAAGTAACGATTACCAACCTTTAACACACTAAGGAACACTTCCATGCCCATGAAGAAATTTATGAATGACCCGGCCAACCTTACCGCAGAAATGCTGGAAGGTCTCGGTCTCGCCTACTCCGACAAGGTGAAAATTGTCAACGAACGCATCGTTGTGCGTGCACAACCCAAAGCCGAAGACAAAGTGGCATTGATCTGCTTCGGCGGCACCGGTCACGAACCTGCCATGCACGGATTCGTTGGCGAAGGTATGGCAGACGCAGCCGTTGCCGGCGATGTCTTTGCCGCACCCGGCGGTCCGAAGGTCTTTGAAGCCATTGAAATGTTCAAACGCCCCGCTGGCGTAATTCTGCTCACGCTCAACCACAATGGCGACCGCATGGCCGCTCGCAAGGCACTGCGCCTCGCAGAAAAAGCCGGCATTGAGAACGTGAAGGAAATTATTGTTCAGGAAGATATCGCCCCCGGCATCGATGCCGACCCGGAAGATCGCCGTGGTCTGGGCGGTTGCATTCCCCTGATGAAGATTATGGGGGCCGCTTGCGAAGCCGGAAAGAACATCGATGAAGTGCTCGCTATCGGCAACGCGTTTCATGCACAGCTTGCCACGCTCTCTGTGGCACTCAAAGTCGCAACGCATCCGCAAAACGGTGCTGAAATCGGCGCGCTCGCTGATGACGAAATGGAAATCGGCATGGGGCAGCATGGTGAAGGCGGCGGCGGCGTAATGAAAGTGCAGTCCGCAGATGAAACGGCCAAAATCATGATTGAGCGTCTTGTTGCCGCCACGAAATTGGAATCCGGCGACCGCGCACTGCTTATCATCAATGGTTCCGGTGCCACCACCGCAATGGAAATGCTCATTTGCTACCGTGCTGCGGCCAAGGTCTTGATGGGCATGGGCATCTCCCTCGTCAATGGTCTGGCTACCGAACTCTTGACTGTTCAGGAAATGGCCGGCTTCCAGATGACTCTGGCCAAGGTAACGCCGGAAACAGAAGCTCTTCTCAAAGCAACGGCGAACACCCCCTACTGGACTTGCAACGGTTGATTCGCCATACCGGGCGATAACAAGAAGCAAACTTGTTATCGCCCGCTTCTCAATGAAAGGAAGATTCATTCTATGACACTCGAACAATTCAAGGCCATTTGGCAAAAAGCCCAAATTGATATCAACGCAAACGAGAAGCGGTTTTCAGAGCTTGATGCGGCAACCGGCGGAGATGGTGATCACGGCACTGCGATTGTTGCCGCACTGAACGCAATCGTACACGCGGAAGGTGATGACTTCAAAGCCTACATCACCGATATGGCAGAAAAGCTTGAAACCGAAGCCTCCGGCTCCACGTCCTCTCTGTATGGTGCGTGGTGTGAAGGCATGGCAGACGCTGTCGCCGCAGGAAAAACCGAGCTTGACGCTGAAGAACTCGCAGAAATGTTTGAAGGCGGCTTTGATGAAATCTGCTGCGTTACGAAGGCGCGCAAAGGTGACAAAACAATGATGGATGCGCTCCAACCTGCCACCGAGGCTTTGCTCGCAGCCAAAGATCAAGGAGAAGCAGCGATGTTTGCTGCTGCTGCCGCCGCCGCAAAAGCCGGGTCTGAAGCCACCGCACAAATGCAGGCAAAGTTCGGTCGAGCCCGCAATCTGGGTGAACGTTCCATCGGTGCCATTGACGCAGGATCCGCTTCCATGGCCGTCATCTTCGCAGCATTTGTTGCTTAATCTCTCGCCCCACCTATCCAAATAATCTTAAAACACAAGGAGCTTTTCCATGGCAGATATGGATAATTTTAAGGAAGCATCCGCTTTCGGCGTCGGTACACCTCAGAAAACAGTCGGCTTCCCTCTGAAAGGGTGTTCAAATCTTGATTGGGGTATGAAAAACCGTCTTTCGCGAATTTTCAATCCCAAGGACGGCAAATCGTTGATGCTGGCCTGCGATCACGGCTTTATCATGGGGCCGACCGGAGGTGTGGAGCGCATTGACCTTTCGATCGTACCGTTGATGAAGTATGCCGATTGCTTGATGTGTACGCGCGGCATTCTCCGCTCGGTCATTCCTCCGACCAATACGATTCCCGTCTGCTTGCGTTCGGATGCTGGCTCTTCAATCCTCACCAATCTCAATGACAACGTGGTGATTGATCCGGAAGACGCCATCCGCATGAACGTCTCGGCAATGGCAGTAATGGTGGCTGTGGGCGATGAACTCATGGAAGCCAAGACGATGGCCAACCTTTACCACACGGTAGACATCGGACAGAAATATGGCATCCCCGTGATGGGTGTAACCGCAGTCGGCAAGCAGATGACACGTGATGCCAAGTATTTCCGTCTTGCCACACGCATGTGTGCAGAAAACGGTGCCAACATCGTAAAGTCCTATTATACCGAAGGCTTTGAGACGGTTACGGCCTCCTGCCCTGTGCCAATCGTAATCGCAGGCGGAAAGAAAGTGCCGGAACGCGACGCCCTTGAGCTCGCTTATCGCGCAATGAACGAAGGTGCAGCAGGCGTTGATATGGGCCGCAACGTCTTCCAGTCTGAGCATCCTGCTGCGATGATTCGCGCGGTTTCTGCCGTAATTCACAAGAATATGAAACCGGATGATGCGTACCAGATGTATCAAGATCTTGCACGCTGAACAAGTTGATATTTCTTGTAATAAACAGCGTCTCACAATTCGTGAGACGCTGTTTTCTTTTGTATCTACCCCATCCCATCGTTACGACACCTGTCGCAACCATTTCTCTCTCTTCCATAATTTATCAGGCCCCCTCCATTAAACACCAGAAAGAAATTAAGCGACAGTGTTGTACTTTCTCTACGATCGTCTTCATGCAGCAGACACCAACCATGTAACTTACCAATGACACAGTTCTATCGGTCAATCCCGTTAGAGCGCACGATTGTTCGGTGAAATTAGTGTTCAATTATTTCATCATCCATGAGAAACCGTGCGAGAATTGAGCGTCGATTTCCCGTCTAATACCACTCTTTTTCCGGCACAAAGAACTTCCGTATAGTCCCCATACGCAAGGGCATAGGTAATAAGGTTGCCGATTTTGTGACACAAGAATGAAAACTACATCAAACCAACAGGTTCTATTGAAGATGCCGTAGCGATGTGCTTTCCGGTAAAGTTGGCCTAACTTTACGCAGACATAGAGAAACCCAATATCTGGGCGCACAAATATCTCTGTGACTTCCGTACTATTACCCATGTGCGCCTACACAATGAATCAATTGTCACGTGTTAACATATACTCGAATGCACAACACTTGGAAAACCAAGACAGTATATTGATACCTACGCCCAGCGCGACGCATTTTATTAGCCTGAACATTCGCTATAGGAAGCCCCTTCGGCGATTCTGATGAGCGAGCAACCGGGCACCACAATCCGCGTGAAGTCCGCTCTCAATCATTGAAGAAATGGCAACTCCTTCGTTTTACCTGAAGGCCGTTTTAATTTGAAAATGTCGCCACCTTCCCCATGGTCTTACCTACACTTTGCTTTACCGGAAGATTACTTGGATTTGAAAACCAACTATACTTCTATCTTCCGTGATTAACGTTCCCTGCAAGGGCACTTTCAAAGCGGACGAGATTCTGTTTCAACATGGGCGACATTGTTATGTAACTTCGCCCATCTGCAATCACGCTTTCGCCCATCTTCAAAAATGCCATCCACGGCATCCGTATTTTATTTAGCCATCTCCGAGTCGATGGCCGAATGCACACCCTGAATCGTCCCTGAGAAAGCACACGCCAATTTTTACCTTATTGCTTCATTCGCCGTGCAATTCTGCTTTCACATAACGATTCCTCTACTAAACAAGAATGTTGCTCTATAACCATTTAATAGATTTTGACATTTTATTTCCGGTGTGCTATACTTCCAAGGTTTTCGTATTGAAAGGATTTTAATCATGGCATTTTTGCTTGGTCTGCTCTTCTTCGTAGAAATTGCTGTTGCACTCTTGATGGTTGCAGTCGTAATGCTTCAACCTCCGAAAGATCAATCCGGCGGGATGGGATCGGCATTCGGTGGAAAATTCGGAGAAGATGTATTCGGCGGCCACACGGGCAATGTTCTTTCGCGCACCACGGTAGTGTTGGGCATTATTCTGATTCTCAACAGTTTAGCCATTGCATTTTGTATGCGCGGCGGCGTCCATGAACAATCTCTCGCAGATCGCCAGACTCAGGAACTGCCGGCGGCACCGGCTATTCCGGAAGTCCCCGCTCAATAATTCATCCCACCGCTTGCAGGAGTCGTCAATATGAATCTTGAGGCACTTGAAAATGCTCGTCGCAGAATTCCGAGTATCCCGGTATTGATCAACATTGTTTCCCAACGAACAAAACAATTGAACCGTGGCGCCCGTCCCCTTTTGCGTCCATTGTCCGATCGCGAAGACAAGTCGGATATTGCACTTCGCGAAATTGCCGCAGGCTTGATTCTCCCTCGTATGGATTTGCAGGCTGTGGAAGAGGATGAAAAGAAGCGTAGCTTCTGGAGCCGCCACATCTAATCTTTGACGGTTGCTTGCATCGATGGCTTCGGATAAAAAATCCTCCAAAGTAATCACGGGCAACCTTGCAGTCAATCGCAAGGCCACGCACGACTACCTCGTATTGGAGAAACACGAAGCCGGAATTGAGCTCCTTGGCACCGAAGTCAAAGTCTTGCGCAATGGAGAAGGCGGGCTAATGGGTGCGTGGTGTAAGACCGATGAGACGAATCAATTATGGCTGATGCAAGTGCGTATTCCGCCATATGAATTCGGCAATCGCTTCAACCACGAATCATTACGGACGCGTCGGCTTCTGATGCACAAATCGGAAATCATCCGATTACGTGCGAAAGTTGAGCAAAAAGGCCTCTCACTCATCCCGTTGAGAATCTACTTGAACCCACGCGGTAAAGTCAAAGTCGAGATTGCACTCTGCCAGGGGAAGAACCAATACGACCGGCGTGAAACTATCAAACGTCGTGAGGCAGATCGGGCAGCACAGCGCGCTACACGACTTTATCGCTAACCGTTTTTAAGGAAAGGTATACAAAGATGCGTCCTGGAATTTGGCAACTGCTGATTGTTATTCTGATTATCGCATTGATTTTCGGAGCGAAAAAAATTCCGGAAATCGCTCGCGCCCTCGGTCGCTCGTCCGGAGAATTCAAAAAAGGATTGAAGGAAGGTAATGCGGAAGCAGAGACCAAGGTGAGCGAAATAGCGGATGCAATTAAAAAGAATCTTGACTAATTGATTGCTTTCCAATTAAACGACAAGCCCTCGCTCCCCGGTGAGGGCTTATTTGTTGTATAAGCACGGTTTCAACCGCATTCATGGATACCAAAATTACAAGCAACACCGCTGATCTCATCAGTTTGTGCAGCAGTTCGCGTAAAATCCGTCCACTCCTGAATTTTCTCTTGTTACAAGCAAATTTCTTTGTTATAGTCTCATACATAATTTTATAGTTGTAAGCGATAGGAGGTCAAACGATGAAACATCCAAATACAGAGCACTTTTCCACAAATGCAAGAGCCGTTTTACGCCAAGCACAAATTGAGGCTGCTGCACTTTCTCATGACCATATCGGGACAGGGCACCTCCTTTTAGCGTGCTGTGTCATTGATTGTTCTGCAAAAAAATTACTGCAACAATTCAATATCGCAGAGAAGTTTTTGCGCGCAAACATCCAGATTTTATCAGAGCCGCTCACCAATTTTTCAACAAATAGCGAACAACAAAAAAAGCTGCTGTCACCAGAAAAGATTTGCTGGTCGGTGCGTGTGTTAAAGGTTTGCGAGTTGGCAAAGGCGATTGCGCTTCAAGAGAATTTCAAGCAGGTAAATACCACCTGTTTACTGTTAGCCATTGTCAAAGAATGTGACGGATTGGGCGCAATTATTCTGCGTCATACCGAAGTTACAGAGGAACGTTTACTTAAAGCGATTTCCCAATCCATCCCCTCCGAAACTTCTCACAATGACAACAAGCAGGAAACCGGCCACGCACCTGTTGATTCGCCATGTGATGATGACGATGATGATGAAAGCGGCATTATTGATGAAAAGTTTCGCCGTTTTGAAGAGTCGCTCTCGTCTTCACCTGCCGGCTCGCCCCATACCCATGAAGCGAGTTCTCATCGTTCAACCTCGGCATTGGACAAATTCGGCAAGGATATCACCGATCTTGCGCGCAAGGAACTGCTCGATCCTATTATCGGACGCGAGAAAGAAGTGGATCGTTTGATCCAAATTTTATGCAGAAGAAGAAAAAACAATGCAATTTTGATCGGCGAAGCGGGCGTTGGCAAGACTGCAATTGTAGAGGGATTGGCACAGAAAATTGTCGAACGTTCTGTTCCTGAAGATATGCTAGACAAGCGCATTATCGCACTGGATATGACGCTCCTCGTCGCCGGAACAGAGTATCGCGGTTCTTTTGAAGCACGTCTTAAAACGGTGATTGAAGAGGCTTCAAACTCCAAAGACGTCATCCTTTTTTTGGATGAAATCCATACGATTGTTGGTGCTGGTGGACATGAAGGCCAAATGGATGCAGCAAATATTATTAAACCTCCGCTCGCACGCGGTGAGTTTCAGTGTATTGGTGCAACAACCCTTGATTAATATCGTAAGAAAATTGAAAAAGACTCTGCATTGGCGCGCCGTTTTCAATCGGTTACAATTGAAGAACCTTCTCCCGAACAAACATTCAACATTTTGAAGCGGCTCGCGCCAAGCTATGCGTCTCATCATGGCGTTATCTACACAGATGAGGCTCTTGAAGCGGCTGTCTATCTGACTACGCGCTATATTCCTTCCCGAAAATTACCGGACAAAGCCATCGATGCGATTGATGAAACAGGCTCACGCTTGCGTGCGAATGCCGTCTTTCGTCCAGAGGAATTGCATCTTCTTGAAATGGAATTAGTACGAATTCGGCATGAAAAGCAACGCGCGATTGCGGCGAGTGATTTTGATTCCGCAAAAACATATCGTACGCATGAAATGAATGCGCAAGAAGCATTTAATCGAGCATTTGATGAATGGAATGCGCAGCGGAATCGTGCTCCGGTGAAAATTACTGCTGCAAATATTGCAGAAACTGTCGCAAGCATCACAGGGATTCCCTCCAATCAACTCACCGAAAGCGACCGTCAATTTCTCCTGTCGTTTGCCTCCAAACTCAAAGAGCGCATCATTGGACAAGATGAAGTGGTCGAAGTCATGGCAAAAGTGCTGCAACGTTCACGCTTGAACATGAAGGATCCGAAGCGTCCGATTGGTGCGTTTCTGCTTGCCGGACCGAGTGGTGTCGGGAAAACGTTCTTGGCAAAACAACTGGCTGCGCTCTTCTTTGGAAGTGAAAAAGCGCTCATTCGGCTGGATATGTCGGAATACATGGACAAGTATAGCGTCTCAAAACTCTTTGGCACTCAGCCTGGCTATGTCGGTTATGAAGAGGGAGGTTTCCTGACTGAACGTGTGCATCGGCGCCCCTATTCGGTTCTCCTCTTTGATGAATTTGACAAAGCGCATCCGGACATTGCCAATACGCTTCTGCAAATCTTGGAAGAAGGTTCGCTTACAGATGGGCACGGACGTTATGTCGACTTCCGCAATACAATTATTCTGCTCACGTCGAACATCGGATGCCATTTCAACATGGAATTGCCAAGCCTTGGTTTTCTTCCGGGTGTGAATGCCCAAGGGCCTTTGATGCCCCATGCAGCCCTTCAGGAAAGAATCATGAAGGAAGTGCAACAGACTTTACGTCCGGAATTAATCAACCGTTTCGATGATATTCTTGTGTTCAAATCCCTGACCGATGATGCACTCGACAAAATCCTTACGTTGGAATTGAATGAAGTTCAAACGCGCCTTGCCTCTTCTGGAATCACCTTTGAACTGACAGATGCTGCACGTGCTTTCGTCTTGAAAAAGGGGTATAATCCGAAACATGGTGCACGTCCCTTGCGCCGTGCAATTGAAACGCACATTGAAAACCCTTTAATTGAAGCCCTGCTCTCGCACGATATGGCGATTACGACCTTTATTCTTTCGCCAAAACCTACCGAAAACGGAGCAGAGCCGGAGACATTGGTAGCGACTCCTCGCGTAACCGCCAGGAAGGGAAAACAGAAAAAAGTCTCAGCCGTTAAACCTGCAATCAAGCGCAAATCAACGGCAAGGCGCAAGTCCCCTTCTGTGAAAGCACGTCAAAAAGAAGCTTAAAAATAACCCGGTTGTATTCGTAAGAATCAACCGGATTATTTTTTGATTCCGGCCTTGGTTAAAAGAAAAAACAGAAAATCAATCCGGCTTCTTAACCGGAAATCAGAGTCATAACGCACTGAAATAAAAATTGCTCACGTGCCTTACGTGAGCAATTTTTGCCTTGATGGCAGGTGCCTTGGATTAGACGCTATCAGTTCCCGCCTTTTGTACGATTTCAACTCCGCCGACTTTGCGTGGGAAAATCGCCCATTTTCAGCTTTAATTTCGACGATAATCAAATGCGGTTTCGCCGATATTGAAAATGAACCACATGAAGAACGAAAAGAACGTTGCACACGTGTCAACCGAAGTATGCCAAACAGTCATTCATCAAAACAGGTATTTTTCTTGAAAGCGTCCGTCTCACCCCCGAAGGGCTTCAGCGATTGCCGAAAAACCGGCAGATTCTGCGCAAGCAGCTGCGCGCTGACGGGCAACAGGGACGTAGGCAAGAAAGCGGGGTTGCCCCACAGAGGCAAGACGGTGAAAAGCCCCTATCGCCTGAGTAAGCCGTTGCACTGCAGCATACGGCAACAGATGTGCGAGCGTCTCATACGTTCGCCCGGAAGCCTTGGCGTATGCGTGAAGTGCCGCAGAAATAACGTGCGCCCCCCAATCCACATAGGGATCGTAAAGGAATGACGCCAAATCGTAAAGTGCCGCACCACGCCGCATTCCCTGGAAATCAATTACACAGGGAGCGTTTCGATGCCAAAGGATATTTGAACTCTGAAAATCACGATGGACTAGGACCTCCGGCTCATTCAACAACGCTGCTTGCAGTTGCTTCCATTCCGCTTTTGCTTCAGGTGAGAAAGGCGCAACGAACTGTTCATACAGCCCTACTTCCCAATCATACAATGCTTGATCGAAGCGTGGTTCCAATTTCATCCGCCCTGTTTTTACAGAATGAAACGCTGCCAATAATGCCATTACGCTTGTCAACATTGATGCCTGTAACGGGGGGGAATGATCGTGACCGCAAGCGCATGCAGCCCCATGCGTATGCGCTTCAGTCCCACACACTTGCTGCGCTTCTTCACAGGTATATGGGACCGTTTCAAGCGATTCGCTAATCATCTTTACATAATGGTCGAGCGTATCGTCGCCAAGGTCCTCCAAAACAAGCAAATGCGGCTTGTCCAATAGAACTCGTGGAACAGCGACCCCGGCCTTGGCAAGCACCTCTGCACACGTAGCATAACGGGCATTTTCTGCACGGCCTTCAGTTTCATACGCAATCATAATCACTGATTTCCGGGCTCCGACCAAACGCCAAAACGTGCGTTGACTGCCACGCTTTCCTAACGGAATCACAATCGTTTCTTCAAGATCCCATTTCAAATATTTAAGAGCCTTAACGACTTCCGGCGCGGGAGCTGTTGAGGCATATGCAGCATAGTGCGCCAATGACAAATTCTTTTTGACGTCCCGATGCACCTGAAGATAGGCTGAAAACGTTCCGGCATCATTCCAATAAGCCGATTTTTGCACCACAGCCCGTACAAACCGACCGGCATACATCGCGGCATTGAACGCCGCAACCACCGAACACTGTGCGCGATCTTGCGGAAGAAAATCAATTACTTCCGCACTTAAAAGACTCACCCCCGTAAACGTAAACGTATGTTCCACGCCGGGCGTGGGCGAGGCCCAGCACGTAACTCTTCCGGCATAATCCACCTCTACTGTGCGGGGGCCGCGCTTCGGCTCCACCCAAGCTGCAGCAAAACCGCCTGAAGTTTCAAATGCATCCAGCAGAGGTTCAGGCCGACAGTCAAAAACAATATCACCATTTACCAACCAAAAAGGCTCTCCTTGCAAATAAGGTTTTAACGCACGAAGGCAGCCTCCCGTACCTAAAATCTCAGGTTCATAAAGTTCATGCAGATGAAGCGGGCCCGAATATGCGGCCATAAAAGCGCGCATCTTTTCCGGGAGCCAATGCGTATTGATGTAGACCTTGCGGATGCCCCACGCCTCCAGCAAGGAAAGCGTATGTGATAAAAGCGGAAGATTCCAGATGGGCATCAGAGGTTTGGGCGTTGAGAGCGTCATCGGACGCAAGCGTTCTCCAAGCCCGGCGCCCAGAATGAAAGCAGTCGTTGGGATTTGCATTGTCAACACTTTCTCATGAAAAAAGAAAAGGATCTCCTTAAAATCAGTGAGAACCTTCGGAAAGGATTAAAGCGAACGTGTGCGATGAATATGGACTCCGGCGACCACCCCCGGCAACGCATGGGGTTTCCGGAGTGAAACATCAACCGCAGAAATACGTTTATCTACGGCAAATGCTGCATCCACTGCCACTTGTGCGGCACGTTCAATCATTTGACATTTCGCTGAAATCAAACTGTGACGCACGGCATTGATCACCGCAACATAATTCACTGTGTCCGCCAACTGATCGCTCTTAGCAGCCACAGACAGATCACAATCAAGTGCCATATCCAGAAAGAGCTCTTGCGGAAACGTGCGTTCGTGCGGCAGATCCCCTACGATACATTCCACTCGCAACCCTTCCAACAAAATCTTATCACACATGAGAAGTCCCCCCCTCTTCTTCAGACTCGTGTACGACTTGTGCTGATGGCTTCCCCTCTTCTGCCTCCGATGCCATCCATTCGCGATTATACTTCCGAATCATTCGAATGCGAAAAATAAGCCATGCAGACATCAGACACAACAACGGCACAAAGCAAAACAAAACGCCTTGCTCGTGCATCAATACCCATGAACGCAACGAAATAAACGCTGTTAAAAGTGCCTGTCCCCAAAAAAGCCACAGCAGCGCGGAAAGACCAAGCGCAGGACCAAAGGGAATTGCAACAGCCCGTTCGTCAGAAAGCCCTTTCAGACGGTTGTAAATCAAGACGCCGCTTCCCATGACCAATCCAAGAAAAGAGGCAAGCAACATGATCCAAAGCAATCCAACCCATCCGAAAAGTGCGCCGAAGAGCATCATCCATTTGACATCTCCGAAGCCAAAGGCATCCTGCAAAAAAATACGCTCGCCCAGAAAAGCAATTGCAAATCCAAGTGCAAAACCGAACAATGCACCCCCAAACGCAGCCAGCAAGCCGGAAAACCATCCTGTTGCACCATGCAGTATTGGGAATGCCGCGGACACGGCAAAAATAAGCAATGTCCCGCCAATTGAAATTCTGTCCAGTAAAATACGATGATCAATGTCAATCATCACATTGACCACCGTGGAAGCAACAAAAAGCCAAAAGATGGGAATCAGTTCAGGAATCGAAAGCGGATTCAAGCCCAAAAGCGCAGGATTTCCCCACATCTGAAAGACGAGCAAAAAAAGAATCGCCGTCAATGCCTCAATCACAGGATAACGAAAGCTGATCGGCGCCCTGCAGTTTGAACACTTTCCCCGCAGAATGAACCATGTCAACACCGGGATATTGTGATACCACGGAATCGTTTTCCCGCAACTGAAACAATGTGAACGCGGCCGACTGACCGACTGCCCTAAAGGAATCCGATAGATGCAAACATTCAGAAAACTGCCGATAACGGCACCTAAACAAACGACGAACCCAATTGCGATACGCGAAAGAAACGTTGCATCCTCTTCAGAAAGCCCCATCAGGAAATCAAGCATGACTGCTCACCTCTCGCTCCACAGCGGCAAACATCGCTGCGCGATCAGCCGCAATGCCATCCGTCCAAAACTCAAACGAAAGCGCACCTTGTTCGACTAACATACGGATGCCATTTGCACAACGTCTGCCGCCCGCTTCGCGATATGTCCGCATTGTAGGCGTCTCTGAAGAGCCGGGAGGAATTACAATATCATAGAGCACTTGCGACATTTGAAATGCCGATGCCGGGACAGCCGGCTCCGGCATAATTGCCAATCCGCTTGGAGAACATTGTGCGACCAGATGCGCTTCCCTCAAACGTTCAACCGGAATTATTTCAGCACAAGTAGCAGTAGTTGCAACTATTTCATCCACTAAAAGTCTGGCACGTGACGCATCCACATCCATCACGCCCAGCCATGCAGCACCACCATGCGCCAATGATAACGCTACAGCTCGTCCGGCCCCCCCACACCCAACTACGGCTGCAGTATTCCCTTTTGGTGTGAAATCTAACGATGCGCGCACTGCTGCGAGGAAACCCGGCCCATCGGTGTTGTGACCATACATTTTGCCATCTTTGAAACGAACCGTATTCACAGCTCCGAGCCGTTGCGCTTCCGGCGTAAGCTCATCCATCATTGGAAGCGCAAGTTGCTTGTGCGGGATTGTCAGGTTAACACCACAAAATCCCGCTTCGGCAAGCTCTAAAAGAGCCTCCTGCAACCTCTCCGGCGGAACGTCCCGGCGCGTATACTCGCCCTCAAATTCAATCGCGTTGAAACTTGCCGTGTGCATCACCGGAGAAAAACTATGCCCAATCGGATGCCCAAGCACGGCGAAACGTTTCATTTTTATCTCTCGCTTACATTTAAGGATAAGAGGAATGCGCTAAACAAAGCAGTGGTAAGAACTTCAACTTTGGGCCATTGCAATTGAGCCGGAACGTGAGATGTCCAACACATCAAACGGCTGCAAAAGCGTCAAAAACTGCCCTACTTGCATTTGAGAGCCCACCATTTGAATAGTTAAGGAATCAGGATGCACACCGAGCACCTTGGCACCAAATAACATCGCCACTTCGATCACCGGAGCACGCCCGGTAGCGCGTGTACTCACTTTCACCAATACAGCTTCGCGATCGATATGCGGCTTTGCGGTGACATCATCCACGCTGAAAACATTTATCTGCTTCGCGAGTTGTGCTACAACCTGGACAATCACCTCAGGCTCTCCCGAGATACCAATCGTCATTTTTGAGATGGAAGCATCCGTCGTTGGCCCGACATTTAACGTCTCAATATTGTAGCCCCGCCCGGAAATATGCCCCACAATCCGCGCCAACACGCCAGGGCTGTTTTCCACCAATACATTGAGAATGTGTCTCTGCATAACCGAAATCCCTTACTTGCGAGGCGGAAGAATCATATCCGAAAGCGCAGCACCCGGCGGCACCATCGGTAAAACTTTTTCATCTTCAGCAACAATACATTCAATCAACCACGGATGGGGATCTGCAAATGCTTCAGCAAAAACCTGCTCCACTTCTTCCAGTGTCGATACGCGTTTTGAGCGAATACCGTATGCCTCACCCACCTTTACGAAGTCAGGCAAGTACGCAGGTTCTTCCTCTTCGCACACAATCTTTTCATTTGCCGGACGGTTATCCTGCGTGAGCACGGTTGCACTGTGACGCCCACCATAGAAGAGGTCTTGCCACTGACGCACCATTCCCAAATGCGAGTTGTTCAAAACAATGAACTTTACCGGCAGCTTGTGCTCAACAGCTACAACCAACTCCTGAATATTCATCTGGAAGCCGCCGTCACCGTTGATTGAGACAATCAACGCGTCCGGACGGGCCAATTGCGCCCCGATTGCAGCAGGAACACCAAAGCCCATCGTGCCCAATCCACCCGAACTCAAAAAGGAACGCGGACGTGTGTAGCGGAAAAACTGTGCCGCCCACATCTGATTTTGTCCTACATCCGTAACGATTGTTGCCTTACCTTCCGAAACGCGATCAAGTGCCTCAATCACAATTTGCGGCTGCAACTTTCCATCCTTGCGCGGCAGATAAACCGCCGGTTTCAACTCCCGCCACTTTGCCACCTGTGCGACCCATTCGGACCGATCCACCTTTCGCACCAATGGCAATAACGCCTCAAGCGTCTGACGGAGATCTGCACAAACTGCAATATCTGTATCAACATTCTTACCGATTGCTGACGCATCCACATCGATATGTGCAATTTGAGCCGCACAGGCAAAATCGGATGTCCGCCCGGTTACGCGATCATCAAAGCGCGCGCCTGCAGAAATCACCAGATCGGCTTGCTGGATTGCGTAATTGGCAGCGATGGAACCATGCATACCCACCATCCACATTGAGAGCGGGCTGGTTTCGGGGAACGCCCCCAACCCCATCAGGGTCGTACAAACGGGGATGTCGTATGTTTCTGCCAAAGAACGCAAGAGCGAACAACTGTTGGAGACGATTGCTCCACCACCCACATACAATACCGGGCGATGCGACTTGTTGATGGCCTCCGCCAGACGCGCCACCTGTTCCGGTGGGGGCAATAAGGTTGGCTGATAGGCACGAATCGTCACATCCTGCATACTCACATCCGGCTGCAACGTATACTGCTGTTGAATATTTTTGGGAATATCCACGAGCACCGGGCCCGGCTTGCCTGTGCTGGCAACGAAAAAGGCTTCGGCAATTACGCGCGGCAAATCATCGACCGAACGCACCAGAAAATTGTGTTTGGTCACGCCACGCGTGATTCCCGTCGTATCTGCTTCCTGGAAGGCATCCGTTCCGATCAGATTCATTGCCACCTGACCGGAGATGACCACCATCGGAATGCCATCCATCATAGCGGTGGCAAGTCCGGTAACAGCATTCGTTGCGCCCGGACCGGAGGTGACCAACGCACAGCCCACTTTCCCGGTCGCACGTGCGTATCCATCTGCCATATGAATGCCACCTTGCTCATGGCGTGGCAAAACAAACTTGAGCGGAGCGTCATACAACTTATCAAAGATATCAATTACCGCTCCGCCCGGATAGCCAAAAAGCACTTCACAACCATTGCTGATCAGGCCATCTACTACACACTGAGCCCCACTGCGTCCATGTTTGCGCAGCATCTCCTGTGTCGGTGTGGCGGCAGACGAACTGCCATAACGCTGAGAGGTGGTCATTTGAGTCATGGGATTCCTTTCAGTCAAAGGCTGATGGGGAAAATCAACATTATGCCGGCGTACATCAAGCAGATGCGACACTCACCGGGAAAACAAGTAGAAACGATTATTAGAGTTCGTAGCACCAACCATGTGCATCTGCTGCACGGCCAAATTGAATATCCTGCATGGTGTCATGCAACTTCCGCAGGTTCGGACCGCACTCGGTCTTGGAGCCGATTTCAATCACCTCGCCATTCCGATGCACTTCGCAAACCGGCGTGACCACGACTGCTGTGCCGCAAGCCCCGATTTCGGCGAAATCACGCAGTTCTTCGTAAGGGACTTGACGAATCTCAACAGGATGCCCCAAGTCCGCAGCCAACTGCTGTAATGAAAGATTGGTAACAGATGGCAAAACAGAGGTGGATTTCACCGTGACAAACGTACCATCAGCCTTAAAACCAATGAAATTGGAAGTGGCGAATTCTTCCACGTAGGTATGCGTTTTAGCATCCAGGTAAAGCTCCACCGGGAAGCCCATTTCGTGTGCTTTTTCATGTGCGAAAAGGCTTGCAGCATAGTTGCCGCCCACTTTCACATCGCCCATTCCCTGAGGCGCGGCCCGGTCATACTCATCAAAAATAATCGCCCGGACAGGTTTGATCCCGCCCTTGTAGTAATTCCCCATCGGCATCACCATCATAATGAACGTATATTCATTTGCAGGTGCCACACCAATTTGAGGACCGGTCCCAATCAGCAACGGACGCACATACATTGAAGCACCACAGCCATACGGAGGCACATAATCAATGTTGTCGCGCACCACACGTTTGAGCGCATCCAGGAACAATTCCGTCGGCACAGGGGGCATTACCGTTTTATACGCAGTCCGCTGCATCCGCTCGGCATTCGCCTGCGGACGGAACGCCACGATCTTACCATCCTTCTGACGGAACACCTTCAATCCTTCAAAGCATTCCTGACCATAGTGAAGACAACCGGCCGCAATCGACATCGTGATTGTGGGTTCATTCACCAAAGTTCCGCCATCCCAAGTTCCGTTTTTCCAGGTATACCTGATATGACTCCGCGTGGGCATATACGCAAAGCCAAGATTCGACCAGTCAATCTCGACCATTTTCTTCGTCTCTTTCTCTAAGCACGAATGTGCTAATCGCAAAGCGTGTTCAATCGCCGCAGCCCTTACCGCCGCGCGATTTCCGGCAAAAGTCTCTTCATTTACAGCCACAATTCCCCGATAGGCCACTGCAATATACACCCGCCCCACCGGTTTTTCAGGTGTTGCGCCGCCGGGTCCGGCGATGCCGGTAACCGCAATTCCCAGCGGCACCCCCAGCATATTGCAAACCCCGTGCGCCATCTCTTCGGCACACTCCGCACTCACGGCTCCCACGGTGGCAAGCGTTTTTGCGGAGACATTCAGAAGTTTTTCTTTGATGCGGTTCTGATAGGCAACAATCGCACCGTCAAAAACTTCGCTCGCGCCGGGCAAGGCAGACAAAATACCTCCCAGCATACCGCCCGTGCAGGACTCTGCAGTGCCCAGACGCACACCGCACGCTCGGCACTTCTCAAGCAGCTGCCGCGCATATTCCATACACTTGTCGGTAAAAACAATATCCATAGACCTATATAATACCACAACGGCATTCTCTCCGTAAAGTAGCCCCCTCCTCTTTCTTTATTTATTGTTGTAAACAACTGGAAAATCGCCACTCTATCAAAAAACATTTATGCGCTGCCGCAGACACCTACCTTGAGATGTCATTACAGCCAAACACCGACTCCCGCAGATATCCGGCGCACAAAACGTCTCTTTGCCTGCCATCTCCGGCGGATACTTTTATGATGAGCCATCCTGCCATCAAAACGAGTGCCACCCCGCCATTCTCCCCTAAAAACGGGTTGTCGCGACCTACCCACAACCGGTTCAAACGTTCCTCCATTCCTTCCACCCAAACCCTACTTTTTAACATGGGCGACACTACCGGGGGAACATCGGCGATTTTCCCCGAACATCCCGCCCATTTTCACCGGCACAATCGCCCATATGCAATCCCACCCCCGCCCAGACCCGCAAACGCCTCCGCCGTCCACTTTCTGCAATGTCTCACAGACCACCGCGTAGCCGTTTCACCATTTCGATAAACCGGACACCAACAACAAAAAAGGAAACCTCTGGCAAGCACCAGAGGTTTCCTTTAACGACAAACCTAAAAGCCTTACTGCTCATCTGGCACAACGAACTTATAGAAGCCCGCCTTTTCACCGGCCTTCGGTGTAATCTCCACCGAAACCTCACCGCCATCCATTACTTCACTTGCCGCGCCATCTTTCACTTGTAAACGAATTGTGACAACGCCATTCTTTGCTTCAATCACAGGCGTGTCCACAACCATTTCTTTCATTTCATCTGCAGTGTGTAAATCACGCTTAGCAATCTCTGCTTCTACAAGGGAATCTAAGTCATCGGCGTCTCCACCTGAATTCTCATGGGTTGAGAGATATGCATCTAATGCGCTTGATTTTGCAAAATAAGCACTTAATACAACATCTTCCTCTGGCATCACAAAGGAAATCGTTGCCTCTGCAGTTTTCTTAAACCCATCCCAGCCACAAAAAGTAACACCTTCATCTGGCGTTGCTGTTAGGACTACAGATGCACCTGGTTGATACCATCCCTCACCCGAAACTGTGCCATCACCTTTACAGTTAATCGTAACTTCATAAACCTTCGCCCACTGAGCAACATAAATTGCATTCTCCGCAGGTGTGATTGACGGCACTTCAGGCAACCAACCTAAGAAGCGATGACCTTCACGTGTTACAGTTGGAGCGGTAAGGGATGAACCATATTCTTGCGTTACACTTGTGCCACCTTCACCGCCTGCGGCGTCAAAAGTAATCGTATACTGATTAATCCGCCACTGAGCCGTATAAGTAGCATTCATAGCAGGCACTGTTGTAGGAACTTCAGGCGACCAACCAATAAAGGTATAACCTTCACGCGTTACAGTTGGAGCGATAAGAGAAGAGGCATAATCTTGCGTTAGACTTGCACCACCTTCACCACCATTTGCATCAAAAGTCTGTGTATACTGATTCGCTCGCCATTGCGCCGTGTAAGTAGCATTCGTGGCAGGTACTGTCACAGGAACTGTAGGTGACCAACCAATAAAGGTATAACCCTCACGTGTTACTGTTGGAGCGGTAAGAGATGAACCATAGTCTTGTGTTACGCTTGTACCTCCTTCACCTCCAACAGCATCAAAAGTAATCGTGTACTGATTAATTTTCCATTGCGCCGTGTAAGTCGCATTCGCAGCGGGCACAGTTGTAGGAACTTCAGGCGACCAACCAATAAAGGTATAACCCTCACGCGTTACAGTTGGAGTAATAAGAGAAGAACCGTAATCTTGCGTTACGCTTGTGCCACCTTCACCACCAGCGGCGTCAAACGTAATCGTATACTGATTAATCTGCCATTGTGCCGTGTACGTCGCATTCGCGGCAGGCACAGTTGTAGGAACAGTAGGCGACCAACTAGTAAACGTGTAACCTTCACGTGTTACAGTTGGAGCGGTAAGAGAAGAGCCGTAGTCTTGCGTTACGCTTGTGCCACCTTCACCTCCAGCAGCGTCAAACGTAATCGAATACTGATTAATTTTCCATTGCGCCGTGTAAGTAACATCCTGCGCTGGAATTTTGGACGGAACGGTCGGATACCATCCCACAAAAGCATAACCTTCACGTGTGACCGTCGGAGCGATAAAAGTTGTTCCATATGCCTGCGTAAGCGTCTGACCACCTTCTCCACCATTCGCATCAAAGGTTAATGTGAAAAGTTTTCCTGCCTCCATACAACGCATCGCTAAGCCATTCCAAGTCCCGTCTGCCGCTATGACCTCTTCCCACTCAGAGGCATATTGTGATGTATAATACCCTTTAGTTGATTCAAATGCAGGGGAATCTTTGACCAAAGGAACATCTCCTAAAAAAATGACAGAGATCAAGCCTGTACAACCAGAAAACGCAGAGCCCCCAATTGAGGTCACGCCTTCGGGAATCGTCACCGAAGTCAAACTCTCGCAGTTGTAAAACATAGCAAACCCAATAGAGGTCACGCTAGAAGGAATGTTCAACTCATCAACTAAATTACCATTCAAATATAGTTTTTTAGCATAACCAAGAGGATTCGAAGTCGCCGACCCCAATTTAATTTTACACCATGCCTCAAGGTCTGAAATATGAACCGATGTCAAACTTGAGCAACCGAGAAACGCATCCCACCCGATGGAGGTCACACCTTCGGGAATCGTCACTGACGTCAAACTCGAGCAACCGCAAAACGCCTCAAACTCAATGGTGGTCACACCTTCGGGAATCGTCACTGAGGTCAAACTAGAGCAACTGTAAAATGCCTGATACCCAATGGAGGTCACACTCGAGGGAATCGTCACTGACGTCAAACCAGAGCAACCGCGAAACGCAGAATCCCCAATGGAGATTACACTAGAGGGAATCGTAACTGACGTCAAACCAGAGCAATCGTAAAACGCTTCCGAATGAATAAAACGCACGCTATTTGGAATAAGGAATTCGCCTGTTAATGATGTAGGCGTTTGAATCAAAACAACCTTTGCATCACTTTCATACTGCACACCATTTGTATCTTTCCACAGATTTGTGCAACCGTAAAACGCATTGCCCCCAATGAAGGTCACGCTTGAGGGAATCGTCACAGAGGTCAAACTTGAGCAAAACAAAAACGCACAATCCCCAATGGAGGTCACGCTTGAGGGAATCGTCACTGACGTCAAACTTGAGCAACCGCGAAACGCAGAATCCCCAATAGAGGTCACAGAGTAGCCTCCGAGGGTGGAGGGGATAGTGATGGCGCCACAGGTAGATGATGGGATTACAGGAGACCAATAATCCTTATAAATCTGCGCTTCACCATTTGAGACTTGATAGGTCCATTCAATGCCATCAATGGTTTCTGTCTCAGCGGGAAGGTAAAATCCTAAAACGCATGAGAGCAATATCAATAAAATCTTTTTCATTGTCAAAATCCTTTCAACTATTCAACAACTCGGATAAGACTTATTCCTTACTTGGCTTCACGACCTTGTAAAGAAGCACCTTTTCGTCATCGGGAACTTTAATGTTGAGTTGTTGCGGACTATCCACCGCATTTGATGAAAGTTCTTCCAATGATGCGGCTTGCTTTAAATTCACCTTTAGCGTTGCAACACCATTTTTCACCTCAACCACAGGCGAGTCCTTTGCCAATGCCTTGAGTTCTGCTCGCGTTAGCAGTCCACGTTCAGTAATAACTTCTTCTACGCGTGCATCAATTACCTCCTGAGAAACGCTTTCATGCGTTTGAAGGTAAACATCAAGCGCTGACGCATCCATAAAGTATGCAGTAAGCGTTAGGTCCTCTCCAGGCACCGTGAGCTGCAACGTTTCATTGCCATTCATAGGTGTCGTACTCCACCCGCAAAAGATGCTCTTTTCACTCGGCGTAGCCGTCAAGGTAATTTCGGCACCCTCTGGGTAAATTCCTTCACCCACAACGGTTCCAGATCCGTCAATATGAACCACAACATTACACGCCCTTCGCCATTGGGCTACGCACGTTATATTCGTAGAGGGAACAATTGTAGGTGGAGTTGGAGACCACCCCATAAAGAGATAACCCTCACGCGTCACAATTGGAATCTCCAAAGATGAACCATAGTCTTGTGTTACGCTTGTACCTCCTTCACCACCAGCAGCGTCAAAGGTAATCGTGTACTGATTAATCTGCCACTGTGCAATGTAAGTTGTATTTGTAGCAGGAGCCATTGAAGGAACAGACGGAGACCATCCAAGGAAGGTGTAACCTTCACGGGTTACAGTCGGAGCAACAAGTGCCACACCATAATCCAAGGTCACATCACCGCCGCCTTCGCCTCCATTCGCATCAAATGTAATGTTTGCCGATTGATACGATGTCATGCGAAGATTATTCCAAAGCCCAGACGTAATGACCTTAGACCACTCCGTTGCTTTAGTTGAGGGGTAGTAACCATCACATAAGATGAAAGAATCTGAGCTCGCTATCGGAGGATTTCCTTTAAAAATTACTTCCCCTAAGTTGCTACAACCTTCAAAGGCCTTTGCCCCAATGGTGATCACATCTTTGGGAATCGTAATAGAAATCAAACTTGAGCAACCCGAAAATGCCCAATCCCCAATCGAGGTCACGCTAGAGGGAATCCTCGCCGAGGTCAAACTCGAGCAATAGTAAAACGTAGAAGACCCAATAGTAGTCACACCTTCGGGAATCGTCACAGAAGTCAAACCCGAGCACCACGAAAAGGCTGAGTCCCCAATGGAGGTCAAGCCTTCAGGAATCGTCACAGAGGTTAAACCTGAACACCAGTAAAACGCATGATCTCCAATGGATGTTACGCCTTCTGGAATCGTCACCGACGTCAAACCCGAGCAACCGCGAAACGCATATGCCCCGATTGAAGTCACACTTGAAGGAATCGTCACCGAGGTCAATTCAGAGCAACCTTCAAACGCAAAATCCCCAATGGAGGTCACGCTAGAGGGAATCGTCACAGAAGTCAAACTCGAGCAACCTGAAAACGCATCGTTAGCAATTTCGGTCACACTGTCAGGAATAATCAACGTCTTGAGCTTATCTCCCGACATTCCACTTGGCCACCACGCCGCTGTCAACAGCTCTGGCGCAACACCACCAAAAGCATTCACTCCAATAGATGTCACACTCGAGGGAATCGTCACCGACGTCAAACCCGAGCAACCGTTAAACGCCCCACCCCCAATAGATGTCACACTCGAGGGAATCGTCACCGACGTCAAACCCGAGCAACCGTTAAACGCATAATCCCCAATGGAGGTGACGCTAGAGGGAATCGTGACGGACGTTAAACTGGTACAACCCCCAAAGGCCTCATCGCCAATGGAGGTCACGCCTTCAGGAATCGTCACCGACGCCAAACTCGAGCAATTGCGAAACGCATAACTGTTGATTGAAGTTACATTTGAAGGAATAATCACAGTTGTAATCTTTTCTCCATTGAGATAAAAATCGCCCTTATCATAGGACAACGGATTGGAATAGTTGTCAGAAAAGTTAATTAAACACCACGCATCGATATCCGAAATATAAACTTTGGTCAAACTATCGCAAGCCAAAAACGCCCAACCCTCAATGGAGGTCACACTAGAAGGAATCGTCACCGACGTCAAACCCGAGCAACCGTAAAACGTAGAAGCCCCGATTGAAGTCACGCCTTCGGGAATCGTCACCGACGTCAAACCCGAGCAACCGTTAAACGCTTCAGAATAGATAAAACGTACGCTATTGGGGATAACAAATACACCTGTTAACGATGTCGGAACGTCAATCAAAACAATCTTTGCTTCACTCTCATACTGCACGCCATTTTCATCGTTAGGCAAGCCTTCGCAACCGTTAAACGCCCCACCCCCAATAGATGTCACACTCAAGGGAATCGTCACCGACGTCAAACCCGAGCAACCGTTAAACGCACTCTCCCCAATGGATGTTACGCTAGAAGGAATCGTTACAGAGGTCAGACTTGAGCAACCAAAAAACGCCCAACCCTCAATGGAGGTCACACTAGAAGGAATCGTCACCGACGTCAAACCCGAGCAACCGTTAAACGTAGAAGCCCCGATTGAAGTCACGCCTTCGGGAATCGTCACAGAGGTCAAAGTCGAGCAACCTTGAAACGCACTCTCCCCAATGGATGTTACGCTAGAAGGAATCGTTACAGAGGTCAGACTTGAGCATTTGTAAAACGCAGAGTCCTCAATTGAGGACACACCTTCGGGAATAATCAACGTCTTGAGCTTATCTCCCGAAATTCCAATTGGAAGCCATGCGGCCGTCAATGTTTCTGGAGCAACACCACCAAAAGCATTTACTCCAATTGATGTCACGCTAGAGGGAATCGTCAAAGAGGTTAAGCCAGAACATTCGTAAAACGCATGATCTCCAATGGATGTTACGCTTTCGGGGATCGTCACAGAGGTCAAATTCGAGCAACCGTAAAACGCACGACTCCCAATTGTGGTCACACCTTCGGAAATCGTTACAGAGATCAAACTTGAGCAACCGGAAAACGCCTCATCTCCAATAGAAATCACACCTTCAGGAATCGTTACAGAGGTTAAACCGCTAGGACATGCGATAAGCGTTTTGCCATCTTTACTGCAAAGCAATCCATCTATTGCCGAATAGTATTGATTTTTTGAATCAACCACAAAAGAGGTTAAATTCGAGCAACCGTTAAACGCATAAGCCCCAATTGAAATCACGCCTTCGGGAATCGTCACAGAGGTCAATCCAGAGCAACCGTTAAACGCATAAGCCCCAATTGAAATCACGCCTTCGGGAATCGTCACAGAGGTCAAACCAGAGCAACTATAAAACGCAGAGTCCTCAATGAAGATCACACTCTCTGGAATCGTCACAGAGGTTAAACTCAAAGGACATTGGATAAGCGTCTTGCCATCTTTACTGCAAAGCAATCCATCTATTGCCGAATAGTATTGATTTTTTGAATCAACCACAAAAGAGGTCAAATTCGAGCAATCGGAAAACGCACGACTCCCGATTGAAGTCACGCCTTCAGGAATCGTCACCGAGACCAAACCTGTGCAACCGCGAAACGCAGAGTCCTCAATTGAGGTTACGGGATAACCACTGAGGGTAGACGGGATGATAAGAGCAGGAGGGCAGTCACTTTTAACACCTGTAATAATCACTACACCATTTTGAATCTTATAGGTTAATGACGCATGACTCTCTTCTGAACACACCATCCTTAACATATTCCACATGCCCTGTGCCATCACCGCCTTCCATTCAGGTGCATACGCAGGAAAGTAAAAACCCATTACCGTAGTATACCAAGAAGCAAATGTACTAGAACCAACTTGTGGAGGTTTACCGTTGAAATAAACCGAGGTCAAACCTTCGCAATTGTAAAACGCATAATCTCCAATAGAGGTTACGCTAGAAGGAATCGTCACCGAATCTAAATTGGAACACTCATAAAACGCGTAGGCCCCGATTGAAGTCACAGTTGAAGGAATCGTCACTGAGCTCAAACTCGAGCAACAGTAAAACACATACCTCCCAATTGAGGTTAGACTCGGAGGAAGCGTAACAGTCCACAAACGAGAGCAATGCCTAAACGCATAATCTCCAATGGATGTTACGCCTTCTGGAATCGTCACGGATGTTAAATTTGAGCAAGAAAAAAACGCATCCACTCCAATTGATGTCACGCTAGAGGGAATCGTAATTGAGGTAAAAGAGCAATCGTAAAACGCTTCCTTTCCAATGGATGTTACACCTTCGGGAATCGTCACAGAGGTCAAACTTGAGCAACCATAAAACACCCCATTGCTAATAGAGGTCACACCTTCAGGAATCGTTATTGAGGTTAAACTTGAGCAACCCAAAAACGCCCCACCCCCAATAGATGTCACACTCGAGGGAATCGTTATGGATGTCAAACCTGAGCACTCCCTAAACGCTGCCACCCCAATTTCGGTCAAGCCTTCAGGAATCGTCACAGAGGTCAAACTCAAGCATTTGTAAAACGCTTTCTCCCCAATGGATGTTACACCTTCGGGAATAATCAACGTCTTGAGCTTATCTCCCGACATTCCACTAGGAATCCATGCAGCCGTCAATGTTTCTGGAGCAACACCACTAAAAGCATCCACTCCAATTGATGTCACGCTAGAGGGAATCCGCACCGAGGTCAAACTACTGCAACCATAAAACGCAGAATCCCCAATTTCGGTCAAGCCTTCGGGAATCGTCACAGAGGTCAAATTCGAGCAACCGGAAAACGCATATGGATAAATAAAACGCACACTGTCAGGAATTACGAAGTCGCCAGTTAAAGAGGTCGGCACATGAATTAAAACAACCTTTTTAGCGCTCTCGTACTGTACACCGTTTTCGTCTTTAGGCAATGCTGTGCAATCATAAAACACCCCCCACCCAATTGATGTCACGCTAGAAGGAATCGTCACTGAGGTTAAACTTGAGCAGCCGGAAAACGCTCCTTCCCCAATTGTGGTCACACCTTCGGAAATCGTTACAGAAATCAAACTTGAGCAACCGGAAAACGCCTCATCTCCAATAGAAATCACACCTTCGGGAATCGTTACCGAGGTTAAACCTGAGCAATTCTTAAACGCCTCATCTCCAATAGAAGTCACAGGGTAGCCGCCGAGAGAGGTGGGAATCATAAGAGCAGGAGGATAATCATCCAGAACACTTGTAATTGTCACCGCACCATTTTTAATCTCACAGGAGAATGATGCGGGGAATTCTTCCACACACACCATTTTTAAACCATTCCACTTCCCATCTGTATCAATCACAGACTCCCATTCTGATGCATACATAGGTAAATACCCCCCTATCGCAAACGAAGGAAGATTCGCAAATGCGTAGGAGTCAACACTCGGTGGTTTACCTTTAAACCAAACGGAGGTCAAACGAGAGCAACCCCAAAACGCATCATTCCCAATGGTGGTCACGCTAGAGGGAATCCTCACCGAAAACAATTTGTGGCAACTAGAAAACGCATGACTCCCAATTGAAGTCACGCCTTCAGGAATCCTCACTGAGGTCAAATTTGAGCAATTGCGAAACGCTCCTTCCCCAATAGCCGTCACACCTTCAGGAATTGTTACCGAGGGTAAACCCGAGCAATTCTTAAACGCCTCATCTCCAATAGAAGTCACACCTTCGGGAATTACCAATGTCTTCTACTTACTCGCAGACATACCAGACGGCAACCAGGCCGCTGTCAACGTTGTCGGAGAAACACCAGAAAACACAGAACCCCCGAGGAGAGTCACGCTTGAGGGAATCGTTACAGAGGTCAAACCTGAACAACCCGAAAACGCAGAAATCCCGATGGAAGTCACGCTAGAGGGAATCGTTATAGCGGTCAAGCCAGAACAATTGTAAAACGCTTCATTGCCAATAAAAGTCACACCTTGGGGAATCATCACCGAGGTCAAACCAGAGCAACCGTAAAACGCATCCTCCTCAATGGATCTCACGCTAGAGGGAATCCTCACTGAGGTCAAATTTGAGCAATTGCGAAACGCATGAAACCCGATGGAGGTCACGGGAAGACCGCCAAGGGTCGAAGGAATAGTGATAACTCCACTTGTGGATGTAGAGATTACAGGAGAAAAACGATCAAAAAGCTGCGCCTCACCATTTGAGACTTCGTAAGTCCATTCAATACCGTTAACTGTGGCGGTTGCAGCATGTAAAATCGCCACCAAACTGAAAGTCAATAAAACCAAAAGTAGCTTTTTCATTCAAATCCTCTATTCGTCTAATTAAATTAACACGCTTTATTTATGCACTATACAATGTTTACATCCCTTACATGGGCGATGCTTGGGGAACCGCACCTTTCTTGTACAAACACTCTTTGTAAATTTAACCTTTTCTTTCTCCTCTACCTCTTTAATAAATTCGCTTTCATCCCCCTCTGCGAAACATGGCCCCAAAACAACGGTCATATCCTTCAACAGTCGTTTTACTGGAATAGCAATCTTTGGAGGGTAATTCTTCGCATCGCTTTTTAATTTTACAATCAAGCGCACTTCATTCTCATAACGCCAAAAATCATCTTTTATCTGTCCCAAAAGTGAGTCTCCCTCTATCATTTGACCTAATTGAGGTAACCCCGCCACACACAAATCACGCCAAGTTAATGCATTCTTTCCACGATAAACCACGTCTGTAAAGTAGGCCTCTTCAACTTGTACAGCTTTTTTACACGTTCCGATTCGCTTAAGTGACCTTACACCATATGCAAAAAGTTTTTTGTCTTCTCCTCGCACGACAGAAAGCAATTTATCAATCGTCTTCTTTGGAAAACGAATCCGAATCCCCTCTTTTGCAGGTGTTCCATACAATGTCCACATTGCAATGGATTCAGATCGAAGTGCAGAAAAACTTGCAACATACGAGCGTTTTTTCTCCGCTGGTTGAATCTTCATTTCATCTACGTCATTCAACTCTGTTGCACGCGTTAGAAGTAAACAACCATTCTCATACATGCCCTTTAAGGCACTAATCGTTGTATATTGAAAGTAACACCCAGAATGAGATTTGGCAAACTCCTTTAAAAAAGCAGACAGTGCCGAACCCGACGCAAATGCTGCTTCCCTAAATAACCGTTTTAGTTGTTTACTTCTTTGTTCTTGCGAATCCATCTCGTGCCTCTTTTCTTTTATTCAAAGGCATAAAAAAGGCGTGCCTCTGAATTGTCTTGTTCTCATCTGAGGCCTACCACAGCCTTGCCAGAAACCAGCATGTCAGATAACACGCCAAGGAAACCCTAACGCGTCTCCGCAATACCTTTCGTTCTGTCTTTGAAATTGGTCGTTTCTATCGAACGAAGAAGTATGCGTTTAACGCATTTATTCTGCGCTTGAGGTGATGAGAGGGCGCAAACGCGTCTTCATCGCAACTCAAACTATGCAATAGTATTGTATCTCATCTCTTTCGAAAGTGCAAGCGTTGCGTTCCATTTATACGGAAGCAGAGAAATGGCTTTATGCGGACGCAACAAAGGAATGTTTTTAGTGTCTCCCAAAGGGAATCATTGAATTGCTGGAGCACAACACGCTTTCACGTTTTCGGCTTATCCCCCAAAATCAAAAGAGTGACACTACACAAGAGGTAAATCAAAGTAAGTTACTTTCATCATAAAATAAACTTACTTCAACTCGGAAAGCAACTTAGATTGAGATATAAATTACATAAGATTTTGGAAAGCCTGTTAATACAAACAGCCGGATGGGCAATTACGATTATTCCACGTGAAGCCCCATATATGTATTGAGGGGGAACGACACGTTTAAGTGACTCTTCTCTAAAGACTATTGCAAATCAGTGCGCGTTTGCGTGGAGTCGGCAATACGCAATTGAGGGAAGTGCGTATGCCATTGATGCGACCCGCAAAGTTTAGCCATCCAAGCAGGACGCGCCTGGGGATGAGAAAAGAGATACTCATCCCCATAATTCTCATGCAGTAATTCAATCAATGCGCGTGCCGTCTGCCATGGACGGTAAATGCAATCATCCACGATCTGCAACCGCACGGCACCTTGTGAGCAAGACTGTGTGTAGTCAAACGCGCGAATACCGGGAATCGTTTTCCGATTGATTGCAGCAGCGAATGCTTCACCATTTATCCAAGGAGCCCCCAACATCCGAAATGCCATCGCGTTTCCCCGGCCAATGTCGTATTGCGGCAGGGCCTCGGCAAAAACCAACGCCGGATAAAGACGCGCCGTTTCCCATGTACGAATTGCAGGGCTCGGCGGCAAGAACTCCGGAAAAACAGTTGGACGCTCAAAGGTAAACCGATCATCATAACCTTGCATTTTCGCAAAAATGACGTCCGCATTTGCCCACGCAGCCACTTCAGTATGTGTTTTACCATAAACAAACGGCAACGCACAGGGGGCGACAAAGGAAAAACACGAAGGTTCAGCGACGGGCCCGTCTTCCACGCCGTGAAATGGAATGGGGCGTTCACACACCACGCACTGCACACCATTTTCGGCACACGCTTCAATGGCAAGCAACAGTGTTGCCAAATAAGTATAACATCGTACGCCAAGATCTTGGAGATCAATCACCAGCAAGTCCAATCCGTCCAGCATCTCTGCTGTCGGTTTACGGTCGGCACCATAAAGTGAATAGACGGGGATATCCCAATACGGATGGCGGGTGTGCGCCATTTTTTCCCCGGCAGCGGCCCCCCCGAAATAGCCGTGCTCCGGTCCGAACAAAGCTTTGAAATGCGTCCCGAAAACTCGGCGCATGGCTTGTGCAGACGTTTCACCTGTAGAGAGCAAGGCTGCCTGATGCGAGAGCAATCCCACGTTCCACTTTGAATTTACCCGTTCAAGCCACGTTTCAATACCCGGTTTCATTGGCTCCTTGCATTCCTGAAGCATGATTGTACACTTCCGATCTTTCCGGGATAAGAATTCCGGAAAAACTCATACCTTCGGTTTATGCCCAACAAGAATAATGGTCGTTGGAATGGCTGAACATTCCTGCATTGCCTCCAGCCAGTCATCCGAAGCATATGCAGGCGTCTGAGAAGCCGGAGGCTCCTCTATTCGATCCACCACCAATCCTGCCGCGCGGAATGCGTTAAACCATGCACTTACAGGATATGCCCGGGAGACCACCGGCTGCCCCTCTCCTGTCGGTTGTTCACGCACATCGTCAATGGGAGTAAAGTAGTTCACCAACAATCTCCCCCAAGTCTCGGTGCCGTCTTCCTCGTCTGCCGAAACCCACTCGCCATTATAAACGGGATGAACCGTTGAAATCATCAACGTTCCTCCGGGTTTCAACCAACGGGCAATTCGTTTTATCTGTTCAAAGGGTTGCTCTACAAACTCAAAGGCATGCGAGCTCGTAATCAAATCAAAGGACTCTTCGTTTACCTCAAACGCTTCAATCGTCCCTTGGCGAAAATCAATTGAAAGACCTTCCGCTTCGGCATCCCTCCTAGCATATTCCAATTGACCTTCCGAGATATCAACGGCAATACATTTCAATCCTTTTCGTGCAAGCCAACGGCTGTTTTGCCCCTCTCCACACCCCAACTCCAAAGCGGTCATCCCGGCAACAAGCGGCGGCAAAAGACAAAGTTCCCGTTCGCCCGCCAACAATGGACCATAATGAAAATCATCTGCATCAATACGCGTAATATGACGATAATAATCCGAAATAGCGTTCCAGTATTGCGCTTGTGGATGTTCCGAGAGCTCTGAATGCTTCATACAGCACCACGCTTTCTCGCACGTTTGTAAAAATCCCACAGGATGATTGTTTTGCCATCATCAATCTCTCCGGTTTCTATTGCCGATTCAATCGCTTCTTCCGAAAGCAATACCGGCTTCAGATTTTCATCGGTATCCAATTGCAATTCTCCGGCAAGAGGCTTCAGGCGCGCATAAAAATGATAATGCACTTCATCACAATATCCCGGCGCAGGCAACGATTTCCCAAGTGGGAACAATGTCTCCACTTCATATCCACTCTCTTCGCGTGTTTCACGCACTGCAGCCGATTCCGGAGCTTCTCCTGCTTCCATACACCCGGCAACACATTCCAAAAGTGTTTTTTCCACAGCCTTGCGATATTGACGTACAAGCACAAAATCGCCATCGGGATGTTGTGCCAAAATACAAACGGCTCCACGATGGCGCAAAACTTCACGTGTAGAGGTGCGCCCCGTTGGCAACTCTATATCAAGAACATCAATCGTCAACGCCCGCCCTTCAAAGATTCGTCGTGTATTTAATGTTTTTTCTTCCATCGGATCAATCATTGTTTACTCCATTTCCAACCGACGTTCCAACACCAGCGAACGTCTGCCGCCCAACTCAATACTTTTAGTGTAATACTTTGCCGCAATTTCACGATGGGGATCAACTTCCGGCAGGCGCACAAGCACCACTGCCATATTATAAAAGACATCCGGATCCTTTGGATTGGCAAGCATTACCGGTTCCAACACCTTCATTGCATCAAGCGGCATTCCTTTCACCATGTATGCACCCGCTGCAACAAATGCAGCCTGTTTCCCGGTTTCGCCGGCATTGGAAATCATTGCAACTAATTCAAGTGCGTCTTCTTCCTGCCCTTGCACCAAACGCAACCGCGCCAACTGTACCATCAACTCCTGTGATTCCGGCCATTTAACAAGAGCCTCTCCAATCCTCTTTTCAAAAGACTCAATTCGCTTCATTCGCCACAATTCTTCACACACCTGCAATTCGCTCTGCAAGGCTTTTGCTTCCGTTTCCGCTTTAGCTTTCGCTGCAGCATCCCGGGCAATTGCAACTTTTTCGGCTTGCGCTCTCGCACGCTCTGCAGCTTCTGCTTCTGCTTGCTTTTTCTTCAGATTTTCTGCGGCCAGTCGTTGTTGTTCTGCCTCCTGCTTCGCTTTTTCTGCAGCGATTTTCTTTCGTTTTGCCTCCGCCTCATCTGCCATTGCCTTCCGCAACACATCAACTGATCGCTGCGCCTGAGCCACTTCTTCTTCGCTTGCGTGAACTCGTTTTGCCATCTCTTCCACTGCCGTCATAGCGGACTGACGAAACGTTTTCGCCGTTTGTAATGCCGCTTTTGCTTCATCCAATGCTTTTTGAGCCACCGTTAAGTCGTTAATCAATGGTGCAAGCACCGCTTTTGAGGCACCTTCCTTTTCGGCTTTTTTCACCGCTTGATCTGCCATAAAAGCCTTTGTATCTGCGGCAGTATGCAGACGTGCCGCCACAGCAAACGCCTCTTGTGCGCGCTGTTCGTCTGCCCTTATTTTCTGCTGCTCCATTTGAAGACGTTCCAACTGCGCTCGCGCCACATTCAATTTTCCTTCTTCTACTGCCAACTGATCTGCAAGCGTTGGCGGGCGAGGTAAATTATTTTGATTTTCCGATTTCTCTGCTTCACGCGCCAATGCTTCCCTTTCCTGACGCAACCGTGCCGCAAGTTCGGATGTATCGGTAACCGCCTGCCGCACATCCATCACCTCCGACTGCTTCAGCACTAATGCATCCAGCATTGAAATACAGTGAAACTTTTTTAATCTCAGCGATGCAAATGCACTCCCGGATGTATCCTCTTTCGCTTCCACCGCTTCCAACAGTGCTTGAGCTTTCCGGAAAAGACGAATCCCCTCTTCAATGTCTTTTTTCTCCACAGCATCCTGTGCTTGCGCAATTACTTTATTCGGTTCGCGCAATACCTCAGCCACATGCTTGGCGATCCGAGCTTCCTTTTCTTCCTCGCTCTCGCCAAACAACCCTGCCTTCACCATTGGCGCACAAAAGAGTGAAAGCACAATCAGTAAATTCAAAAAGCTCTTCGTTTTACTCATTCTTCTACTCCAACTTTTCCGCACTGCAACCTATTATTACACCCCTTTCTGGGGTTCAACATGCACGGTTACAATCGCATCCATTCCAAAAACCGTCCGTAAACTCTGTTCAACCTGTGTTGCAAGGTTATGCCCCTCGCGCACCGTCATCTCCGGATGCACCCGGAAGTGCAATTCAATCACTGCCACCGCTCCTACCCGGCGCGACCGCAAGTGATGAGGCTCCGAAATCCCCGGCACCGCATGAACAAGTTCATAAATCTGACGATTCTCCTCAATGGACATTCCCTGTTCCATCAACTTGTCCAAAGAGTCCCGCACAATATCAAAAGCAATTTTCAATAAGATGCCACCCACCACCGCCGCTGACAGCGCATCCAATAACACCCATTGCCCACCCAATACCGCCGCTGCGCCTGCACCAAGAGCCGTTCCAACCGATGAAAGCGCATCACTGCGATGATGCCAGGCATTCGCATAAAGCGCATCATTCTGCGTTTTCTTCGCCACATCCACCGAGACTTGATACAGCACCTCTTTCACCACACACGAGAACACCGCCGCCCAACAAGCCAATACAGATGGACGCACCGGATAAATCTCTTCCTTCCATGCTGCAACAAAGACTTCACCAGTGTGGACGAGGATTCCTCCTCCAACAACCGCCAACACGATTCCCACAATCGCAGCAGCCAGCGTTTCATACTTCCCATGCCCATAGGGATGATCGCCATCCTGCGGGCGTTGGGCCAGTCGCATACCAATCAAAACAGCAAAATCTGTGGCAAAATCCGAAACAGAATGCAATGCATCTGCAATCAGAGCTGAAGAGTGCCCGAGAATGCCTGCAACAACCTTTGCCAATACCAACACGGCATTAACAACAACCGACCACCACGTGACTCTGTTGGCCCGTGCGGTTCTTGATTCAAGCGTATCATACGCAGACGTCTTCATAAGCGCAGTTGCATTATTGTAGCAAAGGTTGCAACGCTTTTCAAAAAAAGTCCCCACCGGAAAGAGATTCCGAACAAGTGTTCACCCCTCCAAGCCAGCTGTCAGGTAACCGGATCAGGAATATACGCTTGCTATAAGTCGCCCACTTTGATATACTTTCGCCCATTCACGTGCGATTGTAGCTCAATTGGATAGAGCGTTGGCCTCCGAAGCCAAAGGTTACGAGTTCGACCCTCGTCTTTCGCACCATTTTTATTTTGGAGCGGTTATGGCAACGGATCTTAAAGCAGCCTATAAAACCGTCATGGACGATCACTTCACCCCCCGTATGGAAATCGCGTTCATTGACGGAGAAAAGCGTCAAACTCTGATCTATGAGAAAGTCGCGTGGACGATTGACGGTGTCCGGAAAGGCTTGCGTTATGGCGAAAATCCCGGCCAGGAAGCTGCCATGTATCGTTTGGTAAACGGCAACCTTGTGCTTGGGGATGTAACAACAATCCAGCCCGGCCGCGCGCTTGTTTCTGATGTGGAATTACTGCAATCCGGTAAGCACCCGGGGAAAATCAACCTTACCGATGCGGACAATGCGCTCAACATTCTTCGGTTTCTGACGGCAACACCGTGCGCGGTTATCATTAAACACAACAATCCTTGCGGCGTAGCCAAAGGAAGTACGATTGCAGAAGCCTACGACCGTGCCAACAAGGCCGATATGCTTGCAGCCTTTGGCGGATGCATTGCGCTCAACAGGACTTGTGATTACGAAACGGCAGAGCTTATCACTCAGAATTACGCTGAAGTGGTCGTAGCTCCGGACTTTACCGACGAAGCACTTGCGCTCTTTGCGACAAAGAAAAATCTCCGAGTGATGCGTATTGGCGCGATGGAGCGTCTTGAGACGTATGCCACCGAACGCTTTCTTGACATGAAAAGCATGATGGATGGTGGCATTATTGCTCAATGGAGTTTCCTCCCTGAGGCCCGCACAGCCGAAGCATTGATTACGCCAGACATCACAGATAAAGACGGTGTGCAACACCGTATGAAGCGTCTGCCCACACCGCAGGAGATGGATGATCTTCTCTTCGGTTGGTTGGTGGAAAGTGGTGTAACTTCAAATTCTGTACTCTTCGTAAAAGATGGTGTTACAGTGGGGATTGGCACCGGCGAACAAGACCGTGTAGGGGTAGCTGAGATTGCCCGCGACAAAGCCTACCGCAAGACGGCCGATCGTTTTGCACGCGAAACATATGGCAAACCCTACAATGAATTGACCGATGCTGCACAAATCGCCGCTTGCGATGCTTTCGCCAAAGAAACCAAGGGCGGACTGATTGGCGCAGCGATGGTCTCCGACGCATTCTTCCCATTCCGTGATGGCGCGATGGTTGGCATCCGTGAGGGTGTCACTTCAATTATCCAACCGGGAGGTGCCATTCGCGATTGGGATGTGATTGATTGTTGCAATGAGCACGATGTGGCGATGGTCTTTACCGGGCAGCGAAGCTTCCGCCACTGATAGGAAGTCTCCGCCTATGCAAAGTCTCCCTGCGCTCCTCTTTATTGCCGTTGCTGCGCTCTTCTTTACCGGTTGCGCCGCAACGGTGACGCGCTACGTTGATGAAGCCGCGCTCACTTGCCAACTTCCGGTTCAAGACACGCCTTCATACGATATCCCGATTCGCTTTTTCAATGAAGATCTCCCCGAACGATATCAAGCGAATGGCTTGGGAATTATCAACGATCAAGAGACCTTTGCCAAAATGTGGCGTCTCTACACCAAAAATAACACCGCATTGACTCCTTCCATTGACTTCCAGAATAATGTGCTTCTCTTTGTCTACAATCCTCATTACTACAATCAAGTCTCAATCATCGGGCTGAATGTATGGAATGGGATTGCCAACCCGATTATCCTGAAATCAGATAAACAGTTCAGCATTGAGGGCAACCCGATCACCCGTAAAATCCGCGAGCAGGAAGGGAAACGTGTCAATGATCCGATTGTCAGTGTTGCCCTCTTGCAACTGCAGCGCCATCGTGAAGATCGTCCGGGTGTCACAGCCGTACTCGTAGAAGGCAACAGTGAAGATTTCGGGGAAAGCCGCGTCATTCCGATTCCTTCTGAACCCTGATTTGTCTATGCCTCATCGCCAACTTTCATTCAAAGAAGCCTGTGCGCGTTTGCGGATCCCGGAGCAAATTCTCCGTGATGCGGTGAAATATGGCGAAGTCCCCTGCCGCAAACAAGGGGCGGAAGTGGTCTTCAAGGCATCCGAACTGGATGCTTGGGCTTCGGCCAGAATCCTTTCGTTAAGTGCGAAAACGCTCTCGCCGGAGCACTCTGCTGCGACACGCATGGATGTGAAAAATATCCGTGAAGATATTCTTTTGCCCCAACTGCTGAAGTTGGAATATATCGATCTTGACTTTCGGGCCAAGACCCGGAAAAGTGTTATCCGCGATCTTGTTGATGCCGCGGAAGCACATGATCTTCTGTGTGATCCGGCCGATATGCTTGCCCAGCTTGAAGCGCGCGAAAATGTTTCTTCAACCGCCTTGCCGGGAGGCATCGCCCTGCCGCACCCGCATCATCCCGATCCATACCTCATCATGGAACCATTCATGTTGGTAGCCAGAACCCGGAAGCCCATCTGGTTTGGCGCGGAGGACGATGCTCCCACGGATTTGTTCTTTTTGGTGTGTTGCGGCGAAAACATGAGCCATCTCCACGTTCTGGCGCGTCTGTGCATGATGATTCGCGACACCGAAATCACGCAAAAACTTCGGGAAGCGACCTCGGCGACTGAAGCCCTTGACGCACTCTACGCTGCTGAATGCGAAGTGCTTGCGCGGTTGCGGTGAGCCGATTTCATTTTTAGAGACGGTTACTCATTGTACGTCATTTCTTTTTAAGTTTATCGCATCCTTTTATAATTTCGAGCACTCTCATGGCCAACATCCACCTTGAACTCCATGGCAAACTCACGCCCCCCCTCGTGAAAAAGCGTCTGGAAGTCGCAGCTGCTTATTGTGCAAACGCAGCGGAACGTTGGAGTAAACCGGAGACACCATGGCAGGAAGTGACAATCCATCTGATTCACGATGCGATGAGTGCCAAGGTGAATGACGCCATCTTGGGGCACAAAGGGCCTACAGATGTCATCACACAACGGTATGAGGCTTTCCCCGGAGAAGCACCGGGCCTTATCGGCGAGCTTTACGTCAATCTGGATGAAGCCGCCCGTGTTTCAGCGCGTTTAGGCACAACAACATTTGAAGAAGAGGTCGTCCTCTACATCGCTCATGGATGCGATCATCTCACCGATGCCGATGATGCGACCGCCGAAGAACGCCGGGCCATGCGCCGCCGCGACTTGCGATGGATGCACGCAGCTTTGCGAAACGCGCCGCAAACATAATTTACATCATGTCCAAATTCCCCACACTGCTTTCAATAGCAATTCCCGGTTGTCTCACGTCCGCTCGCCCGATGTGTTGAAACACCATAAGCGAGATTGATTTTGCGTTTCGCCGAAACGTCACTTCAAAGTCGCCGATTCTTGAACGCAATCCCGGCGACTTTGAGACGCAACTTCGCCGGGATTGATCTTCCCCTGCGCAGACATCCTTTCGACACGTGGCAAAACGTTTTGAAAAAATGCACGTTTTCGCCTGCTTTTCGCCGCATAGCAAAGGTGTTTACCCGCATTCCATGTTATAATTGTGGGATGAATACATATCCCGATCTCCGTCTCAGCCGCTTGCGTAAAACTGAAGGCATCCGTGCGATGTTTGACCTTGAAGTCCCCTCACCAGCCAAATGGTGTTGGCCGACGTTTGTTGTTCCGGGGGCAAACATCCGTGAAGAAATTTCCTCAATGCCCGGCCAATTCCGTTATTCACCGGATACGCTTCTTAAAGGCGTTGAAGCTGTAGTCAACCAAGGGATCGGCTCTGTGTTGTTGTTCGGTCAGACGGATCACCCCAAAGACAACGGCGGTTCACAAGCGTGGAATGATGCCGGCGCAGTGCAACAAGCCGTCCGTTTGCTGAAGCGCGAATTCCCGCAACTCACCATCATGACGGATGTATGCCTCTGCGCATATACCGATCATGGCCATTGTGCCCCTTTGCGTCCGGATGGATCGCTTGACCATGACGCCGCTTGTTTGTGTTTGGCGAAAACCGCACTTTCCCACGCAGCCGCAGGCGCGGACGTTGTGGCACCCTCTGCCATGATGGACGGACAAATCGCAGCCATCCGCTCAGCCTTGACAGAGAATGCGTTTCAAAACACCCTTTTAATGGCCTATTCTACCAAGTTCGCTTCGGCATGTTATGGTCCTTTCCGCGATGCAGAAGGAAGCGCACCGCGAGCGCGCCCGGGAATGCCCTCCGACCGGAAAAGCTATCAAGCCTCCTATGCCAACCCCCGCAATGCATTGATGGAATCTATTCTGGATGAAGCTGAAGGAGCTGATATCCTGATGGTAAAACCTGCACTGTTCTATCTGGACATGATTCGTGCGGTGCGCGAAAAAACGCTGTTGCCGGTCGCCGCCTATAATGTCAGTGGAGAATACGCAATGCTCATTGCCATGGCAGAACGCGGTTGGGGCGACTTGGGCGACCTTGTCCGTGAAAGCACCATGAGCATTGTTCGTGCGGGAAGCGATTTGATTATCTCGTATTGGGCTTCACAATATCAACGGTTCTTTGGCAAAAACTGCTGAATTTGTGCCACCGAAATCAATTGCCGTGCAGAGACTTTACGACCTCTGCACGGCATTAGTTTGACCATTTTACGCACAAACTTACACTTGGAAGTTCGGCAAAATACAACACGCGATCGCGTGATCATACAGCACACAGGTCTTAATCGCGATACGTGTGTTCCGAAACATTGGGAAGTGTTCCGCCCATGCTCCGCAAAGGTCCATGCCGAGCATCCCCGTAGCAGGATCTGACGTGCGGATGCGCAAATCCGTCGGAGAGAATCGGATGCCTACACCAAGTGCCTTGGAAATGGCTTCTTTTGCACACCAGAAGCGCAAAACAGCCGTAGGACCATCACCGCTCATCGTGGCCAATTCCTGTTCCTCAAGCGTGAAGACCCCCCTTAAGAACTCCTCGGTCAAATCGCGTTTAACCGATTCAACATCCAAACCAATACGTCCTTGGGCCGTTGCCGCACCCAATATCAGACCTTCCGTATGTGCGATGGAAAGATCGATCGGTGTCGAGACGTGTGCCTCCCAATCTCCCAGCGGATGGGGTTTGCCCATATTATCTTTCCAAACCGCAATATCGGCAGAAGATTCATAGATGTTGTAGTTCTCTACCAGCAACCGGCGCACGGCTTCCTTCGCTGCAGTTCGCCCCAACAACCATTCCAAACGACGCGGAGCTACGCCACCCATTTGGGCATAATTTTCCCGTTCATTTGCAGTCAATACGGCTGAAGCCAGCGCACTCAACCACAACTCCTGATTGGAGATAAAGAAGTCCGGCGCATCATTCACATAGAGCGCACCGATGATACTGACTTCCGGATCCGGCAAAATCGCCGAAGGCAACGGCTTCGTGATATAGTTCTTGGCCGGATTCATGATATAGTCATGCAGTGTCCTTACGGCACGACCGCCGACCTCTTCCCATCCCTCTATCCGTAAAATCGGATGCCCCGAAAGATCCGTAACAAGAATCTCCACCTGGAACGTACGCACCGTAACATTGACCAAACGCAAGGCACAGCGCAGACGCGTCCCAATCGGCACCATCGTGGCATAGTAATTGATTTTTTGGCAACGGAACGGAAGCGAAATCGCACCATGAAAACGCTCATGCGAACGCCACAACGGGAATCCTGACACGACAGCGTCCAGCAAAAGCGGCATCGTCACAAAAAGCGGATTGCGCGTATGACGCACAGCCGCCGCGCGAGAGGGCATCCGCACCTCGTAGTCCAAACCATTATAGCCCCATCCCGACACTTTTCGGACATTCCGCAAAAGCGGCCCTTGGAAAAGGCGTTGTGGATAGATATCATGCGCCATCCAGTTAACCACTTTCGGGCTGACCAAAGGCGAAGTCGGTAATTCTTCCTGCGGTTCCGGAATCGTTTCGGTAAAGAAAAAGACCGCTTCCACCGCGACATGCGCCGCTTCTCCGGCAAGGTCCTCCGGATAAATACGCACTTTAACCGCGCGAAGTGCTTCCGAAGCCGCAGGTATACACTCCGCAATAATGCGCAATTTCAATGTACCAAACGTAAACGATTGCCAGCGAGGCGCACGAAGATGCTCAACACTGTGAAGCGCAAGGCGCGGCAAAAGCCGTTGAGCCGTCTCTGCCATAATCTCAAGGCTGGAAGTCACAGAGAAGAGTGTCAGTCCGCGCATTTGCGGATCATGCATCGAAACGCCGGAGGTGCCGATAGCGTAATCATTCAGATATGGATAATCTTCCAGACGAAGCACACACCGCAACCCAAGCATCTCCGGCGTCCGGGCGAACTCTGTCGCGCCGCGCAAAAGCGGAGATTCCAACCCATCCCTCGGAAGTTCTGCAGAGAAGGTATGCGTATGTGATGCGCCAGTTTCATCGGAAAAGACAGTCTGTTGCATACTCAACACACGTGAAACATCGATCAATTCCGGTCGGATCGCGGGCAAATCACGCAAAAGCTTCAGCGTCAGAAGATTACTCATTTCATCCGCAATCGGAGTAGAAAAGTCCAAACGTTTTGCATGATTAAAGAAGCGTATCTTGGAATAGTCCACCGGAACACCATGCGCTGCCAGCAATCCCAGGGCCTGCCCTACCTGAACACCTCCGGAACGATGCAGCACTTGCATTGGAATCACTGCCGGAGGTTCCTCCACATCTGCCAACACGGTCGCAATCAATGGCGTCAACAATCCACGCGCACCCACCTCAACAAAGATTCGACACCCGTCGGCATACATTTTACGAATCATTGCAGCGAAATCCAAGGGTTGGCACATCTGCTCGGCGAGACCCTCGACAACAGCCGTCATTGAAGCGTCCATACGCTCTGCTGTTACCGCAGAATAAAACGGGACTTGCGGTTCACAAGTAACATGACGCTGGAAGAATTGTTCAAACAACGCCTTAAGATTAGGCGGCGTCTGCCCTGTATTTACAGCAATAACAAGTGGCTCTGCCACTGAAACACCACCACTGTTTGCAATTGCAATCTCCGCTTCCGACCGTTTTTCCGGCGAGACCATCACAATACAGTCATTCTCAGTTAACGTTTGTGCGACAATCATTTTTTGGGGATTGCGCCGTGCGAGATTTTGCAATGCACTGACTGGCATTCCGGAAACCGTCAACTGTGTCCATCCGGTAAACTCAGTCGCTTCCGAACTCAACCGCAATAGAAGACGCCCGGCATCTCTCAAAATCTGAACCAAACTCAACTTCGGATTGTGGTGTGTTGCATGAAAGGCCGAGAAAGCCCCCAGCCCAACGCCGCAGACAGCATCGGGCTTAACCCCCACCGACAAGAGGAAATCAGCAAAGACTTTACTGGCAAGATAGGTGGAAGCCGAGGCGAGAAGTGGCAGGAAATCACGCGATGCGGCTAAAGAAAGTGTATGCTCCGGTGCTGTCGAAAAAAGCCATTCAGAGGGGGAAGCAACATCGCAAAAGCCTGAAAAAGCCTCCTCCATGTCGTCAAAACGTTGGCGAACACCATCAAAGGTCAAGGCGAGATCACGCATCATTTCCAAGTGGAAACTGCCTGTACCGGGGAAGACAAACGCTACTTTTCCGCCGGAGTGAACGAGCGGGCGCGTTGTAAAAAAGACGCCGGACTTGTCGCGCATTCGCGTTCTTCCGCTGCGCAATGCGTTACAGGCAAAGCGTAATTTACGCACCATCTCCTCCAAGGAGTTTACCCATAATCCCACCACACAGGGATGCTTACGTGCATCACAAGTGGCCGTATAGACCACATCAATCAATCGCAACCCGGTGCTTTTTTCAATAAAAGCCTGAATGCGCAACACCTCATCTGCCAAAGCCGGAATCGATGCTGCACCAATCAAACATAAAACACCTTCTGATCGTTCCAGTCTCATTCGGTCACCTCCTCAAGGATGGCAGCACCGGAGCGTCCGGTATGAGAGATGGTTGAAACCGCCAATCGCCGTGGCCGCATGGAGGAAGCAATCCAGGGGCGTGCTTCCTGAACCCAATAGTAAGCATGCTCCGATTCTTTCAAACGAAACGTTTCATCCACAGGCGTCACAGAAGGAGGCAATACGCAATGTTTCACCGCCAGCAGACCTTTCAGCAATCCTAATGCTCCGGCAGCGGTAAGCGTATGACCGAAAGAAGTCTTTGCCGAACCAAGAGCCAGCAGGGGAATATGCGCGCCCCGATTGATAGTCAATTTCCTCAATAACGCTTCTTCTGCCGCATCTTCTTGTGGAATACCGGAGGCATTCATTTCCCAGTAATCAATATCACGGAAACCATTGGGGATGCGACGCAACGCCCGATGCAGAGCGCGACGGAGCGATTCTTCCAGAGCCTCCGGCGTATCCGGCGGGATACCTGAGATCTGACTGCAACCATGCAATTTTGCATAAATCGGCTCAGATCCATACACATCGCTCATGCGACGCAAGACAAATGCAGCCCCACCTTCTCCCGGAAGCGTTCCGGATGCAGTTGCAGTAAAGGGAGCCAGCACACCCCCTTTCGCAAAAGGTGTCAACGCTGCTTCGCCGGCCATCTGCGTTTGTGGGATCGGAGGCTGCAACGTTAATACGACCGCTACATCGCATTGCCGTTGACGCAACGCATTTGAAGCGGCTTCCAATCCGGCGAAAACAGAACTTTCTCCCGCCGTGCAAAGACTGGCCGTATCGCAAGCTCCAATGGTTTGCGCCAAGGCGCGCACCACGCCATCACCGCGCGACAAGGCCAGTTGACGCCGCTTCAACAGTGGCAATGTATTGGTAATTTCCGCCCGCAAAGCATCCATCTGTTCGTAGGTTGCATCCGGGAAAAAGCGTTGCAGCGTCCCCAGAATCTGCCCTACGGCATTGGCATGCCACAGCCAATTGACCAAGGCGGGATTCAACCCCGCATCATACCCGACAAAAAGCGCGATTCGATCCGTATGATTTGCACCGGGAGGCAACCCTGCATCACAAAGCGCATCATGCAGCAACTGCGCCGCAAACCAAAAATCTGTATTATCGCCAATGCCGACATCCGGCGGCAACGGGATATGATCCGCCCGGCAAGAAAAACAATCATCCAGCGAAGCACACACTTCCGGAAGCGGACACCCGGAAATCAATTCATCGGCGGTATGCCCATCGGCCGTTTCGGGAAGTGGCATAAAGAAATTGCGTTTGCGCAAAATCGCCTTCCATATTTCCCTCGGCGTCGTCGCGCGGGCAAAACAGCCACTCAGTCCGGTAAAAACAATACTCTCTGCAGAATTCGATCGCATAACTGCAACTCCAAAACCTGCTTCATTATACCATATCGCTCATCCTCACAACAAACTCCCTTTTAAGTGCCACGCTCCTCAAACATCCCCCTGAACAGCCTACGCGCACATTTTATAAGTCGTAAACCGCCTTCAACGAATACTGAGGCCACACCTCTCCGCTCTCCAACGTCATTTCATCCTCCACGCCTTGGCGGAATCGTGTTTCAACATGGGCGGCTTTGCCCCCTGAACATCGCCGAAATTGACGCCGCATTTCGCCCACATACACTTCCGGTATCGGCGGGATTCAATTCTCCTCCCGATAAACCCCTTTTCATTCATCCCGCGTTCCATGCGCATGTGTTCATTTTTCAAGGATTGTTGCGTGCCGACTCCGGGATTACGCACGGAAAGACATCCCCTCTGTATTTACCTTTTCCGGTAAAAAAGAGACTGTCTTCAAAACAAACAAAAAGGCAGAATGAAAATTATTCCAGAAGCGTGCGTATACGCTGGAGGCCGGATTGCAACGCGGCGGCAGAGACGTTCGGCGAAGGTTCAAAGACGCGAATCAATCCCTCTTTCTTCAAAAGCGGCAGCAGCATCCGGAAATCTACCGTTCCATCTCCCGGCGCACAATGGTCTTCTTCCAAACCACGTACATCATGGATATGTACACCTACCGTAAACGGATACGTGAGCGACAATGTCTCCTGTACAGGCCAATCGCCCGTTCGTGCCTTACGTTCACCGTGCCCGATATCATACCACGCAGCAAGCGCGGTCGATGGGAAGCGTTCACGCAGAAATGCACACTCGGCAGGATCCGGGAACGCTTCAATCCCGGGGAGATTCTCAAAGGCGAGTGCCACACCGGCGGCTTCAAAATGCGGCAACAGCACTTCCAACGAAAAAGAGACGGCATCCAGCCACTTGGGCGCGGCACTTTCACGAAACGCCCGCTCGCGCTCCACCAGGGATTCATCAATAAATCCCAACTGTTCAAGCGATTGAGACAAACGTGAACGGTAAGGGCGACGACCAAACAAACGCGCCGGCTCGCGTAACTCCACCCGACCACCATGCGTAACAACCGCACGCGCACCGAAGCGCACCGCCGCTTCCAGTGTACGCAACATCGCCCGTATCGCCGCCTGTCGCTCCTCGTGCTCCGGTGCAGCAAGACTGAACACTTCCGGCCCCAGTTGCGGCATTTCAAGCGGCATCGGGCAAAAGGCGTGAATACTGGAAACCGAAGCACCCTCACGTGCCAACGCCATCTGCCAGGCGTCCAACTCCACCTCACGCGTAAAATAACCCAATTCAAGCGCATCAAATCCGAGCGCAACCGTTTGTGCGACCATCACATCCGGCGTATAACGACGCCCTGCAAAATAGGAACTGGACAGCGAAAACTTCATGGCAACAGTGTAGCAAAATAATTTCATCGTGCGTAAATTTGCTATACTTATGCGGATTTTACTTTGAAGGAAATGTATCTTATGGAAGAAAAAGAACTCACCACGCCTGCGGCAGAATCCGATACAGCGCGCCATTTCTTGCGTCAATGGATTGAAGAAGACCTCGCCGCCGGTAAAAACGATGGCACCGTTGTCACCCGTTTCCCTCCGGAACCGAACGGATGGATTCACATCGGACATGCAAAAGCCGTCTGGGTGGACTTCGGCATGGCAAAACACTTCAATGGTTCCTGTCATTTGCGCATGGATGACACCAATCCTTCCAAAGAAACAGATGAATTCGTTGAGCAATTAAAGCAAGACATCACGTGGTTGGGTTATAAGTGGGACAAGTTTTTCTATGCCTGCGATATGTTTGAAACGATGTGGGACATCGCAGAAGAACTGATTCGCCGCGGACAAGCATACGTTTGCGACCTCACACAAGAAGAGTGGAAAGCCTACCGTGGCATCCCGCAAGAGCCGGGACGATTTTCCCCGTATCGCGACCGCAGCGTTGAAGAGAACCTAACACTCTTCCGCCGGATGCGCGCCGGTGATTTTGCAGAAGGGACGCACTGCCTGCGCGCAAAAATCGACATGGCTTCGCCCAATATCCATTTCCGCGATCCGGTGATCTACCGCATCGTTCACCAGCCGCATTATCATACCGGTGATACGTGGCACTGTTACCCGATGTATGACTTTGCCCATCCCATTGAAGATGCGCTTGAGGGCGTTACGCACTCCATGTGTACACTCGAATTTGAAGTCCACCGTCCGCTGTATGATTGGGTCATCGATCGCCTTGAAGAGCAAGGCCGTCTCGTTGTAAGGAATGGCAAAACCATTCGTCCGCAACAACGCGAATTTGCCCGGCTCAACCTCACCTACACGGTGATGAGCAAGCGGCTGTTACGCCAATTGGTTGAGGAAGGGCACGTGGACGGATGGGACGATCCGCGGATGCCGACTGTAGCAGGTATGCGCCGGCGCGGCTATCCGGCGGCGGCCATCCGCGATCTCTGCGAACGCACCGGCATCTCCAAATATAAATCGCTCACCGACCTTGCCCTCCTGGAGTGGTGCGTCCGTGACGAGTTGAATCGCAATGCCACACGTCGGATGGCCGTATTAAATCCGGTAAAACTCATCATTGACAATCTTCCGGAAGGTGTTGAACTCACCGCAGAAGTGCCGAACAATCCGGAAAACGAAAGCGCAGGCAAGCGGACAATCCACGCAACACGTGAATTGTGGATCGACCGGGACGATTTTATGGAAGTGCCGGTTAAGAAGTTCTTCCGCGTAACCGTTGGGAACGAAGTGCGCTTGCGTGGCCTCTGCCTATTCACCTGCACACATGTCGTAAAAGATGAACAGGGCGTTGTTACCGAGATTCATGGCACTTATGATCCTGTCAGTAAAGGCGGCAATCCTTCTGATGGCCGTAAAGTGAAAGGAACCATCCATTGGGTCAGTGCGGCATATGCCAAAGCTGTTGAAGTGCGTCTCTATGATCGGCTGTTCGCGTTGGAAGACCCGATGAGTGCCCCAAGCGGAAACTTTTTGGACGCACTTGCTCCTGAAAGTGTCAAGGTCATAACAGGTTATGTAGAGCCGCATCTTGCTGAAGCACGCCCGGGAGAATACTATCAATTTGAACGCGTTGGCTATTTTACTCCAGACATCCACGCTTCAAAACCCGGAGCTCCGGTATTCAACCGCACCGTAACCTTGAAAGACTCCTTCAAGGCAAAATAAATCAAATCGCATTCAAAACCCTCTTTTGAGGTTCCTTTGGATAGATTTGACATCGGAAATATGATGCCGTAGAGCAGTGCGTCCCGAAAGCATATTTCATGCTACAAGCAACTGCGCCTGCGCCATCAGACGCACAAAAAACATCAAAAGAACGCCCGTTTATTCATTTAATCCGGCGTTCTTTTTGTTTGCGTCTGAAGATTTAATGCCACTCGTTTTGAAAACAAACCCTGAAGCATGGCATTCCAATGCACACGTTCCGCACATGAATCAAGCGGCAAATTGCTTCGCACCTCATCCAGGAGAATCCCGTATTGCCACCCAAAAAGTTTTGTCAAGCGACCTTTTACGTGGCTACCCCTCTCCTTCCGGTTCCCACCTAACGCCGACACATCCCCTCACATGAGCGGCACCGTTCAAGCGTTTCCGGTCGCTTTTTCGTTGCCGCTTTTCGCGCAATTCCAGTGCCTTTACAGCGACGGCAACGCTTCAAAAGCCCTGAACCGTCACACCGTTTGCACGGTTTTTCGCCTTTCCCATCACAAGTTGTACAAACCTCTATGCGGACATCCGGCAAAACGTCATCTTGGTCTTGATTCGTTTTCTCTATCCTGCCGAAACTGTCGCATCGCTCACACGGAAGTGCCGCAAAGCCATGACACGTCTCGCACAGACCGGGAAATTGCGCTGCTAAACGAGCAAACGTTTCCGGATCAAGCGCATCCAATTGACCAAGAGCGACGTAAGCCTGTCCAAATGGGAGGTGGCAAAGCTTTGCATGCTCCAGATCATATTGACGGCGACAAGCGTGAAATCGCTCCAAACGTTCCTTCAACGTCAATTTACGCAAATACCGCTTTTGCCCTTTGCATTCGTTGCACGGCACCATAAAGTCCTTCGACTTATCCAATCGTGTTTGATAACGTGACGTCTGTTTCTGTGGCGCAGGGGTGGCTTTGTTCTGGAACCGGCTTCGCACCTGACCGGTGCCTTTGCACTGCAGACATATTGCTTCTGCGACCTCTGGTGGGGTTGCTGGAGGAGGATAAATCGACTGAAGCGCGGCTTCAAATAGATTATTTACCGTTTCAGAATCCGCAGCAACAATTGGAAATGCAAGCAAGAGTGCCGCGCAGAGTGCCGCGCTTTTTCCGAAAAGTCTCCTGATTTTCAAGACGATTCGCCAGCCCATTACTGTATTCCATAGGTTTTCAGTCGACGATACAGCGTCCGAAGCGGGATCCCCAATCGACGGGCCGCCTCGGCTTTGCTCTTGGTTTCGCGCAGTGCCACACGGATTAATGCCGCTTCATCATTTCCTGTTGCAAGCGGAGAAAGCACTCCCGCCTGCGGATGTTCATTCAAAATATTCTCCGGGACATCCGCCAACGTCAGGCGATCCCCTTTGGAAAGGACCATCATGCGCTCTACGGTGTTTCGCAACTCCCGCACGTTACCCGGCCATGAGTAGGCACGGAAAACCCTCATCACTTCCGCGTCAAACCCTAAAATTGAACGTCCCAACAGAGGATTGAACTCACGGACAAATGCATCACATAGCAATGGCAAATCATCACCACGCGCCTTGAGCGGCGGTAAAACCACGTCAATTACGTTCAAGCGGAAGTAGAGATCTTCGCGAAATTTACCTTGTTTCACCCATTCGGAAAGATTACGGTTCGTTGCGGCAATCAACCGGATATCAACGGGAATTGGCTCAGCCGACCCCACGGGTTCTACCGAGCGCGTTTCCAATACGCGCAACAATTTCACCTGCGTCCCCAGATCAATCTCCGAGATCTCATCCAAAAACAACGTTCCTCCATTCGCAAGTTCAAAGCGACCTTTTCGATTCTCATTCGCGCCAGTAAAGGCACCTTTTACATGACCAAACAATTCACTTTCAAGAAGCGATGGAGCCAATGCGGCACAATGGACGGCAACAAACGGTGCATTCGCTCGCGGGCTCAACGAGTGAAGCGCACGTGCAACCAATTCTTTTCCTGTTCCGCTTGGCCCCTGAATCAGAACCGTTGCCGGAGTGGGTGCAGCTTGACGAATCCGTTCGCGGACTCGCTGCATCGCCTCCGATGTTCCCTGTAATCGACCAAGCGCAGACTGACCGGCAAGCTGCGTGCGAAGCGTTGCATTCTGAGATTCCAAATGTTTTTGCTTCAAAGCGCGACGCACCACCAATTCAAGATGATCTAAATGAATCGGCTTTGTAAGGAAGTCATACGCACCATCCTTCATCGCTTCAACCGCACTCTCCACCGATCCATATGCAGAAAGCAAAATGACAAGCGTATTGGGATACGCCGTAATTACATCGCGAAGCAATGAAAGCCCATCCCGCCCCGGCATTCGCAAATCAGTCAATACAAGATCAACAGCGTTTGCATTCAAAAGAGCCATCGCCGCATCTGCATCCGCAGCAGTTAATACCGTATAGTCCGAGCGAAGCGTACGCGCCACGCCTTCACGCGTCGCCTTGTCATCATCCACAATCAAAACTGTGCTCATCTTAATTCTCCTCTCCATGCCCCATTTCCAGCGTACGAACTTGACGTTCCGCACGGGGAAGACGAATCGTAAAACACGTTCCCTCACCTTCATGACTTGCACAGGAAATCGAACCGCCGTGGCTCTGAACAATCCTGCGTACGACCATTAATCCAAGCCCGCTCCCTTTTGTTTTTGTCGTCACATAAGGATCAAAGATCTTCCCAAGCAATGCTTCCGGAATGCCCACACCATTATCCAAAACCGAGACTGTGACAGCTGCATCATCCGCCACAATTGAGAGTCCGATTTTTCCATAGTCCGTAATGGCATCCATTGCATTCTTCAACAAATTAAAAAGCACCTGTTCCATTTGCTGTGCATCCAAATAGATGTCAGGAATAACTTCAGGCGAAGAATACTGCAGTGCAATGTGGCGTTGCTCTAAATCAGGAGCGAGTAATTTCAGCGTTGTTTCAACAACTTCTTGAATATTTCCTCGCACCAAGTGCGGTTGAGTGGGCCGCAAAGCCGTCAAAAACCGCCGGATAATTCCATCAAGACGTGTCACTTCTTGCGATGCGACCTCTGTCAGTTCTTTCAAATTCTCGCGAATCTTTGCATCTGTCATCTTGCGAACTTCACGCTCCAGCAACTGCAAGTGAATCGTCAATGCATTTAATGGATTCCCGATTTCATGCGCAACACCTGCAACAAGCGTCTTTACCGCAGCCAGACGCTCATCGGCCAACGTATTTTCTTCTGCCAAACGTTCCCGGGTGACATCGCGCACCATCAACAGTAATTCTACGCGATCTTCAAATTCAACCGGACGTGCATAATAATTGATTACGCGGTGTTCCGGATAGGAAATCTCTACTTCCCGCGTCTCAATTCGCTGCCAATCGCCCACCTGTTGCAACAAAAGAGCCTCGATGCCCCAATCACGAAGATAACGTTTCAACGATTCTCCGCGCACTTTTTCTGCTGAAAAACCAACAAGCCGCTCCGCTGCATGATTAGCATAGAGCAGACGCATCTCATCGCCCAAGACGAGAATACCTTCGTCAATAGACTGAAACAAGGTTTCTAAAAAACCTCGTTCTCGGGCGAGTGCTGCGATATGCGCAGATGCTACCGGCGCCTCAATTTTGTCAAGGCGCGAGATAAATTTATCAAAAAAACCCTGACGCATGAATGAGTCTGACTAAGCGTTAAAACCCATCTCCGAAAGGATGTCTGCCAATTGTTTACGAATGACATTCATCGAAAGATGCTTCTCAAAGAAGTCACGAGCCGTCGTTCGCAAAGTATTCAACTCTTCGCGTTTATCAATCCACGGCACCACGGCATCTACAATTGCCTGGGCATCACCCGGAGGGATCAACGTAATCGCAGGGCAATCCTTTGCCTCTGGCGGATAACCCGTGCAGTATTCATTGATCACGGGCCGACAACACGCCATTGCCTCATACACCTTGTTGCCGATGACGCGCGAGGCCTTTTCCGTTGTGCCAAACACACCCAATACGATATCTGCCGTGCGAATCACCCGGGGGACATCCACATACGGGACCTTCTCCAAAAAGGTGATATTCTTGATTCCTTTCGCCTTTTCTTCTGTCGGAGCCTTGTAAGCACCCCACCCCAAAAAGTCCCAATGAATATTCAAGTGCTGCGTACGCCGTGCAGCTTCCACAATGTATTCCGTCCCATGCAAGGGCAGATATGCACCATGATACAGGATGCGCAGTGGTGCCTTAGGATCATGAGGCGGATCTTCTCCATCCTCTGCCGGCTTGAAAACAGTCTCGTCTGTTCCGGTGAAAAGCACACGCAACTTTTCATAAGGGACATTCATGTGCTTGTGGAAGAAGTCGGCATGACACGAAGTATCACAAAGCATCCAATCAACCGCATTGAACAACTTCGTCTCCCATTTCAACAAACGTTTTGCCCGGGCTTCCGAAGCCTTCCACTTCATTTGCTCCAAGACTTTCTTATCCCAAGCGGAAATCATCGGATCAAATGCCACCGGGATTCCCCGGCGATGCGCCCAACGGCAAGCCGCCAAACAGTCTCTCTGTCGTGCTACAGGCACCCAGACCAAATCCGGCTTCAAGCCTTTTTTGCCCCGGAAAAGATATTCAATATCACCTAAAGCGCAACAATACTTCACGTTGAAAAACTCAACATTCCAGCCAAGTTCCTTGAACAATGAAATATACACGCGATTGCGTGAATAGTTTGCACCGAAACGCCCCCACCAAAGAACTGTTCTTTTTTCCATCTCAAAATGCTCCTTATTCAACAATTTCAAGCAGATCAAGCATATACAGCAATGTCATCAAACGCACATCCAACGTATGCCCTGCGCGATAAGATTTCACCGTACCAATGAATCTGCCCCGATCAACCAGCGCAATCGCCGCGACCAAATCCAACATCGTCCGATGCCAAACAGGTTCACAGCTGTTCCCATTACCAAGATCAAACTCCGGACGAGGCGTCGTTACAAACCCATCCTTTCCATGGATCAAGATGTTGTCTTTAGTATAGCCCATATTCCGGACATCGGCGAATAATTTCCCAATCGTTTTTGAGAAAATATACTGTGTCTGCGTGGCATTCGTCCGTGCACCGGCACCATAAGTGAAGGTATCCGGAGTCAAATCCACTTGAATACGTTGCTGACCGATTACGGTATTCCATGAGATTGCCACATCCAGATGCAAGCGTTTATCGCCTTTCTCTGCTGGCAACAACGTTAAAAAGTCACCACGCGTACCGCCAATTGTCACCGGTTCTTTCACCGTCACATAACGCGCCGGCCGGCCGGTGGGAATAATCTTAGCCTTTTGAATCGCTTCCACTAAATCAAGGCTGGAACGATCAAAGAGCGGCGGATCACCACCTGCAATTGAAAGCCTGACATTATCCACACCCAAGCCCAGGCGCAGCGCAACAATATGCTCGACCATACGCAGGTAGTTATGCGGCGAGCCTGCACGCAATACGATGTTACGCGCACTTGTCCATACGTTACGCACGGAAACCTTGACATCCAATTGTTCATTCAGATCCGTTCGATGAATCCACCACCCCGGAACAGTCGATGGTCCGATCTGCAACAACGCATTGCGCCGCCGCTCAAACGTCCCGACGCCTTCAGCACTCGCTGTCCCTTCAAGCGTTGTTTCCTGATTACCGAAAGGCTCTTTGTTATCAGTCAAGCGCGTCTCGGTAACAGGTTGAACGGCAAAGGCTTCATAGGCCTTTTGCACTTGATATTCTTCACCTGCTACGAGACGACCGATTAAAGGATTACTCATACTTACTCCTTCTTCCAATCAAATCAACTGTAACGTAATCGGCTCGCGCCAAGATATTCCCGAAGAATCGAGTTCGTCGGCACGTCTGCCATCGGCATTGAAGCAAAGTTCTGCAAGAAACACGAGAGCCTCCGGGCTATCACGAACTCCGGATCAGAGGGTTTAATCTGATTGAGCAACGGCGAAGCCAAGGTCTTCAATACGGCGATTTCATAATCCAGCGACGTATTAAACACTGCGTCTGCATAGTGCTGGAATGGGAAGATCCAACGTTCCTCGCCCGCCCGCACACTTGACCACAAGCGCAAAGTTTCTTTTGGGCTGCGCCCACGGAACTGCCCATCACGCACCATGCGACGCAACAAACGATTATCAATCGTTGATACACGATTATGCCGATCAATCGCCAATTGCGTCAATACGTTTACATAGATCAAAAACTTCTCTTCACGTGGAATATTCGGCGTAAGATCCGGATTCAGTGAATGGATCCCCTCTATCACCAACACGCCGCTTTGCCGATCCAACGTCAACGATTCATCTGAATCATACCCCTCATGCTTATGGAAATCAAACTTCCGCAAGGGAATCGTTTCACCATTCAAAAGCCGCAGGATATCGGCATTCAGACGCTTCCGATCCACCGCATCCAGGTGTTCGTAATCCAAATTGCCTTGTGCATCACGCGGATTACGCGCATCCCCAACAAAGTAATTGTCAGTGGAAATCAATGTGGGGCGCAGCCCGATTACACGCAAGTGTGTACACAACCGCATTGCGGAAGTCGTCTTCCCTGCCGAGCTTGGTCCGGCAATCAGCACAATGTGCGGTCGCGGTTGCCGGGCGGCAATCATGTCTGCAATGGAAGCCAGACGCTTTTCATGCAAGGCTTCCACGGTGTTGATGACATCCGTCACAGAGCCGTTTGCAATTGCCATATTCAGTTCGCCCACCGTGCGGATCCCGATAATCTCGCCCCAACGCAAATGCTCGGCATAAACATCAAAGAGAAAATCGAACGGCGGCATCGGATCCAATTCATACGGCGTCTGCACACTCGGAAACTCCAACACGAAGCCATCGCGCAACGGCACCAAGTCGAACAACCGGATGACGCCGCTTCGCACCGCCAATGCGCCTTGCGGCAAATCATAAAAGTTCCCGCACGTTGCCAATGACAAATACGGCGGATTACGATGCGCAAGCAGATTTACTTTATCCTCCTGTCCGCGCGCTTTGAACAGGCTTATCATCTGCTCATATCCGGTCAAATGATGGCAGATCGGCTCATCGCGTTCGATCAATTCTGCCAAACCTGCCCGCAGCGCAGCAACCTTGGCTTCGCGTTCTTCAGCCGGGACATCCCATGACCAATAGAGCGCGTTATGCCCAAAACTTTGCCGCACCTGACACGTCGTTTCCGGGAATTGCTCGCAAAGCACCTTTGCCAAAAGAAAGCACAGCGTCCGGCGATAGACTTGCCATCCGTTCTCATCGGCAAGCGTCAAGGGGCGCAACGTACCATCCAGCAACGCAGGCGCATTCAACGGCACCACATCGTTATTGAGCAATGCGGCCAAAACGGGAAGCCCGTTTACCTTTTCCGGCAACGCCGCACACAGCGGTGCACCATGCGCCACCTGTACGTGTTGTTGATCCGAAAGCGTAAACGTAATCATGCGCAGCCCCCGATTCTGTCTGTGATCTCAATTGGTCAAATCGTCTTCCGTATTCATCACGCCATCCATTCCTGCCGAACGGATCGTGTACTTTTTACCCTCTACCTTATATTCAAAGGGAATACCCCAAGCATCATTCAACGCCCCGGCCTTCAGCAACGGCTCATCATCATTGATTCCCGTGGTCAAATCTTCAATGCTTCTGGGCAGGCGTCCGGTCTTCATCCGGTAAACGTCACACGCCTGACTGATGGAATTGATGGAGGTTAACGTTACATTTTTGCGGGCATCATCGCCCGCACTGGCAAAATTCACCACCACGACGGTTCCCAAAATTCCGAGAATAGTAATCACGAGCAAGAGTTCGACAAGGGTGAACCCAGCACGGCGATGTTTACGATTCTGTGTCATTTTTCATTTCCTCTCTGTTAATTCAATGTCCCATTGCCGATGTTGCCGAAAAGACTGCCGACAGAATGGCAATCGCAACAAAGCCCACAACAACAGCAACAAATAAAATCAGGATCGGCTCCAGCATGGTGGTAAACACCTTGATATTACGGTTCAACTCCGCTTCATAACGCTTGCCGATATGCCCGAGTGCGGTCGGCAAATTACCGGTTTGCTCGCCGAGCGCCATCATGTCGGTCATCATCCTCGGGAAGACACCGCTCTGTGCCAGCGGTCCGGAAATTGTCGTTCCATCCGTTACACGTTCACGCGCCTTTTTCAATTCCGCGCCGATTACGGCATTGCCGCTTGTTTCTTCCGAGATTCGCAATGCACTCAAGACATTTACACCATTGGAGAGCAAGGTCTGCATCGTGTAGGCAAGCGAAGCATAGGCCCCGGCTGCAATCAACCCTTTTACCAGCGGCATCTTCAATTTGAACGCATCCCATTTCATCCGTCCGGTCCCCTGCACCCATTTGCGGAACAGCAGAATCAGCGTAATGCCTCCCAGTGCGTAAAACACACCATAACGGATCATTCCCTCACTCATTCCCATCAAAATCTTCGTCGGGAGCGGCAATTCCTGCCCCATACTCTTGAAGAGTTCCATAAACTGCGGCACGATTTTCACCATGGCGAAAATCACCGCCAGCACACCGATTCCCAGCACAATGCACGGATAAGTCAATGCCGACACAATCTTGCTTTTCATTGATTGTGTGCGTTCATAATGCTCCGTCAGGCGATGCAACACTTCCACCATCGCCCCCGAAGCTTCGCCTGCGCGCACCATATTGCCATAGATTGCCGGAAACGTTTTCGGGTGGGCATCAACGGCATCCGAGAACGCTTCACCGCGCACAATCCGTTCTTTCAGATCGGTCGCTACCACGCACATTCCTGAATGCCGATCCCCCTGATTGGCCAGCGTATTCAACGCCGCCCCCAGGGTCATTCCGGCCTCAATCAAATCAGCCAATTCCGATGTGAACAAAAGCACTTCGGCCGGTTTCATCCGTTTGGCCGGAGCTTTGGAAAATGAAAAGAAGCCTGCGGCTTTTGCCGTTTCGCGCGAACGTGCGCCTCCTGCGACTTCCTTTACCGATAACGGCGTCAGCCCCATCCCGCGCAAAGCAACAAGCACCCCACGACGATCTGCTGCCTCAAGGACGCCCGTCTTTGGAGTTCGCTTACTGTCCAATGCGCGATATTCGTAATTCGCCATAACGCGTATAGTTTATCACAATAACGTGCGCTTTGACACTCTAAAGCACACGAAAATAAGAAAAAGGCAAAACCTTTCGTCCATAGATGCCACCTTTCCCATCCTTCAGCACACGTTCACTCGCCCAATTGCAGAGACAAACACTCTTTTCGGCCGATTTCGCACATCGTATCGTGGAGTCATATTCAAAAGCTGTGCCTCCCGGAAAGCGGCACGCTTCACAGTAAGCACTCAACTTCTCCCCGCTTCTTCCACCTCACGCACGAAAGCACAGACCTCCGTCCCCAACACGCTTGCGCAACATGGGCGGCATTGCCCCCGGAAGATGGGCGATATCGCCCGCGCACATCGCCCACTTTGAGAAGCAATGCCGCCCATCTTCCTTTTCAAGTGCGCCTTGACTGAAAAACACCCTGCGCTACAGGGTGGAACACCGCCCCTGAAACGTGTCCTTTTTCAAAGCCAAGAAACGCCTACCCCCCCCCTGTTAGTGTCGCCTAAATCAAGGCCAGGCAAGTGTGATTGGGCAGCATAGACTTGAAATTTCGGCATTATTGCGCTATAGTAGAAGCAATTTGTGGGGCCGTGAAAATTCACGGTCGCAGTGGAATAAATCAAAAAAGGCAGTGAACATTATGAAGTCACCTTCAAAAGAAACCGAACTAAACACGAAGGATCTGCTTTCGCGCCTGCACAAGATCTCCGGCCAATGCCAAGGAATTGAACGGATGATTCAGGATGGCAAGCCCACGGAGTATATCCTTTTACAGATCAATGCGGCGAAGACAGCTCTTCACCGCGTTGGACAAGTGGTGTTACAGCGTTCCATCAATGCTCAGCTTTTGGAAAGCTCTCGCAGCAAAGTGGCAGCGCATGAATCCGCTGAAAAGCTGGAAACCATTATTGACTACTTCTCATTGTTGTCAAAATAGTCTAACGTGTTCTCCGCATTCTTCATTGAAAAACAGGCCGCCATGCACGTGGCGGTCTGTTTTCCTATTTTCCCGTGTTTCTGCGGACACGCCTCCTGTCCACATCATCTCTGCCTGTTTTATCAAAGAAAGCCATTGACAAACGGGTGGATTTTTGGCGACACTATCCGGCGAAGGAGACTCCAAAATGAACGTTTTATTGATCAATGGCAGCCCGCACAAGGAAGGTTGCACCTATACTGCGCTCTCCGAAATCGCTGAAACGCTGAAAGAAGAAGGCATCGGCAGTGAACTTTTTTGGATCGGCAATCAACCGGTGCAAGGGTGTATCGGCTGTTGGCAATGCCGTAAAGGTGCGGGACGCTGCGCTTTTAACGATGCGCTGTATGAACAGGTGATGGAAAAAATCAAGCAGTGCGACGGCTTGGTTATCGGCTCGCCGGTCTACTATGCCGGACCGTCCGGAAGTCTGTGCGCACTGCTTGACCGCGTCTTTTTCTCGCTGGGCGACCATCTGATTCACAAACCCGGAGCCTGTGTTGTCAACTGTCGCCGCGGAGGAGCCAGTGCGGCATTTGACCGATTAAACAAGTACTTCACGATTCTTCAGATGCCACTTGCCACCAGCCAATACTGGAACTCCACACACGGTTTCAAGCCCGACGATGTCCGGAAAGACCTGGAGGGGCTTCAAACCATGCGTACCTTGGCACGTAATTTAGCCTATCTGCTCAAAGCGAAAGCCGTTTCCGGACTTCCGCCTCCGGAGCAAGAGCCTTGGATTGCGACCAATTTCATCACGAAAAATCGCTGAATAAGCGCAATCCCTCCTGCGAACTCCCGATGTATTTTCAGGCGCGTATCGGCATCCTCCGGTTCGTGCCTGATGTTCATCGGCCTTCTTTCCGGGGAACCCATTGTATGCAATCACATTCCACTCCCATTAAACCGTTCACGGAAACGGTCAAATATGGTATGATAATCGGCAATTGAAAGGAGTAGGAACCATGAACAATATGTTAAACCCGGATACATTCGCAGAAAGAGCATCCACCGATTTTACAAGAAGTCTGAATCGTGTCTACAACTTCACTTATGGATGGATGGCGGCAGGCTTGGCACTGTCGGGTATCGTCGCGTGGTATGTCGCCCAATGTGTAACCAATGGGACGCTCCCGCTTTCCCGTGGTCTTTTCCTGGGCTGCACGATTGCAGAGCTGGCCATTGTCTTCCTGTTTGCCTCGACCATTCATAAACTTCCGGTCTTCTTTGCCACGCTTCTTTTCGCCGGATATGCGGCACTGAACGGTGTAACGCTTTCGGTCATCTTCCTCATCTACAAGCTGGCAACCATTCAATCGGTCTTCTTTGTCACCGCCGGAATGTTCGCCGGTATGGCACTTTTCGGATCGCTGACGCGTACCAACCTCAGCGGTGTCGCACGTATTTGCGGATTGGGCCTCTGGGGCATCATCATCGCTTCGCTTGTCAATATTTTTCTGGGGTCAAGCGGTTTGCAGAGTCTCATTACCTATGTCGGCGTGGCCGTCTTTGTTGGGCTCACCGCATGGGATGCGCAAAAAGTGCGCCTTATTGCCGAGCAGCAAGCCTCAATGGACACGCTGACCGTGCGCCGTTTAGGGTTGCTTTGCGCACTGGAGCTTTATTTGGACTTCATCAACCTCTTCATCTTCCTTCTGCGTATTTTCGGCGGAAAAGGACGTGACTAATGCGTATAAAAAAACCTCTTTTTGTTCTCTTGTTTGCCTGTTGCGCATCGGGACTTCCCGCTGCGAAAGTTGGCGTTCAGCTCTACGATATGTACCGGACAGAAGGTGTCTACCTGATGACATCGGAAGAAGTCCGTGAATTGAAAGCCGATCTCGCTGAAGAAAAACGTGTCTTCAACAAAGCGTTCAGCACAGTAAAGCGGCAATGGACCAAGGATCAAACGGCCGCACTCAAAGCCGGGAACAAAGACTATCCCAAGTTTCCCACAAAGCAGTTCATCTGGATGCGAACGGCTAAATTCAAGAACTTCTCCACAGAAGATGCCGCCAATGACTGGTATTCCAAACAGAAACAACGTCTGAACGCAGAAATGTCTGTCAAAGCAAAGGCCAATCTTGACGCTATCAAAGCGGCAAAATCCGGCGTGACTGCCGGTTATAAAAGCCGGGACGATCGTAAAGAGCGTGCGCGTGCGGCCAAGGCAGAGTTGGCCAATGCCGCAAAAGAAAAAGCCGGAGAATTGATTGAAATTGAAATGGCAGCCTTACTGAAATACAATCGCCCCGTGCCCAAACACTTCATCTTCGACCCTGTGGCCGGCGCCGACAAAAACATCCAGAAGGATATGGACAAGCAGGATGCCGCCTTGAAGAAATACCTTGAGCGTAAAGCCGCCGGCGAGGCAGGCACAAACGAAAGTGCTGCCGAAACACCGGCAACTTCCGCACAATAATTTCACCAATTGCAGCGCATCGACACGTATCACCAACCCGACAGAGGTGAAAGTAAAAATGAATCCCGATCTTATTCAAATCCAGCCATGGCAGGAAAGCGCACCCTCAGCGACAGTAGAGACCTTTTTACAACGTCCGGCCTTTGACGAAACCGCGGAAGCGGCAGCTGCAAAATGTCTGGCAGATATCCGCACACGTGGTGTAGAGGCCGTCCTTGACGCGTGCAAAATCTTTGACAACGCCGAAATGACTGCTGCCGAAATGCGCGTCAGCGAAGAAGAACTTGACCAGGCAGAAGCTGCATGTGACGATACGGTCAAGCGCGCCATCCATCAGGCAGCCGAGCGGATCGAAAGCTTTGCTAAAGCAGGTTTGCGTCCAGATTGGACAATGCCGACACCCCGGGGCGGTCTTTTGGGCGAACGGTATCATCCGATGGATCGTGTGGGTATGTATATTCCCGGCGGCACAGCCCCTCTTGCTTCGACCTCACTGATGACTGTCATTCTCGCCAAAGCCGCCGGCGTAAAAGAAATTGTCGCCTGCACACCCAGCCGCAATGGCTTGCAGGTCGCCGCGCCATTGCTCTATGCCTTGCGCGTAGCCGGAGCGACAGAGATTTATCGTGTCGGCGGTATTCAGTCCATTGGTATGATGGCTTATGGAGCAGGAATCCGGCCGGTTGAACTCATTGCCGGGCCGGGAAATGCGTTCGTAACTGCCGCCAAACGCCAAGTCTATGGAGCCGTTGCAATTGATCAAGTGGCAGGCCCCTCCGAGATTTGTGTGCTTGCCGATGAGAATGCCAAAGCAAAATGGGTCGCAGCCGACCTCCTTTCTCAGGCAGAACATGGCAGCGGTCATGAAAAAAGTCTCCTGATTACCGATTCCTATGCCTTCGCCAACGCAGTGAAGGAAGAGGTCATCGCCCAAACCAAAATCCGCAGCCGTCGTGAAATCATTGAACGAATGATTGCCAATAACGGAATGCTCTTCGCCGTTGTTCCCGATCTTTCCACCGATGGCGTTGCACTCTGCAACCGCTTCGCTGCCGAGCATCTGGAATTGCAAACCGCCAATGCCGACATGCTTCTACCGATGATCAATTGTGCCGGAGCAGTCTTTGTCGGATACTGGACCCCCGAAAGCGCGGGTGATTTTGTCGCCGGACCCAGTCACGTACTTCCCACCGGAGGTGCAGCAAGAATGTTCAGCGGTTTGACCGCAGAAACGTTCCGTCGCAGAAGTTCCTTTGTCCAATTCACAAAGGAAGATTTGGCAGAGACACGCGAAGCCATCGAAACCTTTGGCAAACTTGAAGGGCTGGACGCCCATGCGTATGCAGCGACTGTTCGCTTTGAAAGTTGAGCTTTTTCGGTAATACTTCCCGTGACACGCATTGCAACACTGCGCCCTAAACGGTTTGCCTTTCTTCGGCAAACCGTTTTCACTCAAAGGAAACGTTCCGCAACGCCATAGCGAAGTTAGATTTACCTTTTCAGCTTCCTCCACTTACCACATATGGCACTTAACCTGACACAACTCCGTCATGCACTTGCCGAGAACAGGCCAGTGATATTGACTGCTCCACCGGGAACCGGCAAAACTACGACCATTCCGCCAGCGCTTCTCGATGAGCCATGGTTGGCAGGAAAGAAGATTCTTGTACTTGAGCCCCGCCGCCTTGCCGCCCGAAGAGCCGCTGCCTATATCGCCGCACAGCGTGGCGAACGCCCCGGAGAAACCGTTGGCTGGCGCGTGCGGCACGATACGTGTATCAGCGCATCCACCCGGATTGAATTCCTCACAGAGGGGCTTCTGGCCCGAAAAATTCTGGACGATCCGGAATTGAGTGACGCAGGCTTGATTGTCTTTGATGAGTTTCACGAGCGCGCATTGCCGCTGGATGTCGCCTTCGCCTTGCTTAAAGAAGTAAGAGAAAGTCTGCGGCCGGACTTACGCCTTCTCATTATGTCCGCTACGATTCAAGGCAATCTTCTTCCTGATGCAGCATTTATTGAGATTCCGGCGAAAGCCTATCCCGTTGAGATTCGTTGGTGCGGAGCGGTTTCCCCTGCCACTGCGATACGGAAAGCGTTGTCCGAAACGTCCGGTTCAATACTGGTTTTTCTCCCGGGCGAAGGCGAGATTCAAATGCTTGCAGAAACGTTGGATTCTGAAGACCTCCCTGCCGACACGCGTATTGCTCCGCTCTATGCTGCCTTGTCACACGCAGAGCAAGATGCGGCAGTCGCTCCACCACTTCCGGGCGAACGCAAGATTGTCTTAGCCACCTCCATCGCCGAAAGTTCACTCACAATTGAAGGCGTCACTGTTGTCATTGACACCGGGCTTGCCCGGCTTCCTCAATTCTCCTCTCGCAATGGATTGACCCGTCTCGTGACACAACGTATCCCGATGGATCGCATTATTCAACGCACAGGACGCGCCGGACGTACCGCTCCCGGCATCTGTTACCGCCTATGGAATCAACAGGAAGAAGTTACCTTTACCAAAATCTCCCAACCGGAAATCCTCAGTGCCGACCTCACACAAACGGCTCTCTTATGTGCAGAATGGGGGTCTTTTTCGCTGAATTGGCTCACCCCACCCCCCCCTTCTTCGTGGCAATACGCACTGAAAACGCTCCGGTCTCTCGGAGCAATTGATATTGAATCCCGGCTCACGGTTGACGGCCATCACATCGCTCGCATTCCAACCCACCCGGCACTTTCAATAATGATACTGCGTATGCGCGCCATTGATCGCGCCGGCGGTGCGCTCCTTGCCGCCATCTGTTCAGAGGGCGAGCGCATTTCATCGTTACGCACATTGCATGATTTTCGCGAAGTGGTTGCCACCGTTTTACAAACGCGTCCACATGAAATCTGGCGTTTAGCCACCCAATGGGCAGGCGGCAACCCGACCCCAAAGCTCCCCATCCATGCGCTTGTGCCTTATTTACTCTGGGCATTCCCCGGACATTTGGCCCGACGACGCAGCACCGCAGGACGCTATTTACTTTCCGCAGGTTTCGGCGCAACGCTTCCCTCTCACTCACTGCTCCTGAATGAAGAATGGCTCTTTGCCGTACGCATGACCGATGCAGAAGCAGAGGCAGTCATCCGCTGGGCATTTCCTCTGTCGGAAGCAGACTTGGCCCTTCTTTCCCCGCAAACGCGCAACCACATCGAATGGGACAAAGTCTCCAAACGCCTGATTGCAGCAGAAGAAACCGCCTATGGTGCGATCGTCATCAAATCCAAACCTTTGCAGACGATTCCTCCGGAATTGAAAATCGAGGCGGAGAAATGCCGTTTGAAGCATGAGGGCTTGCCGTGGACCCCTGAAGCCAAACGTCTCTCCGAACGCATCGCATTCCTTCGCAAAGCCCTCCCGGAGGCGGCCTTTCCTACCCTTGAAGAAACGCAACTCATCGATACGCTTGCCCAAACACCCAATCGCACGTTACAGGATATTATCCTCCTCCTGCTTGAGCACTCCGGGCACACGTCTTACGAACTTGACCGCGAAGCCCCCACCCATTTCCGGGTGCCGAGCGGATCAAATATGCGGATCCATTATGACCGGGAGCAACCCTATGTCGCGGTAAAAATCCAGGAAGTTTTCGGCTTGACCGCCACGCCCCGCTTGGCCAAAGGCTCAATTCCCATTTTGCTTCACCTTCTCTCCCCTGCCCAACGTCCCGTGCAAGTTACCTCCGATCTTGCCTCATTCTGGGCCAACGGCTATGCACTTGTGCGTAAAGATTTGCGTGGACGTTATCCCAAACACTACTGGCCGGAAGATCCCACTCAAGCCATCGCCACCCGCCGAACGGTGAAACCCAAATCGTAAGGCCTCGTCACCCCATTCCCGAAAATGGGCGTTTTTGTAACTGAACTGCATTATGCTATACTGTCAGCGTGCGTTCATTCTGCACTTCTTATCACTCGCACAAAGGTGTTCTCATGTCGCTTCAAATCCCTGAAATTATCCAACTTGCAAGTGCATTTTACGGTTCTTCCATCCTTTTTTCTGCGCTGGAACTCGATCTTTTCACTCATATTGCCTCCACCGAAAACCCCTCCGTTGAGGTGCTTGCCAAGCAAATCGGTGCGGATATTCGCGGTCTGCGCCTTCTTTTAGATGCCGCAGTTGCCATCGGTCTGCTCACAAAAAGCCACCACATCTACGCGCTTACGCCCGCTACCGCTGCCACCCTTGTCAAGGGTTCGCCCCACGATCTTACCCGTGCCATCGTTTACAATCGCGATGTCTATCCGGCCTGGGGAAAACTCACCGCGTTTGTTCGCAACGGGAAGCCCGTTGAAGCACCGCAAATCCATCTCGGCGATGACCGCGAACGCACACGCCGTTTCGCGCTCTCCATGCATGGCCGTGCCATGGGTATTGGACAAGCCGTCATCCCGGCATTGCACCTCCCCAAAGGAGCCCGTGTCCTTGATTTGGCAGGAGGCCCCGGCACCTACGCGCTGCTCATGGCACAAAATGACCCCACACTGCACTGCGACACCTATGATCTCCCGGCGATTTCCGAAGTCGCCCGGGAGATTACCGCGCCGTGTGCCGACCGCATCACCTGTCATGCCGGAGACTATCATACCGACACCTATCCCGCCAATACCTACGATGCCGTGACGCTGTTCGGATGTTTACATCAAGAATCCCCTGAAGCCATTGTTTCCATTCTCAAGCGTGCCACCTGCGCACTCAAACCGGGCGGGAGCCTCTATGTGCTTGATCTGATGACCGAAGCAGATCACACCTCACCGCCTTTCGCGGCACTCTTTGCCGTCAATATGGCACTTACCACCGATAATGGTTGGGTGTTCTCTACAGAAGAACTCAGCCGCTGGATGGCCGAAGCTGGATTGGAACGCTTTACGTGCGCCCCTGTCCCTCCGCCTATGCCACATTTTCTGGCGCGTGCGTTTCGCCCTCAAAACTGAAGCCAAGCATTAAGTGTTTATCTGAAATCCCGGGGGTGTAACGACGGGCATTTCTCGCGTTCTCCCGTCTCGATAGATGAAACAACAGCCTAAATGCTGACAAACTGTCGGTGACAGACGCATTGCTGAAACCGCTATCCGGGACTTTCTTTCATACGTCGGAGTGCTTGAAACACCTTTTTTATTTACCCGCAGCGTCCCCTAATTGTTCATTTATCATCTTGAGCCTTTGGGATAACCGAAGAAGCATCACGAATCGCATTTCCATAGCGTTTTCTGAGCTGATCCATCGTTTTGGAAATAGTTTCCTGCCGCTGCCGGGGATGCGCTTCACCGGAAAGCGTTGCAAACAGGTCGTCTGCATCGTAGGGTGAGGGCGAATCGGTTAAGTGCTCCACACCGAAACCGATCAAACGCACCGGGATCTCGGGCTCCAAATATGCATCCAGAAGTTTCCACGCTGCATCGCGCAAAGCGAAGTCATCACAGAGCGGCCAAGGGAACGTCACTTGCCGTGTGACCGTGCGAAAGCCCGTATACCGGATTTTCAAACGGCCGGTTTTAGCCCAGAGGCCTGCCTCACGCAATCGCCGCCCCACGTCTTGCGCTATGTGAAGCAGATCGTACCGCATTGTTTCCCTGTCCAGGATATCTTCCGGATAGGTGTGCTCCCGCGAATAACTTTTGTCGGGTTGATGCATCACCAATGGGCGCGCATCCTTCCCAAACGCAAGCGTATGCAAATGCGCAGCGAGCGCAGGCGTCAACCATTCCTCCAGACGTTTCAATTCCACCGCCTGCAAATCGCGTACGGTTTTCAAACTATGCCGCTCCAACACTTCTGCGCACTTCGGCCCCACACCCCACAACACGCGTAATGGTTTTTTACCTAACCATGACAGCATCGCGACTTGATCTTCCGGAACTTCAAAGAGACCATCGGGCTTGCGTTCCTCACTGGCAATCTTTGCCAAAGACTTGTTACGCGCAATTCCCACACTGCAAGTCAAACCGAGTTCTTCGCGAATGCGCCGTTTAATCGTCTGAGCGATTTCGCGCGGTGTTCCAAACAGGCGTTGCACATGGCTGACATCCAAAAAGGCTTCGTCTACACTCAACCCCTCTACCAATGGCGTATAGGTGGAAAAAATCGCAAAAACCGCCCGGCTGACTTCAACATAACGCGTCATTCGCGGTTTTACAAAAATCCCTTCCGGGCAACACATCACCGCCTTTGCCGACGGCATCGCAGAATGCACACCGAAGCCCCGCGCCTCGTATGAACACGTGGAAACAACCCCGCGTTGTCCCGGAAGCGCACCGACAATCACAGGTTTTCCGCGCCATTGCGGGTGATCTTGTTGCTCCACCGAAGCAAAAAAAGCATCCATATCAATGTGCAGAATTGCGCGTTCCATCATGTCTTCATTATAGCAAACGCCCTCCTGTTGAAATCAACCGCTCCACTTTCCGCAAGATTCTCCATGAGATCAAAAACCAGTGCCATTCGCCGGAAAACATACCTTCGTGGCATATGGCGGCTGGCTCCCCCCTCTTCCCTCTCTTCCCGAGCGGAAGCCTTTTTGAACTTCGGCGATATTCAACTCCGACATCGGCGACATTGCGCAGTGATTTCGGCGCGATTGCCCCCTCAATGTCGCCGAAGTTCAAAATCACACGCCCCACCTTTTCCCCGGACACCCCTCTCCGTCACACGCCCCACCCTTCCCAAAAAGCGTTTTACCGGCGCGATTGCTTTACCGCACAGCACATGTCCTACCCTCTGTCGTCATTTACATTTCCGCTTTACGTTTAGCATTTGTATGAAGCAAAATCGATGGAAATATGTTATACTGTAGAGATATTGACGTAATCTGAATGGAGCACACCTATGGAAGCCAGCCCCTTGGATATTGCTTACGGCGAAGATGTCTTCAATGAAAAGGCAATGCGTGAGTATCTTGCAAAAGATACTGTTGAAACCTTACTGCACACGATGAACGATCGGGCTCCGCTGGATCCCTCCATCGCCAACGAGGTGGCACACGCGCTGAAGCAATGGGCAATGATGCGTGGAGCGACCCACTTCACCCACTGGTTCCAACCGCTCACCGGCACGACTGCCGAGAAACACGATGCCTTCTTTGAACCGGTCGGTACGGCAGAAACAATCGCACGGTTTTCCGGGAAGAACCTTATCATGGGCGAACCCGATGCCTCCAGTTTCCCCTCCGGAGGATTACGATGCACTTTTGAAGCCAGAGGCTATACCGCGTGGGATGTCACTTCTCCTGCTTTTGTGAAGCGGCATCCCAATGGTGCCACGCTCTGTATTCCCACCGTTTTCTGCTCCTATACCGGAGAAGTGCTGGATAAAAAAACGCCGCTGTTACGCTCCATGCAAGCCATGGACAAAGCCGTCCGCAAGTTGATGGCCTGCTTTGGCGAACCGGATGGTCATGCAATCATCACCCTGGGCGCGGAACAGGAATACTTTCTTGTGGATAAATCCCTTTATCTGAAACGCCCGGATTTGATGCAATGCGGGCGGACGCTCTTTGGAGCTCCGCCGGCTCGGAATCAGCAGCTGGAAGATCATTACTTCGGATCTATCAAGCCGCGTGTGCTTGCTTTCATGGAAGAAGTCGAGCGCGAATTGTGGCGTCTGGGCATCCCCGCCAAGACTCGGCACAACGAAGCTGCCCCGGCACAGTTTGAGCTCGCGCCGATGTTTGAAGAGCTCAATCTGGCAGTTGATCACAATATGTTGGTGATGGAGACCTTACGCAACGTCGCCGATCGCCACGGTTTGGTCTGCCTGTTGCATGAAAAACCTTTCGCAGGTGTAAACGGCTCCGGCAAGCACAACAATTGGTCGGTCGCCTACAACGGCAAGAATCTGCTCGACCCCGGAAAAAATCCGCAAGACAACGCCATTTTCCTTTCGGTATTGGCCTCGGTGATTCGCGCAATCGATCTCCATGCAGATATGCTGCGCGCCTCTACCGCACACTTCGGGAACGATTACCGATTGGGAGCTTTGGAAGCTCCGCCGGCGATTATCTCCATCTTCCTGGGCGATGAACTCACCGAAGTCATCAAGCGTATTGAACAAGGCGAAACTGCCAGTGAAGAAAATGGGAAAGTGGGGAAATTGCGCGTTGGCGTAGACACTTTGCCGCCAATTCCTCGCGACACTTCCGATCGCAACCGCACCTCCCCCTTCGCTTTTACCGGAAATAAATTTGAATTCCGCGCACCGGGCTCTTCGCAAAATTGTTCCGGCGTTTGCATGGCACTCAATACCATTGTGGCAGACTCCATCGAGCACATTGCCGAGGCGATCGCGACCCTTCCGAAAGCAACCTTCCATGAAGGCTTGGAGCGCATCATCCAAGAGATTATCCGCAAACACGGGCGCGTCATCTTCAATGGTGATGGATATTCCGCCGCGTGGGTGGCAGAAGCCGAAAAACGCGGTCTTCCAAATCTGCGCACCGTTCCGGAAGCCCTCGCCGTGCTTTTGGAAGAAAAAAACCTTGCACTCTTTGCCTCCCGTGGCGTCCTTCACCCCACGGAAATGCGTTCGCGCTACGATGTTTTCCACGCGGAATACTCCCGGAAAGTGCGGCTTGAGGGGAAAGTTGCACTCGAAACCGCGCGGAATATTCTTGAACCTGCGGCCGTGGAAGAACTCGGACAATTGGCACACATTCTGCTGGAAACCAAGCAAGCAGGCTTGAAAAACGGCATTGAAAGCCTTAAAGAAAAAGCGGACGCCATTGGCAAAGGACTGGATGCGTTGCACAAAGGATGCGCTTCTCTTGAAAAAGCCCTGACACAAGACGCAAAAGCTATTCTGCAAGCGATGGTGACATTACGCACCGCTGCCGACACCCTTGAAACGCAAGTTGATGATAAGCGTTGGCCATTGCCGAAATATCGCGACCTGCTGCAAATCCACTGATTGCCCAACGTACGTGCAGAGCCTGTAAACCGTACGTCCGCAAACACCGCAAGCTCCCATACAAAGATTCACGCTTGTATGGGAGTTTTTGTTGGGCAAGACCTTGCGGCTTTTTCGTCTGCCCGACAGCTTTCTTATATCCCCATTGCTACACCCCTTTGCGTAATTCGTTTTGTAAGAATCCCGGAATCATTTCCACCTCTCAACGCTTCCAGGTTTGCCTCCTTTGTGCGGCTCATTTTGCAAAAACAGGAATGTTTCTCAAAGAGACCGCACCATATGGCACAACTCTCCGGGCTGTTCGTTTTTTGAAAAACAGAAACTTTTCTAAAAAAAGTCCTTGCACAAATACAGAACCTGTGATATTATATGCGCACTTTCTTCATCCGGGGGGGTAGCTCAATTGGTTAGAGCTCCGGACTGTCGATCCGGAGGTCGCGGGTTCGAGCCCCGTCCCTCCCGCCATTTTGAAGAAGAAAGTCCCCAATCTGGGGGGGTAGCTCAATTGGTTAGAGCTCCGGACTGTCGATCCGGAGGTCGCGGGTTCGAGCCCCGTCCCTCCCGCCATTTTTAGAGTAATAAACACTCCTTTCGTGTTGTTGTGACCGCGCAGATCAAATGTTCTGCGCGGTTTCTTTTTTTGCCATTAGCAAGCTTTTTGAATGTTTTCCATACCCACACATGCGCCTCATTCAGAAGGCTTCTGATTTACGCGGCAGCCAAGCATTGACCTCCTTCTGTGACACACGCATCCGCTTTTCCACCATCTCAAAAAACAAAAAGCTCCTGGCCGCAAGTAATTTCATCACCGTTTTCTCCGCGAATAACACACTGTCACCAATCCACCACCTTGCAACCACAAGCCGCATTAAAGACAAAAATACGTCTTGCCTTTGTAATATTCCAATCCGTAAGTGATGAAATCGCTCATGCGCCCGAATCTCTCCCCAGCAAACATTCATGCCGTTTACCGAAATAGACTTGCCAAAACCCGGTTCTTTCTTATGCCATTTATGCTACAATAATAAGTGCTTTTCATGAGTCGCTTTTATTGTAAGGAAAAACTTATGGCAACTGAATTTTTAGTCGGACAAACCGCACTTTCAACTTTCCGCGTGGATGCTTTGAAGAAGCGTCTTTCCGAAATCGGTTTGCAAGGTTGCGAGATTGAGACACGATGGATCTACTTATTGCAAACCTCTTCAGCCCTGACAGCAGAAGCGGTAGCAAAGGCGTGCACACTTTTAGACGCGGACGCATCGTTGGCACTTCCGGCTGAAGGAATTTTCGTTGCACCTCGATTAGGCACGATCTCGCCGTGGAGCTCAAAGGCGACCGACATCTTCCGCTATTGCGGTGTGCGTGGGGTGCGGCGCGTTGAGCACGCAATGCACATGACTGTTTCCCAAAACGGAAAGGTGCTTTCACGCGCAGAACTTAGTGCAGACGCATTGAATGTGCTGCACGACCGGATGATTGAGGGCGTCTTTGTTACCGAAGAGTTACCGGCCTTTTTCGTCAATGCCCGCCCGGCAAAAGGAAAGATTTTCGACGTCTTAGGGCAAGGACGTGACGCACTCGTTCAGGCTAATAAAGAAATTGGTCTTGCAATGAGCGACCCGGAGATCGACTACCTCTTCACCGCCTATACGAAAGCTCAACGCAACCCTACTGACACCGAATTGACAATGTTTGGTCAGGTCAATTCTGAACACTGCCGCCATAAAATCTTCAACGCCAAGTGGATTATTGATGGGAAAAAGCGTGATGTTTCGCTCTTTGGCATGATTAAGAACACCCACACGTTGCATCCGGAAGGCACACAAGTCGCCTATAAAGACAATTCCGGTGTGATAGATGGTTTTCGTACAATGGCCTTTCAAGCAGATCCGAAGGACAACACTTACAAGTTCGCAGAGGATCAGATTGAAATGTTGATGAAGGTGGAAACGCACAACCATCCCACCGCAATTTCCCCCTATCCCGGCGCAGCCACCGGTGTAGGTGGTGAAATCCGCGATGAGAGTGCCACCGGCATCGGTTCGCGTACCAAGGCCGGTATCTGCGGATTCTGTGTAAGCGACCTGCGGATTCCCGGCTTTCTGCAACCATGGGAAAAGGATTATGCGGAGCGTCCGGAACGTCTTTCTCCTGCACTGAGTATCATGATGGAAGGCCCTATCGGCGGAGCCGCGTTCGGGAATGAATTCGGTCGTCCGCAACTTTGCGGCTTCTTCCGCACACTTGAAGAAGAAGCTTGCGGCAAATATTGGGGATACCACAAACCGATCATGCTCGCCGGCGGCATGGGTAATATCCGCCACGACCAAGTGCTTAAGAAAGAGGTCCCGTCACACGTGCTCGTAGTTCAAATCGGAGGTCCTGCAATGCGTATCGGGCTCGGTGGCGGTGCGGCGAGTTCCATGGCCTCCGGGACCAACGAAGCAAAGCTTGATTTCGACTCCGTACAGCGCGGCAATGCTGAAATGCAACGCCGTTGTCAGGGTGTAATTGATGCGTGTGTTGCACTCGGTTCGTCCAATCCTATCCTTTCTTTGCATGACATTGGTGCCGGCGGTCTCTCAAATGGCTGTCCGGAGTTGGTTGAAGCCACGGGTGCAGACTTTGAACTCCGCAAGGTGCATAATGAAGAAATCTCCATGAGCCCGATGGAAATCTGGTGCTGTGAAGCGCAAGAGCGTTATGTACTTGCCATCCGTGCAGAAGACAAAGTCTTGTTTGAGAGCTTCTGCGAACGCGAGCGTTGCCCGGTCGCATTTATTGGTGAAACGCGTGATGATGGGCGCATGGTGCTCCATGATGAACACTTTGACGACAATCCCATTGACATGGATATTTCAACCTTGCTTGGAAAACCGCCACGCATGGTGCGCGATGTCAAACACATTACGCTTCCCACAACGTCATTAAACTTGGAAGGCATTACTCCTGCGGCGGCACTCCAACGTATTCTGCGTTTCCCTGCCGTTGCCAATAAAACGTTCCTTGTTACCATTACCGACCGCACAATTACGGGCATGGTTCACCGCGACCAAATGTGCGGCAAGTATCAGCTTCCGGTAGCCGACCACGCGCTCACGGTTACGGGCTATCAGACAACAACAGGCGAAGTAATGGCAACAGGTGAGCGCACCCCCATTGCAATCGTTGATGCCCCGGCTTCCGGACGTATGGCTGTGGGCGAAGCAATTCTCCAGCTTGCCTCGGCTCCGATCGGCCCTATCGGCACGATTAAACTCTCTGCCAACTGGATGGCGGCTTGCGGCGAAGAGGGCGAAGACGCGCGTCTCTTTGACACAGTGGAAACCGTCGGCATGGACATTTGCCCCCGCTTGGGCGTCTGCATTCCGGTAGGCAAAGATTCACTCTCCATGCGTACGGTTTGGAAAGATTCGCAGGGGAAAGAGCACAAACAAGTGGGGCCTCTCTCATTGATTGTTTCGTCTTTCGCCACTGTAACGGATGCCCGCAAAGACGTCACGCCCGATTTGAAACCCGGTTTTTCCCGCCTGATGCTGGTAGACCTCGGCAATGGAAAGGAACGTCTCGGTGCATCTGCTTTGGCTCAAGTTTACAACCAGATAGGTGACACTGTGCCGGATATGGAAAGCGCAGAAAGCGTTCGCGCATTCTATGAAGCAATGCAGGAAATGGTTGAACGTGGTCTTGTTGCGGCCTATCACGACCGTTCTGACGGTGGCGTTGCCGTTACGCTTGCCGAGATGGCGATGGCCGGCGGCAAAGGCGTAGCGGTTAATCTTACCGGCAAGGATGCGCTTTCTGCTCTTTACAATGAAGAGCTCGGCGCAGTGCTTCAAGTGCTGGAGGAAAATGCTGCGGACGTGGAAGCGATTTTAACAAAGCATGGCGTCAATGGTGCGTGGATCGGCTTGACACAAGAAGAACCCGTACTCCAGATTACAGTCAATGACGAACCGGCCATTGACGAATCGCTTGCCGACATCCGTAAGGCGTGGTCGGAAACCACGTACCATATGCAAGCACTCCGCGACAATCCTGATTGTGCAAAGATGGAATATGACGTTGCCGGTCTCACCGACGACCCCGGCTTGAACTTCAAGGTCACTTATCCCTTGAATGCGGAAGATACCCCCAAAGCAACGACTCCGGCTCCGAAGATGGCTATTTTGCGCGAGGAGGGCGTTAACGGTCATATTGAAATGGCTGCCGCCTTTACACTTGCCGGCTTTGAAGCAATCGATGTGCATATGACTGATTTGCTTGAAGGGCGTGTCAATCTTGACGACTTCAAGGGTTTGGTCGCTTGCGGCGGCTTCTCATATGGTGACGTACTCGGCGCAGGATCAGGTTGGGCGCGCAGCATTCTTTTTAATGCAGATCTCAAAGAAATGTTCCGCCGCTTCTTTGAACGCCCCGACACCTTCACACTTGGCGTTTGCAACGGTTGTCAGATGGTTTCGCAGCTCAAAGATATTATCCCCGGAGCCCAACACTGGCCACGCTTTGTACGGAATAATTCCGAACAGTTTGAAGGCCGTTACTGCACACTTGAAGTGCTGGATTCGCCCAGCGTCCTTCTCAAAGGTATGACAGGCAGTCGTCTCCCCATCGCCGTTGCACATGGCGAAGGGCGCGTGGCATTTGAATGCGAGACGGATGCGGAAAAAGCGACCCGCGCCCTCCGTTTCGTTGATGGCAAAGGCAACCCCACCGAAATCTATCCATGGAATCCGAATGGTTCCAAGGGTGGACTCTGCGGCTTTACCTCGGAAGACGGCCGCGCCACAATCCTGATGCCGCATCCGGAACGCAGCTTCCGCTCCATTCAGCTTTCTTATGACGACGGCACCTTTGCCGGAGGCGAGGAAGGCCCCTGGATGAAACTCTTCAAGAACGCATACGCCTTTGCCACCCAGGCGCGTTAAAGTATTTCATTCCCTCTTATTGAAACGAATGGCCGTAGCAATGATGCTTGCGGCCATTCGTTTTCACTTTCGGCGAAACATTAACGGCGACATCGCCCATGTGCGGTTTCAACATCGGCGAAACGCATTCCCGATTTCGCCCATCTTAAAACCGCATCTCGCCGGGCACATTTGTCAATATTAACGGACTCCACTCTACAAAGCTCCGGCAGTGCCCGCTTTCAGGGGCAAGGTTACGCCACTAAAGGCTTTTGAAGAAAAGGGTTCTTCCCTCACCGCACATTCGGCACTGGCCCATATCGATTTTCATACGGCTCGCTAGCACGACACATAAAAATCAAAAGTATTAAACATCCTACAAATGGGATAAGGGAAATCCAATACCACCACCCAGACTTCCCAATATCATGTAATCGCCGTACCACGATAGCAATACCCGGCCATAATATCAACAACGAAAAAAGAATATCTGCCACTTCTGCGAGTGCAGGAACAATCACTCCAATTACGGCTATTCCAATTCCAATTGGAAAACCTAAAATAAAATTTGCTAATACTGCAAACCAAAATTCGGAACGCGATGAACGTCCATTCAGACTCCAATTCACCCAAAAGCGTTTGAATGCTTCTCCCATTGACACCATCTGTTGTTTACCTACGACAGCGGCACTGTCATTTTGCGCCCCTGATGCGAATGGTGTCGTCTGAACTTGTGGCGCAGAGGGTTGGGGTCGTTGCGCTTTCGCAAGGTGTTCTTGCAGGAATTTTTCGGCTTCGTTCATGATTTACCTCTTTTCTTCTGTTGTTTCTGCTGTAATATCAACTGCTTTAATAATAGTTGCGCTATTCGTTACTGAAAGAGCGGCCGGGAAGCCTTCTTCGTTGAGCGACGTCTCAAAGAGAGGTTGACCAATCGTATTGATCTCATTGGTTGTTGTATGCTTCTTCTTTTGAAATAACGCTTCTTTCACACTGTAAATTGTCTGTTTCAATTGTCCGGTCGGCACTTGCATTTCAATCGTTTCCTGAACGTTTCGTTTCAATTCCGGCCGTTGATTGAGCCACTCCCATCCCAAATAGAGATTCAATAAAAGCGAAAAACCTAAAAGAATGAGTGTGAAAATCAAAAGGATCATCGATATCAACGATGGTGCCGGGGTAAGCCTCGTTGGATTTGACACCTCCCGCGGCACAGAAGGCTCCGGAGGTTGCTCCGGAAGCGAAAACACCGGAGATACCGTTTGTTGAGGGAACCCGGTCGATCCAATCGTTTCATACCGACAGGTAACCGAAGACATATTCAATATCCGTTTAATCTTTGCCGTTTGATTCATTGGCAAAGCAGAAATCAAAGCATCAACTGACTGAAAACTGGGGAGCACAGTTGACAATTCTTGAATTGGACAACTTCTAAATGGCGTTTGATGAACCTCAATAAACGATGGCGGATTCTTCGTGGGGGTACGCAATGCAGGATGAGAAAGCAGGACTTCAAAATCAACCCCCTTCGCCTCTTCACGCGTCATCCAGGTGACCGCAAGATAAGTCGCATCACGTCCTCTAAAACCCCATTTCGGCGCACTTTGACAAACCACCGCAAAGACGCGCTCTGCCGTCACCCAAACACCTTCATAACCCGCCTCACCCATATCAAAGTCAGGCAAAGGTGCCAATGCCGTACGACAGGAATCCAATTCTGCAAAACCAATCTCTTGCTTTGGGTAAGTCCATGCCAACCCATGATTTGCTGTGTAAATCGCTAAAGGTAATGTCATCATGTTACACAATCCGTCCTTCAAATTCCCAATTCGAGACCTCTGCGAAACCTTTCTTAAGGTAGTGGAAGATAATACTCCATAAGGCAATCGCCAAATAATTGATTAAGCCCACCGCATTCCAAATACAATGGAAAAGAATCATGGCACCAAACACCGCCCAAAACTGCCAAGACGAGAGTGCCGCCCATCCGCTTCGATGTGGTCCGCGTGCAGCCCACATCGCACCACCCAATGCCCCCGTCCATGCCATATGCATCAAAGGTGAGAGAACACCGCGCAATAACAAAACAAACGTATCCGGCCGCCCTGCTTCACCAAAAGCATACGCATAATCAAACGTTTCAAGCACTGCAAAGCCTGCGCCGATACTCACTCCTAAAGCAACTCCCGACAAAATCCCAGGGAATTGACGCGGAAACATCGCTAAGATGAGCAAGGCGATGGCTTTAATCGGCTCTTCCGTCAATCCCGCCATCCACGCCTCTATCTCTAATCCGATATTCAAAACCGCAGCGATTGACACCGTCAAAAGACCACCGAAAAAGGCCACCATCGCCGCCGTCCACCCGAAACTGCACGCGTAACGTCCAGTTCACAGAAGAAGGTCACCATCGTCATCGGCACCGTTAATGCCATCAAGAAGGCGTAAATCTCATGCGGAATGAAATCACTTGAAGCAAATAAACCAGTCAAAATGCAAACAATTGCCCCCAAGCAAAAGACCCACTTCCAATGTATTGACCATGGTCGACAAAAGAGTGCCCAAAAGGACAAATTTCGAATCGCCTCCTGACACGCCGCACGTTCACCCTCTATCACAATAGGACGACTAAACGCCTCCTCTATCTCTGACGACTCATCCATCAAATTTGAAGAAGGTAACGGCTCAACCTCCTCCACCCACACCATCGGTTGCGCCGTATCCCGCATCACAGACTGACAAGAATGCCCTGAAGATGTGTTCGGACGTACACCCCGTCCTTAAGAATGCCCCGCATCCCCCTTCGAAAGATAATCACTCAAAAATGAATCGTTAGACATTAGTATCCTAATCGTTTCAATGCTTCCTTTGCATCCGGATCGCCTTGCTCGGCGGCCTTGCGAAACCACTTCACAGCCTCTGTCCAAGACTGCCGAACTCCATTACCATAGGCATAACACCGGCCAAGATTAAACTGCGCCAATGCATTTCCTTGCTCGGCAGACTTGCGATACCACTTCACAGCCTCTGTCCGAGACCGCGAAACACCTTTTCCCTCTGCATAACACCAACCAAGATTAAGCTGCGCATCAGCATTTCCTTGCTCGGCAGACTTGCGAAGCCACTTCACGGCCTCTGTCCAAGACTGCGAAACACCATCACCTTTGGCATAACACACTCCAAGATTAAACTGCGCTACCGCATCTCCTTGCTCGGCAGACTTGCGATACCACTTCACTGCCTCTGTCCAAGACTGCGAAACACCGTAGCCCACTGCATAGCACCCGCCAAGATTAAGCTGCGCCAATGCATGCCCTTGCTCTGCGGCCTTACGATACCACTTCACCGCCTCTGAATAAGACTGTTCAACCTCATAACCATTACGATAACATTCACCCACAATGGCCATCGATTTCACGTGACCACGTTTCGCTGCTGGAATACAATATTTTAGAGCAGTTTTGTAATCTCCATACACATACGCAACACATCCCTTTTCAATACGATATTCTCGCAGCCTCGGGAAAACACCTAACGCGATATATCCACTCGCCAACAAGCAAAGGATTGCGATACTATTACAATAGCGATTCTTCACGATTAATTCCTCACGCACAAACAAAAACAACGATACACGTTGCGAGTAAAATGATTACGGAAACGATTAAAAAGCTTCGTGAAGCGTAATATTTACACTTTTCAATTTTAGCTGCTTGTTGAATAACAAGATCCGCCCGACAAGCTTTTAATGCCGCTACATGAAATTGTGAATACATCTTCTGCACTAGCAGGCTAGCCTCTTCACTTTTAGCCTCCATCTCACACATTAAAGAAGCTAAATATGAATAGTCAATAGTGTTACCATCACACTCTTGTAGCACTGCGCGATATTTATCCACAATTGTTTTACATTCTTGACAATCCTCCGCGCTTAACATCCCAGTTGAATTAATTAAATCTTTTACGTTGATGAACCACGGTAATTTCTGTTTCCAATGAGGAGCATCAAACGAGAGATTTTCAACTGCACTCATCACTTGACTACAAAATGCTTCATCCTCAACGCTTAAATCAAATACGTATTCTAAATTGCGACGACATTCTTTCACATGATTGATTGCGTCTTGTACAACGGGGGTGCTAAACAAACAACGAACAAGAATAGAATTAATGCCAAATGTTGAGTCTGCAGCACCTAAAGCAGCAACGGCATAAACATCTAAATTAGGGAAGTTGTGGGCGATTAAGGGAAGGTGATGTGAGACATAGACTTTTGGGTCAAATTCGCACTGTTCTAAATCCACGTACCTATCAATCTGCGTCAAAAGCAGGGTAATACGTGGTTTGTGGGGCAATCGATGGAGATAATCTAAGCACGCATTGGTCACCCATACGGCATCCAGATTTTTATCATTTGAGCCTAAATCCTTCGCATCAGAGAGATTGAAGAGAACAAAGATATGTTCAGACAGAATCAGGTGTCCTAAGAATCCCTTAATTTCTTCTTGATGTGCTTGGACTCGCGCACGAAATTCGTCTGGATCATTTTCATCTTCCGCATTTAAGAAAGCAAGACGATAGACTTCACCAGGATAGTCCAAAATATCCAAGGTCTGCTGATGCTCGCCATCCTTCACCACACTCCAAGCCAATTGGCGCAAGGCAGTTGTTTGGTGCGGAAGCATTCCTTCTTTTAATTCCGAAGGGTCCTGTTCCAAAAAGCGAAAAGCACCACGCGTTTCAGGACGTAAGAACCACCCTTCATGTTCATGCGCCTTAAAAGCATTCACCAATGCCATCGTCAAAACGGTTTTACCCGAACCTTCAACGCCCAAAAACGTAATATTACCCATAAAATTCAACCATCCTTCATTGACTTATAAGTAGAGCCGTATGCAAACTCCACTTGTAGTATTCACTAATAACATGATACCCCCCCCCGCATAAAGTCAAGCAAAAAAGATTTTCTTTCCAAAATCAATCCTCTTCCCATCCTCAAGTGAATGATGTGCTATACTAAAGAAGGTGATGTTTTGGTTACTGCAGGACGCAATGCGTTTGATTTTGCATTTTGCCTCTTTGCAACACACGAAACATGTTATACTGAACGTGGTTTATTTTGGAGTCAAGACAATGAAACGTACACTCTTGCTTGCCTGTTTTTTCAGTATGAACGCGCTCTTAAAAGCGACGTATCTTTCACCTGAAACAATTTCTCTCTCCCCAAATGCAGATCGATTGATTATCGCAGAGAAACGTTCCGGATGCGTTTCGGAGCGTTCGCTTGATGGCACTCTTCTGCGTTCGTTTCCTGCGATTAAGCGTATGGGAGGCTTCTTTGGGTTGTTTCAAGACAGCGTTTCACTTCCGGTAACCGGGGCTGCGGTTGCACCTGACGGAACGATTTACTACACCGCAGAAGACGGAAATGAAGGCAGACTTTTCTGTTCTGACGGACGTTCTGTCGTAACAGGGAACGGAGCGATGGCTCCCATCGTTTCGACAGATGGGCGTTATGTTTACCTTTGCAACCGCTTTGATGCCAATGTGCAGCAATACGATGCAAAATCATTAACATTGCTTAATACAGCCAAATGTATCCGCGAAACGCATGGCTGTGCACTCGGTAAAGATGGGAAGTTGCTCTTTGTCATCAATATGCTTCCTGATGACACCACCGAACCAACCGGACACGTGGCTGCAAAAGTTACGGTTATTGAGACAGAGACCTTTGCCATCAAGGCCCACATCCACCTGCCGGATGGTTCAACCGGCGTGCGGGGTGTCGCTGCTTCTCCCGATGGTGCGCACATCTATCTTACCCATACGCAGGCGCGTTATCAATTGCCCACAACACAATTGGAGCGCGGATGGATGAATACCGCAGCACTCTCCGTCTTCGATGGCACTACAGGAGCCTACATCAACACCGTTCTTTTGGATGACATTGATCTGGGTGCAGCAAATCCATGGGGCGTAACTGTTACACCGAATGGCGAGCAGATCCTTGTAACACACGCCGGCACACGCGAAGTGAGTGTGATTGATCGTGCGGCGATGCATCGCCGATTGGAAGATGCTGCAGCGGGAAAGAAAGTCACCGAAGTCACTTTCTCTGCAGAGGAAGTTCATAACGATCTTTCATTCCTTACCGGCATTCGACGTCGCTTTACCTTTGAAGCCGATGGACCGCGCGGCATCGTGGCAACCAATGATCGCGCTTATCTCGTCTGTCATTATGCAGATGCATTAGTTGAAATCCCATTCAAAGAACGCCGCCAAATCCGCCCGAAAGTAACGCCTCTCAATGGAAATGCACTGGCAGATCTGAAGGCTAATCCGGAATTGCGCGGCGAAATGCTCTTCAATGACGGCACCAAGTGCTTCCAGCAATGGCAGAGCTGCGCCTCGTGCCATCCGGATGGAATTGTTGACGGGCTGAACTGGGATTTGTTGAATGACGGCATTGGAAATCCGAAACAAAGTAAGACGCTCTATCTAAGCGGTGTCACACCGCCAACAATGATTACGGGCATTCGCAAAGATATGAAGCATTGTAATCGTGCAGGATTCCGTCATATTCAATTTTGTGCCGTCAGCGAAGAAGACACCCAATGCATTGATGCTTATGTAATGAACATGAAAGCGCAACCTTCACCTTGGGCACGCGAGGAAAATGCAGCAGCTATTGCTCGCGGGAAAGAAATCTTTGAACGGACAGATAAAGCAGACTGTGCGCGTTGCCATAAGCCCGAACTTCACTTCACGGCTTCGGCAAACCCCAACGATGGCTCGGAAGCCCCTTTGTATGACATCGGCTTGGGGACGCGAGACGAAAAAGGACAGAAATTTGACGTTCCCACATTGAAAGAAGTCTGGAGAACGGCCCCCTACCTTTATGATGGCCGTGCAAAAACTATTCGTGACGTGCTCACCACTTGGAATCCCGAAGGGCAATATCACGGAGTAACTTTGGACTTAACCGAACAGGAACTGAGCGATCTTGAAATTTACATTCTTTCACTTTGAACATTGATCAGCTGGATCATTGGAGAGAATACGATGTTAACATGGTTGAATGGTACGCTTTGGCAGACGTTGGAAACACCTGTACGCGGAGTAGAAATTGCGCGTAATGGTTGGGGGGCTCCCTCCATCCTTACCACACTTCCACAAGGAGACGTACCGGGAATTTGGTTGACCAATGAAATTACAGGTGACATACCTCCGATGGTTCAACGTTTCATCTCCACCAAAGGTGACGTGAGCGTGATTTTGCAAAACGGCAGAGCGGTTGGAGCAAAGTACGAAGATGCGTATGCGCAATACGTGCTCTTAATGGGCATTGCGCCGGATGACCTTTCCGCCTCCAGAGAACAACAAGCGCGTTCTGTATTTGAAAACATTTCCAAACTCCTCAAAAATGAAGGATTTTCTTTCCACGATGTCGTAAGAACTTGGCTCTATTTGGACAAGCTTTTAGAATGGTATGACGTGCTCAACCGTGTACGTGACGAATTCTTTGAAGCGAATGACATCTTTGGCGGCTTTGTGCCGGCAAGTACAGGCATCGGATGTGCAAATTCGCTTGGGGCGGCAATGATTGCCGGAGCCATCGCGATGCGTCCCAAAGACGGAAAGGCCAGCAAGGCGATGCTCGCCTCGCCACTCCAATGCTCTGCGTTGGATTACAGGAGCAGTTTCAGTCGGGCAGCGGAGATTGTCACCCCGGAATGGCGGACAGTCTTTGTTTCCGGCACCGCGAGTATCGCGCCGGGCGGAGAGACTGTCCATCATGATGATGCCGCCAAACAAGTGAAATTAACGATGGAAGTCGTGCAAGCCATCCTTGAAACACGTGGTATGTCTTTTGCAGATTCGGTGCGTGCAATCGCCTATATCAAGCGGCCTGAAGATCGGCCAGCATGGCAAAATTGGCTTAAAACCAACGGGCTTCCGACTGATTATGCGCAAGAAATCATTGCGGATGTCTGCCGTGACGATCTCTTGTTTGAACTGGAATTGGATGCCGTCAAACGGCCATAAAACAATCGCACAATGGCCCATTTAAGAGCATTTACACGTTTGTTTGCAATTGCCGGGATGTTCGTCATCCCGGCTGTTTGCCATACATTACCCTCCCCTCCTCCCTCATTGCGCCCCGAACCGCAACAGCGTGATGATTACAACTGGGAAGAACGCCACCAAAGTGTTTTGAATCGCAATGCAAAAGTAAAGCCGGAGATTGTTTTTATTGGCGACAGCATTACTCACCAATGGGGAGGTGCGCCCGCAAGTCATCGCACCTTTGGGAAAGAGGCTTGGGAAAGACTCTTTCATAATAAATCTGTGACCAACCTCGGTTTCGGCTATGATTACGCCGACAACGCTTATTATCGCATCTTGCACGGAGAGCTAGACGGTATTTCGCCCCGCCTTATTCTTATCAACATCGGCACAAACAATCTTGGACACAGAGGCGATTCGGCAGATGCGTGTGCTGCAAACATAGCGGCTTTGGTGGCCCTTGTTCAAAAAAAACAGCCCGAAGCACAAGTCTTAATTTTAGGAATCTACCCACGCCGAGAGCCGCATCTCCTCGCCTCTATTGCGCAAGTTAATGCCCGATTAGCCACCTTGGCCGATGGGAAACAGATTCGCTTTGCCGATATTGGAAAGGCGATTTCCACGCCTGAAGGTTATGCAGACCCACGTTATTTTCGTGATAGGGTGCACCCAAATGCCGCAGGATATGAACGTTTGGCAGAGGCATTGCTTCCGTATTTAACCGAATAATGGAAAGAAACATCCATGCATCTTCATGTAGCGGCAGCACTGATTTTCAACAATGCAGGTGAGGTCTTTTGTGTAAAGCGCGGAGCCTCCAAGTTCCAATCAACGGCATTCAAATGGGAATTTCCGGGAGGAAAAATCGAACAAGGCGAGACACCGGCACAAGCGGTTGTCCGCGAAATCAAAGAAGAACTTGGCATCGCTGTGGAAACTGTGGCCGATGCGCCTTGCGTTGAACACGCCTATCCGGAATTCTCGCTCACACTCCATGGCTTTATCTGCGTTCAAACCAACAAAGCCGCACCTACGTTACACGAACACATTGACCAATGTTGGTGTGCTCCGGATCAACTATGGAAGTTGGATTTCGCAGAAGCAGATCTTCCATTACTCAACTATTTACGTGAAAAAGCATTCGGCTCTTACTTGCAAACCGATTGCTTTGGGAGATTCTCCCATTTTCACGCCTCCTGTACCAGCACCAACGACCTCTTGCTCCGTTTAGCGGAAGCGAACGCGCCGGAAGGCACACTTGTTGTTTCCGAAGTGCAAACTGCAGGCCGTGGGCGATTGGGACGCAATTGGCTCTCGGAACCCGGGCAAGGATTGCTCTTCTCGTTGTTGATCCGTCCCCAATTACCGCCCGAAATCGCCATTACTTCCCCTCTCGTGGCAGGCTTGGCGGTAACGCTTGTATTACGGGAAATGGGGAACAACGCCGGCTTGAAATGGCCAAACGATGTGCTTATCGGCGAGCGCAAGGTCTGTGGGATTCTCTGCGAAGCGCACACCTCCGCGCAGGGAATTGAAGGTATCATCATCGGCGTCGGGCTCAACACCGGCGAAGTGCCGGAGGCCGTAGCCTATCGTGCCACCCGGATCTCCGGCGAAATTGATCGCCTTGTCCTGCTTGCCAAAATACTCAAACAATTTGAAGCACTGTATGCCCGTTGGCTGAAACAAGGGTTGAAAGCACTGCGGGAAGAACTCGCCGCCTGCGATTGCAAGCGTGATCTTCCAATCACCGTCAAACTTTCTGATACGCCAACCTCCGGTATCGCCCGGGGCATACGGGAAGACGGTGCCCTTCTTTTAGAACTCAAAGACGGCACGATTACCCCTATCGTATGCGGAGAAATCATCCAATGGGATTGAAAGATTCGCTCTTAAAAATTGCCTTAATTGTATGGGTATTTGGTTGTGTCCATGCCGAAACACTCATGCTTGAAGGTCGTACAACGCCCATTCCAGCCATTACCCAGTCGGTCCGTGCGTTACACTTGCGAGCCGTAGGCGCAGATCGGGTCTATGCGTTGCATTTTCCCGAAACTCTGGAAGCACTCAATCTCTCTGCCAACAACCTGATGCTACTGCCCGGCGATCTCATCCCCGGACACCTCAAACACCTTTGGTTATCCGACAATCAGTTGATGTCCCTGCCGCAAGAGGCCGGAAAATGGCATCGGCTCACCTATTTGAATCTTGACCGGAATCGACTCGCCCAGTTGCCCGATCTCTCGTCCACATCACTTCGTTGGCTGCGCTTGAATCACAATCGTCTCACACATCTTCCTCCACTTCCCGAAACTATTGAGCGGCTCTATCTTGCCGACAATCTGTTGCGCACATTTGCGTCAAAACCCAAAGCCTTGCGCCACCTTACCCTTGCAGGCAACCCGCTTGAAACGGTCGCTCCCGACCTCGGATGCGGACTGGAAGAGCTTGATCTCAGTAATACAAAAATCACTCATCTGCCCGAAAATCTCACCGGGTGGCAATCACTTCGCGTATTAAACCTGGCGAATTGCCCGCTTTCTTCCAATGAAAAAGATCGCATTGAAGCTGCATTCGATCCGTTGAAAACGCTCATTCTCTTCTAACCTTTTCTGGGGCAACCATATGCCACTTCCCGAACTTCTCGCTCCGGCCGGCTCATTTGATGCTGCGATTGCGGCTTTTACCTATGGCGCAGACGCCATCTATCTCGGGCTCTCCCGCTTTTCTGCACGAGCCGATGCAGCCAATTTTTCAGACGAAGCGCTCGCACAAATCATCGCCTACGCACGCAATCTTGAACGTCCTCGCAAGGTTTACGTCACGCTCAACACACTCATTGAAACACATGAATTCGAGGCCCTGCTTCCCTCGTTGGCCCTGCTTCAGAAGTTAAATATTGATGGTGTCATTGTCCAGGATCTCGGACTTGCGGCACGGATTCATCGCGATTTTCCACGTATTCCCCTCCACGCCTCAACACAACTCGCCTGCACGTCGCTTGCCGGTGCGCGCGCATTGAAAGCGATGGGCTTTGTCCGCATCGTAACTGCACGCGAACTCTCCCTTGAAGAAGCTGCGGAAATCGGTCGGAAAGCAGATATTGAAATCGAAGTATTTGTGCATGGAGCACTCTGCTACAGCATCAGCGGACTCTGCCTTTTCTCCTCATTAACAACCGGACGCAGTGGCAATCGCGGCCGATGTGCCTATTGCTGCCGTCAATCATTCCGCACCGTCACTTCTGAAACAGGTGAACTTCTTTCCTCCCACCCCTTTTCAATGCGCGACTTAGCTTTGGTTGATTGTGCCGACCTGCTCCGGCGACTACCGTTGGCCAGTCTGAAAATTGAAGGGCGCATGAAAAATCCACTCTACGTCGCCGCAGTGACCGATCTCTACCGCACACTTCTGGATGGGGAACTTACTGACACGCGCTATGCGCAGAAAGCAGAAGCCTTACAAACAATCTTCTCCCGGCCATGGACCACGCTTTATGCCACAGGCACCTCAACCCCTCCGGAAGCAGTTATTGATCCACTCTGTGTAGGGCACCGGGGCGCACCGATCGGACGCGTATTGCGTGTGATTCGCGACACCGATGGCATCCGCTGGATGACGTTTGATTCCTCACGCGCAATTGAAAAACACGACGGTTTGCAGATTGACCCGCCTGAAGGTGGTCGCCCCATCGGATTTGCCGTATTAAAATTGCGCGACAGCCGCACACGCAAAAACGCACTCTCCCTGCCGGCAGGCACGCGGATTGATGTTGCACTCCCCGATGAAGTAAAAGAAGTGCCGCGAGGGGCAACCGTTTACTGCTCTGCTTCGCAAGCCGTCCGCCGCGCCTTCCCTGTTTCCAAACCCCGCAGCACCGAATTGCGCACACTTGAACCGGCCGATCTCACGTTGGAACTCACGCCGGAAGCCATCCTCCTCTCCGGCAATGGCATTCACATCTCCACGCCAGCGGTTCTAACGCCTGCCAAAGACACGTCAAAAACCGCCGATGCGGCACACAAACTACTCTCGCGTTTGGGCGATGACGGCTTCTTTTTACGTCGCCTCAAGGTGGCCGACCATGGGCTTTTTCTGCCGGCGGGCTTACTCAATGCTACGCGGCGTACATGGGCCGAAGCGGCAAGACAGGCCTCTGCGCTGACAGCCACCCCTCACGCGCAGCCTGCCTGCGCGCCACGCCAGACGGTTACACGTTCACCTGTTTCTGAAGCGACTTATACGCTAAAAGTCTCAGCATTGCAATCCCCCTCTGTCTTGGGCGATGAACTCCCTGCGCAAGTCGTTGTGACGCTTACCTCCCAAACGCATTTCGAGCAGCTGAAGCCATGGTTGGAGCGTGTCCCCTATGAGCAGCTCCGCTTCGCCCTCCCCCCTGCCTTGCGTAATAACGCTATCACTACCGTGTGTGCGACCATTGGCACACTGTTGGATAAAGGTATCTGCAAGTATGAATGCGCCGATCTGACATCATGGCAATTATTGCAAGACCTCAGCCCCGCCTGTGATGCGCTGGACATCACGGCCGATTGGACGTGGTATGCGATCAATCCTGATGCAGAAGCAAACCAAATCGCCTGCGGCATTACCGGCAATGTCTCCGGACCGGAAGCAAATCTTCCCAATTTGAAATCGCTTCCTGCGGTCTTGCCGAAAGAGATTTTGATTACACAATATGCGCCGCAATTCATTGCTTTCACGCGCCCGCATACCGATAATACCGTATTGTTCAACCGTGATGGACATCGATTGCACCTTACGCGTTTGGGAGATTTGTGGATTACGTTTGATGAACGCCCCTGGTCAGCCCGTCCCTATTTGCGCGAACTCATGCAAGCGGGCTTCGGGAGATTCCGCGTTGACCTCTCCTGGGCTGGAACGGCTCTTCCTGTTGCCACGTGGCGCGAAGCACTTTCTTCAAGCAATATTTTGGAAGCACATTTCGCCGAACACCGCCTTTGACGGAGGCGTATCGCAGAGAATTGTAAAGTAACGCACGCGCTTCAATTCATGAAAAATAGGATTGGCATCGCGTCTTCACAAAACATACACTCCGTGCTCGGTCGGGCACGCCGCCGTCAATCTGTACATTCCCCCGTGTTCACTTCAAAAAAGTGTCGCGCCTGCAAGCGTAACCTGCAGGCGCAAACGCGGATTTTCAGTATCGGCGACAATGCGCTTCAAGATGGGCGGCAGTGAAAGCCAAGATCGGCGATAATACATAGCCAACATCGCCGATGTTCTCCCGGCCTGTCGCAGGCCTTCTATCATGCTGCTGTCTCGCACATGGCCATATCTCCTCTGCTCTTCAGGAAAATCAGCGCAACGCGTCATCCGATAATACAGATGCTGCGTGACGTTTATCCGCAGAGAAGTAAACGCGCTTTTACCTGTTGCACAAAGCGGTTTATCGAGAAACGAAAAACTTTTTCAGGAAATATGAAAAAAAGTCTTGTAATACTCACAGCAATTTGTTATTATTTATTTCGTTTTAACCGCTCGGGTGGTGAAATGGCATACACGCATGCTTGAGGTGCATGTGGAGAGATCCGTGGGGGTTCGAGTCCCCCCCCGAGCACCATCTTGAAGGATTGCAACAAACGTTGCAATCCTTTTTTGTTGCCGTTTTGCCGATTGTGTTTCTATTTTTCCGAAGCACTCATGCCACTGTTGGCAAATCTGCTGAAAGAAAAACCACGCTTTACATCCGGAAAAACACCCGGAAGGCGAAAAGAAGTTGCTTTTTCACGATTTCACTCTTGACCATTCATCCCATAGCGCATTATAATATCAAACCGTTAATTCATCCCAATACAGAGATGATTATTGCTGAAGGAAACGATACACTATGGCTAAGATCAAATTCGCTGATGTCACAGAGAACATCACAACCCGCAAAGAATTCCCCCTCGAAAAGGCACAGAAGATTCTGAAAGACGAAGTCGTTGCCGTTTTGGGTTATGGCGTTCAGGGGCCTGCACAGGCGCTCAATATGCGTGACAATGGCGTGAATGTCATCATCGGTCAGCGCAAGAGCACGAAGAAAAACAGCTCTTGGCAGCGTGCAGTTAAGGATGGATGGGTGCCGGGCAAGGACCTCTTCGAGATTGAAGAAGCAGCCAATCGCGGCACCATCGTGATGATGCTTACCTCGGATGCCTCCATCAAGCCCGTCTGGAAGCAGATTAAGAAGTATATGACTCCCGGCAAGGCACTCTATTTCTCGCACGGCTTCGGCTATCAGTATCGCGATCTCACCGGCGTGGAAGCTCCTGAAGGCGTGGACGTCATCATGGTCGCTCCGAAGGGTTCCGGCACCTCTGTGCGTCGCAACTTCCTCAATGGCGTGGGTATCAACAGCTCCTACGCCGTCGAAATCGACGCGACGAAGAAAGCTCTTGATCGCACCCTCGCTCTCGGCATCACCGTAGGCTCCGGCTACCTCTTCCCCACCACGTTCGAGCGTGAAGTGACTTCCGACCTCGTTGGCGAGCGCGGCACCTTGATGGGTTGCTTGCAGGGGATTCTCTCCGCTCAATTCTCCGTGCTCCGCAAGCACGGTCACAGTCCTTCCGAAGCGTTTAACGAAACCGTGGAAGAACTCACCCAGTCGCTGATCCGCCTGGTGGATGAGAAGGGTATGGACTGGATGTATTCCAACTGCTCGGCAACCGCCCAGCATGGAGCACTCAAGTGGGCACCTGAGTTTGAAAAGGCCACAAAGCCCGTTTTTGAAAAGCTCTACAAGTCCGTTGCCGACAAGACTGAAGCAAAAGCTGTCATCCGCGATTGCGGCCGCAAAGACTACAAAGAACGTCTGGAAGCCAAGCTCGACAAGATCCGTAACAGCGAATTGTGGCGTGCAGGTGCGGCGGTGCGCTCTTTGCGCCCGAATGAAGGTGCCAAGGCCAACGCGGCTACTGCTGCAGGTGTCGCTGGCCGCGCTTCAAACTAAAGGGTTCAGGAACCGGAACATTAAGCGCACGGCCTCGCGCCGTGCGCTTCTGTTTTAACCCGCCGCCTCATTGCACAAGCAAGTGCATCCCTTCGTCCCATTCTCCGATTCTTTCCGCAGACTCACGCAACAGCAATACGCTTTTTGCTAAACTATTTGTCAATGAACGTTGAAGCATTTTCCCATCTTTTTCACTCCTATGCCGCCACCTTCCCGCAATCCGATATGATCCGGTTAAAGATTGCGCACACCGGGCGTGTCGTGGAAAATGCCCGGCGTATCATGCAGTCTTCCGCCTTTCCAAATGTATGGAAAGGCGCAGGAGAAATCGCAGCATGGTTGCATGATGTGGGGCGTTTCAAGCAGTTTTGCAAATATCAAACGTTCAGCGACAGCAAGAGCATCAATCACGCGCTGTTAAGCTGTTCGGAAATCCTGCAAAACGATTGGCTGGAAGCGTGTTCGCCTGACTGTCGCGATGTTATACTGAAAGCGGTCGCCTATCATAATTTGAAAACGTTGCCACCGGATTTGGATGCGCACGAAGCTGCTGTGATAAATCTGGTGCGCGATGCCGACAAATTGGATATTTTTACCTTGTTGGAACAGGCGGTCACCTCCGGGTATCTCGCAGAACATCCGGAGGTGTATTGGGGTCTTCCCTTTACAGCCCCGCTCTCACAGAAGGTTGCCCAAGCCATTGAATCAGCCTTGCCCGTAGACTATAAAGACATCCAAAGTTTTGCCGATTTTGTATTTATTCAGGTGGCATGGTGCAATGGAGGGCTCTATTTTCCGGCAAGTTGCGCTCTAACGCTTGAACGCAAATGTATTCCTTTCCGCTGCGACTACCTGTGTTCCATTCTCCCCAAGCGCGAGCATGAAACCGTAAAACGGTGCTGTGCCATCGCAGAAGCCGCGCTCGTCCGAAAGGCAAATCATGGCGCGTAAATCTCAACCCCGCGAACGTAAAAAAGCAAAATCCGCCAACTCTGCACCTTCCCCTCGCAGGACCGTGAAATGGCTCTCGCTCATCCTTGCAGGACTCTTTCTTGGCGTAGGCAACTGGTTTGCCCATCTGCCAACCGAAAAGCGTGCAGCCTTCGGCACGTATGAACCGCTCTTTGAGAAACTCGGCCGCATCACCGCCGATTTTACCGACAGCCTCGGATTAACCGGAAAAGATGCGGAAATTATTTACACAGCCGCGTTACCCACTCAAAACAAGTTCTACTTTGGGAAGCCGGAAGTAGCAGATCTCACCAAGTCGGTAAAAGATATCCATTTGTTAAAACGTCAGGGATACTGGGTGGGATGGTCACCCATGTGCGGTCATCCGGTCTATGCCGTATACACAATCCCGGCGCAACAACTTTTGGACAAACCTCCGGAACGCCCCCCCTTTTCCATAGATCCGGAGGCAAAAGATTGTCCAACGCCGGAAGATTATACGCGTACAGGTTATGACCGGGGGCACATGGCACCCAATTATCTGATTGCGACACGTTACGGGAAACAGGCACAAAAAGAAACCTTTCTAATGAGTAACATCGTGCCGCAAAAGCCTGAACTGAATCGTGGACCATGGCGAATGTTGGAAAAAATTGTTGCCGATGAACTCACCCGAACCGGCGAAAATCTATGGGTAATCACAGGTCCTGTGCCCAGTGAAAAGAAGGCGTATATCAAACGTGGCAAGGCGCGCATTCCGAAGGGATTTTTCAAGATTATCGCCTCCGTAAAAGACGGGAAATTGCGCGTTATCGGAATGTATATGCCACAGGAAATCCGCGAAGACAAGCATCCGCGCTACTGTTTCACCAGTATCGACGCCATTGAAGCAATGACCGGCCTCAACTTCTTCAGCGCACTTTCCGAGACGGAACAAGCTCAGTTGGAAAGCATTGAACCCTCGCGCTTCTGGCCCTCATTGGAGATTTTCTAATGCCGGGATTGGAACGGATTGTCATCGGCTTTGACACCTCTTTGCGGTCAACAGGTATTGGCGTCGTCAGTGCAAAAGGCACGACTTACCGGGCACTGCATTATGCTCCAATACGTGTACCTCAAGCGCGACCGATGTCACAAGCGTTGCAGTTGTTGAATGAAGCCGTCGGCAAAATCTTGGACGACTTCCATCCCACAGAGGCTGCACTGGAAACGGTGTTCTATGCAAAGAATGCGCGTACCGCAATGATTCTCTGCCACGCTCGCGGTGTAGTAGTAATGAATTGCGCCCAACGCGGCATTCCGGTTTACGAATATTCGCCAAGTGAAATCAAGCGCGCCGTTACGGGAACCGGAGGAGCCGAAAAAGCACAAGTGCAGGCTATGGTCTCACGCATCCTTGCACTGCCTCCACCAATTCAAAATGACGCAGCAGACGCCTTGGCCATTGCTTTAACCCACTTGCACCGCACCACCGGTGTAATGGCTCTACAACCGCAGTCCATTTGAGCTGCACTGAATTCACACCTTAACTTTACCCAAACCGACCTTCCATTTTTCGCTTTAAGGATCCCCTCCATGTCTCATGCCTTCCCTTTTCTTTTATCGCTCGCAGCGCTCTCTATCTTGGGTTGCCACTCGACCTATCGCTCCACTGCACGTGAACTCGGTTATCCGGAAGCGACACGCACAATTGATGGCCAACACGTAAAATTAACTTTACCGTCAAGTGACAAACCCTCGGAATTTTGCTTCACCATCGGGAAACGCCCTGCTGAAATTGACGGAGTACAGTATTATTTGAACAAACCTGCAGGGCGGAAAAACCTCAGCAAAGACGACATCCTTCTCCTGCGTCAGGCCCTGTTGTTCCCCGCAATCCCAAAGACCTCCGCGTTGAATCTGTTAATTGACCCCGGGCATGGCGGAAAAGATAGTGGATGCCGCAACGAAACATTCACTGAGCAGTCAATCACACTCGCCGTGGCTAAAGAAGTGCAGCAACTATTACGCGAGCTCGGGCATAATGTCAATCTGACCCGTCCGGATGAATCTACCACCCTCACACTTGATGACCGGACCCTGCTTGGCGCATCACTTGCAATTGATGCTTTCATCAGCATTCACGTGAACGCCTCTACGAATCCGGAAGCGAAAGGCGTGGAGACCTACACGCTTCCGGCTTTCGGATGTGAAGGGTCTCTCCCCAACTCTCCTCCGCGCGGTCCACTCGTAGGCCATGCCCACCTGCCGATGTCCACACGATTAGCTTACTATGTGCAGCACGCACTTCTCAAAAAAACGAACACTGATGGAGAAAACACCATCACCGATCGAGGCGTTCGTCATGCGCACTTCAAGGTGTTACGTGATACCCCCGCCCCGGCAATCTTAATTGAAATAGGATTCCTTACCAACGCCGAAGACTCTGTTCGCATTACCAACCCTGAAGAACAAAAACGCATCGCCCGACAAATTGTCCAAGGTATAACCAAGGCCTTTTCACAAACGAATTAAAATACGAAGGGATTGCCAACGAGCAATCCCTTCGCACACATAAAAACAAATAGCGAAAATACTTACTTGGAAAGAAGTCCCGTAAGGCGTTGCGCTGAACGTGCGTGCACCTGTTCATAAAGGCTATGGCCGTGCGCATCCATCGCTACTGTCACAGGGAAATTACGCACACGCAAATGCCACATCGCTTCTGCCGCACCAAAGGTTTCCAGAAAATCTACGCCTTCCACAGCCTCAACTGCATTGGCGATACTCGTTGCTGCTCCTCCTACCGCCTGCAAATAGACACAGCCATACTTCTTGCACGCTTGCAAGGTTTGCTCTCCCATTCCACCCTTTCCAATAATCATTCGAAGGCCATAACGAGCAATAATTTCTGCTTCATATGGCTCTTCACGTGAAGAAGTGGTAGGACCACCTGCTACCATCCGCCAATGAAAGGAACCGTCGGCCGCCGCCTCCTGCACCATGACCGGTCCGCAGTGGTAAAGTGCTGAAGAGCCGAGATCAATCCCCTCTGGAAGCACGCCGCCATCATGCAAATACTTATGGAAACGATCACGCCCCGTATGCACAAGACCATCCAAGTAGATGGTTTGGCCAAGTGTCAATGAACGCACCTCAAGCGTTGCGATATCCATATTCCATTCCTTTCGCTTCTTGCAACAAGTAAAATACTCAGTTCTTTGACAGGTCGTTATACTCGTCACAAAATAAGAAAGGTGACAAAACGATGCCCAATATGAGAGATCGTTTTGTCACCTCATTACGTGGCATTATTTCAAACCAAGCCGCCTGCCGCCATTACAGACGCGTTAACCGCCATGCGCTGTTCATCTTCCAACAAACCATTCAACGCATGTACGTAGGCCCGAATCGCAGCTTCAATGATATCTTGCGCTACGCCACGCCCCAGATACACTTTCTGATTGTGACGCACACGCAAATCGCACTCGCCTTGCGCATCTACGTTGGACGTGACGGCAGAGACAGAGAAGTTTTCCACGGTTACATGAAGATTCAGCATCTTATTGATCGCATTGAACGAAGCTTCAATAGGACCGTTACCCATCGCTACTTCTTCAATTATGTTGCCATCCACACGCAAGCGAACTGTGGAAACATTCGTTGTAGTGTTACCAGTCGAAGTAAGGAACCGCTCGAACACCAACTTCTGCTTGGTGTCATTGCGCATTTCAAGGCCACGTGCCAACGCTTCAATGTCCGCGTCCGTAACCACTTTCTTTGCATCTGCCAATTCCTTAAAGCGTCCGAAGAGTTCCTGCAGGTGATCTTCCGAGAGCACAATGCCCAGTTGCACCAAGCGATCCTTTAGCGCATGCTTGCCGGAATGCTTGCCGAGCACCATCTGACTCTGAGTCAACCCCACCGATTCCGGCGTCATGATTTCATAGGTTTCGCGATTGGCCAACATACCGTGCTGATGAATACCCGATTCATGAGCAAAAGCATTCTGACCAACAATTGCTTTATTGTTCTGAACACGACTGCCTGTTACCGAGCAAACACAACGGCTGGTTGCCATAATTCGTGTGGTATCCACATCACACTGCATTCCCGTAAAGAAATCATGGCGCGTTCGCAGAGCCATCACGATTTCTTCCAACGCTGCATTACCGGCACGTTCACCGATGCCATTGATTGTACACTCCGCTTGTCCCGCCCCTGCCCGAAGTGCCGCGAGCGTATTTGCGACTGCCAAACCCAAATCATTATGGCAGTGCACTGCGATTGTAGCATTGGTTACATTCGGAACGTGCTCCATCACACGCGCGATTCGTGCTCCGAATTCTTCCGGAATTGCATAACCTACCGTATCCGGCAGATTCACCGTTGTCGCACCTGCAGCAATCACAGCCTCAATCATACGCCACGAGAATTCTTCTTCCGTACGTGTATAGTCTTCCAACGAAAATTGAATATTCGGGCAAAGGCTGCGCGCATAACGCACCATTGATGTAGCCTGCTCCAACACCTGTTCCGGTGACATCCTCAGCTTAAACTGCATATGCACTGGACTTGTTGCCAGAAATGTATGGATGCGTGGATTTACAGCATCCCGCACTGCTGCCCACGCTTGATCAATGTCGCCTTTAAGCGCACGAGCCAAAGAAGCTACTGAACAGGTCTTTACTTGACGCGCAATTGTCTGAACACTCTCAAAGTCTCCAGGAGATGCAATCGCAAATCCCGCCTCAATCACGTCTACTTTAAGTGCTTCAAGATTACCGGCGACCAACAACTTGTCATGCAGTTTCATGCTGCAACCCGGGCTTTGTTCACCATCGCGAAGCGTGGTATCAAAGATTGTAATCTTGCGTGTACTCATTGTTTCTATCCTATCTTTCTGGCCGATCTCCTCAGGTGACAGAGATCCTTATACAATAATGATCCCCGCCGTTTACCAACCTGCGGAGATCATTCTGTTCACATCACCTTTATTATTTTTCGTGAACATGACTCCGCATGTTGCCACATTTAAGCAACAACATCAATCGAAGCAACATTCCGTCAAATACAAGGGACATCATCGCAACATGATAACAGAATCGGCTAAAGCGACGCAAGTGAAAAGAAAATCATTGCGAAACAAATCTTTCAATCATCATTAGTACACCATTAACCAAAGTCGCCTATTCCATTTCTCAGTATCAATTCCCCACCTGGATTGCACCAATTGCATTGCGCAAAATTACGCTTTTTTGCTATTGTAATGCTGTATTGCATTCGATTTTGTATTAACCTTTGGAGCTCACATGAAAGAAGTCGGCGTTGGCATTATCGGTTTCGGCACAGTAGGTGCCGGTGTAGCGGAGGGGCTTTTAACAGGAACTGCACTCCTTTCTCGCCGTTGCGGAGTAAATGTCGCGCTTAAAGGAATCGCGGATTTGGACATTACAACAGATCGTGGTGTTGAAGTCCCGCAAGCACTGCTCTCAACTGACGCTCTCGCTCTAACGACTCGCAAAGATATTGACATTGTTGTTGAGCTGATTGGCGGCACAGGAATCGCCTATACCGTCATCAAAACGGCCTTGGAAGCAGGGAAATCTGTTGTCACCGCGAACAAGAAGTTACTTGCAGAAAAGGGTGCAGAACTTTTTGCTCTTGCGCGCGAGAAAAATGTTGATCTCTATTTTGGAGCCAGTGTTGGTGGCGGCATCCCTATTATCAGATCTTTGCGTGATGGCTTGGTCGCCAATGACATCAAAGCAGTTTATGGCATTCTGAACGGCACCTGCAATTATATTCTCACACGAATGGCGCGTGAGGGGACTGCGTTTGACATCGTATTAGCAGATGCACAACGCTTGGGCTATGCCGAAGCCAACCCTTCGCTCGATATTGATGGATTTGATACAGCACATAAGATTTGCATCCTCGCCTCTTTGTCCTACGGTGTCAGCGTTCCATTAGATAAAGTCAGAGTGGAAGGCATTCGCGGGCTTGACCTTGTCGATGTAAAATATGCCGATGAGCTAGGCTATGTGATCAAACTCTTGGCTGTATGCAAAGCGCATGACGGGAAGCTTGAAGTTCGTGTTAATCCGACCTTAGTACCCAAGACTCACATGCTCGCCTCCGTCAGCGATGTTTTCAACGCTGTACTTATTGATGGCTCAATGACAGGCGACACTCTTTATTATGGGCGTGGTGCCGGACGTGCCGCCACCGCAAGTGCCGTAATCTCCGACATCGTTTCGGTCGCAAGGCACGTTGCTTCTCGTGTACCGCGCGAAGCTGAACCGCTTCCCATTATTGCGGAAAGTTCCTATGATCTTCTTCCTCCTGAAGCCTGTACCAGTCGCTATTATGTCCGCTTGATGGTAAAGGATGCCTGTGGGATGGTTGGACGATTTGCGACAATTCTCGGCGACCATGGTGTCAGCATCTTTGCTGCCAGCCAACACGAGCCGACCGATGAGCAGCGTGCTGCAGGATTTGTCCCAGTAGTAATTCTTACCCAACCAGCTCGCGCTGGCGACTTGAATACTGCACTAACCGAAATTCATGCGGCAGGTATTGTTCAGGATATGCCACGAAGCCTTTGTATGTTTTGACTTGAAACTCAACACAAGTAAAACGCCCTATGCATCTACAAAGACAATTTAACACGCTCTTGCAAAGGACAACTTGACACTATGAAAGTTTGTAAATTTGGCGGGTCTTCCGTCGCTGACGATGTACAGATTCAAAAGATTTTTGACATCATTTCTTCCGATCCTGCTCGCAAAATAGTAGTTGTTTCTGCTCCGGGAAAGCGCAACAAGAATGACACCAAAGTCACCGATCTTCTGATTGAATGCGCTGGCTGTTGCTTGACTGATCGTGACCATACAGAAGTCTTGGAAGAGATCGTTGCCCGCTATGCTGTCATCCAACAAGGTTTTGGCTTGAGTGATGAAATCATCCATGAAATACGCTCCGATCTTGAAGCGCGCATAGCCAATCGCGATCCCAATAATGCCGCTCGTTTCATGGATGCCATGAAGGCGGCAGGCGAAGACAACTCTGCCCGTATCGTAGCAGCCGTTTTCCGCAAGAAAGGGGTGGCAGCCGAATATGTCAACCCTAAAGAGGCCGGATTGTTGATGTCCGATGACTTCGGAAATGCACAGGTATTGCCAGAATCTTACAAACTCTTGGCGCAATCACTCTGCAATAAGAATTATATCCAGATTTTCCCCGGATTTTTCGGCTATACTAAAGCAGGTGATATCGCGACATTCCCCCGTGGAGGCTCAGACATTACCGGCTCAATTCTCGCAGCGGCGGTGAAAGCATCGGTCTACGAAAACTTCACCGACGTAGATGCCGTTTACCCTGTAGATCCTCGGTTGGTTCCAGAAGTTTCCGTAGGCATCCCGGAGATGACCTATCGTGAAATGCGAGAGCTTTCTTATGCCGGCTTTGGTGTCTTCCAAGACGAAGCCATTATACCGGCCGTCCGTGCCGCTATTCCAATTAACATTCGTAATACCAACCGTCCAGAAGCTCCTGGAACGATGGTTGTTCACCATCGGCGTGCCCGGCAAGGTTCAGTCGTAGGAATTGCTTCTTCTACCGGATTCTGCACTCTTTACATTGACAAATACATGATGAACCGTGAAGTCGGATTCGGACGAAAACTTTTGCAAATTCTTGAAGAAGAAGGCATTTCTTACGAACATATGCCCTCTGGCATTGATAATGTTTCTGTTGTGTTCCGCGAAGAAGGGTTCACTCAGGAAGTTGAAGGACGCGTACGCGACCACATCATGCGCGATCTCCAACCTGACAACTTGCAGATTGAGCGCGGCACAGCGTTAATCATGATTGTCGGCGAAGGACTCTACTATACACCCGGGATGGCGGCACATGCAACGCTTGCACTCTTCCGTCAAGGCATTTCAATCGACATGATGAATCAAGGTTCATCTGAGATCTCAATGATGTTTGGCGTCCAGGCTTCACAACGAGAAAAAGCAGTGAAGGCTCTATATCACGCTTTCTTTAAGGGGTAAGACGTCTGCCAAGACCTTGAAAAAAAGGGCGTCTCAAGGGGGACGTCCTTTTTTAAGACAAGCGATTGGAAACACACACAATAGGATTTTTCACTGAACATTGTGCACAAACAACGCACCCTGTAAAAAGAAGAATCCACCTTTGATTTGGGTGTAATCATCTTACGGGATCTGCTTCATTTCCCATCAAACAATAAATCATCCTTACTAAAAAAAACCTCGTCTCAATCACACAAGGAGCAATATGAAAATTCTTTTGGTCGGTGATATTGTTGGTGCTCCGGGACGTAATTGTTTCAAACGTGTTGCCAAACAATTACTTGAGAGCGGCGAAGTTCATGCCATTATTGCCAATGCCGAAAATGCGGCAGCGGGAAGTGGCATTACATCACCCGTAGCGCAAGAACTCTTTGATGCCGGCGCAACATTGCTTACGCTCGGCGATCACACATGGGGGCAACGAGGTTTTGACGCTCAAATCGGGAGCGAAAAACGAATTGTCCGCCCTGCTAACTTTCCCGAAAGTAATCCGGGGGCGACAGTGGCAATCGCAGAAACGGCGTTCGGCCCTATCGCGGTCGTCTCACTTTTGGGACAAGTCTTTATGATGTCTACCGACAACCCATTCCGGGCAATCGACAAGACGTTGTCAAAAATTCCCGCAACCATTCCAGTCTTTGTTGATATGCATGCTGAAGCCACCAGCGAAAAAATCGCCATGGGCTATTGGCTGGATGGCAGGGTCGCCTGCGTCTTTGGTACGCACACCCATGTACAGACCAGCGATGCAACGCTTCTTGAAAAAGGTACAGCCTACATTACAGACGTTGGCATGACCGGGCCGATGCACTCCGTTATCGGCCGGCAAATTGAGCCTGTATTAAAGAAATTTACGACAGGTATCCCCGCAAAGTTTGACGTCGCCTCCGGCGCAACCAAACTTGAAGGTGCCATCGTTGATTTACCACGTGGCGCACGTTTCCCTTCCTCAATTACTGCGGTTCGCTACTGTTTCAATGACTAATCTTCCTCCATGGGCACTGGACGTGATGATGGCTTGCGCCCGAAGTGCTGGCCACCAAACGTTCATTTCAGAGATTGAAGCAGAGCAAAATCGACAGTTGTTCAACACTTTTTCCGACGACGTCTGGTATGCACACTTCCCGCAATTTCAGCGGACACATTCCAGAGATATTACCCTGCCGGAAACATGGGAGCCTGTTCAACTCGACCTAATTGACTCACTTTTCAAAGCAAATGGGCAAGGCTTAGCACGAATTTTCAAAAGTTACGAACCGCGCACCGGACAACTTTTGATGGCCAAAGAAGTGGCCAAAGCATTAAACACACAGGCGTTTCTTTTATCGGAAGCAGGCACAGGCGTTGGCAAAAGCCTGGCCTATCTCCTCCCCTGTGCGCACTGGGCTATCCAAAACAATCTGCCGATTGTCATCTCAACAAATACACGTAACCTGCAATCTCAATTGTTGACAAAGGATTTACCGCTGGTTGCTCAAGCACTCGCAGCCGCAGGAAAACTTGAACGTCCGCTTAATGCCGTTGTCCTTAAAGGGCGCAACAATTACTTGTGCCTAAAGCATTTTGGTGCTTTTGTCGAGGGAGGCTTTGAAAAATTATCAGAACAAGAGGCTCTTCTATTTGCCGACATTGTTGCATGGAGTGCGCGAACGCCCGATGGCGACTTGGACACATTCCGTCCCAAACATTCGCGTGGAGATATGGCATTTGTGCGCACTTTTGGCTGCCATTCTGGTTCATGTACAGGAAAATCATGCCGATTTTATCGACGCTGTTTCCTTCAAAAAGCCAGACAAGAAGCCCTTGCAGCCGATCTGATCATCGCCAATCACGCATTGGTATTCGCAGAACTCTCCAACCCCGGAAAACTGCTTCCTCCACACGCACAAATCGTATTTGATGAAGCACATAATCTGGAAACAGCGGCAACTTCAGCGTTTTCCGCCGAGATCTCGCCCATCACGCTTTATGAGCTCTGTCAAAAAATCGCTCCCGGAAAGGGGCGCGAAGCAACAAGTATTTTCCAACAAATTAGAACAGACTTCATTGATAAAGCAATTCAGAACGATGCCGAACGCGCACGTCTCGTTGAGCAATTAGCGGCATTACGCAAGCATGGGTTAGCCCTTGCAGCCTCAGGAAAAGCACTTTTTAACGTGCTTTCCAATTTCTTCACACAGACACCGGAAAGTACACTTCGCTACCGTTCCGTCCCGGCTGGACATACCCAATCAACAGCAACATCGCCTCTCTTACGACGCGAAATCGCCTTTTCTCAGGGCACATTTCGCATCGCTGAACCATTTGTTGCCGAATCGGACATTGCATTATACGCCACAGAAATTGCAACTGAACTCGGCATCATCACCCATCTTTTAGAGCAGTTTCAAATTGAAATCGCGCGCAATCTTCCGCCGGGTGAAACGGAAAATCCTTATGAAGACCTTGCCTCATTGCTGAAATCAACGCGCGATCTTTTTTCGGAATTTGGTATTACTCTTGACGGGCTTCTTCGTGGAGATGATCCCGGAATGGTTTATTGGATGACGCGACTGGCCCCGGAGGAACATGCCGTCATCCTGACAGCGGCACCTCTTGACATTTCAACTCAACTCAACCATTTGCTTTACAATCACAAAGACTCAATCATCTTTTCTTCCGCGACGCTCCGCATTCGGAATGATTTCTCACACATTCGTGAACGACTTGGACTGAATCTTATTCAAAATACAGCGCGAATTCAGGAGTTTGTAGCAGAGAGTCCTTTTGACTATCCGGCCCAATGTTCTGTAGCCGTTCCGGATTTTTTACCGGAAATCGCATCACCCAAAGAATACACTCTGGAACTTTCCCGGCTGATGTACAAACTTTTTGTCACAGCAAAAGGGCGCAGCCTTGCACTCTTTACCTCATATGACATGCTGAGAGCCTGCTCGGAGATCCTGGAGCCGCACCTCAAAGCAAATGGCATTACACTTTTAACACAAGCTTCCACGCTCAGTCGGGAAGCAATGACCGAAGCTTTCCGCGAACAAAAACATCCAACAGTTCTTTTTGGCACCCAGAGCTTCTGGGAAGGTGTTGATGTCATTGGAGATGCACTTAAATGTGTCGTCATTGCACGATTGCCCTTTGAAACAATTGGTGATCCGCTCTTCAAAGCACGATGCGAACAGATTGATCACGCCGGACGCTCTTCTTTTGCAGAACTCTCTTTGCCCCAAGCGATCATTAAGTTCCGCCAAGGATTTGGCCGCCTTATCAGAAGCCGTTCCGATAAAGGGATGGTTGTTGTTGCAGACACGCGCATCCTGAGAAAAAATTACGGCACCCTGTTTGCCAATGCTTTGCCGACAAAAATTGAGGCTTTCCGCAATAGACAAACACTTATCGCCCGATTCCAAAAAGTTCTGGCAACTACCGCCCAATCTGAAAATCATGAATCCACAGATTGACCGTATGGATTCAATTGGGAGTGCACAAAGTAAATAAATCTGTCATCCTCCCGCGCTTCTGCGCAAAAGATACGCCATCCGGTAATCAAACACCCAAGAGCAGTCCCCCTCTACGCCCTCTTCTTTGCAGAAATCCCTCTGCTTCCATTTTCAGAAAGTCTGTTTCTTCTTTTAGATTTTCCTATTAACGAATATGAAAGTCACCGTCTTTCCCTGTGCAGGGTGCACCATTTATGGTAAAATATCAACGATTATTTTAATTGCGCCCCTCATTTTGAAGGATTAACGTCAATGACATTGCAGGATTTACAGCAAGAACACGCCGCCTCACTTGCCGCACTTGAAGCGGCTCAATCAATCGAAACACTTGATGCACTGCGCGTAAAATATCTTGGACGCAACGGGCTTCTTCCCGCGCTTGTTAAACAGATGAAGGACGTCCCTCCGCAGGATCGTCCGGCGTTTGGCAAGGAGCTCGGCGCATGGCGTGGCACATTTGAAACGCAGCTCAACGCCAAGCTCGCGCAATTGCAGGCAACCGAAGTTCCCACTTCCGGCTTTGATGTTTCCCGCCCGGGGCTCTGGCATTCAGAAGGTGTCATCCACCCGGTCAGCCGTGTAATTGAAGAAACCGCCGAGATTTTCCATCGGCTTGGATTTACTGTCGCTGACGGTCCGGACATTGAGACAAAGTTCAATAATTTTACAGCTTTGAACACTGCCGCGCATCACCCATCAATGGATCCGAGCGATACGTTCTGGTTTGACATTGAAACCGTATTGCGCACTCAAACCAGCCCGGTGCAGATTCGTACGATGTTGGACAATCCGCCTCCGGTGCGTATCATCAATCCCGGACGATGCTATCGTCGTGATACCACCGATGCCACACACTCGGCCAATTTCCATCAGATTGAAGGACTTTACGTTGATATACGCCCCGTTTCGCTTGCAGATTTGAAGAGCACGTTGGCCTACTTCGCCCGTGAAATGATGGGACCTGATATCGGAGTGCGTTTCCGCCCTCACTTCTTCCCATTCACCGAACCGAGCGTAGAGGTTGACTTTACCTGCCATGTTTGCAAGGGTAAAGGCTGCCGTGTTTGCAAAAATTCAGGATGGATTGAAATTGCCGGTGCAGGAATGGTTGATCCCCGTGTCTACCAGCACGTGGGTTACGATCCCGATAAAGTTTACGGATATGCGTTTGGCATGGGCGTAGAGCGAATCGCAATGATTAAGTATGGTATTCCGGATATTCGTTTCCTTTACGAAAACGATATCCGTTTCCTCAGCCAACTCGCCTGAACGCTTTTCACTTTGAATCTTTGAGCTTTACAACGAAAGCGTTTCGCGAAGCTTCCTCTGCGAAACGCTTTTCTCTTTGAAAGGAATGTTCCTCATGACACCCGCCGATTTGTTAGCCCGCCGCAGCATCCGGAAATATACCGATGCACCTGTCAGTGATGAAGCCTTGAAACTTGCGCTTGAAGCGGCGATGGCCGCACCAAGTGCCCGCCATTGCGATCCGTGGCACTTTATCATTGTCCGCGAACAAACCGACCGCGATGCACTTGCAGATGCACTCCCTTACGGACAAATGCTGCGCCATGCACCGGCAGGTATCATTGTCTGTGGCGATTTGGCTGCTGCACATCGCAATCAACTTTCCTATCTTTTGCAAGACGTTTCTGCCGCCATTCAAAATCTGCTCCTGGCACTTCATGCGCAAGGGCTCGGCGCCGTTTGGCTGGGCATTCACCCCAATGATGACCGTATCCAAGCAGTAAAGACGGCGTTCAAACTGCCGGAGCAGATTGTCCCCGTCAGTGCGATCGCCCTCGGCCACCCTGCCGAACATCCGGAAGCCCGGACACGCTTTGATGCAACAAAAGTGCACTACGGAGCGTGGTGATGCCGCCTTGGTGTCTTCGCTTGCTGGAATGGTATTATCACGCCCGTCGCGAAATGCCATGGCGTGGTCACCCGGATGCCTACGCAGTCTGGGTAAGTGAAATAATGCTCCAGCAGACGCAAGTGAATACCGTCCGGCCTTATTTCGAGCGTTTTTTGCAGCTTTTCCCAGATGTTTTTGCGCTTGCTTCGGCAACAGATGAAGCATTACTCAAAGCATGGGAGGGGCTGGGTTATTACACGCGTGTGCGCAACCTTCGGAAAGCTGCACAGCAACTCGTTGCAGAAAACAAGGGCAGACTGCCCCAAACAGCCCGCGAACTGAAAAACCTCCCCGGCATTGGAGCCTACACAGCGGCGGCAATTGCAAGTATTTGCTTTAACGAATGCGAGCCGGTTGTCGATGGTAATGTAGCGCGCGTTTTTGCCCGCCGGAATTTACTTTCAGATGATTTTTCCAAAGAAGCCCCCCGGCGGAATTTGGCGAACTGGCTGCGTCCTTTCATCTCCGCTTGCGCTGCACCGGGCGACTTCAATCAGGCAATGATGGAATTGGGGGCACTGATTTGCACCCCTCGCCACCCGGTTTGCCCACAATGCCCACTGCGAAGCGAATGTAAAGCAGCAGAAACCATGCGACAAGAAGATTACCCGGTCGCATTAAAGCGTAAAGCATTGCCGGAACGGAAGCATGAGGTGCTCCTCTTGCGGAATGCAAAAGGTGAACTTCTTCTAACGCAACACCAAGGCGAACGACTGCTTGATGGTTTTTGGGAATTACCGAGGAGAGATTTACTCTCTTTTCCGATACGCCGGCTTCAAAAATGCTATATCCATAAACAGACGTTTTCCCATTTCCGACAAATCCTCACCGTTTTTACGGCAGAACTTCCTGACGAACTGCCGTCACTGCCGCCCGATTTTCAATGGTGTGCCGCCCCGGAAAAACTACCGATTACCACAGCGACAAGGAAAATTCTCATGCAGATGCAATCGCCGCATTTGCAAAATCATTTGACCGAAAGGGCGTCCGGTTCAAAAACATCACAGGCAGCGAAAAAGAGAAAAAGCACACGTTAAAGCGCAATTTTCACGGATTTACCCTTTTCTTTTCCGTTTGAAAGCGGTATACTAATAGCAGTAGTTCAAGGAGTTTATCACTATGGCCGAGAAAAAGCCTTACATCAATGCACGTCTGCGCAACCCTGCCGAAGATGCAGCAGCCCCCAAAGCAACCGGTACTGCCAAGACCGACTGGATTGCCGGTGGATGCGCTATTGTGGCATTTTGCCTCTCTGTTGCATTAGTTGCAATCCTTTACCTTGAGTGGGATCTCTACAAAAACTTTATCGGACTCTAATGTCCGCGAAGCCCTTACGCCCCGCCACCATTCCGTGCATCTGCGGGATGTGTGTTGTTTTACAGGTGCTTTTGATCCCTGATTTACATCTTCCGTTGCCCATCGGCGCGGAAGATATTTTTATTGGCGATCTTCTGCTTCACAACTTTCCATTGCGCGTTGCATCGCTGCAAATGGGCGGTTCGCACCTCTATTCCCTCCTTACCTATGCACTTCTCCACGGTTCATGGATGCATCTTGCGTTGAATCTCCTCGGTCTCTGGCTCACCGGCACAACGCTTGAACGTCTTCTGGGATGGCAAAAAACACTTTGGGTTGTGCTGGCCGGTGCGCTCGCAGGTGCAGCAGGGTTTCTGCTCAGTTTACAATTGGATCCGCGTTTACCGGATACGCTTTCGTGTGTTGGAGCCTCGGCGATTCTGACGTCATGTCTTGGCACAATTACGACACTTTTCCCCAAAAGCCAAAGTCTCATCCTGTTTTTTGGGATTCCATTTCACATTAAAACGATTCTTTTAGTTCCGCTGTTTCTTCTCTTCTGCGTGATTGAATGCTTTTTTCCTGAGTTGCAAACCGCCTATGGTGCACATCTTGGCGGTTGGATCGCCGGACTCCTTTTCGGGTGTCTTTTTCGCAAAGACCTCACTGCGCCGGAGCGGGAATAAGGGATATCCGCAACACCTTTGCCATGGGGCTGCGCAGATAATCTGCATTCCTTGTCAGCAACTTTCCACACCCTTATTTCAATATCGCCCATGTTTACGCATAAACACGGGCGATATTCCGCTCGGATACCGGCGACTTTCCAAGCCGACATCGCCGACGTTCAACCCCATTCTCGCAGACATACTGTTGCCCTCTCCCGCTTTTCCGGAAAAACAATCGGCCACACATCATTCCATGTATGTGCATACTGCCGCTGCGTTCTTTGCAAAGCGTCTTCCTGCAAGCGGATTATTCAAGAATATGTGCTATAATCTATACGTATGAAAAAAGGTCTTTTGCTTCTTTTGGCACTTGTCACTTCGGGCGCACTTTTTGCGGGACAAAATCACACAATTGATATGACCCACCGCATGGTGGCACTCGCAATGCAAGTAGGCGTTATTCTCTTTGCGGCACGATTGGGGAATCTGCTTTTTACAAAAGTTCACCTGCCGGCCGTCCTGGGTGAATTGATTGCCGGTGTTGTTATCGGCCCGTTTGCACTCGGCAGTCTGTGGGATGGATGGATTTTTCATACCTTTGCCAATTCGCCGGTAGGGGTTTCTCCTGAACTGTACGGTCTTTGCACGGTTGCCTCTATTGTTCTGCTTTTTCTGGTCGGTGCAGAGACCGATCTGCGAATGTTCATGCGCTATTCGGCCGTAGGCTCACTGGTTGGCATCGGCGGCGTTCTCATCTCCTACGTCACCGGCGTAGCAACCGGCGTCTACTGCCTGGGGCTCTCCTGGACCTCTCCCACCGCCATTCTGATGGGTGTTATGAGCACGGCCACTTCGGTTTCCATCACTGCCCGCATCCTTTCCGAACGCAAAAAACTGGACTCGCAGGAAGGCGTTACCATCCTTGCCGGAGCCGTTATCGATGATGTCTTGGGTATCATTATGCTGGCTATCGGTATGGGCATGATTGCAGCCCAGCAATCCGGAAATTCCGTTTCGTGGCTCAACATTTCCGGCATTGCAGCGCGTAGTTTCGGCGTTTGGGTGGGTGTAACCTCTATTGGCATTTGTGTGTCACAATCTATTGCCCGCCTTCTCAAGCCGTGCGGCTCGCATGGCGAAGTGGCAGTTCTCACACTTGGGTTGGCCTTATTGGTAGGCGGACTCTTTGAGCAGGCCAACCTTGCAATGATTATCGGTGCCTACGTCACCGGACTCTCATTCTCCCGCACCGAAATGGGAATCATGATTCAAGAAAAACTGCATGGTCTTTATCAATTCCTTGTGCCGATTTTCTTTGTGGTCATGGGCATGATGGTTGATGTAACAGAGTTTCTGAATCCATCCATTCTACTTGCAGGATTGATTTATACGTGCGTGGCAGTTTTAGCCAAAATCATTGGATGTGGTCTGCCGACGTTGCTCTTCGGGTTTACCCCGATGGGTGCGCTCCGCATAGGGCTTGGGATGGTGCCGCGCGGAGAAGTTGCTTTGATCATCGCAGGCATTGCAGCCGCAGCCGGACATAAAGAAGTGCTGGGCGTGGCGGTATTGATGACCCTTCTAACCACACTTGTTTCACCGCCACTTCTGGTGTTTGCCTTCAACATTAAAAAGCGCGGCCACCAAAAGGAAGAGGATCAAAATCCGGCACCGACGGCCGTTTACCACTTCCCCAATCATGCTGTCACCAATAATATGATGGCAAGAATCATTGCAACACTTGCAAATGAAGGATTCTTTACGCATCAAATTGATCCGACGGCCGACCTCTATCAGGCGCGCCGATCCGATATGGTGCTGACAATTTCCGGAGGAGAAGACACGATCTCCTTCTCGGCAAAGCCCGATGCCCTCCCCTTTGTGCGTGTAGTAATGAAAGAAACCATCGCAGAATTTGAAGGCATTTTGGAAGCGTTGCGCAAGCCGATTACAGAAGATTCACATCTGGCACTGGCAGATACCACGCCCGAAAACAAATCTAAACTCCCGGCGACCAAGCTGGCAGTGTTAAGCCGTCACATTGCAGAACAGGCGATTATTCACCGTTTAACCGCAACCACTCGCGATGGGATCGTGCATGAATTATTGACGCGTTTGCAACAGCTTGGCTACTTGACCGACCTTAAACGCGCAGAAGAAGAAGTATTGTATCGCGAACAAGTGATGCCGACCGGCGTGGGAAGTGGCGTTGCCTGTCCGCATACCCGGACGAATACCGTCACGTCACTCGTTTGCGCAATCGGCATTACAAAGGAGCCGGTGGACTTTTCTACCGATGAAGAAGGGCGCGGATGCAGAATTATTCTGCTTACACTAACCCCTGACACACCGGGAAGCCCCTATATGACCTTCATCACCGCAGCACTTACAGTGTTGCGCTCTGAACAAACACGACAAGCCATCCTTTCTGCACCTACCGCGGCCGCTATCAAGAAGGCGCTCCTTACGCCATGACAGCATTAAAGCAAAAACTTTTGCTCTTATTGACGAGCATTGCAGCAATCGCCGCAGCGATGCCGGGATCATTACGCCCGCGTTCATACTACGAGTTGATTATCTCCTCTGAACCTTTTGGCCCAATGGCAGCAGAAGCAGCACCTGAAACCGATGAAATACTCAATCAGGATCCGGAAAAAGTTCAAGAGGAATCGTCTAAAATTCAACTCTGTGCGATGACATATACGCCTGATGGACGCACCGCTGTAGGCCTGATTGATAACGGTTCAAATCCTCCGGGTTATATCACCCTTTTCGACGGGGACGAATCCAATGGATTGACAATGATACTTTCCAACCTCGACGAAGAATATGCCACATTCACCCGTGAGGGTGTTACGTTTACGTTGAAGTTGGGGCTCGGATTGATGGAGACGATTACGCCTGAACTGCTGGCTCAACAAGAAGCCCAGCAAGAAGCGGAACAGATTGAGGCTGAAACCGTAGAACGGAAACGCCCGAATTCCCTTGCCGAACAGCTCATCGCAATGCAAATGAGTCTGCCGCCGGATGTGGAAGCCCCACCCTTGCCGATTCCGATTTTGGACGCAGAAGATTTTACACGTGAGTTCAATCCCAATAAAAAAAAGGATGAACCGCAAACAGAAACCGAAGCACTTATTCAAGCAGGTGTGTCGGAATTGAATGAAGCCGTTGCCACAGGTGAATCTCCGCAAGACTACTTAAAGCGGTTGGTTGAGCATCGGAGAAATGAAGTAAAACGGCAACAAAAAGAAAAAGCGTTGGCGCAGGAAGCACTTCAACAACAGCTTGCAGAAGGAAACCTTTCCGAAGAAACAAAGGACTACCTTCGTCGTCGTACAAACATTGAATTGATGAAAAAAGGCGTTGTTCCGCTTACACCTGTTGAAGATTTAACCGAAGAAGAACAACAGGAAATCGACACAGCCCTTGAGGCAGAATTCGCAGAATAATCCGCTGCTTGCCTGAAACCGATATGGCTTATCCAAGTAAAGAAATCGTAATTTCGCCGATAGATCACCTGAAATTCCACAAATGGCAACCCCCTTTCCCATAAAATAATCCCGCAATGAAAACCATTACGCTTGTTCTCATTATCGGACTTTTAATCATTCTCCCATTTTGTTTCTGGGGAGAAACGATTGATGCTTGGTTTATTGCTACCGCCAATGCTGGAACAACGACACGACTCTCGTTAGCGATATTACTCTTTTCAGCACTTGCACTCGACGTATTTTTGCCTGTGCCAAGCAGCCTTGCAAGTACGCTATGTGGCGTTTTTTTCGGAGGTATCGGCGGCTTCCTTATTTCATTTTGTGCAATGACAGCAAGTTGTTTGATCGGATGGCTCGTGGGAACACGCGCAACATCACTTGCCTACCGCTTCGTAGGAGAATCTGAATTACCTAAACTGCAACGTCTCCTCGCCCGTTACGGGATCCTTTTTCTCCTTGCCTTACGCGCAATTCCGGTGTTTGCAGAAGTTTCCGTACTCCTTGCAGGGATTGCACGTCTTCCATTCCGCAAATGTTTTCCATTATTAACCATCGGAAATGCCGTCATTTCTTTCACCTACGTTTACGCAGGTGTTTACGGAAAGAATGCCGGGAATATGCTCCCGGCATTCCTGATTTCATTATCAATTTCGGCGATTTTAATGATTGGCACCCTCTTTCTTCGCCGGCAACATTCCTGATACGGTCAGCGCAAACGCTCAATTCTTGAAACGATTTCCTTTGCAATTTCAAGTTTGGAGCGCAGTGTCAAAAAGCTCTTTTCGCCGTTAGGGAAAAGCAACGTGACACAATTTGTATCCGTTGCAAATCCGGCTCCGGGCATTGTCACGTCGTTTGCCACAATAAAATCCAAGCCTTTTTCCAACATCTTACGCTTCGCTTCAGCTTCCGGCATACCGGTTTCGGCAGCAAATCCCACAAAAATCCGATTCCCCTTCTGTGGACGTATCGTTTTAAGAATGTCCGGATTCCGCACCAACCTCAGTTCTCCATCCATCCCGGATTTCTTGAGTTTTACAGGAGAATAGGTCGCCGGACGCCAGTCAGCCACCGCAGCGCACGAAATATACACATCTGCATCGGGAAGATTTTTCTCCACTGCTGACAACATTTCCAATGCAGTCTCCACATCCACGCGCCGGACGCCTTCCGGGCTTTCCAATGTCACAGGTCCTGCGATCAGTGTTACTTCGTGTCCGGCCTGCACCGCAGCATATGCGAGCGCGAACCCCATCTTTCCGGTGGAACGATTGGAAAGAAAGCGCACCGGGTCCAGAGGTTCACGCGTTGGGCCTGCAGTAATCAGAAATTTCATAGCCTGTTTTTCCATCAATGCTGTTCGCTCCAACCGCGTGGCGGCTCGGCCTCTACGTTCAAACAATGACGCAGGGTCAGCCATGTTTTATTCCAATGATACGGCGCATACGTCGTTGATTTAACGAACACATTGTTCTTTATTGTCATACCATCCACGCTCTTTGCAAAAACAAGCGGATGATCAAAGGCGACGAACACATTGTCTTCAATCCGGATATTCCGGTGGAAACAGGGTAAATCTTCTCGAAGTTCCGGAATTTCCGGACAGATACTGATTACGGCTTCTGTGAACTGAAACGGTGAAGTCAATGCATTTACAAATGTATTTTTCGCGATAAGTACATCCGTACACGCGCCAGTTTCATACCACCCATTGCAGTCTCCGCAAAGCAAGATGCCGCTTCCACTGATATGATCAAAGAGGTTATTGATGCAGACAACGCGTTTGGGCGTGGAAAAGAGTGCCCCACGTGCGCGATTATCCATTACCTGATTGCCGGAGAAAATCACCGATGGTGTCCGAGTAAGATTCTCAATTCCGATTGGCGTAATCGCCGGATCTACACCCTCCGGGAGCGCGGTTGCCAATGTGATACGGAATCTCTTTGCGCCATCAATCACGGACTGATCCAGCGGTTCAATCCGGGCAATAGTAGTTTTGGTTTCAGCCAACATTGTCATTGTACGCGATTGAATAAAGACCACCTCTTCGCCCGGAAGTCCCCAAGAAAAACCATACGCCTGCGGATGCATATAGGCGCATTCCAAGGTCTTTTCATCAACTTTTTTCAGCACACGCAAGTAGGTGCCATGCACATTGATCGCGTCATCCATCATCCCCTGATAGACGCCATCAATCGAACGGATTTCGCCACCACACCCGGAAAAATGCGTTGCATCCGCCTGCGTGGAAAAGAGGCGTCCTTTCTGCTTATTCGGGACAACCCGAAAGTTGTTCAATTCCAAATCGTTGCTGCTTTGACAAATAAGCCCCATCCCATCGGCATAGTGGAGCGTAACAGAATCGATGCGGATCAACCTTGAATCAGACACAACAATTCCTGGAGCCGGACGCTCCCATGCACGCAACGCCATCTTTTGCCCAACCTTAAAGGCCGCATTTGCACAGTCCGATGCGGTATAAGTGCCATCGGCATTGGCCACCACATTGCCCAGATTGAATCCACAATCGCTTGTACGATAGGCGATGCGTCCATCGGCTTCAAACAGGATACCGCCACCCGGAGAGTTCCGGAAGTCATAGCCCTTGAAATAGAGACGTGAGCCTTGAAGTTCGGCCAAAGTCCCATCAATGGGGCGGAATGTCACCTTCCGGGCTGCCGGATCTACAGCGGTAAATGTCACCTGTGTAATCATTGGAATCTCATAGTCCACAGTGAGATTCTTCACACAAATCAAATCCGAATTCCAGATGCCAATCGGCAAAATACGCCCACGCAGATTGAAGAAAGCCCCATTTCCATTCACGGTCACCCGCTGGAGATTTTCCAATGGTAAGAAGACTTTTCTGGGGTTCACCTGGTCATGATTGGAAATAAACCAGGTGCGTTCCTGGCATTGCTCTGCGCCGATGTCGTAAACACCCGCAGCAAAAAGGATTACCTTCCGCTGGCGATCAGAAGCTTTCACCGCTTGCAGCAAACGCTCCACATCGGCAGCAACGAATGGTTTTCCCGGCGCGATGCCATACTCCGAAGCCCTGAAAATCTCAGGCTTTTCCCTGACTTTTTGCGCGAATACAGTCGCAGAAATAAGCGTCAGCACGAGGAGTGATAAAGACTTCTTCAACATCTTCTAAACCTCTCTTTCTTATAACATCCATGGTTGATAGTCGCATCGTTGCAAGGGCTTTACCGTAATTTCACGCGACCCTTGCGGTGTAACGATCCGCACCACAATCGCCGTCAGACTTCCTTTATCTCCGTAATCGGCAATGATTGCAGCCGCTGTTTGAAGATCCGTCTCCGTAATTTCTCCCAAAACAGCCGCCGTAGGCCCGGGGATATTCACGGTATGCAAAATTGTGCGCCCCTCTTTCAAGAGAGCTTTCAACGCCACGTTGTCCATCCGATTGCGCCCGACAATGATGCGTCCCCCTGCCGGCAAGCGGAATTGACGCGAGAACTTAAGCAATTCAACATCTGCCACCGGCGGAATCCCGTCGGTATGATCAAAGAGATCTTTCAGCTTACGGCAGAAGCCTTTTTCCGTTAAAAGGCACCCGCCTGCCGGCGATGGATAGTCCGTAAGTCCATACCGCTTTACAAGCTCCATTTGCGGCTGACGATTACGCCCCGATATCGCTCCCAGGCGCGCCCGGTCAATACGTCCATCCAATTCCGGCGTTGTGGGGTCGAGCAATTGTGCAGATAACGGTCTCAGCAAAAGACCTTTCAAACCGGAAGTCTCAGCTACAGTCTCCAAACTGCGCCGATTCTGCGACATCGGACGTTGATTCAGCACTTCGCCTGTGGCGACAAACGCATACCCGCCTGCGCGCATAAATTCTCCCGCACGCCGAATCATCGCCGCATGGCAATCGATACACGGATTCATCGCTCCGCCAAATCCGTGTGGCGGTTTACGCACCAAGGCAAGGATATCATCGGAAAAATCAATGACGTGCAGCTTCACATTCAATTGTGCAGCCGCTTTTTCTGCGGATTTTGTGCCGAAAAAGGGACTTTTGAAGACCACGCCTTCCATCTCGATTCCCTGCTCGCGCAAAAGGCAAATCGCCAACATTGAATCAAGTCCACCACTCAAAAGTGAAATACCACGCACCATCTTCCAATCCTCTTTCTCCGGCTTCCCTCGCCGGAATGGACATAGTTTAGCATATTCCCCGCCGATACATACCGCAAAAAGCTATTTCAGGTGCCGGTGAACATTATGGTGCGCTTCCATCAATCAGAAAAGCAATTAAAAAGCATCTGTCTGATGAAAAATCAGACCAACCGGGGCAATTACCAAAGGCATCATTTTAACGGCTTTTGAACATGGGCGATACCGCGCGGCAACATGGGCGAGATGACGCCTTCATATCGGCGACATTCGCCGCCAAAGTCGCCCATACGTATCTGCCGTTTCCGGCGACAGTCCCGCAAACGCCCTCTGCATCACCACACAATGCCACCGGCAGGTGGCACATACGCCACAATTACTTCAAGAAAAATCGCCGGTGGCGCACCTTATTAACAGGCACACCCGCCGCAAACAGCTCCGGCAAAAAAGAAAAATACGGTTTATACACATTTTCTATTGAATGAACGCTTCTGTTCCTCCTTGCGAAAGCTGCTTTTATGTTAGAATATGTTTTGATTATGTACCTGAAGGCACTGGAAATACAAGGCTTCAAGAGCTTTGCCGACCGCACCAGACTTACGTTTGAGCCTGGGATGATTGCTATTGTCGGCCCCAACGGTTGCGGCAAAAGCAACGTATCCGATGCCATCCGATGGGTACTTGGTGAACAACGCCCCAGTGCATTGCGTTGTTCAAAAATGCAGGACTTGATTTTCAACGGCACCGATGCACGCAAACCGCTCGGCATGGTAGAAGTCTCCCTGCACTTCGCCGATTGCGAGCAGGCATTGGGCACGGAATATGCCGAAGTTTCCATCGCCCGCCGTGCGTATCGCTCAGGCGAAAATGCCTACTTTTTGAACAAAACCCCGTGTCGTCTCAAAGACATTCAACGGCTTTTCATGGGGACCGGCGTCGGCACCACCTCGTATTCCGTGATGGCACAAGGGCAAATCGATGCCATTCTCTCTTCGCGCCCCGAAGACCGGCGCGCCGTATTTGAAGAAGCCGCCGGCGTAACCAAATTTAAGGCCGATCGCAAAGAAGCCCTGCGTAAAATCGCACAAACCGAAGAAAATCTTACACGCGTAACGGATATTTTGCGCGAACTGAAACGTCAAAGCACCCTCTTGCAACGGCAAGCAGAGAAAGCTGAACGTGCAAAAACGCTTCGGGGCGAACTTCGGGGGCTTGACCTCTATCTCTCCAAAAAACGCATTGCAGCACTGGAAGAAGCTATTGCACAAGCCGGCTTCGCTGTGGCAGAAGCCACCAACCGCATCCACGCCATTCAAGATGAAGCCGATGCCGCCACACGCGCAATCACAGAAGTCAACGCCCGGATTCAGGTCGGCGAAGATGCCATTGCCAGGCTTTCAGAACAATCTGCCGCCAGTGTTGCCCGGCACAAGCGTGCACAAGAAATCATTGAAAGCAACCTTGCCCGAATTGCTGAATATCGGAATTGGGCCGTGGGCTTGGAGCGTGAAGTAGCAGAAGCACGTGAACGGATTGAAGTAGCGCAGCACGATCCTTCTGCCGTGCCGGACATCAGTGCATTTGATGACGAGCAGGAGATTTTGCAAACGCTCCTTGATGAAGCACAGACGCTTTACGATGAACGCAAGGCAGAAGTGGACGCCACACGCGCAGAGCTTCAGGAAGCCCGTAACGCCCTGACACGCTGCGACCGTCACCAACTCCAATGGCAACAGGTTCTCTCCAAACATGATGGGCAACGCGAAGAACGCTTGCTCAAACGTGAACGTCTCGCCGCAGAAACCGAAGAAGCCGCACGTCAGCGTGATGCAGCGGCGAGTGCCCGGCAATCGGCTCAGCACGAACTTGAAGCGCATCGGCTTCTGGCAGAAGAGACACGCGAAGCCCTGATTACATTGGATGAAGACCGCTCATTCATCGCCGATGATGTGGCAACCGCTCAAAAACGCCAAGAAGATCGCCGGCGACAAATTGCAGCAATTGAAGCACAGCGGGAACTGCTTTCACAGCCCATCCCGGGAGAAGTGCCGGACGCAGGGCGCAGACTCTTCGAGCCGTCCAATCCGCTTCACGTCCGGGAAGGCGACATCATCGGTACACTTGCCGACCTCATTTCAATCGACAAAGCGCATCAACATGCCGTTGAATCCGCGTTACAACCTTGGAGCCAAGCCATCATCGTGCGGGATGAACAGGTGGCCTCCAGACTGGTCATGCGCTGTACCGAAGTTTTCCCCGGCGAAACGCTTCACCTGCTTATCGCCGATGCACCACCCTCCCCCTCTCCTATACCAACGCCATTTACGCCTCTTACCAAGTTTATTTCTGCAGATGCCACCACAACTGCATTGCTCAACCGCATCCTTTACGGTTACTTTTTTGCAGAGACGCTTCCCGATGAAATCCCGGAAGGTGTCACGGCAATCGTCACGAATCAGGGCATTGTTCGGTTCGCGGCAGGCGATATCGCCAAATTGGCTATCACGCCTAATGCCACCTCATTGGCACGGCATCAAGTTTGCGTAGAGCTTGAAGAGCGCGCCAACACGCTTTATCAAGAAATTGATGCAGAAGAACAATCCATCGCCACACTCCAAGCCCGTATTGATGCCATCACCGCGAAATGGCGCGATGCGCAGCGGCAATTGGAACGGGCTCAACGGCTTGCCGATCAAGCCGCCGCGCTCAACACTGCGGCAACGCGCGACTTTACCACCGCAGAGACACGCTTCAACGAATTGCAACTTCGTCTTACCGAAATGACTGCGTCCGCAGAACAGGACGAAGCAGAACACGCACAAGCACGTGATGGGCTTGACGCACTTGCAGAAGAACGTGAACGCCATACCCACATCACCACAATCGCTTCCGAGCGGCTCACCTCACTTGAAGGCGAATTGGACAGCGTCGCCGCCAGATTAAGTGAAGCACGATTCCGCATGGCCGGTTTTATGCAAAAACGTGAACACGCGCTGACGCAGGCACGGAATCATATTGCTCGATTGCAAGAGTTGGAATCCACCATCAATAGCCGGAATGATTCTATCAAGGGATGCTTCAATAACATTGAGAAACTTGAGGCAGATAATCTGAAGATTATTGCGTCCCTCGATGATATGCAACAGGAAACGCTGACCTTTCAACAACAAATTGAAGCCGCCAGAAGTGAACGCCTTGAACTTTGTGCTCAACGTGAATCACTGGAACACGCATCTGCTTCCGCCCGCAAAACACTGCTGGAAGCACAAGAAATAAAAACCAAAGCCGAAGTAACAATGGCCGAAAATCGTGCACGTCATCAAGCATTGATGGAGCGACTTCAAGTCGATTACGGCGTTACACCAGAGTCTTTCTCTGAAGAACCATGCGCAATCTGGGAAACAACCGAAACGCCTTCGGACGAATGGATTGAAACAAGGATGGCGGATATCCGCATTGAACTTGACCGTATCGGGCCTGTAAATCTATTGGCAATTGAAGAATTTCAGGCGTTGGAAGAGCGGCAAACCTTCTATCAGGCACAAGCAAATGACCTTGAACAATCTCACAATGAGTTGATGACGCTTATCAAAACCATCAATGAGACTTCTGGGAAACGCTTCAGAGAAACATTTGACCGGGCGAATCAAAACTTTGAAAAGATGTTTACCCGGCTCTTTCATGGCGGAGAAGCACGTTTGGTTTTGCTTGAAAACACGGAAGATCCTCTTGAATGTGGCATTGATATTATCGCCAGACCGCCAGGGAAAAAGCCGCAAACAATCAGTCTGCTTTCCGGAGGAGAACGCACCATGACCGCCGTTTCGCTCCTCTTTGCCATCTTTCTGATAAAACCGGCGCCATTCTGCTTGTTGGACGAATTGGACGCAGCACTTGATGATAGTAATATCGGTCGCTTTGTCGATGCATTGAAAGATTTCCTTGTTCATTCCCAATTTCTGATTATTACTCATAATCAACACACCATCGCAGGCTCGGACATCGTTTATGGCGTAACGATGCCTGAAAAAGGTGTCTCGCGTACGCTTTCAATGCGTTTCAGCAGATCGGCGACAAACTAAGGGTGATTTATGCAGGCTTTAATTATTGAACTTGATCCGCTCTTCCTTGGGGGCATTGCGTTGTCGGCAGAGGTTTTGGCTGAGCGTTTGGAGAAATACGGGATCACAGACAATGATCCGTATCGTTTTGTCCGTCATATTTACGGAAAACCATTCTCCGCAGCGTTGGAGAAGTTGCTCCCGAAAAATATTGATCTTGCGCACGTTGAACGCCGCCTTTCGGCAACGTATGCTGCACTCTTGCAACAAAACGCACAACAAGCACTTGAATCTATCGAGCCGATCTTGCGCCCCTTGGCAGAAAAAGGCGTACGCTTTGCGGTCATTACACGTTTGCGTCAATCCATTGTTTCTGAGTTATTTGCACCGATTACCAATGAGGCCATCGCCATCCTTGATCCGATTCCTTTAGCCGCCGGGCTCTCACCCGACACCTTGCAGGCTGCAATCATTGCGCTCGGTTTTTCTATTCGTCAATGCGTTGCGCTGCTTGCCTGCGGCGTAAGTGTACGCTCCGCGTTGCGCATCGGATTACGCTCTATTGCCGTCCCCGACCCTATGGTTTCTTTTGAAAGCTATGCCGGAGCAGATCTTGTCGTGGATCATTTGGGGCACACGCTGGCCGATCAACTTTTGAAGCGTGTAAAGAAAAACTAAACAACACTCCTCGCCTTTCTGCACCATCATTCAAAATGTTCATCCGCTTTCACCCGATGGGACAATGAGACACACCTTCAGAAAAGGCGGCTCCGTCTCATATTTCATGACCGAGTCGCCTTTTATTGGCACCTTTTTAGTGAAAAAGTTATTTTAACTCAGGTGCCTCAAATGAGAGCCCTTCATCATTTGGGAAGAAACAGGTGGCACTCCACTTCCATCCCTTGCGCGGCAATTTGATCAGAAGTTCATTCCTTCCTTTTTTCAATTGCACACGCACTGGTTCACGCACCATCCATGGTTCATCCACCAAAGGTTTTTCAATCGTTCCACGACCTTGGAGACCCGGCTGTTTCCATTGCGGAGGCGGGACGGGCTTTCCGTTGAGGTAAATCTCGGCACCTTTGCCATTCCACTTTCCCTGAACCAATGCCACATCGCGCGTACGCCCATCACTGCGGGAATAATTCATACAGTCTGCAATCATTTCCACCGTGCGATCAGCATCACTGTTCACCACAGTGCCCAACCAGACACATCCACTTTTCCCATTCGTCAAGTTCGTCTGAGCATAAAAGAAATGTTGGGGATAGATTGTACCTTGCGCGATAATCCGTTGTGACCAGGGCAATTCATTGAAAGGCTTTGTTTCAGCGGTTTCGGCCATTCGCCACCGCATCTGCGTTTGTTTGTAGAAGTCAAAGGGCAACCCCTTGAAGAAAGGTTTCTGCGCGAGCGTGCGGCGTTCCAATTCCATTGCAAGAGAAAACTCCGGATCATCCGGCGGAGGAAGATTGCCGATGTAGCGCATTTGGTCTTTTTCGCGTCCATTCCAAAAACTATCCGAATAGAGCACCATCGCCGGAAACGCCGGATTCATCGTCAAAATATCTTCAGGCTTAGCGACTGCATCATCATGCCAAACCGCAAAAATCGCACCCAAGCGATTTTCAACCGAACCCGTCAAACATGGCTTCTGATAAGTCGCCGCCGCAAGCAGCTCCAAGGGATCCACGTGATTGATGTAGTAAGAAGATTGCGAGTCAAAGTACGGTTCATTTTCCGGCCGACGTACCTGACGTCCCATCCAATATTGGCGAATCAGCGGTTGCCGCAACCCTTTAGGAGATTGACCAGGTCCCCAGGCTACGACCTTAAACCCCTTCGCTTCAATCTGGTTAACCCACCCGACAATCCATTCCCCCGGCACCTGCTCATGCGGTTTTACTTCATCCGAACCGATATGAATGAAAGGCGTCACCTCGGGATCCAACAAGGTCAATAACTCATCGAAGAGCTCCGAAATAATCCCCCGCATCTTGGGTTCACTCATCTTTTTTACCCCAAAGGCGCGCCGCATCGTCGCTGAATGCCCCGGCACATCCAATTCGGGAATTACAGTAATCCCGCGCGCCTTCGCATAAGCGATTAACGCTTTGAATTCCGCCTGAGTGTAGTAATGATCCGTGCGGTCAAGGTTTTGCGGATGCGACAATTCCGGATATTTTTCAGATTGCAAACGCCACCCATGATTATCTGTAATATGCCATTGGAAACAATTGAACTTATACTTCTCCAGCCAATCCAACTGCATTTTCAGCTGCGACAACGGTTGCCAATTCCGACCAGTATCATGAAGCATCCCACGATAGGGCAACGTCGGCCAGTCTTCAATCGTGCAACAAGGGATTTTCCCATCGCCAAGCGCAGCCAACTGACGCAGCGTCACCATCGCATAACGCTCATTACCATACCACTCTACGCCGGAAGGCGTAATTATCAATCCATATGCCTCTTTCCCCTTCGCAACCAGTTTTGCAATCGCTTCACCTGCAACACACTGCTTAATTGCTTGCGGATCAAACTGCCACATCTCCGTGGAAGCATCGCGCACCACCTTTGGGCGCGGCATTAAATCATTAAGAACACTCGCAGAAACCTGTGCAAAGCCCATTAACATCAGCGAAGTGAACAACGCAAAAAAAGACTTCAACATACCGACATCCTTTACAAGTTATGCATCAATCAAACCAACGCATCGCTTTAATTATACCATATCTGAAGAATATACCCAACCTGCCCCCAAAAGAAATACCCCCGTGCGACTTTTACACACAGCCATTATTTCCACCCTTCCCCCCCAACCACTATTGCGATCTTACACCACTTAGAAAAGTTCTCCCGCCCAAAGCGCATTTCTATCTCGGCGAAACTGCGCTTCAATATCGCCGACACTCCGTGCGCTTATCGGCGACATCGTGAATCAACTTCGGCGACACACAAAAAGTCTCTGCCAATTCTCAATCGCAACACGCTCAAACATCACGCCAACACGCGTTAAATACAAGTTTTCACTTTGACTCTCCTATACACCCTTTTCAACCGCTTAACAAACAGCTATTCCCATCAATCCCCACACCAACACACAGATTTACCACTTCACCTCCTCAAAAAACACTCATCGCAAAGAATGCCACCAATTCCATTTCCATTCAAAATAAACGGTTACCTGATAGACACCCTTTTTATCTGTCCGAAAGAATACATCAACACTTCGACTAATAAAAAAACGGACGCCCTTCATGAAGGACGTCCGCTTTTCAGTTCGTGCACTAACACGTCTTAGTAGACGTTCAATGCCGCAAGTGCTTGAAGATATTCATACTTGCGCGAGTAGAACTCATCGGCAGCTTCAAACATCTTCTTCGCTTCTTCCGGATTCATTTTCGCCAACTGCTTGAAGCGATTTTCCGCACCGGCTTGCGATTCGGAGAACTTCTTGACAGGAGCTTTCGAATCGAGCGTAAGCGGATTCTTCCCCTGGGCAGCCGCATCAGGGCTGTAGCGGAAAAGCGGGAAGTGACCGGTTTCCACCGCCATCTTCTGATGTTCAAGACCCGTGGAAAGATTGATACCATGCGCAATGCAGTGAGCATAAGCAATGATCAGTGCAGGCCCATCATATTCTTCCGCTTCCTTGAATGCCTTGACAGCAGCTTCCGGGTTCATGCCCATCGAAATCTGCGCCACGTAGATGTTCTTATACGTCATCGAAATGGCTGCAAGATCCTTCTTCATCTGCGGCTTGCCGGCAGCAGCGAACTTTGCTACAGCACCAACAGGCGTAGACTTGGATGCTTGACCACCGGTATTCGAATAGACTTCGGTATCGAGGACGAGGATCTTGACATTGCGACCGGTTGCGAGTACGTGATCGAGACCACCATAACCGATGTCATAAGCCCAACCATCACCACCGATAATCCAGACGGAACGGCGAACCAGGAAGTCTGCTACCGTTGCAAGTTTCTTGCACGTTGCACATTCACAAGTTGCCGCAGTGGCCTTAATCTTCGCCACGCGGTCACGCTGAGCCTTGATGTCTTCATCCGACTTCTGCGTTTCCGTGGCAGCAAGCGTCTCTTGAAGAAGAGCTTTGAATTCTGCAGACGGGCCTTCAGCAGCGATAATCTTCTCTGCCAACTCCTTGGCAAATGCCTTCTGCTTATCACGGGTAATCACCATGCCCAAGCCGAATTCTGCATTATCCTCGAAGAGGGAGTTTGCCCAAGCCGGCCCCTTGCCATCTGCATTTTTGCAATAAGGCGTGGTCGGGAGGTTACCGCCATAGATGGAAGAGCACCCCGTAGCATTCGCGATGCAAAGGTGATCGCCAAAGAGCTGCGTAAGCATCTTCACGTACGGTGTTTCACCACAACCGGCACAAGCACCGGAGAACTCAAAGAGCGGACGGCGGAGCTGAGAGGTCTTGGCATTCAATGGAACGCCCGTAAGATCCGTCTCAGGGAGCGAGAGGAAGTAATTCCAATTCGCTTCGCCGGGCTTGCGGAGCTTATCCTGATCATAGCGCACCATATTGAGAGACTTGCCGACATTCGGCAATTCAGGGCACACCGTTGTGCAAAGACCACACCCTGTGCAATCCTCCACTGCCACCTGAAGCGTGAACTTCTTTCCCTTGAACGGAGGCTTGCCATCCGCAGTCTTAAAGGTCTCAGGCGCACCGGCGACAGCCGCTTCATCCACAATCTTTGCACGGATAGCCGCATGCGGACAAACAGCAGAACACTTCAAGCACTGAATACATGTAGCATTATTCCATTCAGGAATCTTCACGGCAATATTGCGCTTTTCATACTGCGTTGTCGCAGTCGGCCATGTGCCATCATCCGGAATCGCGGAAACTGGCAGTTCATCGCCTTCCTGGCGCATCATCTTGGCAGTGACATTCTTCACGAAGTCAGGTGCACTTTCAACGACAGTTGCAGGCTTGACGAGCTTGCCCGACGGTGCCGAAGGAACCACGACTTCCTCAATCGCATCCTTCGCTGCGTCAATTGCATCCCAGTTCAACTTTACGACGTCATCGCCCTTCTTACCATAAGCCTTTTTGGCTGCGGCCTTGAGGAGCTCAATCGCCTTCTCGGCAGGAATAATACCAGAGATAACAAAGAATGCCGTCTGCATAATGGTATTCGTGCGGCCGCCAAGTCCTAAGCCTTGAGCCACCTTGACCGCATTTACCACATAGAACTTCAGCTTCTTGTCAATAATCACCTGAGCCACTTCATCCGGGATATGTTCCCAAACGGTTGCGGCATCATACTCCGATTGCAAGAGGAACGTCGCCCCGGGCTTGGCTGCTGCGAGCATATCATACTTCTCAAGGAAGGAGAAGTTGTGACACGCAATGAAGTCCGCTTTCGTGCAGAGATAGGGGCTGCGAATAGGCGAAGGGCCAAACCGAAGATGCGAAACAGTAAGACCGCCAGCCTTCTTCGAGTCATACACAAAGTAGCCCTGTGCGTAGTTGTCAGTGTTGTTACCAATCACCTTGATGCTGTTCTTGTTTGCACCGACTGTACCATCGGACCCCAACCCATAGAACATACATTCGGTGCAACCGGAATCCTTAAGCAAGTATGCAGGAATCTCAATACAAGCCCCCGTAACATCGTCATTGATACCGACAGCGAAGTGATTCTTCGGTTTATCCGCTGCCATGTTATCAAAAACACCCTTCACCATCGCCGGGGTGAACTCCTTGGAACCTAAACCATAACGGCCGCCATAGGTGCGCGGATACTTGATTTCAAGATCCCCATTCTGCATAGCATCACCAATAGCTGTGCGTACATCGGTGTAAAGCGGTTCACCTACAGAGCCGGGTTCCTTCGTACGGTCGAGCACCGTAATCTGTTTCACGGTCTTGGGCAGAGCAGCAGCAAACGCCTTGACATCAAAAGGACGATAGAGACGCACTTTGACGAGGCCAACCTTTGCACCTTCTGCATTGAGTTCTTCAACCGTTTCCTGAACAGTTTCAGCACCAGAGCCCATAATGACAATAACACGCTCGGCATCTTCCGCACCGACATAATCAAAGAGGTGATAGCGACGACCTGTAAGCTCCGCGAGTTTGTCCATGTTTTTCTGAACAATCGCAGGCACAGCTTCGTAGTATTTGTTCACCGTCTCACGCCCTTGGAAGTAAACATCAGGGTTCTGTGCGGTGCCGCGCATTGTTGGAGCTTCGGGATTGAGACCGCGTGCGCGGAACTCATTCACCTTATCTTCATCAATCATTGCCCGGACAACATCTTGTGGGATTTCTTCAATCTTCTGCACTTCGTGTGAAGTACGGAATCCGTCAAAGAAGTGTACGAACGGGATTTTTGCTTCAAGGGTGGAGGCATGTGCAATCAACGCCATGTCGCCGCATTCTTGCACGGAAGCCGAGCCGAGGAATGCAAAACCGGTCTGACGGCAAGCCATAATGTCGCCATGGTCGCCGAAGATTGACAACCCTTGCATTGCAAGCGCACGTGCCGTAACATGGAATACCGCAGGAGTCAATTCGCCTGCAATCTTATACATATTCGGAATCATCAGGAGCAAACCCTGTGATGCCGTAAAGGTGGTGGTGAGCGAACCTGTCGTCAATGCGCCATGCACTGCACCGGCTGCACCGGCTTCGGACTGGAGTTCAACAATCTGAGGAATCGTTCCCCAAATGTTGGTCTGCTTGTGTGCAGCCCATTCATCGGCGAATTCCGCCATCGGAGACGACGGCGTAATGGGATAAATGGCTGCGACTTCGGAACATGCAAATGCAACGCGTGCTGTTGCTTCGTTGCCATCGCACATAATGTACTTTGCCATAATCGTTCTCTCTCTTGGTTGATTAAAAATACGACCGGCGGCGTCTGAAGATTCAGACACCGCCGCAGATTGTTTTTACTTAAGCATTCGCTTTGCAGAATTCACGCACGGAATCAAGCTGTCCGGCAGAGCCGAGCTTTTCGTTCTTTGCGGCGATGAATTTGGCATATTCTTCCATGAAGATCTTACCGATGGGGCGAAGGTCAAAACCTTCCGGGTGATCGCGGAAGTATTCGCGGTGCACACGGCACCACACCAAGCGACCGTCTGTGTCGATATTGATCTTGGTAACGCCCAATTCAGCAGCACGCTTGAATTGATTGTCATCCACACCCTTTGCACCATCCAGCTTACCGCCGGAAGCATTGATACGGGCGACTTCGTCTTGCGGAACGGAAGACGATCCGTGCATTACCAACGGGAATCCGGGAGCCTTCTTCTGAATATCGGAAAGCACATCAAAGCGCAGCCCCTGATTGCCGGAGAACTTGAATGCACCGTGCGAAGTACCGATTGCACACGCAAGAGAGTCGCAGCCGGTAGCTTCCACAAAGCGTTTCACGTCTTCAGGATTGGTAAGACACGCATCCTTTTCATCCACAGCCACGTGCTCTTCCACGCCGCCGAGCTTGCCGAGTTCTGCTTCGACCACAAGCCCCTTAGCATGAGCCAACTCAACGATTTTCTTTGTGATAGCGGCGTTTTCTTCAAAAGGCTTGGAGGAGGCATCGATCATCACCGAGCTGTAAAACCCGGAGTTGATGCAGTCAATGCAGGATTCTTCATCACCATGATCCAAGTGAACAGCAAAGACGGCTTCGGGGAAAATTTTATCAGCTGCACGAATCACATTTTCCAACATCAGCTTATCGGTATAGCCGCGCGCACCCTTGGAAATCTGAATAATGAACGGAGCCTTGCTCTCAATGCAACCACGGAAGAGGCCCATGCACTGCTCCATGTTGTTGATATTGTAAGCACCAATGGCATATTTGCCGTAGGCGTGCTTGAAGAGTTCCTTCGTTGTGACGATCATGATTGATCACTCCTTTCAATGGTTAAAAGTATGATTAAAGTATAGCACTCGCGTCTATAGTTAGACAACTCAAATTACCTATTTAAGCATCGAAAACGAAATATCTTTCCCCCTTGTCAGCCCAAAGTTCCCTTGAATTGTGACGCTACTGCCCAACCGTAAAAGCGTCCCTCCCCCTTTTCAATTGCCACGCACGGACAGCAAGTGACATCAACAGACGTTTCATGCCCAACAGCAAAAAAAATCTCATCTCGTGATTAAAACAAGTCCTTTTCACATGATTCCGGTTGTTTTTTTACCGTTTTTTGCGACCGCTTCCCACCTTCCATCGCGGCCAGTTCCAACACACAATGGTTATTTTTTTACCGTTTTTGAGGCCGCTTTCCACCCCTTTGTTATTGTTATCCAGATGGTTCTTCTGCACGTATCCCCTCTAATTGCAACCTGAATGATTACCTTCTTAAGCAATTAAAATAAAGCGCGAACGCCTTCATAACGGGGCGTTCGCACAGGGAATGTTGCGGATGGAGGAGTCAATACTTAATAGTTATGACGCGAAGCTTGCATCTGACGTTCCCACTCAGCCTTGCATTTAACGCAACGGATTGCGAACGGCGCAGCTTTCAAGCGTTCACGCGAAATCGCGCATTTACAAACAGAACAGATGCCGTAAGTCTTGTTTTCAATTGCCCGAAGTGCATCATCAATTGCGCGCAAACGCTTGCGTGTTTCTTCGGCACGTGCCAACATATCGGCACGATTGGCAGAGTTGGAACCGTCTTCTTCAACGTTTTCTTCGTCCGGACGGCTCAGCGCATCATTGGACATGACGCTCTGGAGTTTCAACTTTTCTGCACGTTCATCGAGCAAAAGCTGCTTGATCGCTTCCAATTCTTCCTCTTTGAACGGTGTACGCGTGGGCTGACGCTGCGCGGCAGCTTTCCGGCCGCCGCTCTTGGGATGCACCATTTCATAATTGGGCTTCAGCGCAGAAATCTGACGCATACCGGCGGCCGGCACTGAATTTACTGTCGTTTTAGGGGTCAGTGTCGCCGGACGCATCGCAGTCGTTTTAGGAGGTTTGACAGCAGGAGCCTGCACTGGTGCCGTTTTCTTCGTCACAGGCTTTTTGTCCGCACTCGCCTTTTGCGGCGCGGGTTTCTTAACAGGTTCAGCCTTCACCGTCACAGCCTTTTTTACAGGTGCGGTCTTCTTCGCTGCCGGTTGTTTAGCAGGTTCCTTTTTCTTGGCCACAGGCTTTTTCACTGTTGTCGCCTTTGGTGCCGTTGCTTTTTTAGCAGGTTCTGCTTTTTTAGCCGTGCTTTTTTTCACCGGAGCAGCCGTTTTTACTACCGTTTTTTTGGCAGGTTCCGACTTTTTGGCGACCGTTTTCTTCGCCGGCGCAGCCGTCTTTGCCACAGGCTTTTTGACTGGTGCGACCTTCTTTTCAGCAGGCTTCTTCACCGGAGCAGATGCCTTTGAAGCCGGTTTCTGCGCAGGAGCTGCCTTCTTTGCAACAGGCTTCTTTGCCGGAGCGGCGGCTTTTGCCGCGGGCTTCTTAACAGGCTCGACTTTTGTTGCCGCCGTTTTTTTAACAGAAGTTGAGGTCGGCTTTGACGTTTTCACAGCGGACGCCTTGGCAGAAACCTTGACAGCCGCGCGCTTCTTCGCGGCACCAGCAGTCACCTTTTTGGCGTCTTTCTTTGGCGCACTTCCAGCAGGTGCAGTTTTTTTCGTTGCCATAACTCAAACCTCCATCCGTTATTCGTCAATCCATGCTTCAAACAAGCAATGCAAAAACGTCATTGTTCATCACAACAGCACCAGTTTAACAAAGAAAAATAGATGCTTCAACCCTATTTCCCATTTCTTTCAAAATAATTTTACGTGTCTGCGCGCCCCGCAGTTACACCTGACGCGTTTCATCCCGTATTTGCCGCCACCCCCTCCGGACAGACAGCTCCGATCAAAACCATGGTTTCCCTCCTGTCTGGCGTTTCGCCGCGAAAAGTTCCAAACAACATCGGCGACATTACCCCTGCAACATCGGCGATATTCAAGCGCAATTTCGCCGATATCACGCAGCAGTATCGGCGATGTTGCGCCGCCCCCTCGCCGCACGGGTCTCTTTACCCGCCTGAAACGCTCCCTGCTGTTGCGAACCTTCAAGAATGGTCGCCATTACACATACGAAATGACAGATGCAATGGGCAATACAAAAATCTCCGGAATCGCCTTTCTTCTCTCACGCACATGAAGGTATTTGCTATACTGTTATGGTAATGAAACGTTTCCCTTTCCTTTCCGAATCAACCCGCAGGCTTCTGGCAACGATGGGGTTGCTTTTTTTCAGTGCAGCTGCAATCGTTTTTGCATTTCCGGGTACGCGTCCGTACCTGGCAGGTGCTTGGACCAATGCCATCCTCCTGATATTCCTTCTCGTTCTGACGGCGACAGGCATCCAAGCACTCTTCAAAAAAAGATGGCTGAGCACATTTTTCCATTTGGGAGCTGCACTGATTCTCATCGGTGGCGGGCTTACGGCCAGCCATGCCAAAGAGGGGCACATCGTCTTTACCGATGCTCTCTACGCCCCAATTGAATATCGGCAGTGCCTGATTGACGGCGACCGGGTGGCATTGCATTCTTTTGAGATACCTACTTATCCCAATGGAATGCCCCGCCAATACATCACCCGTCTGGCCTTTCCCGAAGGGCTTCGCACGGTAAAGGTCAATGCACCGTTGCGCCGAAAAGGATGGACATACTATCAGATGTCTTATCAGCAAGTCGTCGGCGATTACGGTGAACCGCTCCTGAATACCATCCTGACCGTGCGTAAAGATCCGGGTGCCACTATCACCTTTTGCGGGTATGCAACACTCATTCTTGCGGCCTTTGCAATGGCCATCCGCGAGACATTCCGTCGCCATCGTGCACAACAGCAGGAGTGCATGGCATGACATTAAAGACCGATTTCCTCGGATGGTTGCTGACCTCGCAGGTTATCCTGTCGCTGGGCACGCTTTTTTTACCGAAGGCATTCCGCAAATGGTGCTGGCTCACCATTATCCCCCTGGCACTCACCATTCTTTGTCTGCGCTGGATAACTGTAGCACATCCGCCGATGCGCAACCTCTTTGAGGCATTCCTCTGGCTGCCGCTTCTTTTAGGATGCATGACGTTGATTTCCCTCTGGCGTGATCGGCACGACACTTCGCGATTGGATGCGACACTCGGCTTTATTGTGGCATTTCCACTCGCCTTTGTCTTTGATGCCGCACCGGGGCAACTGCCGCCGGTGTTGCAAAGTGCGCTCTTTGTCCCCCACGTATTGGGCTACATGATTGCCTATGTTTTGCTTGCCCGGGCATTTACTTTGGAATGTCTGCGCCATACACGTGCGGCCGGAGAAAACGCAGCATGGGGCTTTGCCTTTCTTACTTTGGCCCTTGCGCTTGGCTCTTATTGGGGAAATGAAGCATGGGGTGCCTACTGGCAATGGGATCCAAAAGAACAATGGTCGCTCGCGACATGGTTGATTTATGCTGCGTTTTTCCATGTCTTACATCGCCGCGCCTGGCGTTTTTCACTTCTTGCCCTTGGCGTGCTCTTCATTCTGTTGACCGTAACATGGATCAACCTATCCAAACTCTTCCTGGGAATGCACAGCTATGCCGGAGTCTGATTTCTCGGAACATCCAATCGTTCAAGCGATTGATTCTGCCATTGACGCGCTCACCTATCTTCAGGAGGACGGCACAAAATCCGTAGCCGTTTCACCGGAAATCTGGAAAGCCTTCATCACGCCTTCCGCCCCTCTCCCGGCGGCATCCACACCCAAGCCGCTCACGCCGATGCCCGAACTTCCCCCGCCCTCGCAAGCACTCCGGGGCAATCACGACACCCATGGCGACACGCCGGAAATACGTACAGAAGCCCATCGGGAACTTTACAAGACGATTCAAGCCTGCCACAATTGTCAATATGCGGCGACTTCGCGCTTTGTCGGCTATGGCTGCACCTACAATCCGCGGATTCTTGTCGTCAATGGTGCGTGTCTCCCCGGTGAAACTACCACAGCGATCGGTTCCCGTCTTGAAGGCGAGGCCGGCGAACTCTTACGCAAAATGTTTGCCGCCATCCACCTCACAGAAGCCGATCTCTACATCACTTCCGCGCTGAAATGCCCTGTTTCCGGGCGGCCGGGAAGCGGAGAGCTCAACAATTGCGCAAAGCACTTGCATCGCGAGATCCAACTTGTCCAACCGGAAATTATCGTCATGCTCGGCGACATCGCAGCAAAAGCCACCCTGCCCGGAAGTATCGCCGCCACCGGAAAAGTGGGACAATGGCACCTCTTCGCCGGGAAAATCCCCGCGATCAAACTCTATCACCCCATGCGGATTCTATTGCTTGATGAACCGCTCGCCCATCCTTTGAAGCAAGAAAACTGGACGGCCTTGAAGCTTATTCAAGTGCGTCTCCACGCAAAAAACTGATTGCATCTACGGAAACCCCATGTCAAGATTCATCATTCACGGCGGCAACCCCATCTCCGGCATTCATCAAGTGCCCGGAAACAAAAATGCCGCATTGCCAATGCTCGCCGCGACCCTTCTGGCAGATGCGCCTGTCACACTGGAAAACGTGCCCGATATTATTGACGTCCATCGGATGATTGACGGCTTGAAAGCGTTGGGGGCAACGGTGGAAGGTTCTCCGCAAGAACATCGTGTAACGATTGACGCACGCACACTCAATCTTCCGGCCTTCGTCCCTTCCAAAACCTGCACCTGCATCCGCACTTCGTTTCTCTTTGCCGGCCCCTGTCTGGCACGTTGTGGAAAAATTCTTCTGGGAGGGGCACCCGGTGGCGACAGTATCGGGCGCAGAAGGTTGGATACGCACGTTAACGGTTTCCGCGAAATGGGTGTTGTAACGCGCTTTAAGCCCTCCGGTGCCATCACGTTGGAGTGCAAAAACGGATCGTTGCACGGGATAGACTTTGTTTTGGACGAGTGCTCGGTAATGGCGACAGAGAACCTTGTCATGGCCGCTGTTCGGGCAGAAGGGATAACAACACTCTACAACGTCGCTTGCGAACCGCACGTACAAAATCTTTGCCATATGCTAAACACGATGGGCGCACGGATTGAAGGTATCGGCACAAACCGCCTTCTCATCCATGGGGTTCAACAACTCTCCGGAGGAACATTCCGGGTTGGCGGCGATACCATTGAAGCAGCCAGTTATATTGTCGCAGCACTTGTCACCAAAGGGTCCTTGACACTTCATGGCGTAGAGAAGGAAGAAATGGACATTTTACTGCCCGTTTTCAAGAAATTTGGCGTGACATGGAAAACAAATGCCACCAAACGTTCGCTTTATCTTCCTCCAAATCAAACGTTGCGCACATCCTACGACCTCGGCAAAGCCATCCCGAAAATTGAAGATGGTCCTTGGCCAATGACGCCATCCGACCTGCTCAGCGTTCTGATTGTCCTCGCTACCCAAACGCGTGGCACAGAACTCTTCTTTGAAAAAATGTTTGAAAGCCGGCTCTATTTTGTCGATCATCTCATCGGAATGGGTGCACGAATCGTTCAATGCGACCCGCACCGCGCTGTCATTACCGGCCCGACCAAATTGCATGGCGGTGTAGTCTCCAGTCCGGATATCCGCGCTGGGATCGCACTCATTATCGCAGCACTGTGTGCAAAAGGGAAGACTATTATTCATAACGCCGAGTCAATCGATCGCGGTTACGAAAACGTTGAGCAAAATCTTCAGGCTCTCGGCGCACGAATCACACGGGAGCCCTGATTCCATGTGCCTTAAGACACTGAAACAACTTATTGCCATCGCCCGCTTCTCTGCACTGGAACATCTCGGCACACCTGCTGTCTTGTTGCTTACTTTAACGGCCACCATCGGGACAATGCTTCTTCCCCTTTTCCAATTCCAGCGCTTCTCTGAAGACGGTCGCCTCGCACGTGATTGCGGACTGGCAACCACATTTCTCTTCGGAATATTCCTTATTTGCGGTTGCATGGCAAGCCTTCATCGTACGCTCAAGAACGGCACTGCCGCCATTGCACTGACCAAACCTTTGAGCCGAGGCGTCTGGTTTTGCGGACATCTTGGCGGCACAATCCTCACCCTTTTTTGGTTTCTTCTTACAATGGGTGCTGCGATTCTTACTGCCGAAGCGTGCTCACCTCGCTATCACACTTCGGGCTCATATGCAGATCTTCACAGTCTCTTCTATGCCCTCCTCTTCCCAATTGCAGCTCTCGTTTTCGGGGCACTGAATCATCGACTGCGCGGATGCCGCTTCACACTAACCGCAGCACTTTCACTTCCATTGTTGCTATGGATTACCCCACTCTTCCCGAAGCAACTCCATTGGGGCAGCCTCTCGCTCCTCATAACCATCGCCCTGTTCTTGATACAGGTGCTCGCACTTGCCGGAATGTTCGCCCTCATTTCTCCTCCGGGGCTTATGGTTTGCCTAACTTTTTTCTTCACCGGCGCAACCCTCATTCTCGCGCATGGTGCCGCATATCTCCCACTCGATACGCTTGCTTATGGCGGCACAGTTTCTGCAAGAATCATTCTTCTTTTACTTCCGCAGTCCATTGCAGAATTCCTTTTGTTCACCTGGATGGGCATTCAATTACTTTCCAGAAGGGAGGCAGTCTAGATGGAAATGACGCTTCTTGAGGTTGATGCCGTCAGTAAAACATTCCGGGACTTCTGGGGAAGACCGACTGTTTCCGCTGTCAAAACGCTCAGTTTTTCAATCCAACCCGGCGAAGTCTTCGGCTTACTCGGCCCCAATGGATCCGGCAAAAGCACCACCATCCGTATGATTCTGGGCTTACTGAAAGCCGACAGCGGCAACATTCGTATTTTCAATCAGCCGCCCTCTTCCACGGATGCCCGCCAATCGGTGGGCTATCTTCCGGAGATCACCTATCTGCATCCATTCCTCACGCCTCGCGAAACATTGCGGTATTACGGAAGGCTTTCCGGTCTTTCCGGAGGCCAATTGGAAGCACGCATCGACGATCTCTTGCGTCTCGTTGGACTTCAATACGCGGAGCATCGACGCGTCAGTGCCTTTTCAAAGGGAATGACACGGCGCGTCGGTCTGGCACAAGCACTTTTGAATGCGCCTCAACTGCTCATCCTGGACGAACCCACCTCCGGGCTTGATCCTGTCGGAACACGTGAAGTAAAGGATCTGATTTTAGCCTTGCGCGAACGCGGTATCGCGGTTTTGATGAGTTCCCACTTATTGGGAGATGTCCAAGAGTGTGCCGACAAAGTGCTTATTCTTGAGCGTGGTGAAACACGCGCCTACGGTAATATCCACGACCTCAAAGGGTCGCTGGAGCAATTTTTCCTGGATGCGATCGCGGCTGAAAACCTGCCTTCTCCATTGGAAAACGCTGGCGGTTTACCATGGTTGGGGCACGCACAATGAAAAAACTTTTCGCCGAAATCACCCTCGGATGGCATCGGGCAACGCGCGGCCCTCTGCTCTGTGCGCTCCTTATTGTGGCTCTACTTTGTCTCGTGCTTCTCCCCGGTCGCTCCGACCCTGAGCTTATTTACACCGGCTATGGGCTCGGACTCTTTTGGGCATTTCTGCTGCTCTCCTCTCTCTGGTGCGGCGGCACAGCGTATGCGTTGGATCGCGAACGTCATCGTTTGGCCCTTGTGTTCTCCAAACCTATCCATCGGTTTGGACTCTGGTGGGGGCGTTGGCTGGCGGTATGGCTCCCCTTTTCCTGTGCGGCGGTGCTCGGTTGCGGCCTTACGGTCTTTCGGAATCTTCCCGAAGGCCGCACGCGCTGTGCCCCGAACTTACCGGACATCTCTCACGCAGCCGCCGACGAATTGGCCCGATTGCATTCGCTCGGACGCGTCCCCGAAAACATCCCGGAAAGCCGACTTCTGCGCGCCGTTCAAGAAGACTTGGAGATGCGCTATACAGAATTACGTCCCGGCACTCCACTCTCCTATACATTTACTTTACCCGCGGAATTGCCCGATGCGCCAACCGCGCATTTCCGCCTCTCCGGAGCACCTTTCCTGGGTGCAAAGGACGCACTTCACCTTGCAATTGATGTTTCCTGTGAAACGTTACCTGTCATTCGCCTGATTCCCAATCGCCTGTTCGACACGGGGTTTACGCTTGAACTCCCGCAATCGCATCTTCTTCCGGGGAAAACGCTTCAACTAACCCTGCATCGCCTTGATCAAAATGAAGCCGCCAGCGTCATTTTTCAAGCCTATCACGATCTTCATCTCTTGCTTCCCGGCATCCCGGCACTCTGCAATCTCGCGCGATTTACCTTTATTTTGGTTTTATCGCTCGCGCTTACCTCCGCGCTGGGCGTTTCACTTGGCTGTTCTTTCTCGTTGCCGGTGACACTCTTTACCGGCGTCCTCACGCTTTTAGCCTGTAGCATTTCAATCTTATCACCCTCGATTTCCGCAGTCGACAGCGTCTCATCCTTTTGGGCAAAAGTCAGCACATTTATCTCGGAAACGCTCGCCCACCCCTTTACAGATCTTGCAGAACTCAATCCGCTTCACCACCTGCTTTCCGGCGAAGCACTTCCGCTTTCGATCATAATACTATTCTGTTTACGGCTCGTAATACCGGGATTACTGCTCTGTTCTGCCTCTTCCCTCTTGAGCACAGTTAAAGACGAAGACCACTGACAGCGCCGTCACCGCCACGCTGTTTCAACAGTAGCAATTGTTTCTATTTACGATTACCACTCCGGGAATAGCCGCACCAATGCAGCTCCATTCTCGGCAATTGGCAGACGGATACGCGTATCCCACGGCTGAGCCACATCAACGTGTTCCGGTAATCCGTCGGCACTGGAAACGATTTTCATCGTTGCAAAAGGTCTTTCCGGAGGCAGTGCTTCAATACAATCTTCCGCCCGAAACGTCAATACCGCCGGCTTTCCGCACGGAAGCACAAACGCCCCCATCGTGTAACTGCCGTCACCTTCCTTCAACCCAAACTGAAGAAACCACCCCGGCTCCCCTCTTACACACCATCGTTGCGCGGGCGGCAAACGCAACATCCGCAACAATGCTTCAAATACTTGCCGATAGACCGGCGAAAAACCTTCCCCACCCAATCGCCATACCGCTTCCGGCACAAGCGGCATCCGGCGGAATGCGGCAAACACTACGGCATTGGCCGCTTCCAATACCTGCGAGCCGACATCCGCCCGGTCATCCGGAGGGAGCGTCAACAACTGTGCGGGAAAAGCTGCGCGCCGCTCAACAGCCAAACCGTCTTTGCGCCAATAACGCAAAACCGTTTGCCCTTTTTCATCGAAATAGAGATTGACCGGACGCATCCCTTCACCCGCCATTGCCGCGCGAAAACCCTTAAAGCGAAAGATTGGCAAAAGGATTGTTCCCAATCGTCTCTTGCGTTGCTTTATTCGCCCGGAACCATTCCATCGGGTCCTCTTCAACCGGTTGTTCGCCGCCCGCTGCCGTGTGCTTCCCCAACGCTTCCGGCTCTGCCACGACAGGACGCAACGCCACCTTGTGCGCGTCCATGTCAAGCTTGTCGATCTTCACTTCAAGTACTTGGCCTTCTTCCACCACTTCATGCGCGGAAACCAGACGGTTATTCTTGGCCAGTGCCGCCAGACGTCCGTTGGAAAGCAACCCATCCACCCCGGGCATCAGCTGAGCGAACGCGCCAAACGTTGCGATACGCACAATCTTTGCCTTCAGCACATCGCCTTCACGATACTGGGCGACAAAAGCATCCCACGGGTTTTGCCGCAACGCACGCAGGGAGAGTGAAATTCTTTCGGTGACCACATCCACATTCAAGACCAACACTTCCACCGTATCCCCCGGCTTCACCAGATTCTCCGCCTTTGCGTGTTGCTCCCAGGACAATTCACGATTGGGAATCAGCCCTTCTGCGCCGCCCAAATCCACAAACACACCGAAATCCATCAAGCGCGTCACGACGCCTTCACGCGTTTGCCCCTCGGCAAGTTCTGCAAACAGTGCCGTGCGCTTTTCCGAACGCTCCTTTTCCAAGAGCACACGCCGCGAGACAAGCACATTCAGTCCGCGCTCATCTTCCGCATACTCTGTAATCAAAAATGTTTGGCGCGTTCCGACGACCTCTGCCGGCTCCGTGCGATAAAGCCCAATCTGCGAATAGGGGCAAAACGCCCGCTGCCCTGCCACATCAATCTCATAGCCCCCCTTAACCTCGCCTTTCACAAGCCCATCAATCGGCGTCTTGGCTTCATACGCTTGCTGCAACACCGCATTGCCACGCCCCACAGCCTTGTTCCGCGCTGTAAACGTCATATTCCCCTGACGCATACCGACGAACCACACCTTGATTGCTTCACCCTCTTTCGCCCGGAGTGTCCCATCCTCGCGAACAAACTCCTCCTTGCTGACAATACCTTCATCCTTTGCTCCGACATCCAGCACCACATAGTTGCCCTTCGTAGAGACCACCCGTGCCATTACGGCCTCGCCCGGATTGAACCCCTTGCGATAACTCAAACCACCCGCTGCAAGCAACGCCGCAAAATCAGCCTTAGAATCTGCCATAAAACACCATCCTTTCAAGTAAAAAACGCCCGGTATTCTACCATAAAATCCATCCATTTACCCCATTTTCTGCGAAAATCTCATGCGAAATGAAATCCTGCACACGCCCCTTTTACAATCGCTGCGCCGCGATTGTTGAGCCAACCTCCGCCCAAAGCATTTTCCCCTCTCCCGATACTCCATTTCAATATCGGCGACATTCCCCCCACACATGGGCGAAACACCCTCTCAATCTCGCCCGCGTTTCCCCTCCAACATCGCCCATATTCGCCTCAAGCATCGATGCGACGTGCCAACCCTGCCAGTTAGCCCCACCCAAGATTCGCACACTACACGTTTTGATGCAGGTCGCTTGAAATAATTATCGTCACGCAATCGCTTCATCATTCCCACGCGATCCTTCTGACCAAACAGGAATATTTCGTGCGTTTCATGAAAAAAAGTAAGGAAAGGTTTCGTTTCGCGCTGCCGTCAGAGACAACCTTTGATATACTTTATATGTATTTTGAAAGGAAACACAACTTATGGCAACGTTGAACGAACAAATTGCAGCAAAACTCGAAACCCTCCGTGGCATGCTTCAGGCCGATGGCGGCGACTTGGAACTGGTTGATATTGAAAATAAAACCGTTCATCTGCGTCTGCGCGGCGCGTGTGGATGTTGCCCTCACGCAATGATGACTTTGAAGAGCGGTATTGAGCGCGTATTGCGCGAAGAACTCGATCCGGAAATCACGGTCGAGCGCGTAATGTAATCATGGCATTGCTTCTCTCGCGCGAACTGAAATCGTTGGCAGATACCGCCACGCTGGCTGCGGATGTGAGCGCACTCCTCCCTTCCGGAGGGGTGCTTTTATTGACAGGCGATTTGGGTGCCGGAAAAACCACCTTTGTGCAGGCCTTGGCGCGCGTCTTCGGGATTACACGGACGGTTACCAGCCCTACGTTCACACTGGCAAATGAATACCCGATTCCGGACGGCGGCAAACTCGTACATTACGACCTGTATCGTCTGGCATCGGCGGGCGGTCTTTACGATTTAGGTTTGGAAGAGGCCCTGGAAAACGGAGACAGACTGGTAATTGAATGGCCGGAAAAGGCGCAAGCCGTCCTCGATCTTGAAGTGCCCCACCGCTTACGCCTGAGGCTTACCTTGAACGGAACGGGGTGTCGGCAAGCTGAACTTACGGAGGAAAATGTATGAGTCACGCTTCAGAATGCCTTGAAAAAATCGCAGCACAACGCGCGCAATGGGGTGATAAACTCTTAATTCTTGGGCATCACTACCAAGATGCTTCGGTTGTTGCCTGTTGCGATGCTGTAGGTGATTCACTTGAACTATCACGCATTGCAGCCGCCTCCAATGCTGACCGTATTATTTTCTGCGGCGTTCGTTTCATGGCAGAAACGGCAGAGATTCTTTGCTATGACGGCGCAGAAGGCCGGCAACGCCGCAGAAGTGTTTGGCAGCCGGCACCGAATGCCGGATGCCCGATGGCGGATATGGCGACCGGAGAAGGACTTGAAGCCGCATGGCAAACATTGCAGAAGGCATTACCGGAGGATGTATTAACCCCGGTGGTTTACGTTAATTCCAATGCCGAAGTCAAGGCTGTTTGCGGGAAGCATGGCGGAGCTGCCTGCACTTCAGGGAATGGTCATCATGTCGTCAAGCACTTCCTTGCATTGGGGCACCGCATTCTTTTTGCCCCGGATCAGCATCTTTGCACCAACATTATGCGCGAACTCGGTTATCCGCCGGAAGCAGTGGCATTGTGGCATCGCGATATCCCGGGTGGAGGGTTGAGTGAAGAGCAGATACGCTCGGCACGGTTGATTGCATGGGATGGCTGCTGCCCGATTCACGCCAGTTACACCACTTCCGATGTCACAATCGCACGTAAGGCACACCCCGGAGCGGAACTGCTCATTCATCCTGAAGCACCTTCCGCTGTCGCATCACTGGCAGATAAGACAGGTTCCACCAAAGGCATCATTGAAGCGATTCATCGTGCAGAGCCGGGAAGTTCATTCATTGTCGGCACAGAAGATCACCTGGTTGAACGTCTGAAACAACTCCCCGGCAAAGAAATTCATGCCTTGCGCCCCATTCTCTGCGAAGATATGGGCTTAACCACGCCGGAGCAAATCCTTCATGTTTTGGAAACATGGGATGAAGCTTGCCGTGTACGGGTGCCTGAAGAATTGATTCCGGATGCACGTGCCTGCGTAGAACGTATGCTTGCACTCTGAAACAGCTTCTTTTTAAGTCCGCGGCGTTTATCCTCTCCACCACATTTGTATTAGTCAATATCCCGATAAATCAAACGGCACACGCTCTTGTGTGCCGTTTGAAATAATAAGCAGATGTGTGAAACAAGTGAAAGAGACGCGAAAACAATTACTCCGCATCCATAAATTTCTTTGCCTCTTTCAAATGCGAAAAAGCCGCATTAAGCGTTGCTTCTGTCAGTGACATCAAGCTGCCTTTACATTGAAGCATCAACGCTCCCTCGTTACCAAAATCTTTCGTCACCACCGTAATTCCGTCCAACCACTCCGACAAATTGAAAATGGCAAAAGCATCTTCTACCGTCCGAATCGGCGGCAACGACAGTCCAACAGAGAGCAAGTAACGGTTTTCCCCCTGCGACAACTCCGGATCGTTAATCAGCTCAAGCGTGCCAAAGTGAAGGGCATCACGTTCATATGTCCATGCCACATATCCGGGCGCGTCAGCAAGCTGTTCACAATGCAGCGAAGCCTTCAGCCACGCCTCTGCCACCGCTTTTGCCGACTTGAATCCATCTTCTTCACTCATTGTTTCGTCACCCCCTCGGCAAGTGTCGGGAATACTTCACGGCGAAGTTTCTCGTCTAAATCAAATAAGGCAAATCCCTTGCAATTCATCTTACGGATAATTTCAATCTGACGCAAAACGTCTATCGGCTCCAATCGGCTCTCTGCCGCTGTGACACCGATACCGCTGATAATCTTTGAGGCAAGACGCGCATCTGCAGTTTGCGTACCAAGCCAGTCACGCAAGGCTTCCGGATTTTCCGTGTAATTCATGGGAAGGGCATAATCCAGCAATCCCGTGCGCAACCACGACAGCCAGTCTTGTCCAACACTGTCAACACAGGAGGGATATTTTCCAAATACCGCAGCAGAAAGTGAAACACCCGGAGTTTGCGCACGCAGTTTGGAACGAATCGCTAAAACGGTATCGGCAATCTGCGTTTCGCGCCATCGCAAAAACGCTGCGCGCTTTGCCCCATTGCTTTCCGTGATACAGGCTGGCCAATTGGACGCTTTCCCGTAAACCGCTTCAAAACGTGCGCGTGTCCGCCGTCCCAACGAAGAAGGAAGATCCGGGAATCGAATGAAATCCAGATGGACTCCATCCACACCCGATGCCGCCAATTCAAGCACGGCTTTAACTAAATACTGTTTTACCTCCGGATGCGTAGGGTCAAGCCAGTTCAACTCCTTCCCGTTCACATCCTGTAACGTCCATCCCTTTGCTTTGAAAGCATCCACCGCACCGGGGGCGGCATTTGTACACGAATAGCATAAAATCCACGCATGAACACGAAGCCCATATTGGCGGCAAGCCGCCACAGCCTCTTGCAGAACAGATTCGGATGTCCGCTGGGGCAACACCTTTGACGGGTAAAGCGCAAAACCGGCTCCGGCGACATTTACATAAACATCCGTCACCCCTCGCACGGCCAACAAGTGTGCCGTGCGTTTCCAATCACCGGGAAAAAGACCGCGACCGGAATGATCCCACACACCGACCACCTCACCGGGGCGGGAAAAATAAGTCATCCCATACGTTCGGGCAAGATAGTCACGTAACTCACACGCACTCTGATACGCCTTATATCCGGCGCGCTCCTCCACCAAACGTTGCGTTTCCACCTGCAACAGGTGCACCATTTTGAATGTTCTTTCCAGTTGTTTCCGTCTCGGAGAACTCTTCGGAAGCGACCATGTACGCTTCATCAATGAGCCATCCTTCAGTGGCAACAAAGCCTCCCCAAACACCTTTTTGGCGGCCAGATTCCATACTTCCGGATTTGCCTCTGCGGCAATTGACAAGAGCAAGCGTTGCTTTCCTGCTTCATCACCATCGCCGGTAAGAATATGCGTCATCCAATAAGAACCGCATTTCGTGCGCAACCACGCTGCATCGGTTCGCTCACCGGCGCGATTCTGCCACCAGCCGATTACTTGCGTTTCCGATGTTGCAGGGCGTACGGTAAAGAGGGTGGTACTGGTCTGAAGAATTGAACTCGGCGCACCTTTGGGCTTCCCAGGGCCAAAGGCCATTGCGCTCCACTTACCAGTGTCGCTACGCACATTTTCGCCACATTTCAGCCCAAACAGCGTTGCCAATTCCGGAGAAGCGGAATAACACACCACAAACCTGGTGCCACGCGCCAATAAAGCCTTTACTGTTGAAATCAACGCTTTTGTCGGCCGCTGGCAATCCACCAGAAAAACCAGGCGATAGGCACTATTCTTCTGCAATGCCCGATCCGGCAACAAGACACTCTCCACGCCGGCTTCAGAATACCACCGATGAATATGTGCCGCCAAAGACTTCGCATATCGCCGTTCCGTTTCCGGAACCGAATCCTCCGCGTGGACAACAGCAATCGCCACCGCCCGCACGGTAAATGCAAAACAACAAAAAAGAATAATTAAAAAAGTGCGCAACGACTTACGCCTTATGACGATAGATAATGCGACCCTTGGTCAAATCATATGGAGAAATCTCAAGCGTCACCTTATCACCGGTCGCAATCTTGATAAAAAACTTACGCATCTTTCCGGAAATATGAGCCAACACCTCGTGACCATTTTCCAATCGCACACGATACATGGTTGCCGGAAGCACCTTTACCACAACACCATTGACTTCAATCGCATCATCACTTGCCATTACGCATCTCTTCCTCAAAAAACAATACTCTCATCAGTGAAAATAAACTCTTAATAGGATATCAAGAATCCCCCTCTTCTGGCAACACCCCCGCTCTTCAATGCTCACGATCACCATACACCTCGCACGTTCCCTGTAATTTCACCCATCATCCTATTCAAATGCGGGCGACTTCACGATCACACGTGGGCGACTTTCCAAATTAACTTGGGCGACATTCAAACACTATTTCGCCCATACTGAACGTGCAGCTTCCCACGAATCAGCAAATACTCTGACTCAATTTTTACGCCTTATTTCCAAAAAATCACCTCTGGAGCGTAGTGAAGAGACCCATCAGCGGCAGAATTGTAGTTTTTCTTAACGTGAAATTCCACTCCATCCGGTACTTGCCTCCAAGATAATTTCTACACACAGCATCAACAAAAGCGCACCCTCTCGGTCACGCCTTTCACGTTACCGTACGTAATATTATCTCACAGCCATAATAAAAAAATCCTTGACAATGTGCCCCCCCCCGTATACTTGTAGCAAGAGTTGAAGGCTCGTTTTTTAGTGTTTTCTGCTCGTCCATTTCACTTACCGATAGAAGGAGTTGCGTATGTTTTGCCCCAATTGTGGTTCTCAAATAGAAGAAAATGAGCGTTTTTGTAGCGGATGCGGCACTCCCATCACCGCACAGTCGAACCCCTCTGACACAACACCTCCACCCACACCTGTACAACCCACGCCAACGCCTCTGGAAGGCGGACAACCAATAGCAGCAACACCTCTCTCCACGCCTGCGACCCCGGAATCGGAACAATCGGCAGCGGCAACCCCGGCACCGATTCCGACCTACAAGATTGTCACCTTGCCGTCAGGAAAGAAAATAAAAGTCAAAAATGACAAAGCACAACCTGCTACACCGCCCAAAGAACGTGCACCCCTAACGGATCTCTGGGCTTGGCTTTTGGCTGTTCTTCCAAATACAACTGCGACGATTGTATTTTATTTCTCGGATAGTCCTGTCTTAGCTTGGATCTGTGTTGTAATTCTTACAATCATCTTTGCAATAAGAGATGAAACAGCAATAACAAAAGCTGGCTTCGGAAAAGAAGCACCTAACATTGGATGCGTAATCGGAGGTCTGTTAGCTTTTGGATTTCCCCCTATTTTTTATCTCTTTAGTCGTGCCAAACGCATCAATAAAAACTATGGCCCTGCAATACTTTCCGGGACCCTTTTCTTGCTCCCTGTTATTATTTCTTTTAGTCTTGCTGCTAATAATGAAACCCGTTCCGCAGACTCCTATTTCGGAGATAAAGCCACAGAAAAGACAGGTCAAGAGCAAATTGAAAATCGAAGCAATATTGTTTCCAAGCATTTTAATTTCTTTAAGTTATGTGCCAATCTCAAATTTATAGAAGCCAAAGTAATGTCTAAAGAAGAGTTTGAAGCCAAATGGGGCTTCAAACTCTCCGAAGCGATTACGTTAGTACGCGATTTTGATCGCGATTGCGAATTTACAGACGAGGGTACGATGACCGACGCAGAATTCAAGGCCAAGTGGGGCTTCGCTGCCTCCGCAGTTGATACGTTAGTAGAAGATTTCAGTCGCGACTTTAATCGCGATGTTAAACGCGTTAAAGCAGGGCTCATGTCCACAAACGAGATTAAAGCCAAATGGGAGGTTAACAAATGAACAACCAATTACCTCCGACGCCACTTGACAGTCACCAATTCTGTTCTCGCTGTGGCACACAACAACCCTCCGCAAACAAATTCTGCATCCGGTGTGGAAACAATCTGCACAATGCAACCACACAACAGAACGCCCCCATCCAAATCTACAATACATTTGGAGCAGGAAACACCACACCTTTAATTGTCCCCCAGCAGAAACCAAGCGAAGAGAATCAGGAAACCACACTATTGAGTACACTCTCCATCGCCTTTTCCATTCTTGGACTCCTCTGCTGTTGGCTCGCATGGATCGGAATGTTACTCGCAGCCGGAGGGATTGGCTGTGGAGTTGGTGCATGGAAAAACGGTCGTGGCACAACTGGAATTGTCATCGGTGCTATCGGATTTGTTTTAAGCTTCATCTTTTTCTTAATCTATTGGGAAATAATAGACTGAAGCATAATAATCTATGTGACTTTCTGGTGGGTAAACGAGAAGGATATGGATAGGGGTGTCCCACCACATCCTTTTTCATACAAGTCTCCAAACCGAAAGCTCATCCGTCAACCTCCAGTTAATTATTCATTAGAAAACCCACCCACACATTACGATTACACCTACGTGTAATCATTTTACTCGCATAAACGACACCACACATCCCTTCCTTCAAGCCGTTAGGCTGACGCATTCGCACCTGGGCGTCTATCCTGTATTCGCCCTCCGTAAGCCCTAAGCGTAGTGTGACGGGATGCGAGTCACCCTGCGTCAGCATCCACACTCCTAGTCACCAAACGCAACGGACTGTCTCGCGCACCTCTCTCTTTCACGCCTTTATTTTTGATTTAATCATTTTTTCTTAAGACAAAAAAAGAGCTTGACTCCTTTCGGAATCAAGCTCTGTAAAAACCCGGCAGCGTGCTACTCTCCCACCAGCGAACCTGGCAGTACCCTCGCCGATGAGGCTCTTCACTTCCGTGTTCGGAATGGGAACGGG
>JAFXKZ010000001.1 GCA_017531445.1 Kiritimatiellia bacterium | reverse complement strand
TCTACTGTCGCATCCCTTCCAGGTCAATCCTGTCCGGGACACATTTGAGCGAATTCAGTTTTCAAAGATCAAGTGTTTTCGTTTTGTCTGCCGTGGTGATGGACACCGTGGCGCGAAAACGAGGCATATAATACGACAAACACTTTCTCTTTTGCAACAACTTTTTTCAAAAAAGTGAAAATAATTCACAAACCATTCATTTTACAATGTAAATAAATCAAACTTTCCATCTCCCCTACCCGATTTCAAGATAAACTGCGCCACTTTTTGACCCCAAAACAGGACAAATCCACAGAAATGCCCCTGGAAAAAGAGAAAGTGACACAAGTGAATGAGAAAATCACAGAAAAAGAAGGAGCGAAAAGCGGACTAACCATTAATTTGGGGGATTTTAAACCTCAAAATACACAGAAAAGAAAAGGGAAAAGATAGGAAAAGGAGGGGCTTGGGCCATTGATTTTAAAGGATTTAAGAGAATTTGAAACCATGGAGTGGCCAACGCCACAATTCACTGTTTCGTTCGCTCCACTCACTGCAGTTCCCAATTAAGTGCTACGCGCAGGACTGCTATAGGGGATTAAACCACAGAATACACAGAACACGCAGAAAAAGACTGCCAGACTGAGTTAGACAATGAAAACCACGAAAAAAGGACTGCATATGGGGTGTAGTTGCGCCGCGGAACGATTAAATGATGAACTATCCCTTTTATCGCTTCTAAAGAAAGCGCGCATCACCCTATGACTTAACGCATCTGCGAAGGACATGCTCCCAAAAGCCCAGAATTCAAAACCGCATATGTGCGAGCGGCGAAATGTGTCCACGGAGCAGACGGAAAACCAACCACAGATTAGGCGAATAGGGTCGCATGCGGGATTAAACCACATATGAAACGAATTGATAGAAATAGGACTACAAGAGGTGTAACTGCAACTTGTCATCAGGAGTTGCCAGTATACTTTCCAACGACATCACGTCCGTAGCAAGTAAACTCCCGATTGCCTTTTTCACATTGGCCAAGGCGGCATTCTGCGTCAAGCTCGCCTCAGCAATGATTGCCCTACCGTAAGCGACTCTGATACAGCTACCTGTGTGCGGTTCATAGTGAGCCAACAGAGCTTCAAAAAAAATTACGGATTCCCATAAAAACTCCCGGCAGTCTTTCGTTCTCCGAATATAAAATTGGCGATTTTTTCATACTCGTTACTGTCGTTCGTAACAAGCCTCAGCAGAGGAATATTGTTTTTGGCAAAAATGCTATTTTTCAATTGATCCCGTTTGGATTGCCGGGTTCCGGATTTATGGAAATTGTAACCATCCACCTCTATCCCGAAACAAGGAGTTTTGCCAAATTTTTCGTAAATCAGGAAATCAATATGAGTATTGGCATTTCTCAAATACACTGCTTCCTCTTCTGACAATCTCGGATTACTCCAGAATATCTCCCGCAAAGGGATGTGCATCCGGAAACAATAACGCCGGTCAACACCCGGATAAGACTTGATATATAATTTCCTCTGCTGGGGAATCAAAAAATAAGTGTTTATACTGATCGCAGTTTAAATATTGCTGATATTCATCGTAAAGCATATCAAACACCGAAGTGATATTCCCTTGCGTAAACGTACTCTTGTCTGAATCATAATAACGAATATAATTTACTAAATCCCCGATGCAATTATCCCATTGCTGGTTTGAGGATGATACCACCAGATGAAATTCTTTTTTCGCCCGGGAAACGGCAACATTGATCAATTGCTCATCGGCAGTAAAATCGGATATTTGATTATCCACGGTTGACATAATAATCACATCTTTTTCACGCCCTTGAAATTTGTGGACGGTGTGACCGCCAAGTCGTTCTGCCTGTTCCCGGAAAGGCGAACATAAGCCAATAGAGTCTGCGGGATAATGGTGATTTTGCACCAAATCATTGACCAAATTATCAATCTCCTGGCATTGCCGTAAGTTAAAATGTCCACGGGCATGATTGCCGGGAGCGGTAAAAAGCACTTTCAATGCCGGATTATTGCTCCATTGCGAATGGATCACCAGGTTATTGTCATAAAATTTCTGATTGCAAAAGCCAATAATCAACGGATCACAGCGGTAATGTTCGCAAAGGGTAGTATTGGGGATTGCCGGAAGTGCCTGCTGCAATGAACTTAAAATACTTTCCCCAGCGTGATATTTATATTCATCGGCAATGTTGCACGAAGAATTCAATCCATTCAATTTCAACTCATCTTCGGCAGTAATAACACACGGCAGTTGTTTATCATCCCCCACAATGACAACATTTTTTGCACAGGCAATCGCCACTGCTCCGGTACAGAGATCAACCTGTGAAGCCTCATCCATAATCAGCAAATCAAAACCGCCTCCCGGCATAAAATGATTTATCATAAAGGTTGTTGACAACAACACCGGATATTCAGACAAAAAATCTTCATTCCGTAAATCAGATGTATAAAACTTTTTCCGTTCTTTATGGCAGACAGAATATTTTTTACGTAATTTCACCTTTAATAATTGCCATGACAACAAATTGAGGGCTTTGTGTTTATTTTCAAAATCAGCATTGGCGAGAGCTTTTTCAAGTTCGGCAACTTCGCACTGCAACTCAGAAGATTTTTTCAGATAATACAGTTTTTCCAGAGCAACAGAAATTGTTTCAAGCGGTTGATTCCAAAATGTAAAATTCCAATGACGACAAAATAATACTTGCCAGAGTTTGAACCAAAACGATAATTTTTTCTGCTTAATGCTGTGCATATTGCACTTGCTGAAAAGCAACATCAACTTTTCAGAAGATACTGCACAAGGCAATTGTGGTACATTCGAATAGCATTGCGTGAATTTTTCAGCTTCAATATCCCATTCGTGAAGTTGTGAAAGTTTTCTTTTCAACTCATTTTGTTTTTCAAAAAGAGTTTTCAATTCCCGGTGTAACGCATATAACCGTTGTTCATCATGTAAAGTAAAATCAATATTTTCATTGAGCCACGACGGATAGTTAGGTTGGTTTTCTAAAAATTTCTCTTGATTGGCTTTGTTGCCGAGCAATGCAACCATAAAATCCAAGCCATTGGCGGCAGCCAGTTTTTCCACAACATTCTGTATGGCGGAATTGGTGTTGGAAACGATTGCAACCCGTTGCCCATTAACAACTGCATTGACTAAAATGTTCAAAATAGTTTGAGTTTTACCAGTTCCCGGCGGTCCCTGAATCAAACTTAATGAGTTAGCAAAGGTTTGTTCAACAGCATTTAACTGGCTTTCATTGCATTGAAACGGGAAAATAAAATTTTTTATCCGAGGAGCAGATTCTGGCAATACTCCGGAAAGATAAGTGTACAGCGGAGAATTTACCGGAATATCGTTGATTTTTTCCAATGCATCAGCAATAATGGTATTCGCTGAAGCATCCGGATCTTCCGACGGTAAATTCTTAACCAATTTTGCAACATTGTACAAGTAGGCAAGTGTATCCGACACACGGGTTTTTAGGATTTCAAAATCGCCGTGATGCAATTCCGATTTTTTTGCTTAGAGAAAAAGAGTTTCAAAAAATTCCCGAATAAAACTTTTTTTCTGCATTGAGTTCAATGTGACCATTGATTGCAACATCGTTTTTTATGAACGCTGGTTTATCTGAAAAAATGATGTTTTTTCTGGCGTATGCAAAAGTTTTTCGCTGTTACGAAAAGAAATATCGACAAGATTGCCACGGGCTTTTATAGATTCCACATCTCCTGTCAAATCCTTAAATCCCTGCCGGTTGTCGACAATTAAAAACTTCTGCTCATCCATTTTCTGCGTAATCAATTTTATTTATTCAATATCGCAACAAATATCCTCATCTTCACCCCTTCCCGCTCATAGTGAAATCATACCACACTGCCGCGTCCATCTGCCGTCAAACTTCATCCATCAGCCTGCGCAGCTCCTCGCGGATGCGCTCGGCCTCTTCCTCGTCATCATGCATGACGGCATACTCGAGCAAGACGTCAAGTCGCTTGATCGCCTCTATCGTGTCGTCTCTCTGCGGCATCGCCATAGTAGCTACTCCTCCATTTCTACTCCCCCATGGGGACTGTCCCTCTCGCCTTCTATTAACGGTTAGTTACACACCTTCGATCACAGCCACGGCTCGCGGCGTTTGAACGGATGCAGGATTCTCGCCCATTCTTTCCGCGCAGTTTCCTGTTGGTCTGCGGGCAGGGTTTGGATGTGAAGCTCGCTACAGGAAAGGTAATACTGGTCGATGAAGTGATTCACGTAGTCGGCATGGTGCTGTATGTTCCAAGGCGAAATACACGCCACGACATCTGCCTTTAGCTTGTTCATCAGCTCCAGCGAAAACCCGCGCCGCTTCAGTTCGTCACGCGCCGCCATGAACGACCAGTTGATTTGCACGAAGCCCTCCAACAAACCGTTCTCCTCAAACTTCCTCTGCTTTCGCCGATACGCGGCGCGGGCACGCGCCTCAGCCTCCTTTTTCCTCGGCGGCCTTCTTCTCCGCCGCCCGTCGCTTGATCTCCGCTCGTTCCTTGCGAGAGAGACTCCATCCCCACTCATCCACCTTTTCGTCAGGCAACGCGCGTTCCAAGAAATTCGACATGCGCCGACCATACGCGGTCGGTTTGCCGTCCTTGTACATCAGACGCATTTCCTCGTGCGTCACATCATCCACCATTTCGGGAATCGACTTCTCGGCTTCAGAACCATCTTTTCTTCGTGTCATTTAGCTTACTCCATAGTTTCCCAATCATCACCGTCGAATGCCTACTTGCCCCCTTCTTACCGCTTCATCTTAAGACAAGTTATCACACTATCAACCGTTATTCTCCATCCATGGAGCCAATGATATTTTATCCGGTTCAGAGAACAACATCACTTGTGAACAAAATGCAGGAATACACCACTGCAATAAGGTAGAAAATAAAATATCTATTTCAGAATGACACTTCTTAAGGATAATCCTTACATCATCTCCATACCACGGGAATCCGTCTTCGTTCGCCATGCGCGACAAGCACTCACGCCGACGCTCGCCCCCATTCACCTGTTTTCCACATGCATTATCCAAATAGCTTTTTAATCTATCAGACATTTTAAATCCATCGCCGGGAGAATCCCCCCTAAAGAAACATCCATCAGTCCACCGCATACCTTCATGTACCACTAAATTACGTATCTTATAACTAACTTTAACTGGCCAACTCCACTGACATGCTAATAGTGTTTGTAAAGCGAATCCATTAGGCCGATCCAAATGAGTTTCGTCTTTTGCTGTTGGCAAATCCACCCCCTGCTCACTACTTATTGATTTTTTATCGGCCTTCTTGTCAGGGAAAAAGGCACTATCTAATTTCGCGTTACGTTTTGAGCTATCATCGTTACCTATTGATGCCGGACCAATTATTCGAGCGCAAACATTTGCCAATTTGTCATAAACAACCCATGCCGTTGTCACATAATTTTGCAAAGTCAGAAAACGTGCCGACGAAAATGACACCGGAGAATCACAATAATGAAATTCATGGCCTGAAGAAGCCGTCACATCTGAAGCTTCCTTGCTTAATCTATACATCGCTTCGCAAGCATTCTCCCGCACCTGTAGCAGGTTTAACACCTCAGCTAAATATTGATGATATTGTGAGCGCTTTTGCCACGTCACATAGCAACTCTTTGGTACGACTGGGCTTGACAAGTTGACCGCATTCAATAATATCGCATCAACCTCTTTGAGTTGCGCCGCCATCTGCTTAATCGTATCTTTAAGCTCCATCATGCAACTCCTCCTCGGCATTTTCTTTCGCCCTTGATAGATCATACTTCGCACGCTGCAATACCCATTGACGATATTCATGAAGGAACGTGTCGTGTTCGTTATTCAATAGGTCTTGAGCTCTTCTAACAGCATCTATTATCTCCTGTGGTACCGTCCCTACTCGCCATGAACCCGTCTGCATCTTATGTTGGAAACCTGAATATATTCGGTGTCGTTCCGTTTCCGTATAGTTTTCACAATATCTGCATACAGTTGACACAAACATTCTCCAGCCTTTCGTCTCTTGTTCACACTCTGCAAGCAAGCTTGCCATAACATAAAGTTCATCTGCGTTTAAACCATCATGCGCTTTCAAATACTTACACACAAACGTCGAAAGATAAATAGCCTGAGCGTCTAGTTTCGATAGAAATTTCGGCAGCTCATAAATTGACACAAAACTATGCCGCTGCAATGCGAGATCGCATAATTTATCAAACTCAACTTGACTATCAATCTCAAACCAGTATTGTGAGTTGAATTCGTATGGCAAGATTTGGAACGCAGGATACGGCTTCTGCTTTTCCAATTCGAATCTACGTTCAAAAAAACTTAATGCTATTGCCATTCCTTGTTTTACAGAGGAACGTTTTGCTAGTTCTTCGGCTTGATGTTGCCCCAGAAGTACACCATCAAGATTCAACTCATTAATCTGTGAGAATATCCAATTAATTGGAATTAGTTCGCCCCTGTACTCATACCGAAGAAATGATAACCACAATGCCGATATAAACCAGAACATACCTTGGCTTGCGTTCTCATTGTCCAAACCTTTTAATATTGCCTCCATGTTTGCAAGAATCATGTCTTGCCCAATTCCTACAAATTGCGCCTGCAAAGTCACTGTTTCACGTAAAGACAATCCCTTGATTTGCCCTTTCACAATATTTAATTCTGTAATAGACAAGCCACCTACAGATAGGGGGTGCGAATCAGCATATACATACCAAAGAAAACGTGCGGGATCACGCGACCATTTCATTAACTCTTTTAAAACTTTCGCAAGTAATTCTGGCTGATTATTTGTCTTTGCCGTTTTGATTGCATATTGGCACAGCTGGATGGCAAATCGTATTTCTAGTGAATCTTCGCCAGTTGCTGAAAGTATGGATTGCACCACTTTGCTTATTAGATTGTCGCAAGTCAATGGGTGGAAATCACTGACGAACCGCGATGCAAGGTCAGACATCCTCATTCCGTCAGCCAAATCACCACGTTCCCCTCGTGCGATATGTAAATATTGCTTCGCTCGATCAAAAAAGGTTTTCCATTCTTCTGTAGTAGAACACCTTCTTAATTTTTGCTCGACCCTATCAATTGCAGGTGCCGCATTTTTTGAAGTCGTAAAAGCAAAGAAATTCTGAAAATCCCAATCCGCATTCTCATATTCAATCTCTTCACATCGTTTTGCAAGTAAAACGGGGTGCTTTTCAATCTGACCATATGCCACATACCACGACCACATCTCCCTTGCTGCCGTAAACTCTGAAAGCGATAACATCCCATGCTTACGCGAAACGCATAAAACTCGTTTTAAATCTTGCCGAACAAGTGACATGTAATCCTCACGTAACTTTTCAGGGAACACTCCACCTGATGTTGCCACATGAAATAAATTGTGGTGTGAATCTACTAACACTCTCCAAAATGCTATTCGATCCCTACTATTGTCTTTACACAAAAGCCGTATAAAAAATTTTCTCCTCAACTTTAGCATTAAATTCCATTGCATTGATTCTGGTCTAATTACACTCTTGTTCATTGAAAAAGAATATCGAGTCCAGACATCATTCTCCCTCTCAGGGCTCAATATTGCTTTTGCGCTTGCCTTACAAAAATTCGACGACGGCAATTTGTCAATATTCTCGCAAAGAATATCATACCCAACGGGGATATAGAGTTCTGCAACTTCACTATTCTGCATTAACTTAAGTAATTTCGCCTCACTAGAACTTCTCCATTTTATTGTGAGTTCACCCTTTTCTTCTAACTTAAATAACTCTGCAATTTCCAATAGATAACGCCTTGCCATACTTTCTGACACGACGCAACCACCATATTGAAATATGTATTCTGCAACATCCGATAAGATTTCTTTAGAATCAATAGTCAATTCCCCATAAAACCTATTATGAATAGACTGCGCTTCCTTTGGGTTTTTCCGAATAGCCGATAATACTTCTAAGGCTCGATCTGGATACGCCCATCCAACATTCTTTAACAACTCAATTATTGATGCTTGTTCAAATATGGTACCATTCTTTGCTTCTTCGGCAAAAGCATCAAATACAGGATTCAATGCGACCTTTGTTTGAATCCTCCCCATGTAAGATACTGCGATGTTAGACACCGACCTCAAGACCGCATCAACACGAGGAATCTCACCCCGTATCATTTTCTTCACCAATGAATATCCTTCATTATTTAGTACATAACCTCTTTCATCCTTCTGCAAAAGCCAGTCACGTAATATTTCCTGTCGAACAATTGAAGGCTCTACAGCAAAACAACGTTTACCAACACCCCAATTGTGCATAATTCCACTGCCAACAAGTAGGCGCAGTATCGCCAATATATCAAAACCTTCCCTTATCTCTTTCCGCAAGAACTCAATCTCGGGTGTCTCTAATGACTGTTCACTTATCTGCAACATATCCCATAAAGCAATCCAGCGCAACAATCCTTGCGCTATAGCTCTATCTCCCTCGGGAATATGTTTCAAACATTCATCTTTAACTCTTACTACTATTTCTGAAAGGTTGTCGTTGATAGTCAGCCGTGCTACATTATAACGAACAGAAGCCTGCAACAGCAAAGCCAACCATCCAGGGAATCCCTGCGTCAATGTAAATAAAATTTCAGCCGATGGTAAATTTTCTCTTCTAGAAACGTATTTGGTAGCCAAAGTACCAATCTCGTCTTTAGTCAAAGGCGAAAGAACGATCGCATCAGACAACTTTTCATCCATTGCGTAAATCGCCTGCAATGCCTTACGATTTTCCGCATGGCACGCTATAATCATTTTCCAGCTCAGACATTCTGCCGACGCCAATTGTCCTAAGATTCGATCTACTAAATCACGTGAATCAAGATCATCAATAATAACATAGGTTTCGTTGCTACTACGAATATACTTGAACCAATCACTTGTCCCAACCATCTCTCGGGGAAGTCCCCAATAAACTCGTTTCCCGCTGTCGGATAACATATTCATTATCTCGTATAAAAAGCGGCTCAGGCCAGAACAATGACCTCCAACCACTGTCAAAACTCTTTTGCTACTGGCAGAAAAACTTCTAACCCTCTCAAACAAATCTGCATGACCGATGTACTCTGCATTTATGAAATCACTACCTGGGCTTGTTAATCTCAACCACTCATAAGCCTCTCTCAATCCAACCATAGTGCGATTATTACCCGCAAAAAACGCATCGCATATTTCAGGATGCTGTATCAATTTCTGTTCTAATTTTTCAAGTCCCCAATACTCAACTTTCTGAAACCCCTCTTGCTGAAAAGCTTGAACAACCGTATCCCATTTCGCCAGATCGTTTGGATTAATTGATAGATTAGCAACTAACGTCCACTGATTCGCATTCTGCCAATGCTTGTAATTTGAGTGTCCTGGTTTTTTATATTTTTTTATGTTCTTCAGTTCCCCCAAAGCAAGTATAACGGCTTCGGTCATTTTAAGCCCCGTGCGATACTTCGCCTGATATACATGCGTGCCATCTGCAGACCGAGCATCTTGTCCACTATCTTTACCTGGACGACCGAAAAGAATAGCAGTTGCGTCTTCGGCAAAAACTATAGCGTGCATAAGGCTTTCAAATGCCCCGCCATTATTTATCATGGCCCAATTGATATCAGACATAAGTCCTCCTGAGTGATTGCTAATCTTTCTCCCTTACCCCATCGGCTTGATCATGGATTCGATGAACATCTGCTCGGCTTCGGTGAGACCGTATTTCGCATAGAGCTGCGCGCCGATTTCAGTTGGTTACAATTTGTAACCGACTGGTTTCCTTCTTTTTTCAATCGGTTTTTAAGCACTTTCCAGTAATTAGCCGGATTGATGCTTTCGGTCAACACCGCTACCACATCGACAATGGAGAAGCACCAAATCTCCGCCTCGTCATCCCAAACGGAGCGAATCTTTCGATCCCCGAAAATTTTTATGATTTCTTGCCTAGACATCTCAACAACTCCTAATTATTCAACCTAGCTATTTGTTGTTTCTTTCGCGCTCTTTTCGGAGGTCGTCGAGGATTTTGCTGTTGTATTTGAAGGAGAGCGTTCCCTGAACTGGATGATTGCACCCAAGAAGCTGTTTTGCAAGCGCGGAAAGAGAGGTCGTTTCATTGGCGAATCTGACGTGGCGGTCATCGACGACTGCCCTTTTGCTTGTATCATCAACAAAGACAACCTCTGTACCGGCGCTGATTCCGCACATACTAAACCGGAACGGCCCTCGCCTCGCCGCATCCTGCACCTCACGCGCCGTGTTCTCGTCTTCGATTTCGTGTCCCTCCGGCTTCATACGCTTCAGGCGGTCGGTCGTGCCGCTGACCTTCGCAATGCACTCCAGAAGATGGTAGGCATCCTCCGCCGACATCGCATAGAACTCCTTTACGCGCTTCTTGCCGTCAAAGTTCTCAATCGTCCGCAAGTCGGGATTAATGCTGTCGATAATGGCATGAAGGTCCTTGTCGGTCAGTTCGCTTTCGACATCATATACCGCATACGCGCGGAATGCATACGGAATCGTCTCGCTACGATTCAGCTGCTTTAGCCGCTTCTCCAAATCCTGCGCATATCCAATTTTGACATATTGGGGAAACGCCGGATTCGTCAGAATATAGATTACTCCTTTTCTCTTCATGCTGGTAAATCCTTTCTCATTATGTCAACAATTACCTGTATTTCAAAAGTGGCAGCATCCATGACAACCTATTCTTGAAGCCGAAATAATTTACATATTTTGGCATGTTGGCATACCATCATGGATAATCTCTTTAATGGTTTTGAAGATCTCTACAAAATTGTCAAAATTGAAGTCACCTGGATGCTCAGACACATACTTTGCAAAATTCATTTTTGATAGTGCATAATTGTTCACGCCCTCTGTATTCTTAATGCTTGTAATGCGATCTCCCTGCGTTCCTTCAATAATGTTAATCTTGCCAGGGCCACACACACTGGCTCTTTCGCAAAACCTGTCAATTCCTGTTGCCAAACCACGAGGGTCAAATTCGAACCCCATATACAGCCGACGTTTCACACCTTCAATTGCAACCTCCGTTTTTATTTCATCATTGGAATACAGGTGTTCAATACAAATCTTTGGCGTATCCCTTCTGTTTTCGGGTACTGGAATTGTAAACGAATAAATGCCATTTGACCATTTCTTGAATCGTCCGCTAGTATCCCCAAGTTTTTTAGTAGTTTCCTCAACATCACAATCTGCGATGAAAATATACTTTGCTTCATGCGGCATTTTTGCATAGTTCTCACAAATGCTCGTAAGGGTTTTATTTCCCATCTCAAGTTTGTATTGCGCATGATTTTGGCTGTTTGCCGGTTCGTATTCAAGAAACTCGAAATCTAAGCCGCTAAACAGATCACAATATTCGGGTTTTTCTTTGAGTACCATCATAGCGGTCTTCATGTGTTTCCAGTCGGTTGCGCCTTCCGTGATGACCATAACTTTTGAGGCTAATCCTGCTCTTGTCGCCTCAATTGCAGCCTCAGCATCTCTCTGATATGTCTGTGTCGCCTTGAAGTAGTCATATGCCCGTTGGAACTCCGCAAAGCACTCTACAGAAATTTTGGTTGCGTTTGGCATTTCATATATTTCATAACCATCGTTTCCAAATTCTTCCTGCATGCCAAGCAAAAAAAGAGGCGCATGGCTTGTGATGATAAATTGAACGCGGGGAAATAGCTGTATAAGTTTGGGCAGTATCTCTTTTTGTAAACTCGTGTGCAGATGCAGTTCAATTTCATCTATCACAACAATACCCGATATATCTGCAAGCGAAATACTTTTATTTAAATCGTTGCAGTCTGCATACCTGACTATCGTTGAAAACATGTTGAACAGCGCTATCTGTCCTGTAGAAAGCGAATCAAGTGTAGGAGCAATCACCTTATTGGTTTCACATTCCATAATCATAAACCGAGACACTCCGCCATCTCTAAAACTCAGCGAAAAATAAACGGCTGTCCCAAGTATCTTACTTAAAATAGTCTCAAGATTCTTTCGTGCAACACCCATTGCCAATAAATTACCTACATGGACATGATCAAGACTTAATCCACCATCCTGATTAACTCGTATATCTGATCGTGAATCCACAATGACATCCATAAGCCACCGCAAATTAGCATCTGTTACATTTTTAACGGTTATTGGATTCCTTAAAACCTTAGACCTGCGCGCTTGAACCGTCGGATGAAGACTGTCATCTAATTCAAAATATTTATTACCCATCCACAATGGTTTTTCGTATCGATCTGGTCCAAAATAACATACCACATCGGTCTCAAAAATTCTTTCTGCATCCTTCTGCGAGGCGTTTGCTTTCTTGAAATTGCCGTTTTCGTCCCAAGAAAATGGGAGCGATGAACAATCTGGCATCTTATTTTTAAAGTCATTGACAGAAATTTTTCCTGACTTAAATAGATACTGAACGGCAGGATTATTTCTGAAACGTATATACGAATACAAATACTTATTCCCTATCTTAATTTCTGTAGGGATTATTGCCTTGTAATACTGATGGCCAGCACCGTGATCGTTAGATTGCAAGGCATTATCGAATTGTGCAGCGGCAATGGTGTACAACGAATCTACGATGTTGGACAACAACGTAGATTTACCGCTACCATTCTCGCCAACAAAAATTATTGGCTTAGGTCTTCCATCTTGGCAAAACGGAAATTCAACACTTATTTTTCCTATCGGCCCGATATTCTCGTCAACCAATTTCTCAATGTACATAACCAAGCTCCTTTCATGCAAACTTTTCAGAGAAATAGATTATGAGCTCTGCTATTCATCTCGCTAAAAGCACGTGCCATCTCAGCATCGCTCTGCCGCTTCAATTCATTATTATAATTACCTGCAGCTTTACAATGCGGACATTCAAAAGTCCCATTCTCATGACAGTTTAGCTGTATCAACAACTGTTGACTGTCCCAACAATGTGAACAGTAGAAGAGATTCTGGTTGTCATTCCTTAAAGTTACACATGGTTCATCATGTCGAATGATCTCACTTGCGACATCTCTTCTCTTCTTTAATTCTGTATTTTCTTCTTTCAGCCTCGCGATCTCCGCCTGCATGTCCAAAGCCTGTGCGCTCAAGTCGAGCAATTGACGATACAATTCTACATTGTCCGCCTTTTGAGCAACGGTTATTACGTCCTTGAAAGCTTCATATAATCCCATGATCTTTCTCCTTTACACTTCCTCGATATCATATTGATAATCAGTCCCCAACGACTTTATCGCCTTATCTTCCCCCTGCTCAATTGCGACTTCGACGGCGTGTTTGGCGAGGTCGAGGAGGTGCTTGGACTCGGCGCGGAGGGCGAAGCTTTCGCGGACTTTGGCGGAAATCGTCTGCTGCAAAGACTTCGGCAAAATCGGAATCGAAACATTCTCTATTTCCGGCTGCTTCCAGTGCTGAATGATCGTTCCTCCCGCACTACGCTCTGCCTGAAGTCTGACAATCGTTGAATTAAGGACAAGCGTCAAATAATCAGGCAGCACCGCATTGTCTTTCACGGTCAAATGGAGGATGCCTCTGGATGAGATAACATTCATGAATGGCACTTGTTGAGTTTCGGTTTGTTTTAGCATCGACACACTCATCAATTCTATACGGTCTTATATGGTCCAATGAACTTGTCGCCGTTGAAATGAACCATGTGCGTAGGATTGTCAGCGACCCAAACTTCCGTCTCCCATGCAACATCCGACGCGAAACGTGCGAACGTCCGTTTGTCTGGGAATGCCGATATGAAGACCTTGTCAGCATGGACAGACGCGAACAATTCAGACAATTCTATGTATCGTTTAGAATCGACAGGGCCGTGTGAAGTTACGGATTCGACAAGTACAAGCCAGTTCTTTTCTTCCTGCCAGAGTATCACATCGGGCATCTTACCATGCGCTTCCACACTGAAGCCGAGTCGTGCGGATAGAGCATCGTCAAAGAATCCCCATTTTTCACCTGTATCACCAATGTAAACCAACGTAGAACCGGGAATAAAACGTGGTGCCATGTCCTCAATTATAGCACGGATAAGTTCATTGTGTTTACCCGGCGAAAGCGAAACTTGAAAATCCTTGCGGATATTTACCTTAACCATATCCATCAACCGTTCTTTTGCATATTGCGCGGTTAGCGTTGAGGCCAGACTCTTGAATGCTGATAATTTTCCTGTCCAATCCTGGCTTCCATATGCCTTTATCACATCAAGTGCTGCCGGTGAAATCTGATACACCGCCTTTGGACTGTTCGTTGGACGGTCTGGCATGTCAGGGTTATAAAGTGCAATACCAGCCTGAACCATTTGATGCATACTGAACCGCCTAAATATCTCTCGCGTGTTGGGTGCGTAATCCTTGCCGTAATGTTCCCGTGCAAAATCCATCATTGGCGTAATTCCGACGAGTGGACATTCCGCCTCTTCCCATGCCTTGTCAGGCGTAATGTTCAACAAAGCAAGAAGGCAATATGCCGTCCGCTCGTTTACCTGAGCACGTGGCAGTTCGAATTGTCCGAGGACGTCTATCGCCTCAACGATTCTTTTTTCTGCTTGATTGTCGGTTCTCATTTGCGACCTCCTTGGCAATGTTATCAAAAATTTCCTGTGCCCATTCGTGTTTAATAAGCCTAAGTTGACGCCCCATGCTCTTTAGCTGTTCAGCCGGGGGGTACGGCAGATTGCGAAGATCAGTCGCGTTCACTTGAGTATGGCCACTAAAGAGACGAAATTTTTCATCTATCCATGTGGTGTTAAGCCACACGATCAGTCCATAAGCAATGTCTTTATCAAGACCATGCTTATCTTGCATAAAAACGTTTAGATGGTTCTCAAACGCGATCTTCGGTAATGCAAAATCTGATGGCACAATCAGCGAGGCGACAATACGCCGATCTTCCTCCTTTGCAGAGAAACGCTTTACCGCAACATAATAACCAGACGGAGAGACCATCTTTTCCGTTGCTTTGGACAACTTAAGTGCATTCGGCTTTTTTGAATCTACTGGCCTGCAAACACGATTGTTTCGAAAGTGCACTGGATAAAGCAACGGCGCGCAATCTGGCTCGATGTCCTTGCAAAGAGAATCCTTCGTTCGAAAATCTACGACGGCACCAGTAGAAACATGCAGTCCAAGGCCACCTAAAGTCGTATGGAACGCATCAAACCCACTGTCGGCAATTTTTTCGTCCCCGTAGGGGATATTTATGTAATGCTCCGAGTCTTCACATGACACTATTGCATCAAACGGATATGTTTGCATCTTTACGTTTTGAAACGAACCGTCTGTTGAATGGCTGACGACAACTTTGCCTTGCGGACTATTCTTTCTAAGTAGCACTATGACGTTCTCTTGCAACACCGACTCATCCTTGAATGCCGTGTTGCGACTTTCAAAAAGATGTATACGTTCAATAGAACAACGGTCAAGCATGAATTGTCGAAATGGTTTGTAATAAGTACCGTTACAAAAACTGCGCGGGACAATCGCAACAATATGACCACCATCGACCGTCGCAACAATAGCCGCACCCATGAATGCGGTATAAAGATTGACCGTCTCAAGGCCAAATGCACGCGCCGCTTTGCGTTCTTTTGATTTCGCACGAATTTTTTTATACGGCGGATTCATAATTACGTGCGTGTAACGCGGCAAGACACCGTTCTGCCTTTCGGTTGCGATACTAGTCAAGAAATCTCCAGATATGACATTTGCTTCGCCGCCAATGCAATCAAGCGCCTTCTCCAGATTTGAGCGCAATTCTCCGATAAGATTTCCGTCAATCTCGTATGCGTCAACACGAACTTTGTCAACATGCCACTTCTCCGCTGTGATACGCTCAGACAATGCGCACGACAATATACCAATGCCGGCGCCAGGATCAAGTATCTTAATTTCTTGTCTGTCTTCTTTTGGAAAGAGCGCTGCCATAAAATCTGCTATATGGCCTGGCGTAAAGTATTGACCCAACTCCTGCTTAACAGCCCTCGGCGTATCCGCAGCATGGCTTATTCTACGACGTTCCATCTCTTCACGCAAAGGGCGCACATCTGAAACCGCAAATGCAACGACACACAGAACAGTCCCACCTATATTCCGTGGCAACTTCGATATTAGACGAAGCCGTTTACTTTCGTGTGTTGCGGCATGAAGCGTTTTTGTTGGACTCAACATGTCATTTCTCATTCTTTTATTCCACGACATAACACCCTCAACTTACTTGATTTCCTTCTCGCGAACGAAGCATTTTACGGCGAACTCCTCGCCCCTCTTCGTCTGCCGCTTGAAGATACGACCTTCAAGCCAGTCTATTTCCTCTTTGGTAAAGAGTTTAAGGCTGTGCGTCTGCGACTTCCCGATAATCTGTTCAATCATTATTCAAGTTCCTTTCATGGCAATCCAAACGCCGACTTCTTGATGCCGCGAATTGCGCCCGCGTCCATCTTGGTAAACGGCGATGTCTTACGTTCAAACCATGCCGCATCTATGAGATTGTTCATGTTGTTGCAAATCCACGAAGGCGTGAACACCTCAGCCTTTTTCTGCACACGGGCACGCTGCTCTTCTTTGCTTTTGTCAACACGCGGACGAATAATTTTGTTTCCCGGACGAGAAATGGCATCCGTATCGATAGGGTCATGAATCCCCATCTTGATGCCAAATATTGATTCAAGATGTTCGTACCCATCGGTCATCCAAAGAATATTCTTCCCCGTTGTCCTGTCTTTGAGAAGAATCTCCAACACATCTCTTGGGATCTCAGACTCCAAGATATCTCTTTTCCCCAAATCAGGATCAATCACTTTATCAGACATTCATTGTGCCCTATACGTATTCATCATTCACTATATTGATTATATCAAAACAAGAAAATCTTTAACATACTCATCCCTAAACCCCCTTTATTGATAGGAATATTGTACAATCTAACTGTGGGGGTAAGAAGCGTGCTTCTAAAAGGAAGGTAAGCCAGAGCGGAAAGAAGAAGGCGCACCGCCCTACGTCACAGCTAAACGCTTCCCTCCACGCGCCCTGAAAATAGCTTAAAGCTGTTAAACTGTCATTTCAGAATAATCTTAAATGTGACAAAAAAACGGTGATTTTTTGGTGAAAAAAGGACGGAATTGAGTCGTAATTTCGCTTTTTTAAGGAAGCTGTTTCCTCCAGATTGTACGATACAAATCATCACGTTTCTGTTCTTTCTCTGTATCACCCATTGGCAACCTCTTTATCGCATCACCGGAAAACTTCACATCAAAGTCCCATTCGTTTTATCAAAAAGTGAGCTGTCACACACGCTACCATTTCACTGCCCTTGTCTTTGACGTTTTCAATGTGGGCGATGTTGGGGCGGCGGATCGGCGAGATTGAGGGCGGGAATGGGCGAAGTTGAGGGGGTGACATCGCCCATGTTGAAAACGTTCTTCGCCTGATCATCTCTGGGACAAGAGGGCAATACGGTTTGGACAACCGCAGAAGAGATTTCTATTCGCGTTCAAACGTGCGGTTACAGAGCCGCTCCACATCTATCGAAAGGGGCGTTTATGCGTAGAGAAGCATTCAGGAAAGACGCCGGCATTTATGGGAGTAATTTGTCAGCGATAGCAAGCCAATTATAGGTTTTAGGGGCGGCATCAAAAAGGGCACGGAAATCTTTTTCCCGTGCTTCCGGGGAAAGATTGATCAGATGTTCCATCGCATTTGCAATTACCTCGGCGGAAATCTCCACCCAGTAGCGTCCCAATACCTCCCATGGGGCACCTTGGGTGCAAATGACCGGGGTGCGGCACCAGAGGGCTTCGGCAACAACAATTCCGAAATTCTCGGTGCGGGTGGGTAAAATGAAAAGGGAGGCTTGTTTCAACAAGCGCACTTTGTCCTTGCCATACTGAGGCGGCAGATAGCGGACATATGGCAAAGCCGGTAGAGATACGCCCTCTTGAGGACCGGCAATTACGAGTTCCCATCCCTCGGGGATTCGGGCACGTTGCCATGCATCCAGCAAAAGGTCAAGCCCTTTCAAAGGGTGCAATCGCCCCAGATAGAGCACCATCTTCGCACGTTGTTGCGCGGGAACAGCATCAAACACGGAACACTCCACCCCATTGGGAACCACGCGAATCGGCGGGCATCGGGTCTTCAATGCTGCACGCATCCATCCGGCTTCATTTTCAGCCGTTGCGTGCAACCAAGCTGCATGCGTCAAAAGAAAACGGTCGAAGCACCACCATGCCAAACGTTTACGCACCTTTCCATAGGCCCGGCGCACCGGATCGAGACAGCCTTGCGGTGCGACACTGTATGAAAGACCCAAACGCCGTGCCCGAAAAGCCCCCCACCAGATGGGAAAGGTCCAGCAGGAATAAAGATAAAGATGCGCAGCATCGGCAAGAAACGCATCCAATTGTCCCATCATCTCCCACGAAAAATAGAGTGCATGGGGGCGGCTACGCTTAAAAATCCGCACGTGAACCCCGGCAGCACGACAGGCGGCGACCAGCGGATGCTCCGCCGCGCCATCCAGAAAGAGCAACGTGACGGCTTTACCCAATTGCGCCTGTGCCAAAGCCGTTGCCGCCACCAATTCCGAAAGACCGCCCCCATTTGCCCAACACCCGGCGACCAGATGCACCAGGCGTCCGGCGGTTGACGATCTTTTTTGAGAAGCCTCTTGCATTTGCAGTTTTACACTTCAAAGTAGGTATATCCGCGCAATCCATTCGCATAGGCACTCAGAATGCCACGGCGTTCTTCGGCGGAAATCAAGCGTTTTTTCAAGGCAAGATCGGTCAAACGGCGGAAACGCGACACAAGATCATTGGTATCGTATTCAACGTAGGAAAGCACCCCCTCAACCGTGTCGCCTTCCACTTCTTCGGTAAACTCCAATTCGCCATCGCTATCCAGACGGATGGAAACGACATTGGTATCGCCGAAAAGATTGTGCAAATCTCCCAGCGTTTCCTGATAAGCACCAACGAGGAATGCACCGAGAATGTAGTCTTCACCCTTTTTATACACGTGCAGGGGCAAGGCGTGTTTGACATCGTGCAAGTCGATAAACTTGTCGATTTTCCCATCGCAATCGCACGTGATATCCGAGAGGTGCGCACTGCGGGTGGGACGCTCCTTCAAGCGGTGAATCGGCATAATGGGGAAGAGTTGATCAATCGCCCAGGCATCGGGGAGAGATTGAAATACGGAGAAATTGCAGTAGTAGATATCGGCCATCGCTTCATCCAAACCACGCAAATCTTCGGGCACATACTTCAATTTCGGGACTTCCGAACGGATGCGGGTAAGGATGGACCAGAAGACTCTGTCGGCAGCAGCGTGTTGACGCAGCGTAATCAATCCCTGCTTGAACGCTTTGTGCACCTCCTCGCGGTAATAGAGTGCATCGTTGAAATATTCCGAGAGATTCTTCGTCCGCAGATGCTTGGAGACGTCCAGCAGGTTGGCAATGCACTCCGGAAGATTTTTATCTTCCAATACGGCATCATGGCTGACTTCCTGAACCTCGCACCCGGCGGTGGCTAATACATCAACGAGCAGCACTGAATAGTAGCCAATCAACGCGCGGCCGGACTCGCTGATAATCGTAGGATGCGGCACAGCCGCCTGATCGCAAGCCGTCATGATGCCTTCGACAACGTCTGCACAATACTCCGCAATATCGTAATTGGCACTGCTCTCGAAATTGGTGTGACTGCCATCATAATCGATTGCAAGTCCGCCGCCGATATCGAAAATGCCCATCGGTGCGCCTTCTTTGACCAGACCAACGTAGAACCGGGAAGCTTCTTTGATGGTATCGCGGATTTCCCGGATATTGGGCACTTGCGAACCGAGGTGGTAGTGCAGCATCTCCAGACAGTCCAGCGCATTGGCCTTACGCAAACGATCAACCAGCTGAATCAATTGACCGGAAGTCAGCCCGAATACCGAGCGGTCACCGCCGCTTTCGCTCCACTTTCCCCCCACCTTGCTGCTTAACTTTACGCGCACACCGATGCGTGGTTTTACCTTCAATCGCTTTGAAACTGCCAGAATGATGTCCAGTTCATCCAAACTTTCCAACACCAGCATCGTTTGCAAGCCCATCTTGAGCGAAGACAACGCCAGTGCGACAAACTCTTCATCCTTATACCCATTGCAAACAATGTAGGCTCCCGGATCGTGCATATAGGCCAGTGCAGCAATCAACTCCGCCTTCGATCCGGCTTCAAGACCATGATGGTATTCCCGGCCATACGTCACCACATCTTGGACGGCCTGTTGCTGCTGATTCACTTTAATCGGATAAACACCCCGGTAAACCCCTTTATAATTGTAATCGGCAATGGCTTTGGCAAACGTCTCGTTAATCAACGTAATACGTGAGGCAAGCAAATCGCTGAAACGCAACAGCACCGGAAGACTCATCCCGCGATCGCGCAGCTCTGAAACGATATCCGACAATTTTACATCAGTTGTCGTCTCGCCATGTTTCAAACATACTGTAACAAATCCGTCCGACGAGACTGCGAAGTAGCCGTTTCCCCAAGAATCAACGCCATACAACTCCGCACTTTTTACCGCATTCCAACTTCCAAATGCGTTCGCAATTGTTTTTGCCATTCCGTCTCTCCGATGGTTGAATTCAAGCAATAAGACTTACGCCGTGGGCAGAATAGTTTATGGATAGCAGTATAACAAATGTCGCACATCCATAATCACGGAAATCAAGAAAAGGCACCCCACCCTTCAAAAGCGAAACCTCCAGAACGCAGTTGCCGGCATAAGTCCCCAATGACAAAACTGTATCTTTTCCAGTAACAAAAGCGAATCAGCACAAACTGTATGCTGAAAGCGCACCCCTCAAGCCACAAAACACTCTATCAGCCAGACCGAAAGCGAGGCGATCGCCGCCACAAGTACGAGAGAGACGCCACGCAAGGCTAAAAGAATTGCCACCGTAACCCCCACGCAGCCAGACCAAACTGTTGGCGCATCTGTGATTGCCGCAGGGATTGTCATCGCCGTCAGCGTGACATACGGCACGTAGTAAAGGAACGCACGGATATGCGCTTGTTTAATTTCTTTGCGCAGCAGCACCAGCGGCAAAACGCGGATAGCATACGTTACACCGGCCATTACTGCGATATACAGCCAAATCGAATGCCCTTCCATTATTTACCCTCCTCTGAACGCATCGGGGAGAGAATCGCTGCCGCACCTGCCACAAGAAAGGTAACTACCACGATACGAAGACCCGGCGAAAGGCTCGAAAAAGGCGACAAGTAAGTAAAACAAAGGCTGGTAATCGCAGCGGCAATAACCACAAACAGCACCTTGCGTTCTTCACGAACAGCGGGAATGACGATTGCGATAAACATCCCATACAGTGCCATTCCCAGTGCGGAGGTGATGGAGGAAGGCAGAATATCGCCGGCTAAAGCTCCCGTAAGCGTCCCCAACACCCATCCGGGCCATGCAACCATTGTTTGCCCGTATAGATAGTAAGGCGAGAGAGCACCCTTTACGCTTACGCTCACTCCGAAGATTTCATCTGTCACTCCACACGCCATCAAAAAGCGATGAAAGAAAGGCGTTTCGGGCGAAAGTTTCTGCGACAAAGCACATGACATCAAGCAATAGCGCAGATTGATGATCAGCTGCGTCAATGCCAGCGTTGCCAGAGCTCCCATGCCTTGAATAACCGCCAACCCTGCAAATTGTCCTGCACTTGTGAGATTGCTGCCGGAAAGGACAAACGCCTGTGTTGCCGAAAGCCCTGCCGCACGCGCCTTAATGCCAAATGCGAACGAAACAGCAAAATATCCCAATCCGATCGGAATACCGGCATACATTCCACGTGCAAGATAGGAAAGTTTACGAAGAAAAGAGGTTTTCATCATTGTCCCATCTCCCGACACTGTCTTACATCTGTCTGAAGTTGCGCACATAACGCATCCAGCGATTCAAACTTTACTTCCGGCCGCAGAATCGGGTGCTCAATGGAAAGTTTCACCTCTTTCCCGTAAAAGTCACCCGTTACATCCAACAGGTGAACTTCAAACAACGGTTCTGCCTCCTTTTTTACCGTGGGTGCAACACCAAAATTAATCAGCGCGGAATATACAGAAGGTTTCCCCTGCGAATGAAGCATTTCGGCACGACCAACATAAACACCACGCGCCAAGGGCGACAAACGTTCTCCCGCGCGGCCGACATAAGGAAGATTAAGCGTTGGGATGCCAAACGTCTTTCCGGCAAGGCCCCGTCCGTGTGTGACGCGCCCGTAGAAGGTCCATGGTCTTCCCAACATCGCGCTGGCTTCATCCATTTTTCCCTCTGCTACGGCTTCACGAATACGCGTAGAAGAAATACGTTTGCCCTTGTAATACACATACGGAACCACGTGTGTCTCGACTTGGTGTGCCTCCAAAAAAGAAACATCTCCCGCTGCACCTTTTCCAAACCGCCAGTCCGCTCCGCAAAAAATCACGGAATTCGACACACGCTTCACGAAGTCGATTGCCGACATATTCGCAAACGATTGCGTAAACGGTTGGCGGATAAGAGTGGCGTTTGTCTGGCTCAAATAGTACGTTTGAAGCGCAGAATCGTAGAGCTTCGTCATCGATTTGCGCGATTCGGAAAGATGCTCCGGCATACCCTCAAAAGAGAAAATCCATGGTTCATAATGATGCGCACGTGCGAATTCAAGCATTGAAGAAAGAATCGCCTGGTGCCCCAAGTGAACACCGTCAAACATCCCAACTGCGAGTGCAGCAGGATGTAGAAGCGCATCCAATGACCGATGAATCACAGGCATTTTACTCAGAAAGCCCCTTCCAGATAGTCAACACATGAGATCACTTTATGCTCAATTGCAACACGCGGCATCTCCAATAAATCGGCAAAAGGCGTTGAATGTTGAAGCGTTACCTTACCGGAAGCCGTGCGACGCAAAGCACAAAGATGAGCCCCAACCCCAAGCACCTGGCCTAAATCATGTGCCAATGTGCGAATGTAGGTTCCCTTCGTACACCGCACCTCAAAATCCGCTTCCGCTCGCTCAACCCCCGGACGGAAAGCTGTAATTACGAACTTATAGATGTGAACGAACCGTTCCTCACGTTCACATTCTTCGCCGCGAACGGCAAGCTTATACAACGGTTGCCCGGCCACTTTTACGGCAGAATACATCGGAGGTTTCTGAAACAAATCCCCCACAAAGTCACGTGCGATGGCCGCTTGTACTGCCGCTTCCGTGAGGGTTTCGGTGGAATGCGTTTCCGTCACTTCCCCCAACCGATCTTGCGTTGTTGTCGCAGCACCAAATCGTATTGTGCCGGTGTACGTTTTATCTCCGCCCATAACACGGTCGGAAATCTTGGTCCCCTTCCCCAACAAAATCAATAAAAGTCCGGTCGCATCCGGATCAAGCGTCCCGCCATGGCCGACCTTGACAAACCCGAATTTTTTACGAAGCGTGGTCACAATCACGTGCGATGGCATCCCGGAAGGCTTATCCACCGGAAGAATTCCATCCGGATCTTCATATACATCACCCATAGTAACAATCCCTTAATCTGCTGGTTTACCCAGGATTACAAAAACGAGGGAAGCGTACGCCCTGCTTCACCTCGTTTCAAAACACTTTCGCCACGTGAGGAACACTCACGCCCCGGCAACAGCTCAAGCTTCTGCATCCGACGATTCAGGAATCTCTAAATGATTCAAGATATCAAGAACGCGATCCCCCTTTGCAATACCGGTATCCAAACGGAAACGCAACTTGGGCGTGTAGTGCAAGGTCATATTGCGATTGATTAACGTCTGGATTTCTTTCGCGTGTTTGGAAAGCCGGCGCAACCAGGTGGGATGCTGTTCTGCATCCATAATGGACACCCATACATCTGCCGAACGGAGATTGGGTGCACATTCCACCTTGGTTACGGTAATCCCTGCGACATCCACTTCTGCATCTGACTGAAGCACACGGAAGAGATCATCTGCAATCTCACGCAACAGTAATGCATTCACCCGATCCAGTCGATTAATCGCCATAATTCAGCCCTCAAAGCGTCTTCGGAAGTTCTTCCATCTCGTAACATTCAACAATATCACCCTCGCGGAAGGCTTCAAACGAGCCGAATCCGAGACCGCATTCCTGCGCAGGCGCGATTTCCTTCACATCTTCCTTGAAGTGCTTCATCGTCTCTACCCGGCCTTCAAAGATCTGTTGACGTCCACGGAAAATACGGAAGCCGCCTTTGAAGCGCAAGATACCATCCAACATCTGACATCCGGCGATCTTACCCAACTTGCTGATATCGAAGATCTGACGAATCTCTGCATGACCACGGACAACTTCCTTGTATTCCGGCGGAATAAGTTCAAGCATACAGCGTTTCACGTGCTCAATCAGCTCGTAAATGATACGGAACGTATTGATACGAACACCATTCTGGCGTGCCATACTTTGCACTCCCGGTTCGCAGTTTACGCCGAAACCTACAATCGTCGCACCCTTGGCGCGCTGAACATCTGCGGCCGTCACCGATCCAACGCCAGAGTAAAGCACCTTCAAAGAAACCTTCTTGGACTCGATGGACTTCAAACTTTCAACTACGGCCTCTGCCGTTCCTTGCGTATCAGCCTTGACAATCACATTAAGTTCTGCCGTTTCGCCCGTACCCAACTTCTTCGACCAATCGGCCATCGAAGCCGACTGTGCAGCAGAAAGCGACTCCAACTTGTTGGCTTCCGCAGTCTTTTCGGCCAAAGCGCGCGCACGCTTTTCATTCAGCATTACGCGGAATTCCGATCCGGCTTCAGGAACACCGGAAAGGCCTGTACACTTCACCGCGATCGAAGGTCCTGCCGACTTCACCGGTTTACCGCGCTCATCAATCAATGTGCGCACCTTGCCGTAGTGTTCGCCACAGAGCACGACATCGCCCACTTTAAGCGTCCCGCCCTGCACCAGGAACGTTGCGGTGGGGCCAAGCCCCTGTTCCAATTGAGACTCAATCACAGCACCGTTGGCACGGCGATTGGGATTGGCCTGAAGTTCCAACACATCCGCTTGAATCAAGATGGTCTCCAACAAATCCTCTACACCATCGCCTGTGGTGCCGGAAACTTCGCAGCATTCAATATCGCCACCCCAAGTGCTGGGCGTCAAACCTTCCGCCTGCAACATCTGGTAGACGCGCATCGGATTTGCTTCAGGTTTATCACATTTGGTAACCGCCACCAACATTTGTACGCCGGCATTACGTGCATGCTTGATTGCTTCACGCGTCTGCGGCATCACCCCATCATCGGCAGCTACGATAATCACAGCGATATCGGTGATGTTTGCACCACGGGCGCGCATTGACTCGAACGCCGAGTGACCGGGCGTATCAACAAACGTGATCAACCGGCGGTTTCCATCATCATCGCGCTGCTCGAGCTCAATTGTGTAAGCGGCAATGTGCTGCGTAATTCCACCTGCTTCACCTGCAGCAACGTGGGCTTTGCGGATATAGTCCATCAGCGTGGTCTTACCATGGTCAACGTGACCGAGGAAGGTAACCACCGACGGACGCAATTTCAAATCTTCCAGTTTATCTTCCGGAATATCATCATCAGCATCTTCGCTCTTCAACTGCGGCTTGCGTTCGGCCGAACGTTGTTTGGTGCGCTCTGTCGTTTCTGCCACATAACCATACTTCTCTGCGATTTTCTGAACAATACCGAGTTCAAGCGTCTGATTGATGGAGGCCAGGACATTCAACTTCATGAGGTCCGTAATCAAGAGATTCGGACGCGTTCCCAAAAGCTCTGCCAATTCTTTCACCGTGACAGGACCTTGGAGTTGCAACATCTTTCCTTCCGCATTCACTGCAGGTGCAATCGCCGTTGCCGAAGCAGCCCCCTTGCCCGAAACAGGCACTTTACGCCCATTACGATCGTTGTTCATGCCACGTGGCAGCGGATTCCCTTTGCGGTCTTCCTGCTGACGGCGGTTGTCGCGCGGATTCTGACGTCCGTTGCCGCCACGATCATTGCGCCCCATCGCCGCGGCATTTCCACCACGTGCTGCATCATTACGGCCTTGCTGTCCGCCCTTGTTTGCAACATTTTTCGGTTGCGGCGGACGCGTGGGAGAAAGTCCCAGCGAGACCGGACGTGCAGGCTCTTTCGGCTTGGTCGGCGTCAAAGTAGGTGCGAGCGTTGCCTTGAGCGTCGGTTGCGCAGCAGGCTTTTTCGGAGCTTCCGGTGCTTTTTGAACGGGCACTTCCGCAGCCTTTACCGCAGGTGCCGGCGCAGGCGTTACCTTCATTTCCGGCTTCGCCACTTCCGCTGCCGGTTCCGGTTTTTGCTCCACCACCTCGGATTTTACCACCGGTGCTGCTACAGGTTCAGGCGCAGGTTCTGCGGTTTTTTCTGCCACTTGCGGAGCTTCTTTCCGGGAGGTGAGAGGCAACATGCCACGCTCTGCGGCCAAAGCGATTTGACGATGCTCCTCGATTGCCTCGCGATTTTTGCGCAAAGATTCCTGACGCATCTGCTCGCTTTTCACTCGACGCGCTTTACGGGACGCTTCATACTCTGCGCCCATGCGCTCGCGTGTTTCTGCAGAAAGCGTTTCTGCCCAACCGCGCAAGGCCGCCAAGTCGCTCTCGTCCAAAGCCGAGAGCGGGGAAGTCACTTCCAAATTCAACGCCTTGGCTTCTGCCAATACCACCCCGGAGGGGAGCCCAAGCGTTTTAGCAAACTCGGATAATCTCATTCGACTTACACTCCTTTTGTCGCGACCACAGCCTGGGCATGCTCATAAATCGACTGGATTTGAGCATCCGTTATGTTGAGGAAGCTCTTCACCAAAGCCGGCTCAATGGCAAGCACTCCCTCCGGAGAGAGAATACCATTCTGGACAAGGCGATCGGCTATTTCCACTTCTACATCCAAATCCCTGGCCAGTTTATTCATCAGTTCTGCGCGCTTATTCTCAAAACTCTGCGAATCGGCTTCTTCGGAGATCGGCTGATCCAAATCCTCCATACCGAGTTCATCCTCATCTGCGGTGATTTCAATTCTCCAACCGGTCAACGAGGAAGCCAGACGCACATTCTGACCATTACGTCCAATCGCCAGTGAGAGCTTATCTTTCGGCACCGTCACATAGACCTTATGCTCGTCATCGTCAACATAAATCGTTGAAATCTTTGCCGGCTTCAAAGCCTCTTCCACAAAGATTTCCGGATCATCGCTGTAGCGCACAATGTCCAGTTTTTCGTTGTTCAACTCTTGCACAATTGCCCGGACACGCGAACCCTGATAACCGATGCAGGCACTGGCAGGATCCAGACGGGAATGCGGATCCAGCGTACGCACCGCCACTTTGGAACGGCGACCGGGATCACGCGCAATCGCAACAATCTCGACCGAACCATCGCCCACTTCCGCCACTTCCTGACGGAACAATGCCTTCACAAATTCAGGATCGGCACGGGAAAGCACCACCGCCGGCCCGGAACTTTCCGTCTGTACGCGCTTGACATACGCGCGCACCGTGTCACCCACGCGGTATTCTTCCATCGGCAAACATTCTTTTGCGGGCATCACGGCTTCGGTTTTTCCCAATTCAACAAAAACATCTTTACGTGCCACCAGCTTAACCGAACCGGAAACAATTTCGCCCTCACGGCTCTTGTATTCTTTGAAAACATTGGCGCGCTCGGCATCGCGAATCTTCTGCATGATGGTCTGCTTTGCCGTTTGTGCGACGATACGTCCCAACGTTGCAGCCGACATCGGAATTACAACCGTATCACCTTCTCTGGCGGACGGATCAAAACGCTGTGCCTGCGCTTCGGTAACAATTCCGAAGCCGCGCTCGGTATTCGACACTGCATAGACATCCCAAGCCTTGATTTCATAGGTTTTACGGTCAATGTGCACCTCGAAATCTGCCGAAACACGCGTATTTTTACGGGCAGCCTGTGCCACCGAAGTCTCAATGGCCTGCAGCACCGTTTCCGGATCCACTCCGCGCTCCCGCTCGAGATAGGTGATGATCGCCGCTAAATCTTCGTTCATTTTTGATGCCATTGCAGGACTCCTTTTCATCAATCAAAAAAGCGCAGACTTTCGTCCACGCCTCTACTTCAGATAGAAAACGCCCTTCATTATATTAGATATCTGCCAACCTTGTCAACTCTCACACCTGTGCGCTCTTTGCTTTGTAACGCTCGCATTAAAGCCTGCCTGCACCCACATTCCAACCGCGTTACAGATAATTTTCAGCAACACTTCAAAAATGTATGGCACGCCCTGCTCGACCATTGTCACAAATACAGAAAACAACATGGGCGATATTGAAGCGCAGTTTCGCCCATGTTCACCCCTCACTGTGGGCGAAGTTCAGGAACGATTCCGCCCATGTTGTTTTACTGCGCCCCTGAAGCGTTGCACCGCTTGCGATTAAACGCGTCTCCTTGCCCGCGCACAGTCAGAAAAAAAATCGCGCCACCTGCGCGCATATGTGCATCTTACACGCGCATTCCCACTCCCGGCATTGGCACACACGCTCCCTTTTATCTCAAAACTTTTAGCGCATGAAAATAAGACACACCGGCGGTTTTTGTGCTATACTATTAAGGTAATGCTGACACGGAGATCGTTTTTAGAGATTATTGCAGGCTCGATGAGTGCCTGTTCATTGCCTTTGTTTGCAGAAAAAGCGCGTGCACCCCAGACGTCCGTTTCAGAAACAGGGATTCATCTTTATGCCCCGACCGAGCAAAAAGTGCTTGATGGTTCTATTCGCGAAGGGGTGTTTATGGATACCGGCACCGGCAAGCCGGAAAGTGGAATGTTTGGCAATACACGCCGTTATGCCGATGGTTCACCGCGCTTTCATGAAGGCATTGATATTGCGCCGATGCAGCCGTGGCGTAGAAATCAATTGCCGGAAGATCTCGTTTATTCTGCCGCAGAAGGCACCGTGGTCTATATGAACACATATGCCAAAAACGCTTCGCTTTACGGCAACTACGTTGTGCTGTGGCATCAGATTCCCGACTTTGGAGGCGTCTACACCCTCTATGCTCACTTGAGGAAGTTCGCCACCACACTGAAAGTAGGTGAGCAGATTCCTGCTCATACACTTCTCGGTGTCATGGGCAACATCCCCGATATTCCCGTTGCACGCAGTCATCTGCACTTTGAAATCGGAATCATGCACAACCGCTTTTATCCGATGATTGACGAACAGCACGGCATTTGGAACGGAGCCAATCTTTTTGGGATTGATCCCTGTGTGGCATTCGGGGCACAACGGCATAAAGGGATTTTCGATTTCGGTGCCTACCTCTCTGAAAAGCCAGAGGCTTTTTGTGTTGCCATTGACGGCAAATACCTCGTCAACCGTTTAGGCGGGCTGCGCCTGACGTGCTCGCATATGCCCTATTTGCAGCGGCAAGCACCCAAAACCATTTCAGCAAACACCCCCTACGCACTCGCATTTTCACGAGAAGGCATTCTGCTCTCGATTCGTGAGCTTCCTGCGGCCGTAAAACCCGGAACGATTCTCACAGAAAACATTGCAGAATTGCGCCGGGGAAAACCCTTCGTCAAGCATGGTGAATTAACCAAACGTGGTAAAGCCCTGATGGAAGGGCTGCTCGTCTGTCCCGGCTTCCCACCTGCATCCGGTGAAAAGCAGCACGAAGTGGGATAACAGGAGAATCTACAATGCGTATTCTTTTAATTGACAATCTTTTGATTCGACGCTACGGGAAACTCCGTATGGGTCCCGGTCGTGCCCTTGCGTGCGGAGCCATTCGCGGCAACCATCGGCTCTGTGAATTCTCCGATCGCGATCTGGCGCGTTATCTGGGGTTTGGAATTGCGGCACTTGGAGAGAAGCTCGTCAATAAGGCCTTGCTCAAAACCGCGCAGAATTTCCGCCCGGACGCCATCTTAATCGGGCACTGCGACTTCATTCGGAATGAAACACTCGCGGCCATCCGGAAAGCGGTGCCCGGTGTGCGCATTGCCCATTTCAATGTCGATCCCATGTGTGATGCCCATCCGCAAGCACAGATGCGTGAACGGATGGAGAGTTGCGACGTACTCTTCGCCACTACCGCCGGCAAAGAGTATCTGACGCCCTTCCTTACCGGTAAAAACGTTGTGGCGTATATGCCCAATCCCTCCGATCCGGCATTGGAAACGCTCGACAACAGTCTGCGCTCGGCAGATGATTTTTCTTTCGACATCTTCTATGCAGGCCAGCCGCGCCTGGGCGATCCGCGTCTGGATTTCGTCAATCGTCTCGCGGCAGCCCTGCGCGACAAACCTGTGCGCTTTGAACTCGTCGGCATGGGCAATCGTCCGGCAGTGGTCGGTGGTGCGGCCTATGATGACTTGCTGGCATGCGCAAAAATGGGATTGAATATCAATCGTTACTTCGGCATGAAATGGTATTCCTCCGATCGCATCGCACACCTGATGGGTTCGGGCATCCTGACGGCTGTTTATGACGGGGATCAACTGCAACGCTTCTTCACAGAGAAAGAGGTGCTCTACTATCACGATGTGCCGGATTTGGTGGAAAAGCTGCTGTGGATTCAAGCTCACGATGACGAGCGGAAAGCGATTGCAGCGGCCGGACGGGCGAAGTATCACGCGATATTCTCTGGAGAACGCACGTTGAACTTTATGCTTGAGACACTCTTTGACCGTCCCTACACTTCAGATTATGAATGGGCTGAAGAGGTCTATCGCTAAGGGTACGCCGATTTCCATCACTCATTAAGGACGTCTACACATGGTTCCCGGTTCACTGGATCGCGTGATTTGCGCTTTCTTTCCTGACACACACACACGTTTAACCATTGCCAATGTCACCGATACTGCCCGGACATTAGAGCGGAATCACCTCTGCGGACCTACGGCAGGACTGATTCAAGCAGAATTAGTAGGTGGCGCAACACTGCTGGGAACGCAACTTGAACGCCCGGGACAAGCCATCTCTTTGCGTCTGAATCTTCCGGAAGGTGCCATCGGAGGGGCTTCCATCGAATGCACCGCAGCGTTCACCATCCGTGGATATACCCGCCAGAAAGTCCTGGCAGATCTGGATGATGCCACGGAAATCACCGATGAAGAGGTCTTTCAAAAGGCACTTGGCACCACTGCACAATGCGGCGTTGTTATCAGTGAAGGTACCTCCGCCACAAATGCACTCTTCAACGTTACATCCAAGCATTGCATCTCCATTGCCGATGTCATTGAAGAGTATTTCCATTCTTCTCTGCAGCGCACCGCGTTAGTGCAAATCTCAGGCGCATCCGAAAAGGGCTATGTTTCCTGCGTACACGCGATGATGTGCGAGTGCTTCCCTGAAACAGACAGTGCCGTATGTGAACGCATTGAAGAACGGTTTGACACGGAAGAAATCGCGCGGTTACTCAATAATGGTGCCGACTTGCAAACGATCGCCGCTGCGCTCGGTCTTGGAGAGGCCACCGACCTGCACGAACACCCGGTGCGATTTGCCTGCCCGTGTTCATCCGAACGCGTGATGACAATGCTTTCTTCGCTCCCGAAGCCCGACCTTGAAGCAATGATTGCAGAAGGAAAAACACACGACATCTTCTGCCATATGTGCGGAAAAGGTTTCTCTGTCACCCCGGAACAATTGAAGATGCTGCTGTGAAAATTCTTTATGATAAAAACATGGTGCTGGGCAAACAATTGTTCAGTCGCTTGGGAACGGCCAAAGCAATTGATGGGCGTTCGCTTACAGCAGAGGCACTTTCCGATGCCGATTTGCTCTTCATCCGCTCCACCTGCCGCGTAACCGAAGCCCTGTTGCAAACCACGTCACTCCGCTTTATCGGCAGCGGCGTGGTCGGGACTGACCACATTGACTTTGAAGCTACACGCAAACGTGGCATTACAGTGGCCACCGCCCCCGGCTGCAATGCAGAAAGCGTTGCCGATTACGTGATTGCTGCGCTCCTTGTCTTGGGCGAACGTCAGCAACGCACATGGGAGGGTGCGACACTTGGCGTTGTAGGCGTAGGAAATGTAGGCCGTATCGTTTGTAAATTTGCACGGGAAGCCCTCGGGATGAACGTCATCGGATGCGATCCGCCACGTCAAGCACAGGGCGATTTTGATGCGCGCGACTTTGTTTCTTATGAGACACTGCTTGAGCAAGCTGATGTTATCACCTTTCATGTCCCGCTTACCCATTCAGGCCCCTACAAAACCGCAGGGATGTTCTCCGGCTCTATCGTGCGTAAAGTAAAACCCGGAGCCGTCCTGCTCAATTTTGCGCGCGGCCCGATTTGCGACAATGCGCTGGTTGCCACGATGCTTGGCGCGGGTTTGCTTTCCGATGCAGCCATTGATTGTTGGGAAGGCGAACCCGACTATTCACCCGATTTAGCCGCCATCGCAGCATTGACAACCCCACACATTGCCGGGCATGCCTATGAAGGCAAAGCCAATGGTTCGGTGATGGTCTATCAGGCCGCCTGTGCATTTCTGAATGTGAAAGAAGCTAAAATTCCCGCCTTTCCCAAGGCAACAGCCGCATACCTTGAAATCGACTGCAAAGGGAAAACCGACGAAGAAGTCATGCGTATCGCCGTGCGTGCCACTTGCGACATTGAAGGCGATACGCAACGCTTCCGGGCCGCGTTTGACAGCGATACCACGAAACGCAAAGCCAATTTCGATGCGCTGCGGAAAAATTATCCATTCCGTCGGCTCTTCCCGGCGACCACCGTGCGCTTGATTCATCCCGGCACAACCATTGCAAAACGTTTGCTCGCGCTCGGTTTTAATGTCGCCGACAAAGCCATCCATCCGCGACGGCAGCAACCCGCAACCGCGAAAAAACGTATCGCGACCGCGCGTAACCTAAAGCCAAAAGCGTCCAACGCCTCTTGCGCAATTGCGGCTTCATCGATTCAACGTGCCTTGAAGCGCCCTCGAAAGTCGCCTGCAACTTCTTGAACGCAGGTCGGATAAAGCACCACTTTGCGTGAGACATTTCAAGTTCTTTTTGCTATCTTGTCAAGGATTTTTGCTTATTTAACCAGAACTCAATCGAAAGGAAACTGTTTATGCACAAACTGTTCGCCTTTATGCTTATGCTGACAGCCCCTCTGTTACTTGCTGATGTCTTGCCGAAAGAAATGCGTGTCTACCCCACGCCACAGGAAGTGAAGATGGGGGAAGATAAGTATTACAACAAGCCGACGTCTGCCATCATCAAAAATGAGGCCGCGCTGGACGCTGATACACGCCGTCTTCTCAAGTCTTTTCTAAAGGTGAAAAAATCCGCACCGTTCACCGTCACTTGGCAGCAAGACCATGCGCTTCCTGCAGAAGGTTACACCTTGAAGTTGAGCAAATCCGGCGCAAACATTGCAGCAAAAGATGCCTCCGGCTTTTTCTATGCCGCCCAGACATTGCGCCAATTGCTGGCTTCCGGTCGTTACCGAGCCGTCCAAATCAAAGACTGGCCCGCGATTCCTTTCCGTGGCACTGTGGAAGGATTTTATGGCCAGCCCTGGAGCTTTGAAGCGCGCAAGAGCCAATTCCGCTTTTATGGCGACTGGAAGATGAACACCTATATCTACGGTCCCAAGGACGACCCCTACCACGGGTTCTCCACCCGTTGGCGCGACCCGTATCCGGAAGCCGAAGCAAAACGCATCGCAGAATTGGTGAAAGTCGCTCATGAAAACAAGGTCAATTTTGTTTGGGCTGTACATCCCGGACGCGACATCAAGTGGAAAGACGATTCCGATATCAAAGCTTGTGTCGCAAAGTTTGAGATGATGTACAAGCTTGGCGTGCGCTCATTTGCTGTCTTCTTTGACGACATCGGCGGTGAAGGCGCACGTGCTGAAAAACAGGTAGAACTGCTCAACTACGTTAATCGCAACTTTGTTCGCGCAAAAAAAGATGTCACTCCCTTACTGATTTGCCCGACACAGTACAACAAGGCGTGGTCAAGCGGCACTTATCTGGAGACGCTCGGCACCGGGCTGGACGAGGATATCATGGTCATGTGGACGGGCGACTCTGTTTGCACAGACATTACGTTGAAGTCGATGCAATGGATCAATCAGAAGTTGGGTCGCAAGGCCTACATTTGGTGGAACTGGCCTGTTGCCGATTATTGCCGCAGCGCACATCTTCTGTTGGGGCGTACATACGGACTTGATCCAGAGAACGCTCCGCTCTACAGTGGCTTCGTTTCCAATCCGATGGATAAGCCGGAGGCTTCCAAGATTCCGCTCTTCGGTGTAGCGGACTACTGCTGGAACCCCACGGCTTTCAACTCCCAGCAATCCTGGGAAGACTGCTTCCCCCGCCTCTTCCCTCACGTCCACGAAGCGGTGAAAAAGTTTGCAGAGCATAATTCCGACCAGGGGCCGAATGGACATGGTTATCGCCGCGAGGAATCGGTAGCGATCGCCCCGGCAGTTAAGGTGGTCAACGAAGCACTCAAGAACCGTTTGCCGCCTCCGGAAAAGGAACTCAACCAAGTGCTGGAAGAATTCCGTGCCATCCAGAAAGCGGCGCACACCATTCTTACGGAATGCAAGAACCCGCTCTTCCTTGAAGATGTCACAAACTGGTGCCAGGTTTTCGAGCTGTTCGGTGCCACAGGAGAGACGCTTGCACTTACAATTGCAGGAAAAATTTCCGAGGAAGACGCGTTAAAAGCCGCGATTGATGCGCGCGGTCTCTGGATGGATATCTCACACGCTCACGCATCAAAGCCGTTCCAAAAGAATCCTACTGAAGTTGCAACGCGTGTGCTGAAACCCTTTGTCGAAATCTCTCTGACGAGCATTTACAATCACATCTGGCACAAAGTCGCCGGGAAAGAACCGCCTGCGAAGGTCGTGAAGACCTACGAATTCATCACCAATATCAACGCACTTAAGAATCTTAAAGTCGTGCGTGACGGCATCTATGTGCGCCTTCCCAAGGTCCACGAGCCCAAAACGATTGCGCCGGGTCAGTGGTTTGGCATCCGCCTTCCGGATGGAGTGCCGGCGGTGTGGGCACACTTTATTCTGGACAATCCGGCGGCAACCAAACAAGGTCGCTTGCAGGTTTCAACCGATGGCGGACAACATTGGGGCGACCGCTCAATGGTCATTCTCGTCGGTGGTGCCGAGGGACAAGTTGAAATCCGCCACATCAAGCCGAACGAAGGCATCAATGCCGTCCGCTACATCAACACTTCCAAGGAGCCGCTAACCGTTACGCTCCGCATGGTCAAGGTCGATGTCCCGGCGAGCGCGGAAGTCAATCAAACAATCGCAATGACCGATGGCGACTGGCACAGCTGCTATACCATTGATGCAGGAACGGAAATCCGTCTCCCATTGGCTGCGCCTGTCACCAAGGAAAATACGCGCCTTTTGGCAACCGGCGGCAACTATACCGTTACTTATGAACCTGACGGCATTATCATCAAAGCAGACGCCATGCATCCGGTGCATATCTATGAAGTAATCCACTGATCTGCGCGACGCGAGAGCTTGTTTATGCTTCTTTTGGCATCCGGTCAACCGGATGCCAAAATCTTTTTACAGAAGTCCGCTTCATGTTTTCCCCGTCATCAGCGTGGGACATTTCGGGATTTATTGACAGATACGCCCCGCAAGCGTGTACGATTCCAGCCGATTTCCCTGCTTTTCCGGTTCACTGAAAAAAGTATCACTGAGCCAGTAATATTTCGGCGTCTCCTCCGGCTGATATCCATCGCCATCCCCACACACCAATACCACCCCATGAAGCGGATGACCGGAAGCGATGCGTGAAAAACCTGCGCCGCTTGAGCATCACAATGCCCATGGGCACAGCTTGGCCTCCCAATTGCGCACGGAGTTCGCCATCCTTAACGTACGCCCGAGAGCTCCTTCCCCACATTCGACAACCATTTCAGCACATCATTTTCACGCACTAAAAGCGAATAAGGGATGTCCGCAGACGGACATCCCTTATTGATTTCATGCAGTGCTGCAATAAAATTACTTTTCTTCTGAAGCAAAGTTGATCGGGCTGAAATACTTCGGCACGTGGAAGTTGAGTTCCGGGCTCTGCGGCAGCAACGTCCCCCAGTGCGGACGGCTGGAACAGTCTGCGCACTTGCAGAAGTTCCCCTGCCATGTCTGCCCGGAAAGATCGCCGAGCGGCCCGAAGATGCCTTCCAGATAGGAACGCGGGATACGCACAATCATCCACCATTCCATCGCTTCCGGGCTTTCGGGATCGATGACCTGCGGGAGATTGCCCTTTGCCGTCAACTTACGGATGGCATCTTTGGCGATGTATTCAAAGTCAGCAAAGCCGCCCGGTGCGCGCGTCCAGTTGCGGATGTGCGAGGAGTGAATGCAACCGCCGGCATTGATTTCCAGATTGATATAGCCCTTTTCAATCTTCAACGGCTGCAAGAACGCCTCAACACAGGCATCCTCGCAGACCATGGAGTTGATCGCCGTATGCACAATCCGCACATACTGATCCTTGACCTGCCAGCAAATCATGATGTCATTGCCGTCATGCAACGCCCGCACCGTTGTTTGCGGATGGTGTTCCGAGCTCTTTTCATGCCAGTAGGCATATTCTCCGGCTTGCGCCTTCTGCCAAATGGGATCTTCCGGATCGAAGTCCGGCAAACGGGAGACCTTGTTAATCGTGTATTCAGTAAGCATGATACTTCTCCTTGTTTATTCAAAAACGTTCGGGTAGTTATTACCGGGATTCAAGTAGTAATCACTGCAACCATAGAATTGATCTGCATCGCCGACAGCCGTCTTCAAACGGAACAATTCATCTTTCAGTGCCGCTACCACACCCTTGTAGGCCGGATCATTGTAGAGATTCTTCAACTCTTCAGGGTCGTTCTTCAAGTCAAAGAGTTCCCATTCACCCACCTTGTAGTAACTGATGAGCTTATACCGCTTGGTGCGCACACCGTAATGGGCGGGCGTTGCGTGTTCGCCGCCTTGAATGTAGTAACGGTAATAGAAACTCTTGCGCCAATCTTTCGGCGTTCCGGCAGCAGTCAGGTTTGGCAGGAAGCTCCTTCCCTGCCATTCCGGATTTGCCGGCACCCCGCCTGCATCGGCAAAGAACGCCGCGAAATCCACATTCGTGATCAGGTCTTCGTTCACGCTGCCGGCTTTAATCTGCGCCGGCCAACGCACCAGGAAAGGCATCCGCAGCGATTCTTCCAGCATGAAGCGTTTATCATACAATCCGTGATCGCCCAGGAAGAAGCCCTGATCGGCGGTGTAGACCACGATGGTATTTTCGTCAATTCCCTTTTCTTTAAGGTAATCGAGCATATCAGCCACGCTGTCATCCACGCTCTGCACACAGCCTAAATAATCCTGCATATAGCGCAAGTAGGAGAGCTTGATCCGTTCACGACGGCGACGTTCGCGCTCGGCGGCATCCAGTCCCGGCTGATCACGCAGCTCTTTCGGCCAACGATTGGTAGACTCACCGGTTTTGTATTGCTGCGGATCTACGCCCGGGAACTTGCCGCCCTGCGAGAAATATTCCGTCAGTTTCAAATCCGCCTCAATACGCATATGATGCTCCAACGTCATCGCCGTCTGCTTGATCGGTGTGGCGCGATCCTTATAATCATCAAAGAGCGTCTCCGGCGGAGGGAAATCGTCCAGCGTCATAGAGCGGAACTTTTCGCGGTATTTATCCGAAGGCAACCAGTTGCGGTGCGGTGCTTTGTGCAGCATGAACACGCAGAAAGGCTTGTCCTGTGCAATCGCTTCATCAATTACACATTGCGTCACCTTCGTCAGGTTGTCCGTGGCATACTCTCCCTTAAAGGTCAACCGCTGCCCCTGCAAATGCTGTTCTACGCCTACCGGGCACTTCTCGGCCTTCGTGAAGAAGAACGGATCAAAATACTGTCCCTGCCCCTGATAAATCGCCCAGCGATCCCAATCGGTATCGCGCACCGTGTGCGGGCCGCCCATGTGCCACTTGCCTAAAAGCGCGGTGTAATAACCCGCCTCGCGCATCGTGCCGCCGACCGTTTTCAACTTCGGAGAAATGTCGTTAAAGACCGGCACACCGTTCTTGCAGCTGTACATACCCGAGAGAATGCACGCACGCGAAGGCGTACAAATGGAGTTCGTCACAAAGACGTCTTTGCACAGCACCCCTTCCGAGGCCAGACGGTCAATGCCGGGCGTCTTGTTAATCCGCGAACCATATGCACTGATGGCGTGTGCCGCATGGTCGTCTGTCATAATGAACAGAATATTGGGGCGTTTTTTCCCGGGAAGCACCTGCGTTGCCGCAGAAAGTGCTCCTGCCGCGCCCAATGTCGCCAAACCGCATCCTGCGGCTTTCAAAAAGGTTCTACGATTTGTCATACTCTCCTCTTGTCTGAAAAATCTGCAAAAAGCAACGACTTAACGTAGTAATAGCATAGCAAAAGAATCTGTAAATTACCATGCCCAAGACTTTTTTCTGCATTCTTCACACCCACGCCCCTGCCTCTTTCCGGAAACCGCTCGCCGCCGCCTCCGCCCCAACGCCCTTGCACCCGCATTGGATATTGTCAGCCCATCATACGCCATATCGGTGAAGAAAGCTCCACTGAGGAGAACTTGTACGCGCGTTGCGCATTGTCTGCCATCGTACAGAATCCGATGTGCGGCAGAGACCTTTCGCGCACACCGCTGCAACAGACCTCTCTCCACTTCGGAGCACCCGCCCGGCGCAGTGTCTCAAGCTCTGCGCCCAAACCGCGTTTCAACATGGGCGATCTTCCGCCCGGACTTCGCCCACATTGCACCCCCTCTTTCGCCCATGTTGCCGCCACACTTCGCCGAAAGTCATCTCGCCGCTCCGCCACACATGGCAGAGCCCCACCCGGAATGCATTCATCACGCAGCCGATTCAAACGTTTCTGCCTTCCGTAACGCGCCGATAGCCTCCTTTGCCCCTCTCCGGGCAATGACGTTTCTCCAACGGAAAGGCCATTCCGCCAGAAAAATAAAACAGCCATGCGGCTTTCCGGAGGTTTACCGCGCACATCAAAAGCAGCCCTTCGCGTTCACATCCCCGTACGCCGCTTTATTTATTAAGGGTAGCCTTCTCCCCTCTGCCGCCGTGCCGCCATTTCCGGACGCGTCAGCACCGCCCCCGGCAAAAAAATACGAAGACTGCAAATAAGTCTTGCCCCCCCCCGTGACTTATGCTATCTTAATGCTGTTCTTTCCATAGTGGAAAGTTTGCATTGAGGTTTTCAAGCATTATGAAAAAAGCAGCACTTTTTGCTCTCGCGGCACTGTGCGTCTCTGCTGCACAGGCAGTGACTTATACTTGGACACAAGCCGCACTTCCGGCTTCCGTCATTAAAGAGGGTGATACAAAGGTAGCACAGACCGCCGGCTGGGGAAATACAGCTACTGCAAGCTCCGTCTTGAATACGGCCAAGGATAAGGATGCCGGTGTGTATGTCGGTTCAAATGGTGGTGCCATCGGAGACAATGCCTGGCAAAATCCGAGTGTCACCATTGGTGGCGTCACTTACTACGAAGGCAACTGGATTAACAATGACAATGTCGGCCAAATCACGCTCGCCGGTCGTGGCGGCGCACAGGGTATGTCTGCAGCGCTCGTGCTCACTCTGGATGCGGGCACCGTTTTGGATGCCATCAAGTTGAACCTCACGCTGGATGCCAGCAGCAATAGTTTCGTGGGAACAACCTTCGAGTATGGCGTTGGCCTGAACGATGGCACGACGCTCGGCACAGCCGTTGGAGAAGTTACCGCTACAGCAGCTGCACAGAATGTCGAGTTGATTTTTGCCTTGGATGAAACCTACACCGCTAAGGCCGGCGATAAGGTTGTCGTGGCTTTGAATGGCTCTGGCTTCACCGCTAACGATGCTTATTCCATCAGCGGTATCACGGTCAACTACGGTGTGGCACCGACCGATTCGCCCAATGTCCCCGAGCCGACAGCGCTTGCCCTCTTGGCTCTCGGTGTAGCCGGATTCGCGCTGAAACGCAAGCTCGCTTGAACCTCTGTGTCCTACTGAACGGTTTGAACTCGGCGCGCCTTCGGGTGCGCCGAAGTTTTTTCCCAGACTGAACGGCCCCGGAGCAATCCCCACACGTAACGAATTCTGTATGTTTACCCGGCACTCCTCCGGCGGCACCGGGAATGCTTGAAAGGTGGAGCAGCGTTTACAGCTTTGTGCGCGTTTGATGAAAGCTTCCGTCCGCACGACTTCCAAATATGGTATACTTAATGGGTTATCAAGAAACGGAGTCTCTATGCAACAGCCGATCCGAATGGTCATTTTAGGCGCGGGTGACCGTGGAAGAACCTACGCTTCCTATGCCGCCGCCCATCCTGACCGCGTCCAAATCGTTGGCGTGGCAGATATCAATTCCCCGGCCGCCCAAGCCGTGGCCGAGCAGTACCATCTGCCGGAAAGTGCCGTATGGGGAGATTGGTCGGAAGCCGTCGCCGCACACCCGGACTGCGATGTGATGGCTGTTACAATGCCCGATGCGTTGCACATCGAGCCGGCTATTGCCTGTTTGGATGCCGGGTATCACCTGCTTCTGGAGAAGCCGATGGGACGTTCGTGGGAAGAATGCGAGCGTCTGGCAGCAAAGGTACACGAGAAGAAAGATCGCCTGGTTATCCTGGGGCACGTGCTTCGGTATACCGTCTATTTCAAGAAGTTGAAAGCATTGATTGATGAGAAAACCATCGGCGAGACGGTGAGTATTCAGCATCTGGAACCGGTGGCATATATGCACGCGGCGCACAGTTTCTGCCGCGGCAATTGGGGAAACACCACACGCGCCACACCGATGATTCTGCAAAAGTGCTGTCACGATTTTGACCAGTTTGTCTGGTGGCTGAATAAACGTTGCACCGGCGTTTCGTCCTTTGGCAACACCTTTCACTTCAATGCCAACCACCGCCCGGCAGGAGCCGCAGACCGCTGTCTTGACTGTCCGGCAACGGTTGAACGCACCTGCCCTTACTCGGCACGGAAGATTTATCTGGAGCGGCAGGACTACCGCTATCCCTTTGTTGACAAGAGCGATGCGGCGATGAAAGCCATGTTGCGAGACGGCCCTTATGGGCGTTGCGTCTATGCCTGCGACAATGATGCAGTCGATCATCAGGTGGTGAATCTGCGCTTTGAAGGCGGCGTAACCGTGGCGCATCAGATGGAGAGCTATACCTACACCGGAGGACGCGAGACAAAAGTCTTCGGCACACGCGGTGAAATTGTCGGCGATGGTCGCAAATTAACGATCTACCACTTTGATACGCGCCAAACGGAAGTGTGGGACAGCGTATTGGAAGCCGGCACAGCACAAGGCTCCGGACATGGCGGAGGCGACTTCGGTCTGATGGATGAATTGGTCCGACTGCTCACCGAGGGTGACCCTGCGCACTATACCGACATCTTTGATGTTTCGCTGGAGAGCCATCGCATCGCTTTCGCCGCAGAGGCCAGCCGCCGAGCCAATGGTGCCTTGATGTTGGCCGACTGATTCCTTTTTACCCGCGCGACAATGCGCAACCGCCTGAAGAAAGAGGCCCGTATGAATCAACGTAAAATAATTGTTACCAGTGCCCTGCCCTATGCCAATGGCGCACTGCATTTAGGTCACCTGGTGGAATATCTTCAAACCGACTTCTGGGTGCGCTACCAAAAAATGATGGGGCATCGCTGCATCTACGTTTGCGCCGATGACACCCACGGTACACCGATCATGATCCGCGCCCGCAAAGAAGGCATCACCCCGGAAACATTGATTGCCCGCAGCTATGAGGCACGTGTAAAGGAATTTACAGCCTTTGAAATGGGATTTGACCGTTACGGATCTACCAACAGCGAAGAGAACAAACAGCTCTCGCAAGGCATCTATTTGCGCTTGAAAGAGCAAGGCTACATCTCGCGCCGGGCGGTGGCACAGCTCTACTGCGAGCACTGCGGGATGTTCCTCCCCGGCCGCTTCGTGAAAGGCGAATGCCCGAAATGCCACGCAAAAGACCAGTATGGCGACGGTTGCGAAGTATGCGGCGCGACCTACAATGCCGGCGAATTGGAAACGCCGTATTGTGCCGTCTGCGGCGAAACGCCCGTCATGCGTGACAGTGAACAGCTCTTTTTTGAATTGGAGCCGTTCCGTGCATTCCTGGAGGAATGGATCCCCGAACACACCGATTCGGCTACGGCAGGAAAACTGCTTGAATGGTTCAATGAACCTTTACGCGGATGGAACATCTCGCGCGATAAACCCTATTTCGGCTTTGAAATCCCGGGTGAAAAGGATAAATACTTCTATGTCTGGCTGGATGCGCCGGTGGGCTATATGGCCACCTTGGAGCAATGGGCAAAAGAACGTGGCGAAACACTCGCCGATTGGTGGCAGGATACCAACGCGGAAGTCTACCACTTCATCGGTAAAGATATTGCACGTTTTCACTGTCTCTTCTGGCCGGCACTTCTGGAATACTCCGGCTACCGCACCCCCACGGAAGTCTTTGTTCACGGCTTTCTCTCCGTCAACGGCGAGAAAATGAGCAAGAGCAAGGGCACGTTCATCTCGGCAAAGACCTATCTGGAACACCTGCCGGCGCAGGCATTGCGCTTCTACTACGCCTGCAAACTCAATGGTTCGGTTGATGACATGGATTTGAATCTGGAAGACTTCGTCAGCCGTGTCAATTCCGATCTCGTCGGCAAAATCACCAATCTCGCCTCGCGCGGCGCACAGATGATCAACAAGAGTTGCGGCGGCGTTTTAAGCACGATGGATGATGACAGCCGCACCCTTTGGACGGAATGCCGCGCCATGCTGCCGGAGATCACCGCCGCTTATGAAAAGCGCGACTTCTGCCGCGTGATGGTGTTGGTGCGCGAAATGGCCGACAAGGCCAACCAGCTCTTTGATGCAAAGATGCCGTGGAAATTGGTAAAAGAAGACATCGAGGCCACACGCGCCGTGCTCACCGGCACCTTGAACCTCTTCCGCCTGATGGCAATTTGCCTCAAACCTATTCTTCCGCATTACGCCGAAAAAGTGGAACAACTCTTCGGTGAAGCTCCCTACACGTTCGCCGACTGCGAAAAAGAACTCGCACAGATTACAATCGGCACCTATGAGCATCTCGCGGCACGGGTTGATGCCAAAGCCGTAGCGGCGATGGTGGAAGCCTCCAAGGAAGATCTGAAGGCCACCACCAAAACGGTAAACGAAAAGGATGTGAAAAAAGCCCTCCGGCAATTGGCGACAAAGCCGGCAGAAACCGTCTTCCCCGAACCGGTTGCTCCGGAAATCAGCTTCAACGACTTTGTCAAAGCCGACTTGCGCGTGGCACAAGTAGTGGCGGCAGAAATTGTTGAAGGAAGCGATAAACTGTTGCGTTTAACGCTTGACATCGGCGAAGCAAAGCCCCGCAATGTTTTTGCCGGCATCCGCAGTTCCTATGCGCCGGAAACGCTGATCGGGAAACAGGTCGTGATGATTGCCAATCTGCCACCTCGCAAAATGCGTTTCGGCATCTCTGAAGGCATGGTGCTCGCAAGCACCGATCCGGATGGCTCCTTCCGCGTAATGCAACCACTCACCCCCACCGCACCCGGCGCACGTTTGCACTGATCCGGCAGTCATTCCCGACAATTTTATTGAAAGAAACCGCAACCATGGAACGTTTTACAGCCGCTGCCGATCTGCATACGTGGAGCGTTGGGCAGAAACAAGCCGGAATGAAAATCGGGCTTGTACCAACAATGGGATATTTGCACGAGGGTCATCTCTCCCTTATCCGTGAAGCCCGCAGACATTGTGACAAAGTGATTGTCAGCATCTTTGTCAACCCGACTCAATTCGCCCCCAATGAAGACTACGACGCCTACCCGCACAAAGAAGCCGAGGATATCGCCTTATGCGAAGCGGAAGGTGCCGCAGCTGTTTTTCTCCCCACGCCGGAAGAAATGTATCCCACGGGTGCCAGCACATGGGTGGAAGAAGTAACGTTGGCCAAAGGCTATTGCGGCGCACAACGTCCGATTCACTTTCGTGGCGTTTGCACCGTTGTAGCCAAACTCTTTAATATCGCCGCACCGGATGTAGCCGTCTTCGGGCAAAAAGACTTCCAGCAAGTCGCTGTTATCCGCAGAATGGTACGCGATCTCAACTTCCCGGTCAGGATTATTCGCGCCCCGATTATCCGCGATGAAGACGGATTGGCCAAGTCTTCACGCAATACCTACCTCTCGCCGGATGCGCGAAAATCTGCACTGTGCCTGAGCCGAGCCCTCGCCGCAGCCGGGGAAGCTGTTGCCAATGGCGAACGCAATGCCGCCGTAATTGAATCTGCAATCCGCGAAACCACCACCGCAGAAGGGTGGCTTCCGGATTATGTAAATGTAGTTGATTCAGAGACACTTATGCCACTGGAGACCATCTGTCCGGGAGCGTCCGCAATCCTCCTTGCATGCCGTAAAAACGGTTTGCGGCTCATTGATAACATTCTTCTTTAACGGGAAAGACACTCTCCGCCGAAGATTTCTTTTACAAACTGCTTGCAAGCAAGCGGATATTGCGCTAAACTAGTAATTGTTGTGAGAGATTATACCTTAACAACGCTTTGAGGAAACACCATGAACATTGTTTTGCGAATTCTTGTCATTCTGACCCTTATCCTTAATGGAGTCGCTGTTTGGTTTGCTACCGAAATGTATGGCAAGCGAAACCTTGTCATCGACCGAAACGTCGGCTTCCGCGACTTCACCATCAAGATTGCGAAGACCTTTGAAGCCGAAGAGCCGGCTACAGAAAACACCGCCGCCAATCACACCGCACGCGATATCTCTGCAGTGACTTTGGCCAATGCCGATATCACGCCCGACCGTTCTGATTTCTGGGAAGGATATCAAGAGGGATACGAAAAATCTGATGCCAAGTTGTATCAGATTCCCAACACCTCTGATTTGGACGAAGTCTACATCCTCAATGCAGAAGGCAAGCCCGAAAAGGACTTCCAGGGCAACCCCATCACTGATGGTGCTCCGATGGATAAGGCTCTTGATGAAGTGCTCGCCAAGGCAAAGGCACAGTTGGATCGCATGAACAACATTCGCGGTCAACTCGTTAAGATCCGTGAGGAGTATGAAGATACCGTTGTGGAACTCAACGACGTTAAGAAGCAAGGTCGCGAATCTTTGAAGACGATCGCCGCCAAAGAAGAGCAAATCGCCGTACTTGAAAGCGAAAAGGCCACACTGGAAGGCCAGGTGACCGAACTCAAGGACACTGTGCAAACACTGGAAGACGAGAAGGTGGCAATTCAGGGCGATTTGGACAAAGCAAACGAAGATTTGGAAACCGCTCAAGCTGAAGTTGAGAAGCTCAAGGCCACGCTTGACAAGATTGCGCAGCAGGGCACACGTGGTGTCAATGCAAATGCTGTTGCAGCGAATGTCACCGCCGGCGTAAAGGGTAAGGTGGTGCGCGTAGACAACGATTACAACTACTGCTTGGTCAAGTTGGATGAAACTGCTGTTGCAGAGCTGATTGGCGTGGATGGCGAAAAAGAACTCCCCGAAATCGAGTTCTATGTCCGCCACGAAGGTGCTGCTGAAGATATGGTCGTTGGCAAGATCCGCTTGAAGACACTCACAAAGGATGCTGGTGTGCTTGTCTGCGATATCTTGGTTGACTGGAAACAGGGCGACATCAAGCGCGGCGATGAAGTCTTCTATCTTGACTGAAACCTATTAACAAATCGGTTATAATAAAAGAAGCGCATCAATGATGCGCTTCTTTTATTATAACTTTCCCGCAGGTTTTTTTGCAGAGCTGTTTGGCTATCCATTATCCGCTTGTGTCCAGGATCAAGAATTATTCAGGATTAAGAACCCGGGCAGACAATGCTTCTTTAATGACTTGCGCCATCTCTTGCGTAATTCCGGGAAGCGAAGCAATCTCACTGATATCTGCGATTGCAATGCGATGTACCGAGCCAAACTTCACAAGTAATTGTTGCTTTCTTCGCGCACCTATGCCCGGAAGTTCATCCAACACCGAGGCCTTTAACGCGCGTAATCGTAATGAGCGATTGAAGGTAATCGCAAAACGGTGCGCTTCATCCCGTAATCGCATAAGGATATGAAGCGCCTTGTTGTCACGCGAAAGAATAATATTAGGACGCCCTTCTCCGACTACGATTTCCTCAAAATGTTCGTTTAATCCGGCAACAGGAATGCGCTCATTTAACTTCAATTCCCTCAAAACCATTCGAGCAGCTTCCACTTGAAGTTGTGCGCCATCACAAAGGATCAAGTCGGGGTATCGTCCACCATTCTTGGCAATATCAGCCATTAAACGTGTGTAACGACGCCGGATAACCTCTGCCATCGCATGCGGATCGTCATTCGTTACAGAATGAATACGGAAACGACGATACCGTCGTTTATCCGGCACTCCGTCTATTGCCGTAACCATGGAGGCAACGGTATGCGTCCCCATCAGGTGTGAAATATCGAAGCATTCAATGCAGTGCGGCGGCTGTTGTAATCCAAGCACACGGGCAAGCTCTTCCAAACCTTCCTCCGCTTTGGGTTTTGCAAGCGGCGGGAAAGAACGCACCTTCGCCCGCTCACGTGTGAACGACTTCAACGCCAACCATGTATCGCGCAGACGTGCGGCTTTTTCAAATGCTTGAGCTTCGGCAGCTGCCAGCATCGATTCGCGGACTTCTTCAAGAACATCCTGACGCTCTCCCCGCAAGAATGCACACGCTTCTTCAAAACGTTCTCGATAAGCGGCTTCGGAGATTCTTCCCAAACAGGGTGCCGTACAAAAACGAATCACATCGGCAAGACAATGTTTATGATCGTCTTCACAGGGCATCGCACTCCGGCACTTCCGCAACCCGAAACGTTTTTCTGCGAAGTCCAGTGCCGTGCGCACTTCGGTTGAAGACGGGAACGGTCCGAAATAGTAGGCACCATCATCGCGCATGATCCGACAGGTTGTCAATCGGGGAAAGCGTGTCGACGGGTCGGCTTTCAAAGCCAAGTAACGTTTGTCATCTCGTAAAAGGATATTGAATTTCGGACGATACGTTTTAATCAAATGGCTTTCGGTCAGAAGGGCTTCTGCCTCCGTACGCACCACGCGGATCTCAAGATCTTCCACATGATGGACAAGACTTCGCAATTTCGGCGGTGCTGTTCGCAATGTTGAAGCTCTGAAATAACTCTGCACCCGCCGACGAAGATTCACCGCTTTTCCCACGTAAATAATCTTCCCGGCACGATCACGATAAAGATAGCATCCGGGCTTCTCTGGGAGAGATTTCAGTTTTTCTCTTAAGCGGTCATTCACGCTCTTTTCTTCCTCTATTATCGACGTTAATTCCCTACCCCATTCTTCTTGCCCGTTACTCTCGTGCAGACTTCTTTCAAAAGAAAAGCAGGCCGCGCAATCAACGCTCCTGCCTTTCCGGAATCGTTTGCGGTAAACCCAACACCCAATCAATCAAAATGGATGCGTGGATCAATCAACATATAGCAGAAGTCGGAGACCAAATTGCCGAAAAGTTGGATCGATGCCGTCATCACTAGCATCGCCATAAAGACTGCATAATCGTGGCTCATCAACGCGGTCAAAGAGAGTTGCCCCATGCCGGGAATCTCAAAGAGCGTTTCAATAATCATCGATCCGGCGAACAGGACGCCCAAAATACCGCCAAAGCCGGTGGCAATAGGAATCAACGCATTGCGCAACGCATGGCCCCAAATTGCACGGCGACGCGTAGCACCTTTCGCCAGTACCGTGCGCACATAGTCCGCACTCATTTGCTCCATCAAAGAGTTTTTCATCATGATTGTAAGGAGTGCAAAAGAGGTCATTACGTATGCCGTAACCGGCAAAACCATGTGGTAGGCTCTGTCCAGGAAAAGTGTCCATCCACCAGCGGCAGCGGCAGCATCACTCTCAAATCCGCCAATGGGGAAAATATCCCACAGACCATCCACCGTACCACTCAAACACATCTTCAAAATCATACCTACTGCGAATGCCGGCACTGCATAAGCTGAAAAGACGATGACACTGGACGCGAAGTCAAAAGGCGAACCATGACGCAAAGCTTTGGCAATCCCAAGGGGGATGCAGACCAAATAACTCATCAAAAACGAAACTACGCCGAACCAAACCGAGACGGGCAACCGACTGCGAATCAGTTCCCATGCCGTTTTATCTGTATATTCATAACTCTTCATCCGCATTCCCAATCCATCGCGGATGGCCCAATTATAGTATTGTTTCCAGATCGGCTGATCAAAGCCAAACTGACGCTCCAATTCCTTTTTCATGTCTTCGCTGACCAGCGCAGCATTCGCGCCCCCACCGGCTTCACCGCCACCGCCGCCGCCACGCATACGCGCCATTGCCATCTCTACCGGTCCTCCCGGCAACAGACGCGTCAACATGAAGCACACAATCGTGATGCCGAAGAATGTCGGCACCAATAACATCAAACGACGAAGAAGATATTGGAAACGGTTCATATAACTAACGCCTCAAATCGCAATGAAAGCCTCAAATAGAATCACTTATACTTTAGCACAATCTCAGGTAAAACGTCTTACGAATCTACAAAAAGTTCCGCAGTGGCAAATAGTGGATCATTGGTTGCCCGAATCCCCAAACGGCGCAATCCGGCCTCATCACCCGGCGTAAGCATATGCGAAAGATGCATTTCGCAATCACGCAACTCGGCAAGTTGTTGCAGAGCCGCTGCCGCATTCGCATCCGTCGCAGCACAAATTGCAAGTGCCACCAATGTTTCATCCAGATTCAAAGAGCCATAGCGTCCATTCAAAATATCCTGCTTCATGCTCCGCACACTGTTTACCGTCTCCGGAGCAAGCAGATGCAACGAGGCGGGAATCTTGGCCAGATATTTGACAGCATTCAACACCACTGCTGCTGCAGCATGAAGCGATGTCGAATTTTTTCCCTGCACAACCGTGCCATCTTTCAACTGCATCGCCGCACCACACGCCACCCCCTCAAGCGTTTTTCGCTGGGATGCTTCATGCGCTGCTTCACGCGCAGGCTGCACAACTAAACGGTCTTCCGGATGAAGTCCCAGTTGCTGCATCAACCGCTCCAAGATTTCTACGGGGCGTTTATCAGAAGCACCTTTGGCTACAGCATCTGAAAGGTGGCGGAAATAACGGCGGATCACTTCTTGCTTGGCAGCCTCCACGCAAACCGCATCATCCACAATCCCGGCAGAGATGCAATTGACCCCCATATCCGTAGGGCTGCGATAAGGGCACTCTCCATCCATACTTAAACGCGCCCAGATTTCCCGCAACAGCGGAAAAGCATCAACATCACGATTGTAATTGACCGCAATCTTTTCATATGCTTCCAAATGGAAAGGGTCAATCATGTTGATATCCCCCAAATCCGCCGTTGCCGCTTCATAAGCAAGATTGATGGGGTGTTTTAAGGGCAAATCCCAGACTGGAAATGTCTCAAACTTCGCATACCCTGCCAAACGGCCAGCCATCCGGTCGTGATAGAGCATCGTCAAACACGTCGCCAATTTGCCGGATCCCGGACCCGGACCGGTTACCACGACAATCGGACGCGTGGTCGCTACATAATCATTGGCTCCATAACCATCTTTTGAAACGACCAAATCCAAATTAGAAGGATAGCCAGGCACCGCGCGATGCAATTTTACCGTAATGCCACGCGCTTCCAATTTGTTCCGGAATTGCAATGCCGCCGGCTGCCCGTCGAATCGTGTGATCACCACCGCGCACACGTGGATTGACCATGACCGTAAGCTGTCAATCAATTTCAATGTATCATCGTCATACGAGATACCAAAGTCTGCCCGCATCTTTTTGCGCTCAATATCCTCGGCATACACACACAAAATAATTTCAGCCTTATCGCCCAAAGATTGCAGCAAACGCAATTTCGCATTCGGATCGTATCCCGGCAACACACGCGCAGCGTGATAGTCATACATCAATTTGCCGCCAAACTCCAGATAAAGTTTATTACCAAACGCCTTGGCGCGTTCCATCAATCCTGCAGCCTGATGTTTCAAATATGCTTCATTGTCAAAGCCGATACTGCCCATCTCAAATCCTTTTCCCAAAGCGAACTGCTTTGCATAACCGGGATGATAGTTTATCAAAAAATACGCTCTTGCGCCCCCGGTTCCATCACTTTAACGTTCGTTTTCATTTCAAAGATTACGACACCTTGCGATTATTGCTTTGAGCATTGGGAAATGAAATTTATGACGCCGTAACACGCAGAATTACCTCACGCCAGAAAGAGCTTGAAAGCACAAAATAAAACCCACGAACAAACTTTCCGCAAAACAGGAAAACAAACTCGCCCGACAAGTATCTCTTTCCCACTCAACAATAATGAAGCGATAATGCCGCTAATGTTTCTGCCACGCGGAAGCGACCACCGCCCCCAACCCGTTATTTCACCCGAAAGCGCGTAAAACCGCACCTTTACCACCGCATCCGGAACCAACAGAAAGGCACTTGAAAGCCCTCACCCGAAAATAATTCCGCGCCCGATTTCACCTCCGAAACAACATTCCTCAGCGGCCCTGTTACCGTCAACGCATCAAAGAAAAACGCAATCTCCGGTGCTTTTTCAACCTCGCTCTCCGAGCCCCCGGCACACGCACCGATAAAAAATCTTCCCCTCCGGAAAGCCTCTCCCTGTGTTGTCTTTTCCGATGCTCCCGTCTTTGCGTTGCAACGTGGGCGACAGTGCGTTGCAGTTTCGACGATACCGAGCGCGCAAATGGGCGATACGTACATAGCAATGTCGCCCATGTTCAGATTCACCTTTATGCAGTCACATTTCTCTCTTCGCCAATTCCACCCGAAACCGATTCCCTAATGCAGCTTCAATCAAAGGGGCGGTGCTGTTGGTGCGCACATGATTCGCACACCGTTTTCCGGGATGTTCCGAGCAGGATTTCCCCCAAAAGCCCTTTTACCTTCTCCATCTTACAGACAAATGCTTTTTGTTTTCAATTTAGAATCCGCCACTTGAGTGTGCTATAATTAAGGTATGAAATTACCGAAGCATCCATTCGTGCGAAAGCTGATTCTCCTCCCCTTCCTGGCCGTTGCCGGGCTTTTGGTCGGAGAAGTTTATCAACGCTTCACCCAAAAAACACCCGAAGAAATTTTAACCGCCCTCGGCGCACAGCAGGTAATGACGCAAACGATGAACGTCAACGGTAAAAACGTACTGGCGGATGTTTGGCGTTTACCGGAGTATGCCTCCGCAGCAGCGTTGCGAAAAAATCATGCCAAAATCATCACAGTGGACAAAGTGGTCTATGTCTTTCACGATGATTTTACCTCTGTCCGCGGCGAATGCACCTATCCTGCCGACCTTCCCCCGTGGGAAATTACCTGCAACTACGTGATCGATGCGGCGCATTCCCGGTTTGTCAATGGCACCTCTCCGCTTCCTGCAGAACAATTACTCCAAGCGTTTGCCGCCGCCGCCCGTGCCGCCGGTTGGACGCCTCTCAACGCCAATCTTTGGCAAAAAGAAGATCAAACCCTTTTTGTTCACGCAACAGACGAAGCGCAAGCAACCCATGCCGTGCTTGCCATTCAAAAGGTCTTTCAATGAAACAGAAAATTATCCTTCTTCTTTCTGTGCTCTCCGGGCTTCTGGCTGCATTCCTGACCGGCACCTATATTTCTTCCCAGCGTCAGGCTCTTGAGCGTGAAAAGGCGGCCTTTGACCGGAAAAACCGCAGCGTTGATGTGATTGTGCTCGCCAAATCGCTTCCGGCCGGCACCACACTCACGATGGACGACTTGGGCATTCTTTCTTTTCCGGAGCGCGCCTTGCGTGAACAGGCTATCCGCCCGGATGGTAACATCGCCTTACGCCTTGTCGGGAGAAAATTAGCCGTTGGCGTCAGCGGACGTCAGCCCTTGCTCTGGAGTGATATTGAAGGCGGTGCACCAGGCGTAAGGGGACTTTCAACGTTATTGCCGCCGAAGATGCGTGCCCTCTCCATCTCGGTCTCTGCGGCAGCCAGCGTCAGTCAAATGGTGCATCCGGCAGACCATGTGGATGTCTTGGGCACCTTTACCCTGCCAAGTAAGACCGTGCCCGGCGCAACAGAGCTGGTGACACTCACCATTTTGCAGGACGTGCTCGTTTTAGCCACCGGGCAAGAGACTGCCAACACCTACCGTGGCGGGGACCTTTCTTACTCGCTCGTGACACTGCAAGTAACGCCGCATGAAGCCGAAGTGCTCACCTTCGCCGAGCAAATGCGCGGGAGATTGACGCTTTCATTGCGCAACCCTGAAGATCTTCACTACGAAAAAGATCTCCAACAGGTCAATTTCGACCAGATTCGTACAACGTTGGAAGGCTTGAACGAACGGCGGCAAAAAGATTTGCTCCGTAAGAAACAGTAATCGGAGATCTGCCGTGAATTACCTGATCACGATCGCACTTCCGGGACAAGCGACCCAACAAATCACCATGCCTTGCGGAGCATACCTTGTCGGGCGCGGCGTTGAATGTCCCATCCGCTTGGAAGACTCCAGTGTCAGTGAATTGCATGCCAAATTGATTCTTACCCCCAACGATGCATGGATCGAAGACGTCGGCTCTTCCAATGGGACAATCGTCAATTCGCAGCCGATCAATGGCACCGTGCAGTTGCGCCCCGAAACCATCGTCTCCGTTGGCAATACGCTCTTCCGGGTGCAACCGAAGCAGCCTCCCTGTGCGCCCGCATCCACCCGGAGCACCCCGCCGCCGACCTCTGTGCCCCTTGTTGCGGAATCAGCGTCCATACCGCCGCCAAGCCCGCCTCCATTACCCAAAGTTGATTTGCAGGCACGCGCACGGTACCGCGATATCAAGGCGCAAATACACGCTGAACTCATCCGGAGGCTTGACCTCAAACGCCTGGCCACCGGAAGCGTCACAAGCGAAGAACTCGCTGCACGTGTGCGCGAAACGCTGACGACCATTCTTCAAGAGCTTATGCAACGGAACGCACTACCGGCAACCATTGACCCGGATGCACTGCAAGAAGAACTTTACGATGAATCGGTCCGCTTGGGGCCTGTAGAACAGTTTCTTGCAGACGATTCCGTTACAGAAGTGATGATCAACGGTCCGGAACAAGTCTATGTAGAGCGCAATGGTCAGCTTGTGTTGACCAACCAAACGTTCATGGATGATGCCAGTGTGTTGGCGATTATTGAACGCATCGTCGCACCACTTGGACGTCGGATTGATGAGAGTCAACCGTATGTTGACGCCCGTCTGCCGGATGGTTCGCGTGTCAACGCCATCATCCCTCCGCTTTCTCTGGTGGGGCCTTGCATTACCATTCGTAAATTTGCCAAGCGTGTTTTAACCACAGAAGACTTCATCCGTTTCGGCACATGGACGTCTGCCATTGCCGCATTTCTGGAAATCTGCGTACGCTTGCGGAAAAACATTATTGTCTCCGGCGGCACAGGATCGGGTAAAACCACGTTACTCAATGTGCTCTCCGGCTTCATTCCTGCCACCGATCGCATCCTTACCATTGAGGACGCAGCAGAATTACGCCTGAATCAACCTCACGTGGTACGTCTTGAAGCGCGCCCTCCAAATATTGAAGGCAAGGGCGCAATTACCATCCGGGATCTCGTGAGAAACGCACTTCGTATGCGCCCGGATCGAATCATCGTTGGTGAATGTCGCGGCAGCGAAACGCTGGATATGCTTCAAGCGATGAATACCGGTCATGACGGTTCTTTGACAACCGTCCATGCCAACAGTCCACGCGATGTCATCAGCCGTTTGGAGACGATGGTACTCATGTCGGGCGTTGAACTGCCCAGCAGGGCGATCCGTGAACAAATCGCAAGTGCCGTGCAAATCATTGTACAAGAATCGCGTCTTGGAGACGGTTCGCGGAAAATAACAGCCATTTCGGAAATTACCGGAATGGAGGGCCAGCAAATCGTCATGCAAGATCTCTTTCAATTCCATCAAACCGGAATTGACGCGCAAGGGAAAATTCTTGGAAAACTTCTCCCGACAGGAGCAATGCCGACATTCTTCGACACGCTCGCTCCCCGTGGAATCTCGCTTGACCCGGCACTCTTCCAACCCGGAGCAGGGCTATGACATTATGGATCATCTGCATCCTTCTGCTTGCAGGGGGAGCCGCTTGCGGTTTGCTTTGGGTGCTGCTTTCAACCTTTTCCGAAGGAGCCAGAACTGCAACCGGGGTTTATGAACATGAAATCACCAACACCCTCGAATCAATGTTCCTCTTTGTTCCCGCCCGGAAACTGGTGGATCTGGGCTTGGTTTCAGCGATTTTCATGTTTCTTTTAGTCCTGGTACCGTTCTGCAGGCTTTCGCCATTATGGTTGCCCTTCGTCGGATGTTGCCTTGCATTTCCCCCGGCGATACTCGCGTTCTACCTGCCGAAGTTTATCGTACACCATTTGAAAAATAAACGGATTGAACGTTTCAATCTTCAATTATTGGAAGCACTCCCGATGATGTCCAATGCGCTTCGCGCCGGGTTCTCAATCAATCAGGCCTTTGAATCGGTAGCAGAGAGCTCAGAAGTTCCGATGAAACAGGAGATTTCACTCTTGTTGCAACAATTGCGTGTCGGCGTTCCATTCTCAGAAGCATTGTCCAATCTGGAAATGCGCGTTGGCAGCGATGATCTGACGCTGGTCTGCTCATCGATTGACATCGCCCGGAAGTCGGGCGGCAATCTGACCGAAATCTTTGATACCATTTCCGAAACAATCCGCGCCAGATTGCGCATTCATCAACACGTCCGCACCCTCACTGCACAAGGAAGACTGCAAGGGCTTATCATCGGTGCGATGCCATTTCTGTTAGGCCTGGGAATGTTCTTCTTCAAGCCCGGCTTGATGATCCCTTTCGCATCTTCTTGGATGGGCGGGATAACCCTCCTCGCGGTTACAGCACTCGTTATCCTTGGCGGGTGGATGATTCGGAAGATTGTCACCATTGACGTCTGACATTACAGATAGGACAGATTGAGAAGATGAGCCTTCTTTACATTCTTTCACTTCTCTTTTGGGCAATCACAGCAGGTGTGCTCACCTGGTATGTGCTCTCGTTGGCTACACAAATCACCTATGTCACGCTTGCCGATGGCCGCCGGCAAGCGCGCGCCTTGCCGCTTCTCTTCCGGTTGCTTCTTCCTCTTGCTCCCAATTTGGATCCGCTCGTACGCCGCCCTTTCTTCAGAGCGTCTGTTACGGCGGCAACATGGCAACTGACAGCGGCAGGTTATGAAGGTCTTCTCTCAGGCAAGGAGTTTACGGCATTACGCGTTCTCTTGCCTTCAACTGTCGCTTCGTTCTTGCTGCTTTCTTTCATCCCGCTCGGCGCAATCGCCTTACCATTCTGGTTGATGGGCACCCTTCTCGCATGGTATTGGCCCTTGCATTGGCTGAGAAAAGTGCGTGGACAGCGTACCAAAAGCATTTTACGGGCACTTCCGTTTGTCCTTGATCTGCTGACGCTTTCGGTTGAAGCCGGAATGGACTTTATGGGAGCCGTCAGACGAAATTGTGAAAAGCGCAAAATGGACGCACTAAATGAAGAGCTTCTTCGGATGCAACGGGAAATCCAAATCGGCACCACCCGACGTATTGCTTTTCAAAATCTATCTGATCGCGTTCGCATTCCCCAAGTAAAAACACTCTGTGCGGCCTTAATTCAAGCCGATGAACTTGGCGTCAGTTTAGGCACCATCTTGCGGATTCAGGCAGATCAACTCCGGAGAGAACGATTTGAACGAGCCGAAAAGCTTGCACATGAAGCCCCTACGAAAATGCTTTTCCCGCTCCTCCTTTTTATTTTTCCGGCCACAATCATCGTTCTGCTCGGTCCGGTAATTGCTAACATAATTGCCGAAGGGCTGCTTTGACATCCCGCCAGCTCAGCGATGCCGCCACGAACAGGAGTTCTTCATGCACATCGATTTTATTTTCCGTCAAGCGACCGTCTTTGATGGCACCGGCACACCGCCACGCATCTGTGATGTGGGGATTGCCAATCAAACAATTGTCGCTATTGGCGACTTATCCGCTACGCAAGCACCTGTAGAATATCGTGCACAGGGATTATGGCTTACGCCGGGATTCATTGATGCCCACACGCATTCCGATGCATTTCTTCTGCTTGAACCCTATGCACCCAGTAAACTTACACAGGGTGTAACCACAGAAATCGGCGGACAATGCGGTGGGAGTGCTGCGCCACGCCTGAACAATGCGCGACTTCCTTCGGATTGGGAAGCTCAAATCTATCCCCCCCGCCAAGGGCAAAGTTCAACGCGTGGCCCCAACTGGACCACCGTTGCCGATTACCGGACCTGCTTTGAGGCTGCTCGCCCTGCGACAAACTTCATTCTCTTTGCCGGGCATAACACATTGAGAAAAGGGGTCATGGGCGATGCACCTGAGGCTGCTACACCTGCGCACATCGCGACAATGATATATCACCTTGAACAAGCCCTCGATGAAGGGGCTTGGGGTCTATCTACGGGACTTGTTTATCATCCAGGTGTCCACAGTCAGCCGGAAGAAGTCCTTGCTTTGGCCACAACTTGCGCAAAGCATGACGGTATGTACGCAACGCATATGCGCAGTGAGAGTGATCGTTTGGAGGAAGCCGTAGAGGAAGTGCTCACACTCACGCGCGCTACAGGGATTCGTACACAAATTTCACATCTGAAGACTTCCGGGAAAAACAACTGGCACAAACTGCCCAAGGTTCTGGAAAAGATTGAAACAGCCCGGGCAGAAGGGTGCCATGTTTTCGCAGACCGTTACCCTTACCTTTCAGCGGGAACCGATCTTGATATCGTATTGCCGGAATGGGCTTCTGCCGGAGGGAATACGGAAATTCTGCGACACTTGGATGACGCACGCACCTGTGGACGGATTGCGGCAGAGATTGATGCTTCCGGGCGTGATCCCGATTCCATTATGATTGGCGGCACGTGGTCACCCGAAACACGCCCTTGTTCCGGAAAAACCATCGGCGAAATCATGCGGAAAACGTGCCGATCCATGGGAACCGTCATCACTTGGATCCTACGGAAAGATCGCACCCGAACCGGCGCTTTCTTCTTTGGGATGAATGAAACCAATCTTCATGAGATCTTGAAGCAACCATGGGTAATGCCCGGTTCTGACGCCTCTTTGCGTGCGCCATGGGGCCCGTTAGGGAAAGACACGCCCCATCCTCGCGCCTATGGCACACATCCCAAATACTACCGCATCCTGACCGAACAACTTGGATTCTCTCCCGAGGAGGCTTTCCGACGGATGACCTCTCTTCCTGCTCAAGCCTTTGGAATATCCAAGCGTGGCATCATAAAGGAAGGGTATTATGCCGACCTGGTCTTATTAAACCCATCGACATGGCGTGATACTGCCGACTATACACATTCGCATTCTTTTTCCACTGGTATTGATACGGTTATGGTCAATGGTTCTCCGGTACTGATGCGTGGACAAATCAATCCTTCCGCAGAACGCCGGGGAACATTCCTCACGCGTCAGCACTGAAAATGAGTGCTCGCTCCCAACGCTTCTCCATTCATAATTGACGGGTTGACACCAAACCTTCGTAAAAAATACCTTTACATTACAACAAACAGGCGACACTTTATCAAGTGTCGCCTGTTGCCAATTGTAAGATATAATTGCTTACGCCTTGGTCACGCGGCCAGCCTTCAAGCAAGCTGCGCACACTTTCATGTGACACGTCTGACCATTGTCCTTGCGCACATGAACATTCATGAGGTTCGGCTCAAAGCGACGCTTCGAGATACCCGTCGTGTGCAAACCGATGCCGCCTTTGGCTTTCTTCAAACCATGACGCACAATGCGATTGCCAACCATAGGCTTCTTACCGCAAATTTCGCAAATACGAGACATGATGTATTCTCCTTGTGTTAAAAGTATGTGATTCGTTAGGGTTTAAGAAACGTTGCCATCCGAAAACGTTCGGCAGAAACTTCCGTGTGATCCACCGGCTGCTTCATTGACTTTTCCAACGAAGCCGAACTTCCCTTTGCTTGTGGATTGAGCACTTCACGCAATGCTTGACGCACAGCCTCCAATCCCGGCATCCCATCGTCTTTCAACGAGAGACACAAAGGCGTAATTCCCGTTTCTGCAACAAAGGTGTCGTAATGTTCTTGCGCTGTCGGCTCGTCCATCTTATTGGCAATAACCAACGCTGGGCGCCCAGCCAATGCAGGATCATAGCTTTCCACTTCTGCCTTAAGCACACGGTATGCATGCTCCGGCAGATTCTCTGTGTCAGCCATATCCAGCACATACACGAGCATTCGTGAACGTGAAATGTGACGCAAAAACGTCAATCCTAATCCAACACCATCAGCCGCGCCTTCAATGATTCCGGGAATATCTGCAACACGAAGCGTTGCGTAATCCTCGTAAACCACCGTTCCGACAATCGGATGAAGTGTAGTAAAAGGGTAATTGGCAATTTTAGGCCGAGCTGCACTAATTGCAGCAAGCAACGAGGACTTTCCGGCATTGGGGAAACCGACCAAACCCGCATCGGCAATGGTCTTCAATTCAAACCGGGCCGTAAAGGCTTCGCCCTCATCCCCGGGAATGAACTTTTCAGGAGCTTGATTTACCGAACTCTTGAAGTGTACATTTCCCCATCCGCCACGACCGCCTTTGGCAATGATCAATGTCGCGCCGTGTTCCAACACTTCACCAAGGCGTTCCTCGGTATCCATGTTATACACTTCCGTGCCGCAAGGCACATCGACAATCAAATCTTCCCCATTCCGGCCATGCATCTTCTGGCCTGTGCCATTGACGCCATTCTCTGCGAACAGACGCGGTTCATAAAACACACGCAGCAAACTGTCGGCATGCGTACTTGCACGCACCACGACATTCCCGCCACGACCGCCGTCACCTCCGTCCGGTCCGCCTTCAGGAACATGCGATTCCCGACGGAAACTTCCGCTCCCGTCACCACCGCGTCCTGCGCGCACTTCGGCAATTGCCGAATCTACAAAGGTTCTGGTTTTCACCGTTCCTGTCCCAATTACGAATCTGAAAAACCTTATTCAGCCACTTCAGGAAGAGGCTTCACAGCAACGACTTTGCCGTTCTTCTGGAACTCTACAACGCCGTCAATCAACGCAAAAAGCGTAAAGTCGCGACCGCAGCCCACGTTTGCTCCAGGAGCAAACTTCGTGCCACGCTGACGAACAAGAATCGATCCGGCGGTGACAACCTGCCCGGCATAACGCTTGACCCCGAGACGCTTCGAATTGCTGTCGCGGCCATTACCAGTGCTACCTGCCATGATAGTTTATCCTTTCCGGAAATTAAGCAATGGATTTAATCTTGAGAACCGTCAATTCCTGGCGGTGACCGACGCGGCGTTCATAGCCTTTACGGCGGTTCTTGCGGAAATGAATCAGCTTATCGCCGCGCTTGTGTCCAAGAACGGTGGCGACAACCTTCGCGCCTTCGACCGTAGGCATACCGATTTTGAGTTCATCACCGGTGTTCAACGCCAACACGGTGGTAAGTTCAATGTCAGAACCAGCCTCGCCGTCCATGCGGTTGACTTCGATAACCGTACCAACTGCCACACGGCACTGGACGCCACCGGCCTCAACGACTGCATATGCTTCCATGAGATGTGTCCTTTGTTGTATTCCAAAAGCGTTTTCAATGCCCCCATGGCAAAGAAAGTGGAGCATAAGATACACAAATCCGCCCACCACGTCAACAACTTTTTACAAAACCCACATCAATAAAAGTAACAACTAGATATAAAATCAATAGGATATGATTTGCTGGCACACACTTTCATAACTCATAAACCATTGAAATTGCGTTAACAAGATCTCGTTATTTACAGCGTGTTCACTCCAGACTTTAATGGAAATTTCGCCAGTTTACAAAGTCCTTTCTCCAAAACCGACGAGTAAAACACAGCGCATAGCGTAGCAACATACGTGCTGAAAGAATGGAAAACGCCATTACCAAAGCTCCAAACCAAAGCCAAAGAAACGGGAACGTTAGCTACTCCTTACTTTCTCCGTTCCAAGAAAATGATAGAGAGCCTTCCAGAGTCCTCTACCATTCAGAGTTCGCATATACACTTATCGTGTGTTCCGTGGTAAGCGTCCTGTCGTGATTTCAAGTTCAGAGATTACTTCATAGTCCAAAGCTTCATCAGTGACAATAAAAGTCGCAACCGCCGCATCCGTCCATGCTGCAGCGACTTGAAGCACTACCCCCTCTGCAGTTTCTGTCATAGTTTCAATGTCGCCGACCATCGCAACTTCTGTACCATCTTCAAACAGCATCTCTCCAAGTATACGTCCTTCTTTTATAATAGACATCGCAACCATAGCCGTCATAGTCCCATCTGCCATGCGTATCCATGATAATCTCACGCCCCGTCATGCCCGAGTCACCAGCAGGTCCGCCAATCACAAAGCGTCCAATCGGGTTAATATGAAGACGCGTTTCATTCGTCAGCAGCCCGGCTGTGGCCAACATTTCCCGGATTACAGCCTCCACATCCGCATAAATGCGCACTTCCGACACATCACAAGTCTTATTCAAACACACCACATCCATGATTACAATCAGCTTACCACCATCATAAAGCACCGACTCCTGCCCTTGGCATCCGGACGCAAACAGTCAATCGTTCCCTGATGACGCGATGTAGCCAAATCCTTCAAAATACGATGCAATGCCACCAAAGGCAAGAACAGAAACTCAGACGTCTCATTGAGAGCATAACCAAACATCATCCCCTGAGCCTCGGCCCCTACTCCTCTGGGGCGTCATGTTCCACGCCACGATTAATATCCGGCGATTGAGCATGCAGATTATTTACATACACAAAATCATGATACTGAATCCCTCTGCCGGATCATCATACCCAATACGCGGAATCACCGCAGCAGCGAGAACCTTTGTAGTCACCGGTTCAAAACCACGACAGGTAATTTCACCCCGATTCACCACCAGATTCGAGCCAACCGTCGTTTCACACACCACATATACACGGTCATCCAATGCCAAACAAGCATCCAGCACCGCATCTGAAATGACATCTACCATTTTATCGGGATACCCCAAGAGATCGATTAAGACGTATAAACATAGCGCGCATTCAACTTACTCATCGATTTCTTTCCGGAAACAAATTCAAAAAAAACAGCAGCACACTGTGCACTGCTGCGCTCTTTCGGCAAGCCGAGTGCCTCCATTTTAGCGTAACTGCGCCCTGATCCATTTACGTCCGTAAGCTGGAATACTTTCAATTCACTGTAAACGTGGCGCGTGTTATAACACAACCCCACCCCATTGCGTCACCCCACCCCTCTTTTTAACGATTTCGCAATACCGTATCAAAAGACCCCGCCCCCTAACACAATTGAGCCACCCAGGTATTCCGGGTGGCTCAATTAAGCCCAATCATAACGAGAGAAAGTATTCAGAAATAGATTGCGCCGCTTTACGCTTTTTATACTTTTTATAAAAGAGCAGTCCTCCTACACCTCCTGCAAGCAGCAGAAGAATACCACCTAAATAAAGAATCCAAGCATCTTTCATTGACATATGAATCCCGTGCCAGCGACCACGAACAAGCTGTTTACGCCAAGCACTGGCATTACCCCACGTATACAAACCCTGAATTCCCTGATTTGAAATTGGATAATCAATATCATAAGGGATTGAATAAAGATCGTGGTAAGTGCGACTCGCTTTGGGCGGTGGGCATCGAAACTCCACCTCGTTGAGTGCGATACATCTATCAAATACGCCTTCTCCCATTTCGATCACTGTAGATGGAATGACAACCCTCTCAACTAAACCGACACAGCCAGCAAACGCTTCGTCACCGATTGACATGACTCCTTCTGGGATGATGATTGAGGTCAGACGAATGCACCCCCTAAACGCGGAACGCCCAATTGAAGTCACACTGTCGGGAATCGTTACAACTGTCACAGCTCTACATTCCCCGAATGCATCATCACCAATTGAGGTCACGCCCGAGGGAATCGTCACAGAGGTCAGACCTTTACAATTATAAAACGCACCATCACCAATTGAGGTTACGCCGTCAGGAATTGTTACCGAGGTTAAACCTGTACAATTCCCAAACGCATACTTCCCAATTGCGGTCACGCCCAAGGGAATCTCCACCGAGGTTAAATCTGTGCAACCCTCAAACGCATACTCCCTGATTGAGGTCACGTTCGGAGGAATCTCCAGCTCTGTTATCTGTTTTCCATTTAGGTAAAGATTTTTAGCATAATGCAATGGGTTTGAATAAACGTCTCCAAACTTAATGCCACACCATGCGGCAAGATTCGAAATATGTACAGAAGTCAAACTATTGCAATCTTCAAAGGCACCTGATTCGATTTCTGTAACACCCTCGGGAATCGTGATAGACGTTAATGCGGTGAATCCACTGAATGCATTGTATCCGATGCTTGTGAGTGAAGACGGAAGTGTAATAGAAGTAATTTTATTATTTGTTGTAGATATTGTGCCGAACCCGGAAGCATCAGGATACTCCCGGCTCCATCCCTGAACAGAAGTGGCACCTTCTGGGATTTTCCAAGAGGTCAGCTTCTCAAGCCTTATCCCTTCAGGAATCACTGCTGATGAAAGTGTTTCAGGTAAAACTCCATCAAAAGCATGAACTTTGAGTGTTTTGACACTTGATGGATATGTCATCGACTTTATCCCATCACAAAATGCAAACGCATATTTTCCGATGGACGTAACACCTTCAGGGATGATAACTTCTGTTATCCCATGGCAACCGTTAAATGCGCCATCAGGAATATGCGTTGTCCCCTCAGGAATCACAATTGAGCGCACTTCTGATTTACTTAAGCCTGATGGCAGAAAGGCTCCAATGATAGTATGTGGAGTCAATTCTACATGATCATATCCCCAAATTCCTTCTACCATTCTTTTAAAAGCTGAGTGTCCAATTGAAACATTTGGGGGCATCTTGTGGGAAAGAATCGCCAATTGAGCACAATTATAAAATGCCCAGTTTCCAATTGTTGCAATGGTTGAAGGAAGCGTGACAGATTCTACTGTGACACAGCGACTAAAGGCATCCTCATCAATGGTAGTTACGCCTTCAGGGATTGTAATTGATTTAAGCGCAGTACATTCTTCAAAAGCACCCTTACCAATCGTTGTAATGGTTGAGGGAAACGTAATCGAAGTCAAACCACTGCAATTATAAAACGCCTTCTCCCCAATTGAGGTAACGGGATAACCACCAAGGAGCGAGGGAATTGCAATCGCGCCTGAAGTTGGTCCTCCGGTAACTGTTGCATTACCATTTGACACCGAATAGTTCCATTCAATGCCATCAACAGTTTCTGTTTCCGCAATAAGAGATGTTATTATCCCTAATGTTAACCCCAAAAGTAAAAGTAATCGTTTCATTGCAAACTCCTTTCTGCAAGATTAAGATTCAAATAAGCCTCTCTCTCCATACCTCATATGCCAAATGAAATGCTCTAACGTTAATGTCCGTCAAAATAGCAAATGGGATTAGAAGCACCTTTGGGAAAGAGTGACTTCACAGCCTTGCCAATAAAATATTTTGCATCTCATCCGCTAAATATACTGCACCTCTATTCCCAAGTAAGTCGTAAAGCTTACTTCAATTAACGATATTATAATCACTTATAGACGCCGTTAGACAATACTAATTAAGGTGCCCGCTGAAAATCCCGTGCAAAGCGGATTTTTATGTACTCAAAAAACCGAAAAACGATTCAAGCAGGACGTTACCTGCCGGGAAATTGACCGATCCAATGCGAAGACCCGCAATGCGCCGGACTGCTTTCGCGCACGGTCATATTTGAAAGAAACAGCGTATACAAAATGGCGAAGGGCTATGCGTTACGATCTTTACGCACCACCTCCGTTGTGATACCCTGAGGCGTTTATTTTGAACATGGGCGAAATAACGCGTCAGTTGCGCCCATGTTGCGCAGCAATATCGCCCACGTTGAACAGCGGTTTCGCCCATGTTGATTTGCGTTCTGCACAAGATAATTGACACCCCATTCCGATAGCAATACCCTACGCTTGCGCATGAGAGGTCGTTTGCTCCTGTAAAAGGCGAGCTTATGCGGTTCCTGAAAGCGCACCATTTGGATAAAAACCCATTTTTCTCGTGACACAGGGCAAAAGAGTTTACAGCGATAGCGATTTTTGATTATAATGTCAATAATTGATGTTATTGATTACCCTTATCCTTAATTTGCAGGAGAGAGCAAATGGCAGGAAACGTTGTTGTTGAAATTTGCATGGGAACCACATGCTATGTGATGGGCGGCGCACAGCTCGCCGGTATCGCAGAGCGTCTTCCGGAAGAATGGAAAGACGCCGTCACCGTCAAAGGAATGCGCTGCGTCGGCGCGTGTCAGCAGGCCGGAGAATATGGCAGAGCCCCCTTTGTCCGCGTCAATGGTGAATTGATCTCTGAAGCCGATGAAGGCAAGGTCTTAAACGCCATCCGTTCCATTCTTGAAGCTTAAACCGAAAAGGAGTTGTGCCATGTCTATTCCAATGATCAGCGAAGCGGACCGTCTCCGTCGTGAGGTGCTGGCCTATGTGATCAAGGCGATCAAAGAAGGTAAATACGAAGACATTGACCGTATTCCCCTCAAGATGCGCCCCAAAGGTGCGCCTTCTTCACGTTGTTGCATCTATAAAGATCGTGCCGCTTTGCGCTATCGCTGTATGTCGGCACTGGGCTTCCGCGTAGAAGACGAGACAGACGAATTGAAGACGTTGGCCTCCTATGCAGAAGACTCCGCTACGACACCTCCGGCGTGTGACCCTTTCCTTACCATTTTCCCGGATGCGTGTTCAGCGTGCATGGAATCGCAAATCATGGTCACCAATATGTGCCGTGGCTGCTTGGCCCGCCCATGTACCAACATCTGCCCGCGAAAAGCCATCCAAGTGCGCAACGGTCGCGCCCGCATCTCGCACGAACTCTGCATCAATTGCGGCAAATGCGCAGAGGTCTGCCGCTATCATGCTATTATTCAAGTGCCGCTGGCCTGTGCAGACGCCTGCCCGGTTGGAGCCATCGGTAAGACGGATGATGGACGCGTGACCGTAGATGACGAAAAGTGCATCCGTTGCGGACGCTGCATCAAAGCCTGCCCCTTTGCCGCCATCATGCAAAGCAATCAGGTGGCGCACGTGGTGCGCGACATCGCACAAGGCAAACGTGTCATCGCATTGGTCGCGCCGGCTGTCAACGGCTTCTTCCCGGTTGAACCCGGCAAACTCTACGCGGCACTCAAGCAAATCGGATTCTCGGAAGTACACGAAGTTGCACTTGGTGCAGATGACACCGCCATTGCAGAAGCCGCCGAATGGGCCGAGCGCAAGGCCGAAGGTGCACCCTTCATGACCACCAGCTGCTGCCCGGCCTGGATGGAATGCGTGGAACGTCACTTGCCGGAAATCAAGCCCTATGTTTCACACACCCCTTCGCCGATGATCTTCTCCGACCGCCGTGCCAAGGAAATGTATCCCGATGCGGTGACCGTATTTATCGGCCCCTGCATGGCCAAGCGCACCGAAGCGCACAAGAAAGGTTCGCCTGACTATGTGATTACCGCAGAAGAAGTCGGTGCTTGGTTGATGGCAGAAAACGTGCAATTCGACGACCTTGAAGCCATTCAGCCCGAGCTCGGCGGCACACATTATGGCGCGGAATTCGCCATCAGTGGCGGTGTTTCCAATGCCGTGGCACACTACCTCCCGGAAGGTGCGCCGAAACCAACTGTCTTCAAAATCAACGGTTTGAACAAGAAAAACATCGCATTGCTCAAGGTTTTTGCCAAGACCAAGAAAGCTCCGGCAGACATCATTGAAATCATGGTCTGCCCCGGAGGATGCGTTGCCGGACCGTGCGCAATCGCGACCCCCGAAGACGCAACAAAGGCCATCCAGTCGCGCCGTCCGGAAGATTTTGAAGCATAATCCGGAAAATCATCCTGATGACAGCGGGTCGCTCCTTTGGGGGCGACCCACGTTTTTAATCCGCTTTGCGCCGTTTTTGCTCCGTCTGCACGCCGTCTCAGCATGGGTTCGTAGCGCGAAGTTCTCCAGCCCCCACCCAAGCAATCAAGCTCCGTGCAGCAAGATTAAACGCACGCCAGCATTCTACATCCGGGCACGTAAAGGGAGCCGCCGCGCAGCTCTATTAGCCTTGACGAAGCCCCTATTTCTTTGTCAAACTGTATCTAACACTCTAATGGGAAGGGATGCCTTCCAAATCTACCCCCGATTAAGGAGAGGCTCAATGAGTCAGGAAACAAAGACACTCACGCCGGAATTGCGTGCTTTCATCGAAGAATGGAAGCCGCGTCCGGGCAATTTGATTATGGTTTTGCATCGCATTCAGCAGACATATGGTTATATGCCGCGCGAAATCGTATTGGAACTGGCAGATTTACTGGAAGTCCCCCTCGCCAAAATCTATGGCGTTATCACCTTCTATAACTTCTTCAAGTTGAAACAGCCCGGGCGTAATCTCATTCAGGTCTGCCTTGGCACCGCCTGCTATCTCAAAGGCGGCGACGACATCATGAAGGCTTTGGAACATGAACTTGGCGTAGGCGTCAATACGGTAACGCCCGATGGCGAATTCTCAACCGAAGCGGTGCGTTGCCTGGGATGCTGCGGCTTGGCACCTGTCATCGTCATCAACGGAGAAGTCTTCGGGAAAGTAACCAAGGCGATGTTGCCCGGCATTTTGGATAAGTTCCGCAATAAATAAGGAAGCAGCTATGTCCAACAAACTTACACGTGAATCGCTCGATGCGTTGCGAGCGCGCCTGACTGAAGCCAACCGCAAGGATGAAGTTGGCGGCAAACAATATCTGCTCGTCTGTGGAGGCACCGCGTGCGACTCCAATGGAGGGCTTGCACTCTATGCCGCACTGAAGAAGGCTGCCGAATATGCCGGCGCGAATGTCAGCATCGTCCGTACCGGGTGCATGGGATTCTGTGAACGCGGCCCCATCGTAAAAGTGCTTCCGGCAGATACTTTCTATGTGGACGTAAAGCCGGAAGACGCCGCCGCCATCATCAATGAACACATCGTCAACGGTCAAATCGTCACCCGTCTGCTCTACGACAAAACCCAGGCCGAAGCCGGACATGAAGGAAAAGATATCGACTTCTATGCCAAGCAGCAGCGTATTGTTCTGCGGCACTGTGGCGTAATTGATCCGGAGAAGATTGACGATTACATCGCCCATGAAGGTTATCTCGGGCTGGAGAAAGCACTCTTTGAAATGACTCCGGAGGGAATTATCCAAGAAGTGCTTGATTCCGGACTTCGCGGTCGGGGCGGCGCAGGCTTCCCCACCGGCAAGAAGTGGCAATTCTCCGCCGCCGTGCAAGCCGACCAGAAATATATCGTCTGCAATGCCGATGAAGGCGATCCCGGAGCCTACATGGATCGCTCCACCCTTGAGGGCGATCCCCATGCCATTCTCGAAGCAATGATGATCGCAGGGCGCGCAACTGGAGCGACAAAAGGCTTCATTTACATTCGCGCAGAGTATCCGCTTGCCATCAAACGGCTTCAGATCGCAATTGAACAGGCACGTGAATATGGTCTGCTCGGCTGCGAAAACATCCTTGGCACCGATTTTACCTTTGATATTGAGCTCCGCTTTGGTGCCGGTGCATTCGTCTGTGGCGAAGAGACGGCACTCCTCGCCTCAATCGAAGGTAAACGCGGACAACCTACCCCCCGCCCGCCATTCCCTGCCGTGAAAGGTCTTTGGGGTAAACCCACTGTTATCAACAACGTTGAGACGCTTGCCAATATCGCTGTCATCATCACCAAAGGTGCAAAATGGTTCAGCTCGATCGGCACAGCCACAAGCAAAGGCACCAAAGTCTTCGCGCTCACCGGAAAAGTGAAAAACTCAGGCTTGATTGAAGTGCCGATGGGAATCACCTTACGTGAAATCATCTTTGATATCGGTGGAGGCATCCCCAATGGACGCACATTCAAAGCTGCTCAAACCGGCGGTCCCTCGGGTGGCATGATTCCTCCGGAATTCCTTGATATGCCCATTGACTATGAATCGCTTGCAAAGATCGGCTCCATTATGGGTTCCGGCGGTCTCATTGTCATGGATGATACCGACTGTATCGTTGATGTGGCAAAGTTCTACCTTGAATTCACCGTGGATGAAAGCTGTGGTAAATGTATGCCATGCCGTATTGGTGGACGTGCGTTGCTGAATACGCTTACGCGCATCTCTGAAGGCCGTGGCGAACCCGAAGACATCCAGAAGATGCGCGATATCTGCGATGCGATGAACCGTGCTTCTTTGTGCGGTTTGGGGCAAACGGCTTCCAACCCTGTGCAGGCGATGCTTCGCTATTTTATGGATGAAGTGCTCACGCATATTAACGATCGCAAGTGTCTTGCCGGGAAATGCAAGAAACTCATTCAATATCGTATTAATCCCGAGCGTTGCGTAGGATGTACCATGTGTGCACGCGTTTGCCCTGCCAATGCCATCATGGGTAAGGTCAAAGAAAAGCACGTCATTGATCCGCAGAAGTGCGTGAAGTGCGGTCAATGCTACAATACTTGTAAGTTGCACGCGATTGAACTTGCCTGAGGAGCCATGGTTATGGAAGACACAAAGAAGATGATCCATTTGGAGATTAACGGCATTGCCGTAGAAGTTCCTGAAGGCACCACTATCCTGGAAGCAGCACGTAAAGTAGCCATCCGGATTCCGACACTTTGTCATCATCCCGACATTAAGGCGTGGGCCGCATGCGGAATTTGCGTGGTACGTAATGGCAACTCTCCAAAGCTTCTCCGCGCCTGTTGTACGGAGGTGGCCGAGGGAATGCATATTACGACGCATGATCCGGATATTGTACAAATCCGCAAAACGGTGGTAGAACTCATCCTCAGCACGCACCCCAATGACTGCTTGCGCTGTCCACGTTCGGGGAACTGCGAGCTCCAGCGTGTCGCAGCAGAATTTGGCATTCGTGAAGTGCCATTCCCGCGTCCTGCGATTGAGCGCATTCCTCGCGACACAAGTACGCCTTCTATCGTGCTTGAGCCTGACAAGTGCATCAAGTGCGGTCGTTGCGCGATTGTGTGCCAAGAGATGCAAAATGTCTGGGCACTTGAGTTCATCGGTCGTGGCGAAAAGATGAAAATTGCGCCGGCAGCTGATGTCCCGCTGAATGATTCGCCGTGTATCAAATGCGGTCAATGTTCGGCGCACTGCCCGGTAGGTGCCATCTATGAGAAGGATGAAACCAGTAAGGTTTGGAATGCCTTGCGCGATCCGGAACGCTATACTGCGGTGCAAATTGCTCCGGCGGTACGTGTGGCCTTGGGCGAAGCTTTTGGCATGAAGCCGGGCGAACTTTCCACAGGAAAGATTTACACCGCATTGCGGCGGCTTGGATTTGAGGCTGTCTTTGACACCAACTTCTCGGCGGACCTTACCATTATGGAAGAAGGGACAGAGTTCGTCCAACGCTTCACGCAGGGCGGTGAATTGCCGCTTATCACCTCGTGTTGCCCCTCGTGGACGGACTGGATGGAGAAGTATGCCACAGACTTTATCCCGAACTTCTCTACGGCGAAAAGTCCACAGCAAATGCTTGGCGTAATGGCGAAGACCTATTTTGCTGAAAAGATGGGCATCAATCCGGCATCGATGTACGTCGTCTCCATTATGCCTTGCACGGCGAAGAAGTATGAGATTACGCGCTCTGATGAAATGCAAGCCTCCGGCTATCAAGATGTGGATGTGGTACTTACCACGCGTGAACTTGCCCGTATGATCAAAATCGCCGGGCTTGACTTCAACAATCTTCCGGAAAGCGACGCAGATTCCATTCTCGGTGAATACACCGGTGCTGGCACGCTTTTCGGCGCGACAGGCGGCGTGATGGAAGCGGCTCTCCGCTCGGCTTACTACTTGATTACAAAGGAAGAACTTGCCGATGTCAACTTCACGCAAGTGCGTGGTTTGGACGGAGTAAAAGAAGCAACGATTGACATCAAAGGCACAAAGGTCTCCATTGCTGTGGCGCACCAGATGGGCAATGTCGAACAGGTGCTCAAGGCCCTTCGCGAAGATCGTGCGGCAGGTCGCCCGCCACGTTGGCAATTCATTGAAGTGATGGCCTGCCGTGGCGGCTGCATCGGTGGTGGTGGTCAACCGACCCTCGCAACAGATGAGATCCGCAAGCTGCGTATGGAGGGGCTCTACAAGGATGACCGCGAGAAAGCCATCCGCTGCTCACACCAAAATCCCCAGATCCATAAGATCTATGAGGACTTCCTGGGTGCTCCATGCAGTGAAAAGGCGCATCACCTGTTGCACACACATTACACGGCAAAGCCTGTTTACGCCAAGTAATCACGCGTTTTGCAGATAAATGAAATCGCCACTCTGAATGCAGGGTGGCGATTTCATTTATCATTGAGGCTTGTCTCGCTCTCCTCAAGAAATAACGCTTACGCATTAACATTAACGTGAGAGCGTTCACCTTCTTATGCATTATTTGCGTTCCAGTGTTGAGCGAGTGCTACTTCTCCTGAAGTTCCTCCCTCCTCTATTCACGCTTCACGTTCCAACGAGCATGGTCTCAACCGATGCTGTAGCGATTTCCCAGACGTTAATCGTGCAGCATATACACCGCAGTTACTCTCTCCCACCCCACTCCCTGCAGTCAAAGCACCCCGAAGCTCAAACTGCGGCAACCGGGTTCTTTCTCGGAAAAGAATCCTTATTAAAACCTGTACGGCTTAACGTCTTCCGATATCAATCGGAGCCTCCCGCTTGAAAAGACATTGAACCGTAAGCCACTGAATCGCAGACCCGAAAACAGCTACGGGAATACGTTGTATCATCTTTCGGACGCAGAAAAAACGAGTGGTGGCATTGTGCAACTGTTTTGCCAATGCCACCACGTTGAACGTTTCGCCGTTTTACACCGCGCTTCAAAGTCAACAGAATCGCGGTGTTGTCGCCGAACGCTTGGAAATGAACGGTTTCTGATGTTATCCGAAGATGAGATCGTCCAGTTTGCAAATGAGTGCTTCCACCGAGATACGCTCCTGCTTCATCGTATCGCGGTCGCGCAAAGTGACGGTGCCGTCCTTTTCAAGCGTATCAAAGTCCACCGTTACGCAGAAAGGCGTACCGATTTCATCCTGACGACGATAGCGACGCCCAATAGCCCCACTCTCGTCCCAAAAGCAATTATAACGCCGTTGCAACTTTTTGAAGATGCTGCGAGCCAAGGCATACAGTTCCGGTTTGTTCTTCACCAGAGGGAAGACCGCCACTTTGACCGGCGCGATTGCCGGAGCAAGATGCAAGACGGTGCGCACGTCTTCCTTGCCTTTTTCGTCCACCAAAGCCTGCTCTTCATAAGCGTTGCACAACATGGCTAAAGCCATACGATCCACACCTGCCGAAGGTTCAATCACGTGCGGAATGTAACGACCTTCAAACAGACGGTCAAGGAAGGCATTCGCGGCTTCCGGCGTTTTTCCCCGTGCAACCCATGCGGCAATGACCTTTTCCCGGAAAGCCGCTTTTTCCGCTTCGGAAAGTTTTTTCACGGCCAACTTCAGGGGTTCATCAAAGACTTCCATCGACTTTCCGGAGTGCTCCTGATGGCGCGAAAGGTCGAAATCCGACCGCGCAGCAATGCCTTCGAGCTCTTGAACGCCAAAGGGGAAGCGGTATTCAATATCCACGCAAGCGCGTGCATAGTGCGCCAATTCATCGGGTTTCTGCCAATACTCTACAAAGGAAGCCTCCGGGAGGCCGTTCTTGACCAACCAGATTTTACGCTGTTCCACCCAATATTTGTGCCAACATTCCCAGCCCCAGTCCGGTTGCGGTTCAGAGAGATCGGTCGCATCGGTCAGCTGTGCCACATGACCGTGCAGCAATTCCACCGCTTCATCGGGCTTGATGAAAAACTCCACTTCCATCTGCTCAAACTCACGCGAACGGAAGATGTAGTTGCGTGGAGTCACCTCATTCCGGAAACTTTTTCCCACCTGCCCAATACCAAACGGCGGCATCTGACGCGACGAGACCATCACATTACCAAATTCCGCAAAGATGGCTTGTGCGGTTTCGGGACGCAGATAGGCAACATTGGAGGGGTCTTCAATGGGGCCGACAATTGTCTTGAACATCAGGTTAAAGGGACGGGGTTCTGTCATTATACCGCCGCAATTCGGGCAAGGCAAAACGTCCGCTTCCCCATCGGGTGTAGCCAAAAGTACAAAGAGCTCTTTGACATCGGTAATGGTTTTCAGCCGTTCAAAGATCTTTTCGAGATATTCCGGATGCTGCACGGTATACAAGCCCGGAGCAACAGACTTTCCTTTACCCTTGCACCAGGAAGCGATTTTGCCGGCTTCCGTAAGCATCCCGGAGAGTGCTTCACTGATTGCACTCTCTGCAAAGACATCCCAAATCTGGTCGGCGCGCATCAGTTTACGGCAGGCCCCTTTGCACATACTCATCGGGTCGGAAAACGTATCCAAATGGCCGGATGCTTTCCAGGTGGCCGGATGCATGATGATTGAAGCATCCAGACCTTCCACGTCCTCGCGGTCGCGCACGGTGAAACGCCACCAACTCTCTTTGATATTGCGCTTCATTTCGCACCCTAATGGACCATAATCCCAAAATCCGGCGAACCCGCCATAGATTTCAGAACTTTGAAAAATGAAACCACGCCGTTTGCACAGTGAAACAAGCGCCTCTAACGAATTCTTCGGAGTGTCTTTCTTTTCCATAATCAATGCTGTCCATTTTCAAAACAAAGACAATCGGTCTGAAATGACCGTCTAAAATTGCTAATAGTATACCTTATTTTCAATGTTTTATCCGCACGTTTATATGCCTTTTTCAAAATAAGCACGAAAGACCGCCTGCCCTTTTCCGACACCGTCCCGGGCGCAGTGTAAATCTGCTCTCCGGGAGAAATCCGCAGACCCGCCCGCAGCCGCGTTTGAAGATGGGCGACTCTCCGGATGAATATCGCCGTTATTCATGCGCGACATGGGCGATATTCGCGTGCAACATCGCCGCGATTCAAACGCCCTTTCCCCCCAATGCACAAAGGGCAGCGGCGTTTATCCGTTTTCATCTACACACATCCACGACCGATTAGGGAAAGAAAAGACATTTTTTCGCCTTGAGTGCGTTTTTCTTGCGCTGCATCCTCAATTTGCGCTTCAATGCGCGCGTAGTTTTTGATAAACTGAAGCGTGAGGAGTTCCTGTCAATGTCACACAATTCGTTAACCGCATTTATCCGGCGCGTCCGCTCTCAAGGAACGTGCCTACGGCGCATCAAATTGAAAGATACGACCTTGGGTGAGCGTTGCTTTGAACTCTATTCGCTTCAGAAAGATCGCTTTATCCTTCAAACATCGGCCACACTCGAAAAAGATCAGGAAACCTCCTCACATCGGCGTCCTGTCATCCTGATCCGCCGGAAAGATCTGCTCGCCGGCAATCCACACGGATGGCTTTTTGCCCTTGGCGTCGGCCACTTCGGTTCAATTCTCACACCGCTTTTTTCAAAAGTTTTCGGCGAAGATTTCTGCAAAGTGCCCCCTCAGCGGAGAACCGAAATCCTCGCTCACAAAGTTGTGCTCGCCAGTCTGACACCGCGAACGCTCGACTTGCTCCAGCGCGACACCGATTTTCAACTTCTCAAAGAAGCGGACGAATGGCTGCAACAACACGCCATTGAGCTGAATCAGATCCGCTTTATTGAGCGGACTGCGGACGTCCTTGACTACGCCGAGCGCATGGGGCAGCTTTGGCGTGTACGCTCACAGGTCTATACGCTTGAGGAAATGCGCGAATCCCTTCATCGCGCCTACCTCCATCTTGAATCGGAAGCGCACTACTACGTCAGCATCCGGGGTGTCCGTTGGCTCACCTATCAGGAGTTCTGCCGCCTCATTGAGACGTTCAAAGTTGCACCGGAAAAGATCCGCGATACGCTCCGGGAATGGGTCGCGCTTACCGCAGGAGAGACACAGAGTGCCATGCGGCGCATCAAGTTTTCCGGGCGTTATGCCATTGAGTTCTTCGGGCTTTCCCATGAGCACGCCGAGCAATTTATCATCCCGGTACTGGAAGCTATTGCCGCAGCTTCGATTTCACTCCAGCGGCAGATGCGTCCGGAAGATGTGATTGAGACCTTGGAAGGACTCGCGATTCTTTTCCGTAAATTTCTGACCGCACCCTTCTTTGCCGATATTGAATCCGAAGCCGCCATCCGTGAATTGTATGCGCTGATTTCCGATGATGCGACCGCAACCACCAAAAAAATCGACTTTGATGCCCGGCGGATTGCCCTGCCGGGAGCAACGTTCAATCACGGTGTTGCCACCTATCATGTCCCTTGGATTGATAAACAGTCCAAAACCGTCATTGACTATCTTACCCAACGTCTCAGCCAAAATGAAATGGTTGAACACATCAACATCTATGACGTGCGTTCTGCCAAAGTGCTCGCCTCCGGCAGCGGAAAATCCCGCGAGATTGTGTTGAAAACCAATCGGATGCCGATTCCGATTTCCTATATCCAAAAACGGTTGGGGAGCGTCCGCGCAGGCTATGCCAACTATCTTTTAACCCGTGCTAATGTTTTCCGGGCATTGGGCGTGGACTACCCGTTCTTCCAATTGATTAACATCACCTCCCACGATCAGCATCGGGAAGAGACGCCCTACTTCATCCGTTCGCGCTGTCCGGGTGATCCCCTGGATGCGATTGCTCCGGAACTCTTCAAAGTTGACCCCAAGAATCCGGAAAGTTACGAGGAACCGAATGTAATTCTGGCTCTGGCAGAGCTCTATGGGAATGCCGCTGCGCAAAACCTGACCGTGAAGAAGTTTCTCACTTCGCCGGTCTCATCTTGCAGGTTCGGTCAAGGGAAAGAAATTTTTGAATTCGCCTATGATGCGCGATTCCATCGCCCAATGCCGACACGCGTCCGCATTTGTTCCATCCGCGGCACGATGGGATGGCCGAATTTAACGCGTAACAGCACCAACTTGAAAGAAGTCCACAAGTTCTATCTCCATGCCTACGCATTGGCAATGGGGAACTTCTGGCGGCAACACGCAGAATCGTGTACCTTAAATGAATGTGCCTCAGCATTCTTCAATGGATTTGAACGTAAAATTGAAGCGATTCTGTGGGCCTATCACAGTGACAAGGAAAACTTTGATACGTTTGATCCGGGGCTGAGACAAATCTATAACTTCCGCGAACGCTTTGACTTCGCACTCTGGGCACTGCAACGCGCCGGAAAAGATCTCTCGGCATTGCGCGAACATTTCATGGATCACGTGCGCGCCGTGTTCATCCGGACATAACACATAAGGCGATTTTCTACAAAAGAATGACAGATTTGATATAATCAATGGTATGAATGTAAGACTTCTTTTACTTTGTTTTCTTTTTACGCCGATTTCGATTCTGCTTGCACAGTATCGCGATTATTCACGTATGGGAAAGACTCCCGCAGAGCTCCAATTCATTGACGATCCGTTAACGATTGAATTGAAAGAACCCTCCTGGTTTTGGCACAACCCCAAGCAAGATTCCGCAGGAGAACAGTTGAGCTATGCGGCACAACTTGAAGCAAGAGGCGAATGGGAAGAGGCCGTGGAAGCTTACGACGACCTCGTTCATGAGTGGCATGCGACGCCCGAAGCCCTCACGGCACAACTCGCCATTGCCCGGCTTAACTCCGCACATAATCGCGCACAAGCCGCCTATGATGCCGATATCTACCTGCTTGCACACTTCGCAGGACGCTTTGAATTGGAGCCCATTTTGCGCGATGCCGTTGCACAAGCAGACCTTCTGGCCGCACAAGATCTGGCAAGAACGCTTCGCAGAAACTCCATGGACGCATTGCGCGCCAATTACGAACGTATCATTCATTTCGCGCCGCGCTGGCCGCGTGTTCCGGAACTTCTGCTGAAAATCGCCGAGCTTTATATCCTCAATGAGGAATACGACAGTGCCATTACCATCTGCGACCGGATTGTCATCGACTGGTCTTCCTGCAATGAACTCGAAGCAGTCGTCACCACCTATTGCACGGCCTGTCGCAAGCAAGCCGACAAGTGGCAAAATGATACCGGGCGCTTACTCCATCTGGAACAGTTGATTGCCGGTGCCAGAACCTTCTTCCCCACCCATCCGCAAGTTTCCCAATTTGCACAATGGCAAAAGGAAATCTACCTCATGCGGCGCGACCGTTCATTTGAAAAAGCCACCTTTTACGACAACCCCTCCGCCTACTCCATTGAAGCCGCCGCAGAAGCCTATCGGTCGTTCTTGAGAACCTTCCCGGATGCGCCTCAGGCAGCTCAAGCACAGGAACGTCTGGCAGCCCTCACACTCTTACGCTCAAACTCCAAACAACCGAAAGACGCACAATGAAACTTCTTCCTCTCTGCACACTCCTGCTTGGGTTAGGCACGTTTTTGACAGGGTGCGCCGGTTATCAACGGGGTGCCGCAGTACCGGAACCCTTTCGGACGGTTCATGTTCCGGCATTTGAGAATCGTACCGAATATCCAATGGTCGGAGCGATTGCCACACAACAGTTTGCTGATGCCTTGATTGAAGACGGCATTTTTACATTGGAAGACTACGACACTGCGCGGCTGAAACTGCAAGTGGTCATCCAACGTTGCCAAACCAATTCGGTCCGATATGACCGTAATAATGTCATTGTCCCCAACGAATATTACCTGACGCTCAAGGCGACCGTCTACATCTACGATGCACAAACAGGCGAAGTCTACGTGGATGGTAAAACGCTTTCCGCAACAGAAACAATGCTGACGCGCAACCAATATCAGACCGGTGTGCAGGATGTGCTCCCACGTGTCTCCCGGAAATTAGCCAAGGTAATCCTGGATGAATTGCACGCCATTCAGTGAACGCCGCAGTAAACACCCTTTCCCGCGCAGCAACTTTGCTGCGCGTTTGGTTATATGAGCACTGTGACTTATCTCGCCTGCGATCACAGCCTCTATTACAAAATCTGCGTATACAGTGTTCAATCAAACGCCCTTGCTTCATAACTTTACCTGCTTACAAAAAATGAAGACCCCCAACCGCTTGCTGAATGGCTTCAAGACACTTTGCGGATATTATCGTGAACAACGCGTATTGTTGTTCTTAGATCTCGCAGCGATTCTGCTTTATGCCGGACTGCAAGTTGCCATTCCTTTGACCGCACTCCGTGTTTTTACCGTCTATTTACCCAATGGTAATCTCGTGGCAACGGCATGGGCTGCAGCAGCCTTTGCGGGAATGACGATTCTTGCGGCTGGTCTGGAATGGTGTTATATCCTCTTTGGCCATTGGCTCGGTATCCGCGTTGAAGCAACCATGCGCACTGCATTCTTTGACCACATCCAGAAACTGCCCTTCGCATTCTTCGACCGAACGAAAACCGGAGAAGTACTCAGCCGAATCACATCCGATCTCATGCTTGTTGGAGAAACCGCGCACCATATTCTGGAAGACCTCGCAGAGTCTACCCTGACATTGGTCGGAGCGTTTACGGTGATGTTTCTGGTAAATCCGCAGTTGGCACTCATGACGCTCTTGCCTGTGCCTTTCATTCTGGTCTTTGCGGGAGCTTTTCAGCGTAAAATCCATCGTACATGGCGCGAAAACCGGCGGGAAGTCTCCACCTTGGCAGCGCACGTTGAAAATGTAGTGCAAGGCATTCGTGAAATCAAAAGCTTTACACATGAAGATCAGGAACGCTCAGCATTCAGGAAAGTTAACGAACGATTCCGCCGTTCTTTTGAAAAAGTTTATGTCCTTTATGCTCCACTTTTCGCCGGAACGCAAATGTTGTTGGAAGGCTATTCGCTCATGTACATTGCGCTTGGCGCATGGATGGTTGCCCATCATTCTGCGACCCTTCCGCAAGTAATCGCTTTCTTCATGTATTCCCGCTACGTTACTAAGCCAATGCGTCGTATCGTCAATGGTTTGGATATGTATCAACAAGGATTGGTTGGTTATTGCCGCTTCCGCGAATTTTTAGCCCAGACGCCAGAGGATGACCCGGCAAAAGACTGCCCACCGCCGACAGAAGTGCGCGGCGACATTGAAATTCATGCGCTTCAATTTGCCTATCCTGGAACGGAACGTTGCGTATTAAATATTCCCCAATTATACATTCCTGCAGGAACCGTTTGTGCACTCGTTGGTCCAAGTGGCGCGGGGAAAAGCACCTTGGCTGCACTCATTCCGCGATTTTATGAGCCAACATCCGGAACGATTCGCCTCGACCATTGCGATACAACAGCGATTCCAAAAAGATTTCTTCGCGAAGCCATTGGCATCGTTGCCCAACGACCATTTCTTTTTGATGGTTCTATTCGTGACAATCTTTTACTTGGCAACCCGTATGCAACAGACGACCAGCTTTTTGCAGCTCTCCGACAAGCCAATCTGGAAACATTTGTGAAAGAGCTTCCCCATCAGCTTAATACGCCGGTAGGTGAACATGGCTTGATGCTTTCCGGAGGACAGGCCCAACGGATCGCAATCGCACGCGTCTTCCTTAAAAATCCGCCAATATTGATTCTAGATGAAGCTACAAGTGCTCTCGACACCTTCTCGGAAGCCGCCGTGCAGGATGCGCTCATCCGCCTTGCATCAGGACGGACGACACTGATTATCGCCCACCGTCTTACCACCATTCGCCATGCCTCCCTTATTTGTTATTTGGAAGACGGTAAAATCGTAGAACAGGGTTCCCATGAGGAACTTATGGCAGCAAAAGGACGCTACAAGGCGCTTCTTCATGCTGCTGGAATGCTCTAATGCGCTACATCATGCTTCTTTTCGTTGCTGTATTCTGTGGATGTCGGACAATGATTTCCACTTCGGACGACTTGGATACATGGCTTCAATCATTTGAACCAGAAATGACTGTATACCCACAGAACGCGACAAAAACTCTCAAATTAGCACCACACCTTAAACAGAGGATCTCACTTTTTGCTTCCGATTCCTCCCACGTTTCAATTGATTTTGGGCAAGGTCTCATTCTTAAAGTCAAAGATCCACAGTACGAAAACGGATGGGCATCTGTCCAATTGGTGGACATCGACGCCGATGGAATTAAAGACCTTGATTTCTCTGCACGCTTCAGTAATCCGAGCACATTGCTTAAAGCTGTCTTTATCTTTCGCCCAAACGAATGGGAACGCTATCTTTTACCAGCGATGGACTGAACCCAATTAAATAAACCTCACGTAAGCCCCCCTCAACAAAAAGGAGTAATTCATGTTTTTATTTCTAGGCGGCATCTTTGTTTTAATCACCGGTTATTTTACTTATGGCAGATTCATCAATCACATTCTTTCACCGGACAATCGTCCCACGCCGGCGATCAAAGATAATGACGGCATTGATACACTTCCGCTTCCCCTTTGGAAAAATCTACTGATTCAACTACTGAATATTGCAGGCGTAGGTCCAGTTATTGGCGTAATCATTGGCATTAAATTTGGCATCAAGTGCTTTTGGATCATCCCCATCGGCTGTATCCTTGGCGGAGCTGTCCACGATTATGTTTCAGGATTTATCAGTCTGCGGAATGGTGGCATCAACCTCCCGGAATTGACGCGTCAGGCATTTGGCAACACCTATTACAGGATTTATGTCCTCTTTGTCGCCATCTTGCTTCTTTTGGTTGTGGCAGTTTTTGTCAACGTTCCCTCGCAGCTCATTGTTGGTACTTTGCCCTCTTCTCCAATAGGCATTCCCTCCTTCTGGTTGGCAACCGGTCTTATTCTCAGTTACTATATTGTCTCAACGATTTTCCCGATTGATTGTATCATCGGAAAGATATATCCTCTTTTTGGGGCACTTCTCTTAATAGGCTCAATAGCCATGTTTGGCGCGCTTCTTTGGAATGGACTTGGAAATCCACTCCTTTTCACTGAAACCGAAGCATTTCGTGCAGGGATGTTCCACGACCAACCCGTTATTCCATGTCTCTTTGTTACTATTGCCTGTGGAATTATTTCAGGGTTTCATGCGACTCAGTCCCCTATCGTTGCGCGCACCATCCGCCATGAATGCGAGGCCCGTCTTACCTATTATGGAATGATGATCGTTGAAGGAATCATCGCGATGATTTGGGCTGCGGCCGGAATGGCAATCTACAACACATCCCCTGAATTGATGATGCAAAAGCCCGCGCTTGCCCTCCAAAGCGCAACAGAGCACTTCCTTGGAAATAGCATCGGCGCACTTACCATTCTAAGCGTTATCATCTTGGCCATTACCTCTGGCGATACAGCCTTACGCAGTTTGCGGCTCACGCTTGCAGAATATTTTCACATCTCACAACTTCAATTGCGCAATCGTCTGGCGATCTGTCTTATTCCAATTCTGCTAATAGGTCTCCTTCTTTGGTGGAGCAATCGCGACGCGGCAAGTTTTGAAAGCCTGTGGAAATATTTCGCATGGGGAAATCAAATCCTTGCGGCCTCTACGCTGATGGCTTGCACTGTTTGGCTCAAACGTCAACAAAAGCCCGCATGGATCACGTTGCTTCCAGGCATTTTCATGACGTTTATTGTCAGCAGTTTCATTCTTTGGTCCGACATTTCCCACGCAGGTTGCCCGTATGGATTCAACTTGCCGCTTCCGATTGCCTACCTATTGGCGGCACTCTTTACACTGGGATGTACAGGGATCGTCTGTCGCATCGCGTCCAAACACAAAACAACGCTCTAAGATAATCTAAAAGAAGAGCCGGGACTCCGATAAGGATGTCCCGGCTCTTCTCTATAATACTTCGGCGGCTATTAGAAGACCCAATACTTCGCAATGAAATAATTCACTGCGATTTCAAGAATCGTAACAATCAGATTGATTATCTCCGGCCACCAACCATACTCTTTACGCACACGCTCACGATCGGTCAAATCCCATTTCAGCCAACAATCCATTACCACCCACATCAAAGCAACCGTTACCAACACAGTTCCAATGCGTGTGGAAAAGAAGAGCCACGCCGATTCCCAAAAGCCACTTTCCGTTGTACTGAAGGCAAGCCAACGCATCATCAAGAATGCGGTTGTCGCAGCAGCAAACCAAGAAAGCGTCTTTGAGCATACATTGCTCAAAGCAAACTTCCGAAAGCAAACCGAATAGCCGATTTGACTGACAAGCGTTGAGCATACACCCGAAAGGAAATACCAAACGAGTTCCCAAAAGAGTGCAGGCTCAATAAACCGTGTAATCCACTCAAACAAGGTTCAGAGTCCCGTCCTTCAACAGTTCTCGGCAAAGTTGCCAGCACTCATACTGCATCCGCGGCACGTGGAAACAGCCCTTATAGAGATTTCCTTTGATATCGGAACAAACGCGTCCATCACGTGAAAGATAACCGAACCAACCGCCATACTCTTTATCCGGGAAGTGAGAATGCGTCCAATCATGCGCCAGCGTATGCATCTTGGCATACTTCTCATCTCCAGTTAATTGATATGCAAGCAATGTAGCGATACACGCTTCATTATGCGGCCACCAGAACTTCATATCCTGCCAGTATTCACTCACCGGATGATTATAGACATCCCGATAGTAGAGAATGCCGCCATATTCTTTGTCCCAGCCGCGCTCCCACGACCAATCCAACATATCCAGGCCAATACGGATGTAGTCTGTGCGCCCCCGCAACTTACCTTCGTTCATGATGAACCAGGCCCCTTCGATCGCATGGCCGGGATTCAATGTACGGGTATCAATATGATCAATGATTGCTCCATCGGGTGCCACCGTCTCCATCACGCAGCGGATTTCCGGCTTCAAGTGGTATTTCACGATATCGGCAATTGCCTGATCGATCCGGGCATTCGCCTCTTCATACCCAATGCTTTCACGCAACCTTTGGCACGTGACAATGTTAATCATCGGATGTCCAAGCCCCCGAGTCGGGCGCACATCGGTAAACTTCGGCGGATAGTCCACATGATCCCCATAGATACGATAGGTCTTACGTGCCAACTCCGCATATTCATCCGACCCTGTCAAGCGGGCGTATTCACCACACGCAATGCACATAAAACTCTCTGAAAAGGCATAGCGGCGCTTGCGAATCGGATCCCCCCGGCGTGTTACATGAAAATACATCCGTCCGTCTTTGGGATCATAACAGTACTTTCTCAGGAATTCCAACGTACCCTTTGCCGCGGCTTCCCATTCCGGCCGACGCTCCACATGGTTGGCCAAAAATCCCAATGTCCATGCGAAACGGCCTTGTTGCCAAACACCTTTGTCATCATCAATCCGGCGACCCTGACGGTCGACTCCTGTCATAATACCGCCGAACTCCCGATCAAGGCCGTGCTCCATCCAAAATGGCACCACATCGCAAAGCAACCCGTCATGATAAACGGTTTCCAATTTTTGAAGACGATCCATGCTTAACATAGCCCACCTCTTATACGAATTTTACGATACAAAAAAAGCCTGCTACCTTTTGATAGCAGGCTTTTTTACAAGCCTTATTCTGCCAGAATCGCTGCCACTGTATCCGCACAATCTTTACGCTGTTCTGCGGTAAGATTGCTGAGCGGGGGGCGAACCGTCGGCATATCCAAACCATGAATCGCCATCATCGCCTTGCCGCCAACGACACCGCCATACTTCACCAGAAGATCAACAATACGGCAAACTTTGCTCATGCCCTTGTCAATCGCTGCCTGATCGGAGTTCTTGTAGGCTTCCCAAATGCCGTAATACAACGGCGCAGCATAATTATACGTCGAACCGATGGCCGACTTTGCACCGCAAGCCAAAGCACCTGCGAACCACTCATCGATGCCCCACGTAATATCATACTTGCCTCCGCAAGCACGAATACAACGCTGATACATATAGAGGTCGGGATAATTGAACTTGATACCAGCGAGTTGAGGAATCTTGCCATCGGCCTTGATAAGGAACTGCTCCATATCAAACGTCACACCACTCATGCCGGTGTGATAGTAGTAGAAAGGCAGATTCGGAGCCGCCACCAACACGGAATTGATGTAATCAATCAAATTGTCAATGCTTGAGGGCTTGAAGAAATTCGGCGGCACAATACTCGTGGCATCCAAACCAATCTCTTCGGCATACGCAGCCAATTCCCGCGCATCGGCGATTGAAAGCGCACCGACATGACAAATCAGGAAGAGCTTGCCTTTTGCAGCCTCTGCCCACGCCTTCATGACAGCCTTACGCTCTGCAACAGAGCAGCAAATCCCCTCTCCGGTGGTGCCGCAGATGTAAGCACCGATCACCTTTTGCTTCAGCAACGTTTCCACCTGCTTCGGAATCAAATCCAAGTTAACGCTTCCATCCGCATTAAACGGGGTATGCGGTGCGGCAACAAGACCTTCAAGTTTCTTCATAGTACAATCACCTTTCACAAGATTAACTTCTTTTATTATCCCACGTTTAAGCAAAGAGTGCAAGTAGATTTACCCGGATATTCTGCATTCCCCACGCCCTTTTCACTTTTTATACCGCCGCTTCAACGCGCACTTGCCCCTTTTTCTGAACCACCAAGAACAAATCAATGCAACCACTCCTTCCCATACCTCTGTCAGAATATGCGATCATGATACAATGTACGGACATTTTTACTCTGTCGTTTTCCATTGTTCATCCTTTCATCCGGGATTTTGAAGAAGGCAAAAGGAAACCGCCTTCAGTGCTCAAAGGTGGTTGTAGAAAACCTAAACTGCCCCTGAAAGAAGGAGCACGCATACGCACGTAACCTCAAACGTGACGTCCGTTTTTGAAACTGCCTGCCGTTCCTTTGAGATTCGCTTGCCTTGCCGCAAAATTGTCAATACGATGACTCATCCCATAGTGTGGGACTGTTACAGCTTCTCAACAAGATGATTTTCAACTAAACTCAATCTGTTCGCGCCCACGCCTCCCCCAAAACCCTCTGAGAGAATAGTGATACATACATTTCGACATGGGCGGGATTGGGGGGTGAATGCCGGCGAAGTTGCGGTTGGACTTCGGCGACATTGCGATGCAATCTCGGCGAAGTTGGTTTTGCTCGTGGTCAGCCCAGAAAAACAGCATCGATATCAACGAGGATGCGGAGCGATTCGGAGAGCCGCTCTTTTTTAGGCAAAAGATGGTCACAGGCAGCTGCAATGGCTTTGGAGGAAGGTGCGCGCAGCAGCAATTGCCACCGCCAGGCCTCTTCTTTCTTTTCCAGTGGCGCAGGCATCGCCGGAATCACGGTAAGACCGCGACACGCGCGGAAGCGTTTTTCAGCGGTACGGGCTGCCGAAGTCACCGACGCCAGATCATTACCCGTAAACGTGATGCAGGCGAGTTTTTGATAAGGGGGGCATTCTTCCGCACGGCGATTGGCCAATTCTTCCGCAGCAAAGGTTTCATAATCACACGCGGCCGCCAATCGGATGGCCGGATGATCAGGTTGGAAAGTTTGCACCACCACTTCACCCGGCAAGGTGCCGCGTCCGGCACGTCCGGAAACCTGCGCAATCAATTGGAAGGTGCGCTCAGCCGCACGAAAGTCGTAGGTAATATCCAATGACCGATCCGCAGCCAGAATGCCGACCAGGGTGACATTGGGAAAATCCAACCCCTTGGCAATCATCTGCGTCCCCAAAAGGATATCCGCCTCTTTGGCGCGGAACGCCGAAAGGAGTTCGTCATGACTGTGCCGGTGTGACGTGCTGTCAGCATCCATGCGGATGATGCGTGCCGAAGGAAGAATCTTGTGCAATGCCGCTTCAACGCGTTGCGTCCCGAAGCCAAGACGCGAAAACTCAGGACTGCCACAGGAGGGGCACCGCGCAGGAGGCCGCTGCCAAGCTCCGCACAAATGACACCGCAGGGTATCGTCTTTCATATGATACGTCATCTTGACACTGCATTTGGTGCAGATTGCCGCCGTCTGACATCGCGCACATTGATAGGTGGGCGCATACCCGCGCCGATTCAGAAACAGAATGATTTGTTCGCCACGTTCCAACCGTGAACGCATGGCATCAATCAACGGCGGGCTGAAAATCGGCACGGGCTCTCCCGGTGCGGCCGCCTGCCCCATGTCCAGCACCGTAACTGCCGGCAGGACGCTCCCCCCCACGCGTTCGGGCATCCGCACCAATTGATACTTATCCAATTCCACCGCATTGCGCCAGCTCTCAAGCGAAGGCGTTGCCGACCCCAGAAGACAACGGGCACCCTCCATCTTTGCGCGTACTACCGCAACATCCCGTGCAGAATAACGCGGACTTTCATCTTGCTTATAACCGTTGTCGTGCTCTTCATCGACAATCATCAATCCCAATTGCCGCACCGGTGCAAACACGGCCGAACGCGGCCCCACCACCACACGCGCCTCCCCGCGCCGAATCCGGTGCCACTCATCATGGCGTTCTCCATCACTCAGCGCACTGTGCAGCACGGCGACCGTCTTGCCGAAACGTGAAGCAAAGCGGCTGACTGTCTGCGGTGTAAGCGCGATTTCCGGCACAAGCATAATGGCATCGCGCCCCTCTGCCAGCGTCTTTGCAATAGCCTGCATATACACTTCCGTCTTGCCCGAGCCTGTCACCCCAAAAAGCAGGACAGGTTTCTGCGCAGCAAGAATCATCGCTAAAGCCGATTGCTGTGAAGCGGTGAGCGGAAGCGGCGAAGAGGGCATCACCACACGCCCTTTCAACGGGCTGCGCGCCACTGCCACGCGCTCACACCGGAGATAACCGTTTGCGGCCAATTTGCGCACCGTCGCCGGTGTTGTGCCCAGCTCTTCGCACACGTGCGTCAAGCGACCGCCATCAATCCGGAGGATTTCTGTGTACAGGTGCTGCTGCCGTGCGGTCAACTTCGGCAAGCCTTTCGGCAAAGGATGAACCGGAGTAACCATAAACAATTCGCGCTCACGCGTTCTTCCCGCACGAACCGGAGCCGGAAGCGCACTGCGAAGCGCAAGCGTAAAACCCGCAGAATAGTAGTCGGCCAACCATCGAAGCAGACGAATCGTCGTTTCAGAGAAGTAAGGAAGCGGATCATCAACAGCAGAAATGCACTTGATGGTCGCGGAAGTTTCCGGCAGTTCAAAGAGCGTCTCTTGAGGCGAAGCCGGGCGTTTAACGGGTTGATAGGGAGAACTTTCGGAAAGGGAAATCACGTAACCCGAGCGCATGATGCGCTGCCATGGCACCGAAACACGCTGCCCCACGCTTACCGTCATCTCCTCGGGAACGCGATAAGTGAACAACGTATCGGGAACTTGTTCAATGGCAACTTGGGCAAACATGGCGCGACCCTCAACGGGCATTCAGCGAATCCCGTAAACGATCGAGCAGCGACTCCGGTGTAGAGGCTCCGGAGGTTAATCCCAAACGCCGGACAGACAGCAAGTCAATCGTCTCCAATTCCTCCGGCGAAGCAATCAACGCCGCACGGCATCCGGCACGTTCGGCCACTTCCACCAGTCGCTTGGAGTTTGAAGAATTACGCGATCCGAGCACCAGCACACAATCAACTTGCTGCGCAAGTGCGCGCACGGCTTGTTGGCGTTCGCGCGTAGCATAGCAGATATCCAGCACTTTGGGGAACTGCACCTCAAAGCCTGCCGCCTGCAAATCGGCTATACGCGCTTCATACATCGCTTCACTGATGGTGGTTTGGCTCAAAACCATTACCTGCGACACCGCCACCTTCTGACGCAGCGCGCGGACATCGTCGCACGTCTCAATCACCGCAATTTGCTCCGGAGCCTCTCCGAGAATGCCCACCACTTCATCATGTCCCTTGTGACCAATCAACGCAATCTGACACCCCTCCTGTGCATACCGGCGCGCCTCAGCGTGTACTTTAGCTACAAAAGGACAGGTGGCATCCACAATTTCCAAGCATCGGAGCGCAGCAGCCTGACGCACCTCCGGACTCACGCCATGGGCGGAAAATAAGACGCGTGCGCCCTCCGGAATCTCGGCAATTGCATTCACAAAGCGCATACCGCGCGCCTGAAGTGCCGCAACAATGTGTTCATTGTGAACCAATTCATGAAAGCACCACAAGGTCTGACCGGGATGCTGTTCCAGCGTTTGCCGGGCGATTTCAAGCGCACGTGCGACCCCGGAACACATCCCATGAGGCTCGGCAACCAAGACTTCCATCGTCAGACCTCAACGTCGCACATAGGTGGAGGTTAACTGTTCCAACAAGAGCGGCAACAGTTGCTTCTTACGTGACATAATGCCCTTGCAGAGGAAGGCATTTTCCTGATTCTCATAATGCGGGAATGGAATCTTGCTGATAAAACGTTCTTCGCCCGCCACCAGAAGCACCGAATTCAGCGCGGCGATATCCGTCACCATCAACGCTGCAAAATACAACTTTTCGCGATGACAATGCGTTTTCAAGCCGTCAAGCAGATCCGGCAAACGCCCGCGCAATTCATCCGAAGTGCTGATTTCAATCTGCGCCACGTCGAAAGCAACATCGCCTTCTTCGTAGTGCTTTGCGTCGTGCGCGAGGATTTTCTCCACCGAAAGATCCGCAATGCGGGAAGCATGCGAGAAGATATCCTGTGCCAATTCCTCCACATCCAAATTGAGCAATCCGGAAAGATACTCGGCCATATTGCGATCAACATCGGTTGTTGTGGGCGATTTCAATGCAAGCGTATCGGTGATAATTGCAGAAAGGAGCAGACCGGCAATATTCGGTGAAAGCACGGCTTTGCGCTCCTGATAAAGGCAAGCGACAATCGTTGCAGTGGAGCCAACGACACGGTTGATGAACTCAATCGGTTCGTGCGTTGGGAAATTACCAAGTTTGTGATGGTCGAGAATCTCAACGATTCTGAACTGGTCCAATCCTTCAACCCCCAGCGACAACTCGTTATGATCCACAAGGATCATATCCACATTCGGCTGCTTGTAAAGATCGTGTTCATTGATTACGCCCACGACCTTGCCTGCCTCATCAATCACAGGTAGCGAACGGGAAGCCGAAGTCTTCACCGCCTGTTGCACTTCACGCACCAAAGCCGTTGCCTGCACAGCCTTGATTGCTCCGGTCGCCATCGTGCTTACCGGCATTGAATACAACGTCAGATACACCGTGCTGGCGATATCATACGGCGAAATCAACACCGAAATCCCAGCTTCTTCCGCCCGCTTGTAGAGTTCTTTCGGGAACGGCTGACTGCCTGTCATCACAATGGCTCGAACTTTATAATCAATGCACAGATTGAGAATAGACGCACGATTCTCAATAATCGCAATCGTGTTTCTTGAAAACTCAGTCTTCAGAATCTGCTCAAACGCTTCCTTTGTGGAGCCGGCCACCAATACGCGGCTTTTCACCACAGCATTGCCGTCAAATGTCAACAATGGCTGTGCACGCAATGTATGGGCAAGGAGATTGACGCTCGTAGGAATAATCGCTTTCCGGTGCGGATCTGCCTTGTGGATAATGTTTTCCGTAAAGGTGTTATGGGAAAGAAATGCTTGATAGTAACCCTCGGAATCCACCACAGGAATCGCCGAAAGCCTGTTTTTATCCATCAATTCCAGCGCATCCCACAACGCAGTATTCGCCTGAACCGTAACCGGAGCCCCCTCAGGAAGATAATATTCCACCTTGGGAAGCATATCAGGAATAAACGTTGGCGCAGGTGTATCAAACCGTTTCAAAATATATTCTGTCTGCGGCGTCAGTTTGCCGCCACGTGCCGGCATACATCTGGTAACGCCCTGCTGACGCTTCAATTCCGCGTAAGCAATCGCGGAAACAATGGAATCTGTATCAGGATTCCGGTGCCCAATGACAATCGTCTTTCGCTGTGTGTTACTCATACATTCAGCCTCTTTCAAATCAAATTACCACATCTGTTTTTGCAAAAATTCTGCACGTTGTCACTTTCTACGATACGCTTCTATCGGTGTTACAGGCGGCGCGGGCGGCGTGATAAAGGCGTATCCCGGCACAACATACGGATGACCGCACAACCAAGCCTGCACATCCATCGCTCCGCCTCCGGCTGTCTGAAGCCGCAAAACGGACAGTGCGCCATCGGCCGTACGGATTTTCAACTCCCCTTTATCCGCCTTCAATACTGTCCCGGGGACGCACATCGCTTCCTGTGCATCCACCGATTCTGCCCGCGCCGCCAGCACTTTCACCATCTTTCCCAAAACCGCTTCCGGATCCTTCTTCTTATCTTTTGCATCCGGCTGCAAGTAGGTAAAACACGAGGGCCATGGTGTATATGCACGGATTTTCCGCAAGATTATCTCTGTGGAGTCCGCCCAATGCAACAACCCATCACTCTTCTTGATCTTGTAGGCTGTCACCACAAGTTCCGGATTCTGAGGCTCAGGACGCACAAGAAAGTAAGCCCATTTCGGCAAGACCTTCACGAGCAATTCCGCGCCGATTTCTGCCAAACGGTCGTGCAAGGTTTCCAAGGTGTCTTCCGGGGTAATTTCGGTTTCCTGCTTCATCAATACCGGCCCGGTATCCATCCCTTCATCCATTAACATTGCAGACGCGCCCGTCACGCGATCTCCCGCAAGCAGGGCAGCATGGATAGGAGACGCTCCGCGATAACGCGGCAACAACGAGAGATGGATATTGATACACCCCAGCGTGGGAATATCCAAAAGTCTGCGACTTAGAATCTGTCCATATGCGACAACAACGATAACATCCGGCAACCATGCGGCAATCTGTGCCAGGCTTTCCTCCGTATTGACACGCTGAGGGGTCAAACAGGGAATGCCCATCTTATCAACGAACGCCTTGCACGCGCACGGCATCAGTTTCCGATTGCGTCCGGCAGGTTTATCCGGTTGCGTTACGCATCCGACCAACTGCACTGTGTCGGTTTCCCGAGCCAAGCGTTCCAACATCACGGCAGAAAGATCTGCAGACCCCATAAATACAACGCGAATACGATCCATCATTGAATTCCTTTCCGCGGAGCAAACCGCTGCATGAGGCGGAGAAATATATCGGCCACAGCTGCATCTTCTTCAATCAACGGTGCCGCTCCGTATTGCACGGCAGTGCGCATACATTCATACGCTTTGCTTTCATTGCCCATGCCATAATAGTAAAGTGCCACGCCCAGCCAGACGCGACCGGATTCCGGAGCTTTCTGCAAGGCCGCACGAAAAAGCCCCAACGCCAATTCCTCTTCGCCATAGCTTTGCGCCAAACCGCCCGAAGCGACCAATTCTTCTTCGGAGAATGTCGGCCAAACGGCTTGCGGAACGCGTTTCAAAAAGAGCACAGCGGTCTCAAACTCCCGTAATCTTTGAAGCGCAATCGCGCCATCACGCGCATCACGTGCCGTTAAATCCTCTCTGGAGACCAATGCTTTCCAGTGGGCAAGAGCCTGTTGCTTCAAGCCCAACTCTTCGCAAACCAAAGCCAATTCACACCGTTCGGCTGTCGTAGCTTTCCCTTTTTCCAATTTTTCTGAAAGCACGTTAAACTGCTGATACACTCCGATCATCGCCTCAAGACGCGCTTCCAAAAGGGGGACTTTCCGGTTGCTCGGGTCTGCCTTCCGGTAGTGCCGTGCCAGACGCAACGCGGAATCCAACTGCGCACCCGGCAGATATAAATCCTGAATGGTGCGAAAAACGGATTCTGAAGAGGCCGGATAAAGGCGCAAGGCATCCTGAAAGGCACGTGCTGCGGCGCGTGGTTGTGCACGTTTGGCATACATTCCTGCGATTGAGGAACGCAACTTTGAGAAACTCTTCTTTGCGGCAAAATCGCGCCGATAGGCCGAGCGATCCGTCAGGCGGCGCACCATCCAATCCCAAAAATCCGCATCACGATTCAACAGTGTCTGTGTCAATGCTTCCGGTTCTTTCCGCAATGCCATTGCAAGCCCTGCCGGCTCCAGCAAAGGTTGCATCCACTGCATGGCGTAACTTTCTTCCACGTAAAATGCATTGGGATTCCGTTCATACAATTGTTGCGATAACGCCTCATTGATATCCATTACCGCCGCAGCACCGGTGATCCGCATCCGACCGTTTTCTTCCACGATCTTTCCGCGTGTGGTTCGCTTCCCGGCCTGCACCTCATCCACGTAATCGACAAAAGCATCGCGCACCTGGTCGGCGGTCGGCAACCACAACCGATCGCCATACAAATCACGCTCCACATTCATGTAGGTGGGGTCTGCGAGCGCATTTTGCGTCAAAACAAAGATGTCGGGACGGAATCCTGCCGCATAAACCATGTAGGTTGGCACGAAACGCCCGGGATCCGTCCCTCCGAACAAAACGGCATCCTGCGCCATTGGCGGCGGATAAAACGGATCGGGTAAAGGTTCCTCTTCCGATGAAAGTTCTGCAATAATTGCAGGTGCGCCCCCAAGCATATACGCACCGAATTGCCAACCGAAATCGTGCTGTGTCTGCTCCGAAGCCCCCATGCGATGCACCAGATCCCCATTCAGTGCGTTTTGAACAAACGGCATCAATACCAGCACTCCGACCAGCGCATAACCGCCCCGTATGCCCCATTTTTTCCATCGGTTGCCGAGCCACCACAAGGTCATCATCAACCCGTAACCGATCCACAATGCGAAAACGCCATGGGAGGAAATAAACTTTACCTTTTGGATGAATCCGTCTTGTAAATCGCCGGATGGGTTGGCCAATGCCACCAACAGTGCCGACATCACGATAAAGAACAGCACCGTGCTGAGCAACCAAATCTTGGGTTGTGCCCGCTTTTCACGCAACACGCTCTTCACCAAAGCACCGGTGCCAAACATGGCAATCCCGATGACGGGAAGTGAAAATTGCAAACGTAAATCCTTTGCATAGTCCCAAAGCTGCATCAGATACCGTTTGGAAAAGAAAGCCGAAGGGGCAATCGCTTCATACTGTCCGCGCGAAACCGCGTGTTTGAAGCCCTCCCATGTCCGGGCATACCCCCAATTCATTGCAGGATTCAAAGCGTCTGAAACCAGCGGCATATACGCATAGACCGAGAGCCCCACCTCGGCTGCGAGGATCGCCCCTGCCACCTGTCTGCCGCAAAAAAGCCATCGGCTCGCCAACAACAGTACGATGCCATTCCAAATGATTCCCCACCAAAACCATCCCGTTGTCGGGTGTTCCAACCCCAGCAACAACCCTTGCTGCAAGAGGATCAGCAACGCCAGTTGCACCACCGTCACAGCAAGTGCATACTGCCGGCTTCTGCGGTAGGGCCAACAGATTGCCCAAAGGCCGCCCAGCAATACGGCGTGAACCAGCCACGCTCGCCAGAATGGGTAAAGCGTCCCCTGGAAGTGCTGCGGCAACGCGACCGACCGAAACCCGATTTCTCCCCAGAGCAACACCGCCGCCACAGCGAGAATCGCTCCGATAAGTCCGCTGCGTTTTACCCGCAACCAAAGTGCACCAATCACCCCCGCAAGCGTGATTAACAACGCACCATAAAATCCCCACGGAGCAGGCATTTCCCTCTCCGGGCGCAAAATTACCGGTGCTCCGGGCGTTGAGAACGCATCGGCAGACGGCAACGCACCCAGCAGCAACACATAAATCGTCAGCGCGAGGGGGATCCCCACCGCGAGAAAAGAAAATCCCAACGCCCGTTTGCGCAAAAAAATCAAGAGCCCAATCGGGAATGCACCCAGCAGCAACACCTGATAATTCGTCAATCCAAGCCCGAAAACGAGTCCCAACCAAATCAATATTTTCCCCGAAGGTCGCTGCAACCAACGATACGCCAGCAGCATCACCAAGGCCATGAAAAGTGCTCCAAGCGCATACACTTCCACGATGACTGATTGCGACCACATTACCGGAGAAAACGCAAAACAGAGGCTTCCTGTCACGCCGCCCCACCATACGTATCCGGCGCGCACATCCGTTTCTTTCTGAAGTGAACCCGCTGACGGATTCACCAGCAAATCACGCCCCGAGCGCACCGCAAGCAATGCCATCAGCCCGGATGCCACCGCACCGGAAAGCGCAGAAAAGAGCGACACTGCCCAAGCCGGATTGGCATATCCCTGCCATGTAACCCAACCGAACAGGCGGCAAAAGCACCAACCAATCATCGTCCACAACGGATAGCCCGGAGGATGCGGCACACCCAAAACATGCGCAGCCGTGGCCAATTCCCCCGCATCTTCCAGCCCTACCGAAGGTCCCAGAGAAAAGAAATAGACAACGAACGCCACCCCGAAGCAACACCAGAAGGCTTGCCAGTCCATGCGATCAAAAAATCTTTCCCGTAATTGTCTCATTTCCTCTATTAAGGATAGCATATTTCGGCTCACAACACCACTTTTGCGCACACACTGCACCTTTCTCCGGGTGAATTAACGCCGTTGATTACCGGTTCACCCGCAACCAGAATATTCTTTTTTTGAAACGCAAACTGCCCGTTGCAAAGGGAACGGCCAAAAATATCACAAATACACCGCCCTTACCCGGGAATACGCTGCGCCCAACCGGCGCACGTTACGCTCCCTCTCGGTTCACTTCATGCCAGTACGCCCCTGCGCAGCGGAAAACCCCTTGGAGCAAGGCTGCATACACCTCCCCCCAATCCCCGATTGAAGATGGGCGAAACCGAGCGGCAATATGGGCGGGATTGGCCGCAAATGTCGGCGACACTCCGGGGGGAACATCGGCGACATTCCGAAAGGATGCGTTTCACCTCTTACAGGCATTGCCCCACCTTTATGTAAATATGTCGTAAAAAAATAACACGACTTCGGGAAAACCGCGAAGCCGTGCTCATGTTACTGCGTTGTTTTCCGCTCAATTACGCAACTGCGTGAAACGTGCCGTTACCGGCAGTTCCCCTACAATGGGACGGGCATACTTCAGAAAAGCCTCCGTCACATTATTGCCTTCTGCCGTCAGATACGCATCCGGCAGTTCACGGGTATGCTTGGCCACATTCGCCAGAGCCTCAACCACATACTCCACGCCATATTCATCTTGCTCTTTGCGCTTGATTGCGATTGTTCCACTACGGTAGCGACCTTCCGTTGCGGCTTTCACCGCCATCTCGCCCACCTCACGGGCTTCCCTGGCATCGGTTTCCGAAGCGATCCCTACGAAACACCGCTGAATAAAACCAAAGGTATCGGCACGAACCCGCTTGATATTCAGTCGCTCGCGAATTACCGCTGCCAGATTTTCGCCGAGCGCACCGGAAGTCAATTGCACATTGCCATGGGCATCGGTTTCCGTAGAGAAGCTTTCGGCGATGGCGCGTCCGTCCGCTCCACGAATCCCCTCGCTCACTGCCACAACACAACGGCCATGCTTGTGCATACAGACGGCGACATCCTCCACAAACTTATCCACCGAAAACGTACGCTCCGGGACATAAACCAAATGCGGACCATCATCGGGGTCTTGACGGGCGAGTGCGGCTGCTGCGGTCAGAAAACCGGCGTTGCGTCCCATGATTACATCGATTTTCACCCCGCCCAACGCGCGATTGTCCAGATCATCTCCGCGTACGGCACAGGCAACGAAACGCCCCGCCGAACCATAACCGGGCGTATGATCATTGCAGAGCAAATCATTGTCAATCGTTTTGGGAATATGGAAACAGCACATTTCATAGCCTTGGCGTTCGGCTTCTTCGGCGATGATATTGGCCGTCTCGGCAGAGTCATTTCCGCCGATATAGAAGAAATAACGGATATTTCTCCGCGCCAGAATCTCAAAAATCTTGCGGCAATCATCCGCCGTAGGCTTCCGGCGCACCGATCCCAATGCGGAGCTCGGCGTTTGCGCGACATTGAGCAAGACTTCTTCGGGTTCGGCTCTCAAATCGATAAAAGCCTCATCAAAGATGCCTTGAATCCCATGAAGTGCGCCATAAATCTCGACAATTTTATCCGAAGATTTCGCCGCCAACACTGCACCAATCAAACTTTGATTGATTACCATCGATGGGCCGCCACTCTGGGCAATCAGCATATTCCCGACCATTGTCTGCTCCTTTGCATAAAAAGAAATGCTGCAAGAACGTCTTCCTGCAGCATTCAAAAGAAGAAACTTACTTCAACGCTTTGGCGATGCGTCCCATCGCTTCAATGACCCGCTCCCGATTGTTGAAAGCGGAAATCCGGATATAGCCCTGTCCGCAACGTCCAAACCCTGCGCCCGGTGTTGTTACCACCTGCGCCTGCTTCAGCAAGCGGTCAAAGAATTCCCACGAATCACCTTTCACATTTACCCAGACATAGGGCGAATTATCACCGCCCACACACTCGTAGCCGAGCGCGGCGATTCCTTCACGGATAATCTTCGCATTGCCAAGATAGTAATCCACCTGTTCGGTCGTCTGGCGGGAGCCTTCTTCGGAATAAACAGCCTCGGCAGCACGCTGTACCGGATAGGAAACACCATTGAACTTCGTCGTATGACGGCGGTTCCACATCGCGTGCAGGGCGACCGCTTCACCGGAAGCAGTATAGGCTTTCAGTCCCTCCGGCACCACAGTAAAGGCGCAACGCACTCCGGTAAATCCAGCCTTCTTTGAGAACGAACGGAACTCGATTGCCACCTCTTTCGCCCCCTCAATTTCGTAAATGGAATGCGGAATTTCAGGATCTCTGATAAAAGCCTCATACGCAGCATCAAAAAGAATCAATGCCTGATTCGCCTTTGCATATGCCACCCACGCCTGCAACTGCTCTTTTGTAGCGACAGCTCCCGTGGGATTATTCGGGAAACAGAGGTAAATCAAATCTACCTTTTCCGATGGCGGTGCCGGCACAAATGCATTGGCAGACGTGCTCTCCAAATAGTGCAACCCTGTGTAGCGACCTTCGGCAGCCTCCCCGGTGCGCCCGGCCATCACGTTGGTATCCACATAGACAGGATAGACCGGATCAGGAATAGCAATGCGCAATTGCTGCGAAAACAATTCCTGAATATTGGCGCAGTCACACTTGGACCCGTCGCTGACAAAGATTTCAGACGCTTTGATATCGCAACCACGGGCTTGGTAGTCATGCTTTGCGATCGCTTCACGCAAGAAGTCATATCCCTGTTCCGGACCGTAGCCCCGGAACGTGCTTTCATCGCCAAGTTCATCCACAGCTTTGTGCATCGCTTCACGACATGCCGGCGCAAGCGGCAATGTAACATCGCCGATACCCAAACGGATTACAGCGGCTTCCGGATGCTCCGTCTGATAGGCTTTCACCCGTTTGGCAATTTCAGAAAAGAGATAAGAAGCTTGCAGCTTCCCGAAATTTTCGTTTACAGTAATCATTGCTTTTTCCTAATGTTCAAATTCGCTTCAGCGTGATTTGGTGTAGAGCGGCGTCAGCAGCCAACGGCGATTGTGCCAGAACCATTGCTCCGGCGTCTTACGGATCTGCGCTTCAAAGAGATCCCATACCTTCTGGGTTAAACGCACGGCATCTTCTGCTGCGTCCGCTTCCAAATCCGCAAACAGCGGTTCATACAGATGCACCGCGTGGTGCGAAGCATCTTTCCGCTCCATTGTCAGAGGGAGAATCGGCACATTGGCCATGCGGGGGAACTTGGAAAGTCCTTTACCTAATTGCACATTGGGCTTTCCGAAAACCGTCGTGCTGACGGCCGGCTTGTTGTGCCGGACATCGGGCAGGATTGCAAATACACCCCCGCTCTTCAAATGATGGGCAATCCGCACAAAGGAACTTGCATGACGCCGATCCACCGTCTGTACATTCAAACGATTACGCTGCATCCACGCTTCAAAGAGCGGATTATTCTGCGCACGGGCAAGTGCCATCAACGGGAAGTTGCAATTGGAGCAGGTAATTGCTGCCAGATCCCAATTTCCCATGTGCGGCAATGCAATAACCACGCCGCCATATTTGTTGATCAAGTGGCGCAAGGTTTTTTCCGCTTGTTCCAGACCTTCCACATGCGCTTTCAGATAGTCAATATCCATTTTTGACGCATGGAACATCTCAATGAAATTCATGAGCATATTCCACACAGACGTGCGCGCAATTTTGCGGCACTCTTCAATGGAGGTCGTTTCGCCAAAGACCTCCCGAATACGCGAAACCGTCTCTCGCCGCAACGGCCAGCAAATGCGAAAAACCACCCGCAGTAATCCGGCTAAAAAATAGCCGGACCACCGGATGGGAACGCTTGCAATGAGAAATTGAACAGTCCGAAATGCGCCATACTCAAGACGATGGCGTAAACGAATCTTCTGTTTCATATGCCCTTTACTTTGCAGACCCGGCAGCGTCAATCAGCGTAATGATATCTTTACGAGCGGTATCTGCCAAATCCGCCGCCTCTTGCATGGTCTCCATACGAGCCTTCACAGAATGAAGCGTCTTGCGATATTCTGCCACCTGCTGAGTCATTTCAACAATCTTTTCACCCAGTTGCTGCGCAGCAAGTTCAGCCTTTACAAGCATACGGCGCGTCTGAAGCAATTGTTGAAGCAATTCACCCGGATCGCAATCCAAATCCTCAAGATGCATCCCATCGGGAATCGGCACCTGAATAATCGTACCACATTGGGAACACGGCACCTGAAGACCTGCAGCCCGATAGTCCACCACCAGATTATGATTGCAATTCGGGCAATCAAACACAATATCGGTAGGCATGATCTCAACATCTTGAACATCGTCTTTGTCGTCCATAAAAGACCTCCTTAAGGTTGTTTACAGTCTATCACAGACGGATGCAACAACGCAAGCCGTTCGGACAACATCGGCAATTGGCGGAATTAAAACGCATATGCCGATGCCTCTATCGGTTGAAGAAGCCCCCCTATTTTTGCTACATTATAAATATGAAACGAATTTGCTTTATTCTCATCACATTGGTTTCTGTAGCAGCACTGGCACAGGTAAAAGATTTAGGTGCATACCGGGAAGCGATTCCGGTTACCAATAACGCAGACTTAAGATGGCTGGATGCCGCCTTGTTTGATTCCGGCTTCACATTCACAGATGAAGTGCGGCAAGAATATTTTGATCACTGTCTGACAATCGTTACACCGCATTTGAAATTCAGTGAAAAGACTTGGGAATGGCTCATTGAACATCCTGCCGTACTCAATGCAACCTTTGCATTGGAATATCCACCCAATCCCAACGTGATTCACAACTTCTTAAAACTTGCCAAGTTGGTCGGTCCGGTTTATGCACAAAAGTATGAACAACTTCTAATTGCTTTTGCTGTACGCTATCGCGACCAGAAACTGTTGGACAGTTCCCTTTCTGCCGACCGTTACGGCATCATTTCCGGTAGAAACTTCACATGGGATCCCAAACGGAAAGAGGAACTTGAACAAGAAGTCAGTCGTAGACACGGCTGGTCGGTCAACCACGATGTCACGCCACCAGCGGATGGCGCGTTGGCACGAGATGCCAATGGCAACATCTACAAAGATGAACGTGAAAAGCAACGCTGGATGCAACAACTTCACAAAAAGTTTGATCTCGGCAACGACAACGATGCCAAGCGCACCGTGAACTGGTTGAAACAAAATACAAAGACGCAGATCTATGAGATTATGAATCTCTCCGCGCTTCAATTCTACAACAAGACCGGCATCAAACTCTCTGATGGACGTGAACCTAAAAAATTACCATGGGACGCCATCGCCCATGTCGCTGGACGCTATCCGCCTCGAATGAATGGTTCCATCACAGACAATCTCTGTTTGCGCATCATGCGCTATGAGGAAAAAGGCGCAGAGCGATCAAACCTCTTCCCTCTCTCCAAAGCCCCTTGGCCGCTCTTGCTTCTGCTGACCCAGCAAGACCCTGTAGATGAATCAACATATTGGTGGACAATGTATAAGACCAAGGGTTCTGTTCCCGGTTATGCCACCTACTCTTTCGACTACACAAAGCCCGAAATCCGCTACGCCGATGGCAATTGGCATCCGGATGCTACTCCACGTATTTTGGTTGATGGAGGTGTTTGCGGCAGGCTCTCTACAATGGCTGAATTTGCCCAACGCTCAATTGGTACACCGGCACAGGGAATGGGGCAACCTGGCCATCGTGCATTTATGACGTATGCCTACCGGAATGGGAAATACTATGCCGAACAACATCACTCGGTAGATACAATTGCCGTCTCAACCGTTGGTTGGTATCTTCCCCCAATCTATGGTCCGATTACAGATGAGAAGACCAAACTCACCGGATTCCACAAGATGCTTCCCAGTAATAGCGACAGCTATTTGCGTGATAATATCCGTTGGCATATCGGGTTGTGCGAAGCAATGAACATTGGTCTCGCCTCCTGGGAAGACTCACGGATGGCATTACACATCCTTGACCTCTATACGAGTGCCGAGAATGAATGGCAGAATGCCAGCATCGCGCAGCAAGAAGCCCTGTTGCGTACAGCAATGTTGCGCAATACAGCCAATACAGACGTCCTCTTCCGGCTGGCAGGTATCCGAAAAGGCAACGCGTCAAAGATTCTTGATCTTATGCAAGGTTTTGCCAATTACTTCGTCAGCGTCACAGACGGTTGTACCGGCGACCAAGCATTAGCACGTAATACAAACTTCGGCAATACGCAAGCTGGAGCCGACCTGACAGCATTATTACGATCCAACCTCTCCACCACCGGGCAAAGGAATACAAAGAAGGTGAAAAACGAATGGGCTCTCTTTGTACGCAATGCCATCTTCATCGGAGCATTCACCAATATCCCGGATGAAGGAGACCCTAAATATGCCCACAGCAGAATTGAATGGGTACGGGATAAAAATGCCTATGCAAAGGCGGTTGCGGATGAACTCAAATACCAAAAGAAGTTGGCGCACTCGCCATTTCTAGCCGAAGTCCAACGTCTGAACGACAAGTATGACAAAGTACGTCTCGCCGGCGAGCAGAAATCCTCCCGGAATGTTAAGGAAGAACGGCAACGCCGACAAGCAGAAGACAATGCTTGGTAACCCGTCCCATGCAATGCTTGACAAAGAAGTTTGCAACATACTTGTTCAAGTAAACCATCTATCTGAAAACGTCTTATAATTTGAAACCTTCAACTATGTTCTTTCTCCGCAAGAAACCCAAAGCGAAGATTATTCCACGCTCTGAACACACACTTTCCCGACGCGACATTGATCCTGAAGCCATTAAAGTGCTTTACCGCCTTTCATCGCTTGACTATGAAGCCTATCTCGTAGGCGGAAGTGTCCGAGATCTCTTGCTTGGACGAAAGCCGAAGGACTTTGACATAGGGACCAATGCACGGCCAAATGAGATTAAACACATTTTCAGAAATTGTTACCTTGTAGGCAAACGTTTTCGATTGGCACACATTGTCTATGGAAAAAAAGTCATCGAGACCGCCACCTTTCGTAAGGCACCCAGTCCGAATGCCGTACAGGATGAACACGGGCTGTACCAATCCGAAGACAATACATTTGGAACGCCGCACGAAGATGCTCTCCGCCGAGACTTCACTATAAACGGTCTCTTTTATGACATCAAGAACTTTACAATCATTGATTACGTTAATGGGTTGAAGGATCTGAAAGACAAATGCATCCGTTCTATCGGCGACCCGTGTATTCGTTTTCGAGAAGACCCTGTCCGAATGATGCGAGCGGTTCGATTTGCCGCCAAATTGGGGTTTGAGATTTGCCCTGCCGACATCAAAGCGATGCGCAGATATGCGCACGAACTTGCCAATGCCTCCGTCTCACGGTTGTGCGAAGAGATCCAGAGACTTTTTGTCCCAGGTGCGACAGAGCGTTCCATTCGTCTGGCTTATGAAAACGGTCTGCTTGACACATTACTGCCAACACTTCACCAATGGATGAAAGCAAAACCGGAAAATTCAGAAAAGGTATGGAAGGCTCTCCGAGCCGTTGACACCGTAGCACAAACGCAAGAGCTTTCCAATTCCGTTACTTTTGCCATGCTTTTCCAACCACTTATAGCAGAAACGGTTGAACACATTCGCGAAAAACAAGGACATTTCAAACGTTTCAATCTCGCTCATGCCAAGCGTCATGCAGCAGAAAAAGTCTTCACACCTATCGTAAAGTTCTATCGTTTTCCGCGTGCGCTCTGGATGACTGCTGTTGACATTTTAGAGCTTTCCGATCGTTTAACTTCAACACCAGACACAACCTCTGGCCGCGACATTCGCTTTATCAATCATGGACTTTTCCCGGAGATTCTACAAGGTGCAGAGGTTTTTAGCATCTTAAAACCGGAATTATCATGGCAGCTGGACATCTGGAAAAAGCTTTATCACAAGGCTGGCCCTGCGTCACGCCATGGAGATGACGACAACTTTATCCTGCCGGCAAACCCCCATACACGTCGAGCAAGAAGGCGGCGTCCCTTGAATAAGCGTCGCCGAAAATCAGACAGCCTCCCCAGTGCCTCAAACGAAACTTCCCCGCAATCACGCTCCTGAGTCCTTTTATGCGTCTTTTTCTTGTGCGGCATGGTGCCTATCAATCAGTCTATTCTTCCGAACGCGGTCCCGCACTCTCCGCGCTTGGAAGGGAACAGGCTACTGCTGTCGGCCACCTTTTGAAAACACAAAATGCAAAGCCTGAACTTCTTATCACCAGCGGCTACTTGCGCGCCACAGAGACTGCCTCATGTATCTTACGGGTGCTCGGAACAACGTGTAACACGATTGAAGATTTTACATTCAACCCGGCTGGCGACCCGAAAGAAATGAAACTCACAATCGAAGCGGCAAATGTAAAGGATTTGCTTGTCGTTGGTCATCTTTCATCTATCGCCCACTTGGCTCATCTTCTCGATTCAAAAGCACCTCCCACCTTCGGCTATTGCACCATCGCAACCTTTGATTTCTCAAACGGCGCATGGAAATTCCTTTGGGCAGAAGACTCTAACATCTACTGATTGCACTATACTGAAAGAATGTTGTTATGAATGAAAAACGTGAAACTCTCGCCACCAGTCTTGGCTTCCTTTTAGTTTCAGCCGGGTGTGCCGTCGGTCTTGGGAACGTATGGCGTTTCCCTTACATCGTAGGACAAAATGGCGGAGCATTGTTTGTAGCACTCTACATTGTTTTCCTTGTTATCTTCGGCTTACCGATGCTGACAGCGGAATTCGCCGTTGGACGAGCTTCGCAACATTCTGTTGTCTCCTCCTACCATGTCCTTACTCCCCGTCCGGGACTCTTCCGATTTATTGCGAAACTCCAAGTCGCAGCCAACTGGTTGTTAATGATGTTCTACGCAACCGTTGCAGGCTGGATGCTCGCCTATCCTACCGCCTTGATTAGCCGTACATGGGATTTCAGTGCGCCGGAAACCTACTTTGGCAACTTCGTAGGAAATGCAAACCTTCAACTCTTTTGGACCGTTCTGGCCTTGCTCATCGGCTTCGGAGTCTGTGCACTTGGGCTGAAAAAAGGGGTTGAGAATGTCACCAAAAAGATGATGATGATGCTTTTTCTCCTGCTCATCGGACTTTGTTGCTATGTCATCTCCTTGCCCGGTGCCGAACTCGGCGTTTCGTTTTATCTCAAACCTTCGTTGGAAATCTTAAACGAGCGCAGCCTGTCACAGGTTGTTTTTGACGCACTTGGACAAAGTTTCTTCACATTATCGCTCGGCATCGGCTCAATGTCCATCTTCGGAAGCTACACGTCACGCAAATACACCCTTGCCGGAGAATCTGCCAAAATTATTGCGATTGACACGATGGTCGCGCTCCTGGCCGGGCTGATTATCTTCCCAGCCTGCTTTGCTTTCAAGGTTAGTCCCGATCAAGGCCCCTCACTTATCTTCATGACACTGCCGAAGGTCTTTGCCCAAATGCCGGCAGGGCGTTGGATCGGTGCAGCTTTCTTCACCTTTTTGGCGCTTGCCGCACTGACAACGGTTATTGCTGTTATCGAAAACATCGTTGCGATGGCGATGGAAGCCCGCAACTGTTCCCGCGGTAAAGCAATTCTGATTACTGCACCACTCCTAATCGCACTCTCAATCCCTTGCGCTCTTGGATTTAACAAGCTTGCCTTCATCCAACCCCTCGGTTCAGGCACCTCCATCCTCGACTTGGAAGACTTCCTCGTTTCCAACATTGCGCTTCCTTTGGGTGCGTTGGCCTTTTTAATCTTCTGCGTCAGCAAGCGTTATTGGGGGTGGGATGCATTCTTGAAGGAGGTCAACACCGGAACAGGACTCCGACTTGCCAATGGCTTACGCTTCTACATGACGTGGATTCTTCCCTTCATTCTATTGACGGTCTTTACCGCTTCGCTTCTTATCAAGTTCCTGCCTGCGAAGCCTGCACCAACGCCTGACAAAGCACCTGTGGGTGAACAGCAAGTTACACCTTGAATGAAAAACGGACGCACCTCAAACGTGCGTCCGTTTCGTCTATACCGACGTTTACGTGTAAGTCAGACTTTTTCAACTGTTCTTTCACCCGAAAAGGCGGTGCTTGAACGGCTTGCCCACTTGTAAGTCAAACTTTTCTCAACTGGTCTTTCACCCATACGAAATCATCCAGCAACCACTTGGAGAGTGTTTTGCATCGAAGTGCTTGCGGATAAACAAAGTATGTATACGTCTCAATTTCAAGCGGCCATCCACCGGAACGCACATAACGCCAAAAAGCGGGTGTAAGCGTTTCACGAGTAGACTTCAAGACGGCTGTTCCTTCCCATGCCAGGGGCACATGGTAATGGATACGCCCCTCTTTACCAATCAACTGCGGCAACACTTCATCTGTCATATCCGCTATCCGCTCAATCTCCCCTGTCTCATTCACAACACGTGTTTGATGCAAATATTCCCGATCCACAAAAGGACGCAAGACCTCTATCGGCGTTGTGGCGTGAAACGCCAACGCTGCAGAAACCTGAATCCGCACAACCGGAATCTTCGCAGCAACAATCCGTTGGAGCGACTTTAACGGATCTTCGTAATTGACCGCAAAGTGACACGTGTCAAAACAAAGCCCGATGTAATTCCGGAACGCCGGCGACCATCCGGGAGATTGCCACAACCGTTCAAAAAAATCAATCACCTCCTGTGTTGTTTCCAAAAGGCAATCCGGTTCCGGCTCTATCGCCAAACACATCCGTTTCCCCGTAAAACCCTCCAGTTTTCTCAGAAACAACGCCATTGCGCAGAGCGTGTCAAAAATTGTTTCCGGCATTCCCTCGCCATGTTTGTAACCGATTGGCACGGTGGTTACATTCGGATAATAAGTTCCCATCTGGGCAATGGGCAGTTGCAACAACGTATAAAACAAATCCAGCGTATAGTCTATTCGCCGCGCATCTGTCCAGTCCGGAAGATAAACATCCTCTTTTATGGATTCACCGTGAAACGTCCCATACGGAAAACCATTGATACCAATCACAGACAATTTATTGTGACACAGGAAATTCTGAAGACGCTTTAATATTTCCGGCTGCCGCAGCGTTTTTGCTGTCGCCGCCCCAAGTCGCAATCCCACCGGGAACACCGCATTCGGCTCAAGCACATTGCGCAGCGGAATGGTTACGTCTTCCAACGCCGCAAGAATGGTCTCCAACGTTTCACCTTGATGCACATTCATACAGTAGGTAATGCAGTTCATCGTTGCTCCACGCTTACAATAGGGTTACGGCAAATCAACGCCTTGATTTTCTTCAGGCTGCCCCTCAACGGCTTTACTTTAACGACTCTTCTCCACCCCGGGTAAGAGTAATCACTGTCAATTCGGAGGAATACAACCGATACGGAAAGCCTATCCAGGAGGCACTTCCCGGTGCCACCCACAAACGCATCCCGCCCGGCAAATCATAACGCCCCCGCACAAAGCCGTCATTAAACCGCTTCATCAGATAGGCCAACCCCGGGAATTGCCCTCCGTGTGTGTGCCCGGAAAACTGAAGCTTCACACCTTGCCGGTCGGCAAAGCGCGCGATTCCGGGTTTATGCACCATCAATACAGGAAAAGCATCTTCCGGAAGATGCGCCATCAATGTTTCCAATTGCGTAAATCCCGCACTCTCTGTCAGGGAACGCCCATCGGCCAACCCCATCAAGGTCAAACCGCGCACAGTCGCAGTTTTCCCATCCATCACGGTCATACCAAGCTGTTGGTAACAGCGCAGATATTCCTCTACTTCATACATGAATTCATGGTTGCCGCTGATAACATATTTACCCAGAGGGGCGCACACTTCTGCCAGTGGCGCAAGGTCTTTCACACGCCGTCCAAAGGCCCCATCCACCTGATCTCCGGTAAAGAGCACCAAATCCGGCTGCACGGCATTCAGCCGTTCAACGAAACGCCTGCACCATGCTTCGCCACGCCAGCAATCAATGTGCAAATCTGCCACGATGGCGATTTTGAGACCCTCTGCTGCACACGGCAAATCCTTATGCTCCAATACATAATTCCGGACAGGCGGTTGACGCACCCCCATCCACAGCATTACCGTCCCGATCAGCATCCCTGCCAGTAAAGGCACCCATGGCGGACATTTGATGCGAAGCAGGCATCCGCCAATCCAGAGAAGCGCACAGAGTCCGGTCATCAACGTCACGATATCCCCCCATTTTGCCAACACTAAAAGCAAAAAAGGAAGTTTATCCGGACACATCACAGACGCATCGAAAAGTTTTTGCAACACATAGCCTTGCGCGCAAGCGAAGGCAAAAACCCCCAATCCAAACCGCATCCACCGCGAAAGCTTCAGGCAACGCACCGGCCCGAAGGCGGTAATCAGCGACAAGACGCAGAAAAGCCCCCAAATGATTCGTAGTGTCATGTGTTATTCTCCTCCGGGGAATGCACTTAGTCCGGCGTCACATACGCTTTCAGCCGCCCCCAAAAACCGGAAGAAGAAGTGGAAGACTTCTGCTTCTTTCCTCTCCGCTGCTGAAAGAGCCACCGCAACACTTCCTTGTTTTGAAACGTACGCGTCCAAACATTATGCCCGACATTTTCGTATTCGGTATACTTGGGGTGCGCACCGGCCTGTTCCAGTGCCGCAATCAGCCGACGCGAACAATCCACCGGGACATTGACATCTTTATCGCCGTGAAAAGCCCAGATTGCCGTTGTTGAAGCATTTTTAACAGCAGCCTCCTGTACCGATCCGCCACCGCAAATGGGAAGAGCCGCTGCGAAATAATCCGGCCATCGCTGAATGGCATCCCACGTCCCGAAACCGCCGAGCGACAAGCCGGCAATGTAAAGCCGCCCGGCATCCGCCACGCCTTCGGCAACCAGTTGATCCAAATATCCCTTGACCGTTCGCAAAGCCGGAGCGGAATAGCGCGGTTGACGGTAGTCTTCTGTAAACGCAAGCGAACGCACCCAAGCATTCCGCTGCGTACATTGCGGAATCAAATAGAGCGCAGGCGGAAGCGTTTTATCCACAAGTGCCTGACGGTGAATCGGCGCAAAAACAGCCAATTGACGTGCATTGTCCTGCCCGCATTCCCCGCTTCCATGCAACAATACCACCACCGGAACAGGGCAATCCGACGCTTTATAATTGCGCCATACGCGCACCGGCATTACTTCATTCAACTGATTGGTAATCGCTGATGGCACAAACATTTCCGGCATTGAGAACTGTGCCCGGAGCGAACCCACGGCACCTGTTGAGAGCACAAGTGCCATTGCGAACAGAGACCTCTGCCCAAACCTCATCGGCGAACCTCTACCTTGCCCCACGCTTCCAGCTTGGAAGCAATAAAATCAACGCATTGCGCCTGAGCCTCTTTTGCGTTTGACCGCGTCACCTCAATCACCGGTCCGCACGCAAAGCGTACCGGGATGGAAGTATCAACCGGTCCGAAATCTTTTGTATACTTGCCCACGCCGAGAAATGCGGTCTGCCCTGCCACCGGAACAATCGGCACTCCGGCATTTTGCGCTAACTTCACACCCAACGTATTGAACTTGCGGCAATCAAAGTAAGGCTGACGCGTACCTTGCGGATAGAGCAACACCGAAGCCTTATCCTCGCGCAAGAAGCGTTCGCCACACGCCAGCACGGCTTTCAAATCGGCTCGCGGATCTGAGCGACCCACCGGAATCGTCTTGCGCGTGGCAAAGGTCTGCCCCAAAAGCGGCACCCGCATCAACGATTCTTTCAAGACGATGGCGACATCACCGAACGCACGCATCAAAGGCGGAAAAGCAAACGTTTCATAAAGGCTCATGTGATTGCTTACCACGACCACCGGCCCTGCGTCTTTCAATTGTTCAAAGCCCTCAAGAATCACCTCGGTGCCCATGCGTTCGGTTTCCCAGAGCAAGTGCAATCCGCACTCTTGCCAGCGGTGGTCGTCAAAACGGCCTTGATGCGAAAGCCACGTTCCGCGCAGCATGGATCCTCCCAACGCCCGCACATTGTAAACAATTGAATTCCACACGCTGTTGCGGCGCGGTTTGCCCAATTGTTCCGGAGGCGTCCGGTAATTACCTGTTTCACGAAATGTCTCTATGAATGCCGTAATGTCACGCATCACTCTCACTCCTTTCTACGCTTAAATCCCTGTCGCACCGCGTGGATTCATTTATTTCCCCGCGTGGGGAAAATCCCTTCCAGAGCTTTTTCGGCAATCACACGCGTCTCTTCCGGGAAATCACTCTTGACCATCCACTTCAAAAAGGAGCGGCCGTCGGGAATAATTCCTTGTGCCAAATCACGCAACCGCGCCCCTTTTTTCTTACCGAAGTTCACGCACACTTCCCCCTCCACCCAACGCCATCGTCCCAGCCGATCAACATTCAGCGGATCTTGCGGATTGAACAATTTATCGAGCGTGGGGATGTCCCGCGGCAAATCCGGATAACGTTTGAATTGACCGATGAGCACCTCCAGCGTTGCGCGCGTATCTGCCATGGCACCATGTGCCGCCTCGCCCAATTCTTTACCGCAATAAAACCGCAAAGCCGCCGTCAAATCGCGCGGCTCGCGCTTGTGATAAATTTTTTGAGCATCCAGAAGTGCCCGTCCTTCCGGGTGGAAATTGCGAATTTCACAACGCAAAAACTCTTCATTCAGGATTTGGGCATCAAAGTAACCCGCCGAAAAACCGGCCAAATCACACCCATCAAAAAACATGAAAATTTCGGCTGCGACCTCCGGAAACGTAGGGCAAAGTGCCACTTCTTCATCCGTAATGCCATGAATTGCAATGGCTTCCACCGGGATCTTCATTTGCGGATTCAACAACCATTCTGCTTCATCGGAGGATCCATCGGGATTCAATCGGATTGCCGCCAACTCAATAATGCGATCTGCCCTGGGGGAAGTGCCCGTCGATTCAATGTCAAATACTACCAGCGGACGTTTCAATGTGATAGGAAAATCATACTTCATAACTGCTATATTTTATCATAAGAAGCGCAGGGATAGACGCCCTCCATGAACAAAAGCCATTTCTGTACGTCTCCGCCACGCGCAGAAGTCCTGCCCGGAAGCGAGGATTACTTCCGGGAGCCTTGCAGATGGGAGCATCCGTTCCGCCCGAAACCACTCCTGCAACATCGCCGATATTGCCCCCGAAAGCCGCCGATATTGCAGTGCTGTTTGGGCGATGTTTCGCCGCCGTTTCGCCCATATTGCAAGGCCTCTCCAACGCGCCCGCTCTGCACCCGCCATGCAGGACTGCCGATTTCCCAAAAATCCTCTTTTCGCCCCTCGTGCCTCTTCCCTTCCGCGGTTTCCCCCACTCCACAAAGAAATCGGGCGATGTTCGGCAGAAATTGTGCTATACTAACGCGCGTTTTATTTAATAATGTAAGAGGACTGCGCTCCATGATGGACAAACATTACGATCCGAAAGCCGTTGAAGCCAAGTGGTACCCCCGCTGGGAAGCACAAGGTTGTTTCCACGATGACCCTGCCTCCGGAGGCAAGCCGTATGCAGTCGTAATTCCCCCACCCAATGTCACGGGCATCCTGCATATGGGGCATGCCTTGAACCAAACCATTCAGGACGTCCTGGTGCGCTGGCATCGTATGTGCGGTGACAACACCTGTTGGATGCCCGGCACCGACCACGCAGGCATCGCCACACAGAACGTTGTTGAAAAAGCATTGCGCAAAGAAGGCAAACGCCGTCAAGACCTTGGACGCGAAGCATTCATTGAGCGCGTTTGGGAATGGCGCAAAGAATACGGTGGCACCATCGTGCGTCAACAGCGCAAATTGGGCAATTCGACCGACTGGACACGTGAACGGTTCACGATGGATGAAGGTCTTTCGGCAGCCGTTGCCAAAGTCTTCTGTGATCTTTACAACAAAGGATTGATCTATCGTGGCAACTACATCGTGAACTGGTGCCCCCGTTGCGGCACGGCACTTGCAGATGACGAGGTGGAGCATGAACCCAACAACGGCAACCTCTGGTATGTGCGCTATCCGGTGGTTGGGAGTGAAAATGACTACGTCACCGTGGCGACAACGCGCCCTGAAACGTTGCCGGGCGATACGGCGGTAGCGGTAAATCCGAAAGATGAACGCTATGCACACCTGAAAGGGAAAAAGGTGTTGTTGCCCCTGACCGGGCGCGAAATCCCGGTGGTTTTTGATGACTATGTTGAAAAAGAATTCGGCACGGGTGTAGTAAAAATTACACCGGCTCATGATGCCAACGACTTCGCGGTCGGCCAGCGTCACAATCTGCCGCAAGTCGATGTGATGAATGATGACGGCACAATGAATGCACGTTCCGGCTACGAAGGAATGGATCGTTTTGAATGCCGTAAAGCCATCGTGGAAGATTTGGAAAAGGGCGGCTACCTGGTGAAAATCGAGCCGTACCAAAACCAGATCGGGCACTGTTACCGTTGCCACACCGTTGTTGACAGCCGCCTGTCAAAACAATGGTTTGTCAAAATGAAGCCCCTTGCTCAACCCGCGATTGAAGCAGTCCGCAAAGGCGAAGTTTCCATTCTGCCGAAACGTTGGGAGAGCGTTTATTTCAATTGGATGGAGAACATCCGGGACTGGTGCATCAGCCGTCAGATCTGGTGGGGGCACCGTATTCCGGTATATACCTGTGCCTGCGGACATGAATGGGCCTCGCCCACAGCCCCCGATTCCTGCCCAAAATGCGGCGCAGGAACAACCGCAATCACACAAGATCCCGACGTGCTTGACACGTGGTTCTCCTCCTGGCTCTGGCCGTTCTCCACCTTCGGATGGCCCAAGAAAACAGCGGAACTGGACTTCTATTACCCCACAGCAGACCTTGTTACCGGTGCAGACATCCTCTTTTTCTGGGTGGCACGTATGATGATGGCAGGTTATGAGTTTATGGGGAAGGCCCCGTTCAAGAACATTATTCTGCACGGCATTGTACGTGATGCACAGGGCCGTAAGATGTCCAAGAGCCTCGGCAATTCACTTGATCCGCTTGAAGTCATCAATCAATACTCTGCCGATGCACTTCGCTTCTCGCTCGCACTGATCACCTCAATGGAAACGGATACCAAGGTGGACATGAGCAAGTTTGAGATCGGTCGCAACTTCGGCACCAAACTCTGGAACGCCGCCCGTTTCCTGCAGATGAATGCAGAAAAACTCGGCGATTTCTCTTTTGCCGACTATGCAAACGACACACTCGTTCTTGATGCTTCGTTGCTTCATGATGACGATCGTCATTTGCTGTTGAAGACAAATCACGTCTGTGCAGCAATGGAAGCTGCCCTGAAGAAATACCGGATTCAGGAGGGAGCGTTGGCTATTTACGACTTCGCCTGGGTCGACTTCTGCGATTGGTATCTTGAATATGCCAAGGGCGACCTGAATGCCGAAGATGCCGCGCGCCGTCGCCAGGTAATGGCATTACTGGCCGATGTTTACGGAAAAATTCTGCGTCTGCTCCATCCCTATATGCCCTTTGTTACAGAAGAAATCTGGCATCAATTGGGTTATTGCTCCGAGGAAGCTTCAATTATGCGTGCGCCCTATCCCACCGGTTATACAACCGGGCAGCAGACGGCGTGGGGACTTTCCGAAGAGGTGCTCGCCTATGTCGAAACCAAGCGCGAATTAATCACCGGCACTCGTTCGCTCCGGGCAGAGGCCAATGTGCCGCCTGCACTCGCCGTCAACGTGCTGCTTCATCCGGCAAACAGCTCGCTTGAAGCCAAACTTTCGCGCGACATTGACTCGCTCAAAGCCGCCATCCGTGCTGAAGCAATCACCTTCATCACTGAAGCACCTGCGAAGGCAATGCCCTCAAAGTTGCTCACCGCCGGCATGGTGTATTTGCCGCTGGAAGGTCTGATTGACACTAAAGCAGAAGCAGAGAAATTGGAAAAAGAGATTGTAAAATTGCAAGGCTTCCTCAAAGGAATCAATGCAAAACTCTCAAATGAGGCATTCGTTTCCAAGGCACCTGAAGCGATTATTCAGAATCAGCGCGACCGGAAAGTAGAGTTGGAAGCGCAAATTGCCGCTCTGGAAGCTCGAAAATCCGCGCTCTGAATCACCGTAACCTTTATCTAAGTGAACAACCATCCGCTCTTGAATGCTCTCCCGCTCAAGAGCGGATTCATTTTACACACCATGCACTTATTCCGAAGTTACCGGGCGATACATCTCCGGAACACGGACAAGCTCCAACGCAAAGAACAGGCGAAGGATTTCCTATCCTTCGCCCGCCGGTCATACCTTTGTCCGCGACAATCTCAATCCTTCGCCAAGCCTCCGGCAGACGTTTCCTTGTAAAGATTCGGCAGGTCATGCCCCGTCTCAAGCATGGTTTTCACCACTTTATCAAACGAAATATTATGACGTCCATCAGAAAGGCTCGCGTACATATTCGCATCCATCGCCCGCGCTGCGGCAAAGGCATTCCGTTCAATGCAGGGGATTTGCACCAAGCCGCACACCGGATCGCACGTCAAACCGAGATGATGCTCCAGCCCCATCTCCGCAGCATACTCAATCTGATTTGGCGAACCGCCAAAGATTTGATTCACCGCCGCCGCTGCCATTGCACACGCCACACCGATTTCGCCCTGACATCCCACCTCTGCTCCGGAGATGGATGCGTTGTGCTTTACAATCGCTCCAATCAGGCCGGCCGTGGCAAGTGCGCGGATAATACGTTTCTCCGGCACCTCATGATGCTTATAGAGATAGTAGAGCACTGCCGGCAACACCCCCGCACTTCCACAGGTTGGCGCAGTAACAATCAAACCCGTCCCGGCGGCATTTTCTTCTGAAACTGCGAGCGCATAGGCAAACAACAAGCCGCGCCCACGCAACCCTTCCCGCATCCCTTCGGCTCTGCGGTGGTAGGCACTGGCCTTACGTTGCAACCCCAAACCTCCGGGAAGCACGCCCTCGGCTTCCAGCCCCCGTTCCACTGAATCACGCATCACCGCCCACACTCCGCGCAAATGGTCAAAGACAGGCTGCCCTTCATATTCCAGCACATACTCCCAAAAAATCCGCCCGGTTTCTCCATACCATTTGAGGATGCCATCCATTGTCGTATACGGATAAGGCACCACGGTGGTCTGGGCTTGCCCAAGGCCTTCACTCAAAAATCCGCCCCCGATGCTGTAAACTTCCCATGCGGTAATTGTTGTTCCGGAATCTGTAAGTCCCTCAAACTTCATTCCGTTGGGATGGAAAGGCAAAAAGGTGTTGGGCTCCCAAACGATTTCTGTTCGCGCAGGACCCAATACATCAACAATCGCCTTGTCGGTCAAATGTCCCTTTCCCGTTGCAGCGAGCGACCCGTAGAGTGTCACCCGAAATCCAACCGCTTGCGGCGCACGTTTCAAGAACATTTGCGCAGCTCTTCGCGGTCCCATCGTATGTGAACTTGACGGGCCGATCCCAATCTTAAAGATGTCTTTCACCGAGTCCATAATCGTTAATGCCTCCTTAATGCGCGGCGACGGAAGAGTAACCGCACGGCTTCTGCATATGGCTTATCTGTGCTTATATCCAATAAATCAATGGCTGAACGCGCAAAAATACGCTCCTGTTTTTGACGGGTTTCCGCACTTTGCGCAGCAAAAGCCGCGCGGACTGCGGCAGAAGCAGTGTCAACTAAAATCGTTTGATGCGTCTCCGGATCAAGCAGCTCTACAAGCCCTACCGCCGGGAGTGCCAGTTCTGCCGGATTGGTGATACGACAGGCAATCACATCATGATGCCGCGCAAAGGCTGTCAGCTCCTTCTCGTATCCGCTATCTTGAAAGTCGGAAACAAGAAAGACGACCGCTTTACGCCGTTGCGTGGCAGAGACAAACCGCAGTGCTTCACGGATGCACGTACCTTCACGCGTCTCCTCGGTTGCCAAGACTTCGCGTACCAATCTTTGGACTGCGGTGCGTCCTTTCCGAGGAGGAATAAACGTTGTTACGCGGTTAGAGAAGAGCACCAGGCCCACCTTATCGTGATTATCCATTGCCGTCATTGCCAACAGGGCTGTCAGCTCAGCTGCGCGCGCAGCCTTCGAGCGGCCGCCGGTTCCAAAGCTCTGACTACCTGAAACGTCCACCATAAAAAGCACCGTCAATTCGCGCTCTTCGCTGAAACGTTTGACATACGGTTCGCCGGTTCTTGCCGTGACATTCCAATCAATCGCACGGACGTCATCGCCTGGTTGGTAAGGACGTGCCTCGTCAAATTCAATTCCCTGCCCCTTGAAAACCGAGTGATAATCCCCACTCAACCGCTCATCCATCAGGCGGCGTGTCAGGATGCGGATGCGCCGCACCTCGGTCAAAAGTTCTTCTGTATCAATATCCATACCGATACACGTCAAGCAACTTTTGATCTTACGGCACTGGCACTTCAGCCAACAGGCGATCAATGACGCATTCCGGTGTCAATGCTTCCGCCTCTGCTTCATACGTCAACAACAGACGATGCCGCAGAACATCGTGGGCGACATCTTTTACATCCTGCGGTGTGGCATACATACGTCCGCGCAGCAGTGCCATTGCCCGGGCAGCGAGTTTCAAGCAGATAGAAGCACGCGGCGAAGCACCGAGCTGAATCGCACCTTTCAAGTCTTCAAGACCTTTGACGGCGGAGGGCTCACGCGTAGCAAAGACTAAATCCAAGATATAATCATCCACCTTCACATCGCAATGCACTTCCGATGCCGCCTGCCGCAACAAAGCCAAATCATCAGGGGTTACACAACAGACGGGCTGAAGCACTTGCATCGTTTCAGCGCGGGTATTGGCATTCATGATGCGGCGTTCATCTTCACGCGGAGGATGTTTTACCACACACTTGAGCATAAAACGATCCGTTTGCGCTTCCGGGAGCGGATACGTCCCTTCCTGTTCAATCGGATTTTGCGTTGCCATCACCAAAAAAGGCTCCGGAAGTGAATAAGTTGCGTCTCCAAGCGTCACCTGACGCTCCTGCATTGCTTCAAGCAGCGCAGACTGCACTTTGGCCGGGGCACGATTGATTTCATCGGCAATTAAGAGATTGGTGAAAACTGGTCCCTTGCGTGGCGTAAACGTCCCATCCTTGTGATTATAGGTCAAGCCTCCTGTGACGTCTGCCGGGAGCAAGTCCGGCGTAAACGAAATGCGGCGCGTTTCCAACCCCAACGCCGCCGCCAAGGCGCGGACTGCCGTCGTTTTTGCCAAGCCGGGCACGCCTTCCAAAAGAATATGGCCTCCCGTCATCAACGCAATTAAGAGACTGTCCAACAAATGGTCCTGCCCGACAAGCATTTTATTAACTTCACCGCGAATTGCCAAAAGCACCTGCGCACAGCGGGCCGATTGTTCAGAAGAGGCCATAACCATCCTTTCATACTCAACGTTTTCTCCGATAATTATAGTATATCTGCCCGATACGGCACAAGCACGGAATCATCAAAAAGCACCTTGAAAATGCGCCGTCCTCATACCACAATGCGATTAAAACAATCCCCCGTGTGCCACTTGAACATCCTCAATCCCCCTCGCGCCAAAACACGCGTTGCACATCGGCGAAACCGCAACGGAAAGTCGGCGACAATGACGCGCAGTTTCGGCGATCTTCAACACGCCTTTCGCCGATGTTCAAATCGTACGCTGCAAGCTTCGTCCGGATATCCTGCCATAGGCTTAAAGTGCCACCGTCTCTCTATTCGCAACACAAAATGAATGTACTTGCCCATATTCGCGCACCCCCCTGAAGATTTTGTTATACTTTTGGCACGCTGCGGGTGAGCCGCAGTTGTAATAAAACTGCATTTTGCAGACTAAGTTGCTTTAACTGAAACCTAGGAAATTTCAATAAGCGAGCAACGGGTCCTGCGAGGTGTGCTGTATCAGCACACCTTCTTGACGTGTATTCGCTTACGGCTATCCTAGGGCCTCAGTTAAAGTACACGAAAGGAAGGTGTGCTTTTTATGTCTGAGCAGAAGATTGCCAAAACGCCTTTGGCCCGTTTTCGTCTCCGCTTTCATCATGGCCGGGCGTGGTTGCGCAGTAATGAATTGCTGACGCTTGAGATTCTGTTGCCGTTAATGTTGATTATCAGTTTAACACTTTGTGGATGCGGATTCTTTTTCGGCAAAAGCGTCTGTGCTTTTTATTTCCACGCGGGCTTCTTCATTGCCGCACTTGCTGCAAGTCTGCATTCGTTCAAGCGGCTTCTTTGCTTTCTTCTCTCTACAGCAGGTATTCTTCTTTTCACCGCCTATACATTTTCCTATACCGGAACAGATGCAATGTGTTATCACTTACCCATGCAGAGACTCTTAATTGATGGATGGAACCCTGTTTTTGATTCATCCATTGAGAAGTTTCAAACGTTGGTGGACGGGAAAGGCATCCTCTCGCCTTATCATACCCTCTTCCTTCCCAAAGTTTCCGCACTTTGCGGAGCAATTGTTGCAAAAGGATGCGGTCTTTGGTGTGCAGACGCCATGCTCGGATGGACGCTACTTTTCACTCTCTTTTGTTCTGCATTCCGTTTCGCAAAAATACACTGGCCCTGCTCCCACGCTACGGCATTTCTCTTTGCGTTCAGTCTCACCGGCACGACAAAAATCACCAGTTTCCTTGCCGGACATGTAGACTACACCGCCTATGCCGGATTCATGATTGCCGTACTTGGCTGTTTCCGCTGGATGAAAACAGCCGCTTGGAGTGATCTAGTCAGTTATGGAATTGGGCTCTTTTTCTGTATGCTTGCCAAAACAACAGGGTTTGTTTGCGGGATGCTTCTACTGTGTATCGGGTTTCTTTCCGGATGGCGAAAATCGCACTACTATTGGTTCGTTACCTTTCTTCTTGCCCTCGTCTTCGTGATTGGTGCAGCACCATTGCTGACTGCATGGATTCAATACGGTTCCCCCTTCTACCCTTCAATGACCTTTTCCTCAACAATCCCAATCATTGACATCACTTCTGACTTCCGGGGGAATCCCGATGGTGAGCAAATGGGTTATTTCGCCCGAATATGCTATGCGTGGTTTTCACAAACACTTGCGGTTAAAGGCTGCGCCTGGTGGTATTCCTCCCCCGACTTCTCGCCGGCGTTTTACGTAGCCAGCGGCGTTAGCGGGCTAGGCACAGGGTTTCGCATCCTGATGGTTGGCAGCAGTCTTGCACTTCTTTGCTCAAAGAAAAACAGTATCTTCTGGCTCGCGGTCTTCATCTTCATCACCGCCAACCTCGCACCGCTGAAATACATCGGCTATAATCGCTACTTCCCGCAAATCTGGGCATTCCCCTTTTTGGCAGCCTACAATCTCCTTTACGCTTGCCGATGGCACTGTCCTGAAAAACTGCTCGCCATTGGCAAACCCATCATTTTTACCGGGATTACCCTCTTACTTCTCCCAATTCAACTTCGCACATTTGCTTATCAAGCGCGCTCTCTGGCAACAGAAGGTGTCAGACAAGCACTTTTAACCCCTTACAAAGGCCAGAAATGTAAGCTTCCCCAGGAGAAAGACCTCTTTACTGTTCGCGAACGGCTCGCGGCAGCAGGCATTGAAGTGAGCACACATCCCGAGGTAACTCCACTGGGAGAGAGTGTTCTAAATGTTGAAAATGCGGTGATTATTGGTGAATGTGTAACAGATTGTATAATTTAAGTGGTGATTAGATGTTTATGATTGGGCTAGGTATATTGTTGGCCGACGCACTATTGAATTGAATCGGTGGCAGGCCAATTTCGGCGCGGTAACGATTCGCATCGCCAATGAGTGCCTCGAACACTGGCACGAGATTGGTGTTGTCCGGATTCTGGAGAAGAGCTTGCTTAAGGTCATTCGGCAGCCTGGAGGAATTAACGATAGACACCAGAAGGGTCTTGTCTTCGGGGCTCGCTGCGCCCTTGTTGGCAAACTTTGCGGCCAGAGTGAGAATATCGTTCGAGCGCTTCTCTATATTCTTGACGTGCTCAGCCGCCTTAACCTTGGCAGCGTCTGCACTCTGCATCTCGGCGATTTTAACGTTGTCAGCGCCTTGTTGCTTGGCAACATTTAGTGCGTTCGTGCCCTGGGCTTGCGTTACGGCGAGATTGTCTGCGCCCTGTTGCTTGGCCAGATCAACGGCGTTTGCACCGCGCTGCGTCTCGACGGCGAGATTGTCTGCGCCCTGCTGTTTGGCGACGGCGAGATTGTCAGCGCCTTGTTGTTTGGCCAGGTCGACGGCGTTCGTGCCGCGCTGCGTTTCGACGGCAAGATTGCCCTCATTCTGAAGCTTGGCAACGTCGCGATCCTTGTCGTGGCCGAGGATGGCGAGTGTGAGCGCCTGGTCGCGCTCAGCCTGGCGGCGAGCATCGTCGATACCCATCTGCGCTACGCGTGCCTTTGCGCCATGCGTTCCGCCGAACGTGCGTTCAAGATTCCACCGTTTGGCTACTTCCCTCTGTGCAGCACTCGGACCGCTTTCTGCTTCCATCGCCGAACGGATATTACGGCGCATCTGAAGCGCCTTATTGATCGCCTTCATATCAGTCATACCGGCGCGATCAAGCGCACGCTCACGCGCCTTCATCGCAAGCTCGCGCGGATCAAGCTGCTGACTCCCGACATAGCTCACGCCACGTACGCGTTTCTCCGGCGCGTAGACCTCGCTGCGACCTTCTTCGGTTTCAAGCTTCCGGTATTCATCTGGCGCCATTGCGCGCTGGAAGTCTGTCCCGACGGTGATATTACCCTCTTTGTCATAGAGGTAAGTTCTACCGTTCGGCCCCGTCTTAGCGGTAAGCTCACGTTGACCGTGCACCTTGGCTGCGCTCGGATTGTCCTCTAATCCAATTCCCGCGAGGCGATTGTTGTAAGCGCTTTCCTTTAAGGCGTTTGCGCGGTCAATCGCTTGACGCTGACGTTCGGCAAGGCGTTCTTCTAACGACTTCTTCTTCGTTTCAGTAAAAGTGATAGCCATTGTCTTATCCTCTCTTAAGCCATGGGTTCAACATCCGGCGCACCGGTGCGTCCGAGTTCAGCATTGGCCCCGAATTGCTGGTCTTGCTGCTGCAAGGCTTGCATCCACTGCTGAGCAAATGCCTGCGCTTCGGGCGACATCTCTTCAATCGCCGCCGGGTTCTGCTGCAACTGCTCTTGCCAGAATTGCAATCGCGCAGCATAATTCCAGCCACCTTCGACATTCATCTGCGGCCGCAATCCAGCCTTAATCTTGATGAAGTTCTCTTCTTCATCCTTTAGATCAGCCTGAGTCGCATCTTCAACGGCACGCAACGCATCTTCGGACACATCGGGAAACAATGCACGAATGGCCGACTTCATGATCGGCGCGGTATCGACAACCTTCTGACGGTCAAGCGTTCCGATTATCTGGCCAAACACTTGAATCTTCTTGATGACGTTTTCGGTAATCAGATCATCCACATTACATTCAAGCGTCAGCGTGAAGTGACCGTCAATGTCTGTGCGAATGCCTGGAAGCGTTGCGTCGTTTCCGAGGATCCTGGCCAAGAGTGCGTCGGAGGCGTTCGCCTGAATCAGTGACAACAATGCCATATACAGGTCGCGCAACACTCCAATGAACGTGCCCATACGGTGGCGGCGGCGGGTTGTAATTGTTTCAAGGTCTGAGTCTTTCGTGGCAATACCGAAATAGTCGTAGAGTTCAGATTTGAGGCGATCAACTTCATTATTGCCTTGCGCTGGATACGCCGGTGGCTGCAAAAACTTCAGTTCAGCGTTCGATCGCAGCTTGATTGCTGCAAGTGGATTGAGCGAGATCTTTTGTTCGCCATTGCCTCGAGAGAGCACCGGCGGCAGGCCTCCGACGATAGCATTGTTGCTCCCCGTATCAACGAGTTTCTTCGCCAAGTCGAGCGCCGGACTGGCGAGCAATGCCAATCCGCGAGAGTCAAGCAGGTTATCGGAGTTGCGTTCGCGCGTCAGAAGCACGGCTGGCCATTTGGCCTTGTTAATGCGCATAATCTCACGTCCGCAAGCGGTCAAGCCTGGTGCCGCCGAGAAGATTGTTTGCCAACGTGCAGTCTCGCCGGTAGCCGTCTCGTCAATCGTGTAGGCGTAGCATAATTGCACCATCTCTCGGTAATCGTCACTGACGCGAAAGGTGTCTTCTGTGGCAAGATTGAGCGACTGACCCTTGCATTTAATGGTCGCTTCGACGAACTCATTGGACCAGCCGCCCGCTTCGGCCAAGTCATACAATCGCGGAATGCTCACCCATTCAACGCGATACCACGGCGATAGGAATTGAAAGTCGCACGTCTTTGAAGGAATCAGAAACTCGGTACCGAATTGCCATGCGTTGAGCGCTGGAACTTCTTCGCGCGCAACGCGTGCGATATATTCCACCTGATTATCTTCCGCAAATGCGCGCAATACGCGTTCGGCTGTCTCCGTGTACGTAGAGAGGATCGTTGCGGCCGCTACGCTAATGCGTTCAGGGATATCTCCAATGAGAATTGCATTATCCAAATCGTCAGCGGAAATATCAGAGAGTGCGCTGAGAAGTGCTGCTGCCACCTGGTCCTTTTGTGCCACACGTGGACCATGAATTGTGCGCGTCTGCCAATCCAATGTTAGGAGTGCAATCGCCGGGGTGTCAATGAGCGCATAGTTGACTGCCATCTCAAGTTGGCGATACCGTTCGTTGCCGAGCGCCGAGATGCCCCAGTCAATCAATTTAGTTAGCGCAGCTGCGTGGCGCGTAGACATCTCGTCTGCGGTAATCGGGCGGACCACGAGATTCACGCGGCGCGCGATCTCAATCGCCATCGAACGTTCGGCATCCGCAATGGCGTCTGCCCAACGGATCGCATTGTTGGCTGATCCCTTAAATGGCCGAATGCGATCTCCAGACTTATGATGCCGCTTAATGCCGTCAATTCCATAAGGCGATTCGGCCGCGAAGCGCTTCTTGGCGTCCTTGTTAAGTTGATGTATGGAGAGTGCGTTGGAAGCGTATTCCCGGCACCGTTCTTCAAGCCGAGATCGCTCTTCCTCAGAAACTGGCAGACGCGTGTCGAGACGTTTCATAACTTCAAATTAAAAGCCGACCACATGGCTGCCAAAAGGAGTTAATTAGACTTTGGCCATGTAGTCGGCGGGGTTGTATGTGGATTGGTTTACAATGCTTTGCTTAGAGGCACCCCGCCGAGCACCAGCGGGGCGCAGAAGCTTAGGTCAAACTCTTCGTCATACGGAAGGAGCCGAGCAAGCCGGTGCAGTTCAAACGGAACATAGCACGGTGCATACCCTTCTTACCGGAACCCTTATCCGTCTTCGTGGAGAGGTCTTCGTGGGTAATCTGCTGTGCAAATTCAAGCTGGAAATTATCGAGCTCAATGAATGCGCCAGAGAAGCCAGAGGCGTTGGTAGGCTCAAGCGTAGTCGGATCGCAGTCGAGACCGTCGAGCTGAACCAACTTCAAATTCGCGGCGTCATACTTGAAAAAGTCAACCATCGAGAAGATCGTGGTATCCTTGGCGTCCATATTGCGCTGCACAGGAATCTTGCCGAGGAAGTCTGCAAAGGCGAGCTTGGCATCCAAACCGACAAAGCCAACAAGATTGAGCGCATGACCGGCGTTCTTACGAGCGGCCACAAGTGCCTCCTTGAGTACGGCTTCGGTGAGCGTATCATCCTTGCCGAGCGCAATTTCCGTAGCAGGACGGAAACCGTCTGCGATCGGAAGCACGGTGTGCGCGCCGGGCTGCAACCAGCTCATCAAACCGCGGGTCTTGGTGACAACGGTCGGAGAGGTCTTATCAACGCATTCCTGGCGAGAGCCAATGACGTGCTCAATGGAGCGAGCGAAGTCGGCCGCATCATTGTCAATCAATTCATCGAGATAGTTGTGCTTGACGAGCGAACGATTCAAGATGAGCTGTTCACGCGTGATGGCGTAACCGTTGGACTGGCCAACTTCGATGATAGATTCGACGATCGTATTGTTGCGGTGTGCAAATCCGTCCGTCTTGTCCGTGCCTTCGGCAATTGCCTCGTAGGACTTAATCTGGCGGCCCTGAAGTTCGTTGGAGCGCTTCCACGCCTTGGCGTCTTTAATGCCAGGGTAAGTGCGCTTCAAGTGATTCAGGAGCACGAGTTCTTCGGGCTTGAGGAGGATGAGAGATTCAGTGTAGTCGTTGTGCGACGTGAGTGGAATAGTCGTGTTAAAAATGCCGGCAGCCATGGTAATGGTTCCTTAGTTAATCGCCGCGACGTACCGCAGCGACGAGGTTTCTGCGAAGTGCCAGGAGTTCTTCGCGACTCTTCGGCGTCGAGCGGGAGCCACTCTCTGGATCTAATCCATTGAGTTTGCGCTTACGCTGGGCGAGAGGCTGCAAACCTTCTTCTTCGCGGGTTTTCTTGTTCTGCTTGCCGCCCTTCTTCTGCGCCTTTTCGGCTTCGAGTCCGAGCTTCAGCAACTTCTCACAGCGCGCCGCCAACTGCTTACGCGTCGTCTTTACGTCGTCGCGCAGTTCAGCAAATTCCTTCTTCTGCTGGCGCAGACGCTTGCTGATTTGGCCGCGGGTGTAAGTTTCACCGCCGATTACAATCTCATCTTCGCGCCGGTCATTCATGTCATCAAGCGTGTCCTCAAGCGTTGAGATGTTCGCCTCTAATTCATCGGCTCGCTCAATCATCTTGGCATTCTTGGCCGAAAGGAGCGAAGGAAGAATGCCATGCTTCTGCGCAATGGCCATCAGCGTCTTGGGAGAGGTCTCGCCGTACTTGTTCTTAACGGCGTTCAACTCTTTTTCCAATTTGGCTGCCTTCTCTTCTGCACTCTTTCGTGCTTTGGTGAGCTTCGCGAATCGACGTTTGACGCCTTCAGGCAGACCTTCGCCTTTGGTTTCGTCTTCGTCTTCCTCTTCTTCCTCTTCCGCTTCGTCAGCGTCATCGTCTTCAGAGGTGTCTTCTTCGTCGTCGGTATCCTCTTCTTCGTCCCCGTCATCTTGTGAATCAATCACATCGTCGAAGTCTTCAGAGGTTTCATCATCGTATTGGTCTTCCATGAGTTATCCTTCATGCTCGGAACGCGCCATGTTTACCGGCACAACGGGCTGCGCTACTCTCCGCTGTCGTGCTTTTATTGTTGCAAAAGAACACCCGCCTAAGTGCTCCAAAGTGGCGCTTAGGCGGGTGTTCGTGTAGATGTCTACACTAATTAGCGTTAATCGCATCAATCGCACGCAGGCGCGTATCGGAATCCTTAATGCTTTTAATCGATTCAAGCTTACGCAATGCGCTTGGTTTCTTAGCTTCCTTGAAGAGCTGCTTCAGGCGGTCGGTATTCTGTAGCAGAAAGAGTGTATCTTCGGCCGACAATTCCTCTTGCGCTTCCATCTTCAGGAAGAGTTGTTCCACCTTGATGCGGTCTGCGGCGCGCTGCGCTTCGTCAATCTTCTCATACTCTCGCAAGGTCTGCATATCGCCGCCGGAGTCCACCGAACAGAATCGCGCGAGTGTCGGGCCGACCACGGGGAAGTTGAGGATGAAACGCAATTCCTTCGTACTGTCGGAGTGTGGCCCACCGTCAGACTCACGGAAACGGTAGAGCTGCGCAAAGGGAGAGGCGTTCCAAGTCTTATGGGTCACCTTCTCTGCGAAGTTGGCTGGCTCCAAGAATCGCGCCTTGAAATCTCGTTCGGAATACATCGGCGCGTCTCTGTAGGATTCGTGCGGATTAGAACCGAACAGGTACGGACTGACAAACGGCGTGAGGAAGCTCCAAATAGAGCCGCGATCGCTCGGATCGAAGCCGAATTGATTGGCTGCTTCATGGACCACATGATCGAATCCGATGCCCGGATCGGGTGAACCCAGTCCGCACTTCTCTGCAAACTTATTCCAGGTCGCGCGAATACCCATGTCAATCAGTTTCGCTTCGTCAGGAATAGGAAGCTTGAGGCAGATTGTCGTCAGGCCGTCGAACCAGATTGGCAGGCAGCGGTAGGCACGCTGCGCGTAGACAGACACCTTCTTCATTGCCTCTTCCTGCCAGCGCAGGGCATCAATGACCGAACCCGCCACCGTGCCCTTGAGCTTCTCTTCGTCGTTGTCGTCCGTGAGCAGCCAAACGAGCGACCTTCTGAGTAAACCTGAGGTAACCATGAGTGAGGTGAGCGTCGGTAACGCATGCAGTGTTGCCTTACCAAACCACGAGCCAGGATGTTGCGTCGCAGACTTCACCGATCGCAGTCCTGCGCGCAGGCGTGCATTCCAGAAGCTCGACGTGCTCATCTCGATCATCTGTGCAAGGAGTCCACGCGCAGCGAAGTCTGGCGAACCAACCATCTCAGTAGTCTGCAAGGCTATGCGCTTGCGGTCCTTGTCACTGAACTGTTGTTTACCAGCTGTCGCTTGATTATGCAGTGCGCAATAACCTGCGAGTTTGACGGTCATCTCTTCAAGCTCGCTCAGATTGCCAATGCCTTCCCAGATCCCGTGCGCGCTCTTAGACGCACTCTGCCAAGCGGCCGTTCCCCATTGCTTGGGATCCTTGAGCACCTTCCATACGCGCTCTGGCAGAGGCGCCATTACGTCAACATCGTCCTCGAAGGAGATTTCGTACTTGTCGAAGAGTTGCTTCAGATCAGACTTTACGAAGTCGTCGTTGCGCATCTGTCGCAAGGTGAGCAGCACGCCATCTTCAAGTGCCTTACGTGCCATGACGGCACAATACTCCAATTCTTCCGCCTTCGAAATATTACCCGCTTCGCGTGCAGCCTTAGCCTCCTGAAGAGTCTGTTCGAACTCGCCACGCTGAATCATGCGCGCCATCTTGTGGCCGAAACTTGTCCAGTATTCCACTGTCGAGGTATTGAAGAGGAATCGTCCGAGCGGATGTTGCCCGATTGACTTCATGACGTGAGGGGGAATGAATTGTGCCGCCATCGCCACATAGGCCCCGGCGTCGGTAGCGCCACCAAGAACCGCACCAGGCTTACCGGGAATAAGGCGCATGGCTGTGCCGAGATTGAAGGCGCTTAACCAGTGGAGTGGCGACCGCTTAAATCCCTTGTTATTGATTGCGAATGCGGCGAGATCGCGCTCGTACGCAGGCGCAATGAAGGTGATATTGTTCGTCGTTCGTCCAGCGTTAATAAATCGGCAGAAGGTGGTAATGCCAGGGATTGACGTGGATTTATCCATCACCGCGTCAGCCACTTCGCGTGGCACAACCATCGCCTTTACTTCACCGTTCTTCATGAAGTGAACCGTGCCGAAGCGGTCGTTGTTGACCTCGTTTTCGCCCTTTTCGAGAATCCGGAATTCCGGAAACTCAAATCGCTCCAGTGTGTCTGCCAATTCAATCATCATGGCATTCTTCTGTGCCGCTTCAATGATTGCCACCGCAGTCTCTGCCGTTGCAGTCACCGGATTGGAGGTGGCCCTGAAACTACCAGTCAGACGGTGTAAACGATAACCCGTCTCCGTGGATATGCCGCCGCCAATCCGCATCATCTGTGTGAGTGCGAGCGTTAACGGATCGCGCCCAGCCTTGCCTTTCTGGTCAAGCTGTTCGTGCATGTCGACAATCTGACCCGCATCATCGACATGGCGCATCGTGACATAGTGCTTATTGCGCTGAAGGAGGCGCATATTGTCGGGGCCAAGCATGGAGGCGACTTGCGCGTTGTTGATAACGGCTTGTTCATAGACGGCTCGGAATTGATTAGCCATGGAGATGACGTTGCGCATCTTTGAAAGGCCAAGTTCACGACTCATCTGATTGAGTGCCTTGTGTGCAGTCGGCGCATCGATACCCAATGCCGTTGCGCGGTCGCCAATCTCGATGACGCGCTTCAGGTGGAGGTACTTGGCCAACGTCTGCATATCCACATCAAGCTTTCGAGAGGCTTGAATAACCTTCTCGGAGAGGTCTGCCAGGAAGATTTTGGACCTTCCGTACTGATGGCGATATTGGGTCAAGAGGTAACTAACGTCTTCTACAGCTGCATTGGCAGCCAGTTTCAGTGCGTTGTATTCGTCCTGCGTTAATTTGCCCTTCTTAACCATCTTCTCTGCTTGACGCAATGCAATAGAGGTGGCTTCGTTGGCCACCATGACAACTGGCGCATGTTTGTCAGTAAAGATGCGCGCAAACTTCATCGCATTGTTAGCGCCGAAGAATCGGTAGTAGAGACGTTCGAAGAGATTCGCCCCTTCCGGCGCCACGCGCTGTAGGCGGCTGCGGAGTCTACGCCGTTCCGTTTCGGCCTCACGACTCCATTGTGCCGATAGACGATCCATGAGCCCGCTCACGTCAGTCTTACCTTCAATGGCGGCCACGGCTTTCTCCCAGGCACGCATGGCACTCGGATGGCGCTGCATGCCTTCCATCATTGCGCGATAATACTTCGGCGCGCGTTGTGCGACGGCTCCGGGATCCAACCATAATGCTGCGCCCATCTCGGCGTAGGCCTCTTTCGGCTGCTTGTGATATTGCACCTGGTCAGGTTTAATGCCCATCCACCAGGCAATGAAGTTGGTCGCCTCGTTGATGAGTTCCGTGTCGGTCGTGAATGCTGTCTCCGGCATAACTTCGGCGTGAGACTGCTTTAAATTTAAGATGTGCGCAAGGAAGTTGCCGTGCTCGCGCACCTTCACGCCGTCAAGCTGGTCAATGTAGTGCCATAGTTCGTGAGCCATTACCTTTGTGCCAATGCCTTGGTGAATGCCCGACTTAATACGCCGGTCAACCAATTTGTTGAGCGCCTCGTGGAGTTTGATTTGGGAAAGGCGCTTTTCGTGAATCACAACACGTTTGGAGTGGTGTGCGCACCAATTCGGATCTTCGTTGCGGAAGAATCCCTTCTGTTTCAAATCGTCGTGCAACGCCTGAATATCCGTAGCATCAGCAAGGCCAAAGAGTTGTGCGCGAACGGCGATATCTTGCGTATCGCCCTTAAACCAACCCAGCGCACTGCGCGGGCCTCTGTTGGCATCCTTGACAACCTTCGGGTAACGCCCCGCCAGCGTGCGATAGATGCCGACCACATGGTACAGCGCCAATGGTATGCGCCCCTTCTCGGCAGCAGGTGAACCCACCACAGGAACGCGTCCACCGTTTGGATACACCGTGCTCTCCAGTGTCGAACGCATCTCGTCGGCCACATTCATATCAATGTTTGGATTTGCATCGCTATATCCACCATGATTGTCTGTAGCAGACTTGAATTGGTTGGAGTCCCAGACGCAATACTCACTGCCGCCCTCAGGGTACGTGTAGATAGTGCCATCGTAGCCTGCATTCTTTAGTTTTGCCGTAAAATCGAGAATTTGCCGCTCTTCAACCAGAGGGAGCAGCTTCCCATTCTTAATGCGACTTTCCGGGAAACCTAATTTTCGCGCAATCTCAACACTCGCTGGATCACTCCACCGAAAGGGGGTTCGCATATTTACGAAGAGTGACATTACTTTGCCATTTGTGCGATTATACTTTGCATACCGTTCTGCTAAACTGCGCTGGTCGGTGGCATAGAATCCGTTCCCGAAGATGCCCTTATTCTTTGTATTGAATCCAATCTTGGAGTGCTGGAAGATTTTAAAGTCTTCTCCTGTTCCGTGATAGACAACAAGCGGCTCTCCATTTTCGTCTACAACTTTCGAAACATTTTTAGGATTGATATTGTAGAGAGGATTTAGTATTATTTTGCCAAAGGTGGCACTATCGGTAAGCGCGTCATAGACCGCTCCGGGCTTTACAGTGCCGCCTTTTATTATTTCTGCTTCGGTATAAAATTCGTGTAAGTAGATTCTGTTTTTATTAGCATCTTCTTGTGCGCGGCAAAATATTAAAGACGGTGTCCCGTTGTCATCGACTCTATAGGCGAAATAGTGATTGATCAGATTGCCGTGAATAAGATCTGGCATGCTATTAATATAAACAGCATGCTTAAAGCCTTCTTCTAAGGTGTAGATGGCTCGAAGTTTCTTTTCGCCCCATCGAGGATGTCCAAGCGTCGTCTTGATTGAATGAAAGTCTATTTGAACTCTCCCGATCTCCGTGTCGTAGAATCCTCCGAAATTTTTGCGCTTTGCCCAGTCGGTTAGGCGCTTCTTGATTTCACTTCGCTTGTTAGACGCATAGGGGATCGATCCTGTTGGCATTTTAACGACTGGAGCATTCCTGAGAATTGCACCGCGGGATAATGCCTCCCAATTGCCAAACCATGCTTTGAAACCTCCAGAACGTACATGTGTCCATTGACGTTCGCTAAGCTGAGTAACCTTCCCATTTGTTGCCTTCAACCATCCAGGTCTTTTAGATTTATCCGCCTTAACATAGCGGCGCTCAATTGACGTTGGCGTTGATTGATTATGCTCAAGGATGGCTTCTCGTTGCACGTTAGTAAGCCTGTCGTGTGAGTTTATTTTCACTTCTACGCCTGCTTCTCGTGCAGTTGAAAGAACTTGCTTGAGGCCTTGATTAATTTCGGCCTCTGTCGCACCGTCTGCGATATCGACCGTCATCAACCCCTCATCGCTTACGACCGAGAAGTGGGGAGCATTTTCCACCGTGAAGCGCGACTCAATCGAGTCGTTGACGGGTTGTAATACTGCCTTTGGCTTTGGCATCATCGAGAAGTCAAAGCCGCCCTGATCTGGATTATCTCCAGTGTCAGTTTCGGCGTCCGCATTGGTAGCCGCCACGGCTCCTGCTTCTTGGTTAACCGTTGTCATGCGGCCGTCGGGCATTTCCACGGCGATATCGTCAAGGTGTAGTGCTTGCTTTGCGTAGGCATGGGCTTGTTGCGCGAGGTCGGGGTTGGTGTAGTAATTCTGCCAGCGCACCTTCCTGGCTTCCAATTCGCCAATGACGCGTTGCATGCCTTCCACATCTTCCGAGGATTCAAGGCCATACTTCTTCAGCAGTGCTTCGCGAGCTTTAAGGTTGCCCGACTGCTTGCCGGTTGCTTGCTTGAGTGCGCGTAGGTCGGTCTCAATTTCGCGCACCTTGCTGCTGGCGAACTTCGCTTCGAGCGTCATGGCTAACTGGAAGGAGTCATCGTCACCAAAGAGTGAGAGCTGCTGGATGCCCTTGGCTTCAATGCGCTGCTTATAGGCACTCATTAAGGAACGTGCCATGATTGCAGCATCGGTCGCACGAACGCCATCGTTGAGTACAGCGCGCATCACTGCGCGTTGAATATCACCGGCGTAGGCATTGGCACCCATTGGCGCTTCTCGCGCAATGGCCGAAGCTACGTCCAACGTCATGCGTTCGTCTTTGCCCATGAAGAATGTGTAGAGGTCGTCGCTGGCATTTTCGGCCAACAGCTTTGCTTCTGCTTGACGCTTGCGGCCGTAGAGTTCAGGGTGTTCGGCCAGCGTCTGTGCGTCAAGCTTGCTGTTCCGGAAGAAGTTGACGAAATCTTGGTCGCTGCCTTTGCCATCGAGAATGTTGTCATAGGCATCCATCAGACGTGCGGACTCAATCGTCCATCCGTCCTTCTCGTAGATGATATTGGCAGGAATCTGCGCCATCTGATTCTGTTTGGCCAGGTCCAACCGGTGACGGCCCGTTACGACCTCGCGGTGTCCATCGGCAAATTCCATGACGAGAATTGGCTTGGCAGGGATCGGATTGTACGCCCCTTGTAAGCGTTCTCCTGCCACCACGCCGGTAGCCGCATCAGCATCTGCCTTGAATTGCTTCACACGGTCGTTGACGGCAATGCTATCTACAGGCAGATGCTGCACCTTCAAGTCGCTCTCACGAATCAATCGGAAGAGATCAATCGTAGACTGCTGATTGACTTCGGGGCGAATCGTGATAGGTTGGCCTTCCGTGTCGGTGACGACGCCGTTAACCGTGGTAATCGTGCCGTCGCCATGAACCACAGCGCCATCCTTGAAGATCACGCCGCCATTCTGCGTTATAGCCGCCGGACCGCCGGGCGCGTCAGTGGCCACAGGTTGGCCAGCAGCTGCACGCTTGAGTGCTTCAACCGCTTCTGCCTGATGCTCAATAGCGAAGAGGTGGCGCCATTTCTTCAGTTCGCTGCGTGAATCAAGATAGCCGCCCAATTCACCGATGCCACCACCCGCGGCTCCGAAGATACCTGCCTGTGCCGTGGCGCGAATCTTATCCTCTGTGTTAATCTCAACGCCCGCATCCTGGAGGCGCGACAGATGCATCCATTGATCAAGTGATTCCGAGCCACCTTCCCACGCGACATTCCGCATGACACGTTTGGCAACGTCACTCTTAAATGGTCGCAGAAGTCCACCCAAGAACCATTGTTTGGCTGTCTTGCTCGCAGCGGGACCCGCAGCCGCAGAAATAGCTCCACTTTCTAAGTCCATGCGCGCCAAGAAATAAGACGTGAGGCCGTCCATGGTGGCAATCTCGGCGGCTCTATTTGGGTCTACGCCATTCTCTATGGCTGCTGCATGTGTTTCGCCTGCCGCTTCACCTGCCATCCCGGCTGCGTAGATCTTGCCAGGACCGGTCGCCACTTGCTTGCCTGCATTAACCAGCATCTGTCCAGTGGTTAATGGGGTTGTGGAAGGAGCAACCACTTGCGCCACTGGCGCCACACCTTTAACCGTTGTAGCGGCAGCGTTCACGGCCTGTGCGCCTTTGGTGGCGGCACCACCAATCAGGAGCTGTGCGCCAAGGTTGGTCACCCCTTCGATGCCGTCACGCGTTGTGCGAACGCCATCGCTCATCAGGTGGTCGTACTTCTTATCTGCGCTCAAGTGCTTCTCGTCAAACCGGTCAAGGCCCTGGCGCAGACGCGCGTTATCCTTTGCCCAATCGTGAAATTGGCCAGACACCGCATTAGGTAAAAGCCCGCCTGCGGATGTGAGCCAACCCAAACCTGCGTTGGTCAGCTGCGAGAGTCCGACAATCATCTTCGGAATCTGCGTCACTATGCGTCCTGCCTGACTGCCAACTGCCTTGCCGTAGTCCACTGCAAACTCGCCCCAACGCCCGCTCTCCGCTTTCCAAGCAGCATCGCGCTCTTCCGTGGTCTGCGTGATTAATTCCGAGGGGTTTTCCGTATTGATTGCATGAAAGAGTTCGGTTGCCTGACGTCCTTCCTGCGCCCACTGCTCCTGAAAAGCAGTAGATTTCTCGTAGGAGACGAACTGCTCTGTACCGTCTTCGAACTTGAAATGGCGAAGGGGAACAACCTCATCTCCATTTTTGCGCGCTTCGGCAGCTTTGTCGTAAGAGGAGTATTCGAGTTGACCGTTGTGATAAATCGGAAGTAGATCTTTTGAAGCCATGGCGAAATCCTTGATAACAGAATGTCACCATTGTTTCAAAAATGCCGAAAGTGAAATTTTATCGGCTATGCCGATACCCCACCTTTTTGTAGATGTCTACTGATTCTTTTACGCGACAAATCTTCATGTCCAACTGTCAATTTTTGAGAAGTTGACAGTTGGAGGGGGATTAGAGGGAAAGTGTGGCGGTAAGGGTGAGCTGGAGGGCGTCCTCAATGACCGTGGGGAAGCCGTTCCAGAGGTTGGCTGTGGGGCTTTGGATGGGGATCTCTTTTCCAGGGCAGAGGGTGCGCGCGAGGGAGAGTTGGTGCCCGGGAGCGAAGGCGGCGAAGAAGACGATCGTGCGGCTTTCCGGGACGGTGATCGGCAGGGATGTATCGAACACAAGGCTTGCGCCATCGCCGGAGAGTGAGAGTGTGAGGGTGCCGGGGCTGTAGGTGGCGATGGGGGTAAGATTGCCGGCAGCCGGGGCGGCTTCGGGGAGGCGGTTGTTCCAGGTGTCGCCCAGCGCGAAGAGGTGGAGGACGGGAGTGATTTCAGTGAGGGATGAAAGGATTCCGGAGCAGGTGTGCACGCCAGAGAATTGGAGTTTCAGGGGGAGCTCTATGTGCGCCCCCGGCGCGCACCCGAGGGCGACGATGGCGAAGGGGCGGCTGTGCCGATGGCGGTAGGAAACATAGGCAGCATAGCGCGAGGCATAGAGGGTGTAATCAAGCGAAGTGGACTGAATGAGGCTGCCGTGCCTGGCTTCGCAGGCGATGGGATAGACCGTTTCGGTGTTGTAGAGGTGCGTTGCGGCGGCGGTGAGGGGATCGGGTTCGGCAGCGATGAGGGTGTGGAGTTGGGCAGCGATGGATTGGAGGTGCGCCGCGGCTTCGGAGCGGCTGGCAGCATCGTAGCCGGTGAGCGAGTAGCTGTGGGAGCGGGCGTAGTCGGATTCAAAGAGGAAATCGCTTGAGAGGGATGAGGTGTCGGTGAAGAGCGGGGTGCCGCCGGAGGCGGAAGTTTCGAGGGTGTAGATGCGCGCGGCGGCGGGGTCTGCGTTTCTCAGACGTCTGAGACTATCTACGAGTGTGATGGGGGCGTGGTGGATGAGTGAGCGCGCCGCCGAGGCGGACGAGGCGAGAAGCAAGCGCGCGATGGGTTCGCCGGGGGTGGCGGCAGAGCCTGGGGTCTTCACAGCAAGGAGCGCGGGGCGTTGGCCGAGGAGGATTTGGCGGTTGTAGTTGGGTCGGTAGTAAATGGGGCCGGTGGCGGGCATGAGAATCTCCTTTCAGGGGCTAGAAAAGCTGGAGGGGCTAGAAGCTTTAGAAGGACTAGAGGATCTAGAGGGACTAGAAACCGGGGAGCGCAGCGGGGCGGAGCAGCGCGGAGAGCGTGGCGGGGCGGCCAAATGCCGGAAGGCGGGAATGACGGGTGAAGGTGGGGAAGTGCCGGTGGCAAGGTGGAGCGAGGGGCGATTAGTTGCCCAGGGGCAGGACGCCTGCGGTATGATCATCGGCGTGTGCGGTGAGGGGGAGTTTGACTGCGTAGTGATTGTCTGCGCCGTGGGATGCGGGGGCGCGTGGATGGGTGTCGTTTTCGGGGATACCACCCTCCGGGGCGGCGGTGGGTGCACCGGTGCCGATGAGGATCCAGGGTTGGACCAGATAGAGTGCGCCGTCTTCTTCGATCAGGGTAAGTGCGCCGGGGATCCAGCAGGGTGCGCCGCCGCCGAAGACTTCCTGTTGAGGTGTGGCGGGGGGCGTGAGGGGAATATCGGGTAGCGGGGTGCCGAGAGCGAGATCGAGGCTGTCATTGGCGAGGGCTTCGGTTTCTGCGAGGCGTATGCGCAGAAGCTCTAAGTCTGTGGGATTCATGGGGATTTCCTTTCAGAGGCTGGAAAAGCTAGAAGGGCTAGAGGATCTAGAGGGACTAGAGGACTAGAAACCGTGGAGCGCAGTGGGGCGGAGAGCGTGGCGGGGCGGAGCAGCGGGGTGGAGCAGCAGAGCAGAGCGGAGAGCGGGGAGCGCAGCGGGGCGGAGCAGCGGAGCAGCGGGGAATGATGGGGCGCGGAGGATGAGACAGTGCATCAGACGCTCCAGGAGTGCTCGATGACTTCGGAGTCGGTGGTGGATTCCCAGGTAATCGTCTTGCCGGTGATGCCGTAGTATTGCCAGTAGCCGTCGCCAAGATTCTTGACATCGGGATTGAGGTAGCCATCGACTTTGGCGTAGGCACTCTCCTTTGATGTGGAGGAGACATTGGTATCGTGCAAGACGCCGCAGCGGTAGGTGATGTTTTCGGTGACCTTGTAGATCTTGCCATTGGCACTGACGATACGGATATCGCCGGTGGTATTTTCGATTTCGTAGGTGCCGATATCGCGCCGGGTGCGGAGTTTACGATCGCCCTCCTGGATGATCGTGGTACACGAGCCATCGTAGAGGCCGAAGGCATTGGGCGATGCGCTGCCGGAGTGCGCGGCTTGAAGAAAGGCGTCGGCTTGCGCTTTGGTTAGATTCCGAAAGGTGGTGATTCGGCGACGGGTTCCATTTGGGTCAGCAGCAAGGAGGATGGTATAGGATTTGGCGCGGGCGATCGTCGTTGCCACCTCGTTATCATAGGTGCCACCGGGATTAAGTTTAGAACTTTTGCGAACGATTTGACCGTCCACCGGCGCAGGTGATGTATTTTGCGTTTTGACGTGGCGGTGGACGGTGCGCGCCGTTGTTTCGAGCGCGTTTGCCTCATAGACCACTTCAGCATTTTCCTGCGGCAATTCAGTGGTCGTGACGGTGCGGATTTCATAGGTGCCATCTTCAAGCATCTTTTCGTCCACGCGTTTGACGATACCGTTTTGGACGTCCTGACCAAAGAATTGTGCAGAAGTTTTCTCCCGGTGGGTTTCAATTTCGGTCCACATGTAGGCATCCCGGACGAAGTCTGTGCCAACGCGCAGATTTGTTTTGGCGTCGGCGGTCTCGACAACAGAATCATAGGTGCCTCCGGGCGTACGCGCGTTGGTCACGCGTTGAATTGTGCCGGGTGTAAACTCCGACGGCGAAGCCGGGGCGGGTTGGTGGCGATGGGTGGTGCGCATGACCGTGCGATAAGCGTTTTCGGTACGTTCAACTTCCGCCTCAAGGACGGGTTTTTCCGTGGTGGTGACGGTCTCTACGTCAGCGGTTTTATCGGGATTGAAGGTGATGCGCTGCTCTACTCGCATCCCCTCTCCTGCGCTGCTTTCGGCTGCGGACACTTCGTGCTGATTGCGCTGAAGCTCGGAACTGCTCTTTTCATAGATGGTCTCGGAGGCTTTCCCCGCGCCGGTGGCGGGTTTGCTCTCTGTGACATTGACTGTGGTATCAAAGCGGCCGCCGGGCGTCTTGCGGTTGGTGACACGCACAATCTTGCCTGCGGCTTGTTCTGGCAATGCTTCGGCCGCCGGTTGATTCTGTTCGGTGATGTGTTCGATTTTGGTGAATACGTCTTCGGACTTCACGACCTCAGCTTCGGGAATTGCCTGCTCTTCGGTGATGGTGACAGTGAGGTCTGTGGTGCAATCTTCATTCTTTCGCTTGGCCACGCCCACAATCACGCCACCTACGCCTGGAACGCGTTCACCAATGCGTTCGGCAGCTTCAGCATCCACCGCAGCCTGATCGCCCTGCACGCCCAATAAGGCAGACTCGCTGCGCACCTGCGTAGCGTCTGCGTGAGTGACGTATTCGGGGATGTCGATGGTGAGGCGTTCACGTTTGGTGAGGACGCAGGAGTAGAGGCCGCTCTCTTCGTCGCGGCGGAGGGATTCAATGCGGTGTTGCACGCCGGAGGCATCTGCCGGTAATTCCGGAATGTTGGCCACGCCAAAGTAGAAGGTGTGGGATTCTTTGTAGGTGCAGCCGTCATGGAGGACGTAGGGACCGTCTGCGGTGGCGTCGGAGACATGGCGCAGGGCGTGGTAAACTTCCACCGTCTCGGTGCAATTGGTGGCGGTGGTGCGTTCGTACCAGGCCGAAAGCGGCAACCATTCATCGGTGAGCGGCTTGCCATCGAGGTAGAGCGATTGGCAGCCTTCTTCAGAAGAGAGGAAGGCGAGGAGCTGCTCCATGCATTCCTCCGGCGGCATACGCGCGACGCGGATGAGGGCTTTACCTTTGACTCCGTAGCGGTGCTTGACGGTGCGCCATTGGGCGTTAATAGCCCAGGAGCGGGCTTCAAGGGTGAGACGTGGGGCGGTGGCGGGCATGGGGATTTCCTTTCAGGGGCCAGAAGATCTGGAAGGGCTAGAGGGACTAGAGGGGATAGAAACCGGGGAGCAGAGCGCGGCGGGGCGGAGCAGAGCGGGGACTCAACAGTTCAGTTGGTGACAGGCTTCGGCAAGGGTGCATTTGTGCTTGAGTGCATACTTAATCGCCTTTGCGGCCTGATGCTGCCGGTAGGGATCGTGGGGCGAGTGCTGCTTGGTGCGGGCGTCAGCGACCAGGCGGTGCGCGGAGCGCGTGGCGAGTTCGTGGATGCGCTGTTTGCAGAAGGTGACGGGGCGTACGTGCTGCGCATCGGCTTCGTGCCGCACCCACCGGCGCATGTCAGGCACGCGCTGACCGGCGAGATCGGCGAGGCGTGCGATGAGATGATCCAACTCATTCATTGCGCGAGCTCTGCTGCCGAGAGTGTACCGTCATCGGCCACAGAGACGGCGAAGCGTTTGCCGGAGGGCGAGTGCAGGATGAGTTTGCCGTGCACATCGAGGTCGCCCATCACCGAGATCAAGAGCGAAACCGTCTCCCCGGCCACAAGGCGATAGAAGCCGCTTTTCCCGCTGATTCTCGGTGCCGAGAGTGTGAGGCTATCGTCTTCGAGCGTGCGCGATGAGGGAGTGAGCGTGAGCCAGTTGGCGGGGGAAAGCGTTGGGGTGTATTGCAATTCCACGGCGCCTGCATCGATGCCCGAGAGTTGCGCGGTCAAGGTAACGGAGTTGGCACCGAGGGTGAATTGTGTGACGGTGAGAGCACCTGAGACGGCATCATTCGCGGTGATGGTGGCGGCGGCGGCGATGGCGGGTCTGCGCGCGGCGTAGAGGGCAAGCCCATCGCCGGAGGGGGCAAGCCCATGACCGGAGGGAGCATCTACAAACAGCGCATGGCCGTTGAGATCCGCCGCGCGCGCGGCGGGGAAGTCGGACCAACATTCGGCGGTGCGTCCAGCGAAATGATTGATCACACTGCTGCGCATCTGCGAGAGTTTGACTTTTCCGCGCGTATCGGTCAGCAGCACATCGCGCGCGCAGAGGTCGACTTCTGCCATGGTCGCATTGCCCATCACCGAGAGGCGGGTGATTTGACCAGAGGTTACGGTGAGCGTGGCGACATTGCCGACGATTGACACGGTGACGGATGCCGACGGCGGCGTGAGTGAACCGGGCGGCGCGTAGGCTTCGTAGTCGACCGCCCCGATGGGCTCCTTGTGAATCTGCGTGATGGTGATCACGCCCACGCCATAGATCGCAACACCCTCGGCGTCTTTAGTGATTGCGCCGGTGGAGCCGATATCCAGTTGCCCGGGGGAAAACGGAGCGGCGGGCGTGAGGCGAAGCGCGAGCGGATCGCTTATCGGCGCGGCCAGACCCTTGCAACCCACGTAAGCATTCACCGTGCCGTCTTCGTTTACCGCATAGACTAATTCGCTGTCCGGCGGTGCGGCGACTTGATTTTGCGCTGCCGAAGTCTGGCGCAGGAGGGCTGTGGCAGAGAGCGTGCCCGGCATCAATGCCAGGCAAAAAAGAGAGAAGCTTAAGAAGAACTTCATACAATTTCCTTTCAATTAAGGCGCACTGATACGCTTGAGCGACTCGGTGCCACCGGAGCGCGTCTTGATCAAATCGTCGAGAATTTCGCAGGCTTTCAGCAGGGATGGTCCGCTGCCGGCGGTCCGGAAGGTGGAGAGCAGCACCGGTTCACCCTCATGGATCATCATGACTGGTCGGCCCGAGTCGCCGCCATAGATACGCGCACACGCCGGAGGCGAAAGCGTCGCCAAGAGATCGGCGCGGGTGTAGCGCGGCGAGAAGAGGCCGATGGAATAGGCTCCGGCATCGGGGCGGAGCAACTGCCCAAAGGAGAGATATCCATTCTGCGTGATGGCGTAGCAGGCAATTCCGGAGAGGTCTCCGTGGTAGTAATGCTCCCATCCGGAGCGATCGAGCACGTAAGGGATGCACGCATCGGGAATGGTGCCGGTATCAAATTGCCACACCCAGATGTCGCCCAAATTGGCATCGCGGATTTCCGCGGCGGCGTATCCGCGCTGCTGCGCCCACTCCACGAGCGAGATACCCCAGGAGCCCGAGACGGTTGCACTCACGCCCTCGGGCGTGCGGAAGGTGGCGGTTTTCGCCTGCGGCGGCTTCCAGTGTGCGGCGGTCACGGCGAAGTGCGGGGCGACGGCCACAGCATCAGGGCCCCACGATCGAGAGGGCTCCACACAGCAGAAGAATTTCGGGGCCAAGGGTGCAGAGGCAAGAGGTGCGCCGGAAGCGTCAAAGCACTGGTCGCCAGTGGCCACGGCGGCGGTAATGCCACTCTGCACCGTGGTTGACGTATCACGCGTCTGCAAGGCCGCAAGCAGGGCGTCATTGACAGCAGCGCGCGCCGTGCCGGGCACGTCGGCCAGATAGATCTCCTCGAGCTTTGTGGAGACCTCCGGTGCGCGCAGAGAGAGATAGGCCGAGCGCACGCGCCCGGAGTCATCCGTGGCACTGAGGCGATAGAGCCCTTCGGTCTCTGCCGAAACGAGCGCGCTCTGCGCGTTCTCACTGCGCGTCAGCGTTGCCCCATCGCAGACAAAGGTCACTTCCGGCGGCGGCTGCGACACATCGAGCATCTCCAGTGCAACCATCTTCGGGGCAGAAGAAGTGGTAGACGTGGTGGCGGTGCCAATGACCTGCTGCACCGCGTTGGTCCACACCACTGTTTCTGCCGAAACGAGCGTAGATACTTCAGCGGGCGTCACAGAGAGCGTCCAATCGCCCGGCGACACCCAGCCAGTGTCTGCGCTCGGACAAGTGACACTAATCGTGCCATCTTCAGCAAGCGTGACATTTGCGCCAGCTGTGAGTTTATCCTGCTTGGCATCTGCGCCCTGCTCAAGACTGCTAATACGATTTAACAGTCCCTGTGTGACAAAATTGAACGCTTTCGGCGTAGAACTCCCCATCTCTTTCGTGTGAACGTAGCCACCAGAGCCGTCAGAATAGATTACAAGCTCTCGTCTATCGTCATCCTGAATGCTCAACTGCGACGACTTGCTACGAAACTCGCTACGAATGATTGGAATTTTAGCCGTCGTGTTAGCATTAACAGCGCTCCACGGGAGGGTAATCTGCTTAACGCCAGAGCCGTCGTCAAAGATTAGATGACCATTCCAAAAGATAGGCGAGTTCTCAAAGCACGGGAGCGCGTATGGCAAGCCGAGCGCCGTCGTCGCTTCGGGGGTGTTCGTAGGCAAGAGGGGTTGAACAAATCGAGTATTCACGCCGAGGCGCGTAGACTCCCACACCACACCCGCCATGAGATAGGAGGTGTCGTTGGCCTTTGCTAAGTCCCACGGCAGCAGTAAGCGGTGACTCCAAACAGTTTCATCGTCGCGCGAGTCACGGCTGAAACCAGAGACTTCGTGAATGTCTTGCCCATGATTGTGAAGACGTGGATAACCGTTCAGGAACTGCCCTTCACCATCTGCCACCCGTCGCGGGCCAAAGAAAGTGTCCTGCTCACCAAACCCCACGTTGCCTTTCCAGACCTCGGTGTTCCCTCCGCCGCCATTGGCGAGCGCACGGAACGCCGTCATCGGCACATCGAAGGAGTCTTCTTTCACATTGTCGTACTGATGCCACCACTCAAAGGTTAACTTCGCGTTATCGAATTTTTCGGCCCAATTGTCAGCCTCATTATTCGCATTAAACACCGTTCGTAAGGAGTGCATTGAAGTGCCATAGGCCTTCACATAAGGAAGGATGGTATTATCACTATTAAACTCGTATTTAGAGGCCTTGCCATCCAATGACGCCTTTACCGCCTGATTTTGCACGGGATTCGTGGAGGTCGAAGAGAGCGAGGTATCGACCGTGAGTGCCTTGGTGACGGCCGTAAAATCAATCACAATCCGTGGCGACCACGACTTAATAGGAGAGGTGGTCGTGGGCACTGTCGGAAGAGCGACCTCGAGACCGCCCGCCACCGAGACCGTCCGCCAGGAGACTTGGCCACTCTGCGCAGCTGGCGCGTCAGAATCATTCACCCATACAATCGCCACAGACTCATCGGCCGAAGGCGGCCGCACGCCCGGCACAGGCTTCATTTCCCAGGCAAGCTCGGAGCCAGGCGTGACCTCATCCCACCGACGCGGCTCTTTTGCCTGCGCGCAAACCACCCATGCGCCATCAACACTACGTACCACGCGCGCCCAGAGCGGCGCCGTGGTGTTTAGATTTCCAGACGCTCGCGTGGTAATGGCCAGTCGCCGAATCACCACCGCTTCGCCGTAGACGCCGAGGCGACTCAATGGGCCGCGATAGCCATAACCATTGGCATTATTGTTGGCAGTCGGCAATGTGGCACGCACCACTGGCAGCTGCGCCTCAAGCGTTGTGAATTGTTCAGAAATACTGGACAACTCACCTGCGTCCGCCTTGCTCTGGAGCAACTGCTTCACGGCGTGCGCATCGAGCAAAACCGTGCTGTCGCCCGGAAGATTCTCAAGCAATTCACCCTCTGTGCCGGTGATTGATTCAGCCATCAGCATTGCAGACACCGCCACTGCCACGAGCGTAGCCGTGCCCTTAAGTGCCGACAGAATACCCCGCACGGTTTCGCGCACATGCTTGAGGGTGACGCCCTTCTCGGGCAGGTCGGGCGTATCGGAGAGATCGGGCTTAAAAACGCCACCCCCAATCACAAGTTCCGGCGGTGCTTCACCCGCACGCCGCGTGGGATAAAAGTCACTTGTCTCTTGCGCCCGTCTCATTGCGCCTCCTCAGTCTTCAAAACCGTCAATCACGGCCATATCCACGTGGCCGGTGTCGCCGTTGCAGATGTGTGCCAAATCTTCCAACTCCTGATCGAAGCGGCGTTCCATCTGCGCGCGACCTTGTTCGTCTTCCATGAAAGCCGAGCGCACATAGGTGCGGATGAGGCCCGTAAACATATCGGGAATGCGCACGCGTTCCCATGGCGTGCGAACAGAGTCGCCGGTGCCCGGTTCGCCCGCATTCTGCGCGTTGACACAACGCCACGTGTCGCCCTTGTGCAGCACGCGGTCGTTAAAGTAATACGTCTGGCCTGCTTGCCACGGTTCGAGCGAGATCTTCGGCGTCTTGGGTTGGAAGCAACACCACACCTCCGGCGGAACACGTTCGCCCGACACCAGAATGCGCGTCGTCCCACCACCGGGATAATCCCCCATCCACGCGCAGGAGGCAATCGGCGCGGCGTCACTCATGCGCGGATCTTTGGCAAAGGCGAACGCCTTCAGGTCCACGCCCGCAGGGTCAATCTCGTGCAGTTCCCACGGTTGGTCCAGGGCGATAAACTTCACCATGTCTCCCAAGGGCTTCTCCACCCATACCTCAGGATTCTCCGGCGGCGGCGGATAGCCACCACTCACTGCATCCTTCGCCACGTAATACTTGCCATCGAAATAACACTCGTGACCAATCTGCCACGCTGTTACCGCATCCCACGGCGGCCTAAACGTGCGCTTTTCAAAGAGCCGCAACTGCGGCGCCTTCACCCGCGCATAGATAATCTTCAACGCATCATTAATCGTGTCCGCCAAACGCTCGGCATACAGCCCGCCCTGTGGCACGCCAGCGGTATAACCCAACGCCACCTGACACCTGCGCGCCAAATGCTCTGCACCAATCGTCTCTAACATGGTCTCTAAATCCTTCCTGCTTACTGCTGTCTTATCTGAGTGGTAGCCCGCCCGCGCGACTTACTGGATGAACGGCAATGACACGCCCAGTGCCGCCCCCAAAAGTGCCAATAATGCCAGGAGCACCCAGAGTCCATACTTCATCAATACGCTCCAGTGCACGCGCTTGGCAGCTCTCTCAAGTACCTGACGACCGGGGCAATTGTTGTAGTTTTGTTGCAGCTTGCCAATCGCTTGCAGAATCTCTTGTGTTTTCTCCGTTGTGGACTGCTGGCAATGGATCATCACAATCAGGAGTTGTGAAATGGCCTCGTTGGAATGGTCGCCGTCGACAACGCGTTTAATGACGGCTTGTGACATAGGATCGTGCATAGCGAATTACGAATGATGAATGATGAATTGCATCTGGCTTCTATGGGGTGAGTAGGAGTGCGTGGTAGGCTTTTTCGGGTAAAACGTACACGCGCCCGGAATAGCGATAAGTCGCTTCGGACGTGGTGACGGTGCAGCCATCGTCACAGACGAGTGGGCCAGCATTAAGGAGTTCGGTGGAGGCTGTTATGCTCCTCAAGGAGCGACAACCACTTAGCGCGCAGACGCTTATGCTCAGCAAGATTACCAGGATCTTCACGGCGACACCTCTCCAATTCAGCTTCGGCTTCGACAATCTTAGTGTGCAACGCTCTGTGATACGCGTCCTCGCGCTCGTGCCGGCAGTGACTCGTCCAGAGATAGGCCAGCGCCAGGCAGACGAGCGCAATCAAGAGGCAAGCGATCATTCGGCAGTCTCAGTCTGAATCACTTCCACCGCTTCACCGATCTTGCCGGAGACCTGCTGCGCTTCCTCTGCGGAGAAATCTCCGTCCTTGAGTGCGGCAATCACTGCCAAAATCGCCGCCAAAACGGCCCCAACAATCGCCATCCATCCCTTTAGCGTAGGTTTCTTCATGGTTAAAATCCTTTCCGTGCCTCTGGCACTGTCTGTAGTGTGTCACATTTTCACGCTCTAAATGTGGGCTACAGCAGTTGGTTTCAGACTCTTTCTGTAGATGTCTACAGTAAATTGGCTTTCGGCAACATCGCGTGCGCGCGTGAAAGCTGCCGGTGTGTTTTAATGCTGTCGAAACACTGGAAAGGATGGCAGATGTCGGAATACGCACGGAAGATTCAAGACGCAATAACCGAAGGCTCGCGATACGGCTTAAAGTTGAAAGCTGCCCGCGAAGCGTCTGGACGCAAGGTGTCAGAAGGTGGTCAGGTTGGCGCTTTGCCCAAGGTGCTTGATGCACAACTCGTTCGCAGGTTTGGTGGTAATTATTCCCAGGACGAGGAACTCATGCGCGACCTTCGCCAACGCCATCCGGAGATGATGGCGATTGATGGAGATCGGTGTTCGGACGCGCGCGACGGCGTGCACACGAAGCGTGGCCGCGTCAAGATGAAGTGGATTCGTGGCAAGTGGTACGAACCTGATGGTCGTGGTGAATGGCACGAGATCCATCCACCGTCAAAGATGAATTGGGGCGAGGGTAAGGCGCCCGCAATTATGTAAACTCATTAAGCCGAAGTGAGATCTCACTTCGGCTTAATCGTCTGTGTAGTCCAACTCTATCGTACGCTCTTGGGTGAATGTGCGAGTTGCTGGTGTCTCTCCGCTTGCATCGTCGGTCTCGTCCGGAACATCGTCAAGCATCCCGCTCTCGAGTCCATATCTCAGACAATCAATCGGTTCTTTGCACGCGCCCTTTTGGCCGTCCGCACCGGTCATGTTTTGGAGTGCAAAGATGGTGTTGCGGCAACTCTCTGCCACGAACAACTTCCTCCCGCCGGGAGCTGGATTAAGTAGGCTGTTAATAAGTTCTTCACCTGCGCCGATTCTGCTTCCGCTTGCCTGAACGAAGTCGTCACTTAATTCCAGGCAGAAGTCGAAGAGGCTCTTGTCTTCGCCCATGGTAATTTTGCTCTGGCTGCTCGCACGTGCATCAATCACACGCCGTCGTAGTGGCTCTCTTGTTCCATTCACCGCCGACCATTCCGCAATTTCGCTCGAGGACGGATAGCGGCAGCAGTCTTGTGCAACCCATTCGGCAGCATCGTCCCATGCTTCCAGTCTTGCCCATTCTGCTTTGTAGCGTTCGAGACTAAAGCCAAACTTCTCCTGCGCAGGCCCTCGGTCGCCATCATTAACGCTATTGCGTTTTCTGGAGATCTCGGCCCATGGCCCAGGCACGCCAACGCCAGGGATAGCGTACGAACCAGGCCACTCGCGGTAGACGTACACGTCTCCCTTAGCGTCCACACCCATCCACAGAAAAAACCAATTACGCTCGGGCGCCGGATCGCATACCATTGTGCGCGCCATGACGCTTGGTATCGCCTTGTCTGGTACAATGTGGATTGAGCGGTTGAAGGTAGGAAATCGGCTGCGTTTAGTTTTGGTGGCCATGCCATAGACGCGTCGCCGAATCGTCTCTTCTGCCTTGAGATTGCCCATTGCCTTCTCAATTACGCGACCAGGACTTCCGTAAGGGTTGTCACGTCCTAAAAACCAGAGAATGGCCGCACTTCCATCTCGCTTGCGGGCCACGCGCGGCATCTTTTCGAACACGCGCCCGGGTGCCACGTTTTCGGGTTCAGAGAAAGGCTCAGTCTCAAGCCACTTAAAGCAGTCTTCTGGGCGACTGTCGGGCGCAGCACAGATTGGCGAGTCGTTGTTGTAGAACTTGCATAGCTGGTCGTACTCTTGGTCGCTTAAACCTAACTGCGCCCCTGGCAGTGCAGGTAGTCCATCTTTCGGCAGTAGGTAGGCCGTCGTCCAGCGAGTTACCACCATGCCTTCGAGGAAGTCGGCCACCACCGGCGTATAACCGCTTACAGGCGTAAATGTGCCAATGAGTTGTCCGCGCGTGCTGGCCAAACGGAATCGCAGTGCATCAAGCCACACTTTTGGAAACTCTTCATCAAACCATCCCTTGTGGAAGGCGGGGCCTTCCATAATAGCGTCCACATTCTGCTCGTACGAGGTGAATGCCACGTTGCTACGGTTTTCAAGCGTGAATTTGTTGAAGGTAAACCCCGTCTGAATTTTGTAGTTGAGGTAGAAGATGTTGTCGCGCGTACCGTTTTTTGCCTTGGTGTCGGTGGGCAAATAGTGCCACACGCGGTCTTGTTGCGTGCGCTTGCTGGTTTCGCGTGTTTGCGCCCCAATGATGAGGCAGCGGTCGTCTGCTCGTAGGGCTTCGTTGACCATGAGCTTACTCGCCCAGTCAGTCTTCCCACTTCTGTTGGCCCCCAGAATGAGGATTTCGTCAACAGGCCGCTCGAACCCGCACGCCTTGCACATGGCCATCTGAAACGCGTCCCATCCTAGTCCGCATTGCGCCCGCACGCGTTCGCGCATCCCATCTGTAATCGGGCAGTCGCGCAGGAGCGCACTGGCTACGAACCAGATTGGCGGTTCGTAGCCATTAGCATGGGCATTGTTTCTCCGGAGGTTGGCCATGTATTCAATGGCTTGACTCAATTGCTTGTGCGCGTCCTTAACGCTTAGGTGCTTGTGCTTAGCGAAAGCCTCTGCGACGGCTTGATCGACGTCGCCCAGTTGTGCGTCACGCATCTGCGCCGCCTTCCGCTCGGCAGTCTTGCCAGTAGTTGTAGAGTCCACGCGAAAACTCGGTAAGCGCTGAAATGCCACCGCGCATTTCGTGGATAATCTCTGTCGGAAGTGTTGTACTGTCTGCCAAGATTGCAACGCGTCCGTCAATGACGCGTTGAACAACTTGGCAGACGGCTGTCATTTGCTCCTGCGTCAGGCTGCCAATTTGCATCTGCACGAGTTCGGAATTACTGGCGCGATCAGGTTGCAGTCGCCTGAAGAATCGACGTTGCCAAAGAGTCATGCGTCACCTTCTTTCTTGGGTGCAATAATGTCACCATGTGTCGCACGGTAAATGACAGCCATCACATCCGCGCCTTCTTCGAGTGCACGTTGCAGATTTCCACTTTTGAGTGCTTCGAGAAATTCGTATATTTCGCTAAAGAGCACCATCTGCACATCTGCCCAAGGGCGTGCGCACTCTTTACGATAAAGTTCGGCAAGCGTCCTGAGCGTTTCCATGGTTTCGACAGAAACGCCAAAAGCAAACTCCGGGTGCTTGCTCCTAGCATGGTCGATGTGTTCGTTACAGAGTTTGAAGAAGGCTTGCTGTTGATCTACTTCTTTCTCTCGATTGAGGGTATCGAATATCGTCATAACACCTCCTTAAAACGGTAAGTCTTCGTCGTCACCAACATCTTTTACGCTCGCAGGCACCGGCTTCTGTCCCCTTGCCGCTTCACGCTCCTTGGCCCACGTTTCGTAATCCTCGAACTTGAGGCTGAGGTACTTCTTTCCAGTCATAGTGTTGAATCGCGTCCATGCCGCCACATGATACTTCTTGCCACCAATCATCACCGTGCCACGCGCACTCGGCTGCTTGTGATCGTGCTCATCCTTGTATTCATTTGCGAAGAGCGCACCGGTCATGTCACGCTCTTCAAACCGCTTCTGCGAATCATCATTCATCGTTTTTTCCTTTCTCTTTCTGTTCTTTCAACTCGTTCTTCTGCGCAGGAGCTCTTCCCGCGTCCACGGCATCACGCTCCATCAACCGCCGTAGCTTCGCAAACCGCACGCGAATCATCATGTCTTCATACGCTTCTTCCATTTGTCACCTCTTTCTGTTCGCTCCTTAATGCTCCACTTCCCGCGCTTCCTCCCGGAGCACATTGTAGAGCGGAATATCCGTCTCCACGAACGTCGTAGCACACTCCGTGAGCGCATGAAAGGCTTCCCACCCTTCACTCCAATCGCCGTTCAATTCTAACTGCGCCACCATCTCTTTGCACAAGTCAGCCATCGCCATGCATCGCGACTTAAACACGTCGCGATAATCCTGCTTCATTAACCGCTGCAACTTTGCCAGCCGCTCACGAAGCACCTGCGCCTCATAACTTCCTTCCATCCTTACCGCTCCACTTCTCTTTTGTTCAAATTCTCCAAGCCGCGAAACCCAAGCGCACCATCCCGCCGCAACGCATCATCCAACCCTTTTCCATCTTTCGACTCAATCACCAGAAAATCATCCCGGATCACATCGAAATACGGACTGCGATCAATCTTAATCACACGGTTGTTTTTGTCGCGCTCCACGTTCGGCGTCGCCGCGTGTTCGGCCGGGCGAAACATGAAGTAGTTTTTGTAAAACACAAACGGCCGTTCGCCTGTCGCGCCCTGCTGATTTTTGAGCAAAAGCAACCACATCGGCTCCAGCTTCTTCGCCAAACTCTCCTGCCCCATGGCCAAATGGAGCGGCGGGTTTTCATCCCAGTACTTCCTGACATCTGCATCCTTCCACAGCATCAGCACCGTGCTCGCTTCGCGTTCGATGCTGCCAGAATCGCCCAAATCTGTCAGAAGCGGTTTACGGTTCGGATCCTTACCATTCTCGCGGTTCAACTGCGCCAAACAGAAGATCGGAATATTGAGTGCCAGGGCGCACTGTTTTAATTTGGCCAGCACTGCATCGATCTCGTCCTTATGCGTCTTGTAATCCTTGTCGCCACTCAAAATCTGCAAGTAGTCAATCCATACACACTCCACGCCGTCGTACTTCACCGCACGGTGGATTTCGCCAACCATGCGATCCACGCGGTACGCATCCGAGATCAGAATATTGTTCGGTGGCTGCTCTTTTGTCCCACCGGCCGCCTGGATGAACTTCAAGCCGCGCGCCATCTTTTGCACATCTTCGTGACTGCCCCCGAAGTTGAGCTTCGGCAAACTCACCTGACCGAGCAAGGAACCGTATCGCTCCACCAGCAATCGCGGGTGCATATCCACGCTGAAGAAGAGTTGCTTAATCCCACTAAAGGCCATCCCCGCGCTCATGCACACCGCCACCGCCGTCTTCCCTTGCGACGGTCGCGCCGCCACAATATGAATCCCAGCCTTCACGCCGGTGTAGAGCACATTGAGCACATCCCACGGCAACCGTTTGCCAATGAAGAACTTCGCATCACGCTCCACAATGCGCTTCTGGTAGACTTGCTGGTAGTCACTAACAATCTGCTCCTCAAAATCCTTTGCCGTCTTGAAACCTCCGTAACTCGCACGCTCCGCGTCGCGCAACGCCACAATCGCCGCCTCCGCTCGGTCGAGCGCCTCTTGACCGCCAAGGTCGGCTGCGTCAGTAATCAACTGCCGCCCCAGCGCGCACACCATGCGTTGCAACCGCGCCCCCGCCAACTGCTCCACATAACGCCCCGCATGCGCCGCAGAGGGCATCACATCTAAACACCGCCGGCACCAACCCAGCACTTCCGGACGCTTCAGCTCCGCCGCCATCAGCACCGGATCCACAATCCCCTTCTCTCGCCACTGCTTCAGGATGATCGGCCACACCGCCTGCGCCTCTTTCAGCGTCCACCACTCCGCCGTCACTCGCCGCCCCTCGCACAAGGGCATCACCCGCGCCGGCTCCAGCAACGCCGCACCAATCAAACTCTCTTCCACCTGCTCAATCGCCTCAAGCATCATGCCCATCACGCTTCCTTCCTTTCCGCTCTTTCCACTTTCCACTTTCCGCACTTCTAGTCCCTCTAGCACTTCCAGCTCTTCTAGAAATCCAGCAGATTCACCCCCACACCCGCGCCCACACCCGCCGCGCCGCTTTTTACCGCCGCCGGCACCACCGGTGCCATCAAATCTTCCACCGTCTGCCCTCTTTTCAGCGTCACCAATTTCGCACGCCCCGTCTGCGCATCCTTCGCCACCACCTGCATCCTCCACGTCTTCCCATAACTCGCACAATTCCGAAAGCCCGTCGGTTCATCCAGGCACTGCCACCCGGTCCAATGCCGACACACGGCGCACGCAGCGCACCACTGCCACAGACGCTTCTCTTGCTGCATCTCGCATCTCATCGCTTCTTCCCTCTGCTATCCCTCTGGCACGGTTTGCCGTTTGCTATCCGCTATCCCTCTGGCACCTCTAGCCCTTCTAGTCCACCTAGCCCTTCTAGTCCACCTCCATGCTCACATCCATCTCGAGCGCACGAGAGGGGGGCGGCGCACTTATTTTTGCCACCTCTCCACCTGCTTCTACAGGTCGCATTCGCTTCATCCACATCGCCAAACTGCTCTGCCAATTCACCACACCCTGCCAACCCCTCGCATCATTCCACAACCACCACTTCTCAACCTCATCCTCTGGCCACTCCTGCTGACCACCGAGTCCCAGTGCCTCGCGAATGTCTGGACGAGAAGAAGAAGTCTGAGCGGGAGCGTCCTCACGCGTGGGCGTGCACACGCCCGCGCCCGGTAGACTCTCTGAGTCTACTCTTCTCTTATCTTCTCTACCTAACGCTTTTGATAACTCCGCGTCCGTTACATTTGTAACGCATTCTGCGTTACATTTTGAACGCCTGTAGCGTGACACGCGGATGGACGTGTTTGCGCGCTTTTTGGCACTCTCGCCATTGTGCAAATCAAATCTTGGCAACACCGCTCCGCGCGTATTAAATCTAAGCCAATCAACAGCTTCTAACGCGCGACCAAAGCCGGGCAGGCCCACAAGGTCATCCACGTCATCAGGACCATACCCATCTAAGCGGCCATCCTCAGTGATGCCGTCAGCGAGTGCCCAAAACTTAATTAAGTACCCTAAAATCGTCTCGCGTTTCAAATTTAATTCACGCGCAATTTTTACAACTTTAGGTTTGTGAATTAACAGACAATCCACTTTAATCCAGCTCATGGTGCAATCCTCATTAATAGTCTCTGCGTGGCCATGCGTAGGCGATTTCCCATGCGTTACCATAACCGCTCCTGGCTTCGAACACCATACCGCGCTTGAATGCGCTTGCATCCTTAACGCGAACAGTATGCACGATGCCGTCCTGCAAGGTCTTGGCAAGTAGGAGCTGTGGATTAAGCACGAAGTTGATGACCTCGAAGGAGACCCAGTTGCTTTGGCCAATGGGTGTTAAATGGTCGGTGTTGAGGTTCTTGGCAACGCACCACGCGTGGCTCATGCCGACCTCGCCGTTGATGATTAACCAATCCTCGTCTCGCTTGAGATTTTGCCGCAGCTGAACCAACGCACGGCGCTTAATGCCGAGTGCATTGCAGACACTCCAGTCGCTATATCCGACAAGCTCTTCGTCGGTAGTGAGTAAGTTGATAGTGCCGGTGCTTTCTGCTACAAACTTACGTCTCTTATTTGCCATCTTAGTCCTCCTGATGCTTACGGCTTTTTTGCTTGTGTTCTCGTTGGTAAATGCGGCGACGTTCTTCGGGCGTAGAGAAGTGAATGAATCGATAGACTCGTTGCAGTTGATCAACGCAGTCTAAACGTCCGATACCACACTGGCGAATCTCCTTGGCTGCCCGAATCCACACGGCATTTGGGCAGAGCGTATCAAGGACGGATTCCTTAATGAGCATGCCTTCTAAGTTAAGGAGGGTCCATAGTACGCCTCTACTTGTCACGGAGAGGCGGTGGGCGTGTAGTTCTTTGAAGTCGCTTGACATGGTTCTGTCCTATCGTTCAAGGAAGTGAATGGCGTCCGTAACCGCTGGAGTTGTAGAAGTGGAGGCTTCAATGGTGTTGTTGAGGGTCGCCTCCAGTTCGTCGCCTGCATGTTTAATCCGTTCCCACACTTGTGATACGGCCACAATGCCTGCGCGGCGTACTTCTTGTTCGTTGGCCATAAGGCCTTCTAACCGTGCAAAGGTCTGCTCTTGTAGCCTGCGCAACCTTGTTAAACGAGCTTTGCGCTGCACAACGCTTGTACCCGCATCCTGCTCAGCCTCAATCATAGCCGCCACGGTTGCTCGACTGATTCTGCACATAACGGCAATCTCGCGTTGGCTGAAGGCATACTCGAAATAGAGGCGGCAGGCAACCGCATAGAGTTGCGGATTGGTGGCTTTCAAGTTTGCGCCAGTGCTTTTAGGATAACGCCGGTCAATCTCTTCGTCGGTCAGCTGCGCAATCTCTTCTCGCGTCCGCTCCATCTCGAAGAATGGCATCGTCGCTTGGTATTTCTCTAAATCGCTCATACAAGCCCCCTTCCCTGCCCTTTAATCGCGTTGTAGAATTTCAAATAACATTCCTGACAGAGGCCTTCAACGCGCTCCGTGTTGCCACGCGTGTCACTCAGTTCAATACGGCTCTTGCCTTTGAACGGGATTGGCCTATGGCAGATAGCACAACGGTTGTAATGGATTGGCCCAGGTTCTTCGGTAAGAATGCTTTCGACATACTTGACTACCCGTTCATACTCGCGACACGATTTTTCGCTATCTTCATAGGCTTTGGCGATGAGTTCTTCGCCTTTGCCGTAGAAACAGCCAACCTTCCACATATTGTTTGAGCGTGTCCACGTGAAGTGGCGGCCACTGCTCCACCAGTTTTTGAATACGATGTAGTCGTTTGTGCCGGCAACAACAGCATCGCCGCAGACAACAGCATTGCCACTGACTTCAGCTTTGCCAAAGATCTGCGTATCGCCAGAGACTTGTGCAAAGTCAAAGATACGTGCTTTGCCAAAGACTTGTGCAAAGCCAGAGACTTGTGCAAAGCCAAAGATACGTGCTTCGCCAAAGATCTGAGTATCGCCGGAGACTTGTGCAAAGCCAAAGACTTGTGCATTCTGGTTAACCTGCGCAGCGCCGGAGATACGTGCATTCTCTGCGACCCAGCAGTTGCCTTCGTGTGTGAGGTTGATCTCGCTTTCGAGGAAGCCGCCGAGTTCGCCTTTTTTGACGTCTCCGAAACTGCGTACGGCGCGGATGCGGTGTAGTGTGTGCCCGATGTATTCGATCGTCGCGTCTGTCAGTTCGTACTTTTTCATTTCCTCACCACCTTTCCGCAGGTTTCGCATTGCTTGCAGTCGCAGTAAGCTTCTTGATTTGCCACTGTTATACTGACAGTAAAAAGAATAAAGAATATAAATAGGAGTAACGTAAACAGTATTCCTATGATGGTGCACGCCTTATCACTCATTCCTCACCTCCCTTCGTTGGCAAGGTTTGCCCGCAAAGTTGGCAGCGTCTCTCGCGTGTCGCCTGACGCGGCGACTTGAACACAGCCCACCCAAGGCGAATCGTAAGCGCAATAAGCACAGCCAATAATGCAATTCCCCTAATGTCATAATCCTTCATTCTTCAACCTCCATAACACTCAAAGCCGTTTTGAGGCATTCGTCAGAGCAGAATACGTTGTCGCTTCCATCTTCCTCTTCAAAGAAGCGAACTTACAAGAAGTTGTCGCACACCTTGAGGTAGGTTTGTCCTACAGGGATTTCCATGCCGCATACAGCGCACTTCTTCATTCCTCTTCCTCCCAAATCTTTGCCTCGCCCTTACCGAAAGGCTTCCGCTCCACAATCGCATGACCGATCACCATCATGTACGCGCGCTGCACCTGATAAGCTTCCTTCGACAACTCTTCGTCGGGTGCGTAAATCCTCGTATTCAGGTGGCCATCTTTTAACTCCACCTCAACCTTGATCTCGAACTTAAACGAATCCTCATCCATTACTTATTTCCTCTCTGCGCCATCCTCGGCGCGCAATTTTTTAAGAATCATAGGGCAGTTCGGACAAGTAATCGCATCCTTCGTTGGGTTGATCCTCCACCCATTGCCTCTGCCTTTCAGAATGGGTATCAGTACTGCTTCTCGGAAGAGATCACAAAGGATGCAATCAGACGTTACCCTTGGAAATCGATGCTTGGCGTTAATAGGGTTATCCTTTACCCACTCTTGAATGAGTCTTCGGCCACATCTATCGCATGCTACATCCATGTAAAACCTTAATTTGCCATAGATAAGCATCTCGATGTAGTCCTTTCATCATGGATTTGTTCACGCACGTGCGCGTGCGTACATGCGCGTTTCCTATTACGGAGTGCTGAATGCATTGATAGCAATGGGTGGGGTCGGCGACGGTCGGGGAGGCCCCCGCCCCCCTTGCGACGGGGCGGCGCCGCTCGCATTGGCACGCGTTCGAACCTGCGTCACGCTTGCACGCCATCGGGAGCGTGTTCGGATGATTCCAAAACGCCGCCTTTTTGAGGATTCCAATCCAGTCGATTTTAGCCATTTTTGTCGTTTCCATCTGCCAATCAGTTACACAAGTTGTGTAACTGATTGATTTATCAACATTTTACAATACACTTAAAATGCGCAGACGTCGAAATCCTGCTACTTCGCCAATCATCCATCTGTCATGCGGCCTCTCGTTACTCGGCCGGAGACTGAATGCAAATTTTTCATCTTTCAAATCCATTTTTCAGATTCCTTTTTCGGCATAACTTTCTTCCATCTCACACATCCAGGCAACAACGTTTGCTGGCTGAATTTTGTATCCTTTTCCGTTATGATAACAGCGCAAGCCTTCTCGCCCTTTGCTTGTAGCATATAACTTGCACGCATCTAAGACGGCCTGCTTATCTAAGCGAAAAACCGCGGCCACCTCTACGGCGCCAAGAGGAGCTAGTGCTCGCACTTCAGGAGCGATTTTTTTGAGGCGGTCCGCCGTAGTTTGAGACTTATTATTCGCCATAAACTTTAACCTTCGGTAAAAATTCTTGCGCCCCGCCAGCGTGCTACACATTTGCATCGGAGAGATCCGCAGAAACGTTAATGTTATTTTTGTAGGTGAATGAAGATAGAGAGACGCTGCCACCATCGGCCAACGTGGCAGCGTCACACAGTTTTAGACGATTGAGCTGATGAAGGGCGCGCGTGACGTTGGTGTCAAAGACCGATCCAAAGAAGGCTTGATCGTCGGCGGTAAAATTGTCGCTTCGGGCGCCGCCGAACCAGCCATCAATGACGAAGCGGCCATTCTTGATGACTGGGAATGCGTGAAAAGTCTGCGCGCCGTAGTCGTGCCAGGCTTCAATCGTTAATATCAACTTCATTGTTTTTCTCCCTGGAAATTGAAGCTCTCGCGTCAGCCATTGCAGCATGACGCGGGAGTAACCGGTTGTCCTTGTCATCGGTCGGCGTTAAGCAGTGCTTTGATTTCGGCTCGAAAGTGATTAAGGCCGAATGCTAAAGCGGAAGAGATTTGGAACTCCGCTCGATCCAGCTTCTCCTTAAACCCATCCTTGGCGTGGTCGGCCTTAACGCAGACGATCATCTTTTTACCGTGCACAAAGACGCGCACGGTAAGCGCCATATCGGGTTCGATCGCGTCGTCCGATTGCTTGGGCTGCTCGCCCTCGACCTGTTCGGGCAGAACTTCATCTACTCTGTCTTCATTCATGTTTTGTCTCTCTTTGTTGGTTAACAAATCTCGCAGCGGGCCGTAGATTCCTCCTGCCCGATCATCCACTCCTCGAATGCGGATGGCCGAATGCGAATACGATTACCGGAGCGGAAGTGCCGGAGCCCTTCCTTGCCGCCCGACTGAACGAAGAGTTTACAAGCCGTCAAGATTGCGGCCTTATCGAATCGGTACGCAGCTGCGGCCTGAGAAGCCGACAAAGGTGCGGCCGCCAGAATCGCCGGTGCAATTCCTTCGACGATCTCTGCTTTAGCTCTAGTTTTAGTCTTAGTCTTGGCCATAATTTATCTCCATCTGCGCTCCATTGGCGCGTTCCTGGCAATACGTCCGAATGATTGACGTGAGCATGACCATGTTGATGATCAAGGCACCAATGACGGCGACTATGACGAACCAAAAGGTGGCGCGCCCGATGAATCGCTCGAACACTTCATACTTATCGTTCCACTCTTCCCACTCCCAATCTTCCATACGCTTAATCATGGGCGACCTCCTTTTGGGTGCTACCACCCTTTGGCAAAATAAAATTGTCGCGCGAAGCGGGAAAAAGATGTTTGTAGGTGCTACCACCCTTTGACAAAATAAAAAGCGCTTCATCAACGACGGCGCGCTTGTGCTCACTGGCGCGGTGCGCCAGTTTAGCTGCTGTATCCAAGCTCAATTCAACAGTGACCGTGATCATTACGACTTCTCCCTCTTGGCTGCATTCTGTTTAATCTCTAAAAGAATAGCCTCGCGCTCTTCAAGCGTAAGCTCAACATCTTCGACGTGCGCAGCCAGGATCTGCCGGATCACGGTCTGAACACGCGACTTGTCGCCACCTGCCAAACGTAAAAGCTTGTGGTAGGTCTCAATTGACAGTCTCAACTGTATCTGCTTCTTATTGATATCTGGCTGATTGGCCATCGCAAACTCCTTTTGATTGTTAATATAACACAAGGTGCTACCACCTGTCAATGCAAAAAGCACGATTAAGTAAGTTAAAGAATAGTGCGGTGAAACCGCTCAATCTTCTTCGATCGTCGATGGAGATCTTCGTTTCAAATTGGACTTGTTTGCTCATGGCGATTCTCCTTAATTGAGGTAAGGACTACCTTTCGGGCTAAAATAAAAAGGTAAGGACTACCTTTTGAGTAAAAAAGAGAAGCGGAATTAAGAATTGTTCCGCTTTTCTTCGCGTGCGAGCTTGGCGCGCTCAATGAACTCTGCAATCTCCTTGCGATCCTGGTCAGACAAGGAGACTCCAGCGACGTGCGCAGCCAGGACTTCGGACACGAAGCGCGAACGCGTCTTTCCCGATTCCTTGGCCATGCGATCAATTCGCTTCAGAACGTCAATCGAAATGTACGTCTTGAGGCTGACAATATCAAAGCCGTATTCATTTGACATAGTGCATTTACTCCTTTCTGCTAAAAACAATAACAAAGGTAGTCCTTACCTGTCAATCGAAAAAACTATAAAAAACTAAAATAAACTAAAAAGAAATCAATATGGTATATTTTCACTTATGGCATGGAGGTGAAGTAAGACAATCCAAATAAATGCTGCAACGCTTGCTTTTCTGGTATTAACAATTCTGTGGATGCCCAATATTTGGCGTTTCGCAATTGCCCCTTTGTAATTATTGCTGGCGCAATCAATGCAGTTATTTTTTCGTTCTTTTACACACTTTATCGGTTAGTTTTTACGCTTGTCTTCATTTTTTTTCACCTCGTTTTTAATCCACTCATAATCCTCTTCTGTCAGCGCGATTCCATCGAGCTGCTCGTGAAGAATGAAATTGATTAACTGACCAACCGTCATACAACGTGCAGCCGCTAATTTGCGAAGTCGAGCCATCAGTTCCAAGTGAATCTGAATCGAGCGAATAACCTTATTTACATCGGGTTGGTTGGGCATCTCTCTCACCTTTCTGATAAGACTATACCAAAGGTTTAACAAACCCATCAACACAAAAAGCACGATTAAGTAAGTTAAAGAATAGTGCGGTGAAACCGCTCAATTTTCTTCAATCGTCGAAATGCAGCGCTTGTCTCCGACGATCAAAAGCGTGCTCATCTTTATGTTGCCGGTCCATCGATTGTATAGTTTAACTCTTGCAGCCTCATATGATGAACCGTCGGAGATGGCCACCACATAGCGATTGTGCCAGCATAGCACAATCGTGATTAATATCGCCGTAGCGCAGACCAGCAAAGTACAGCGCATGGCCAGAGGCGTGCGCTGCCAAGTGTCGATAATTCTGAACTTATTCATGTTAACTTCTTTCATTACCAATCAAATGCAACCGACCGTGCGCGACTCGGATCGGCATAATACCGGCTCACAGTCATAATGTTGTCGCCGGAAACCTGCACGGCAGCCTCGGCGCCATGCTCGCGATAGATCCTGTCAATGCACATCTTGCGAAGCTCGTAAGATGCTTTTGAGCCCGTCCATCCGAGCTTACGCATCTCCAAGTTAATCCACTTGAAAACATTCCCATCGTCAATCAAGCGCTCGCCGTCACCTGCGGCCACCTTCAGGCGATTAAATAAATCCTGGCTAACCGGTATTCGCGCCGTGCGCCCGCTCGAATTAGCAGTTTTATGCGGAATATAGGCCGCCGTAACCAGATCGCCACTCCGCCGAAACCAATCCCACCGGCACAGTAGCGCATCACTATTGCGCATACCGAATTGCAGCATAAGTGTCACCGCCACCCATGCTTCAGGGTATCCCTTTTCTAACGCGCGATACCATTTCAGCGTCGCATTACGCAAAGCTTCAGGAGGCTGAAGATAACGGTAACCACTCTTAACCAATCCGCGAGCTTCAGGAAACTTCGGCGCATCAAACGTCCATCCCTTTTTCTCGTAAGCGCGCTTCGTCCATCTGGCGAACAAGCTGCGCATATGCTGAAGATTAGCGAATGCACTTATAGGTTTGGCACCCTCTGCCATCGCCAGTTCAATATACATCTCCATGCGATCAAGTGTCATCTCTGACACTTTGCAATTATCGCTCAATCCAACCATGCGCAACACTCGCTTACCCGACAAGATAGCATGATTAACAGTAGAAGGTGAAGGCGAACCGTGAATACTGTATTCAACAGTTGCCGCACGCTCATACTCAATAAATAGATTACGCCACGTCGGCTCCGATTGAGTGAGTTTCTTTGCTTGAAAATATTCATCATTCTCAATCTGCGAGGCCCACGTGGCCACCCATTTACGCGCAGCCGTCGTTGGACGATTGCGCCCATCTACCGCATCCAACCCCTGAATAGGCGCCACCTGTCGATAAAGTTTTCCACCAAATCTCTTCATGCCGTATAAACGCCCATTTCGAACGTACAACAAGTTGCCAATCCGAACAAACTTACCGTCCGTCTTCTTGAATGATTCCGTCATACTTATTTACTCCTTTTGTTGCACAATGATATCACACTGTGTAACAAAAAAGCAAACTTTATTGACATTTAATACGGTATGATGCGGTATGATAATGAAAGTCTAAACGCTCGTAACTTACCTTAAAATTAACATATTCACCAATAATTAACGCATTTTCACGGTTTTCGCAAAAATATCCAAAATACACTGGAAGTTAATCAGAAATTACTGCTTGTTGGCGCAACAGAGGATCTGAAATCCGCAGAAATCCTCCTCTGTCAATCCCTTCCCCTCTGCGATACATTTACCGACCTTTTCGCTTTTCAATGGCAAATACTCCCGCGTCACTTCCCGCGTCCGCTCTTTCTCAAAAGAAACGATTTGCCGAAACAAACGTCCTCCTAAAGCTTAATAAACTCCGATTTCCATTATCAATGCTGCGCATTTTAATTCTGAATGTGAATCAGATTCATGTGCACGATAAAGGCTGATGGGTATCTAAAAACGAAAACCTTCCACGGAAACCTGTTGATGCGAAGAAACATTCACCCTACACCTCTCATCAAATGTAACAAAACAAGAGATTCCATCCTGCAAACACCCAAAAAAACGCGTGGAATACCTGCTGGCATCCCACGCGCTTTTCATACATGAAGACGGCGTAAATTAATAGATTTCACCATCCATCATATCAACCATATCCGGCGCATCCTCCGCAGTTTCGGAAGAGACTGCATTCATCTTCTGAAGTGCTTCTTCATCGTCTACGAGTTCGCTTTCCGGAACATCGATAAGGTCAGTACGAGTGCCGTTTTCGTCCATCTTTCCATAGACTTCATCCATTTCTTCCTGGCTGATCGGCACACCATTTACCTCAAACTTGGCATAACGATACAACGGGAAGCCCGTGCCGCCAGGGATAAGGTGACCGAGGATCACGTTTTCCTTGAAGCCGCGAAGTTCATCCACACGTCCCATCGTTGACGCTTCCGTAAGCACACGCGTGGTGTCTTGGAAGGAGGCGGCGGAAATGAACGAATCGGTTTCCAACGAAGCCTTGGTGATACCCAGGAGCGCGGACTTTGCCTTTGCCGGAGCAAGACCGTCTGCACTTGTACGTTTGTTGACCTCATTGAAGAGCGTTGCAGAGACCTGCTCACCATACAAGAAGTCGGTCGAGCCCGGATCAGAAATGCACACTTTACGCAGCATCTGACGAATGATGATTTCGATATGCTTATCGTTAATCTGCACGTCCTGCAAGCGATACACCTGCTGAACCTCATTCACAAGATAACGGCTCAACTCAGGCTTACCGCACACTTCCAAGATATCCAGCGGAGAGATTGAGCCTTCTGTGAGCGGCTGCCCGCAAGTAACGGTGTCGCCCTTGACAACCACAATCTGCTTCGACATCGGGATGTGATACTTTTCAAACGTATTCTTATCGTTTGGATCGTATACGTAGAGCACACGCTTACCGCGTTCATTTTCACCAAAGTCAACCACGCCATTGATCTTTGCGATGTAGGCTGCATCCTTTGGAATACGCGCTTCAAAGAGTTCTGCCACGCGCGGAAGACCGCCGGTAATATCACGCGTCTTCGTCTCACCACGAGGTGTCTTGGCCAGAATATCACCGGCCTTGATCACATCACCGTTAGCAACAAGCACATTTGCCCCCGGAGGAACAGAGTAAATGCCGAGCGTGGGAAGCTGCTCCAATTCCAAATCTTCCACATTTACCGCATCCATGTCTTCCGGCAGAGCCTTTACCACCAGACGCGGATAAAGATTGCTATTGGTGCGTACATCCATCACCATACGCTTGCGTGCGCCGGTATTCGGATCCAACTCAGTGTTGATGGTAATGCCATCCTCAAAGTCTTCTTCCATCACAATACCGGAGGCATCGGTGATAATCGGCACTGCGTGCGGATCCCAAACGGCCAGTTTCGCACCCGGAACGACCTTTGCATTATCTTCAGCAAAGAGGGTCGCACCCATCTGAATAGGATACGTTTCAAGCTCCGCTCCATCAGCATCAACCAAGATAATCGAGCCGTTACGATTGAGCACCACGGTTTCACCGGCTTCCGTACGCACTGTACGCAAACCATTGTAACGGACAAAACCTTCACGCTTGATCGTAATATCCGAAGCCTCGGCAATCGTCGAAGCCGTACCGCCCACGTGGAACGTACGCATCGTCAACTGCGTACCAGGTTCACCGATGGACTGTGCCGCAATGATACCTACTGCCGTGCCGATTTCAACAGGCTTCCCGGTAGAAAGGTCACGTCCATAGCACTTGGCGCACATACCGTGCTTGCAAACACAAGTAAGCCCCGAGCGGATTTTCACCTTCTCAATGCCGGCTGCTTCAATTGCCTTTGCCTTGAGTTCGTCAATTTCGCTGTTAGCCTCGACGATCACCTCCTTCGTACGCGGATCAAGTACTGCATTCAAGGCAGTACGTCCAACGATACGCTTGGAGAGCGGAAGTTTCACTTCTGTGCCATCAATCACGGCTTCCACTTCAATACCATCGGCGGTATTACAGTCTTCCTGCGTGATGATCACATCTTGCGCCACATCGACAAGTTTACGCGTCATGTAACCTGCGTCAGCCGTTTTGAGTGCCGTATCCGCAAGACCCTTACGGGCACCATGTGAAGAAATGAAGTATTCCAAAACGGAAAGGCCTTCACGGAATGATGCCACAATCGGAGTTTCGATAATTTCACCGTTCGGCTTGGCCATCAAACCACGCATACCGGCAAGCTGACGAATCTGCGTCCGCGAACCACGCGCTTTGGAATCCGCCATCATGTAGATTGGATTGATATCGGTCGGATTCTTATTCTCAGGCGAAATGTTCTGCTCAATCGTCTTATACAACGAGTCTGCAATACGTTCCGTAGCAGAAGACCAGATGTCGTTAATCTTACCTTTACGTTCCGCATCGGTAATGACACCCTGATTGAACTGTTTCTGCACCTTTTGCACTTCGCTTTCGGATGCCTGAACAATGTCATCCTTGTCTACCGGGCGAATCATATCTTTGATACCCATTGACGCACCCGATTGACACGCCCACTCAAAGCCAAGATCTTTGAGATTGTCAAGCATTGCAATCGTCTTATCGTGACCAACGGTCTGATGACAATTCAAAATCAGCATGCCCAACGTGGACTTTGTCACCTTATCGTTCCAAAAGCCCATCTCTTCCGGCCACACCTCATTAAAGATTACGCGCCCGACAGTGGTGACAATAATCTTCTGTGTTGCATCACCATTTTTACGTTCCGGCTTGCCATAGTCCGGATTGCGGAACCAGATACGATCATGCACCGAAAGCGCACCATCATTGAATGCGAGCAATACCTCACTCGTTGATCCAAACAACGGCAAACGGTCTTCTGGCGAAGGAGCGACGCCTTTGCCCAAAGGCTTTTTAGCATTCTTATCCCTTTGTGCAGGTGCTGTAAGGAAGTAACAACCAAGCGCAATATCTTGCGTCGGCGTTTTATTGGAATCTCCACTTGCCGGAGAAAAGATTGAATTCGTAGAAAGCATTAGCAAACGGCTCTCAAGCTGAGCTTCCACCGACAAAGGTACGTGGACCGCCATCTGGTCACCGTCGAAGTCCGCGTTAAACGGCGTACATACCATCGGATGCAGCCGAATAGCCTCGCCCTCAATCAGTACAGGTTCAAATGCCTGAATGGAAAGACGGTGAAGCGTTGGTGCACGGTTCAACATAACCGTCTTACCGCAAATCACCTCTTCAAGAATGCCCCAAACATCAGGCTTCTGCTGTTCAATCATCTTCTTGGCTGTGCGCACGGTATTGCACTTCCCGAGTTCTTTCAACCGACGGATGATAAAAGGTTCAAACAGCGTAAGAGCCATTTTCTTCGGAAGACCGCATTGATGCAACTTCAGGTGAGGACCAACGACAATCACGGAACGCCCGGAATAGTCAACACGCTTACCGAGCAAGTTCTGACGGAAACGTCCGGTCTTACCCTTCAACATATCGCTGAGAGATTTCAGAGCACGACCACCCGCTCCTGCGACAGGACGTCCATGACGACCGTTATCAAACACCGCATCAACCGCTTCCTGAAGCATACGCTTCTCATTGCGGATAATCACGTCCGGCGTCTTCAAAGAAAGAAGATTTGTCAAGCGGTTGTTACGATTAATCACTCGACGATAGAGATCATTCAAATCAGACGTGGCAAAGCGACCACCTTCCAAAGGCACCAAAGGCCGTAACTCCGGCGGAATTACAGGAAGCACCTCAAGAATCATCCATTCCGGCTTCGCGCCAGAATGACGGAAGCCTTCAACGATCTTCATGCGCTTTGTAATCTTTTTGCGCGTCTGCTTTGAGCGCGTATTCTGCAATTCTTCTTCCAGATTTGCCTTCAATTCGCTTAAGTCCAAACGCTTCAAGCATGTTTGAATGACTCCCGCACCCATTCCAGCCTCAAAAGCATCCACACCATACTTGCTGACCGCATCGTTGTATTCCGCTTCACTCAGCAATTGATATTCTTTCAGGGGTGTCTCACCGGGATCCGTCACAAGGTAGTCTTCATAATATAACACGCGCTCAAGAACTGTTGAAGACAGGTCCAACATAGCACCGATACGACTGGGATTGCACTTAAAGAACCAGATATGGCTCACAGGAACCGCCAGTTCAATGTGTCCCATGCGTTCACGGCGAACACGTGCTTGCGTCACTTCAACACCGCAACGATCACAAATCACACCTTTGTGCTTAATGCGCTTAAACTTTCCGCAAGAACATTCCCAGTCTTTTGTTGGGCCAAAGATGCGTTCACAAAAGAGACCATCACGTTCCGGACGGTAGGTGCGATAGTTAATTGTTTCAGGGTTCTTGACCTCACCATGCGACCAATTGCGAATAGTTTCAGGAGATGCCAACGCAATGCTGACTGCGTCATATTGTTCGCTTGACGAAAGCTTGAAGACGTCTTTAGATGTAGCGTAAGCTGCCATAAGAACTCCTCCGGATTAAAGTGTCAAAGACGGGGTTGCATTAGAAGCTGTGAGCGATGTTGCAGAAGCATCAGCCATCTCTTCTGCTGCCTCTCCGCCCAAAAGCTTCATGTCCAGGCACAAACCGCGCAATTCGCTGACCAACACCGAGAAGGATTCCGGTGTTCCAGCCTCAAGCGTATTTGTTCCCTTCACGATCGTCTCATAGATTCGTGTACGTCCGATTACATCATCAGACTTCACCGTGAGCAATTCCTGAAGTGCATAAGCCACACCATAGGCTTCGAGTGCCCACACTTCCATCTCGCCCATACGCTGCCCGCCAGCCTGGGCCTTACCGCCCAAAGGCTGCTGTGTAACTAGCGAATACGGCCCCGTTGCACGCGCATGGATCTTGTCTGTCACCAAGTGATGCAACTTCAACATATAGATGGTGCCCACAACCACACGCTGACTGAACGGTTCACCTGTCAGTCCGTCAAAGAGTTGCGTCTTACCATCGGCACTGATCCAAGGCACCGACCCCGGAGCTGTTGCCTCTTCCTGATGTTGCCGTGCTTTCGCGAGGAGATCATCAATTTCACTTTCCAGGCACCCGTCAAACACAGGCGTCTTCACGTGCATATCCAATTCAGTGCAAGCCCCGCCGAGAACGGTTTCAAACAACTGTCCCAGGTTCATACGAGACGGCACACCCAACGGATTCAGCACGATATCAACCGAACGGCCATCCGGCAAGAACGGCATATCGCAGTCAGGAAGAATACGGGAGACAACGCCCTTGTTACCATGGCGACCTGCAAGTTTATCACCCACCGAAAGATTTTTCTTTTCAGCGATAAACACGCGCACCTGCTTTACCACGCGATCTTCATCCACCAAGCCATCTTCACCAAGGCCTTCAATGCCAATCATATCCAACTCTGCGAAACGTGGCAAGAAAAGATTGTTCGTTTCGTCAATGTAATCCTGCAGCTTTGAATCAACAATCGTTTGCAGCTTATCATGCGCTTCAGCAAGCTTCAACAGGTGATTCGCTGTAATCTTACGATTCTTCTGGATAACGATATTACCATCTTCATCACGGATATCAAAGGAGAGCTTCTGCCCCAACAGCCGTTCACGGAAATGACGCGCCATGTCATCATAAATGGCACTCTCACGACGCTTGCGGATGTCTTCAATACGGCGAGCTTCCACTTCCGCAGCATCCACCGGCATTGCAGAGTCTTCCAAATAGGATACGGCTTCATCCCCATCATCCATCAAAGTGCCTTTGGCAGCTTTTGAAGACTTCTTCGTCTTTTGTGCCAGATCTGCTTCACCACTGGTCACACGCACTTCCATCACGATGCCCTTTGTTCCCGGCGGAACTTTCAAAGAGGTATCACGGACGTCTGCGGCCTTTTCTCCGAAGATCGCACGCAAAAGACGCTCTTCAGGTGCGAGCTCGGTTTCACTCTTCGGCGTAATCTTACCAACCAAGATATCGCCGGGCTTTACCTCTGCGCCCACGCGCACCACACCGTCAAAGCCGAGATTGCGCAACATATCTTCACCCACATTCGGGATGTCTCGCGTAATCTCTTCCGGACCCAACTTCGTTTCACGCGCACCACACTCAAAGTCCTTAATGTGAATTGATGTAAACGTATCATCTTTCACACAACGTTCATTGATCAGAATTGCGTCTTCGAAGTTAAAGCCACGCCAAGGCATAAACGCCACCAGAAGATTCTTACCCAGCGCAAGTTCACCGGCATCCGTGGCAGGGCCATCAGCAAGGGTATCACCTTTTTTGACTTTCTGCCCAAGCTTCACAATCGGCTTTTGGTTCACACATGTGCCGGCGTTGGAGCGACGGAACTTCTCCAACACATAGCGATGATAACCTTGCTGTTTCTCACCTTTACTGCGGGCGGCAGGACAAGAACCATCCTTCGTAACCACAATTTCCGTTGCAGAAACATACGCTACGATACCATCTTCTTCTGCCAACACCGTTACACAGCTGTCCGATGCGGCGACTTTTTCAAGCCCCGTTCCGACACGCGGACGCTCTGTACGCATTAACGGTACGCCCTGACGCATCATGTTTGCGCCCATGAGCGCACGGTTGGCGTCGTCATGTTCAAGGAACGGAATCAAGCCTGCTGCGATTGAAATCACCTGCATCGGGCTTACGTCCATCAAATCAATCTTATCAGGTTCAACCGTCATGAATTCACCACGGCAACGCACCTTCACAATGGGATTCTTAAAGCGCGACTCCGAATCCAAAGGCGCATTTGCCTGGGCAATCGTATACTTCTCTTCTTCATCTGCATCGATATAGACGATCTCAGAAGTCACTTTACCATTTTTCACTACGCGATATGGCGTCTCGATAAAACCATATTGATTCACGCGTGCATAGATGCCAAGCGAGGAGATCAAACCGATATTCGGGCCTTCCGGCGTCTCAATCGGGCAAATACGACCATAGTGTGTCGGGTGAACGTCACGCACTTCAAAACCTGCACGTTCACGCGAAAGACCACCCGGACCGAGTGCCGAGAGACGACGCTTATGCGCAAGCGCAGAAAGCGGATTGGTCATGTCCATGAACTGACTCAACTGGCTGCGGCCAAAGAAGTCTTGAATCATTGCCGACAAACTCTTGGACGTAACCAAACGCACCGGAGAAAGCGGCGTGCCGTTTTGATTCTGTGAATTGCTGTCATACGAACTCATACGCTCGCGGATCAACCGTTCGGTACGCGTAAGCCCTGTACGGCAAGCATTCTCAAGCAACTCACCTGTAGTACGAATGCGACGATTGCCGAGATGGTCAATGTCGTCAATCTTTTCGCGTCCCATCGTGATATCCAACAGCAGACGAAGAGCTTCCACCACTTCAATTCCGTCATCGGAAAGCACGCGCTTATTCAAGTCGACACGATCCATCAGCTTGAGACGCTGGTTTACCTTATAACGTCCTACCGCACCAAGATCATAGCGGCGCGGATCGGTAAATTGCGAACGGACATAAGAACTTGCATTCGCCGCAGTCACCGGATCGCCCGGACGCAAACGATGATAGATTTCCTTTACAGCTTCTTCTTCACAATGCGTTGCATCCACCTTCAACGTCTTGAGCAACAAGCCCTTGTCGGAGGAAACGTCCACCACGTCAAACAACGGAATCGCCGCACGTGCCGCCGATTCAACCAGCATAGGCGTTACCGGCTCATAGCGGCGACCGATTACCGAACCTGTCGTAATGTCAATCAGATCGTCTTTGAGAACGAAGTCCACCAAATCCTCATCCATCCAACGCTCTTCGGTCGAAATCGTATTGAGCGTGTAGTAGAGCTTGAGAATATCTTCATCGGTGCTGTAGCCAAACGTACGCAAAAACGTCGTCACATGAAACTTACGTGCACGGCGGCGACGATCCAAATAGACCCACATGATATCCGATGCATCAAACTGAATCTCAATCCACGAACCATGATCCGGGATGATGCGGACAGAATACAAATCACGCCCATTGGCATGCGGCGTCTTTTCCGAGCAAACACCGGGGCTGCGGTGCAACTGCGAAACAATTACACGCTCTGCTCCGTTGATGATAAACGCACCATCGCGCGTCATCAACGGCACTTCGCCCATAAACACCTCGTCCTCGCGGATTTCATCGCCGTCTTTCAGGCAGAATGTCGCATGGAGCGGTGCCGAGAACGTCTCACCATCACGCAACGCTTCAAACGCAGTCTTGCGCGGCGTTTCCAAATTGTAGCGGACAAAATCAAGCGTATAACGCCCATCTTTGCTCACAACAGGGAAAATATCTTTGAAAATTGCCTGAAGACCTTTGTCCTCGCGCTTCACTGCAGGCACGTCCGCCTGCAAAAAGTCAGCAAATGATTTCGTCTGAATTTCAATCAAATTCGGCGGTTGCGTTGCCGCTTCCAACTTTCCGAACCGATGCTCGTTGTTAATGGCCATGCCAACACCTCTCTGAGGGGTTCTCAATCCTCTGTGATTGCTCACAGAACTTTCGAAAGTAGATGTGACCGATTCCAACGGCCTCCACCCCGGCGCATACCGAGCTGCCGTGCGACAGTAGACTGCTGTATCGCGAATCGGCAACTGACGACACCTAGAGACTATACACCTCTAGATATAACTATTAAAGAGTAGCAAATCGCCATCTTTTTTGCAAGAAAAAACTTTTAACTGCGAGGAACGCAGAGGCTCTTCCCGGCAACGCCCGTCCGGAGAACATACCCGATTTACCTTACGCACCTCTCAAACGCAATCCAAGAACTGTCGCCAACGCGTGACGGTCCGCCCCAAGATACTTTATCTGCAACCGCCATCCCGGCTTTTCATCCATCGGCCACCTCTGTTACCCTCCCGATTCCTCCCCCAAAAAAATCTCCCAATATCCTCGGATACTTCACCCTATTTTTCCTTTATTACCGTGTAACCCGACGGAACTGTTGATTCTGCCACTTCTGCTACATTGTGCAATTCCGAGCAATCACACACGCATTTTCTGCGCAAAGCCCAAGCGCACAATACTTCACAACGACACCTGAAACAGCGGAGAAAAACTGAAGAGCGCGCCCCTTTCACGACAAGTTTTCTGTTGGCATTTTGAAAGAAAAGCCCCATACAATCGTGGCACAGAACGTAACATTTGCTATACTGCGGAAGATGAAAACGACGATTGCAATCGCCTGCGGCGGGACAGGCGGCCATATCCATCCCGCAATGGCAGTGGCAGACAAGCTCCGCGAGCAGGGACATGAGCTTGTATTGATTCTCTCCGGGACGCGCATTGCCGAAGCAAAAACCGCCGAAACATGGGATGGTCCACTCTTGAAATCCGGAGCGAGACCAATCCGAAAGTCCCTCAACCCCGTTGAACCTTTGGCCAACATTCTGGCTTTCTTCAGATGCAGACGTTTCCTTAAAAAGCACCGCCCGGCACTCCTTTTTGCCACGGGAGGTTATACCTGTTTCCCTCCGGTACTCGCAGCCCGCTGGTTGAATATCCCCGTTGTATTTCATGAAGCCAACAGCCTTGCGGGAAGTGCCATCCGCTTCTGCTCCAAACACTTCCGCATTGCGGCCGTGGCCACCTCGTTTGAAGATACAGCAACGCAGCTTCCTTCCGTCAAAGCCGTTTTCACCGGCCTTCCTCTCCGGACGAGTGTACTGACCGCATTGGCGCGCGCCCGGAACGTCACACGCCCGGCAACACGTTTTACTCTTCTTGTTACAGGTGGAAGCCAAGGAGCCCATGGAATGAATTGCCTGATTGCGCCGGTGCTGGCCGCTTTGGCAAAAGCCGATGCATCGGTACGCCTCATTCACCAATGCGGTATCAACGATTGCGAATGGTTAACGGCACTTTATGCCGATGCTGCTCCGGGGGCAGAAATCACCGTAACTCCCTTCATTGACGACATGGGGAAGGCTTACGGCGAGGCGGATCTGGTGATTGCAAGAGCCGGAGCTGCGACCTGTTTTGAAATTGCCCGATGCGCGGTTCCGACCATCTTCATCCCCTTGCCCACAGCAGCAGACGACCATCAGCGGAAAAATGCCGAAGCTTTGGTACGCTGCGGTGGCGCGGTTTGCCTTGATCAACGTTCCACTTCGCCGGAACAATTTGCCGATGTGCTGCGCACACTCTACAGCGATGCTTCGCTCCGTCAGCAGATGCGCGCCTCTTTTGCCTCATTGCCGCAGACCGATGCCGCCCAAGCGGTAGCCGACCTTCTGTTGGAGATTGCGCAGAGCGGGAAATGAACGTTACGCATTCCAAACCTTCAATCGCATTCCAAACCTTCGGCTGCCGCCTCAATCAAGCAGAAGCCGAAGGTTGGCAACACGCGCTTGCGGCAGAGGGCTACCCCATTGTCCCACCGGAAGCCGCGGATGTTTTCTGTGTTCACTCCTGTGCCGTAACAGAGCCGGCCGTCAGAGAAGTGGCCAAACTGCTGCGTGCCCGACGGAATCGTCATCCATCGCAAAAACTGATTGTAAGCGGATGCGCCACTGAATTATTGGGCGACATTGCATTGGATTTGCGCATACCGCACGAGCAAAAGGGCGAATGGCTTCCACGCGTCCGTGCATTTCTCAGTGCGCTTCCGCCGAAGACTCCCGGGGAAACGCCCACTGTCACTTTGGAACATCGCCGCACCCGCGCAGCGTTAATCCTGCAGGACGGATGCGATCACTTCTGCGCCTATTGTATCGTTCCGCACGTTCGCGGAAAACCCGTTTCCGAATCTGCCGAACGGCTTCTCAAACAAGCGCAGACACTCTTTGCAAACGGTTACCGGGAAATCGTCCTTACCGGATGCCACCTTGCGCTCTACCGTGATCCGGCAAGCGGAATGGATTTGATTGAATTACTCCGCAGACTCTGTGATGTACCGGGCGAAGGACGTTTCCGAATCGGCTCTCTGGAGCCCTGCATTCTGGATGACACTGCGCTGATCCGCCTGATCGCTTCAAGTAAAGGACGCCTTTGTCCATTTTTACATTTTCCGATGCAATCAGCCGATGATACGGTGCTTCAAAAGATGCGCCGCCGCTACCGTCAAAAAGAGTTGCGGCACGTATTGGACACCGTTTGCTCAACGTTGCCCGGCTGCGGTCTGAGTGCAGACTGGATTGCCGGACATCCGGGTGAAACACCGCAGGCCGCCGAAACAACCCTTGCCTTTGTGCAAGCCTACCCGTTTACCGGCGCACACGTCTTCCCCTACTCCAAACGCAACGGCACTCCGGCGGCGACCTTTCCCGATCAAGTGCCGCAACAGGAGATTCTTGCTCGCGCCAAACGGTTACGCGAAACGGCAAAAGATCAGCAACTTGCCCAACTCCGTCGTGCAATCGGTACGCCCTTGTCGGTGATCCCGGAGCAACGCCACGGCGAGGTGCGCTATGGATGGTCGGCCGAACGCTTCCGCTGTCAGTTACCGGCAGATTATCCCAGAGGGGAATGCGTAACCGTCGTACCTTCCGCGCTGGAGGGCGAGACACTGATTGTCACTTCTTGACTTGCCGTCTGTCAGCGTAAAGGTGAAGGCACCGCCGGCACGACAAAATAAACCTTGTCTCCCGGCCGCACCCGTTCAGGCACGGGGAATGTTGCCCATGCTCCGCGCTTAACGACTGTCGGCACGGCTTCGTCTTGGCGCAAGGAACCGACCACGAAATCAACCACACCCGTCTTCGGTCCATGAATTGCCAAACGGGTGCCGGGCTTCAATTCGCCTTCGTGAACCAGCACTTCTGCAACCTGATGCCGCGCATAATAGTTGCGAATCACCCCAAGATACAGCTTTTTCTCTGTGGCAAGATTCGCATCAGAATCTGTGAATTGCCGTTGTCCCGGGCGTCCTTTCAGCAATCCTTCAGCGAAAGGACGATGATAGACACGCTCCACCAGACGCATACACTCCTCCCGGCATTGTGCATCATAAACGCCCGCAGCAATTGCATCCAACGCCTTGCGATACGCCTTAATCACGTTGGCCACATACTCCGGATTACGGGCGCGGCCCTCGATTTTAAGTGAAGCCACCCCTGCCTTAATTAAATCCGGCAGGAGATTCAACGTACACAAGTCTTTCGCTGAAAGAATAAAACTCGGCCCCACCTCAAACTCCGCGTCCGCCCCTGCCTCCACGCCGTCAGAGACTTCGCGGATATGATAACGCCGCCGACATGGTTGTAAACACTGCCCACGCGAAGAAGAGCACCCGTAGGCAACTTGCGAGAGAAAACAGCGGCCGCTGGTGGCCACACACTGTGCTCCATGCGCAAAAACTTCAATCGGAACGCCACTTTCTCCGGCTATGACAGCGATATCTTCCAGTGAACACTCCCGTGCCAACACCACGCGTTCGGCACCTTGTGCGGCAAGGAAACGAACCGCATCGACATTGGAAGCCGACATCTGCGTGGAGATATGCACGGGGATCCCGGCGGCTTTGGCCCGTTGGATGACCGCCCAATCACAGGCAATCACGGCATCCACTCCGGCCGTTTTCAACAATGCGATGGTGCGTTCCAGCTCCGGCAACTCTTCCTGATAGACGATGGTATTCAGCGTGACATACAGCTTTACCCCCTGTTGATGCGCCGCTGCGACCAATGCAGGAATCTGATTGAAATGCAGACACCCATCCTGACTTCGCCGCATATTGAAGCGACCGATCCCAATGTAAATCGCATCCGCGCCATGCTTCAGTGCCGCAGTAAAACTCGCCCTGTCACCTGCAGGAGCCAACAATTCCGGTAATTTCATACCCCACAGTATAGCGAAAAAAGTGCGCGGACGGGAAGCCTCTCACGGGCTTCACGCCCCCACCCGGAAAAGGTCCGGCAATCAGCGGCTTTCAACATGGGCGAAAGCGCGCTTCAATGTCGCCGCTATTGGAGCCCGGTTTCGCCCATGTTGACAGGCCAATATCGCCCCTATTGAAAACGGCTCGCGACGGTCGGCAATTCCGCTTGCGACGAAGGCGAAGATAAACCCCGCGCAGTGCCCACCGGTCTGCCGGGCATTGTTTTACGCGAACCTCCGCTGCCCGCACGAAAAAGAAGACGGCGTACAAAAACTAAACGGATGCCCTTCTCCAACGCGCCGAACGCTTCAAACGTTGAATTTCGGGATACTTTTTACGGCAAACGGATAAAATAACTGCTTTATACTGAAATGATTCTGCCGGAAACAGATGTGAAATGTTTGCTATTTCAAAGGGTGTCTGCTATTATTTATGGGTTTTTCAATTCAATTTCTCTTGCAGAAATGTGTGAAAAAAGAATAGCAGTCAAGAATTTAATTGAGGATCATACAATGGACAAGGACGCATTCAAGACGCAGATTCAAGAGTTGCTGAAAGCAGAAGCACTCGATGCCGGAGCCATTTGCAAATTGATTCATGAACAACTTGCCAGCGATGCGAAAGAGGCCATTCGCGCCTTTGTCGCGCTGACGGAAGCAGTCGTCGCCCATACCGATCTCCCCGGAGCGGTGGCCTGTATGCACTTTTATGCCACACACCATGAGCAACTGCGTGAAATTACGCTGGAGCAAATGCGCGAAGTCATCCGCAGAAGCGCAGCAGCCGCTTCCGACAAATTGCTTGTTGATGCCATCGGTTTGAACACCGCCATTGCCACGGCAATCGTGCGCCGTCTTTCGGTATTGACCGCACTCCGCCCCGGCACTTACGTCAACAGCCAGTCGTGGGGGTTTGGCCAAGTGCAGGCAATTGATGAGCTCTACAGCAAGGTGATCATTGATTTCGACGGCAAAAAGGGCCACGCCATGAGTCTTTCCGTGGCAGGTCAAAACCTCACAATTGCGAGCGAAGACCACCTGATGGTGCGCTACATTAAAGACCCTGACGCCATCAAAGCACTTGCAGAGAAGCACCCGGGGGAATTGGTCCGCCTGACCATTCAGAGCTACGGGGAAATGTCGGTCGTGCGTTTGGCAGAACGGCTCGCAGAGCTTAAACTGGTTGATGCGGCCAACTGGAAAAAGTTTTGGGAGGCTGCACGTCGCAGCTTGAAAGCGGACAAAGCGCACCCGGTTGAGATTCCTGCCAAGCGGACCGCCCCCATCCGTCTGCTGGAAGCAGAAGAAGACTACGGCGACAAATGGCTTGCTCGCTTCGCGAAAGAGCGTGACATCAAAACGATTTACGATAGCGTACTCGCACTTCTGCTTGCCAAGCGCAACACGCTTCCCGACAGTTATCTCTCGACGGTTTCCGAGCGGTTGCGGTTTGCTTTGAAAGGAGCCGAGCTCACCGATTATCCGCGTTATGCCCAAGTGGCCATCCTGATGCGTTCGCTGGGGCTCTCCACGCAGGAAGAACAGCAGGAGCAGATCGCCTCCATTCTCGAACAGGATGAACAGGATAATCTCCTCTTGACCATGCACGGTCTCTCCGGACGTGATGTCGCTGCATTGACCACGTTCATCCTGGAAGTCACCCCCGAAAACAAGCGTCTCCTTTTGGATCACCTGTCGCTTTTCTACAGTCCTACACTCACCGCCGTGCTTACTACACTCAAAGGCGATGCCGAGACCGGCGATGCCGTCCGTCTCCTTTTGGCCCGGCAGGCCGCACCGTTGCCGACCTTGGTCGTCTGGGCCCTGCGCAATCTTGATGCCAATCCGGAATGGCGTCTGCCCACAATTTACGAATTGGTCTCGCAAGCCATCCATGTGGTTGAGCAGCGTCTCTCCGGCGAAAACCTCAAAATGCGGAATGTCCTTCAGGGATTCTTCGACAACGCCCGCTGGCTGGAAGAACTTTGTGGCAAGCTCTCTGCCTTTGAACGTCAGGTCATTTTTGAACGTATTCAGGCTTCTTCCATCTGGGAACCGTCTTCACAACGCAACATTTTGGTGCGCATGGCGCGTTTCGATTCTGCCCTGACAAAACATCGCCGTCAAGTGAAGGCACAGGTCGAGCAGAAGCATATCACCTCGCAACGTTCGCTGACTGCGCTGAAATTGGCCTACGAATATCTTGTCAACACCGAGATTCCGAAGAACACACACGATATCGCCACCGCCCGCAGTTATGGCGACTTGCGTGAAAATGCCGAGTATCAGTTCGCCAAGGAACAGCAGCGTATGCTGTTGGCACGTCAGGACGAAATGCTCCGCCGTCTGAATCAATTGACCGTTGCAGACTTTGCCAATGTCACGTGCGAAACGGTCGTTCCCGGGACGCGCGTCACGATTACCGGCGCGACGATCGGCACAAAAACGTATACCATTCTCGGTGAAATGGACAGTGATGAAGCCCTCAGCATCATCTCCTGTCGCACCCGTCTGGCTGCCACCCTGTTGGGCAAAAAAGCCGGCGATATCATCGAAAACTTCCCTGCAGAAAAGGGCACCATCACGGTCAAACTCGCCGCAGTCGATCCGATTGACGATGCCGTGCGCGCTTGGTTGGCGGACATTCCGACAACCCATACGCCTTCTGTGTAATAAAGGATCTGCGGCTGGTGCAGTCACAAAATGGTGCATCAGCCGCAAACACAATGATGAGTCACAACTTATCTTCTCATAAAACACGTGGCAGCAGCCAACGCGTTTTACAGGCACTTAATGCCTTCCACCGGGTTTTGATTACAGCGCACACACGTCCGGATGGTGATGCCATCGGAAGTTGTGTCGCGATGGCCCGGCTCCTGCAAGCAAACGGATGGAATCCGACCGTTGCCCTCTCACCTATCGGCATGGGTCCTCCGAAGTTCATCTTGGAACACGCAGACGCCATCGCTCCTTCCAACGTCAAGGCCCGTGATTACGACTGCGCGTTAGTTCTGGACTGCGGCGGACTTGACCGCCTTCCGGAGGGACCTTTGCGTGATGCTGTGGCACGATTGCCGATCATTAACATCGACCATCATGCGACCTCTCATAAACCTTTCGGAATGGCACGGTGGGTTGTGCCGGATGCCAGCAGCACAGGTGAACTGATCTATCGCTTTGCCAAGCGGCAAAAATGGACGATTGACCTTCCGACTGCCGAGGCACTTTGGGTTGCATTAGTCACAGACACCGGTCGTTTTGCCTACTCTTGTACGCAAGTCTCTACACTGAAAGCCGCAGCAGAGTTGCTCTCTTACGGGATCGACTCCTCTGCGATCAACGACCGGCTTTACCTTTATACCAGCGAAGGAGCCACGCTTCTTAAACGCAAAGCCTACGATTCACTCACCACGTGGATGCGCGGACGCGTTGCCTATATCTGCCTGACTGCGCGTGATTTTCGGCGCGCTGGTGTACCGAAAAGCGAGATTGAGGATGTGATTGACATCCCACGTTCCATTCCGACAGCGCAGATTTCGCTCTTCTTTTACGAGACTAAAGATAAACGTGGCCTGACACGACTCAGCATCCGGACACGCGGAGACAATGCAGCTTTTTCTGCCGCTTCCATCGCCTCCCACTTCGGTGGCGGAGGGCATCTCCGGGCAGCAGGATGCGACATTCCGTTGCCGCCTAAAAACGCCATCGAGACAGTCAAAGCGTATATCACGACACTCTTTGAAGACGAAGACTGAGTATTCCGTGTGCAACTCGGTCTGCGCCGAGGACAGACTTGCGCGCAGCAGCCGTTTTTCCCTATCGACACATACATGACATCTAAACAGAGAAGCGGACGTATTCGCTCGTCCGCTTCTCTGTTTACCAACGCGTATTTCCTGAATTCAAACCGGCAACCGGTTCACGCACTGCCGCAACATCAACTGCACTTGTCACGCCTTCTGGTTGCGTTGTTGCGCGCTTCTGATTTCAATTCCCATGAGGCATCAAAATTACCCGGTCGATCATCATATTCACACCGCCGGTTTTACGAAGCTTTAATGTCAGCACTCCGTCCAGAAAATCTTCCATGTCCACCGGCACCTCCAACCAATAACTCCCTGTCGGATTCGCTTCTGTGACGCCGTGTGCCGGCACCTTGAAGGAACGTGCACCATCGAAAGAGCCTTCGGCCGTACGCAGACCTCCACTGTCCGGATCGCGGAAACGCACCAGAAGCTTGCCGCGGATATTGGTTACATTCTTGAAGGTCAATGTCATGATGTCTGCCACCCAATACTTTCCTTTTGCATCGGCCCAAGTGCGCAAGTTTTCGCCGGAGAGTTCATAACTCCCGGCGAGAAGTTCTGCCCGATCCATCCGTTTGCGCCAAGGTTCATCACGTGTCGCATCCGAACGGAACGCGGCACACTCCAAATAAACCGTGGCATTTTTGAATTGCTCTGGCCGTGGCGTGACCTCGCGTTCAGGAGGCATCAACGTAGCTTTCAACCATTGCTCGGAGACGTTTTCCTGCGGGTTAAATTGTTCCGATGCGGCATATTCCACCAACGAGTGGCGAAGTTGCCGGGCTTCCGGGCGCGGTGAAGAGAGATCAACTCCGCAGACCAGCAGTTTGCCTTGCCCCAACGCAACTTCAAAAATCATCCCGGCAAAGGTCGGCTTATGGAAGTCGATCACCGGCATTACCAATGGAACAAACTGTTTTGAAAGCCCCTTCAACCGGAATATCTTTGCCGAATTCACCAAGTGATACCATTGCCAATCCTGCCAATCTTCCGTGGGGAAAGCTTTGAACGCAGGCGAAGTCTGCTGAATCAAAAGCCCCAACGCACAGGCACGTTGCCCGGGGAACCACGTGGTACTCCAGTAAACCGGCTTGAACGCAGACGGCAAAACCGCCGCGGGATTCCCGGCATGACTCGCATCAAAAAGCACACGTTTCCCTGCCTTTACCTCGGCAAGGGCGACGCCGAAATCATCTGTCTGGACGACCGAATCCGGCGCAACTGTCTCCAACTTCGCCGGATAGACCCAAAGATTCCAGCGGTTATCTCCGAATTTCAACGTGTGTTGTGCGGGAGCGGCAACCTTTTGAAGCGGCAAACGCAAGGTGGCGACTTCTGCCACACTTCCCGGTGCCACCGAACAGGCGACTTCGCCTTTGCTTCCCGCAAACTCCCACGGCAAGACGCCTTCAAAGGGTTTTTCTCCGTAATGATGCAGCACCAGTTTTACAACCAACGTCTCATCGGTCGTCCAGGTATCTTTGGCAAATCTTGCCAAAGGCACCGTCGAAGCGAAAAAGACCGATGGGGGAACCATTGCTTCCACGCCCGGCTTCACATCATAAAAGCTGTCCAACCAACCGATAAGTGCCTCTCCCTGACCGGAATAATCCTGAATCCCCAAAAGGGAGATTCCTGCGCAGGAAGGCGTTCTCAAAAAGCTTTCAATCTCGGCTTTGTACATCAATCTGTTTGTCTTCAGCGAGACACGATTGAAGTCCGGCACGAAGCGCATCACATCGGCTTCTTCACTCTGTTGGCGCAAGATTTCAAGATTCCACGGACGCAGCAAGCCTGTATATTTCGGAATTTCCCGATCATAATCCGGATAGACCGGCCACTGACCGATTTCATGTGCAATTGTCGGCAACGCCGTTTTCCGATACCCTTGCTCATAATCCCAATCCGTCCCCGGCTGTAACCGCTCGCGAATCATGCCGACACCCGGATAGGCATGGGTGACGATGAAATCGTCGCTGGCGGTGATTTGCCGCGCAGTAGAGGCGGAATACAGATGACGATTGTCGTATTCTTTGCAGGCTTTCATCCATTGATTCAGCACAGAAAAGTCTGAAGAGCCCAATTCATTACCAATGGAAAGCGAGAAAAAGGAGGGCGCATTCCCGTAAGCATCAAGGATTCTGCGCAGTTCATTCTGCACAAAGCGGTCAACCTCTTGCGGCCCTTTCCCCAATCCTTGCAAATAGGGGAAGTCTTTAGTCATCCATCCGTCAATCCAAATCCCGGCTTCGGGCGAGAGCAAAAGCCCCAGTTCATCTGCCGCATCAAAAGCCGCTTGCGGCGGACACCAGGTATGGAATCGGATTTGATTGGCTCCTTCAGCCTTTTGAGCTTGAAGCACTTTGCGCCATTCTGCCTTTGTCATCACCGGATAACCCGTCAGCGGGAAGTGGCAGTTGTCCAAGTTACCGCGCACAAACAGCGGGTGGCCATTCAGGAAGAGACGATTCCCCTCGCGCGCGACTGTCCGGAAACCAAAACGGAACGTACGCGTGAACGCCACCGCATCTGCACCTTGCTTCGCGGCAGAAACATCGGGCTGCTCCAGTGTAAGCGTATACAACACCGGCGCATCCGGCGACCAAGGGCGGGCTCCCGGAAGACGCACCACCACGTGATGCTGCGCACGCTCCAGGATTTCCACCGCAGCCTCTTCCACTTTCAACCGTAACGTCCGGCCATCCAATTCTGTGGCAGCTTCAGGCAGTTTTACCGTAAACACCTCTCCACATGGGGCATCAATGCGGACGCGTTCCAACGGGTTGAACGGGCGCAATTCCAGTGCACCCAGAAGACCATTCCAGCGTGTCTGCATCGCATCCCCGTAACTGTGCGCCTTTTCACCGATGGGATGAATCAACGTATTATCTACCGCAATTGCGAGCGTCTGCGTTCCGGCGCGCAAAAACACCGGATAACAATGCGGCGTTGCCAGTGAATCACAACTTCCAATCAGACGGCCGTTGAAGACGACTTCACTTTTCCAGAGGACGCGTTCCAGAAAAAGTTCATAACGCCCCTCATCCTCCGGAGCGACCTCGAACGTTGCCGTATAGACCGCTTTACCGATGTATTGGTGCTTCAAGGTCAATGCGCCATAAACAGCTTTTTGAGCCGATGGACCCAACTGCGCATCGGCGAGCGTCCCGGGTAAAGCAATGGTGTGTTCGGTACCATCCTCCAACTTCACCTTCCAGGCGCAGCGACTCAAATCAAACGTCTTCGCCGGCAAAGTGCCACAAAGCAACGCCATCGCCGCAATCAGCATTATTTGTTTCAGCATTGTTTCATCTCCTCTTTCGGGCTTCTCCAAGGTTCAACGCCATCACTTTAGCACGTTTCCGATTGTAAATACAGGCACTTTTAACAAAAATCTCCAACATGAAAATGGAGAACGCACACCTCTTCAAGCAGGAAACCTTTTCGCCGTTCGGCGACACCTCTTCCCCGCTCCGCCACCGCCTCCAACAGTCCCCGCCCACTCGCTATTTGAACATCGCCGATGTTCACGTTCAATCCCGGCGAAGTGCCGCGGCAATGTCGGCGATGTTCACGTGCCATTTCGCCGATGTTCAAAACAGCACAGGAGGAATGTTTATGAAGAAAAGTTGAGCCTTCTGTAACAGATATGCTAGAATAGACGTTCAATATAACAATAATATAAATGAAGTGATGAAAGGATTTAGATGGTAACACGCAACAAGAAAGATGAACCGGCCTTCAAGAACACCCCGGCACTCTGTGCCGAGTTGCTCTCGCGTTATGAAACAATGGCTCGCGCCTGTGCCCGGATTGACCCGCAGCTGTATCGTAAATTCAATGTCAAGCGCGGACTGCGCAATGAAGACGGGTCGGGCGTTTTGGTTGGATTAACCCGTGTCGGCTCCGTACATGGCTATGTCGTTGACGAAAATGAAATCGTCCCGGTGCAGGGCGAACAATTCTTCAGAGGAATCAACGTTCAGGATCTTGTACACGGTTTTCAGAAGGAAGCCCGGCCCGGATTTGAGGAAACGGCTTATCTGCTGCTCTTCGGCCGTCTGCCGACCAAGGGCGAATTGGAAGAATGGTGCCACGTCTTAGACACCAAGCGCGCCCTGCCCTATCCTCTGCTTGAGAAAATCATCCGCGAACCCAGCCGCGACATCATGAATTCGCTGGCACGTTCTGTTTTGGCGGCTTATGCCGATGATGAAACGCCCGATACGGTAAACATTCCCTCGGTTTTGCGCCAGAGTATTGAACTGGTCGCACGTTTCTCCGCGATGGCGGCCTATGCGTATCAGGCAAAGATGCACTATTATCACGGCGAATCGCTCTTCGTGCGCAATCCGATGCCCGGAAAATCAACAGCGGAAAACTTCCTGATGATGATGCGCGAAGATGCAGCCTATACGCCATTGGAGGCGGAATTGCTCGATTTGTGCCTCGTGTTGCACGCCGAGCATGGCGGCGGTAACAACTCGGCGTTCACCACACACGTGGTCACTTCCGCCGCGACAGACACCTATTCTGCCATTGCAGCGGCCACGCTCTCGCTCAAGGGCCCGCGTCATGGCGGTGCGAATCTGCGCGTCTGTCACCAAATGGATGAAATCCGCGATGCGCTCTCCGACTGGACAGACGAAGGCGCAATCGCCGATTATCTGCGCAAGATTTTGCGCAAAGAGGCGGGCGACGGCTCCGGCTTGATCTATGGCCTTGGTCACGCAGTCTACACCCTTTCCGATCCACGCGCGCAGCTGTTGAAGGAAAAAGCGAAAGAACTTGCCCAGAGCAAAGACCGCATGGAGGAATTCTACCTCTACGATGCCATTGAACGGTTGGGACCGGCCATCTTTAATGAAGGTCGCGAGAAGCAGAAAGAGCTCTGTGCAAATGTCGACTTCTATTCGGGCTTCGTCTACGATATGTTGAACATCCCTGTGGATTTGTACACGCCCCTCTTCGCCATCTCTCGCGTGGTCGGCTGGTGTGCGCACCGATTGGAAGAATTGGTCAACGGCGGTCCGATTGTGCGCCCGGCTTTCAAGGCAATCAAAGGCACCGATGCGCCCTATTCACCACTGAACGAACGCACACTGTAATCACTTTCAGATGTCTTCCGGATTTTTTGCGACGTTTTCCATGAACCCACCTGCCGATACGCTTGCGCCTTCCAGCCTGTTGCCGATTCCAGAACCGGTTTTGGTTACCGGAGGGAGCGGCTTTCTGGGGATCAATCTGATCCGTTGGCTGTTGGCTCGCGGGGTAAAAGCGATTCGCTCACTGGATCTGTTGCCATTTGATTATCCGGAAAAAGACTCGCCGTTCATCCGGACCGTTATTGGGGATGTGCGCGATAAAACGGCGGTAGAAGCGATTCTGAAAGGTTGCCGCTCGGTTGTTCACTGTGCGGCCGCATTGCCGCTTTGCAGCGAAGAAGAGATCCGTTCCACCGATATTGACGGGGCGCGGATTGTTGCCGAAGCCGCCGTTGATGCGCAGATTTCCCGGTTCATTTACATTTCATCGACCGCTGTCTATGGGATTCCGGATCATCATCCCCTGATTGAAACCGACCGCCTTGAAGGCGTCGGCCCCTATGGGGAAAGCAAGATCATTGCAGAGGGCATTGTGCGGAAGTTGGATTCGGAAGCCTTCGCCGTCTGCATTCTCCGCCCCAAGAGTTTTGTCGGCCCGGAGCGGCTGGGCGTCTTTGCACTGCTTTACGACTGGGCCTATACCGGGCACGGATTCCCAATGATCGGCAGTGGAAAAAACCGCTATCAGCTGCTGGATGTTGAAGATCTTTGCGATGCCATCGGATTGGCTCTGACCCATCCGGAAACACGCGCCATCCGTGATACTTTCAACGTAGGGGCTGCGGAATTTACCACAATGCGCGAAGAGTGGCAGACGGTCTTGGATGCAGCCGGGCACGGGAAAAAGATCCGCCCTACGCCGGGATGGTTGGTAATTCCCGCCTTGAGACTATTGGAAAAACTGCATCTTTCACCGCTTTACGCATGGGTCTACGCGACTGCCGCCCAAGACAGTTTTGTCAGCATTGAGAAGATTCAGCGGCAGCTCGGCTGGACGCCACGCTTTTCAGACAGTGCAGCGTTGTTGCGGAATTACAGATGGTATGTTGCCAATCTGGAGAAATTCCGGGGAAAAAGCGGCAAAACACATCGCGTACCATGGAAACAAGGCATTCTCAGCCTCATTAAAAGGTTCTTCTGATGCGTCAGCTTGTAATTGATCGTTCTTCAAATGTCACGCTCATTGCTTACGATGGGCGCACACTTGCGCTGGATGGTCGTGATGACACATGGGTGGCACGTCTGCGCGATTTTATGCAAGGCGAGCGTCCCGATGCACTTGCCGTTGGTCTTGGGCCGGGTTCATTCGCCGGGATCCGTGCGACAATTGCCACACTGCAAGGCTTGGGGATTGCGTGGAATCTGAAGCCACGCGGGTTCCCCTCTGCGGCACTTTGGGCTGTTGCATCGGGCTTACCGGAAGTAACAGTCGTTGGTGATGCGCGCCGGAACACACTTTGGACCGTACGCTATCAGGTAACACCGGAACGGATTGAGCAAAGAGGTGGTTTTGAACTTCGCCGACGTGAAAACTTTGTGCCGGAGCCTTCCATGGTTTCTCCCGATGCCGGGCGTCTGGCAACGTTTGGATTGCGCACGGCAAAGCTCTCTGCAAGTATTCTGGAGAGCACCGTTGCGCGACTTGAACATCAATTGACGGATGATCCGAAGCCGATTTATTTGCATCCGGCAGTGGGGGTGGGCAATGCGCAATGAACGCGTAGAAGCGTTTGAAAGTACGCTGCTGGAAATCTTGAAAACGATTGACTATCAGCTGGAGTGCGACTATGGAGCGTCGCTTCAACGGCATCCCGCACGGCCTGCGAACGGCGCAACTGCCAATCCGCAATATGATGGTCTCTTCTCTGTTGTGGCCAACTTTACAGCCGGGATCGGCTCAAAGTATGGCGCAGGCTACACGCTTGATTTACGTATTTCCACCTTAAATTCCGTAGAGAACACCTTTCGGGAGAAATGTGAACGGCAAATGGTGGAAACTTTGCGCGCCAAATTGCCCTCGGTTTTTCCGCATCGTCAGTTGCGTGTTGAGCGCGATTTGCATGGGTGGAAGCTCTTTGGTGATCTCTCGCTCGATTGATTTTAAGGAGAGCCGTCTTCAATCCGCCACAGACATCCTTTCTTCAATCAAACACTCTTGCATCGCGCAAAGAGCAGTGTGTGGCTTTGCTTAAAACCCATCTTGTAATGCTGCTTGCTTGCGTTGCGGCCGGACTCTCTTTCATTTTCTCACCGGCCGAACAGTGGTATCGTGCCATTGACTGGCGCACCCTCAATCTGCTTTTCTGCCTGATGGTGGTCGTGGCAGGAATGCGTGAATGCGCCCTTTTCCGGACACTTGCAGCAAATCTGCTCAAGGATCGCACGCGTTATCGCACCATTGCGCATCTGTTGATCCAGCTCACGTTCCTGCTGTCGATGCTTATCACCAATGATGTTGCCCTGCTCGCACTCACGCCGTTTGCCATCTATTTGCTTGACCGGCTTCACCTTCGTGACCGCATTCCGGGAATGCTCGTATTGCAAACCGTTGCTGCCAATCTTGGCTCTATGGCTACGCCGGTGGGAAATCCTCAAAATCTGTTCCTCTATACCGCATTTGAAATCCCTGCGACAGATTTCTTTATCGCGATGCTTCCATTAACGCTCTTCGGCGGTCTTCTCCTCGCGATATTGACGCAATTCCTCAAAGATGCGCCCTTAAACACTGCCGTAAGCGCAATTGCTTTCGCGCCACAATCGCCCAAACTCAAGATTTATACCGCACTCTTTATTCTCTGCCTTTGCAGTGTTTTCCGCTGGATTCCCGACACAATAACCTTTGGAATCATCACACTTTACGCGCTCCTTTTCGGGCGAAGCGCACTGAAACACGTTGATTACGCACTCCTTTTCACCTTTGTCTGCTTTTTCATCTTCTCCGGGAATTTGGCGCAAATCGCTTGGATTCGGGAAACTTTTTCTGTACTTCTGGAGCAGCATACGCAAGCCACCGCCACCATTGCCAGTCAAATACTCTCCAACGTCCCGGCAGCAATCCTGCTTGAACCGTTCACAACTGATTGGAAAGCCCTTCTGTTCGGGGTGAACCTCGGAGGCTTTGGTACGCCAATTGCCTCCCTTGCCAGCCTTATTTCCCTCGGCATCTATCTCAAAGAACCGGATGCAAAGGCTGGCCATTACCTTCTGTTGTTTACAGTAAGCAACCTCATATTCCTCATGATTCTCTCACTTTGTTCGCAACTGTTTTGACGTTCTGCCCACTTCATGTGCAAAAACTTATCTCATTCTTTTACAGGAGTTCTCCATGAAACTTGTCCCTACCGATTTCAGCTCTCCCTTTGAACGGCTGCGATGGGTGCTGAAAGCACTCCGGGCACCGGATGGATGCCCATGGGATCGCGAACAAACACTGCAAACCATCCAACCCTGCCTGCAAGAAGAATGTTACGAACTCCTTGCAGCGATGGCAGGAGAGGATCTCGGCAACCACTGCGAAGAATTGGGCGACGTATTGCTTCAAGTCTTGTTTCAAGCCGACATTCGTGAAGACCAGGGCGACTTCACCTTTGATGACGTTGTCCATGCGCTTACCGACAAATTGATCCGCCGTCATCCGCACGTCTTCGGGAATATTGACGCAAAAGATACCGAAACCGTGCTTCGGAACTGGGAACAAATCAAACAAACCGAGCACAAAAAGCCGGAAGGTTCCGCCTTGGACGGCGTCCCGGAGGCGCTTCCGGCGTTGCTTAAAGCCCAAAGAACACAACACAAAGCGGCGAAAGTCGGGTTTGACTGGCCGGATGCGACAGGCGCAACTGCCAAAATTGACGAAGAACTTGCAGAATTACGTGAAGCTATTCAGCGCGGTTCTGCCGAAGAAATCGCCGATGAATATGGCGATGTGCTCTTCTCTTTCGTCAATCTTGCCCGTTTCTTACACATTGATGCCGAAAGCTCATTACGAGCCGCAACGGAAAAATTCTCCCGAAGATTCCGTGCTGTTGAAGCGAAAGTGAAGGCTTCCGGAAAGGAAATGCGGACGCTTTCCCTTCAAGAACTGGATGCTATTTGGGATGATGTCAAAGCGGAGCAGATAAAATGACACACGTTTCTTCACCCACCACTTTTGTTGCATTGGACTCCGATGGTTGCGTAGTCGACACGATGGATGCCAAGCAACACGGCTTCCTTCAACCGCTTATGGCAAAGACGCTTGCACTCTCTCCGGAAGAGGCTGCGCTTTATTTCGCATGTGCCGACTACGTAAACCTCTATTCTGTCACACGCGGCATCTCGCGATTCAAGGCGATATTACTCAATTTTGAGACCTACAATCAACATCCAACCGTGCGGCAAAAAGGCTTCCCGTTGCTGCCGACTGAAGCACTTCGCGGCTTTGTCGAAAGTGGATTGCCGCTGGGAAATCCGGGGCTTACCGCTTGGCTAAACGAGCATCCTTCTCCATTTTTGGAGAAACTCCTGCACTGGAGTCAAACCGTTAACGCCGAAATTGTTGCTTCAGGTGCAGAATTTCCTGCTTACACTGGCGCGCGCAAAGCACTCCAAGCCATGCAAGGGCGCAGTGCTACCGGGATTGTCTCCCAGTCACCGGAGGCCGTCCTGCGCGAAGATTGGGGTAAGCAGGGGTTGCTTGATTATGTCCAGTATGTCGCAGGACAAGAGGTGGGGCTCAAAGTAAAACAACTGACAGTGCTTACGGATGGCCGCTTCCCAAGAGAGCATGTGCTCATGATCGGCGATGCGCCGGGCGACCTTGAAGCTGCCAGAAGTTTCGGTTGCCGTTTCTTCCCAATCCTTCCAGGCAAAGAAGAAGCCTCATGGGACTGTTTCAATAACGGCCTCTATGAGGACTTTCTTCAAGGACACTACACCCGGGAGAAAGAGCAGGCATTTATCGATGCCTTTGAGCGCGTACTTCCCGCGCTTCCACCTTGGGCAAACGCATAATCAGGAATATAGCCATGTCACCCATCTATAATTTCTGCGCCGGACCGGGTATGTTGCCTCCGGAAGTCGTTGAACACCTTCGCGAAGATTTGCTGCGTTGGGGGGATGCTTCCTGCGGTCTCTTGGAAGTGTCGCACCGTACACGTCTGTATAGTGAACTGAAGTCCGCGGCAGAGGCCAATCTACACAAACTCCTGAATCTCGACCATCGTTATACCATTCTCTTGCTTCAAGGCGGAGCCTCCGGTCAATTTGCGATGCTGCCTTACAACTTCCTGCGCTCCGGAGACTGTGCCAATTACCTCGTTCGTGGCTACTGGGGCGAAAAGGCTGCCCAACAAGCCGCACGAATCGCACGGGTGCGCGTGCTCAGGCATTGGGATGAAGTACCTGATGCCCATGCGGTCTATACTCACTTGACTACCAATGAAACCATCTCGGGCACAGCATTGCCTCAAGCAATTACATTGGGCGAAATGCCGCTTTGTGCCGACATGAGCAGCGACATCCTCTCCGCGCCGCGCGACTACACGAAATACGCACTCTTCTACGCCGGCGCACAGAAAAATCTGGGCGTTGCCGGGCTTTCTGTTGTGGTTGCCGAGAAGGAATTCCTCTCGCATGCCCGGCGTAATTTGCCTGCAGCGTTCTGTTATTTGGAACATACCAAGGCCAACGGACTTTACCACACACCCAACACTTTCGCTGTCAATGCGCTACGTCACATCACCGATTGGATGCTTGCGTGTGGGCTCGAAACGCTCTGGCGACAAAATCAACGCAAGGCAGAGAAACTTTACGCAACGCTCGACCAAAGTGCTTTCTGGCGTCCGATTGCACCTGAAAACGAACGCTCCATCACCAACGTCACTTTCCGTTTGCCCAGCCAGGCACTGGAGGAATTATTCCTTTCAGAGGCTGAAAAAGAGGGATTGATCGCGCTTAAAGGTCACCGATCACAAGGTGGCATTCGCGCCTCTCTCTACAACGCAATGCCGGAAAGCGGTGTAGACAAATTAACCACATTTATGCGAGAATTTGAGCGAACCCACGGATAAAAGGAATCCTGTCATGGCTATTGAAAATGAAGTCTACACGGATGGAGTCTATCAAATCCATATGTTAGAGCAAACCATTCGTCTGGATTTGATGCGGTTGCAGCCCAACCCTGAAAACAACACCCCCATTCCGCGTCCTTTTGAGCGCGTGATTATGACGCCGCAAGCGTTCTTGCGCAGCTATGAAGCGATGACGCAATTCGTCAAAAAACTCGAAGCATCCGGCGTGATTCAACGCCGTTCCGATGTTGCCCCCTCGAACGACCGATAAACTTGTCGGGGGTTTCAAATAATAAAACAAGCGACACCATGCTCTTAGAAGTTCCAAGGACGGGTTAAGGTTTTCCCGTTTCGCAATTGGTCGTGCCGCTCTGAATTGTACGATTGTGATGCATTACGAAAGTAATGTCCATCCTGTTTCACAGCCATACGGCCGCGGGATTCTTTTCACATCTCGCCCGAAAGCTTATGTCATCGGCACCATCCTAACTAAAAGTTCCGAAAGGCACCATGATGAAACGCCTCTTTCCGCTCCTGCTCTTCTTAACTCCTGCTCTTCTTTTTGCTGATATCACAGGAGACGGTAATCCCAATTATTCTGCAACCGGGACGCAGACGCAAGGACTTTATTACCGAGGCGGTGCGTGGGATCAACCGTTAATTGGCGCAAAAGTCTCGCTCTCCGGCGACCAACGTTTTTGGCGGCTTTTCGCTACGCTTTCCGAGCAAACGGATCCCGCCACACTAAGCGATTTCAAACTATGGAAAAGCACGGTTGCCGGGTTTTCTCCCGCACGCGCCACCCAATTAACCGGTGTTGCGCCAACTTTGAACGGACGGCAAATTGCTTTTGATTTCTGGCAAAATGGCACCGGGCCGAGCATCATTCTGAAACCGGGCGAAACACTTTGGATAACAGCCCGCATCACCGAAAACGCTCTTCCTCAAGCAGAAATCGACATTTCGCTCTCCGAAATTCACATCAATGGCATCCGCTGCATGATTCAGAATGAATCTCCGGAAGGCGCAGGCATGGTCTATGAGTTTGACCGGCACGTCGTTCCCTACTACCGGGCTGCATTCGCCCACAATTGGGACGACCGCTACTACGACCTTGTTTCTGAAGTCATCTTTTTTGAACTGTGTGCCACGAGCGACGGCCGTCTGGTTCACGGGTGGTCCGGCGGCGTTCAATTCACCGATGCCACCTTTACTGAGCGGTTGAACACCCTTCGGGATGGAAGAGCCGATCGCCCGGTACGCCTTTTGATGGGGATTGCCCACTGCAAAGAAGCACTCTCTGCTGCCACACAAAATGCCACGACACGTGCCGCCTTGATTGACAACATCATTGCCTGCGTGGAAAAATTCGGCTTTGATGGCGTGGATATCGATTGGGAATATCCTGCTTCTGCTGCAGATTGGCGCGGTTTTGATGCGCTTGTCACCGAATTACGCCCCCGGCTTTTCGCGCTCGGAGGCGGCAAAATGCTCAGTTCGGCGATGTCTTTATACAAGTTCAACGAAGCTCTTTCGCAAGGCATCTCCTCTGCCGATCTCAAAGGGATGCATCAGCAACTGGATATGCTCAATCTGATGACCTACGATTCAGCGTCAGCCGATGGACACTCGCCGATGTGGCTGCACAATCAAGGCAAAACGGTGGCAACCGAGACCGTCGGGATGCCGAAGATGAAAACCAATGTCGGGCTTCCATTCTACACCAACACCCATACCAATGGTCAATTGACGTGGGAGCAATACGGCTATGCCTGGGTGTGTAACAATTATCCGGACTACATTCAGTCCACCGACATCATCCCCTTTAATGATGGCAGTGGGAAATTCTATTCTTTCAATTCCATCGCCACCATCCGTACGAAAGGGGCCGATTTGATGGCATCCGGCTTCGGAGCCATGATTTGGGCATATGAGATGGATGTTTCCTTCGATGACAAACGCTCGCTTGCGCGCACGCTTGCCACAGTCATTACTCCGAAGACCGATGCCCTCACGGGTCAAATCACCTCCGCAAGCGATTGGGGAATGATGCTGCAAGGGCACTACACGCTTAAAAACGACATCACTTTGACAGCCGAGGATTTGCGCCCCACAGGCTTTGGCGGCACGATTGACGGAAATGGGAAAACCATTACGCTCACCGGAGGCGGTGCGCTCATCAATGGCAGCCTCACCGGAACGCTCAAAAATCTCACCGTGATTGTCCAAGGCGATATCACAGCCAACGGCATCCTTGCGCAAGACCTTATTACCAACGGCACCCTTGAAAATGTCCATGTGCGCCTGCTTGCCGAAAGTTCACTTACAGGCACGCATTCCGTTGGCACGCTCGTTGGCGAAATCTATACAGCGACCGCCGAAGCTACCGCACAGATACGCGACTGTTCTGCGGAGATTGCCGGCACACTCTCCGTCTCCGGCAACGGCCGCATCGGCGGCCTTGTGGGAAATCTCAATCAAGGAGCTGCCAGCGACACCCTCCGCATCAATACCTCTTCATGCACCCTCCTGCCCGGTGCAAAACTGATTGCTCAAGAAAGCTCCACTTATCCGGGCATTGGGGCGATTGCCGGAAATTGCAATGTCGGCTCCGAAAAAATCGCAGATTGTTCCGCAGTCATTTACGACAACGTCACATTCTCCGGCTCGCAACGCATCGGCGCGCTCTTTGGCGGAAATACGTGGGGATCTACGCTAACAGGACTTTCCGGTAATTGGCTCATCCGCAAAACAGATGCTCCGGAGTTTACCCTTACTGGCGTCGAACACGTGCTTGAATTTAGCATCGGGTCGCCCGACCCTCTCACCCAAACAGCCGCAGTCACCTTTACCGATCCGGAAACAAACCGCTTTTACCGTTTGCGTCTGCCCGTGGTGCTGACTCGCAGCGGCTACCAATTCCGCCTTCGTTAAGAAGGCGTATCCACAGGCCCCTTTCTGCTTCATGCCCTTGGCAAAGCGAAGTGCCGCCTGAATCCTTTTTCATCTTCGCCCATCTTGGGCGTAAAGATGGGCGAAACGCCAAACGAAGATGGGCGAAACCTCAGAGAGATTTCGCCCATCTTCAAAATGCAACCCGCAGGAACACAAAAATAAGCCGTTCAGGATTGCGCTGCGGCAAGCATCGCAGTTAGGCTCGTCATTCCCTCGTAAAGTGCTTTCCCCACGATTGCGCCCCAAATATTGTCACATCCGAGCAGCCTTAAATCGGCCACGTGCTGCGGGAGCGAAATACCGCCGGAAGCAATCAGTTTTACCTCCGGCACCGCCTGTGCCATCTCGCGCATCGCCGTGAGATTTGTACCGCCAAGCATCCCATCTGTTGCAGTATCGGTATAAATGATTGTCCGCACCCCGAGATCAGCCACCTGACGGGCTAAATCTGTCGCCTTTACCGTGGAAGTTTCCACCCATCCCTTGGTCTGAACAAATCCACCTCGCGCATCAATACCCACAGCAATACGTTCGCCATACTGTGCCACCCAGCGCGCGAGAGCCGCAGTATCTTCCAAAGCACGTGTGCCGATAATCGCCCGGGCAACGCCGGTCTCCATGATTTCCGCTACGGCGGCATCTGTGCGCAGACCGCCTCCAACTTCAACTTTAAGACCGCATTCCTGCACAATCTTTGCGATTAAAGCCGTATGCTTCGGTGCTCCGGCAAAAGCACCATCCAGATCGACCACGTGCAAGTGCGCAGCACCTTCAGCAGCGAATGCGCGTGCTTGCGCCAGCGGATCTTCCGAATAAATCGTGCGTTGGTCAGCGCGCCCCTGACGCAAACGCACACAACAATTGTCCATCAAATCAATTGCCGGCAAAATGACCATCGTATTCAATCCTTTTTACTGTCGAACGGAACAGGTAAAACACCGCTTCAAAGCGTCCCTTTACTCGAAGGAACGCCGGTTTCACGCGGATCAAAGGCCACCGCGCAACGCAATGCCCGTGCAAGCCCTTTGAAAACCGCTTCATAGGCATGATGCACCTCTGCGCCATACGGCTGCACGACATGCAGATTCATTCGGGCATTGGTACAGAACGCACGCATAAACTCTTCCAATAACTGTACATTGAAGTCGCGGATATGTTGCTCCGGATGCGAGATCTTCCACACGAGATAAGGCCGTCCGCCTAAATCCACCAAGACATCTGCCCGTGCTTCATCCATTGGAAGCATGATCGCCCCATAGCGCACAATTCCTTTGCGATCGCCCAAGGCTTGATCCAACGCCGCCCCAAGCACAAGACCGACATCTTCCACGGTATGATGATAATCCACCTCCAGATCGCCTTTGCACGTCAATTCCAAATCAATCAACGCATGCCGTGCGAAAAGTTCCAGCATATGATCAAAAAAACCAATGCCGGTTGAAATCTTGTGGTTCCCGCTTCCATCCAGATTCAGCGAGAGAGTAATATCGGTTTCACGCGTCTGACGCTTGATTTCTGCAACACGCATCATTCTTCTCCACTTAAGCTTTGTAACAGGCCAACACGGTCAACAGCCGCTCCACCTCTGCCGGTGTACCGACGGTAATCCGCAAATAGGCACCGGTTTTTTCACCCGGGAAATAACGCACAAAGATGTGCTCTTCCCGAAGAGCGGCAAAGAGTGCAGCGGCCTCCACGGGAGGTTTGGCAAACAAAAAATTCGTTTCCGATTGCAAGACTTCCCAACCACGTTGCCTCAACGTCTCGGAAAGCGATGTGCGCGTGGCAATAATCTTTTCGGCGTTCGTGCGCATATGCGCCTGATCACTCAAGGCTGCCAATCCAACAACTTGCGCCAGAGCATCCATGTTGTAGGAGTCTTTAATCTTATACAAAGCCTCAATCAGCGGTTGCGGCCCCACGCAATAGCCGAAGCGAATTCCCGCCAGCGAGTAGCTTTTTGAAAGGGTGCGCATCACGAGTGTATTTGTATTTCCGGGCGAGACCGCAAGCGGCATACAGTTGGCAGCAGCAAAATCGGCATACGCTTCATCAATCAGAAGCACCCCCTTAAATGCTGCGGCAAAGGCCTTCAGTTGCTCCGGATCAGCCATCAGCGAGGTGGGTGCATTGGGATTCGTCCAAATAAAAACATCCGAATAATCCGCTTCCGGCATCGGTGTTGTAAAATCGCTCCGCAAAGCGAGCGGCTTCACTTTTGCATCGCGGATTGCAGTCAGCACCGAGTATAACGAATATGTAGGCTCAAAATAACCGACCGTTCCGCCCACTTCAACAAAGGCGCGTGTAAAGAGTGCCAAAATCTCATCCGAACCATTTCCAACAAAGACCTGTTCCGGCCGGCAATGATTCAATTCAGCAATCAAAGTGCGCAAGCGGGAACAATTCGGATCCGGATACAACCGCAACTTTTGCCAATCAAACGCCGCCAATGCTTCCTGCACTTTCGGCGAGGGGGGATAGGGATTTTCGTTTGTATTCAGCTTGACCATGCCCTCAAAACGGGGCTGCTCACCCGGTGTATACCCGGAAAGTTGCTCAATATGCCGACAAATCAAACTCATCGATGACGCCTTTCTCTCTTCGTCCTTTCGCTTCTCAATCTTACAACGGCAGCTCAATCCCGGGAATCTTCATCCGGCGAACGCGCCACAACAGGGTTTCAAACGCTGAAAGATTGCCTCTGGAAACCTCAATTGCCCGCAATTGCGTCAATGCTTTCTGGAACCATTGTTTACCCACCGCAGAGATTTCCGGCTGATTCAGCACACGGTAAATCAACTTCATGTACTGTTCCGCCGCATCATCCCGGAAGTTTTGCCGCTCCAACACCCGCCCGATGCGGAATTGATACATCAACGAGATATCCAAATCATCCTCCAGGCGCAACATCGCTTCACGATAGGCATCCAATGCCAGTGTGTAACGCTTGGGATCGTCAATTGCCGTGTACGCGAGACAATCCCCGAGCAAACCGTAAGCTTCGGCAATCCAAGCGGCGTTGGGATAACGGCGGATCAACGCTTCAAGCAAATCACGCGCCTCGGCATGACGCGCCTGCTCGACGAGTGCTTCTGCTTGAAGGAAACGGGCATCGGGGATTTCTTTTGCGGCAGGATGCTGCAATGCCAACTGTGCCACGCGTTCAACCGTTATCGAATAATTCTGGTTCTGATACGCAGAAAGAGCCGAGAGATAAAGTGCCTTGGGGACGCGTTCATCCGACGGCCAACGCGTTGTAAAATTGAAGAATTCATGCGTTGCTTCCGTATAATTTCCTTGATTAAAATCGCTCTTGGCCAACCAGAGCACCACATCAGGAATGCGCGGAGAATCCGGATACGCCTCAATATACTCTTGAGCCAATTGACGGGCGCGTTCATCTTCCCCCAGACGATACAAACACAACACTAAAAAGAAGCGTGACTCTTCCGAAACCGATGAATCGGTAACTTGAAGATACTCAAAATCTTCACGGGCTTGTTCCAGATTGTCGGTAAGATAATAGGTACGCCCACGCTCCAAATAGGCTTTCAACAAGAATTCCTCTTGTTTCATCTCCACGATTAAACGCGAATATTCTGCGATTGCTTCTGTCGGACGCTCCTCGGCCAACAAGAGTCCGCACAGGCGCATGACTGCGATAAAGACCTCCTCTTCTGTTGCCGTCTCATCGGCATGAATCGCCTGATAATGCCGCTTGGCGGCTGCAATATCGCCCGAAGCTTCCAAACTTCTGGCCAGACGTAACGGGATCCCTTTACGGAAACCTTCGCGAAGCAAGAATTGACAAAGCTCAATTGCGCGTGAATAACGTTCTGCAGCAACCGCCGCATCAACCGCCTCCACCATCAAACCAAAACGTTCCTCGCCCTTTTGTGCGTGTTCTGCAGCATCCAGGAAGCCGGCCAACGCTTCATCATAACGCGCCAACGAAAAGAGCAACCGCGCTTTCCCTTGACGCACTTTCACGACCAATTCAGGGATGTCGTAGCTTTCCATGTATCGATTGTAGGCCTTCAACGCCTCTTCTGCGCGTCCGGCAGTCTGCAACGTTTCAGCAATCTGAAATTGAATCAATGGTGCGCGCGCACTCGAAGGATTCAAACTTACCGCCTGTTTCAAACAATCAACACCTTCAGCAAGCGTCTCCGGAGTTTGGCACAACAGCCCGCCCAAAACGTGCAAAGCCTCTTGGCGAATCCGTTCTTCACGTACGACCGAGACAGCTCGACGGGCATAGGTGAGTTTCTTTTGAGAGGAATCGGTTAGCGACACTGCGGCAAGTGAAAGTTGCGCCTCAATTGTTGTCGAAAGGCCTTCAAGCGTCAATAATTCATCCAGACAGTCCAATGCCGGCTGCGCATCACGTGCAGCAAACACGTTGGGCAATGCCAAAGCGCACGCCAGAAAGACGCCACCACGATCTGCCTGTGCAGCAGATATCAATAGAGCCTTACGCGATTGTTCACTGGATTCATACGCATCCCATGCCAACGCATTCTCGGCTTTAATCGTATCCGATGCTCCCCTTGCCTGCTGCACTTCGGCAAACCGTTTCAAGGCAAGTGCGCGATTGCCTGTCTCTTGTGCCGCCAATAATCCGTAACGCAACGCCGTAACACCCCACACATCCTCCATTGAAACCTGCGCTTCGTCATAACGCGCCATCGCCTGTTCAAACAGACCTTTCCCGCTTAATGCCGCAAGCGTAAAGGCCAACCGGCGATTGGCCGGGAGCTCCGGACACGTTTCAATCCGCTCAAGCGCAAGATCCCAATCGCCCTGCTTCAGTGCTGTACGGATTAAAACTTCCTGCGCTTTCGCACGATCCTCCGATGCCAAGCCCACCTTTTCCAACACCACTTGAGCCGTTCGCTCCGCAAGCGTAACATTATTATCATCAAGCGACATCTCTGCCATCGGCAACAAAGACTCCTCCGCTTGTGCGGATGTTGTCATCAAACAACCGAACAGAACAAGTGGAAGGACGAGACGGGTCTTACGCATCCATTTCTCCATAAAGCAATAAAACAACAAACAAAAGACGAAAATTAAGCATGGGATTCCAAAGACTGCATCGCCATAACGCAAGTAAAACGAGCCGAATGGTTTCGCTGTTATAGATACGCGCGTGGGAAATCCCTCAATCAAACGGCTCTTACCTGTTGCATCAATTACCGTATTCACCCCGTGATTGGTCGAACGCACCATGGGAACTCCCGTCTCAATACAGCGCAATATCGCCTGTTGCGCATGCTGTTGAGGCTCGGAAGAGTGTGCATACCAAGCATCATTGCTCATATTCACCAACAGCTCTGCTCCTGCAAGAACCGACGCACGAGCAACTGCTGCAACAGTATCTTCAAAGCAAATCAAAGGTCCCACCCGCAATCCGGAAGGTGTCGTAACAACTTCTACTTCTTTGCCGGGTTCACAAGTATGGCCACACGGGACAAACTGCTGCAACCAAGGAAAAGACTTGTCAAATGGGATATACTCACCGAATGGCACCAAATGACGTTTCCCATAGACCTGACGTTGGTCCAACCCATCCTTTGTAAACAACATTGCCGCATTATAGAGTCCTCCATCGGCCGTTGCATAAAGTCCGCCCACGAACAACGGCACCTCCGCCTTCCTTGCCAATGCGGCCAACGACCACTGATAACGCTGTTCCGGAAAAACACATTCCACAACAGCACTCTCCGGCCAGACCCACAAGTCGGCCTTAAAGAACGCGACAAGATCGGCAATCTCTTCACCTTGTTGCCAAACCGACCGATACATCCCCTGCGTCATTTCAAAGATTGAAGGATTGTCTGTTCTTTCAACAATAACAGTGGCCTCCTTCTCTTTCGGCAGCGATGCGTAACATTCCATGCGTGTATACCCGGCAAAAAAGAGCACCAGTAATACCATAAACGGTAGAACACATTCTAAAGAAAGACAGAGTTTTTCTTTCCAATTCACAGGCGCCCGATACGTAAGGTTACGCCAGATGCGTTCAACTAAAGACGTTACTGCGCCATTGACTGCAACGACTAAAGCACTCACGGCCACCGCCCCGCCCCAAGCTGCCAATTGGGAAACCGGCAATAGTGAAACCGTTGCCAATCCAAGTGGATTCCAGGCAAAACCGGTCAAAAGTGTACCACGTAAACATTCTATTCCTGCCCAAAGAGCAGGCTCTAACAGTACGACCGCCGCAATTCGCAACACGCCTTGCCCTTGTACCACTTTCTGTCTTAGGAATGCACAAAGCAAGGCAAACAGTGCAAAATACAACGCGAGCACTGCACTCAATCCAACCCACGCAGGAATCACCAAAGGCCATGGGCCTCCATTTTCCGTTAGGCTCAGCATCCAAAAGAGTTGAATACCCCATGAAACAAATCCTGTAAGCCAACCCAACAGGAACGCCCGCCTCAATGTCAATGCTTGTCTCAAAAGCAATAAGAGGGGGACCAACGCAAACCAAACATTACCCATCTGGTTAAAAGGTGCCCACAGAGATGCCAACAGGAAACCGGAGACGAGTGCGACGACACATTGAAGAATCGTTTTTCTCATTGTGTTACCCTTTCTGCAACTGTTAATGGCGTCCCCCCTTGTCCAAAAGCGGGAACATGAAGAAGTGAATGCGAATAGACTTTCTGCAACTGCTCAATTCTCATTCGCTGATCGGCTGCCGGCGACAGCTGAGGATAGTGAAATGCAAACGTATATCCACTCCAGGCAGCAAGTCGTGGAGCCGTATCCAAAGGCATTGGCTTGGAAAAGGGTCCCATCTCCAAGCCTTTCGGCACTTTAAGGCCTGCTTCCACGGCCAAATACGTATCCTGAGTCCAAAGGGTTTCTTCTTGCAATCGTGCAGCTTCCAACCGGACACGCTTTGCAACATCCCACAATACAAAGAGATCCGGTTTTGTTTTTATCTGAACCCACAACCGATCTTTCCCAGAGACGATCCAATCTTGTGCAACAGGTGAAGCGCAAATAGTAAGAGTCGCGGCACTTAAGAAGACCGTCTTTGCCAATGCAGCACGCATTGAATCGAAGGGAAGTCTTGAGAAACCAAATGCGATCGCCATTGCAAAGGGCAACAACGCAGGAATGAAATAATCATCGTATGGCACGGGTGCCAGAATATGAACACTCCCCAGGACAATCGCACAAAGCAACCACAATTGGAGAAACCCGGAACGAGATTCAGTCGTCATGCGTAAGGAAGATTTCTTTGCAATCAGCATCCACCCCATCAAGCATCCTGCGAATGTTAGCAAAGGATTGAATCGTCCAAGTCGTGCAATACACCCGATACGTCCGAACATTCCCAATGATTCACGCTGTGCATGAAAACGAACCGCCTCCCAAAAAGCGTCTTGATGAAAGAGCACCTCTGGGAGAAAAAGCACGCACCATGTGCCACACGCAGCAAGTGAAAAATAGCCCCACGCCCATCGCCCCATCCATGAACGCTGCGTCCAAAGCCATCCGGCGATCGCCGGCACAAGCACCCCCATTGAAAAACGCACATCCGCAAGCAACGCGAAAACAACTCCAGAGAGCAGGCAACAGACCGTATCTACCCCATTCTTCTCACGCAAGCCTGTCAAAAGGCGAAGACCGATTGCAATGCCCAACGTACACAGCCCATACGCTTTAGGGATGCATGTGAAATAGGTATACCAAAGATTCACACCGAGCAGCGACCACAAAATCAATCGCACCAGTTTCCGTTCCTCAGATTTTGTACAGCACGAAACCAGCGCACTATCCGCAATCATCAACGCCAAGAAAGAAAGAAACGAAGTGAACAATCGACCGCCCAAAACACCGAACGCCGACCACAGCCAACCGAAACAGGCGTATACGATTGGCATTATTTTCCCTTGGGTAAAAAAGAAATCCCGATGCGGCAATTCGCCCCCCATTACACAACGTGCCGCATAAAGATACCATCCCTCATCTTGATTCAGCGCCCCCAAAAATGCATTCGCCATGTAACACGCGAGTGTTACACCAAGTGCGACAAAGGTCCAACGCGAGAGTGAACTCGTCCGTTTCAAAACATCACGAGCCACGATAACTGCCCCCACTTAAATGTTTTACAAATTGTCTCCAGCGGAAGCACGTGATTCGCCAAAGGTAACCGGGGATTGACGGCAAGACGTCTTTTGCCATCCGTAGCATATTCCCGGCACTATACTCTTTTCTGGGATGCCCGGCATAGAAATGCATGTCCGGCAATCGAATCTTTGTCGGATCTTCTGGCCAATACCATGCGTGCTCACCCAGATAGAAACATGGGGAACCTGCAGCTCGAAGATCGCGCATCTGCGCCGTTGTTTGCCATGCAGTATCTAAGACACCACATTCCGGCAACATTGTTTTGTAGTAGGTGTCAAAAACATGAGGCGCCGGTATATCACGGGGAAGCGTTTCCCACGCCGCCATGCACCTTCCATCTTCCCGATAGCGATCGTGCAACGCGAGAATATATGCCTTAGGTGCGGTTTCCGAACGCATTGATTCAACAATTGACAGTGCATAATTGCTCATGCCGATGGCATGCACCATTTTCCCTGCCGCAAACACATACGTACTTGTCGCCAAAATCGCTGTAACAACAATTCCCAATGCGCGCCCTACATAAGGCGAACGCGTGATATTAACAGTCATTGCGTTGAACGCAACGATCACAGGAAACATCCAAAATTGGGGAGCATAGCGCACGTACCCCATTGTCTTTGTCGGCTGCACAAAACTCGTCAACAACAACGCAATCAATAACCAAGGCACACCACACCTTCGTGTAAAGCAGAGGATTAAGAGCGTCAGGCACATTACCACTCTAAAACCACTTCCCAGTCCACTCACTTGATCAAGATGAAAGACCGGCTTAAACGGTTTCTTCCCCAACTTCCACTCGTAATATCGATGAGCCAACCATTTCGAGATATATGCATTGCAGACGCGCCCCCAATATCCCATCGCAGCAGCATCATCATTCAGCAAATCAAAATCTGCCGTCATTGCCGGCAACGGTTCGTCTTTAGAAAAACTGTGTTCCGGATAAAACGGACCGCCATGGTTTGCCCAATTTGTGAGATACGGAGAGAACCCGACAAAGAGGGCAAGCAGAAATCCTGCCGCATTCGCCGCGGCCCATTTCCAAAAGGCTTTTGGTTTCAATTTCCCCCGCAACGCGCCCCACAAAACCGGGATTGTAAAAACGATGGCCGAAAGCACTAAATTGATGGCACCGGTAAACTTGAGATTGCACCCCAATATCGGAACAATCGTCAGATAGCTCAGCCACTCCGTAGTCCCCGTCTTCCGATATGCACAAGCCGCCAACATGGCAATCAACAACAGGCTGTACAACGAACCATCTTGAGCACCGCAAAAGGCACTTGCAACAACCCCCGGCGACAACAAGGTCAATGAGGCAAAGAAGATCCGCTTCCAACGGCCCTGCCCAAAGAACAAGGGCGCAACGCGCCATGAAAGCCCACTCAGCGCGCCACCGGTCAAAAGAATCAATGTATCCCCGGATTCTAAATTCCCTGTACAGGCGGCAGTGATGGCACTCCAGACCCATCCTGCCCGAGGTAAATAAGCCGTATGATAACTGTTGAATGTCAGCGGATCGGCTCTTGTCGCCTCTAACAGCGTTGCGCGCGTTGACTCAAAGACGGGATTCCATCCCTCCAATAAAAAACGTGCCGCCGGCAAATGATACGCTTGGGCATCCCACCAGGAAAAAAGAATAAAACTCTGATCAATGGCAAACAACAGCGCAAGTACACCCAGAAATGACGCCATCCGATAGACGCCCTCTTTCCATGATCCGCCGCCCACCAGTGCCAAAAACATCGCACAAAGCAGGCCAATGATTCCATATGCAGCCGAAACCGTTCCGCCAAAAAGAAAACCTATTGAAGCAAATAAGACTGTAATTGAAGGAAATGCAAGCAACACCACCGGCAAAGGAAAGAGCTTGCGCTTCAAGACGCCGGCCCAAAATCCTGCCCATCTTTCCAACTTCTCTTCAGTGAAATGCTCCGCAAGCCAATCCGGGGCTGCCAGAGTTTCTGGAACAAACGCCTTAACCTTTTCAGACACTTTACGCTGAAAAGCTAATCGTTTTGCCTTGAAATAACGTCTTTTTCGAGCCATTGAACAGAAAAGCCGCCCGCGTCGCATGACGGGGCGGCATTATTCAATCAGATTATTTTAGAGGGTCTGCCGCGAGTTCCGGGAAAAGTGTGCAAGTAACCCCCAGCGTCTTGCGCTGTTCTGCAAGGAAGTCAATCGCTGCCTGTTGCTTGCGCACATTTTCCATCTCCGCACGGATTTCAGCCTCTTCCATCACTTGAGGAACGGGCGTAATCAGTGCCAAAAGCGAAATCGTTGCAGGAGTGCCCGGATCTGTTTTCACCAGAATATGCGCCGCAGAAGCGGTTCCATTCGCCTCATCACGGCTGGTCACCTTAATTACATGGTAACCGAAAGCCGTCTGCACAACCTCACCGATGGTCCCCACCGGTTGGGAAAACACCGCCTGCTCAAATTCCGGCACCATTTGTCCCTTGCCAAAGGTCCCCAAGTTACCACCATCACGCGCACCCGATGGGCAATCCGAAAATTCCTTCGCGAGGGCCGCAAAATCCTCCCCCTTAAGCAGACGTTCGCGGATACTGTCAATCTTCGCCTTCGCAGCAGAGGAATCCACAGTTTTAGCGGCCGTCCGGCTCAACACCTTTACAATCGCCTTCGCGCCGGGAATGTCGATTACAGAAGAAATCTCGCCTTCTTTCAGCTTGGTCAATTGTTCGCCAAAAAGCTCTGTCATAGCCGCTTCCGGACGTTCAATCGGCATCTTCTGGACAGAATTCGCCTTTACCAAATCTTCAAAGGAAGCCGGCGTCTCGGCGATTTGCTTGGCATATCCTGCCATCATTTCGTCTGCGAGTGCGATCTCCGCAAGATTCTTTTCCAGTGCAGCCTGCACCTCTTCTGCCGAAATCTGCACTTTTGAAAAGACCTTTTCGTCAAGCAACCGCTTCTCCAGCAATCCCTTCCGCAAGTCTTCCTTCAACTTTTCAGCATCGCCCTTGCGCGCAGCCAGCAGTTCATCCAGTGTCCTGCCAGTTTCCTTTTCGATAGCCGCCACCTCCTGTGCAAAGTAGGCATCATCTACAACAACGCCATTTGCCGCAGCCGCCTGCACAATAATATTCTCGATAATGAACTGCTGCACAATAATCCGACGAAACGATTGCTTCGCCTTCGGCAATTCTTCCGATGGAATCGGCTGCCCATACATCTGGCTGTACATCTGAATGGTCTCATCAACCTTTGCCGTCAATTCTGCCCAAGTCATCTTTGCTTCCCCGACAGACGCAATCACATCTGCATCTTTCGGCATCGGCGGCAACGCTACGACATCACTCTGAACGCCTGAAGCCGCAGGTTGCTCCACGGTCATCTTCTCAGACGTCTCGGCAACCGTCGACTCTACTTTATCGCAACCAACAACGAACGCTGCCACAGCAGCCAATACTGCAGAACCCAAAAATACTTTCTTCTGCATTCTGTTACTCCTTCTTAGCGAATCCAAACATTCATGCGTTTGATTAAACAATACGATTATCATAGCAAAAATACCACTCCTTTTAACACTATTCCTCTAAGAAACCCTGCACGACTACAGGAAAACACAGCCCCTTGCCTTACAAAAACAAAAACCCTGGAGAATGCGAACACTCTCCAGGGAGGGATTATATTTTATTTGTGGGGTTACTGGTTAGTCTGTGTTGTTTAGGGTAAAACGTTTCCTTTAACAAAACACAACCGCATTATATCACAAAACGAAATCCATCTCCACATCTTTTTAATCTGATTACGCATCTTCCCGGGATTGTCAGTCAAAATATCAAATGGACGCATACCATAATAGGAATACATCCCGCTTTTCAAACGCCGCTTTTTTTAGTAAACTCTGATTACACGTTGATCCCTCCTTGAGAATATCCATGTGAAGAACATTGTTCCATTCGACCGAAGAAACGCCGGAAGCCCCTGAAACTGTTGGCGTCTCTAAACTGAAGAGGTGAGTATGAAATTGCATTTATCCGTTTTGATCTTGATGGGATTTACGGCAACACTCCTTGCAGGTGTATTCAGTAAAGGTGCCCCCGCTGCACCACTTTTCCTCGCCGGCAACAACTATCTGGCCACCGTCTCCCCGGACGGCACCCAATTGCACCGCTGGAAAGGTGGAAACAATAATGATGCCTGGCACCTGCCGAACGGGCATTTACTCATTGCCGACGGGCGCGTATGGGAGGCCGACCCGAAGGGCAACTGCGTGTGGGAATATCGCGCCGAAGAACAAACCGGAGGCGGCTGTTATTCCGCACAACGGCTGCCGGACGGCTCTACCCTCATTGCAGAGAACAGCACCGGACGCGTTTTTGAACTCACGCCTTCCGGTGAAAAGCGGAACATTATCCAAGTCCCCCTCAATCACCGCAATCGTCACCAAACCTTGCGTATGGCAAGACGACTGCCTGATGGCAGTACGCTTGTGTGCCGCTCCGGCGCAAATATTGTTGAACGCTACGCGCCGGGAGAACTTAAACACCCCGTCTGGTCACAAAAAGTACCCGGCCTGGCATTCGCAGCCATTGCCGATCACGAGGGAAACATCTATATCTCAAGTCTGGCCAGAGTGCAGAAATGGTCGCCGGGGAACGTTCTCTTGTGGGAGCTTAACGCAAGCGAGACGGGCCTGCCGATTAAAAACATGACCGGGCTTCATCTCCTACCCAATGGCAATCTGATCATTGGCTGTTATGGTTATGGTAAAGGCGTTGGAGCGTTTGAAGTCACACCGGCAAAAGAAATTCTATGGACCTATCGTTCTGAAGAGCCTTGCAATGACAGTCATATGGCAATCCAACTTTTGCAAGACGGTCTTCAGCCGCCCATCCGTTAAGGCATACGCGCCTCCTTACCCCATCCCCTCGCCGCCTATCGACGGGCACTCGGGAACACTCTCCGGACACGCACACAGGCGCAATCACGTCTGGACAGGTGTCGTCGCATCTGAAAATGAGATACAAACGCCCCGGAGTTGAGATCTGCAAAGACCCTTTAACGTCTGTAGAAAGAAGACGCTGAAACTCAGCGGATATCTGAAATCCAAAAGACTATTTACAATTCAAGCATTTTGAAGCCATTAACAGTGACGTATCGTTTGCAACAAAAGCAACGGCTTCGCTGAAAACTGCGGCCACAACGATGCGTCGCCCCGCAATGTGCGAAGCAAAAAAGGTAAAGAACTATTGGAGAACACGGGGGTAAAACTATCGGTGCCACAACCGATAAACCCCGCTTGCATCAATGGAAGACAGAAAGAACGTTCTCCCCCGGAGTGAGTTTCACGCCGCACACGGAAGAACGTCCGGGAGAGTGCCGGAGAACATCGCCCATCTTCCACTTCAACGCCGCCCATGTTGTGCCCCGATTTCGCCCACGTTCCAATGCACTGTCGCCGACATCTGAAACAGCCTGCGGAGCACCTACACTGACATCCGGAATATTCGCCCGCTCAAAGAAGAAAAGATGAAAAGTTTTCACCTCTTTCATTGTTTGGTATACTGATTGCATATGGAGCACAAGGAGGCAATATGAAACTGTTGTTATTACTGGCAAACGGATTTGAAGAGATTGAAGCACTCGGCACGCTTGATCTCTTGCGGCGCGGGCAGGTGGAGGTGACAACGTGTACACTGAACCAAACGCCGCTCACACTTGGCGCACACGGGATTGCCGTGGAGGCGGAGCTTTGCCTGACCGAACTGGACAGCGCACTTTATGATGGGATCATTTTACCGGGCGGTTTGGGCGGCTCTCAGGCGTTAGCCGCAACCCAAGGCGTTTTGGAACTCTTGAAGGATTACCACTCACAGGGCAAACTGATTTGCGCCATCTGCGCAGCTCCGGCATTAGTCTTAACGGCTGCCGGTATTCTTGAGGGGCATCGGGCAACGTGTTATCCGGCTCCGGAATTCATTGAATTGCTTGGTGAAGGATATCAACGTGTCCGCGCCCTGCGCGATGGTTCATTGATTACCGCCGCAGGTCCCGGATGTTTTGCCGATTTCGCACGTCTGATTCTTGAGGCCGTCGCGCCGGGAACAGCGAAAGACGTCTTTGAAGCGGCACTGATGGATTGACCGTTTTCGCAATCGCTTCTTCCGGAAAGGGCAGATTCCCCCGATGGCAGCTCTTGCACAAGTTTCCGATCTGCGCCAACAGCAACGCCAACACCAAGAGTTACAACTCTCGGTGCAGGCGCAACAACGTTTGCAATTGTTGGCGTTGCCGCTTCAGAAACTTTCCAGCGAATTGCGCCAACGGGCAGAGCAAAATCCCTTTTTGGAATACGCCCCTGCGCTTCTGGAAACAAGTGCAGGCAGTTTTCATGAAGCGGCGGTAAGCGACATGGAGCAAGCGGACAATCCGGATTACTTTAATGCCAACCGCGAAGGTTTTGGCGAGCAACGCGACTGGATCGATCGTCAGGCAGAACAGCTGCGCCACGACCGACGCTTGCTGCTATTGACAGAACCCGAAACACTTTACCGGCATCTGGAAACGCAAGTGCTGCAACAATACGCACCGGGCGCGCTGCGTGAACAACTGCTCTATCTCTGCGATGCGTTGGATGATGATGGCTATTTGCGCCAAACACCCCATGCCTTGCTGGCCGGCTGGTGGGAGCTTCACCATGGACAACCGCCCCGCGCCGCAGAGAAAGATATCACCGAAGCCATCCGCCTCGTGCAGACACTTGATCCGCCCGGCGTCGGCGCACGGACGTTGGCGGAATGTCTGGAACTGCAAGTTCGCGCCGATCCTGCGTATGCTCCGGAACGCGACCTTCGCCGGAGACTCTGCCATCGGCTCAATGCACTTCTTACCGACCCTCCCGAGCGGCTCGCCCGCACCTTGCATTGTTCGCCGGAAGAATTGAAACAGGCACTTGCCTATCTGCGGACACTCAATCCCTTTCCCGGGCGGGCATTCGCCGGGAAACCACCACCGGAGCCGCCGGAAGTCACCGCAGTGCGGTTGTCCGATGGCACATGGCATGCACGTTGCTATGAGGAACAGCTCCCGCTTTTCAAGGTCAATGAAGCCGTGGTGCAAATGGCAAAATCCCATATCCGAACGCCCGAAGAGCGTGGTGCGGTTGCGGAATTGGAAGCGCAGGCACGTCTCTGGGCAGAAGCCTACCGTGAACGGAACGAAACCTTGCGTCGCGTTGCACAACTTATCTTTGATCATCAGGTCGATTTTCTGGAAAGCGGCGGAGACCCGGCCACACTCAAACCGTTGTTGCAGCGTGATATCGCCGCATCCATCGGTTATGACGAAAGCACCATCTCGCGCACACTCAAGGAAAAAATGGTCCATCTCTCCGGGAAGGGGAAGACATTGCCGCTGAAAGCATTCTTCACGCACGCGTTGCCCTCCCCGGGAACTAACGGAGAAAGCACCGTTTCAGAGCAACATGCCAAATCGGCCTTGAAGAAGCTGATTGACGGGGAAGATGCCCGAAGCCCCCTTTCCGACCAAGCCTTGATGCTCGCACTTGAGCAGCAGGGCATCGCACTTGCGCGAAGGACCATTGCCAAATATCGTGAACAACTCGGCATTCCCTCCACGAGGGAACGCCGCCAAAGATTGTGAGGACGTTATGGAAAAACCGATTGTTTTAGTATGGCTTACGCTTCGTGGCGTAGCAGAGTTTACGGTAACTGAAGCACAGATTGCACGTTGGCAGGCACGCTTCCCGGAATTGGAATTCCTGCACGTCACCACGCAAGAAGCGTTTGTCGCCAATCTTTCTCGCGCCACATTCATTATGACCTACCACTTCTGCGAAGCTTGGTCACCCCTCATTTACCGGGCAAAATGGATGTCCACTCCGGCCGCCGGACGTGAATTGCTCGGCGACCGTTTCCCGGAACACTTGAAGGTGACCTTCGGCACCTTCCACGGAGCCATCATGGCCGAAACGGCTATCGGGATGCTGCTCGCCATGCGGCGCGGACTGCTCCCGGGGATGGGACTCTGCACCACTGAAGCCCCATGGCCGGAACATTTAATCGGCAGACGCACGATTTCCGGCAGCCACGCGGTTATTTTGGGCCATGGCAACATCGGGAAAGCCATCGGAGAGAAACTTGCCGCACTCGGCGTAACCTCTACCGGTATCACGCGGAAAAATCTTGCCGATCTGCCCACATTACTTCCGCAAGCCGACGCACTCTTTTTAGCCCTTCCCGGCACACCGGAAACCACCAACATTATCGATGCGCAGGAATTAGCCGCACTTCCACCCCATGCGGTCATCATCAATGTCGGGCGCGGGAATGCCATTAACGAACGCGCCCTTGCTCAAGCACTCAACGAACAACGCTTGGAAGCGGCATTTTTAGACGTCACCCCTTACGAACCTTATCCGGAAGACGGGCTTCTGAGAAGCACCGCCCGATGTTATCTTCTGCCCCACGCCTCGGCTTTTGCGCCCGAATATCTGGAGATGGCCTTTGAAGAGTGGGCGGAAATTTACCGCACCACATTTGCCCGGTAAACGATGACCATTCAGCTCATTAAAAGTGAAGCCATTTGCCTCAATGTGCGGCCGTTTTCAAAGACGTCGCACATGGTAACGTGGATGACACGCACCAACGGGTGCATCTCCACACCCGTCAAGGGGGCACAACGCCCCAAGAGTGCGTTTCTCGGAAAGTATGATATCGGCTACACCTGCGAACTGATTTTCTATGCAAGAGGGAATCATGGCGTCCATCATATCCGCGAATGCACACCGTTGCAATTCCGGGAAGCATTGCATCACACCTGGCATCGGGCAACCGCGGCGAGCTATCTCTGCGATTTAACCCTGCGCACCACTCACGCCGAACAAAAACACGACGCGCTTTACGTCACCTTAACGCAGGCATTGGATACGGTGCAATACTGCAACCGGCACGAATCGGCCTTGGCCGCGCTTTGGTATGAGTGCCGATTACTGCATTTGCTAGGACTGCGCCCGGACTTCACCCAATGCCCACACTGTCCGCCGTCAGAGTTTATCACATTTTCCGTTGAGGAAGGTTACGCCATTTGCAAGCACCGCCCCTCACGGCTCACCCGCCCCGTAACCCTCACGCTTCATCGTGAGATGCGCGAGCTCTTCGCACACTTTGCCAATACGCCCCTGCCTGCGCTTCTCTCGGCCGCCCGTGGAACGTCACGTACGGATGAATTAGGCCGCCCGGAACCCTTTGCCGGGATGTTTGGATTGCGCAGATTTCTCGGTGTTTTTCTTGCAGAGCATCTGGAGCTTCTACCCGGAGCCAGGCGTACGATGCTTGACATCCTGATTGGAGGGTAGCTGTGTTTCTGAACAGACTTCAAAAATACGCCTATTGCACACCCGCCCTTCACCGAACTGACAATCCCTGCGCCGGAAGCCGAACCTGTTGCGTATGCACCTATTACACACTCGCCTTCACCAGTCTGAGACTGCACACATTTTTGCAGCAAACAGACCACAGTCCGAAAAAGAAACGCCTTAAGAACCTCGCAATCTCCATCATTCAGCAAAGAATTTTGCACGTTTTATGAAAAACTTCTTGCCATTTATAAAATGATTTGGCATAATGAATGCCACTTTTTCAGGAGAGGTGGCCGAGTGGTCGAAGGCGCAAGACTGGAAATCTTGTGTACTCCTTGTGGGTACCGAGGGTTCAAATCCCTCCCTCTCCGCCAGTTGAGATTAAATAAAGAGGCCTTGAAGTCGTTTGACTTTGAGGTTTTTTGTTTTGGGCGGGCACACGCAGATTCCTGTAATATACTGCTAAAAAGAAAGATCCGCTCTGCCCATACAGTATGCGCCGCACCCGAACAATACGCATTTCGCCGACCACAGCCAAGCCACAACACGCCTTCTTGCCCATTATGGTGTTTGCAGGTAATTTGCGGTCAATCGGTTGAATATTTTTGGACAATATCCCACGCATCCGCCTCGTCCCAGACACACCGCCGTGCAGATTTCCGCCACAGCAAGCGACCTCCTCAACGAAAACGACCTCACCCTTTCCTCCAGATTTCACTTACACAACGCCAGACGTTCAGGTCAACAACCATACGATTCCTGCGCGAAATCCACCTCGTTTGAGGGCGACTCCGCTGAAAAAATCTCATACTCCCTTTAATTTTCGCGATAAAAAGCGATTAACTCTTGCTTTTTTATGAATAAAAGCGCATACTTTAGACAGTTAAGGTCGTTATTGGATGAAACGGATGACGAAAATACTTACAGTCGTGATGTTGCTCGGGCTTTCAGGCTACCTCCGGGCGACCTCTCCTATTGCACAGTTCGCACAACGGCACGAGGCCATGATCCAGGCGCAGATTGAGCCGATCAAGATTCCACTCCGCCGCCAGCAAACAGAGTTGAGCGCCCGCCGTGCTTATGCCAACAGGCTCAAAAAAGAACAGACGATTTTGCTGAAAAGCGGACGCTTGACCACCCCCGAAGTGGCGCGCTTACGCGAAGAAAGAGCCAAACTCATTGAACAGTTGGAAGCACTCGACAAACAGATTTCCGAAGCCTCAATGCAGTCACCTGAAATCATGGAACTTCAGGCTATTGCAGAAGCGAACAACAATCGCATCGAAGAACTGCGCAAAAGTATTATGCCTGACATCGCTCAGGACGCGCAGCCCGACGCTGAACCTTAAATCAACCAGGAGTATCCATCATGCCTCAGATGAAAAACGCTGAAAAACGCAAACCGCGCATCTTAATCGTCACGCCGGAAATCACCTATTTGCCCGCAGGAATGGGCAACATGGCCGATAAGTTGAGCGCGAAAGCTGGCGGCCTGGCAGACGTTTCCGCCAGTTTGGTGGCGCGTCTGTTCCAGTTGGGTGCAGATGTTCACGTGGCACTTCCGCACTATCGCCGTATGTTCCACGTTGATGTCGGCCGTCTGATTGCAGATGAACTGCGCACCTATCAGGCGCACTTGCCCGACAGCCGTATCCATTTGGCAGAGGATCGTTGCTTTTATTATCGTGATACCGTCTATTCGCAAGGTGATGAGAATCCCCATCTGGCTCTCGCGTTCCAACGCGAAGTTATCAACAACATCATTCCAACCGTGCAGCCTGATTTGATTCACTGCAATGACTGGATGACAGGATTGATTCCGGCAGCTGCGCGCCGTTTGGGCATCCCCTGCCTCTTCACGATTCACAATATTCACACCGTGCATCGTTGCTTGGGCGAAATTGAATACGCTGGCATTGATGCAGCAGAATTCTGGAAGAACCTCTTCTACTCGCGTCCTCCCTATGATTATTTTGAGAGCCGTGACACCAATCCTGTCGACTTTCTGACTTCCGGCGTCTTCGCCTCGCACTTTATCAACTCGGTCTCCCCCACCTTCCTGGAAGAGATTGTGCGTGGGTGGTTTGACTTCATCCCCGGACAGTTCCGCAACGAAGTCATCGCCAAATACAATGCGGGTTGTGCCAGCGGCATCTTGAATGCTCCGGATGACAGCTACAATCCGGAAACCGATGCGAACCTGAAGGTGAACTACAACGCCCAAACGCATCATGCCGCAAAAATCTCCAACAAGATGCAGTTCCAAGAGAAGGTGGGACTGTTCAAAAACCCCGATGCACCGCTCTTCTTCTGGCCCAGTCGTCTGGATCCCGTCCAAAAAGGTCCGCAGTTGCTCACCGAGATTCTCTATAAGATTCTTGAGAAGTACCGCGATGACAACATCCAGTTCGCCGTTGTGGCTAACGGACCCTATCAACAGGCATTCCGCGATATCCTCGGCTTCCACAACCTCTATGGACGTCTGGCGGTCGTGGACTTTGATGAACACATCTCGCGCTTGGGTTATGCCTCCAGCGATTTCACATTGATGCCATCGCTCTTTGAACCCTGCGGTCTGCCGCAGATGGTCGCCCCTATCTACGGCTCGCTTACGATTGCACATGATACCGGAGGCTTGCACGACACCGTTGAAATGCTGGATGTCGCCAACAATACCGGTAATGGCTTCCCCTTCAAGTTCTATGACAGCGAAGGCTTGGAATGGGCAATCGACCGTGCGATGGACTTCTATCGCCTTCCTACGGATGTCCGTGAAGCACAGATTGCACGTATTATGGTGGATGCCAAGCAGCGATTCAACCATGAAGCATGTGCAGCCGAATACATCAAAATCTATGAGGCGATGTTGCAACGTCCATTAACCGAACTCTTTGATGGAGGCGATGCCAATCAGAATCCCTATACCAACGGGGGAAACTGAGATGCCAACACCTCGCACACGCCTTTTAGACGACCCATGGCTTGCGCCTTATGCTGACGTCATCAAGCAACGCTCTCAACATGCAAAGGATGTCGCGAAACGTCTAACCGGTGGTGACCCCGAACCTCAAGCACTGGCAAACTTTGCCAGTGCGCATGAGTATTATGGTTTACATCGGATGAAGACTGAGTGGGTCTTCCGCGAATGGGCACCGAATGCAACGCAAATCTGGTTGGTGGGCGACTTTTCCAACTGGGAGATCCGCCCGGAGTTTCAGGCTGTTCGGATCCCCGGCCGCGACATCTTTGAATGGCGCGGTTCACTTGACAAGTTGTGTCATGGACAATTTTATCGCTTGGAAGTGTTATGGAATGGCGGCAGGGGAGAGCGTATCCCCGCCTATGCGCGTCGTGTAGTGCAAGACCCGGAAACAGGCCTCTTCGCGGCACAGATCTGGCAACCTCGCCCATACCATTGGAAAAACACCTTTGTGCGCACCTCCACCGCTCCTGTCATCTACGAAGCACATATCGGAATGGCTCAGGAAAAGGAGGGCGTTGGCACATACGCAGAGTTTACCGAAACGATTCTTCCGCGCATTAAAGCTGCAGGCTACAATACGCTTCAGATTATGGGAATCATGGAACATCCCTACTATGGAAGTTTCGGATACCATGTTTCCAGCTTCTTTGCAGCCAGTTCACGTTTTGGCACACCGGAGGATTTGAAAGCGTTAATTGATACCGCACATGGAATGGGCATTGCCGTCATCATGGACATTGTTCATTCCCATGCCGTAAAGAATGAGCGCGACGGACTCTCCCGTTTTGACGGCACAGCTTACCAGTATTTCCACGATGGTTCGCGCGGGTGGCACGACGCGTGGGATTCACGTTGCTTTGATTATGGCAAGACAGACGTCCTGCACTTTTTGCTCTCCAATTGCCGTTTCTGGCTGGACGAATTCCATTTTGATGGCTACCGCTTTGATGGCGTCACCTCGATGCTTTATCTTCACCATGGGCTTGGGGTTGATTTCTCCAACTATGGAATGTATTTTGATGCCACCGTTGATGAAGATGCCTGCGCCTACCTGACGCTGGCCAACCAGGTGATTCACACCGTTCGTCCGGATGCTCTTACGGTTGCCGAAGACGTCAGCGGTATGCCGGGTATCGGCGCACCGATTGAAGAATGTGGCATCGGCTTCGACTACCGTATGGCAATGGGCGTACCGGAATGTTGGTTCAAGCTGGTGCGCGATATTCGCGATGAAGACTGGTCTGTCAACTTCCTTTGGCATGAATTAACCAATCGCCGTGCAGATGAGCGAACGGTGAACTATGTGGAATCCCATGATCAGGCACTCGTCGGAGGCAAGAGTTTTATCTTCCAGATGATTGACAAAGAGATGTACGAAGCGATGCATATCGGTTCGCAAAATCTCTTGATCGATCGCGGACTCGCGCTTCATAAGATGGCGCGCTTGGCGACGTTGGGGTGCTGTTGCGCCTATCTTAATTTTATGGGAAATGAATTCGGCCATCCGGAATGGATTGATTTCCCTCGCGAAGGCAATAACAACAGCTATCACTATGCCCGGCGGCAGTGGTCACTCCGAGACAATGCCGAATTGCGCTTCAAAGGACTTGCCGATTTCGATGAAGCGATGATGAATTTGGTCGTCAATGGACGTAAAGCACTTGAGGGCACCTACCCGCGTCGTATTTATGCCAATGATGAAGAAAAGATCCTTGCCTTTATGCGTGGGGAATTGCTCTTTATCTTTAATTTCAATGCAGAACAATCGCTCGTTGATTACCCCTTAATCGTTCCACCCGGCGTCTATCGTCATGCGCTTGATACCGACAATGAACACTTTGGCGGCTTCAATCGTGTCATTCAGGGTCAGGAATTCCCATTGACAACAATTGACCGGGAGAATGAACGCTGCTTTGCCATCCGTCTCTATCTTCCGGCGAGAACGGCGTTGGTCATTGAGCGCATTCCACCTCAAATTGCCAGGGCCAACCGCCCCAAGCGGATGCCACGATAACAACCATCTTTCTCTCTCATGCACTGTTAACATCGTGAAGGAACTTGAATATGGCTAAAGTCACTGCGATTGTCTTAGCTTCCGGGAAGGCCACACGGATGGGGTCAGGACTGGACAAATGCTTCCTTTCTCTCGGAGCTAAGCCTGTTGTTGCGTGGTCTCTTCTCGCATTCGAGGCCTGTAAAGATGTTAACAGTATCATTCTCGTTGTTAGAAAGGATCAGGTTGCTGCCGCACGTGGTCTTCAGATGATGTTCGGGATAAAAAAACTGAAAGCGATTGTGGTTGGCGGCCGCCGACGCCAGGATTCTGTCCAAGCGGCCCTCAAAGGAATCGCCCCTTACGAAACACAATTTATTGTTGTTCACGACGCAGCAAGACCATGCGTCACCCCGGCACTCATTTCTGAAACACTGAAATCTGCCCGGAAATTCGGCTCCGGCGTAGCCGCAATGCCGATGGTTGACACGGTCAAGGTCGCAGAAAAAGATTTGATTGTAACCTCCACTCCGGATCGTTCCACGCTTTGGGCGGTTCAAACTCCGCAGACCTTTGAATCAAAGAAACTCATTGAAGCCTATAACACCTTTGGTACAGATAAAACCGTAACCTACACCGATGACGCCTCAGTCATGGAAGCTGCCGGAGAAACGGTTCGCCTTGTCAAATGGACTGAGCCAAACATCAAGATTACAACGCCCATTGACTTAACGATTGCGGCTGCGTTACTGAAATTAAACTGAAAGGGCTGTATGCCGAAACCGAAACGCTATGCCATCATCAGTGATATCCACGCAAACATTGAAGCACTTGATGCGGTAATTGCCGATGCACGTGCCGTGGGGGTGGACGATTTTGTTTGCCTTGGTGATGTGGTCGGTTACAATGCCGCGCCACGTGAGTGCATTCAGCGCATCCGCGAATTAGGCTGCAAGGTGGTCAAAGGGAACCATGATCACTATTGCTCGCATCCTTCGGTAAATTTGGACGACTTCCAGCCCAATGCCGCCAGCGTTATTGAATGGACGCGCCGCACCATCACTTCGGAAGATACCCAATGGCTTCACAATCTTCCGCTTACAGCCACAATTATGGGCTTTACGATCGTCCACTCCACGCTTGACAGTCCGGAACACTATCGGTATGCGTTTGATCGTCGCGATGCGGAAGACAGTTTTAATTTCCAGCGCACACGCGTCTGTTTTCACGGACACACGCACGTGCCTTGCATCTTCCGTCGCACAACGGCGGGGGCAACACACGGCATCAGCAAAGTTGGACCAGCCGACGGTCTTTTAGAACAAGGGAATTACTTTATCAATGTCGGCTCTGTAGGACAACCCCGTGATGGTCTCCCCAAAGCCTGCTATCTCATCTTCACCACCGAGGGATTGGCAAAACTGTCCATTGAATTCCGGCGTGTGGATTATGACATTGATGCGGCGGTCGCACGAATTAAGCAGGCCGGGTTACCGGATCGCTTGACAACGCGTCTCTATACCGGTCAATAATCACATTAAAAACAGCACGTCACACCGGTCAATGAATCGCTTTCACTCTGCAGCACGGCGAAAAGGTCAAGCACTGGCAGAATTGACGATTACATTGGTCGTCCTTGTGGTTCTTATCATCAGTTGTACAACGTTAGCGCACATTTGTTTGAAACAGGAACATCTGCAACGCACCGTCCGCACAGAATCCGGTTGCCAGGCACTTACACGTACGAGTGAAGGTTGGTCTGCGGAACCTTCAGAGGAACAACGCGCCACGCCGTTTCATCGTATCAATGCAATTACCCATTTGGAACAATATGCTCCGGCCTTGCCTTCACGACTGCCCATGAGCAATTATACCTTGGCCACCGGCACGTTTCCTGAAGCAGAGTTGAACCCCAAAACGCACCGCCGAAACGAAATCATCTTTCTTGACCCTGCTTTTTCAAAGCTCCTCTATCCCAAAGAACGTATCATACTCTCTGCGGAGGTTACCTTTCCTGCCACCTCCGGCATCTGGGAATAATGTGTTATCATCCGCAACACCCCTGTAAAAAAGATCAACCCAAGCCGGGTGTTCTGTTTTTCCCATAAAGACTTTACTTTTTCATCTCCCAACGCAAAAAATGGGACAGAACCTTCATTCCCTACCCCACGGTAACGCATTGTGTTGCAATGCAGAGAAGAACAAAAAGTCGCCCGCAGAATTGCCATAAGCGAGAGAAAGGAATTCTACTAAGCAAATAGATCTAATTTGCACGTCACGTGGTTGATGTAAGGGTTTGAATTGCGGGAATACGTGCTGCAAACAGACTGCATCTGCGATGACAACGCAAGGGTCTTTTCAGTGTCGCCCATGTGCTGTTTCAACATGGGCGACTTCGCATTCGCGTTTCGCCGATATTGAAACGCAGTATCGCCCATCTTCAAACGCTTTTCCATGCGCATTCGCGCACATTCCAATGCAAACCAACCGGGTAATGTCACTGAAGCCGGAATTTTCCCGTGAAAGAAGCATCGGGCGAAGCCGTTTATTCATCCATAAGCAACCGGCATTCCTTTCACTGTGACACGTCACTTTTTATGATATGCCATTGGGTGGAGAAAAAGCAAAAGGGAGCGTTACGCCGCCATCGGCGAGAAGCTCAACGGGATTTGTATTGCGTGAGGAGGAAAGCGAAGCGGCGCAGTGTACATCCCCAACGCGCCGACATTAAAAAAGCATGTGCCGCGTACCATCGGTCTGCGGCACACACCTCGCCCTTGATCCTCCGCTTTCTCGTGTATCAATCCAAAAGGGTTTCAATCTCTGCCATGGTCAAAGAGGAGACGATGGCATCGTCACTTGCATTTACAGTGGCCTCAATCAACGTGCGTTTTTTCTGCTGCAATTCCAACACTTTTTCTTCAATGGTGTCTTGAGCAATCATCTTGATGACTTGCACGGTCTTCTTTTGTCCGATACGGTGTGCACGGTCAGTGGCCTGTTCTTCCACGGCAGGATTCCACCAAGGATCAAAGTGCACCACGGTGTCGGCACCGGTAAGATTCAATCCTGTGCCGCCGGCCTTCAAAGAGATGAGAAACACTGTAATCGTGGGATTCTGATTAAATTGAATACACGCCTCCACGCGTTGTTTTGTGCTTCCATCCAAATAGCAAAAGCGGAAACCCTCTTTTTCCAAACGTTCAGCGATACGTTTCAGCATCGAAGTAAACTGCGAGAAGACGAGCACACGGTGACCGCCGGAGCGCGCCTCGGAAAGCAGCTCCATCAAAGCGTCCAATTTGGCCGAGGGTTCCTCCGCTGCTTCCGGAGGTGTCTCTGCCAATATCCGCAAATCACAGCAGATTTGCCGCAAGCGCATCAAGTCGGCCAGCACCTCAAAACGCGACCGCTCAAAGCCCTTTTCTTTCACCAAATGCCGCATTCTGGAGCGTACATGCTCGCGGATCTTATCGTAGACCTTGCGCTGTGAAGACGTCAATTCACAATACATTGTTGAGCGGATCTTATCGGGCAGATCCGGGGCAACATCCTTTTTGACACGGCGCAACAAGAACGGATGCAGCTTCCGGCGCAACTGCTCTTGTGCTGCTTCCGCCAACCGCCCACCCTGCGCAACAGCATCTTCATAGCGCACCTTAAACGCCTCATATTTGCCCAAATATTCCGGCATCAGGAAGTCCATAATGCTCCACAAATCGGCGACACCGTTTTCAATCGGTGTGCCGGAAAGCACCAAACGCGTGTCGGTCTGCAACGCTTTCACCGCCTGGGCATTCTGCGTACGTTGATTCTTAATCGCCTGGGCTTCATCCAGAACCACCGCGCCATACTTGCACCGCGAATGGAAGGCACCATCTCTGCGGATCAAGGCATAACTCGTAATCACCAAATCATGCTCCGGCACCCGGGCAAACAAGCGCGCACGATCGCCTCCGGAAAGCACCAAACAGCGCAGCCAGGGCACGAATTTCAATGCTTCACGGCGCCAGTTCTCCACGAGCGAAGTGGGGCAAACAATCAGGGAAGGCAAGTGTTGCGCCTCGGATCGCACACGCGTCAGCTGAAGCCATGTCAACGTCTGAAGCGTTTTACCCAAACCCATCTCATCGGCAAGAATCCCGCAGAAACCACACGTCTCAAGGAAACGCAGCCAATAAACGCCCTCTTTCTGATAAGGTCGCAACGTCGTCTCCAGCCGCCCCAAATCTACCGACTCCAAAGCCAACGTCCGGTTTTGCTGCGCCACACGTTTGCGCCATTGCGCCCCAGCCTCAAAGCAAAGCCCCTCAAGCGGTGCCAGCGCCGCATCAATAAACGGCGCATGGACAGCATCGATTTTTGAGCTTCCCGGCAAGCTTCCCGCCCGCGCCCGACAGGAAGCAAGCGTATCGCGTAATGTTTGAATCGCCCCGATATCCAGAAAGGCCAATGCGCCATTCTTTTCAATGTAAGCATTCCGGTGCGCCAATGCGCGCTCGATATCCTGCGGCGTTACAACAATCTTACCCTCCGGAGCATCATAGCTCGTCTGCACCTCAAAGGCTCTGCCCCCTTCGGAAGCTGTCACCGTAACTACCGGCACAATCATCTCAGCCTGTTCAAAGCACGTTTGAATGGCACCGGACAATTCCACACGCCAGCCGGCACGTTTCGCCGCAGGGATATGTTCACCCAGAAGATTCAAAATTGCACGATTGCCGTTCACCACACCCAGTTTCTTACCATCCCGTCCGAGAAACCCCATTTGTGTGGTGCGCTCCAAAGCGGCACTTTCCGCCTCGCGATTACGCACATAACAATGATAGAAATCATCCGGGTCCGGCAGACTTACCTCCTCCGGCGAACCTACAGTCACGCAAGAAGCCCCATAAAAAGCCTCTAACCGGGCTGAAACAGAAACTAACGAGCCTTCCAACTTCAAGCAGAAGCGCGGCTCTCCCGGTGTTGTCGTAAACAAATCAAACGAGGCACTCTCCGGATGTAACGGCACCGTTGCCTGCATCTGCGGCAATTCCCGCTGAAAAAACGCTGCAAAGGCTTCTCGCGGAATCTTCACCGGCGCAGCATAGAGCGATTGATACGGCAACGGGAGCGTCCCTTTTACCGGATATAAAACTGCGCCGTGCATCAGAAATCCCTGCGCGCCACGCACAAACAGCGCGGATGCTTCGGGAATCGCAATCGCGACATTCAGCGCATCTTCCGCCACAGAAGGCGTAATCAAAATCGGCGTTTGGACAACACGGGTTTCCACGCTCAACCGTTGTCGTGGCGAGGCAAAACCCACCCAGGAGCGTCCGGCACAACGTAAAAGCGAAAGCGTATCGGCGGCTGACAAGCACAATGTATCTGCGAAAGCCCCCCCGGCAATGTCTTCAAAAATACCGAGCAGCGTTTCATCTGCTTCCGAGAACGCATAACACGTTCCGGAAATCAGCTCCTGCGGTTTATAGGGTTTTTCTTCCACAAAAATACGAATGGCAACCTTCACCTGATCCTGATAAAACGCCGGACGCAACACTTCCGGAGGCGGCAAAAAGACACGTATCATTGCCGGAATACCTGTCTGCGCACGGCAAATCAGCCCCTGTGCGGTGGATAATTGCTCCATCCTGCGACGTTCTGCGGCATAAAGCGCACGGCGTTCTTCACTCCCATAACTGTGCATCACTGCCAGCATCGCGGCAACAATATGTTCACACAAACGCCCATAGTCGCGCGACTGCGAACAGGCACACGTGCCGGTGGCCAAACCGTTCGGTAACATTTTGAACGAAACGGCGAGTTGGGCACGTTGCGAAAGCACAAGCGCACGGCCCTCGGGATAAGAGAACTGCACACGGGAAACGTCCCCGGATTTCAAAAGCTGCTCGGCTCGCCGCAACACATCTCCATCCGCCCATTTCTGAATCTGAAGGCGGGTCGGCGCGTGCTCTGCAGAGAATACTGGCGTCTCCTCCGCTTGAGGTTGTTTCCGCTTCAGATAATCCAATGCTACCGCCACCGCATGAGCGCAAACACGCTTTCGGTGTGAAGCGGCACATGGGCAATCCACTTCCGGCGGCAGCTTCTCCCGTAAAGTCAAACGCACCACGAAGCGCGCTGCTCCGATTTTGATTGCGCCACCGATGATATTCCCTTTGCGGAGGGTTCCGGTTACCGCACCGGAAGCGAACAACCGTTCCCCTTCTCCGGCGATATCTGCACTCGTCCACCCGTAAATATCACGCTTTGTAACATCCATTACACGCCACTATAGCATTTTATTTTTACCGCATCCCCTGGAGGAAATCTGGTGATTTTGCCTATTTCTTTGCCTGAAACTTCAAAAAAAAGTCCTTGAGGTTTCTTTTCTCTGCCCATTGAGCGTCTGGCCATTAGCAATGTCATCTGTACGCGTTTCAGACTGTCCCGACAAAACAAGCGCACGGCAAAGGCAACAGATGCTGACGCACTTCGGCACACGTGGTGTCTCAATCACATTCCGCCAAAGAAGATAGACGTAAACGTTGTAATCGGCGCAGTGTCACGCATATTATCGATGATTTGACGCACATCCTTGATTGCCGCCTCAATCTCTACCGCTACAGTGTCTTCATTCACCAGCTTGCCCAATGTGCCCTCTCCGCGTTCAAGCTTTGCTGTGAGCCCGCGGATATTTGATGCCGCCGCCTCTAAATCAGCCACAAGCGTGGAGTCTTGCGACAGTAAACGCCCGAACCCGGAGGCCGGATCATTCAGCTTTTCAGTGACTTGACGGATGTTGGCAAGTGCCGCTTTCAAGTCCTCATACGACTGATCTTCTTCGCGAAGCAACTTACCAAGCAAGCCTTCTCCATCTGCCAAACCGGAGGTCACCACATTCAAATTGGCAATTGCCGACTTCAAATCCGCATACGTGGTGTCTTCCTCACTGATTAACTTACCCAAAAGCCCTTTCCCATTTCGCAAGTCATCTGTGATTGCACGAAAGTTATCAAGCCCGGACGCCAAATCCTCGTACCCGGAGTTATCCTCCGAAAGCAACTTCCCGACCATTCCCTCTCCCTTGCGGATGCGCTCCGTCAAAGCCGCAATATCTGCAGAAGCAAGACGGATATTATTGATTGTCGCACGCACCTCTTCCGGATCAACAGCTTCGCGCAACTCACTCACCAATGCCCCCAAATCCGCCATCATATCCGGCGGTGCGATTCCTTTAAGTTCCTGCCCCATTGTCAAAGACGTTGCGCTGTTGCCCTCCGAAATTTGAACGCAGGTGCCCCCCAACATCGAAGTCTTTCCAATCGTAATAGAATAGTCTTCTCGTAAAACAACATTCTGATCCAGCGTTAATCGCACCTGAACAACCCCCGGAAGCAACCGCAATGACTGGACACTTCCCACCTTCAGTCCACGCACATATACCGGATCCTGCTCTTTCAACGCCCCCACGTCCGGGAAATTCACCGTGCAAATCGTAGTATTTCTTCCCCGTAACATCTCAACACCACTGATCACAATTGTAAAAAAGATCAGGAGGGCTACAATTGCAACAAGGAAGACACCTGTCAGGATGTCTTTATAATATCCATGAGCCTTAGACATGGGAAACCTCCGTTTGTTCAGGATTCAAAAAAGATTGGATTTCAGGAAGATCCGATTGACGAATCGCCTCTGGCGTATCTACAATCAGGAAGCGTCCATCTTTCAAAAAGGCAATGCGATCGGCATAACGCAAGGCACCTGCCATATCATGTGTCACCACAACACACGCGGCGTGATGCGCACGATTGATTTTGCGAACCAACGAGTCTATCGTATACGCCATCACAGGGTCGAGACCTGAAGTCGGCTCGTCAAAGAGCAAAATCTCCGGATTTTCGATAATGGCACGGGCGAAAGCAGCACGTTTCAACATCCCGCCAGAGACTTCAGCAGGATAAAGCTCTCCTGCATCTTTCAGCCCGACTTCCGCAAGCGCCGCCTGAACTCGCGCTTCAATCTCATTGGCTGTCAACCGGCCATGCTCCTGAAGCGGCAAGGCAACATTCTCAGCAAGCGTCTTCCATCCCAACAACGCACCGCCTTGAAACAGGAAACCGATGCGCCGACGCAGCTGCGACAATTCCTTTGAAGAGAGCTCCGAGAGTGTTTTTCCCAAGACCCTGACTTCGCCAGCGTCCGGCCGCAAAAGTCCGGCAATCAGCTTCAACGTTACACTCTTTCCCGTCCCGGAAGGACCGATAATCGCAAAGAGTTCTCCAGCCTGAACCGAAAACGTCTGGTGATCTTGCACATGACGTTCACCGAAAGATTTCATCACATCAACAAAGCAAATCGCAGGCGTTTGCCGGGTTCCGGCATCGGCGAGTGCTGCGCGTATGCATTGTGTGTCCATTGCCACTCCGGCATCTTGAGCCATTCTGACTTCAGAAGACATAGAAGAACCTCGTAACAAAATATCCACCGGCAAGGATGGCAAGGAACGAATAAATCACCGCCCGACGCGTGGAAGCACCTACGCCTGCAGCTCCATGTGTGGTCGCAAACCCCACCGAACACGAGATTGTACAAATGAAAGCTCCGAAGAGTGCAGCTTTGAGCAGCCCCACATAGAGATCTTTCACTTCTGCCACCGTAACAATCTCTGCAACGAATTGTAAGAAAGGAACATCCAATTGTGTAAAGCCGACAGTGGCACCTCCCAAAAACGCAACGATGCAAGTGTAAAATGAAAGCAGTGGAGCCATGATAAGAATAGCCCACATCCTTGGAGCTACAAGAAAGCGCACCGGATCGATACTCATCATCTCCAACGCCGCGATCTCTTCATTGATTTTCATCGTTCCGAGCTGGGCTGCCATCGCCGAACCCACGCAAGAAGCCAAAATAATTCCGGTCATAAAAGGTCCCATTTCGCGCAACATCGCAAAGGAAAGCGTATAGGCGACCATAATTTCCTGGGAGAATTGTTTGAACGCAATACCAAGCTGAAGCGTCAAAATCATCCCGGTAAACATTGCCACCACGGTTGCCACCGGCAATGTACCAATGCCGATAGTGTAGAGCTGCCGGGAAAATGTCTGACGTGAATCCCGCCGAAGCAACACCCAAGGCAAGCCCAAAAGTGCCAGCATCATCAACTGCACCGAGCGTCCAAGTGCAGCAAAGAACGTTGCCACCACGCCCCCTTCTCTTTCTTGAACAATGGTCATTCACTTTCTCCTGCGTCATATTCTGCCTCGGCATCCGGTGCGCGATGCGTTCGCCACCAGATCAAACCCCAAAAGAGTTCGTGCAAAACTTCGTCTGATTCCAACGTTTGACGCGCTGTATAGAACGTCCAAAATGGCGCAAGGTTCCGTTCAATTACCGGAACATCTCGGATGGGAAACAGCACCAACCCTTTGCGCTTCAAGCCTTCCCGATCGTTATAAGCACTTGAATAAAATGGCCAAATGCGGAAGTAACGCGTCTGCAAGTGCGCTTCCCCATGTACATCAAATCCGTAGGATTCTTCATGCGTATAGAAAGGCCAAACACGGAATGATCGCGTCTGCAAATTCACGGTCTTCTGCTGCTTTTTCTGCACGATTGGATGCAACAACCACCATCCATCCCGCGTGCCCCGATGCGTCATTCCCCAAAAACGCCACACCTTCCATGTGCTCTCTTTCGGATCGGTATAACGTTCAAACAGGGGCCACGGGCAGCGCAACAGCATCGCATCCGAAGTCGTTTCCGTGTAGCGGAAGAAAGGAGGGAGCAGACCATAACTTTGTTCCGTATCGGTATTCACACGTTCAACCAACGGCCACAGCATAAAGCCATAGCCGTTGTGATTCCGCGCGTTGAACGTGCGATCATTCCAGAACGGCCACAACACAAACCGCGCCTTGAAGCCACGCTCTTTCTTCGTCCCATAGAGCGGCCACAACGCCCAACGCGTCTTATCGTCATCATACTTCAATGAGAAGAAGGGCCATCCGAAGTAATCGCGCCAAACCCCTTGCGAACCTCCGGTCCGATAACGCAGCCAAAGCGGGAACAGTGCCCACTGGACATCTTCCACCAGGAAGACTTTAGGCATTTTCCCATACACAGGGAAAAGCCCCCAGTAATTCCGGTTATCATCTCGGCCATTCACCCAAAGCGGAGGCGTAATGAACGAATAATCGCGTGAAAACCGTTCATGTACATCCTCTTCCCGCCAGAAAGAGAGCCCTACACGCCAGTGAAATTCATCGCCGCGCCAACCGAAGTGGCTCAATGGCCACAACACTTCCATATCCTTGTCACGCGAATCAAATGACGATTTCTCCCATGCAAAAAAAGGCCGGACAGCCAGACGTGTCGCCGCGCCTTCTTGGGAATTCCATTCAAAAAACGGTCCCAATCGGAAGCGGAATTCTCCCGGAGCATCCGGAGCCGCCCATGCAACCGATACCCAAATGCCGCCAATCAGCAATGCAAGATAAATGCGAAACAAAGATTTCATCGTTCAACTCTATTCAGACCGGTGCAACCTTTCGCAACGGATTCTGCGCTTACACACCCTCAAGAAAAATCAAGCTCAACGCCATAATTGCCATTCCTGCCACCAGCCCCACAAGCGAATCGTGTCCGCGTCCGTAGGCTCTTGAAGCCGGGAGCAATTCATCCAGACTGATAAATACCATGATGCCTGCAATCGCCGCCGAGGTGCCACCGAGCAGAAATGCAGGAGGCGTAAAAAACGGATCGCGATAAACTGCCGCAAGAATCGCCCAAAGCACAAAGGCCCCCACGGGTTCTGCCAAGCCGGAAAGGCACGACCAGACAAAGGCTTTCATGCGGCTGCCGGTGGCATAGTAGATCGGGACGGAAACCGAGATGCCCTCCGGAATATTGTGCAATGCGATAGCAATCGCCACCGCCAAGCCCACACGCGGCTGTTCCAAAGCGGTAAGGAAAGCCGCAAGTCCTTCGGGAAAATTGTGAATTACAATGGCAAGTGCCGTAAATACGCCCATCCGCAACAATTTATTGTGTTGATGACGCTGCACCGATGCCAAATGATGCTGCGCCGCCGATGGCGTTTCGGCCGCGTCGTCTCGCAATTCCGTATACTCTTCCTGCGTGTGCGTCTCGTGCGGATTTTCTGTTTCCGGCACCAGAAAATCGATGAGAAAGGCTAGCGCGATTCCCACAAAAAACGCCAGCAGTGCCCACAATCCGGCTGCACGTTCACCAATGCCCCCCGAGGCAAGTTCCGCGATGCCGCCGGGAAGCAATTCCATAAAGGAAACATAGAGCATCACGCCCGCCGATAAACCCGTACAAACTGAAAGCAGACGAAGATTGGAACGTTTGGAAAAAAACGCAAAGACCGCGCCTACACCTGTGGAGAGTCCGGCCACCGATGTCAACGCAAATGCAATCAGCAATTGTTCCACTTGAGAAGCTCCTCTTCTGCACTTTCAACGGTAATTCAACCGATCCTGAACCACCGCCGGCAACGCAATTGCGGCCGTATCCGTGCGTAACGGTCGCGCCCCCAGCGTAATAGACCGGAACCCATGCCCGGCGAAAGCGGCATTTTCCTGCGCTGTCCATCCGCCATCGGGGCCTACGGCAATCACGGGAAAGCCCTCTGCCGAGGAAAAAACACTTTGTTCAGTGGCAGGATTGGCAATCAGCCGAAGCGTGTCTTCTGCCGGCAAGGCTGCCCACAAATCGCATAATTTCGGTAACACCATAATCTGCGGCAGAACCGTTGTCTTTCCCTGCATCAATCCGTCAATCAGGACAGGCGTGTATTCTTCTTCGCGCAACAGATGCATAGAGAAATAGCTCTTTTCCACTTTTGCCGCCCCCACAAGAAAAATCTTGCGTACGCCCATTGCGGCACTCTGAAAGAGGATCCTTCGCAAGGAGCGCGGACGGGGAAGCGCGAGGATTAAATCATACCACGGCTTCAACGAAGGCTCTGTGCACTGAAAAGTAAAGGCGACTGAACGCTCGTCTACCGCCGTTACGGTGGCAATGCCTTGGCGTCCATTCACAATCCCCACCCGGAATGTGGAGCCGACCCGGGCATGGAGAAACGTACGCAGGTGCCCGGCTCGTGCATCAGAAAGCACACAGGGCGAAACCGCCGCTTCCGCCTCCGTAATCAGAATCAGGTTCATTCGATTCCTGTCAAATCATTCCCCAGGTGCGACAAGTCTATCGTCCCCTGATAAACTTCACGCACAGGACCGGTGAGTGTAATTCCCGTGCAATGGTTGTTGCGCCAATCGGCATCGATATTAAGAATGAAGCCACCACTGGTGCGCACCGCAATGGGCAAGGTGCCCGAATGTGCCTCCACGGCGGTCACTGCCGCTGCCACTGCGCCGGTGCCGCAGGCGCCGGATTCCGCTTCCACGCCGCGCTCGTAGGTGCGCATACTCAGGCGTGAGGATTCACGCAGGGCGACAAAATCCACATTCACCCCCTCCGGCGCAAACGCCGGATGCAGGCGGATCGCCCGTCCCAGCGCGTCGATATCCACCGCTTCGGGGCTTTCCGTATGCACCACAAAGTGCGGCACACCGGTATTGATGTAGTCGCCTTCAATGACCTGCCCATCCACATTGATTTTAATGCCGTACGACCGCGCTGTCGGCTCGGGCATCCAGACTTTGACATTACAGTCATTTAAGATTTCGGCATCCAGCAATCCACATGAAGTTTCCATCGTCATTGAACGTGGCGCGGCACCAATTTTGTGCGCGAACCAAGCGGCACAACGTGCACCGTTGCCGCACATATCCACTTCCGTACCGTCGGGATTCAAAAAGCGCATTCTGAAATCGGCGCGCTTTGACTTCTGAATCAGGATAATCCCTTCGCAGCCGACTCCCGTCCGGCGGGCAGCCAATAAACTCATCAAAACGTAATCTTGCCACGGCACACGCTTCTCGCGATCATCCAACATCACGAAATCATTCGCTGCACCATGCATCTTTGTAAAATGAAGGATCATATTACCTCCTTGAATTCCCTACCATAATAACATAAATGTGAACAATCCGTAAGCCTTTCCCCATCACAAGGCACGTCTTTTGACGTTCCCCTGACACCCGAAACAGCATCGGCACCCGCTTTACCCCCGTTGAACGCAAATAAAAAAAACATCCCGCTCCAAAACCCTTTTGAACATCGCCGATAGTGTGATACCAATCCCGGCGATCTTGCGTTGCAATGCTGCCGATGTTGCATCGCGGTATCGGCGAGAGTGAAACTGCACTGCACCGGCACCGATAACGAAAGGCTCCGTTGCCCACGGAAGCTCCCGGCTTTATCCCGGTTTGAATACGGCGTAATGGCACTGCCGCGCCATCACCTTTATGTGTGTCTTGGGGGGATGTTTTACACGAAAAGTATGGCTTTTGGTATGCTATAGGGCTAAAAGGATGAATTGAATGAATGCACCCACTCCGCCCAGCCGCAAGGTAGCCAAACCGAAATCCAGACAACTGCGCCCTTCTGTTACGGCCCGTCCGCCAATCGCCGCGCAGGAAAAGCAGGACGTTGCCCCCACACCGCCTACAGAATCGGCACCTGCCGTCACGCCGCAAGTCGCTGCTTCGCCTACGCAGGAAAAGCCGGCATTCATTGATTCCGAGAGTGCTGCGCCCTCTCAACGTCCGCCCAAAGGCCGGACCCGGCACAAGAATCCCACACGCGAAAAAAGCGGAACGCCCACGCCCTCTGCGCCGCAAGAGCACCGTGCGCAAGAGGATACAGCAATGGGGCCGCAAACGCGCCATCTGACGCTTTTGGGCAATAAAACCATCTATAGCGACCGCTACACACCGGCAATTTTGGAGGCGTTTGATAATCGCCACCCCGAAAACGACTATTTTGTAAAGTTCAACTGCCCGGAATTCACCTCGCTTTGCCCGATTACCGGTCAGCCGGATTTTGCGACAATCTACATCAGCTACATTCCCGATCGCAAGATGGTGGAAAGTAAAAGTTTGAAGCTCTACCTCTTCGGCTTCCGCAATCATGGAGCCTTTCATGAAGATTGCGTCAATCTCATCATGAAAGACTTAATCAAGTTGCTGAGCCCGCGCTACATTGAAGTGTGGGGGAAATTCCTGCCGCGCGGCGGCCTTTCCATTGATCCGTATGCCAATTACGGCCGCCCGACCACGCGTTGGGAGGAGTTCGCCCGGCAGCGGTTGTTGATGCACGACCTTGCGCCGGAACGGGTGGACAACCGCTGAAACGTGCGCGTTGATACACGGAATTGAGGGAAAACGCTTATGAAACCGGTACTCGTCGTCTTCTCCGGTGGTCAAGACAGCACCACCTGTTTACTGCAAGCGATCGCGGAACGCGGTGCGCCAAACGTGCATACCCTTACCTTTGCCTACGGCCAACGTCATGCACTCGAAGTGCAACTCGCCGAAACGCTCGCAACCGAGCTCGGTGTCGCCTCGCACAAAACTGTATCCCTCGATTGGTATCGCGGGATTACAAGTAATGCCTTGATGGATACCAACACCCCGATTGCGCAAGCGGAAGGTGCCGCAACGCCCAACACTTTTGTGGAAGGACGCAACGCCCTCTTCCTCCTTACCGCCGCCATCTACGCCAAAAGCAAGGGCATTTTAGACTTGATTATCGGCGTCAGCGAGGCCGATTTCAGCGGTTATCCGGACTGCCGGGAAGTTTTTATCCGCTCCATGAATGAAACGCTCAATCTCGCGATGGATTGCACCTTCACGATTCATGCTCCGCTGCAACACATGACCAAGGCGGAAGAATGGGCTTTGGCTGACCGTCTCGGCAAGCTGGACTTCATCCGGACACGCACCCTGACCTGCTACGAAGGCATCCCCGGAGACGGATGCGGCGTTTGCCCGGCCTGCAAACTCCGTGCCGCAGGACTCGCCGCCTATCTCGCCGCGCGTTCAAAGGCCTGACAACGCGTTTTCGTCCTTTCAGTTTATCACGAGTCCTGCACTTATGCGCCATTATCCCCGTTTCCATACCGCTTTCGCGCTTCTTTGTACGCTCCTGCTGCACGCAGCACCACGCATGGGATTTGCCGAAACCGCCGCCACCGAACCGCCGACCTTCCGGCGGGCGCAACCTTCACTCAACACCCTCGACCCTGCGCATGGTTCGGATACCAGCGTCAACAGTGCGATGTCCCTCCTGTTTCAGCCGCTTCTGGAATATGACTACACTGCGCGTCCCTATCGGTTGATTCCCGGCGCAGCTTGCACTGTCCCGCGTCCGGAAGCAGATGGGAAAACCTATCTCTTCAAATTGCGTGAGGCCTATTATGTGGATGATCCCTGCTTTCACGGCAAACGCAGACAGGTGACGGCAGAAGATTTTGTCTATGGATGGAAACGTCTAGCGGATCGGAAAGTGGGCGGTTCCGGCGAGTGGTTGGTCGGCAACATCAAAGGCATGAAAGCGTTTGCTGAAGCCTCTTCAACCGACGCTCCGACCGATTACGCACGTCCGGTAGCAGGGTTGCAGGCTCTGGATGCACAGACCTTGCGCGTGGAACTGGAGCAGCCCAGCAATCAGTTTCTCTATTTTCTGACCATGTGTTACATGGCACCCGTGCCCCGGGAAGCTGTGGCGTATTATGGCCAACAGGGTCTTGCAGAGCATCCCGTGGGAGCAGGTGCCTACAAATTGCGCTCCTGGTGGCGCGGCTACGAGATGATTTTTGACCGTAACCCGGAATGGTTTGGATGGCAAAGTTTATCGCCCGATGCTGACGAGCGGCCTTTTGAGACGATCCGTTATCTGATTGTAAAAGACGCCTCAACGCAGTGGTTGATGCTGCTCACCGGGCAGCTGGACTTTCTGGAACAGATTGACCGTAACAACATGGACATCGCCATCGACCCGGAAATGGGGCTCTCCCCGGCTCTCGCGGAGCGTGGCATCCAGCTCTTCACCTCACCGACGCTGAAACTCTACTATCTCGGCATCAATATGGACGACCCGGTGCTGGGCACCAACAAACCACTGCGCCAAGCCATCAATGCCGCCTTCGATACTGCACGATGGGAAGCCTACTACAAAGGACGCGTACGGGCACTGAATACCGTTGCTCCGCCCCATCTTACCGATGCGCTTCAACAACCTTTCCCCTATGCGTTCGACTTGAAAAAAGCGCGGCAACTGATGATAGACGCCGGCTATCCCGGCGGCATCGACCCCAAAACCGGGAAACCTCTGCGCCTGACGGTGGAGGTGGGAAGTGCCACGCAGGACACGACCGAATCTATGGAACTGGCCGCCTCATTTCTCAGTGCCATCGGAATTAAACTGGAAATCTCGGTAAATACCTGGCAGGCAATGCTTGAAAAGGTGCGCTTGCGCCAGGCGCAACTCTTCATGATGGGCTGGGTGGGCGACTATCCCGACATCGAAACGTTTATGCAACTCTTCCTCTCCCGGAATCAAAGCCCGGGACCGAATCGCTCCAACTACGTCAATGCCGAGGTTGATCGCCTTTATGATATCGCCGTCTCCTCGCAAAATCCGGAAGAGATTTCGGCCTGCTGGCAAAAAGTCCAGCGTCTCGTTTTGGAAGATTGCCCATGGCTTCTCTTGCACTACGCACTCGACTTTTCGCTCGTCAATCGCCGGATTATCAATTACCGGCCGCACAACTTCCCCTATGGCATGGAAAAGCATTACCGCATCCGCGCGGAGACTGCCGAGCAAAAAACGTCAGATAATTCTGCAAAATGAAGCGGCATTCTTTGTATTCAAGCCCCATTTTAAGGTATACTATCCTGCAAGTGGCGGCGTGAACCAAAGAAATGCAAACGCCATCTTCACAGCAGTGGACCGGAAAAACAAATGAAAACAGACATTTTTGACGGAAAAGTTCTCTTAATTACCGGCGGCACCGGAAGTTTTGGTAATGCCGTATTAAAACGTTTTCTCAATTCCAATGTAAAAGAAATCCGCATCTTCTCCCGCGATGAAAAGAAGCAGGATGATATGCGCCACGCGTTGCAATGTCCTAAAATCAAATACTATATCGGCGATATCCGCGACCGTCAAAGCGTGGACAATGCCATGGAAGGCGTTGATTACGTTTTCTCGGCTGCGGCACTCAAGCAAGTGCCGAGCTGTGAGTTTTTCCCGCTGCAAGCCGTGCAGACAAACGTTCTGGGCACCAACAACGTCATTGAATCTGCCATCGCACATGGTGTGCAGCGGGTCGTTGTGCTCTCAACCGATAAAGCCGCCTACCCGATCAATGCAATGGGCATCTCCAAAGCGATGATGGAGAAAGTCGCCATCGCCCGTGGAAGAAGTTTGGGCGACGCGGCAAAGACCATCGTCTGTTGCACCCGGTATGGAAACGTGATGGCCTCGCGCGGTTCGGTGATTCCCCTCTGGGTGGAACAAATCAAACACGGAGACCCCATTACCGTGACCGACCCTACAATGACACGCTTCATGATGACGCTGGATGAAGCAGTTGACTTGGTCATCTATGCGTGGGAACACGGAAAGAATGGCGATCTCTTTGTGCAAAAAGCTCCGGCCGCAACGCTGGTAACGCTCGCCGGCGCACTGAAAGAACTCTATAAAACCGACACGGAAGTAAAGATTATCGGCACTCGTCACGGCGAAAAACTTTATGAAACACTCGTGACACGTGAAGAGATGTCGCGAGCAGAAGACATGGGAAATTACTACCGTATCCCCTGCGATACGCGCGATTTGAATTACGATAAATACTTCACTTCCGGCTCCTCAAAGATTGCACAGGCAGAAGATTATCATTCACACAATACCGAACAACTTGATGTAGAAGGAATGAAACGGTTGTTGCTCAAACTCGACTTCATCCGTAAAGACATCGAGGCGTCCGATGAACCCTGTTAAGCGTATTCCCGGAGAACGATTCGAAGATGCACGTGGGCTGATTGCAAGTCTGAACACGTTTCGCTTTGAAGAAGTCAAAAGAATGTATGTCTTGCACCACAACGACACACAAACGTTGCGCGGATGGAATGGACATCGCTTCGAGAAAAAATGGTTTTTCTGCACCAAAGGACGCTTTCATATCCGCTTGGTAGCCGTTGACAATTGGGAAGCACCCGCACCGGATCTGCCCGTAGAACACGTTCATTTGAGTGACACCCGAAGTGAATTGCTCTGCATTCCGGGAGGATATGCCTCGTTGATTCAAGCTGAAATACCGGGCTCAATCCTCACCGTTTTTTCCAACAACACCGTAGAAGAATCGCTTGCAGACAGCTACCGTTTTGCCGCTTCACTCTGGAACAATCAAAAGGAGGCGCAATGATTCGCATCGGCATTACAGGACAAGCCGGCTTTGTCGGCACACACCTTTTCAATCTTATCGGTACGCGAACTGCAACATTTTGCCGTATTCCTTTCGAGGATTCGTTCTTTGAAGACGAAGCCAAACTCCGGGCATTTGTCGCACAATGCGATGTGATCGTCCACTTGGCGGCCATGAATCGCCATCCGGATCCGGAAGTGATTTACACCACCAATCTCGCTTTGGTTGATCGATTGATTGCTGCATTGGAAGCAGAAAAAGCCACGCCACACATCCTCTTTTCAAGCTCCACTCAAGAGACAAAGGCGAATCGTTACGGCGATTCCAAGCGCGAAGGTCGTGCACGGCTTGCCGCCTGGGCCGTACGGAATAACGCGAAGTTCACCGGATGCGTCATCCCAAATGTCTTTGGCCCCTATGGAAAACCTTACTACAACTCGGTCGTTGCAACGTTCTGCCATCAATTGACACACGGCGAAACTCCCACCATTCAAACGGACGGTTCGCTCAACTTAGTCTATGTTGACGACCTTTGCAACGAACTGCTCCGGATTGCCGAATCCGGCGAAACTGCCGACGAGCGCCCCATTCCTTACGGAAAGACCTGCCGTGTATCCGAATTGCTTGCGCGCTTCACACAATTCAAAGAGGATTATTTTGAAAAGGGAATCATCCCTGATTTGGTCGACCATTTCGACATTCAACTCTTCAACACCTTCTGCGGTTACATTGATCACACGCGCTTTTTCCCATTCAAACTGACGGCACATGCCGATGACCGCGGCACGTTTGTTGAAACGTTGAAACTCAAAGGGCTCGGAGGGCAAGTCTCTTTTTCCACGACAAAGCCCGGCATCACACGTGGGAATCACTACCACACCCGGAAAATTGAACGCTTTACCGTCATTAAAGGAAAAGCACAGATACAAATGCGCCGGGTGGGAACAGACCAGACACTCATCTTTACTTTAGACGGGAATCAACCGTCTTTTGTGGATATGCCGGTGTGGATGACGCATAACATCACCAATATCGGCGATGAAGATCTCTATACACTCTTTTGGATCAACGAGTTTTACAACCCCGAAGATCCTGATACGTTTTTTGAAAAGGTTTGATTTATGAGCAAGTCGTCACTGAAAATTCTCTCTATTGTTGGCACTCGTCCGGAAATCATTCGTCTTGCAGCCGTGATTAAACGGTTGGAGCAACACGTTGATCACAAAATGATTCATACAGGACAGAACTACGATTACGAGCTCAATCAGATCTTCTTTGAAGACCTCGGGTTGCGCAAACCCGACTATTATCTCAACGTTGACACGTCTTCTCTTGGCCATGTTCTGGGCGAAACGCTCATCCGTGTAGAAGAAGTCTTCCTGCAAGAACAACCCGATGCTGTATTGATTCTCGGAGATACCAATGCCGCCATCGCCGGTATCATGGCAAAGCGAATGAAAATCCCCATCTACCATATGGAAGCCGGGAACCGTTCTTTTGACTTGAATGTACCGGAGGAAATCAACCGCCGTATCATCGATCACATTGCAGATTTCAACCTTGTTTACACCGAAAATTCGCGGCGGCACCTCCTCAGCGAAGGCCTTCCGCATCGACACATCTACGTTACCGGTTCACCAATGTATGAAGTCTTGATGCAGAACATTGAAAAGATTCGCGCATCCTCCATCCTTCAAACGCTGGGATTACAGGAAAAAGAATACTTCATTGTCAGCTGCCATCGGGAAGAAAATGTAGACTTCCCTACCAATCTTCGCAAGATCATCACCTTCCTCAACGCAATCGCTGAGAAATATGATTTGCCCGTCATCGTCTCAACGCATCCCCGGACGCGCAAACGTATTGAAGCATTGACAGACGTCCAAATCGACAGCCGTATCCGTTTCCTCAAGCCCTTCGGGTTCTTTGATTACAACGCCCTTCAGCTCAATGCCAAGTGCGCCATCTCCGACTCCGGCACCATCAGCGAAGAATCTGCTATGCTGAACTTCCCGGCGATTACGATCCGTCAAGCACTGGAACGCCCCGAAGCAATGGATGCAGGTTCAATCATCCTCACCGGGCTTGACCCCGACATTGTGCTCGAAGCCATAGAGCTTGTTTTGGCAGAATTCTCCTCCAATGGCGGGGCATACGCCCATACTTGTCCGGAATATCAGGTAAAAAACACTTCATGGCGCGTCCTTAAACTTATCCTCGGCACCGCGAAACTCGCCAATCATTGGCGCGGCATTGAACAAAAACACTGATCTTTTAATACATGAGTGGCAAACGACTTCTCATTTTAACCGAACGCTTTTTCCCGGAAGAGTTTCTCATCAACGATCTTGCTCAAGCATGGCAGGCACGTGGCTGGGCGGTTGAGGTTTTAACTCAAGTGCCCAGTTATCCGCACGATAAACTCTACGATGGTTATCGCAATGTTTTATTCCAAACCACGCACGAGCTTCACTTTCCGGTGCACCGTGTCCGCACATTGCTAGGCTACAATACGAGCGTTTTCAGAAAGGTCCTCAATTATATCTCATTCGCATTTCTCACCTCTCTGTGGGCATTGTTCAACGGATGGCGATACCAAAAGGTCTTCATCTATCACACCGGTCCCCTCACAATGGCCACCGCTTCGCTTCCTCTCCGTTTTCTTTACAGGAAGCCTGTGACAATCTGGACACAAGACTTGTGGCCTGATGCCGTCTACGCCTACGGATTCAAACCCTCCCGATGGAAACGCATACTTCTTGATCTTTTTATCAAGCTTATCTATGCTGCTTGTAACGTTATTACCGTAAGCTCTCCCGGTTTCATCAATAAACTTCGCGTTTATACCCGGCGTACGATTCATTTTGTTCCGCAATGGACCACCCAAACAACTTCACCATCGCCGCCGCGCAGCAGCACATCGAAGCGTATTTTCACCTTCGCCGGAAATCTCGGAACAGCACAAAATCTGGAGATGCTGATTGACGCTTTCGGAACGCTGAATCCACCGAATGGAGAACTTCATATTGTGGGAGGCGGCGTTAATTTGCTTCCATTGAGAGCGCGCATTTCGCAAAAAGGCTACAAGCATATCTTTCTTCCCGGCCGACGTCCGCAGGCAGAGATGCCCGCACTCTTCGCACAATCCGACGTCTTGATTATTTCACTTTCCAAGGCTTTTTCAATAACCCTCCCGGCGAAGTTTCAAGCCTACATTGCTGCCCAACGCCCACTTCTGGGAATCCTTGAGGGCGATACGGCAACACTCATCCGGCAACATCACCTCGGCATTGCCTGCGCTCCGGAAGCAGACGCAATCACGCAAGCATTTAAGACTCTGCTTTCCGTTCCGGATGAGCAGTTGAAACAATGGGGCGACAACGCGCTTGCGCTTTCCAACGCAGCCTTTAACCGATCTGCCCTCATTACGCGCTTCGAGACACTTCTCAATGGCTCTGTGTAACCCGAATGATTCGCCGTGCGTTTCTTTCACCAAGAGCTTAACCTTTTGAATCGCCGGACATTCCGCCTGGCTTTTATCTTTTCTGGAAATCGTTATGGAAGAGTTTTTCAATGAATTGACGGTAATGTTGAAACGGAAGTTTTTGAATTTGCTCCAATGTTCGTGCTGCCATATTGAAACGGCCAAGTTTGATGTGCGGCGCAACCATGGTTCACCCTTATGGATCAACGGCATTGTTGACAATGAAATTCTTGCCTGTGAGATTTCCGATTCTCCAATGGAAGATTTTTCGGCCTTGGAAGTTTGTTTCTTCTGGCGGAGAGGAAATGACCACCCGATAGCGGAACTTCCGAAGCCTTATCCTCCGGAAGGCACCACATTTAATTATTGGAATGATCAACAGAAGCCGTTCCCTAAAGGATTTCTTCCTGCAGATTATGGCAACGGATGGCGTCTCGCGAAGGTCTACAACCGTTTCGCCACCACACCTCGGGAAGTGGCTCGGGAGATTCGCGAGATTTATCGTCTTTTCGGGCTCTGAGGGCATTGAATAACGCCTCCTTCGTCCTCGCGGTAAACGTAAAGCAGCACGACAACTCCCGCAATCGCATCAGGAAAGCTTCCATAGAAGCAGCACTGACTAAACAACAATTCACGCGGAGACAATCGCCTCCGCGTGAATTGTTTTCAGCAAACAGACCGATTATTTGCCGACGGCTTTGCGCTTTTCGGCGGCAGGCTGCCCGATAATCGCTTTGATACGGCGCACTCCGGCCGAAGAACTCTCTTCTTTCTGAATCTTGAAGGCCACCAATTCCGAAGTATTTTCCGCATGGGGTCCACCGCAGACTTCCTTGGAGAAGTCGCCCATCGTATAGACCTTTACCTGCTCGCCATACTTCGCCGTAAAGAGTGCCGTCGCACCCGCTGCACGAGCTTCTTCAATCGTCATTGTTTCGCAGACGATCGGCAATGCGCGTGCAATCTGTTCATTGACCAGATCTTCCACCTGGTCCAACTGCTCACGCGTCATCTTTTCACCATGGGAAAAGTCAAAGCGCAGACGCTCTGCCGTAATATTCGAGCCTTTCTGATTCACGTGTTCACCCAAAACAAGCTTAAGGGCTTTGTGCAGCAAGTGCGTTGCGGTGTGAAGACGTGTCGTCTGCTCGGAATGGTCGGCCAAGCCGCCTTTGAAGACGCCTTCGCCCTGCTTGGAGGCTTCCTTATGCTTGGCTTCAGCCTTGTTGAATCCGTCAATATCCACTGTCATGCCACGCTCGGCAGCCAATTCCTGCGTTAATTCCAGGGGGAAACCATAGGTATCGTAGAGCTTGAAGGCCGTCTTCCCGGAGATTTGCGTTTGTCCATGCTGCACCATCACGCCGGCAATTTTTTCAAATTCGTGCCGTCCCTGCGTCAACGTTTTGGCGAAACGCTGTTCTTCGGCCGTCAGTTCGCCAAGAATCAACGCGCGCTTTTCAAGCAGCTCAGGATAGAAGTTTTGGTAGGTGCCAATGACAATTTCTGCCATCGTAGCGGTGAACCCTGCCGGGAGCCCCAAATCCATCCCATAGCGTACCGCACGGCGAATCAACCGGCGCAACACGTAGTTCGCCCCCACATTTCCCGGCTTCACGCCACCTTTGGGATCGCCCAAAATGATCGTGGCCGTGCGCATATGATCTGCCACGATACGCTCGGCGCGAAGACGCTTTTCCTCTTCAAGTTCATTGGTGGCAAGCGCACGGATTTTTTCCAAAAGCGGCAGGAAAAGCTCCGATTCATAGACAGTTTTATACCCGTTCAGCATACAAATCGTGCGTTCCACGCCCATGCCGGTATCAACATTGTGCTGCACGAGCGGCTCATATTTGCCCTCTGCCGTTTTGTTGTACTGCATAAAGACGTCATTCCAAATCTCGATGTACTTGCCGCAGTTGCACCCGGGCGAACAGCTTTCGCCGCAAGGAGCTTTACCGGTATCGATGAACATTTCAGTATCCGGTCCGCAAGGCCCCGTAGTGCCGGCAGGCCCCCACCAGTTATCCTCGCGCCCTTTCGGGAAGATGCGTTCTTCAGGAATGCCCTGCGCTTTCCAATAGGCAATCGCCTCATCGTCGCGCGGAATATCCCCCTCGCCCTCAAAGACCGTCACATACAGCTGCGCAGGGTCAAATCCGAGATGCTTTGTCAAAAACTCAAAGCTCCAGGCAATCGCTTCTTTTTTGAAGTAATCCCCGAGCGACCAGTTGCCCAGCATTTCAAAAAACGTCAGGTGTGCGCTGTCGCCCACAGCCTCAATATCGCCGGTGCGAACACACTTCTGCACATCGGTCAATCGTGTGCCTGCCGGATGTTTTTCACCCAGAAGATAGGGCACCAACGGGTGCATTCCGGCCGTTGTAAACAGCACCGTCGGATCGTTTTCCGGAATGACCGATGCGCCGGAAATGATGGTGTGGCCCTTGGACTCAAAAAACTTCAAATACATTTCACGCAACGCATCTGCGGTAAGCTTTGCCATATCTTTCACTCCTTGCAATCAAGAATAAACGCGCGTAAGTATATCACAAATCGGCACTTGCGAACCATTTCCGTTTGCAAACCACCAGCACCGGGACGCGAAGAGCGTGCGCTGCATTGCGCAAACACAGACGCGCTTCCCTTCTGTTCGCCAAAATCAACGTTCCATTTCATCTACAAAAAAGGTGTTTATCTGCAAGCTCTCCACTCTTTCCCATCCATGAAGCACCTCCTTTTCCTCTTGCTTCGCGCCCAACCCACCCGAGCCGCACGGCTTATTCGCCCTCCTGCCAAAGGTAAATGCACCCCCTTGCAAATCCCTGCGCAAGAGACCGGAAACAGCCTTCGCCGCACTTCGTCCGCAACATCGGCGATCTTGACGTGCAACATCGGCGATAGTGAAACGCTACATCGCCGATGTTGGAATCCCCCTTTGGGCGGGATTCACCAACGGTGCCATTTCCGCTTCTGCGCTGTCGCGCCATCCCCCTTTCTTCCCGCCCGGAGACCCATACGGATTCCATCAGCATTCGTTGCATGAATCAGGTGAACGTGCTATACTTATGGTTCATTTGTTTTATGCTTTAGCAAGGAGTTTTTCCATGGGTATCCGCAATGTTTTAGTTGTCAACGCCGGCAGTTCGTCACTCAAATTCATGTTGTTTGATATGACCGCAGAAAAGATGCTGGCCAAAGGTCAGGTCGAGCGTATCGGCATTGACAATCCGCTCTTTACCTTCACCGCAGGCGATTACTCCGAGAAGCAGACCCTTTGCGTTGCGCCTGATCATGCATCTGCCGTAAAACTGGTGTGCGATGCGCTGATCGACCCTGCCAAAGGCGGTTGCTTGAAGAGCTTTGCAGACATTGATGCAGTGGGTCACCGCATGGTGCATGGCGGCGAGCTCTACTCCGAATCCGTCCTCCTGACGCCGGAAGTGCTTGAAGCGTTTGAAAAACTCAGCCCCTTGGCCCCGCTTCACAATCCTGCCTGCCTGCAAGGCGTGAAAGGTTGCCAACTCGTGCTCGCCGATGTGCCGCACGTGGGCATTTTCGATACGGCGTTCCACCAGACGATGCCGGCAGAAAGCTACCTCTACGCATTGCCCAAAGAGATTTACGAGAAGTATGGCGTGCGCAAATACGGCTTCCACGGCACCAGTCACAAGTTTGTCACCCTCCGCATGGCGGAAGTGCTGAATAAGCCCTTGGAAGAGATGAACATTATCACCTGCCATCTGGGGAACGGTTCTTCCATTACAGCGGTCAAGGGCGGCAAGTGTTTTGACACTTCGATGGGCATGACGCCGCTGGCCGGTGTGATGATGGGGACGCGCTCGGGTGATATCGATCCGGCAGTGGTGCTCTACCTGTTGAAAAATGGCTTCACGGCCGATGAAATCGATGCTCTGATGAACAAAAAGGGCGGCGTGCTGGGTATCAGCGGCACCGGCTCCAGCGATATGCGCGACCTCTGCGCCGCCTGTGATGCCGGCAACGCAACTGCTCAGGAAGCATTGGCGCGTCTGGTACACAGCTATGCCATGTATATCGGGGGCTACACCGCGCTTCTGGGGCGCGTAGATGCCATCGTTTTGACGGGCGGCATCGGCGAAAACAGCAAGGAAACCCGCGCAGCACTCTTGCCGGCACTTGCGGGGCTTGGCATCACCTTGAATGCAGCGGTCAATGAAACCGTGCGCGGCGTTGAAAAGATCATCTCCGGAGACGATTCTTCAATTCCGGTTTATGTAATTCCGACAAACGAAGAGTTGATGATTGCACGTGAAACGTATGCAGTCGTCACGCGCTGATTCATCGTGCACATCCTCTTTGACTTGAGGACCTACAAAAAGCTCTCCATGTCTGCCGGTATCTATCTGGCAGACATGGTGGATGCTTTTCTGCCCGCCCTGCAAGAAGGCGATCAGGTAACCATTCTCATGGCTCTGAAATCCTACCTGCCATGGGAACAGATTGAACACCCGGCGGTGCATTATCTCTTTGCGCGGGAAACGCCGTGCACTGCAGCAGGCAGAAAAGAGCTGAATGCCATTGTGCAGCGGATTCATCCCGATCTCTGGTGGACGGCCGATGCCGCGCTCACGCCTCCTGCGAAAACGAGACGACACTCCGTCAAATCCGTTTTCGCCATCGAAGACTTCCGGCACCTCTACGGTTCCGCTCACGGAAGCGGTCTTGGCAAATGGTGGCAGCGGAGAAGAGCACGTCAACACCTTTTGAAAGCCGATGCCATCGTATGCCCCAACAAAGCAATCGCGGCACACCTCGCCCATCGGCTCGGAATCGCCTTGCGCCATCGGCTCGTGATGATTCCCAGTGGCATCCACCCGGTCTTCCGCGTACACCAGCCGGATGAAATCCTGCAGATGCGGCGGAAATGGTTGATTCCACAGCGTTACCTCCTGATGGTCAGCACCTCGGTAACCGCACACTATCTGACTCCGGTTCTTGAAGCGCTCGGCACCAATACCGAAGTTTCCTCAATCCACTGCGTCATTCTGGGCGATACCAAATTGCCGAATACGCTGCGCGAAACAATCCGTGACTGCCACCTCAATGGGCTTGTACGTTTCATTGACAATGACAAGTTGTCCCCGGCAGAACTTTCAGCCCTCTACAGTGGCGCGTTTCTTCTCTTTGAGCCCTCGCAAGACGTTGCCTACCAACCCTCGATCTTGCGGGCAATGGCCTGCGGCACACCTGTAATCTGCGCAGCCTGTGCCGCCAATGAAGACGTTTTCAAACAAGCCGTATTACGCGTCCACCCGACCGATACCCGCGAGTGGAGTCAGGCGTTAAGCACCTTCACACTCTCGGCGATATTGTATGAAAGACAGGTGCAACGCGGCCTCGCTTTTGCCGCGACAGCCACCTCGACCACCATGGCAAAAACCTCCTTTGCCTTTGCCAGAAGACTTTGCACATCCACCCCCTCAGAAATCCGTCGTCAGGATCGTGCCGCCCACCCATGACCGAAGCCGAAACACATTTCCATGAACATTTTATGCGCATGGCACTCCGCGAAGCAGAGCTTTCCGTTGCGGCAGGCGAAGTGCCGTGCGGATGTGTTATTGTGCAAGCTCCGGAAGGCGTCTTCACACCCGGTCTGGCAAAGCCCAAACCTCTGGAGTATCCGCTCTCGGCCAGAATCCTGGCGCGTGCGCATAATCAGACCGAGATGCTCAATGATCCCACCGCACATGCAGAAATGATTGCCATCACTTCTGCCGCCGCAACACTGGGTGATTGGCGATTGACTGATGCCATCGTTTACGTGACTAAAGAACCCTGTCCCATGTGTGCCGGGGCATTGATTTGGGCGCGTCCGGCAATGATTGTATGGGGATTAAGCGACAAAGAGCGCGGTGGAGAGAATGAATTTGGTATACTATCCAGTGCAAAAGTCAATCATCACCCGCGTCTGCTTCAAGGCATCCTTGAAGAAACGTGCAAACAGCAATTCGTGGATTTTTTCAAGAACAGAAGGAAAGAACTTTGAGATGAAAACACCCGTAACCACCTTCTTCACCGCCTTCCTCCTAACCATTTTCCTGCCCACAGCCTTCGCGCAGAACACCGTTCAGGCGGCATCCGGGGCTGCAAATACTACAGGTCCGGTTGCGACAACTCCCGCTGCCGGCACCAACACCGCAGAGCGTTTCCCAAAATCCGACTGGGTGGAAAAGCCCGATCCGTACGCTTCACCCTATGCACAACCCGGCGGGACACTCACCTATGCAGGACATAATCCGCCCAAAAGTTTTAACGGATATCTGGACAACAATACCTTCACCATGATGGTATTCGGATTGATGTATCCCTCACTGCTCGGAACAGACCCCATCACAGGAGAAGTTGCTCCGGGTCTGGCAGACTGGTGGGAAATCAGCGCAGACAAGTTAAGTTACACCTTTCATATCGACACACGTGCCCGGTGGAGCGATGGCACCCCGGTTACAGCAGAAGACGTAAAGGCCACCTTTGATGCCGTTACCGCCCCCAAAAGCCTTTCAGGGCAGTTCAAAGTCCTTTTTGCCGCTCTTGAATCTCCGGAAATCATTGACAGCAACACCCTGCGTTTTCCCTGCAAAGAAGTCCACTGGCGCAATCTCATCAGCGCGGGACTTTCGCTTTACGTCATGCCCAAAAAGCTCTTTGATGCGGCCAAAGCAAAGTGCAAAGCAGAAGGCAGAGACGAAGAACTTTACTTCAATGACCTCAACTTCAATCTCCCCATTGTCGGCGGCCCCTACAAGGTTACCGAACACAAAGAAGGCATCAGTATGACGTTAACACGCCGTCCTGACTGGTGGTGTTTCGCAACGCCTTCCGGGCGGGGCGTCTACAATTTCGACAAGATCCGCATCCGGTTCTTCATGGATCAGAACAACGCCTATGAAGCCTTCAAGAAAGGCGAGGTGGATACTTACGCCGTCTACTCCGCCCGTGTGTGGAATACCGAAAGCGTTGGAGAACGTTTTGAAAAGAACTGGGTGGTCAAACAAAACGTCCACAACCATCAACCCATTGGCTTCCAGGGACTTGCAATGAATTTGCGACGGAAGCCTTATGACGATGTGCGCGTTCGCAAGGCGGTTGCGATGCTCTTTGACCGCCGTCGCATGGTTCGCACGCTCATGTACAATGCTTATTTCATGCAAAACTCCTATTGCGCCGATCTCTACGATGCAGCGAATCCCTGCACAAATACACGCTTTGAGTTCAATCCCGATGCGGCAATTGCACTTCTCAATGAGGCCGGCTTCAAAATCAATCCCGAGACAGGGAAAATGGAGCGCAATGGCGAACCATTCATCATTCGCATCCTTACCCGTTCAGCAAGCGACAGCGTCTACCTCGCGCTTTTCAAGGAAGCCTTGGAGCGCATCGGCATCGGCCTTGAGATCTCGCAAAAGGACTTTGCCACCTGGATGCGTGAAACCGGTAAATACAACTTTGACGTTACCACCGGTGCATTCTCGGGCTCTTTATACCGAGACCCCGAGCCCATGTGGAGCAGCACCTATGCCGACACGCCCAACGGTGTCAACCTCACAGGGTTTCATCTTCCGGAAATTGATGCACTGATTGAACAGCAGAAAGCAGAGTTCTCCACAGCAAAACGCAATGAGATCATGCGCAAAATCGACCGATTGCTCACGGCGGCCGTCCCTTACGCGCTCACGTGGAACACCGACTCTACACGTCTGTTGTACTGGAACAAGTTCGGTACTCCCGACGCTGTCCTCGGGCGTTTCGGCGATGCTCTTTCCATTCCGGTTTATTGGTGGTATGACCCTGATTCTGCACGTGAATTGGAGGAAGCGAAGCGAAACAAGACCCCGCTCCCCGGACGTATCACCGAGGTCTACTTTGATGATGTCGTAAATGCCGCCTCGGGTGGATGCACCCACTAAACCTTCTGAATCGTCACGATAACGCCCTATAGCCGACATGTCGAAACATCCGCCTGAAGACGAACAACAAGACGCGCTCTTTGATACATTCTTGCCTTTGAATGAATCGGAAATAACATCGGAAGACTCCGACGAATCGTCTCCGCCCAGCGTGTCTGCAACTTCTACTCCACCAAGACCCACTATCCCCGCAGTTTCCGAGCGTGGACCGTTTGGACGGTTGATGGAAGTGAACTTTCTTCAGTTTGCTTCCTACTCTATTTGCGACCGTGCGCTTCCCACAGTAGAGGACGGACTGAAGCCGGTTCAACGCCGCATTCTTCATGCAATGTGGGAAAAAGACGATGGCCGCTTCTCAAAAGTTGCGGGCGTTGTCGGTGACACGATGCACTACCATCCGCACGGTGATGCCGCCATTAAAGATGCCATTGTAACGCTTGCCAACAAGCGTTATCTCATCCAAGGGCAGGGAAACTTCGGCAACATCTTTACCGGAGACGAAGCAGCGGCGGCGCGTTATATTGAGTGCCGTTTAACAAAACTCGCCCGGCAACTGCTCTTTTCTCCCAAGATTACCGACTTTGTCCCCAGTTATGACGGACGCAGCAAAGAGCCGATTTTGCTTCCCGTCAAGGTGCCGCTCAGTCTGATGTTGGGTATTGATGGCATCGCAGTTGGACTTTCCACCTCAATTCTGCCGCACAACTTCGCGGAGTTGCTCGAGGCAGAAATTGCCATTCTTCAAAAGAAGCCATGTCCAAACCTGGTGCCGGATTTCATTACCGGCGGCGTGATGGATGCTTCTGATTATCATGATGGCAATGGCAGTATCCGCATCCGGGCACGGATTGAGCAACGTGAAAAAGAGAAGAACAAACTCTTTATTACTTCCGTCCCCTACGGTGTCACGACCGACCGTCTGCAAGAATCCATTGAAAAAGCAATCAAGACCAAGAAGCTTCCCATCCGCCATCTTGATGATTTTACGGCGGAAAAGGTAGAGATTGAAATCACGCTTGCGCCGGGTTCGGATGCAGAAAAAGTGCGTAAAGCACTCTATGCTTTTACAGAGTGCGAGCGCAAAATCTCCAGTCGTATTGTCGTTTTGCGCAACAATCGCCCGGTAGAGCTCTCTGTTTCCGAGATGCTGGCCGATCATGCACATCGTCTGCAAGAGATTTTTGCGGCGGAGTTTCGTGTTCGTCTTGGCGAGATTGATCAACTGATGTTGCGTAAGACGCTGGAGGCAATCTTCATCGAAAAGCGTATCTACAAACGCATTGAAACGGTCAAGGTCGCCGAGGGCGTTGCTGCAGAAATCCGGCTGGGCTTTGCGCCCTATCTGGACATTGTCGGCCATGAACTGACTGATGACGAAATCGAAATGCTGCTGAAAATTCCAATTCGCCGCATTTCACTCTACGACATCAATCGCCACAATGCAGAGATGGAGGCCTTGCGCGCCGAACACGCAGAGCTCACCGACCACTTGCAACATTTGGCCCGCTATGCCGTCAAATTCCTCAAAGGTCTTTTGAAGGAATACGCTTCCCACTATCCGCGATTGACCGAAATCGCCGACGGCTTCCAGGAAATCGATGAACGTGCTCTCACCTCTTCTGAATTGACCCTCCGCCTTTCCGATGATTATTATCTCGGGCATGAAATTAAGCAAGGCACGCCGATTTTCTCCTGCTCCAGTCTGGATAAAATTTATATCGTATGGAGCGACGGACGCTATCGCTTCATTCCGCCACCGGACAAACTCCTCACTGATGCGCAGTACGAGCCCGATAAAGAGTGGCTGAATGCGCTGCGCACACGTGTTCCCATCCGCTATTTCACCACCGGCATCTACCACCGCGATGATGTCTTCACGTGCGTTTATTTTGAGCCTCTCTACGGGTTCACTTACATTAAACGCTTCACATGGGGCGGCATGATCATGAACAAGGAATACAATCTTGTCCCTGAGGGTGCTACGATTCTTCTGCTTTACAAAGGAACTCCGGAGGCCATCTACGTCAAGTTCAAGTATATGAAGAATCAACGTATCACCCAACAAGTCTTCGATCCGGCTGAAGCACGCATCACCTCTGCCGGGTCAAAGGGCATCCAAATGACCCCGAAGCCGATTGAAAGACTGGACACCAAAAAGCCCAATTGGTGGGTTGTCTCGGAAGGCTCCACCAAAGGCACACTCTTCCAGTGAGTAGACTCACCGTGCGGCGGTTGCGCTGAAAACAGCCCTCCGCCGCGCAACGTTTTCTGCTTGATCGCCTATTTGATACTTCGTCACGGGCACACCTGAAACGCCTTTTCCCGACATTCTGCGGTTCTTTTACCCATTTTCCCGCCCCCTTATGGCTCCCTCCCCGCGCCCTTTTTCGCTTCCCTGGCAACACGTGCCGCAAGTCTGGCTGCGGGTTATCTTGAAATACACCCACCCTTTTATTGAATGGGCTCTCGGACTGCGCGCACTTCAACATCTCTATCTGGCCGTACGCGCACTGCCGGAGACCATCCCTTTCTCAAAGCGTGTGCTCGATACAATGCACACCACCATTTCCGTCTCTGAAACCGACTGCGCCCGCATCCCTGCTTCCGGCCCACTCATTGTTATTGCCAATCACCCCTTTGGCGCATCCGAGGGGCTCGCACTTCTGGAAACCATCCGCACCAAACGCTCTGATGCAAAAATCCTTGGCAACTATCTTCTGCGACGCATTCCGGAATTGCAACCGGAGATGTTCTTTGTCGATCCTTTTGGAAAATCAGACTCCCCTTTGCGCAATACCCATGCCCTGCGTCAGGCATTGCACTGGTTGCAAGAGGGGCATGCACTGATCCTCTTTCCCGCCGGAGAGGTGGCAAGCTTTGAACCAAAAGCCTTTCGCGTCCGCGATGCGCTCTGGCATCTCTCCATCATGCCGTTACTGCGCAAAGCCGGCTTTCCTGTGACCATTCTTCCCATCTTCATTCCGGGCTCGGCCTCCATTCTGTTTCATCTCATGGGAAAAATCCACCCGCGTCTGCGCACCATTCTGCTCGTCAGAGAATTGTTGCGCAAGCAAAACACTGCTATTTCCCTGCGCATTGGCCGGCCTATTGATTCCATTCCGCTCTTTCAACGTTTTCCCGACAACACTACCGCCCTGCGTTACCTCCGTTTCCGCACCTTCCTGCTCGCCGGCCGCCAAAGCGAATCTTGGTTTGACACGCAAATGCGCCGCTTGACGCTTGACTCGGATGAACGTCATGAACTCCCGATCATCGCGCCTGTCCCGACCGACCGCATTGAGTATGAACTCTTCAACCTTCCTCCGGAAGCAACGCTTTTCACAACCGAAGAGCACTGCCTTTTTGCCGTCCGGGGCGTTCATATTCCGGTAACATTATCTGAGATCGGCCGCCTGCGTGAACTCGCCTTCCGTGCAGTCGGAGAAGGCACCGGCCAAGCATCCGACACCGATGACTTCGACAAAGATTATTACCAAATCATCCTTTGGCAAAAGGCCAAACGTGAAATCGTCGGCTGCTACCGCCTGGCACTCTCCGATGAATTGGTCGAAACCAAGGGGTTGAACGCCCTCTATACGCGCACACTTTTCCAGTTTGACGAACGCTTTCTGGGGCATTTGCCGGGCCCGGCCATTGAGCTGGGACGCTCATTTGTCCGCCCCAGTTATCAGCGCACCTTTGCACCGTTGCTTCTGCTTTGGCGCGGAGTGCTTACTTTCATTGCCCGTCATCCGCGCTATACAACACTCTTCGGTCCGGTCAGCATTTCGCACCACTTCACCGAAGCCTCTTCAACCCTGCTGCTGAATTACCTCCGGACCACGGCTTACGACTTCGCGCTCGCAGAATGGTTGGCCGCCCGTCTCCCCCCGAAAGCACAACGCTTTGTTGAATGGCGTCACCCCGACTATGAAGCTTTTGTACAAAGCGAAGCCGATATCACAATCGCGCTTGAAGAATTGGAAGACGGCAAACACGAAATGCCGATTCTCATCCGTCAATATCTCAGACTCGGCGGAAAAATTGTTGCATTCAACGTTGACCCCTCTTTCGGCACCACCATTGACGGATTGATTGTTGTCGATCTTTTGAAAGCCCCTGCACGTGATATTTCGCGCTACATGGGAAAAACACTCTATCAATCCTTTTGTGAAGCCCAACAGAAAGCCCCCCTATGCGAATCCTGATCACCGGTGGCAAAGGAATGCTCGGCCGAACGCTTCTGCGCGATTGGCAAGCCCTTCATACCTGCCAAATCGCTGACCTCCCGGAAACCGACCTCACGCAAATTGAGGCCGTTAACGCCTGCTTTGAAGCATTCAAACCCGAAGTTGTCATTCACTGCGCGGCAATGACACAAGTTGATGCCTGCGAGCACCATCCGGAAAAGGCCTTCCGCTTGAATGAGCAGCTCACCGCCAATGTCGCCAAAGCGTGTGCGCGGATGAATGCCCGCCTGATCGCCATTTCCACCGACTATGTCTTCTCTGGCAAAGCCTCCGAACCCTGGAAAGAGACCGACACCCCCTGCCCCAAAACCGTTTACGGTGCCAGTAAACTGGCAGGGGAAAAGGCGGTGCAAACCTACTGCCCCAATCATCTCATCCTCCGGGTTGCCTGGCTCTACGGCGCAGGCGGGCCCAGTTTCGTTCACACGATGCTCGCCCTTGCCGCCGCCAATCCCTCGCGCACCCTTACAGTTGTCAATGATCAATACGGCAATCCCACCTCCGCCGAAGCCGTCTCCCGCGTCCTTTCTGCATTCCTCACGCGTCCGGAATTGCGCGGCATCTTTCACGTCACCTGCGAAGGCGTTGCCAGCTGGTATGATTTTGCCAAGACGATTTTCCGTCTTGCCGGCTACACCTCCCTCATTGTTGAACCCTGCACATCCGAAGCCTTTCCCCGACCGGCCAAACGCCCGGCATGGAGCGCACTCTCCAAGCAAAAACTGAAACAGTGCCGCCTTCCTGCAATGCCGCCATGGCAAGAAGCCCTGGCGCGTTTCATCCGCAGTGAATGGCCTTCGTGACTTCTCTCTGGCATATTGATCTGCCCTTTGCGCTGTGCGCTTTTGTCATAGGCGAGCGACAGTTTTTGAACATGGGCGATGTTGCTGCGCAATGTGGGCGAAACCGACGCGCAATGCCGCCCATGTTGCAGCGCAACATCGCCCATGTTCCATTAAAGAAGTGCGCCACGCTTTTATGATTTGCTACAATACGCCCATGACGACTCCCCAGACTTACTTTCCCGTGGCTCTGACCATCGCCGGCAGCGACAGCGGCGGCGGTGCGGGCATTCAGGCGGATTTACGCGCCTTTCGTGCCTTTCATGTCCATGGATGCAGCGTCATCACGGCATTAACCGCGCAAAATCCGCATGGTGTGCGCAGCATTCAGCCCACCACCCCGGAGGTGTTGCGCGATCAGATGCGCTGTATTGCAGAAGATTTCGCAGTAAAAGCCATTAAAACAGGGATGTTGCTGGATGCCGAACGCATCCGGATTGTCGCAGAAATGCTCCCGCTTTTCAACGATGTCGCATTGGTGGTCGATCCGGTCATGGTCGCAACCAGCGGCGCAAAACTGCTGGCCGAGGAAGCTATTGCCCGATTCACCGACGCAATCCTCCCCAAAGCCACCCTCATCACCCCCAATCTGCCGGAAGCAAATGTGCTGTTGGGCTTGCCGGTCGCCGAAAACGTGCGCGACCTTGCCGCCCATTGCCGCAACCTCGCCACACGTTATGCCGTCGCCGTATTGCTGAAAGGCGGCCATAGCGACCGCCATGTTGCGACCGACTTTTTTGCCGACACAGCAGGTAATTGCTTTGAGATCACTTCGCCCATCGTCGAAAATCCCCCCACAACCCATGGCACCGGTTGCTCACTCTCGGCCGCAATCGCCGCCAATCTCGCCTTGAATCTTCCCTTGCTTGAAGCTGTCTGCCGGGCAAAAGCGTGGGTTTATGCCCTCTTGTGCGCAGGTGTTTCTGCCGGGAATGCCGCCGTCTACGGCACCGAATCGGCCGAACCGCCGCGTGATTGCATCCAAGTGCGGAATCTGACCGCATAAGCTCTGTTTCCAATGACCGCACCTGCCACTGCCGATACCGCTCATCCTGCCGCGCCCAAAGCGCGTGTTGCCTTTTGCTATCCGCCCATCCCTTCCGAAAAAGGCACCCCGTTACTTTCGCAAAACCGTCAATTTCAATGGTTCAGCCGCCCAAGCACCATCTATCCTGTCGTTCCGGCCAGTGCGGCAACCCTTCTGAAAACAAAGGGTTATGCGGTATTGTGGCTGGATGGAATCGCCCGGAACACTTCGCCGGAAGCCTATTGGGCAGACTTGATTGCATGGCAACCCGATGTTGTCTTCCTTGAAACCAAGACGCCGGTGGTGCGTTTCCACTGGAAATGGGCAGCAGAGCTCAAACGCCGTTTGCCCGATTGCCGTCTCGTCATGGCCGGAGATCACGTCACCGCCCTGCCGGAAGAAACTTTGAATGCCGCTCCTGTCGATGCCGTACTCAAAGGCGGTGACTACGATTTTGCCCTGCTCTCATGGTTGGAACAGCGTGAAATCCCGGTTGATTTAAGTCAACTGCCACCGATCAACCGCACGCTGACACACTGGCAAGATTATGCCTATCGCAACGGGAACTTCGCAAAAACGCCCGGAGCCTACATCATGAGCGCACGGGATTGCTGGCACGGGAAATGCACCTTTTGCTCATGGACCACGCTTTATCCCGTCTATCGTGTGCGCCCGGTCGCACACGTATTGGATGAAATCGGCGCATTGATCAAACTCGGTGTGCGCGAAATCATGGATGATGCCGGCTGTCTGCCCGTTGGACAATGGCTGACAGACTTCTGCCACGGGATGATTCAGCGCGGCTACCACCGCAAAGTCCGCTTGGATTGCAACCTGAGATTTGGCGCAGTCCCGGCAGAAACTTATCGGCTCATGCGCAAAGCCGGCTTCCGGTTAGTGCTCTTTGGCGTGGAATCCGCGAACCAGTCCACGTTGGACAAGCTCAATAAAAACCTTACGCTCGCACAAATTCACGACGGGGCTAAAGCAGCCTCCGCTGCCGGTTTGGATGTGCATATCACACTGATGTTCGGCTATCCGTGGGAAACTGCGCAAGAGGCGGCACGCACTGTACGTTTGGGGCGCGCATTCCTACGCACAGGCTTGGCCGCCACATTGCAGGCCACTTGGATCGTCCCCTATCCGGGAACCGCACTCTTCAAGACGCAAGCCGAAGCCGGGAATCTGCTCACCATGGATTGGGACCGCTTTGATATGCGCTCGCCCGTCATGCGTTCGCCCCTGACAGAGCGCGAAATCCGCGCCTGCATCGCCCGCACCTATCGCGGATTTCTGCACCCGATGGCACTCCTTCGCCAACTCTTCCGAATGTTAAAGCACCCGGCCTACCTTTTCAAAGGTGCCGCCGCGCTGGCCGGACACCTGCGTGATTTCGTTCATACATCATCCAAACGTTGAAGCGAAATCCCCACCGTTGCCACGCCTTCCGGCAATGCTGCGGGGCGCAATCCGGGCACGGCAAGCAGCACTCCGGAGGAAGCACAAAACAAAGGATATCCATCCCGTTCTGCTGCCGGGACGTGAAGCTCGGTCAAAACATCCTGCACTTTCCGCGAACCCCGCAGACCCCGTGGGCGGATCCGGTCGCCATTCTGGCGCGCGCGCACCGTCAATGGCAAAGGCAATCGCAGCAGTGCCGTTTCGTCCCCCACGAGAATCCGCCAGTGCCCGAAGCGATAGTCTCCGCGAGCCTCAATCACAATGGGATCAGGCTTGGGCGTCTTCTCCTCGGAAAGACGCTGCCATTGCGTCTCGGATACGCGGCGAATCACACGCTTCTGCGCCACCATTGCCACCTTTCCGGGAGGCAACTCCAAAAGCCGCTGCGTCTGATGACGCGTTAACTCCGGCAACCATGCCCGCAAAATCCTCCGCAACAACACCATATGCGTTGCCGGTTTCACCGAAAGAACCCGCTCCGTCTGCTCCAGAACCGCCGCCTTGGCACACGCGGCAATAAACGCATTTTCTTCGGAAAGCAGCTCCGCTGAGGCATTCACACCGGCGACAAAGTGCGGCAGCACCTTGGGAAGCGTGGCCCGAATCGCATTGCGCGGGATCGTCAAATCGGCATTTGAAACATCTTCACACCACGAAATCCCGCGCGATGTCAGCCATTGCACCTGGTCGATATGCGTCTCATCCAAAAGCGGCCGCACCAATCTTACCCGCGCATCCCACGGGGCTTCATTCTCAAAACCGAAGCGCGTCAACCCCTCTGCCCCGCATCCCCGCGCCAAACGCAATACAAGATGTTCTGCACGATCGCCGGCATGGTGTGCCAACAGCAACCCGGTCAGATGCAACCGCCGCGCACATTCTGCAAAAAAGTCCATCCGATGCCGCCGCGCAAACACCTCTTTTGTCTCTCCGGTTGCCCATGCTTCCATGCATCTGCCCACCTCCAACGGCACCTGTTTCGCCGCACACAACGCACGGACATAACGTTCATCGGCATCACCGTCTTCGTCTTCAAACGCATGATTGAAGTGAAGTGCCACCACAGGGAAGCCAACCTCCAGACATTTAAGGAGCAAGGCGGTTGAATCCGCTCCCCCACTGAGACAGAGACCCCAACGCGCACCCGGTTCATAATCGGGCAATCTCATTCCGGCAACTCCTGAGAAAGAAAGGCTGAAAGGGAGTCGTCCAACTGCGCCCGCGGCCCACGCTCCAGCCAAAGTTGTTCAAGTTGTGCCGCCAAACGGGCCCGTATACGGCGCAAATGGGGCGTTCTCTGCGCACGCAACACTGCAAGTCGCTGCATTTCAAGGGCAAAGCGCGCTTCACGAAGGGCGAGACGAGAACCCGATATGACCGGCTCTGCCGCCAAATCATCCAGAAGTTGCAAGGTCTCTTGAAGGGCTTCCGTTTCAAAGACCGGCGATGCGGCAAGTGGAAGGTTGTAGGCTTGAAAGAGTTTTGTGGCGTTTCCGGCTTCCGCTTTCGCCGTGCGATACGTATCTCCCAGACGCAACAGCCATGCGCCGAGCCCCCTTTCGCCAAGCAAAAAGTCTGTAATTGCCGCAACATCAGGATTTGATTCCGGCGACCAACCAAGCGCAGCGGCAGCGGCAATCGCCGGAAAACTCACCGTCAAAGGCTGCCAATGGCCGGCATCACCCCAGTCAGTCAACAGCATTCCGTCCGATTGCGAACGCGCAGCAGCGTGGACATTGGCCAGCATATTGTGCGTCCTTCCGCAAAAACTGCGCCAGGAAGAAGACCCCGGACAGGCGATTGTCTCCAATCCCTCGCGCTGCAATCGCGCGACATTTGCTTCCAAGGGATCAGAGGCTTCGTAAGCCCAAACCAGCCATCTGGCCTCAGGCAAATGCCGTTTGGCTTCAGACAACAACTCCGGATGGCGGATAAGCATATCGGCCCACAGCTCCGGTCGCTTTCCGTGCCGCAGGGCGACATCAGCCATTTCGCGCATATAATCAAAATAGAGCGTTGCTTTATCCGCCGGGTTTGAACGGCCTTGCCCCAAATCAAAGACTTCATCGCCACCGAGATTTACCGAAGACGCGTGAGGAAAACAGGGCAACAGTTCCTCAAGAAGCCCCCTAACAAAGTCGCGTGTAGCGCGATCTGCTGAAAAAAGTCCCGTAGGGTGCTGCTGAATACTGCCCCATGGCGTGCGCGCTCCACCTTGAGGCAATTCGGCATAGCACCGATATTCCGGCAATTTCAGCCAGCGTTCAAAGTGCCCCAGCGTGTTTTGATTGGGGATGAAGCGCACAAAGCGTGCGCGGGCATAGGCCTCAATCGTTGCGATATCTGCTGCCGTGTAAGGTGAAGTCTGCGCCCATGCGAGCGGATGCCGGCGATAGGCAAATACATTTTCAAAGTAAAGTTCAAGCCGATTCAACCCGACTTGCGCCATTTTATCGATGACTTCCAGAAGCGTCTTCACGCTGTAAATACGGTTACGCGAGACATCCAGCATCAGCCCACGCACCTTTTTAACCGGCGCATCCGACACAATGCCGCAGGGCACTGCACCCGATTGCAACGCCCTGCCAAGGAAAGCACACAAACGGAAGAACCCCTCTTCTGTCTCCGCCCGGGCGGCAATACCTTCCGGTTGAATCGCAAGCGCATACCCCTCTGCGCGGGCCTCCGGCATCACTTCCGGCGCGACACGCTGCATCCCTGCGGCAGACAGCGTTAAGCTGAAGCCCCTCTCCTGATAAGCATACCGCCGCACCGTCCCTTTGGGGAGCGCAGCTTCCATCAACCGCACGGCCATTACCTGCGGCGAAGAGGCGCGCAGTTCCAGGACCGCCCCCTCCGGAAGCGACAAAAAGCCCCCGTGCGCTTCAAAGCGGCGCGGGGGGATTAAAAAGGGTTGTGGCGATGTCATCTCAAAGCACCGGCGCACATGCTTCGCCTTCTGTAAGACGTGCATAGCATTCGGCATAGATCGCTTGCGTCTTGGCAATCACTTCATCCGGCAAGGGCGGTGCGGGCGGTTGATGATTGAAATGGATGGCATCAAGCCAATCGCGCACGAATTGTTTATCCATGCTCGGAGGATTGCTGCCCACCGCATAGGTATCCTTCGCCCAGAAACGCGATGAATCCGGCGTCAGAGCCTCATCCGCCAGCACTACCGTGCCGTTCTCATCCAAACCGAATTCAAACTTGGTATCTGCCAGGATAATCCCACGGCTTTCGGCGTGTTTGGCAGCTTCGGAATAGAGCGCAATCGAAAGATCGCGAAGCTGCGTGGCAAGTGCTTCACCCACATCCTTGGTCATCTCTTCCACGGTCACTGCCATATCATGATCACCGATGGCGGCTTTTGTGGTGGGCGTGAAGAGCACTTCATCGAGTTTGGAAGCATTTTGATAACCTGCACGGAGCGGCTGTCCGTTCACCGTGCCCTGCTTCTTGTATTCAGCCCAACCGCTGCCTGTGAGATAACCGCGCACGATGCACTCATACGGCACCACTTTCAACTTCTTCACCAGCATGGAACGCCCTTGCAACTCCGGCATTTCGTTGAACGGAGCCGGATAGTCTTTCACCTCGGCAGAGATGAGATGCGTCGGGCAAAGATGCCCCAGTTTACGGAACCAGAAGGTGGAGATACTGTTGAGCACCTTGCCTTTTCCGGGCACACCATCATCCATAATAACGTCAAAAGCACTCAGACGGTCGGTCACCACAATCAGAATCTTGTCACCGAGGTCATAGATGTCACGCACTTTACCCTGGATTTTATCCATTCCCGGGACATCCACTTCCATCAGCGCACCACGCTTGTCAAATTTCATCGGTTGCTCCTTTTTCAACTGCAATAAACGCCCTCTATTATCTCTAAAATACGCGTATATTGCAAGTCATTCGCACGAAAAGGCCGCCGATTCCGATGCGCTTGAAGTGCGCCTTTCAGACACGTAGGCTTGTCTGAAATAGGCATGCGTATTCGGCGTTGCCGACACCGGAAAACACTGTGGGCGAAGTTGCACGTCAACATCGGCGACGTTCAGCGTCAAGATGGGCGATAATGCGCGTCACTATCGCCCATCTTCAACTGCCGTTACCGACCGTATGCCGGACAGAGCCGCGGCAAGGGGACCGCGCATGGGGACGCAGGGTTGAAACCGCCATTACTGCATACGTACACTTTATATGCCCGGAGCGCGTGCGTAAAGCGGTGAGCGAGCCACCATTCAAGGGTGTAATATGCTATACTGTAGAGCGATTTCAGTATTGGATTTGGAGAACAGTTTCTATGAAACGCGTCATTACCTACGGCACTTATGATTTGCTGCATTATGGACATATCAATCTGCTTCAGCGGGCCCGCGCACTGGGAGATTATCTGATCGTCGCGCTTTCCACCGATGAGTTCAATTGGAACAGCAAACAGAAAAAGTGCTACTTTTCGTATGAAAAGCGCAAAAAGATGCTGGAAGCTCTTCGCTGTGTGGACTTGGTGATTCCTGAAAACAATTGGGAGCAAAAGACCGAAGACGTGCAGCTTTACAAGGTGGATACCTTTGTAATGGGCGATGACTGGAAAGGAAAGTTTGACTTTCTCAAAGATCAGTGCGAAGTGGTGTATTTGCCACGCACACCGGAAATCTCAACCACACAGATCAAAGCCGATCTCAAATCCTGATTCCGGCGACACCGTGTGCCGACGGATTACTTCGCGTATCTGCAACCGTATTTTCCCTAGGAGTCGTTTCTGCCATGGGTAAACTCATCGCACGTTTCAATAAATATACCGCATGTTTGATGAAAGCGATCAAGAAAATGAGCGATCCGGCGTGGCGGCTCCAGCATCGGTATATCCGCTATTACGACACGCTTCCCATCGAACCTCACACGATTCTTCTGGAATCGCAGCACGGAAGACAGTTTGAAGGCATTATTTTCAGAATCGCACAGCAGTTGGCAAGTGATGAAGCCTACCGTGCGTTCACCCTCTATCTCTCGGTCATTCCCTCGCAAATAACACGCGTCCGGGCGAAACTTGCACGTTACGGGCTGACCCGAATCAACCTGTGCCCTTTCAAAAGCGATCGCTACTATCGTGTGCTCGCCTCGGCGCATTACCTGGTTAACGACAACACGTTTATGCCCTTTTTCATCAAAAAGCCGGGACAAGTTTACCTTAATACGTGGCATGGGACACCGTTGAAAACGCTGGGCAAACAGGTCGTCGGCCAAGCACACTTCATTGGCAACGTCCAGAAAAATTTTCTTGCTGCCGACTATCTGCTCTGCCCGAATGCCCATACCGACCGTGTATTACGCCAGGATTATATGCTCGATAATCTTGCGAAAGGCAAGCGGCTTTTCGGCGGATACCCACGCAACGCGGTCTTTTTCCATTGCAACGTTCATGCGCCCGGGGTCAAAGCAGCACTCGCACTGGAGGGCAAACGTGTCTATGCCTATCTGCCCACCTACCGGGGGTCGTTCATTAAGGGGGAAACGTCACAAAGCGATATCTATTTGCTTTATCACCTCTACGAATTGGATAAGCGTCTCACCGATGACGAATGCCTGCTCGTCAATCTTCACCCTATCACCCGCAGCAGCCTTTCATTCGATGCGTTTAAGCACATCAAGCCCTTCCCGGACGACTGTGAAACCTATGAAGTGCTGACTGCCGCCGATGTGCTCATCACCGACTACAGCAGCGTCTTCTTTGATTTTGCCTGTTCGCAAAAGAAGATTGTGCTCTTCACCTACGACAAAGACGAGTATCTTCGCGACCGGGGGCTCTATTTCCCGATGGACACCTTGCCTTTCCCACAGGTAGAGACGATCGCCGCGCTTCTGGAAGCCTGCCGCTCCCCCAAGACCTATGACGATGCAGCCTTCCTTGAAACGTTTTGCCCCTATGACCATGCCGATGCGACAAAATCCCTCTGCCGGCACGTGTTTCTCGGCGAAAAAACACTTGAAGAAGCCCCCTTCCCCAATAATGGTAAAGAGAATGTGCTTCTCTATTCCGGCAACCTTGCCCCGAATGGCATCACCACAGCACTTTTTAATCTGCTCAACAGTCTTGACCGCAGCCGCCGGAATTACATCATTCTTGCAGACTATGTGAAGGTGGCCGCCTATGCCTCGCAATTGACGGCTCTGCCTGAAGGGGTCACCTATCTGATGCACCACGGCGATTTCAATCTCACCTTTGTTGAACGCCTGTTGCGCGGCTTCTTTAAGCTCGGGCTCCTGAAGACGCCCTGCTTCCTGCGTCACTTCAAACGGCGTTTTCATCAGGAGCTTCTGCGTACGTGCGGCGCGTCCACCATTCATACCGCACTCCACTTTTCCGGATATGAGAACGAAATGATTCTCTGGTTCGCACAATTCCCCTGCAAACGGCTCATTTATGTCCATTCCAATATGTGCGATGAAATCAGAAAACGCGGGAATCAGCGAGAAGATGTACTGCGCTATGCCTACGCGGCCTACGACAATGTTATCGCCGTCACACGGGATCTCATTGAGCCGACGCGCACGTTCATGCCAGCAGAGAAGCCCGTTCAGATTGTCCGTAATTTCATTGACGACCAAACGGTTCTGCGCAAATCACTCGCCGATCCGGTCTTTGATCCGGAAACAGAATCCACGCATACCCTTGAGCAGATTCAGGAGATTCTGAACGATGCTTCGCGGAAAAAGTTCGTCAGCGTGGGACGTTTCTCCCCGGAAAAAGGGCATCTGCGACTGATTGATGCCTTTGCCCGGCTCGTGGAGCACACCCCATCGGCAATGCTTTTCATCATTGGCGGCAATGTCTATCAGGGCTACTATCAGAAACTGATTGCCCATATCCAAGCCAAAGGATTACAGCAAAATGTTGTCCTTATCCTGCGTGTCAGCAACCCGTTCCCCTTTGTGAAAGCTTGCGATGGCTTTGTGCTGAGCTCCTTCTACGAAGGCTTCGGACTTGTCTTGGCAGAGGCTGATATTCTGGGATTGCCCGTCATCTCCACCGATATCGTAGGGCCGCGTCTCTTCATGCAGGCGTATGGCGGCACGTTGGTAGAGAACAGTGAAGCTGGGCTTTATCAGGGAATGACCCGACTTCTCAAAGGTGAAATCCGCCCCATGCACGTGGATTATGCCGCCTACAACCGCGAGAACCGCCGGGCATTCGAGGAACTTTTGGCAGCAGCTGCCACCGCCTGAACCACACACCTTCCTTTTATAATGACACCCTCTGCCAAACTGTTGCCCGCCTCAATCCCTCAAAGGGAAAAGACACTTACTGCAAGGGTGCAACTTGCTGTGAAGGCCTACGTGCGGTTGTGGGGTGCACGGTGTTTGCGCTTTGGGCAATGTTTTTTCTTCTTTCTGCCGATTCAGCGCAACAAACTTGCCGTTTATCTTCACGCACGACGCGGATATGGATGCAATCTCAAGTATATTGTCGAAGCCGTCCTGCATAGCAATCCTGCGGCAAAGGTGGTATGGATTACGCCGTTTCCCGATGCAGTGGCAGCACTTTGCGCACGTGGCATCCGTGTGGTAAAGCTTAATACCCTGCCGCATTGGTGGCATCAATTTACGTCAAAAGCGATTCTTATCAGTGACGCACTCCCGGCAAGTGTGCGGCTGCGCCGGGGACAAATCGTGATGAATGCCTGGCATGGCGGCATGAACTACAAGCATATCGGGCCGAAATATTGCCGCTTCGACCATCCGGCTCAGGCCAAAAACTTTGCAGCAGTCAATGTACAACCCCACCATTACTTCTCAGGAAGCCGTTTTTTCACAGAGGATGTCTGCGCGTCGTTTGGGTTTGATCCGGGCGTCTTTCGCCCCATCGGCATGGCGCGGAACGACCTCTTTTTTGCCGATATGCGCCCATTTCGGGAGGTCATCCGCAAACACTTCGGCTTGAAAACCGATGACAAAATCGCGCTTTATGCACCCACCTTCCGGGAAGATAAGTGCGAACATTTCTTTGATCTGGACGTCAAACGTTTCTTAAAGGCTCTCAATATCCGGTTCGGCGGACACTGGAAACTGCTTTATCGCAATCATTATTTCGTCCCTTCTTCCGGCGCTTCAAGCGACATGATTGATGCGTCATCCTATGAAGACATGAGCGAGTTGCTCGCCGCAACCGATGCTCTTCTCACCGATTATTCCTCCTGTTTATGGGATTTTGCGCTCACCGGGCGACCCTCATTCATCTACGCTACCGACCTGGAACACTACCAACAGGATGAACGCGCCTTTGCACTTCCGCCGGAGCAGTGGCCGTGTCCGGTCTGCTCCTCCAATGAAACTTTGGAGCAACACGTCTTGACATTCGATCCGGATTTGCACCGGAAGCGGCTTGAAACCCATCTGTCTGCTTGCGGTTCTTACGACGATGGTCACGCCGCAGCACGTGCAGCAACGATTGTAAATGCGGCATTAACTTCGTAAAGTGAGGAAGCAAGTGATGAGTCCGATTCGCGTAGTAGCCATCCTTCCGGCGTTTGGACGCACCGATGCCATCGGCCTTGTGGCGTTTCTGCGTCAGCACTGCCCGGCAACGATTACGCTCACATTTCTTCTGATCGACAACGGCAATCCGCTGGAACTTTCTGCGAAATTCGCCGCACTCTCGTCCGGAGACTGCCACGTCATCCGTCTGAATCAAAACCTGGGAGGGGCGGGAGCTTTTCGCAACGGAATGCTACAGGCTGCGGAAATGCCCTGCGATTTCATTTGGCTTCTGGATGATGATGTCGTGCTTAATCCCCAAACCTTGCCGGAATTATGCGCCGAGTTTCTTCGCCTTGAAGCGGAAGGTTGTCGGCCGGGTGCCCTTGGAAGTGTCCAGCTCGGCATCACACACCGCGACATCATCACCTCTGCAGGCGGACGACTTTGCCCATACACCGGTCGTTACCGTTCGTATCACGTGGGAAAGCCCTTTGAGGTTGTTGCCGACTCAAAAGCCTATGAAGTCCATTACCTTGCGGCAACATCGCTTCTCACCCGTCCGGAAGTTATCCGCACTTGTGGAGCATTTGAGCCGATATTCATCCATTGCGACGACTGGGAATGGTGCTGCCGTCTCGGACGCGCCGGCTACAAATGCTTCGTAACGCCCGCTTCGGTTATCCATCATCCGGAGCTGGAAAGCAAACCTGTCGACTGGATTATCTACTACGATGTGCGTAACTATCTCTGGAGTCTTCAACGTCATTTACCCAAGACGCTCCCGGTCGCACGGTTGCTCCGGCGCGTACAACAGGGACTCTATTGGATACATGGACGCAAATCAATCGCCCGATTGATGGCGCTTGGATTCCGCCATGCCCGTACCGGAGAGCTCCTCTTGCGGAATGAACTCCCTTGGGTGCCGCCGCGGAAAATCGACCTTGCCACATTCACGCAAGGCCTCACCCACCTGACCATCCTTGCCAGAACCGAAGCCGAATGTGCCCTTTGGCAAACGCGATTGTCTTCAGCCTCGCTTCAGATTCTCTCTGCCCCACGCCCTGAAATCGGTGAAGCGCAAACACAAGCGAAGCGAAACCGCATATCAGATACCCGGCAAACAAGTGAAATTGCAGACAGCAACAGCAGCCCAAACCGCTTGAAGAGAGCATCCAACACTCCGAATCAACACGCGTTTACAGGTGAAAATCACACTCTGAACGCATCAGAAGCAACGGCGCAATGGGTAGACAATGCCCCCATCAAAAGTGAAACCCGACGTCCGAACAAGCCGAAACTGAAGGTCACCCTCATCGCGTTTCAAACGCATTTACCACAACCTTTCGATTTCATGCGCCTCGCATTGCAGCTTGCACTTGCCCAATTACGTCACCTTTTCAGCTCACACGCCGCATTCATTATGGAGCACAGTTGCGTCAAAAGACTGCCGTTTCCATTCTTCGCTTCACGCCGCGCCTTCAGCCGTGAAACCGCAGAAGACGTTGAAATTGTCTGCGATTTAATCCCCCGACCATAACCTCACCTAACGTATTTTATCAGCCACTCTCGGACACTTTTCCGGGAAAACAAAAGAAAGCGTCGCCTCACAAGAGACGACGCTTTCCTGTCATACGCAAGTGCGCTAACGCTTACTTGCTGGCTTCTTCGATAGCCACAGCCACAGCCACGGTCATGCCGACCATCGGGTTGTTGCCTGCACCGATAAGACCCATCATTTCCACGTGCGCAGGAACGGAGGACGAACCGGCGAACTGAGCATCAGAGTGCATACGGCCCATGGTGTCGGTCATGCCGTAAGAAGCAGGGCCTGCAGCCATGTTATCGGGGTGCAACGTACGGCCGGTACCGCCACCGGAAGCCACGGAGAAGTACTTCTTTCCGGCGAGGATACATTCCTTCTTGTAGGTTCCTGCAACGGGATGCTGGAAGCGCGTGGGGTTGGTGGAGTTACCGGTGATGGAGACATCCACACCTTCCTGCCACATCACTGCCACACCTTCACGCACGTCATCAGAACCGTAGCAACGCACTTTGGAGCGCGGGCCATCGGAGAAAGGAATCTCCTTGATGATGTTGAGTTTGCCGGTGAAGTAGTCAAATTCAGTTTCCACATAGGTGAAACCATTGATACGGCTGATGATGTATGCAGCATCCTTACCCAAGCCGTTCAAGCAGACCTTCAGGGGTTCTTTGCGCACTTTGTTGGCCTTCATGGCGATACCAATGGCGCCTTCTGCAGCAGCGAAGGATTCGTGTCCTGCGAGGAAGCAGAAGCACTTGGTCTCTTCGCGAAGCAACATCGCGCCGAGGTTACCATGACCAAGACCCACCTTGCGGTCGTCTGCCACAGAACCGGGAATGCAGAATGCCTGAAGACCTTCGCCAATAGCTTCAGCAGCATCAGCGGCCTTGGTGCAGCCTTTCTTGATGGCAATTGCTGCGCCTACCACGTAAGCCCACTTGGCGTTCTCAAAGCAGATCTTCTGAATATTCTCTGCGATTTCATAAGGGTCGAAGCCTTTTGCCTTGCAAATTTCGCGGCATTCCTCGATGGACTTGATGCCATACTTTTCGAGGACAGGCATAATCTGATTGATACGACGCTCGTAAGATTCGAACAGTGCCATGTTAATATCCTCCTTATTCGTGACGGGGATCGATGGATTTCACTGCGCCGTCGGCTTCGGTCACACGACCATAGGTGCCGGTGCAAGCGGCGAGTGCTTCGTTTGCATCCTGCCCCTTCTTGACAGCTTCCATGAACTTGCCCATGTGGACGAATTCATAACCGCAGACTTCACTGTTCTTATCAAGATAAATCTTGCGGACGTAGCCTTCAGCCATTTCGAGGTAACGCACACCCTTCTGTGCGGTGGAATACATCGTACCCACTTGGGAACGGAGACCTTTACCGAGGTCTTCGAGACCTGCACCAATCGGAAGACCGCCTTCGGAGAATGCGCTCTGGGTGCGACCATAGACGATCTGCAGATAGAGCTCGCGCATCGCCGTATTGATGGCATCGCAAACAAGGTCGGTATTCAAAGCTTCCTGAATGGTTTTGCCGGGGAGCACTTCGGCAGCCATTGCCGCAGAGTGTGTCATGCCGGAGCAACCGATGGTTTCAACAAGGGCTTCCTGAATCACGCCGTCTTTCACGTTCAACGTGAGCTTGCAAGCACCCTGCTGAGGCGCGCACCAGCCCACACCATGCGTGAGACCGGAGATATCCTTGGTTTCATACACCTTGACCCACTTACCTTCTTCCGGAATAGGTGCGGGGCCATGCTTGGCGCCTTTGGCGACCGTAGTCATGTGCTCGACTTCGCTCGAGCATGCATAGGGACAACTCATAGTTTTCTCCTTAGGTTAGAATAGTGATATGTATTATACGCTAAAATCCTCTTATTCCGCAACTTTTTTCATTGCTTTTCACCATCAAAACGGTGAATAAAACCGCTCCATCCGGCGTGGGTTTAGAATCGCACTCTCTTTTGACCGCTCGCGTATGCGTTCAATTCCGTTTGCACAGCAGATGTATAACCATTCGTACGTGCCCCCGGGGCAACTGCGCTCCACGTGATTCTTCTATCCGCAACCGCAGGAAACCATAAAGTGTTCCCCCACGGTTTCCCCCTCGCTTAAACGGCTCATTGAGCCGCTGTTCCCACGCGTATTGACAGGTATTATGCCTTTTCCTTAATGATATAGTGACATTTCAGAAAACGTGTCAACGTGGCGCGATTCACCTGACACGTCTTGGCGATGGTGCTTAACGGCACTTCTTTCTGCAACATCCGCCGGATCAACCGTTCTTTTCCGGAAAGTTTATAACGCCCTTCTGCGTTCCGTTTGCCTTTGGGGCGTCCCAGCACCACGCCCTCTGCCCGACGTCTTGCCAAGGCCTCTTTGGTGCGTTGCGCAATCAGATTCCGCTCAATCTCGGCGGAAAGCGCGAAGGCAAAGGCAAGTACTTTACTCTGGAGATCATTCCCCAACCGGTAGTGATCTTTTATTGTCCAGACGCGGCAACCTTTTACCATGCAGATATTCAGAATCTCCATAATCATGAAAAGGTTGCGCCCCAGTCGGGAGAGTTCTGCGCAAATGATGAGATCTCCGTTCCGCACACGTTTCAACAATCGTCCCAAACGACGCTCTTCATAGCGTTTGGTGCCACTGATCACTTCCTCAATCCAACCTCCGATTTCCAAGTGTTCTTTCGCGCAAAAGGCATTGATTTCAAACCGTTGATTCTCCACCGTCTGCCTGTCACTGCTCACACGGATATAACCGTAAACCATCTTGTTCACCTCTGCTTCCTTACACGCCGGCGTTATTACCGATAGCGTCTTTCTCCGATCTTAGCGACCTTTTTTCACAGATGAAAGCCCCCATTCTCTCTCGAAAACAGCCTCTTCCCTCCGGAACGCTGCGCGTTTCTCATCCACCCGCCACACCGGAATGGGTGATGCTGCCGATACGGTTCTGCGTGTTTTTCGCCCGGCCTCCCACCAACGGTTTCATCACAGCTGCCGACTTTTGCCGTGTGTTTCGGCGACTTTTTTGCGCATCTCTCCGTTTTATGCTATACTTTCGCGCGTTTTTATTGAGAAAGCGAGACGTTATGCATCCTTATCGCACCCATACTTGTAACGAACTCCGCGCAGCAGATGCCGGAAAGACCGCCCGTATTTCGGGATGGGTCTTCCGCAAACGCGACCATGGCGGCATTCTCTTCATTGACCTTCGCGACCATTACGGTCTTACGCAAGTGGTGGTTCACCCCAGCCGTGCCTTCTTCACCGATGTGGAGAAAGTGAAGCTTGAGAGCGTGATTACCGTCACCGGAAATGTGATTTTGCGTGAGCCTTCCACCATCAATCCCGACCTTCCTACCGGTGAAATTGAACTTGTCGCCGATGCGTGTGTGATTGAATCTGCAGCTGAAACCACGCCGATTTACATTCCTGATGAGAATGAACCGGCTGAAGAACAGCGTCTGACCTACCGCTATCTCGACCTGCGCCGTGAGCGCGTTCACAAGAATATTGTGCTCCGCTCCAAACTGATCAGCTTCTTGCGTAAGCAGATGGAAGCCAATGGATTCAGCGAATACCAGACGCCGATTCTCACCTGTTCCAGCCCGGAAGGCGCACGCGATTACCTCGTACCCTCGCGCGTCCATCACGGCAAGTTTTATGCACTTCCGCAGGCTCCTCAGCTCTTCAAGCAGCTGCTCATGGTGGCAGGGTTTGACCGTTATTTCCAGATTGCCCCCTGCTTCCGCGATGAAGACTCGCGTGCAGACCGCTCGCCCGGCGAATTCTATCAGCTCGATATCGAAATGAGCTACGCCACGCAGGAAGACGTTTTTGCCGTTGTGGAAAATGTCCTCAGCAAGGCTTTTGACGAATTCTCCCCCGATGGCTGGCAGATTGACCAAGCTCCCTGGCGGCGCATCCCCTACCGTGAAGCGATGCTCACCTATGGTTCGGACAAGCCCGACTTGCGCAATCCGTTGAAAATCATCGATGTGACGGAGCTTTTCGGCGCGTCCGGTTTCGGCGCATTTGCCAAGGCGGTACAGAACGGTGCCATCGTTCGCGCACTCCCTGTGCCCGGCATTAAGACCAAGCCCCGCAGCTTCTTTGACAAACTTGAACCGTGGGCAAAGCAGGAACTCGGCGCAAAAGGTTTGGCCTATCTTGTATGGGACACCGATAAGATCAAAGGACCGATCGCCAAGTTCCTTGCACAGGAAGAGCTCGACAAACTCGCCGAAATGGCCAAGCTTAAAGATGGCGATGCAATCTTCTTCATCTGCGACACGGCAGACAAGACCCCCACGATGATGGGAGCTCTCCGCAAAAAGATGGGAATTGACCTCGATCTCATTGAGAAAAATGCCTACCGTTTCTGCTGGATCACCGACTTCCCCTTCTTTGAAAAAGATCCGGAAACCGGAGCCACCATCTTCTCGCACAACCCCTTCTCCATGCCGCAAGGTGGCATGGACGCGCTGACCAACCAGAACCCGCTTGACATCCTCGCCTATCAGTATGACGTGGTATGCAATGGCATCGAGCTTTCCTCCGGTGCCGTGCGCAACCATCGTCCCGACATCATGTACAAGGCCTTTGAAATGGCCGGCTACGGTCCGGAAGTGGTGGAACAGAAGTTCGGCTGTCTTCTCAACGCCTTCAAGTTTGGCGCACCGCCTCACGCAGGCGTCGCGCCGGGCGTCGACCGCATGGTAATGCTGCTGGCCGGCGAAGAAAACATCCGCGAGGTGATTGCCTTCCCGATGAATCAGAAGGCCGAAGACCTCATGATGCACGCTCCGGCGGAAGTTACCGAAAAGCAATTGCGCGAACTGCACATCTCGGTGCGCCCGCACGGCGGCCAGCCCAAACCTGCGACTCCGGCAAATTGACGTAGTAGCGCAGTAGCACTTCACAGCGGCACGGTTCGTTTCAAACGGCCGTGCCGCCTGTCGTTTTCCGGGGCGTTCTGCCTGTTACGCCGGAGCACTGAGGCAACCTTTTGCCTTTCCCGTGCTGAAGCTCATTTCCGCAGGTTCACCGAAAGCTCCCATCTTCAAGCCTTTTTCGCCCCCTCCCTTCCATCTTCCACTCCTCTGTCAGCGCACTGCTGCGGCATCCCCTGCGCAACCCCAAAGCAAGATGGGCGATATCGCGCTTGAATCTCGCCCATCTTCCGTGTCAACATGGGCGGAATCTACGCACAAAGTCGCCCATGTTCAACGGCACCTCCCGGTTTTTCACCTCCCGACGGACACTTTTTCAAACGCGGGACGTATTTTGAGTGCAGAAACGCACTCTGCAAAGCCGCTTTTTGATAAAATGGGAGGGTTATGTTATCAAGGCTTTCCGTTCGTAATCTTGCCGTTGTGGAATCGGCCGAAATCCGGTTTTCCGAAGGGCTGAATGTCATCACCGGTGAAACCGGCGCAGGAAAATCTGTGCTGATGGGCGCCTTGCGTCTGCTGCAAGGGTGCAGGGCGGATCGCTCCATCATCCGCACCGGAGCCGAGGAAGCCACAGTTGCCGCGGTCTATGAACTGTCCAAAACCTCCGCCATCGATGCGGTTTTGCAGGAAGCGGATTTACCGCTATGTGAAGAGGGCGTCCTGCTCTTGCGCCGCACCCTTCGCGCCGACGGCACCGGGAAAGTGCGCATCAATGATTGTCCGGCAACAGCGGCGACATTGCGCAAACTCGCGCCCCTGCTGACGGATATTCACGGACCGGATGACAATCTGACGCTTCTGGATGAGAGTTTTCAGTTGCGTTTGCTCACCGCCTATGCCGACGCGTTAAGCGAGCAGAATACCTATCACCTCCGCTGGGAGACCCTCCGGAAACTTCATGCACAAATGCAGGAATTGGTCGGTCAACCGGGACAGCGCGAAGCGGAAATGACCCGTCTGCGTGAAACGTTGGCCGATATTGCCGCCGTCAATCCCACCGAAAATGATGGAGACGCACTTACCGAACAACACGCCCAAGCGGCCAATGCAGAGGCGATTCTTTCAGCAGGCAATCAACTCCTTGCCGGGCTTTCCGATGGCGACAATCCGCTCACCGAGCAACTCATTGCCCATCAGCGCACCCTGCGCGAACTGGCACGGGTGCTGCCGGAAGCCGCTGACTGGAGCGCGGAACTTTCCGAGATTCAAGTGCGCCTGCAGGAATTGACCGCATCGCTTGCGCAACGTCTCTCCCTGATTGATGCCGCCCCGGAAACCCTGACCTACTTGGAAACGCGACTGGGGCAAATCCAGCGGTTGCGCCGCCGTTATGGCCCCACGCTGGAAGATGTCCTGCGCCATCAAAAAGAAGCGCAGGCAAAGCTCGAAGCCTTTGCCGATTCGGATTTAGCCGTTGAACGCCTGAAGGCCGAAATCGCCCACGCCTCCGCCTTGTTGCTTGAAGCCGGAAAGGTGCTCCGCTCCAAACGCCAAGCAGCCTGTGCACTGCTTGCGCAAGCCATTACCGGAGAGTTGCGCGATTTAGGCTTCCTGCAAGCGGCGTTTCCCATTACGCTCGCCCCCCTTGACGAACCCTCCCCCACAGGTTTGGAACGCGTTCTTTTCGGCTTTGAACCCAATCCCGGCGAAAAGGTGCGTCCGCTCGCAGACATCGCCTCTTCCGGAGAAATCGCACGTGTCATGCTCGCCATCAAGGTGATTCTGGCTCGGCATGATGCTATCTCCACACTTGTCTTTGACGAAATCGATGCCAATATCGGTGGCGAGACCGGGCGTAAAGTGGGGCTGAAACTGCGGCAGCTTGCACAGGATGCACAAATCCTCTGCATCACGCACCAGCCGCAAGCCGCCGTCTACGGTCAGCACCATCTGCGGGTCAGCAAATCTGTCTCCGGAGGACGCACACAGACCCTCATTGAACCGCTGGATACAGAACATCGCATCGCCGAAATCGCCCGGATGCTCGGCGGCGAAGACTTTACCCCGATCACACGCGACCACGCCCTTGAAATGCTCCGGCAAGCAACCGCTTGCGAAACAGAAACCCCTCTTACTTGAACGCTACCGCCATGATACCGCTTGCCTCCCCCACGCTCTTTCTTTACGGACCGCCTGCCACCGGAAAATCCACCTGTGCGCAAAATCTTGCTGTTGCCCTCGCAAAAACGGCACTGGACTTGGACACCTTGATTGAACAACGGCTTGGAATGACCATTCCGCAAGCCGTAGAGCAGCATGGGCAACAGTTCTTCCGCGATACTGAAACTGCCGTTCTACGCGATCTTTGCGCCCGGAAGCCCAATGCCGTGGTAGCCTTGGGAGGCGGCGCATTACTGCGTGAAGAAAACCGTGCGCTGGCTGAAGCCTGTGGACCGATTATCTGCTTGCAAACACCTCCGGAGGTGCTGGCCCGGCGCGTAGAGCGTAAAGCCGGTAGCCGTCCCTTCTCCAAAACCGCCGACAGCCTTCTCAAACTTTTGGAAGAACGGCGTGAACATTACCTCTCTTTTCCCCTCGCGCTCCAACTCTCCGGCGAGCAGATGCCGCAGGAAGTCTGGCCAAAAGTGATGACACTTTTGGGGCGTTTTATTATTTCCGGCATGGGCAATCCTTATCCGGTACTGATCGCTCCGGAGGCAATCAATGAACTGCCACGGCTTCTGGAGCGATTGGAACCCAAACCGAACCATCTGCTTTTGGTAGGCGACTCCAACACCCTGCCGCTTTACGGTGAGCGCGTAAAAGCCGCGCTTGGAAGTGAGATTCCGACCTTTGAAATCCCCGCAGGCGAGGCTCATAAAACACTTGCCACCGTCAACCAACTCTGGGAAGCCATGGGCAAAGCCCGCCTGGAGCGAAACGATCTGGTGTTGGCTCTTGGCGGAGGTGTCACGGGCGATTTAACCGGATTTGCAGCGTCGGCATGGTTGCGCGGTATCCGTTGGCTGAATCTTCCTACGACGCTCCTTTCCATGGTCGATGCCGGTATCGGCGGGAAAACCGGAGCCGATTTACCCTCCGGAAAGAATCTCATCGGTGCGTTTCATCCGCCCTGCGCCGTTCTGGCAGATACGACAACGCTTGCCACATTGCCGGAACGTGAAATCCGTTGCGGTCTTGCAGAAACCTTGAAACACGCCGTCATCGGAGATGCGGAACTCTTGGAAATGTTGGGCAATTTCGACAGCAACCGCAATCAAATCGACTGGTTGACCCGGCTCGTTATCCGTTCTGCAGGCGTGAAGGTGCGCACCATTCTGGAAGATCCTTTTGAGCGCACCGGCAAACGCGCCGCCCTCAATCTGGGTCACACCATCGGCCATGCCGTGGAAGCGGCAAGCGATTTTACCATCGCTCATGGCGAGGCGGTTGCCATCGGCACCGTGGCGGCGGCGCGATTGGCCTCTCGCCTGAATCTCGCACCGGAAACGCTGGCGGAAACGTTGAAAACCGCCTTGGACGCCCTTGGACTCCCGACGGAGATCCCGCAGGAAATGGACGCAGCGATCTTGATGCGCTACCTGATGCGCGACAAAAAGAAGGCGGCCGGTAAAGTGCGTTTCGCCCTTCCGCAAACGATCGGTCAGGTAAAAACAGGTGTGGTTGTGCCGGAGGAGACCCTTTATGCGCTTCTTAATCACTAACGGACTCCAACCGGAGGCTTTGGACGCGCCGCAAATCCTGCGTGATTTCATCGACGAAATGGCGCGCGGTTTACGCGGAGACGGTGCGCTCCCCATGCTCCCGGCGGGCTTTCTTCTGCGTCATTGCGCACCCAAAAATTGCACGGTTCCGGCTTTTGATGTGGGCGGCACCAACCTGCGTTCGGCACGTGTTGCCTTTGATGCATCGGGAAATGTGCGCTTTGAAAACCTGCTGCGAGGCGGGATGCCCGGTGCGCAAAAGCCTGTGGATACGGCAACGTTCTATCAGGAATTGTGCGAAGTAATTGCACCCAATCTGCGTGACGGAGAACGTTTTGGCTTCTGCTTTTCCTATCCTGTCACTGATGAAGGTAAACTCCTCTTCTGGACAAAAAAAATCCAAGCGCCGGACATTCCTGGAAGAAACGTTGGAGCAGATTTGCTGAATGCACTGACCCTGCGCGGACACTTTGACATTTCGCTTCAGATATTGAATGATACCGTTGCAGCATTATTGGCGGCCTATGCCCGCACGGATGCGGCAGGAGCCGCCGGGCAGGTAGGCTTTATTCTCGGCACCGGCACCAATACCGCCTATGCCGAAGCGACAGAGCAAATCCTGAAATGCCAACCGCTTCCGCCCCGGAAACTGATGCCCATCAACTGCGAATCCGGCAATTTCACCCGTTTTCCGAAATCAACATTTGACCTGCAATATGAGGCTGCAAGCGGAAACGGCAAGGCGCAATGGGAACGTTGCATTTCCGGTGTTCACCTGGGAAGTTTGGGGACAATCCTCTTGCGTCAGGCAGCAAAAGAGGGGTTGCTGCCCAGCCTCACCGACAGATTAAACGCGCACACGTTCACGCATATTGAACTCGACAACTATTGTGCAGGCACCAACCCCGATATCTTCAACTGCCCGTCAAACGAAGCGGAGACCCTCCGCACACTGCTTACAACGCTCTATGAACGGGCGGCACTTTTTGCAGCAATCAATATCGCAGCAGCCGGCATCCGCTCAGCACGTGCCCGCAATCAGACGTCGGGAACCATTCACGTTAACGCCGATGGTTCCACATTCTGGAAAACGACGTCGATTCCCTTCGCGCAACGTGTGGCCGGACATCTTGAAACACTTTTGCATCCCTACCATTATACGTGCACCCTTTTCCGCGTAGAGGAAGCCCCATTGTTAGGCGCAGCACTCGCAGCACTCAACCGCTAACCGACCGATTCACACCATGGCCTCTCCGCAGCTCCACCTTCTTGGCAATGAAGCCTCCGCACCGGAACTGATTGTCCGCTGGTGCAAGCAACGTTGGCAAACACACTTGCCGCCGGGGATCGTCTTTTGCGTTCCGACCTCATTGGCAATGCGCCGTCTGCGCGATGCGCTGACAGAAGCCTACCATGCCTTTCACGGCGTACGCTTCACCTTGCCGGCAGGGCTCTTCAATTATTTTACGCCTTCCGGTGCGGAAAATATTGCCACCGAGACAGAGTTGCTCTGCGCCTGGGACAAAGTTTTTGACTGGTTGCAGGCAGCAGATGCAGAGCATCTCGTAGCGACCTACCTCTTCCCCAATGCAAAGAAATGGTTGGAACGCGCCGCAACGCGGTATACCGTTGCCCAACGCTTGATTCATCTGCGGGCAACACTGGTCGAAGCCATGCTGGATTTCGGAGGCGTGGCACAGCACCCGGCAACAGCGCAACTGGACGAACGCGAGAGGGGGCGTTGGGCGGCACTTGATCTTCTGGAAAGCAAGTTCCGCGAAGTCTTGTCGGCTGCGGGGCTTTCCGATCCTGTTGATCGGCAACTCGACATCCTGCGCCATCCGATAGCGCAACCGATTGAATCTCAATCGCATTGGCAACTGATTGTCGCCTGTGTGCCGGACTTGATGCCCGCGATTTCCCGTCTATTTGACGCAGCCCCCGCGTGTGATGTTCTCATCCAAACCGACAAAACAGACGTTGCCTGTTTTACAACTTTTGGCACACCCACGCCTGAATTTTGGAACCACACACACCTCTTTTTGCCGGACAACGCGCTGGAACTCGCCGAAACACCAACCGATGAAGCGCTCTGTGCAGAGCGATTTTTGGCAGCCGATGGCACCATCAATCCTTCCGAAATCTGCCTGTGCGTATTGAATCATGAGGTGATGCCGCCGCTGACAGACCGCTTTGAATCCCACCAAATCCGAATGTTTGAGCCGGACCCAATCTGTCTGAATTCACAACCGGCTATCAGGGCTCTCCAGCAACTCTTTCGTTTGTGTCAGCAAGACGATATTGAACATATTACCCCACTGATGTCGCTTCCGGAGATCGCTGTTTTCCTCCGTACTGACTATGCCACCCTCCGTACCGACTATATGGAGTTGCTTGAGCAGCACCAGCCGGGAACACTGAAAGAAGCACGCCATTTCACAGCACAAACATCTCCCCTGCGGCACTTTCTTACGCAACTTCACTCATGGATGCTCGCCATTCAACGCTCCCCCTGCGATGGTGCACGGGCATTTCTCGTTGATCTCTTCGGAACTATTTTCGCCGATCCGGTGAAGGATGCTCTCCTCTTTGCGACCTTTGAGGCCATGCAGTCGCTTCTCAACGAGATTGAAACGGCACGTATTCCGGGCGCAACGCCATCCATCGCACTGCTCAATGCCAGAATCAATCAAACCACGCTTCATCCGGTAAGAGGTGGTAACGATTGCTCATACGAGGGGAGATTTGAACTGTTATGGTCCCCCGCAGCGCGGTTTGTCCTGGCAGGTTTGAACGAAGGTATCTTTCCGGATACCACCTTTGAAGATGCCTTTTTGCCCAATCATTTCCGGGCAACGCTGGGCTTGCGATCGGATAATACCCGACTGGCAAGAGATGCGTACCTGCTTGAAACACTCTCACGCCGTTGTCCGCCCCAAAACCTAAAATTGCTCTGTAGCCGACTCAATGCGCGCGGCGATTGGCTGAAGCCTTCGCGCCTTTTCTTCCGCTGTCGGCCGGAACAACAACTCCACCGCGCCCGGAAATTCTTCCTCACGCCGTCAGCACGAAATGCGCCGACCGGTGCAGATTCCGGAATTATGCTGCGTGAAGCACCGCATCAATGGCGAGCGCATTGGCAGTTGCCCAAACGCCTTTCAGCCTCCTTCATTCGCCTTTTTCTCCATTCACCTGTGGAGTTCCTCTTCCAAAAAATCCTGCATCTTGAAGACACCAATCGCACTATTGACGGCGTGCCGGCGAACACTTTCGGAACAATGTTGCACGATGCAATGGAAGTGCTTCATCAAACCGACACTCACGAGGTGCCAATCCTCAAGGCACTTTTGCAGGAAACTTTTCTTCAACGCTTTGCCGAACGTTACGGCTCCACATCCAATGTGGAATTGATTGCTGTGCGCCATGCCGCACTTAAACGGTTGGCACTCGCTGCCGAGTGCGAAGTTGCCATACGCAACGAGGGTTGGAAGACCCATTATATCGAGGCTGAAACAAAAAATAAAGACTGGGAGGTAACGCTCACCATTCGTGGGAAACCCCTCACACTCTATGGGCAAATTGATCGCATTGATTATCATGCCGAGCGGAATATCTGGCGGATTATCGACTATAAAACCGGACGTCACGCCATTTCGGCCTGCGATGATCATTACAAACAAAACAGTCGTACAGGTGAAGTGATATGGAGCAACTTCCAGTTGCCGCTTTACCGCTTATTGGCGCGTCACGCACTTCGCTTGCCGCAAACGTCCACGATTGAACTCGCCTATTTCACGCTTCCGGCAGAGGGAAAACCGGCGATTGTCCCCTTTTATGATCCGGTGAGTGAACAGCAAACACTTCAAGATCTGGAAGGTGTTTTGGAGGAACTGCTTGATTTTGCCGACCCGGAAACTCTTTACCAATCGGCAGAATCACTGCAGACTCCCCTGATACGTCATCTCCTAACCCATTTGAAACAATGAATCTAACGACAGAACAACAGGAATGGCTCTACGCCTTGCAACGTCCGTGGCCCCTGGTTTCACAGCCACTGACGGTGCTCGCAAAATCGCTTGGCACCTCAACCGAGGCCCTTGTGTCATTCATCTCCGACCTCCGGACGCAAGGCCTTGTCCGCCGTATCGGAGGTGTTTTTGATGCCCGTCGGCTCGGATACCGGAGTTGTCTCTATGCCATTTCAGCTCCTGAACCGGCGGCACTCGCAACGGCTGCCGGAGCGGTTTCGGCGCATCCCGGAGTGACACACGCTTACATTCGCGGTTGGCCGGAAGACTTCTCCCATCCTTCCGTAACGGCAACTGACTACGAAGCCTATCCCAACCTTTGGTTCACCCTTTCTGCGCCTTCGGCAACCTTTGAAGCGGAAGCGGCATCATTTGCAGCCTTTTCCCCGATACCTTTTCCGGCACTTACACGCTACAAAATCGATGTTGTTTTCGACCCGAGAACACGTCAACGCGACGAACGCACCGAGTATCTTTCCACAAAAACACTCTCCGAGTCTCCACAGCTTTCGTCCGTGCAACAGGCGATTGTCCGACGCTATCAAGACGACACCGCCAATCTGTTTGCGCCCTTTACCGAAGACGATTTACCGCAACTGCGCGCCTGGCAAGCCGACGGCACACTCCGTCGTTTCGCGCTCCTGCTCTATCATCGCGTCAGCGGTTTCGCGGCCAACGGGATGTGTTGCTGGCAAGTGCCGCAGGAAGAACTTGATCTTTTCGGACGGCGCCTTGCGGCATTTCCGGAAGTCACACACTGCTATGCCCGCCCGGCACACGCTTCCTTTCCATTCACACTTTATGCTATGATTCATAAGACTTCATGGCAGGAAGCAATGAATACGTTTGACCATCTTACACAAACATGCGGTCTTTCCGGTCATCCCCGAAAGATTTTCTTCTCGACACACGAATACAAAAAGAGCAGCCTACGCTTCTTTATCTGAAAAGGACCCCTCTTATGAAACACACACTTCTGATGCTTGCCTGTGCGCTTCCTTTCTATCTCTTGCAGGCTCTTGACTTCAACAATCTCACAGAAGACGCCCATCTCAGCGGCCCGCAATACGCCGCAAAGGACTTGCAAGGCCGCGTGATTGCCGTGGAAGTGTGGGGCTATCAGTGCCCTCCCTGCCGCGCCAGTCTGCCACACATGGCCAAGCTTGGCAAAGCCTACGCAAACGATGCCCGCGTTGCAATTATCGGTTCCCACGCCCAGGGCCGCAATGAAGAAGCCATCCTCAAGCTGCTCAAGACCAACGGCTGCGAATATGCCGTCTATCAATTCTTTGGCGTATCGGGCGCACCTTCTGCCGGAGGCCTTCCATTTGCTTATGTGATGAACCACAAAGGCGAGGTTGTCTGGCAAGGCAATCCCTACTCCCAGTTCACAGCATTTGAAGATGCCATCGAAACAGCTGTTAAAGCAATGCCCAAGTTGCCGACCGGATCCCTGCTGACCGGCATGGATCTTGTCCACTGCAAAGATGTTATCAAGCGGCTTACCATAGGCCAAAACGTGGAAACCACCTTGCGCCAGCTGCAAAGCCGCGTCAAACGTGGCGGGGCTGCCGGAGAAGAAGCCGCGGCAATTATTGAACGGTGCGAGCAATGGGCAGACGAAAAAGAAGCTGCCATCCGCGAAGCCATGGAGCAGCTCCCCTCCGCAGCTGTCAGCGAAGCGCAACACTATCTGCGCACGTTCCCAGCGCGATCGGCGGCATTGAAAAAAGAAATTGCCGCCCTTGCCAAAGACCCTGTCGTCTCTAAATTGGCAGCTTCCCGTGCCAACCTTGCTAAATTGTCGCAGACAAAGGCCGCCACAGCCAATGCCAAAAAGAAACTCATCAGTCAGGCCAAAATGCAATTGCGCCAACTCTCCACGCTCGCGGTGAAAGAAGATAATCCGGACTACGCAGACGTAAAAGCTCTTTGGGAGGCGTTTCTCGCCTCTATGACAGAGAACTGATCCGACCCTGAGCACTTCTTTTCTGCATTTTCTCCCTTTCAGAAAGGTAACTTCCTATGACAAATGTATTGATGAAAACGAATAAAGGTGATATCACGCTCGCCTTAGATGAAGCCGCTGCACCGATTACGGTGGCCAACTTCCTGAAATATGTTGACGCCGGCTTCTATAATGACACCATTTTTCATCGCGTCATCCGCGGATTTATGATTCAAGGCGGCGGCTTCACCCGGGAGATGAAACAGAAACCTACACAGGCTCCCATTCAGAACGAAGCCTCCAATGGATTGAAAAACAACAAATATACCATTGCAATGGCTCGCACAATGGAGATCCACTCCGCCACCGCACAATTCTTTATCAACACCGTTGACAATGATTTCCTGAACTTCCGCGCTCCCAATCCCTCCGCCTATGGATATGCTGTCTTCGGTCATGTCACCGCAGGTTTTGATACCGTCGATGAGATTGAAGCCGTCTCTACCGGCAATGCCGGCTATCATCAAGACGTCCCGCTTGCACCTGTCATTATTGAGTCCATCACACGTCTCTGATGAAAACTCTGCTCTTCCCGGCACTTCTGCTCATGCTCTGCGGCTGTTCGGCTGTAGGGCCTGAGACTACAGCACCCGAACCTCCAACAGCCGATCGCCTTTTCTCGACAGAGGAAGGGCACGAAGTTGAATCGCTCGCAAAGTGGTGGCACCGTTTTAACGACCCGGTGCTGGCCGACCTTGTGGACGAAGGGTTGAAGAACTCCCCGACGGTGGCTTCCGCTTTAGCCAAGCTCCGGGCATCGCGCGCCTCGCGGGAAGGTGCCGAGGCAGAGTTCTATCCACACTTCTCTGCCGACGGCTCCTACACATGGCAACGCGGATGGGGCAAACAATCCACCGGCGGATGGAACCGCAACCTCTCTGCCTCTATTGATGCTTCTTGGGAGATTGACATCTTCGGAGGTATGCGCCGTTCACTTGAACAAGCACAGGCGAAAGAAGCGCAGCTTGCCTATGCACTCCAAGAAGTCCGCGTCTCGCTAGCGGCGGAAATCGCTGCCACCTACGTTGCCGTCCGCCGTTACGAAGCGCAAATCGCCATCGCCGAAGCCAATCTCGCCCTGCAAGAGCGGAATGTGGAACTGGTAAAAAAACGCCACAAAAGCGGCGATGTCATCCGTTACGATGTCGTCACAGCCGAAGCGCAAGCCGCCCGCACACGCGCCCTGTTGCCCCAGTATCGCAACAACCTTACCGATGCTTCGTTGAAACTTGACTGGTTGACAGGGAAAAGCCCCTATGCCTGGCAAGCACGGATTATTGAAACGCAAGATACCATGCACCTGCCGGAAATCACCCCCAAGGCTCTCCCGGCAGATCTCTTACGCCGCCGGGCAGACATCCGGATGGCCGAGATGGATGTACTGGCGCAAACCGCCGCCATCGGCATCGCAGAAGCGGAGCTTTATCCCAAATTCACGCTCGGAGGCACCATCGGGCTCTCCTCTCCCGACCTCTCCCCATGGGATTCCTATACCCGCACCGTGCGCTTCGGCCCCTCCTTCCATTGGAACCTCTTCTCTTTCGGTTATTGGCAAAAGCGTGTGGAAGCCGCCCGCGAGACACTGGAAGCTACAGTGTCAGACTATCGCAACACCGTACTTGATGCCTACCGGGAAACCGAAGCCGCGTGGATCGCCCACCACCGGGAAGTTGAACGCACTCCGGCACTTCTGGACGCCGAACGCTTCTGCCGGGAAGCTCTCGCCATCGCTGAAAAACGCTACAATTTCGGTGACATTGCCATTGATGATGTGATCACCCAGCAATCACTCCTCCTCTCTGCGCAGGAAAACCTGATTGCCCATCGCGCACAACTCTTTGATAATGCTATCACCCTCTACCGCGCCTTGGGTGGCGGCTGGAGCGATGAAGCGTCCACAAACGCATCGGGCACCAACCACCCGTAAATGCTGTTCAAGCAACCTGCCGCACGGCTTCTTTTCGGGCGTTCACCAATCACATTCCATACGCCGCCCATGTTGCCCGAGCAACATGGGCGGCATCGCATTTGAATGCGGGCGATATTGACAGGCAACATCGGCGATATTGAACACCCCGTATGGGCGATGTTGAACCGGCATTTCTACGGGCTCCTTTCGGGCAGTCTGCGAAAGGATTCAAGAAGTATGGCAAGGCGTGATGACACCTCTGCTTAATTTTTCGGGAAACACAGCACAGAAGCGGTTTTATCTTCGTTCATCTTCCCATTCTGCGTGACGCTCTTTATTGCGCTCGTCTGCTCTGGCTTGCTTTTATCTTCGTTCATCTACTGTTTTATTGCGTCCGTTTCTGCCATTGATTGTCCTCAAAGCACGGTTTCAAAAACAACACCCGCTTTCTTCTACTCTCCTTGTGCCGCCAGTGATACCTTAAACAATACGCGGAATCATCTGCGATGATTCCGCGTGACAATCGGACTGAACCTGTCTTTTTCAAGAGACTTTGAAGCCGAGTGCTGCAACCTTGGCTTTCAAAGCATCCGAACCATGCAGGAGGTGAATCTGCGTGGCACAATATTGACGACGATAGGGATACGTGCGCCGTTGCGTGGCAAAGCGGCGCATCCGTTGCGCTTGCGGCAGATGAATAACGTCCATGAAGTTCAAGTGATCGGCCACAATCATCGAGAGCTTTTGCGTCAGAAGCCAGAGCACTTCTTCATCGGTTTTTCCGTGTGCATCAAGGTCAATCCTCGGGTGGATTGGCGGGGGAAGAATCGGTTCAATCGACGGGGATCGCCCGAGGAAGGTGCAGAGGGCGTGGTAGACAGCAATCGTGCCATTGACTTTACCTTCGTAGGAGTGCCCGGCCAAATGCGGCGTGGCAAGGAACGCCAAATCGGCGAGCTCGGGAGAGAAATCGGGTTCGTTTTCCCAGACATCAATGATGGCATCCGCAAGCGCACCTTCGCGCAAAGCATTGCAGAGTGCCGCCGTGTCGCAAACCGCTCCGCGCGACATATTGATCAGCACGGCACCGTATTTGGCTTGCGCCAGCGTGGTGGCGTTGAGCATATGCAGCGTGGCATAGTCGCCGGTTTTGGTAAGCGGCACGAAAGGAATGATGTAATCGGCCTCGGCAAGCACTTGTTCAAGCGTTTGAAAGCCCTGCGCATCAAGATCGTAGGCGTTGCGTTGGCGGGGCGGATCACAGCAAAGGACACGCATACCGATGCCCTCACAGCGGGCGCGCACCATTGAACCGATCCATCCGACACCAATCAGAGCAACTGTCGCCCCTTCCAATATGCAGTGCCGCGTATGGGCGTATTCCAACAAAGCGGCAATGCAGTAATCCGCCACGCTTTCACCATTGGCACGCGGGGCATTCACCCAACGGATTCCCTGACGCCCCAACCATGCCACATCGACATGATCCGTCCCCGTCACCGCCGTGCCCACGAAACGCACGGAGGAGCCCTCCAGCAACGCGGCATCAATGCGCGTATCGCGCACCATCAACACATCGGCATCTTTCAATTGTTCCGTCGTCAAACGGGAACCATCTACGAGCGTTACTGCACCCAATGTCCCGAAAAGCGTCCGCCCCAAAGGCATATTTGTGTCACAAACAATCTTCATCGCACATCCTTAAAATACCAGGAAACTACTTCCCAATTCCATCATTATTCTACCCCATCCTAGCATCAGTGACAAGTCATAAATAACAAAATGACCAAGAAAAAGCGCGAACTCCAGGTTTTCTTCTTTGGTAAACGGTGTAGATCCATATCCTGAATGTGCACCGAAGAATCACCTGTCACGCCGAAGTCTTCCCGCCAAATACATCCACATTCCCAGCGAAAAAGAAGATAACTTTTCATGCCATCAATTGCAAACGCTGTTATCTACACGCTTCCCAACAAACCTTCTTCCGAAAAACTTACGACCGGATAAAGGAACACACCGAATGACAGCCAAAAGAAACCGGATGCGGGGAGAGAGAACCGCATCCGGGAAGTATATCTTGAGTTATCCGAAAGGTCTATTCTAATTTCACTTAAAATTCGTATGAGAGACTCACACCTGCGTAAGCAACAAAGTCATCATCGCCGGTCGCGTCTTTCGCATCGGAATCCAACTGCTGATGGCAGCCGATATAGGGCGCAAGCGTCAACCCCTCACAAGGCGCATAGGCCAATTCCAGAGAAGCGAAGGCATCACGGAACATGAACCGGTCATTCTCCTCGAAATCTGCCATGTTACGCTCTTTGTTTGCCATCCCGATACCGGCACCTGGCGTAAGGCAAAGCACCCCTTCTTCCATCCCCATCCGGGTGCCGAGATCAAAGGTATGGGAGATCTCAAAGGTGGCATAAACGCCGCCTTTTCCATCACAATCGCCTTCCATTCCCTGCCGCGCCAATTGATATTCCAGCGTAAATGTGGGATTCAGAAAGTCATCTTCCAGCCCGATTGCAAAGGTCAGCCATTGCGTATCGGGATAGCTCCACTCGGAAGAAGGCTTGTTGCAAGATCGGGGGTGATACTCATACAGATAACCGATTTCTGTCACCAAATTGCCGCCAAGTGCTGCTTCTGTGTCCCACGTTTTGGAAAGCGTCAGATATGGATCCAACTCCATGTACTTCCAACGGCGGTCGTTATAAAAACCCTCTTTCGCACCATAATTCGTTGTATCAAAGACTGATTCAACCCCGACTGCAATCGTAAAATAGTCCTCATTGGCAAGTGACAATTCCACACTCGGCACCAAAATCGGATGCGGATTGTCCACAATACCATACGTGATATACTTGGAACAGAAGTCCAAACCTGCCGCACCACCAAAGACCCAACCGCCCTCGCTTTCATCCAATTCCACGGTATCCACCGGTTGGTTATCCACTGCAACTTCCTGAGGCGCAGCCATGAGCGATGCCGAAAACCCGAAGAGAGCCAGCAGCGCAAGACGATGTAAACACTTTTTCATAAGAATGCCTTTCCTGTAAAAGACGGGAGTTATTGAAGTAATTGACGGCAGAGGAGCGTCTTGCCTCTGGTGCGTCATACAACGAGTTTTACCTTGGTTTTGCGGCCAATCGCGTAGAAGACCGCTGCCACAGCCGCAAGTATGGCGCACGGAGTCACGACCCATGTAAGTGTGTGACCTGTCGTAATCTGGAAGTAGAGTGTCGCAACACACCATCCCAAAATCGTAAGATACGAGAAAAGAATCATGCCATATCCCCACCCGATTTCGCGCACAACGGTGGCCATCGCCGCCAGACAGGGCACATACAGCAGGACGAACAGCAGATAGGCAAACGCACGATTTTTGTCATGATCAAACTTCGTCCTCAACGTTTCCATCAGGGAAGCATCACTCTCCAGTTCCGCCGACATGGAATCGCGGTAATAGGCTTCCACCTTATCCTTGAAGGCTGCAACCAGTGCTTCGTTTCCACCTGTTTGTTCCGCAAGAGCCATCGCAAAACGGCGGAGTTCACTGGCATGGCGCAACTGCGTCACAACGTCTTCAAGCGTCGCATTCGCCGCATCCAAAGAGGACTGAAGCTCCGGATTCTGAACCACTTGCTGTGCAATGGCATCACGCGTTACGGTAGCCTCGGCAAGCGCAGTATGAAGCGATTCCATCCCCAGAACGGCGTCAAGCTTAGCCAACCCCGCGGCACGTTGTTCCACCGAACGGTCCGCACGTGCCAACGTTTCCATAACCTTTACCGCCTGTTCATATTCAGAAGCAAAGATCGAAACGCCTAAAGGATCAAGCATTGTCCCCAAAAGTCCGGCAACAGCTTCCGGGATAGTGGCAAAAGCATTCACGATTCCTTCCGCGAAGGCCGCCCGCGTTGTTGCCCAGGTCGGCACACTTTCCGGCGCGATTTCATCGGGAAGCGAATCCGTTTCGCTCGCAAGTTCAGAGGTTGAGGCAGTAAGCTGTCCTTCCGTTCCGGCCGTTGTTTCAATCGCATAAAGCGTATTCAATGCGGAAACCACCTGCTCTTTGGCAAAGAGACCAATGATGAGTGCCACAGAACCTTGCCAATTTTCCCTTTCCACGCCCATGGGTGTAAAGACAGGAGCCAGCGCGCGACCTCCCATCTCCACAATCGAAATCGGTGCCGCGTTCTCACATTCCGGAGCATAGAAATTCGGCACGGTTATCTTGTCACAAACGCTGAGCAGCAGCACCATCAACGCCATCACTTTACCTGCTCTGAAGACAAAATGACGCAACCTTTCCCATGCTTGTTTGAAGACGGTTCCGACACGTGGAATATGGTAAAGCGGCAGTTCCAAAATAAACGGTGCCGGGTCTCCTACAAAGAGCGTATGCTTAAGCAGCACCCCGGTAAAGACGGCGAGTAGAATCCCACTGAGATAAATTGCGAACACCATCGTCCCCGAAGCCAATCCGAAGAAAGCCGCACCGAAGAGGGCATACACTGGCAATCGCGCGCCGCAACTCATGAAAGGTGCCATGAAGATGGTCAGCAAACGATCGCGGCGATTACTGAGTGTACGGGTGGCCATAATCGCAGGCACCGTACACCCGAAGCCCACCAACATCGGCACAAACGCGCTTCCCGGCAGCCCCAGCAGACGCATAAAACGGTCTACCACGTAGGCTGCGCGCGCCATATAGCCTGAATCTTCCAAAAGAGACAGTCCCAGAAAAATGAAAAAGACCGGAGGAATAAAGGTCATTACCGTCTGAACGCCCGTTCCGAGTCCATCAGCCAGCAAGGTAACTACCCAGTCAGGCGCATGGCAGAGCGTCAGCACGTTACCCAAACCTGAAACAAACACCGTATCGCCCAGCACGTCAAAGAAATCAATGAAGCACCCGCCGACGACTTGCGTGAACCAGAACAGCAGATACATGATTCCCAAAAAGATGGGAATCCCCAACCAGCGATTCAAGACGAAGCGATCCAAGGTGCGCCCGAATTCCGTGCGCGCCCGTGCCACCTGTTTGACGATTCCGCGCGTCAATTCCGCAATTTTGTCATACCGTGCATCTGCAATCAGCACATCCGGAGTTGTCCCCAGCACCGCCTCTACCGAAGCAATTACAGCTTCCGCTCCGGGGATAATTCCTTCCAGACGATGCACCGCCCGCACTTCGGGTTCCCCCTCGCGCCATGCTTTCAAGAAGGCTTGATTCAGCGACTCCGGGTAGACCACGCGCACCTGACGCTGCTTTGTTGCCAACGCCTCCTGCACCGCCCGTTCCAACGTCTGCCGGCTCGCCCGACGTTGAATATTGGCAGAAACCACCGGAATCCCCAAGCGTTCTGCAAGTGCTCCCATCTCCACTTTGAAGCCCTGACGCTCCAAAATATCCGTCATTGAGAGCACCATCACCATCGGCTTTCCCAACTCCATCAAAGCCAACGTCAGGTAGAGATTGCGTTCCAGATTCACCGCATCCACGATATTGATGATCAAATCCGCTTCGCCACCACGTGCATACTCTGACGCCACACGCTCGTCTTCAGAAACAGCATGCAGCGAATAAATCCCAGGCAAATCCACCAACGTCATTTGATCACCCCCGGGCAAATCAATCTCACCCAGAAGTTTCTCCACCGTCACCCCCGGCCAATTGCCGGTAACCTGATGCAGCCCGGTCCAAGCGTTAAAGAACGTCGACTTCCCTGTATTCGGGTTGCCCACCAATGCCGCTGTCACCTTGCGCTGCTTCATTCTTCCACCGCCTTCAATTTCAAAATCGCCGCTTCCGAACGCCGCAACGAAAGCTCAAATCCACGCACCTTCAACCGTAATGGGTCGCCCATCGGCGCAACCCCGATCAACTCAATCATCGCCCCCCGCGTCAATCCCAATGCCAACAACTTCGCACGATAACCCGCTTCCGTTTCCATGTAGCCGGTAATCTCTGCCCGCTGTCCTACTTTCATCTCTGTAACTTCCATCATTGAATCCTCAAATCTCCGCGACTTTATTGATTGTTCGCATAGACTAATTCCTTGAATGGCGCATAAGTTAGCAAAAACTAACAGCCGACGTCAAGTCATTTTTTAGACAAAACTAATCACTCATTTCGCCACGTTTCCCAATCCAGCCCTACCGCGTCGCTACCACCTCTTATTCAAGATTCCCCGTATCGCGCTCCGATGTCTGTTTCAACACCGCTTACACCTCCTATGTCTTCGACCTGTTATACCATTCAAACCCGCTCATTCAGCAAATGAATTTCGCCTATTCCTAAAGCAACTTCTCTCCCCTTTTCCTACCGCCACGCTCCGATGTCTGTTTCAACACCGCTTACATTTCCTATACCTTCGGCCTGTCACACCATCCAAAATCTGCTCATTCAGTAAATGAATTGCGCCTATTCTTAAAGCGGCTTCTCTCCCCTTTTTCTGCCACACCGCCCCTGAATGGACAGAGGGGATCAATCAGAACACAACGCCACTTTTCCCCCCTTCATCTGCATCATTCTCCTGCTGACAAGCGGAGAACGCCTGTCATTAAAGACGCTTTCACTGCGTCCACTGCATATTTTCGCCCTTTTATTCAAAACTGTTCACCAGTCCTAAACGGGAAAAAAAGCAAAGACCGCCCCGGAAACGGAGCGGTCTTTGGCTGATAATTCCGGAAACCGGACTCAGCGACGGAGACCGAGATCGGCAAGCATCTTGCGATAGGTCGGCTCATCAGTGCGCTTGAGATAGTCCAAAAGCTTGCGGCGGTTGTTCACCATGCGGATCAAACCATAACGGGAATGATTATCCTTCTTGTTGATCTTGAGGTGAGCAGTCAACGCCTCAATCTTCTTCGTGAGGGTTGCGATCTGCACTTCGCTCGAACCGGTGTCACGTTCGTGACGCTGGAACTGCTGACGGATTGCGTTTTTGTCTACCATGGGTGTTCTCTCTTCCATTGGAGGGGTTCAACACCTTTCACGCTGCCCCGGACTTCGGGGCTTGCCCGCAACGGGGAACGTATCCTAAGACACGTCGCAGGAAAGTGGCAGATAAAATATCATATTTACTCCCCTAAAACAAGTAAAATCAATCGCTTTTGAACAAAACGTCAGCGCGGGTCCCTCCGCTGTGTCCTGCGCCCTCCGCGACTCACCCCTGCGTTCTGCCAACAGTCTCTTCCATGAGCGCGGTCTTATCCTTTGGTGCACACCCCTCTCCCCTCTATCACCTTCCGGATGCAACTTCAGAATATTTTTACGCCAAAATCGTTTGAAAAAACACGCATTGCAGAGGCAACAACGCCGCTTTTTACACAGCTCCGGTTTTGCCAATCCAAGGGAGAACTCCCCCATTCCGGCGCATCCTTTTCCCAAAAAAAACACGGCGATGCACACGGATGTGCGACACGCCGTCTGAACTCTCGGAACGCCCTGTAAAGATTAAAAGCAAAAAAATGGTGGACCTGGGTGGATTTGAACCGCCGACCAAGGGATTATGAGTCCCCTGCTCTGACCGCTGAGCTACAGGTCCGGGCAACAAAACGTTGCGAAATGTAGATTGCATTGTATCACATTTCTTTCAGGAATGCCTATGCCAAAGGCAGAATCTGCTGTTTTCACTGCCTGCTCCTGCGCATAGAGACGCGCCGCACTCAAACCGGAAGGCGGAAAACGCGCTTTGAGCAACGCTTCGCCCCGAGACTCCGTTTTCCTTTTTGTGTATACCAAGCCAAAGCAATTATCGGTTGCAACAAGAAGCGCAATTCAACGTAAATCCACCCGTAAAAATAATCCCCTCCAGTGCCGTCTTTCGGGCATTTGCACAGCACCTGGCCTTAAGGTGCGCCAGATCCCTTTACACGCGCTGCGCGGACGGTTTCTGAAAGCGCGCGAAACCGCTCAATCAACATGGGCGATGTTGCAAAGGCGTTTCGCCCATGTTACAGAGGTAATACCGCCCATGTTGCGTCAACGTTTCGGCGATATTGAGGCAAAGCTCCGGCGGGGTTTCCTCCGCCCGTTTCCGAACCTCTTTCTCTCCAATCCCGGCAGTGAAACACGTTTCTCCCATTTCAAACGTTGCACATCGCTTCACCGGGATGGATATTCCTTAAAAAGAGTGGCACAGCCTCTTGATTTATGATATGCTAGACGCATCAACCTTGAAAGGAATTTCGATTATGAGCGGCATTTTCAAAGCTTATGACATCCGCGGTATTTACGGAGACGATCTGACCGAAGCCATCGCCTATGACATCGGCAAGGCGTATATCACCTTCACGCAAGCAAAAAAAGTGGTTATCGGCAGAGACTGCCGCCCACACTCGATTCCGCTACAGGCAGCCTTGACACGCGGCATCACTGAAATGGGCGCGGACGTGGTGGATATCGGCGAATGCTCCACCCCGATGAACTACTATGCCAACGGCACCCTCAAAGCTGAAGGCTCAATCATGATCACCGCATCGCACAATCCTGCCGAATGGAACGGCTTCAAATTGTGCCGCGCCGAAGCTGTGCCGATTTCCGGTGTAACCGGCATTGAAGAGATTGAACAGATTGTCAAAGCGCAGGCATTCAAGCCCGTGGCAGAAACCGCAGGTACCGTGAGCACCTACGACATTCTTCCGGAATATCGCGCCCATATCCGTCCTTTCATGAACTTTGCCCGCCGTCCGAAACTGGCCATCGACTACGCCAATGGTATGGGCATCCCGGAAGCCAAAACTTTTGAAGACGAAATCGATCAGACCCGTCTCTTCGGCGATATCGACGGCAGTTTCCCCAACCACGAGGCGAATCCGTTGCATCACGCCACGTTGGCAGATTTGCAGAAGACCGTACGCGAAGGGCAGTATGACTTTGGCGTTGCCTTTGACGGAGACGCCGATCGCGCCGGCTTCATTGACGAAAAAGGCGAAATCATCCCGATGGATCTGATCACGGCACTCATCGCACAGGATGTGCTCAGCCGCGAAAAAGGTGTCATTTTCTACGACCTGCGCTCCAGCCGTGTGGTCAAGGAAGTAATTGAAGCCGCCGGCGGCATTCCGATGATGAGCCGTGTGGGCCACGCGTTCATCAAAGCACAAATGCGCGAGCACAAAGCCATCTTCGCCGGCGAACTTTCCGGACATTACTACTTCCGTGACAACTTTGTAGCGGAATCTTCTTCGATGGCAGTCATCGCACTTTGCAACATCGTGACCAATTCCGACAAGCCGCTTTCGGAATTGATCGCGCCCCTGCGCAAGTATGCCTGCTCCGGTGAGATCAATACCAAGGTCGCCCGCGATCCGTTGGAAATCCTTGCAGAAATCAAGGAAAAGTATGCCGATGGCAACGTCTTTGAACTCGATGGTGTCAGCGTGGAATACCCCACCTGGTGGTTCAACGTGCGTTGCTCCAACACCGAGCCGCTCGTGCGTCTCAACCTTGAAAGCACCAAGAGCACCGAAGAGATGGAAGCCAAGCGCGATGAAGTGCTCGCACTCATCCGCAAGTAATCTCATCCTACCGCAAGCGGATGCCCCCCGGCATCCGCTTCACATTTTCTTAAATCCGATTACCTCCTGGACCCGCTATGATCAATCAAGACGTTTACAACGAACTCCTTGAGAAATACAAAGCCCATTACGGCAAAGCCCCGACCGTCGTCTCCTATGCTCCGGGACGCATTGAAGTGTTGGGCAACCATACCGACTACAACGAAGGTTATGTCTTCTCGGCCGCCATTAACTACGGCACTTTTTTTGCCATTTCCACCAATGATGACAACGTCAATCGCATTGTTGCCGGCGATTTGATGCACGAAGTGACCTTCCCATTGACCGGAGCGACCGCCGTAACCAAGGACACATGGGCCAACTACGTCATCGGCACCGTCGCCGGACTGAATGCCCTCAAGCCGCAAGACAAAGGCTTTGATGCCATGTTTTTGGGCAACGTCCCCATGGGATTCGGGTTATCCTCCTCGGCGGCACTCGAAATGTGTACCGCCAAGGCTGTTTGCCAACTCTATGCCATCGCCGCGGACAATGTCACGTTGGCAAAGATCGGTCAGGCCGCCGAGCGTGATTATGCCGGCTGCCCCTGTGGTCTTCTGGACCAGATTTCCTCCCTTTGTGGCGTAGAAGGAATGCTCGTAAAAACCGACTTCCGGACGCTTGACATTGAAACGGTCGACATGGGGCCCAGCGTCTGCTTCCTGATGTGCAACCCCCACGCCAAACATGCACTCGTTGACGGTCAATACGCCACGCGGCGTCAGGCCTGCGAAGACGCCGCTGCCTATTTTGCCAAGGTGCTCCCCCACCCAGTAGCCGCGTTGCGCGATGTAAGCATGGCAGAATGGGAGGCACATAAAGCAGGTTTGGATGCGACTGTGGCCAAACGAGCCGCGCACCCTATCGGTGAAGACGAGCGCGTTTTGGAAGGAGCCGCCCTGCTGGCAAAGGGTGATCTCACCGGTTTCGGGAAGCTGCTCTTTGCATCCCATGAAAGTTCACGCACAATGTTTGAAAACTCCTGCACGGAGTTGGACAATGTGGTTGAAGTGACAAAGACTGTTGAAGGTGTGCTTGGCGCACGGCTTTCCGGCGGAGGATTCGGCGGCTCGGCCGTGGTCTTGGTGGAAACGGACAAAGCGGAAGCCGCCGCAAAGGCAATCGCCGCCGCCTACAACGCCAAGACCGGCGCGGACTGCGAAGTCTCAATGATTCAGCCCAGTCGCGGTGCTTCAATTGTCTATCCGGCCTGATTCTGAACGGACATCCCCCTGAATGAAACCTCCGTCTGAGAAGCTCTCAAACGGAGGTTTCATTTGTCGTGCTCGCTTTTTCGGAAGAGTTTCGCGCTATACGTGTTGCGTTATGCAAAAAATTGTGCAGTAAACGATTTGCAGTCTCCCGCTCTTCCGGAAATGTATCCTGAGGTTTTACGCGTGTAAAACACCCGGAAACAAATCGCAAACGGCGCGGTATTGCCCTTCAAAGACGACGAATGCCGAATACCGGTCCTGCAACACCGTTCCTTAAAATCCCTCATCTTCACGCAAATACGGATTGAAGCGCAACTCGCGCTCCATCGTTGTTGCTGCACCATGTCCGGAAAGAAGTGTTGTTGAAGACGGCAAGGTCTCCGCTAAAAAGCGCAACGAACGATTTAATTCAAGGAACGAACCACCCGGCAAATCTGTGCGCCCAACGGAATCTTTGAAGAGCGTATCGCCGGTAAAACAAAGCGGCGGCAAACCGTCATCACGTTCAAACAGCACACAGATTCCACCGGGCGTATGACCGGGTGTGTGCAACAATCGCGCCGAGAGACCGCCACAGGAAAACGTTTCCTCTTCCACAGAGCGCAAGGTTGCAGGCGGTTTCTGGTGCATATACAGCGGAGGATATTGATTAAACGGATGCGTAAACGCCCATGCAGCATCCTCTTTTCGCAAAATAACCGGGAGCGAAGGCCACTGTTTCATGAGCGCATCCAACGCACCGATATGATCAAAGTGACCATGCGTTAACACAATTGCTGTCGGCAAAAGTCCACGCGATTTCACCTCGGCAATAATCTCTTCTGCATCTGCGCCCGGGTCAATAATCCACGCCGTTTCCCCCTGCCACACAAGATAACAATTCTCACCCAGCGCGCCGGTTACAATGGGATAATATTCGATCATCCTCGTCCTCCCTTTCACGTCTTCTCATTTACGAACCGGCAAAGCGGCGTGATGCGATCCACGCACCCGTCCAACACCCGGCAAAACCTATCGTAAAGCCAATCCACTGCGAAGGATACATCACCAAACACCAAACCCATTGCAATGGAATCAAGAAGCGGATCAATCCGGAAACCAAAGCAGGGATGCTGTGTTTGCGCACCAAAAAGAGCATCATCAACCCCGACACCACCAGCGGAGGCCAAGCCCATCCGCGATCAAACCAAAGCAATACCGGCACCAATCCGATGCAGAAAAGCGGAGCCAAAAAGCGAAAAGCCCCCACTTTCGCGCCCGGTTCCGCCTCGCGTTTCGCTATCACAGAGACCAAAACAATATAACTTGTAAAAAAGAGCATCGCCAGAATCAGCAGCGGTGCGCACGGCGTCTGAAACGAAGGCCATGCACACGCCGCGCCCAAATAAACGTTCATGCCCCGACAACAGCCCATCGTCAATACACCGATCCATGGTAAATGCTTGGCCAAAAGGTCGTAAAAAAGAATCAACCCCAGCAGAATCATTGCCGCCGATACACCGCTTCCGGCGCACAAAACACCCATCACCGCAAGCAGACACGCCACGGAAAAGACTTGAAAACGCCCTGCACGACCAGAAGGAATCGGGCGTTTTGGGCGTTCGCGTGCATCGATTGACGCATCAAAACAATCGTTCAAAAGAAGTCCTGCAGCATAAAGTGCAAGCGAAGCAAGGATGGCTAAAACCGGAAACGCTCCCCGTTGTCCGCTCAAACACCATCCGGCCAGAATGTCACCGGGGACAGTGAAGAGATTCGGCAAGCGAAGCAATTCTGCCCAGACACGCCAATTCCCCTGTTGCGTTTTCGCTCTTTTTCGCTTCACGTTCAAGAACTTTCGTCTTCCATTTCCGAGGGAAAGGATTCCCGCCCCAACCTCTTGATACAAGAATGGCATCCATCTCACGTGCAACTCTCAGGTTGCTGGCCGTTGGATGTCGCTACAACAAGCACTCCGTTGCTGCGATGAGAATATTCTTTTTCGTCACGACACGTCAGAAGCTTCTGTCATTTTCAGCGATTTACCAGACGATTTCACGCGATTCAAACACCGGTCCATCCACGCAAACACGCGCCAAACGTTCATCACCCGTGCCCTCTTTACGAATCTTTTGCACACAGGCTAAACAGGCACCAATGCCACAAACCATGTGCTTATCCAGCGACAGCCAACCTTTGATGCCGTGCTGAATCGCCCTTTCGCCGACCGCTTTCAACATTCCATCCGGTCCGCACGCATAAAGCTCCGCTGACGGATTTTCGGCAAGAGCTTCATCCAAAGGTGCCGTTACCAGACCCGAAACGCCCAGAGAACCATCCTGCGTTGCCACGCGAACTTCCCACCCCAATGTCTTGAAACGTTCGGTCTCCAAGATATCAGCCGCCGTGCGGCCACCCACAAAAAGAACCCCCTTGCGCGGAAGCCGTGTCGCCAAAAACCACAAAGGTGCCACACCATAGCCGCCTCCCACAAGATAAGGAGTGCCGGAAGGATTCAGCGGGAAAGGTTTTCCAATCGGCCCGAGGATCTGCATCGATGTACCTGTTGGCAATGTTGAAAGTCGCTGCGTTCCAAACCCAACGACCTTGTAAAGTACATAGAGTTTTCCACTTACCGGATCGGCATCATAGATACTGAAAGGACGACGTAAACGGGAGGGTTCAAGTGTCGGCACCTGCACATGAACAAACTGTCCCGGCTGTGCTTGAGACGCAATTTCAGGCGCATCAAAGGTCAATACCTGATAGCCTTGTGCCAATAAACGGATATCAAGCAACGTCGCAGTCGTCTCTTTCATGATTTACTTTCCTCTACTGATACGCTCATTTCCCTAAATTTTCTTTCCGTCTTTCGCGTGGATAGCTCCATACGTTTTTACGGAAAATGCGCTATTCTTTCACCGCGTCCGGAGTTGGTACCGGCGCGGTAATTTCCGCAGCGGGAGGAACTGGCACGGTGCGCTCCAGCCCAAGATAACGCGGATCCTGCCGGATAATCTTCAAGACTTGGTTCACCGTTGCGGCAGCATCCATCTGACCTTGTTTGGTCAAGCGCGTCTTTAGCGACTCCAGTTTATTCAGATGTTCCCGATAGACTTCACGTTTTTCCGCATCGCGTGACTCCATGACCGAATCGCGTTTCGCCAAGAAACGTTCTTGAAGTTGATGCAAAGCTTCGGGGAATTCCACGACATCCTCTGCCCGCAACTCCGCCTTTTCTTCAAAACGTGCCAGTTCTGTGGAAGCAGCTTCCCATGCATTGAAGTTGCCGGACTGGCGAAACGCCTCCATCAACGTATTCAATGCGGCATTATACTGTTGCGGCCAATCCCCCAACGCTTCAGCAGCTTCGCGATCCAACCGGTCCAGTTCCACCCGCAGGACATCGCGGATGTTCTTCAGCACTTCCAATTCAGAAATCGCAGTATTGCCGGCAGATGCCACTCCCGGTAATACCACAGGAGTACCGGAAACACCAACTTTTGCCAGAAGTGCTTCGTTCTCTACCACAATCGGAATCTGCTTCACACGCTTCAATTCTTCACTGATGCGTCCGGCCATTTCCATCTCACCCTGCTGAGTATAACTCTTGCGGAGTTCATCCAATGTCGCCGTATATTTCTTGGCGGCAACGATGATCTGCCGAGCGGAAATCGCCGCCTGCTCGTCGCGGATCTGCGCCATTGTGCGCTTCAAGAGGGCGAGCTCTTCGATATCGTCTTCGGATACTTCACCCAAAGCATTGGAAGAAACATAGTCATCCAACGCCTTTTGCACGGAGATCACGCCGTCATAGTTTCCGGCCTCCTGCACCGAACGGCGCAAATCGGCCAACCCTTGCTGATACTGAAAGAGCAATTGCGACTCCTGCTGCCGCCGGCGCAACATAAACTCATTCAGGGTGGCTTCAAAAACGACACGCTTCTCTTCTGCACTGTCAGGCAGTTGCGAGCGCGGCGGAAGAATCCCCTGTTTAGGCGCGGAGGTGGGGAAATAATCTTCAAAAGTCGCTTGATGATCGCACAAACTCACGTAACTATTGTAGAGCGAGGCGATGCCGGGAATCTTTGCCACTGCCCGGGCAGGAGCATAGACAACACGCAGAATCGGTCCGAACGCCCCCTTCTTCAGATGCCCAACCAGCGGGATCGAAAGCAGATAGAGCAGCACCGCACTCACGCCTGCCACCCACCATTGCCAACGGCGACGACTGCGATTGTGCGCTTCCAGCATGGCATAGACATCTTGGTATTCAGGGAGATTACCGTATTTTACGGAGAGTTTTTCCGCCAATTTCTCGGCCGTCACCCAATCATGCGAACGCACACTCTGGCGAATACGCACCAAATCGCGATGCAAAATCTTCTCTGGGATTTCCCGAAGTTCCTCTTCATATACCGCAGTATCCTCGTTTAAGAGGCGGAACTCCTCAATAAAGGCTTGGGCACGTTCATAGTTTTCGGCTTTCAACTCATTTGGAATCAATGCCGCCAAACGATTCCTTCGCGCCACACGACGCTCCGATTCTTCTACACGTTCGCGCGTTTCCGTCAGCAATTTACGTCCGGTCGGCCCCGCAGGCTCAAAGCCATGCAAACGCCCGGCAATGGAAGCGATGCGTTCAAAACGGCGTTCCTCCCACGCTTGGTCAATCATTTTACAAATCGAAGCGACGTGCTCATACATCCGGCAATCGGCTCCACACGCAGGGCAATACTGCTGACCGACAAAGGTCTCCGCGCCACACTCCAGGCAACGTTCACTGCCATCCCATCCGCACTCTGCGCAGAACTTCGTGCTGATCGGGTTCACGGCATCACACCATTTGCAACGCCATGTGGTTTTGATGGTGGGGGCGACCGTCTTTCCATGACTGGCAGCTTCGGTCAAAGCGCGCACAAAATCCTGTGCCGAGCGATACCGTTGTTCGCGTTCGGTTTCCATGCTTCTGCGCATGACTTCGCGCAAGAAAACCGGCACATCCTGTTCACGGTAATAGCGCGGATTGCGCCCGGTCAAAAGGAAGTAGAGCACTGCACCCAGCGAGTAAACGTCCGCCCGGACATCGCTGGTAGAGGCATCCTGCTCCAATTCCGGCGCGGAATATCCCAAACTGATCAGCTTTTCACCGGGAGCAGTCAGATCTTCAACGTGCGTTACGCCAACCTGTGGCGTGATACGGGCCAACCCGAAATCGACCAATTTAGGCTCATACGTCGGATCCAGCAGGATGTTTGCCGGCTTCAAATCGCGATGAATCACGCCGCAACTGTGGGCATACACCATTGTGCGGGCCACCTTGAGCATCATCTCAACGGCCTCCTCGGCCGTCATCGGACCATTACGCGAAATGAAGTGCTCCAGGGTCATATTCGGAAGCGGAGCGGTATTTTCTTCGCCTTGACGCACGACCTCTGTCTGCGCAGGTCCGGAGACATACTCCATTACAATATAGGGGCCGAGCACATCCTCGCCCAACGCATAAATATGGACGATGTAGGCATGATTCAATGCCGCTACTGCCCGTGCTTCATGCAGAAAGCGCGAGCGCAACTGCGGATCTGCAAGCGACTTTTCATTCAACCGCTTGATCGCGACATAACGCCCCAGACGGCGGTCTTTTGCCAGATAGACCACACCCATGCCGCCATCGCCGATTTTTCCGCAGATGGAATAATCGTCCGAGGGGCTATTTTTTCCGCTGTTCCCGGAAAGCGGCTGCGCAGATGCGCCAGGTTTGACAACCACGGTTTTGGTGATTGCCGAAGCCTCTCCTCCGGATGACTCGCCGGGAGTTTGAAGAGCTTCTACTTCTTCCTCTGCCATAATGCCTCCTCCAAACGCTTTAGGGTTGTCGCTGAAAGGTCGTGGGGTCTTGGGGAATGATATCAAAATTTGGCTTCCAATGAGGCGAAGCCGAGTAAAAAGTCATCGGCGTATCGTGCGTGATGGCGGTGATCACCGTCTCTGAAAACCCGTCTTTCCGCAGGCGATCGGCCACTTTTACTAACGAAAGCGGATCACTGATTCCCCAATCTGCCGAACCATTCACAATCACACGTTCATGACCATGCTCGCGAATCATGGCACTGACGCGCTCCGGGGAAAGTTTGGAATAGGGATATACCGTCATGCCGGCATAGCAGCCGCTTTCCAGGGCTAACGCAATGGTTTCTTCCACATTGTGGTCGATATCAATCCGCTCCGGCGTCAAACCTTCCGCCTTGATAATTTCCAGCACACGTTTGATTCCCTTTAATTTATTGAAGTGCGGCAGATGTAACACCACCGGCATCTTGCGCTCTTCTGCCATGCGCAACTGACGCACCAGCGCGTGTTCTTCATTGGGCGTGATATTATTGAAGCCGATTTCTCCAAGTGCCACACAGCGCGGATGGTCGAGATAATCTCCCATGCCATCAATAACTTCATCGGCAAGTTTGCGGTTTTCCGACTCCTTCGGGTTCATCCCGATGGCACTCCAGTGATCCACCCCGAAGCGCGCGGCGCGTGTGTGCTCAAACTCAAGCGAAAGCAGGAAATAATCGAAAAATGTTCCGGCATAGCGGCGATTGGCACCCTGCCAGAAGGAAGGCTCCACGCACACCCGGATGCCATGCTCACGCATCGCCATGTATTCATCCGTCGTCCGCGAAATCATGTGAATGTGCGGTTCAATCATCTGTCTCATCTGATACCACCTCGTTTATTCCAAAATTCATCCTTAACCCAGTACGCTCCGCGCGCCGGGAGTTCGCACCAAAGAATCGGTCACCGATAGCAACAACGTGCCCGTTAACATGACACCGATCGGCATACAAAAGCGGAAAAAGGAGCCATAGAGCGCAGCAATCGTCCGAGCAGTCGCCGTTGCGAAGGTCATCAACGGGTTGCACACGTGGCAGGTACAGACGACAAAGCGCGCAAACAGACGCACCCCTCCACCCCAAGGGAGAAAGGTTCGCAGAGGTTGTGACATTGCTCCCACGTCACATTCTGCTCGCGCTTCTGCCATCGGTTTCATTTTCCATTCACTTTCTGCTGTTTCACTTCCGCCGGAAGCGGAGTTCAATCCCGGCGACATTAAGCCTTAACATCGGCGGGATTGCGTCTTAACATGGGCGGGATTGCGTCTTAACATGGGCGGGATTCAAGCACAACATGGGCGATACTGAATTGCACGTTTCACGGGAACCTTTTTTGAAGCCCGCCATGCACTCGCCATTTGCCGACGGCACCGCTTAAGAACAATCGACTCAAGCCATTATTTTGTTTTACGATACGGATTGGGCACACCATACGTCTGCGAAAACACACTGATCCGCTTCAGCAACGCTGCCGAAGGATTTTCCGCATACTCGGCAAGCAGATCGAACATCGCGCGTTCCGCCCACGCCTTGCGCAGATTCTGCTCGGAAACTTTCGCATTGGCCAAAGTAAACGAAAAGACAGCGTCGTAAGCCTCTTCGGCAGATTGACCCTTCAGTTGGCACGTCAGCTCTTTCACGCCACGCGGTACGCGCCCGTAAATCATCAATGCCTTGTCGGCATACAGATTCGTCAGCTTCTTGGGGTGGATCTCTCCACCGCTCTGTGTGGCAAAAACAATCGACAAATCTTTCATGACAGGATTGCGAATCGCATCATACACCGGCGCAAGTTCTGCATCAATTGCTTTCACATTGCCGGAAGCCGAGGTGTTCTCACCGCGGTTGGCGTAGCACAACATATCCAGGAAGTACGGATCGGACTGCTTGATACCAAAGGTGTAGACTGAAATACGCCCCTGATTCATACGGGTAAACTCACCGATGATTTGCGTTGTCTCCGTCACGCCTACCGTGGCCTCGCCGTCGGTAACAACAATGGCCACCAGCGGGCGTTTCGGATCGCGCTGAAGTGTCAACAGGTCCTGCAACAGCAAGAACAGGTCGGTATTGCCACGCGCGCGGAGCGAATCGACAAAGGTCGTCGCCTTCTGATGCGTTTCGGGATTAAATGTCATCCACTGCCCCGAAGGCGTCAGCGTTACATCGCGGAATGCAAAAATATTAAAGCGGTCACCCACGCGCAACGTCCGGTAAAGTGCCGCTTTCATCGCTTCCTTACTGCGCGCCAAACGCTTGGAACCAATCGAACCGGAGATGTCTTGAATGAAAATGACATCCTTGCCCATAATCGGCAACGTGCTCTCCGGACGGCGCACAATCGCCAGACGGAAATAAGTGAAATGCGGATCTTTCTCCGTCTCATAAGCCGTAAGAGCCAGAGACAACCGCGTGTCAATCGCCTCAAACTCCGGGAAAGAAGAGAGTTCGCGCACCGAGGCTTTCACCGCTTCTGCCGTCAAAGCTTCCACCTGCTCCACCGTGCCCGGCGGCACAGCTTCCACCGAAGCAGCCTGCGGCAACGGCGCCACCGCCGCCTCCACCGCCGCGCTCTCTACGAGCGTTTTCAATGACGTTTCCTCCGCCATCGGCGGCAACGCCGGCAATGCGCCCATCGCCCCCAATGACAACACGTCCGACATCTCCACCGAAGAAGCCAAATCCGGCGCATCCGGGACCCGCGTAATTGAATCGTCAATCACCCACTTCGGATCGGGGTTCGTCACTTGTGTCAATTCCGTCTCGGGAATTGCCGCCACCTCTTGGCGCACAAGTGCATCGCTGAACGGTGCTTCCGGAGCTTCCGGCGGGAGGAATTGCTCCTCAATCGGCAACGAAGCGGCTTTGGGGATTGAAGGCAACGCCGGCAACGGCACTGCCACATCCTTGACCTTCTCCGGCAGAGCCTGCGCCGCACGTTCGGCCTCTGCCTCCATATCCGGCGACTGCATTGATTCTGCTTGCAGCAGTTCCGTCCTTTGCAAAAAGGTCTCAATGCGCACCGGTGGCAGCGTCTCCGGCGTAATGTGCGCCCGCTTTTCCTCCACCGAAGCCTTCGCCACCCCCACGTCACCGCAGAAATACATCAGCGCGAAGTGGAGCGCAATCGAAAACATCACCGAGATAAACAACACTAAAGAGTGCTGTCCCAAAGAGAGTCCATTATCAGTTGTAGGTTTCATCTACGTCTCATTCCACCGGAAAATGCGCCCTGAATCAAAAGCAAGACAGTCACTACTCCGGTTCTTTCACGCCGCATTTTATGAATAAAACCCGGCACAGTTCGCTCACTCAACGGCCGCAACAATTCTTGAACTTCTTCCCCGACCCGCAAGGACAAGGTTCATTCCGCCCCGTCTTCGGCACACCGGAGCGCACCGGCATCGGCTGCTCACGCGCGGCATTCATCGCCTCCATCAGGGCTTCCAACGAGCCGTTTCCCTGCGAATCCGGGCGTGAAGGCTCCGGTTCCGGCGCGGCATAACCGGGCGCAGTCATCGTAAACGACCGGGAAACCGGTTGCGAAACCGGTTCCACCTTGGGGGCTGCGGCAGCAGCAGTCGCCGCAGCCGTAATGTCACCCAGGTCGCGATGTACCGTCTGAGCACGACGCGCCATCCGCTCACGCATGGCGATATACGCTTCCACATTCGTCGTTGTCGTAAAAGCTGCTCGGACGATTCCGGCTTTAATTGTGCCCATCAGCTCCGTAAACATTTCAAAGGCTTCGCGCTTGTATTCCACCAAAGGATCGCGTTGACCATAGCCACGCAAGCCCACACTGCGGCGCAAATCATCCATCGCCGCCAGGAACTTCTGCCATTCTTCATCAATGGCCGTCAGGCAGACCATCCGCTCCAACATCGGCAATGCTTCGGGGATTTCACCGGCACATTTGGCCAAATACGCCTCCTCCACTCTGCCGTAAAGTGCTTTCGTTGCCGTCTCGGGTTTTCCTGCCCATGCAGCGCATTCTTCTACCGAACACGCCACCGGGAAGTGCGCCATCCACGCTTGCAGCGTCACAGGATCGGCGTCTTTCGGAGAAGAAAGCAACGCCATGCAGCGATCGGCAATGAGGTCGTGGAAGACGTCCAAGATGCGTTCATGCGCAGCACCCTGCTCCATCAGAATCTCCTGACGCAGTCCATAAATGATTGCACGTTGCTTGTTCATCACATCGTCATACTGCAACGTCCGCTTGCGGATTGAGAAGTTCTGCTCTTCGACTTTGCGCTGTGCGCGCTCGACCGTGTGGTTCAACCAACTGTGCTCAATGGCTTCCCCCTCTTTCAATCCCAACCGTGTCATCATCCCGGCGAGACGGTCACTTCCAAACAACCGCATCAGATTGTCTTCCAGCGAAAGATAGAAACGGCTTGCGCCCGGGTCGCCCTGACGGGAGCAACGTCCACGCAACTGACGGTCGATACGGCGCGATTCGTGACGCTCCGAAGCGATCACATAGAGACCGCACGGGCGTTCTTCCAGAAGGTGCCGCAACGATTTCCGCTCACCTTTCGGGACGGAGTCGAGGGTCAATTGCTTGTCTCTTATCTGCGCCTCATCCATCCAGACGACCCCGGGTCCGAGCTTAATATCCGTGCCGCGTCCGGCCATATTCGTGGCGATTGTCACGGCTCCGGGCTGACCGGCAAGGGCGACGATTTCTGCTTCCTTGGCGTGATTCTTAGCGTTCAGAACGTTGTGAGGGATGCCGGCCATGCGCAGCATACGACTCAGAATCTCGGAGGTGTCTACGGTAACCGTGCCCAGCAATACGGGCTGACCGCGCTCATGTGCGGTGCGGACTTCCTCAATGATGGCACGATATTTTTCGCGTTGTGTCTTGTAAATCAGATCATTTCCATCCACGCGCCGCACGGGGCGGTTCGTCGGAATCGCCACAACATCCAAATGATAAATGTCGTTGAACTCCGCCGCTTCGGTCTCGGCGGTACCGGTCATTCCGGCGAGTTTTTTATACAACCGGAAGTAATTCTGAATGGTAATGGTCGCGAGCGTTTGAGTTTCGCGTTCGATATCCACGCCTTCTTTGGCCTCAACGGCCTGATGCAAGCCCTCGCTCCAACGCCGCCCCGGCAGAATGCGTCCGGTGAATTCATCCACAATCATCACCTTGTTATCCTGCACGACATACTCTTCATCGCGGTTGTAGAGTGCATAGGCGCGCAGCAACTGATCAACGATGTGCAGGCGTTCGCTCTTGGCAGCAAAGCGTTCCTGAATCTCACGCCGACGCTGCACGCGGGCTTCTGCGGTGAGCTCTGTTTCTCCATCAAGCGCGGCCAATTGTCCCGGCAAATCGGGCACCACATACATTTCCGGATCATCCGGCGAGATAAACGCTGCGCCTTTATCCGTCAAAGCCACCTCACGCGTCTTTTCATCAATGGTGAAAAGGAGGACCTCTTTCAGCTCTCTTGCTTCGCGCTTACGCATATCCGTGAGCATCATTCCCTCGACTTGCTCGTGCAAACGCCGCACGGAGGGTTCTTCAATCAGATGCTGGAATTGCTTGTTTTTGGGCGTCCCATGATAGACTTGATAGAGTCGGCGCATTGCCATCTCGGTGTCGTTGGCGGCAAGGAAATCGCGTGCTTCTTTCAGCAACTGCGTGCAAATACGGGTCTGCTCGCGGAAGACGCGCTCCACACGCGGCTTTTGTGCGACATACTCTCCCGACGCGGTGCGCTGCGACGGTCCGGAAATAATCAACGGCGTACGCGCCTCGTCAATCAGAATACTGTCCACTTCGTCAACAATGGCAAAGGCGTGTCCGCGTTGCACCACCTGCGAGGGGTCAGTCGCCATACCGTTGTCACGCAAATAGTCAAAGCCGAATTCACTATTGGTGCCATAAGTGATATCGCAGGCATACTGTGCGCGGCGTTCGGCGGGCGTCATCGTATTTTGAATGCACCCAACCGTCAATCCCAAGTAGGTAAACAGATGCCCCATGAACTGCGCATCGCGCCGGGCCAGATAATCATTAACCGTTACCAGATGTGCCGCTCCGCCCGAAAGTGCATTCAAATAGAGCGGGAACGTCGCCACCAGCGTCTTCCCCTCACCGGTCTGCATTTCGGCGATTTTACCCTGATGCAGCACGATGCCGCCGACCAACTGCACATCAAACGGCAACATATTCCACGTTAATTCATGCCCGCACACCATGCAGGTCGTCCCCAAAAGACGGCGGCAAGCGTTCTTTACGGTCGCATACGCTTCCGGCAAAAGATCATCCAGCGTCTCCCCCTGCGCCAAACGTGCTTTGAATTCGGCGGTCTTCGCTTTGAGCGCGTCTTCCGGCAACTGCTGATACTGCTCCTCCAAGGCGTTAATCTTATGTACCAATGGCATCAGACGCTTGATATCGCGCTGATTTTTCGTCCCAAAGAGCAATTTCAATAAATTCATTTCCATCAATCCTTTACCATATAAAGATACACTATACTATCAAAAATCCCGCTTCTCCGCACACGCTCGCGTATTCTCTCCTCTTAAAAACGCGCATTCCCACTCGAAATTACGCCCTCTCCTACAAACAAATCTACCCTTACGCACTGCTACCAGTGCGCAGTGGCACATCCCATTCCAGCCGTAATTCCGGCCCTTCCCCGCCCTCTTATTTTCACCTCCGCCCTGCATCGTTTACAACCTTCCACGCGCCCTGCAAGCAACATCGCCGATGATCTCCCTCCAACATGGGCGGGATTGCCACGCGATTTCGCCCACGTTGGCTGCACGTTTCGCCCATGTTGCTCCGCACACTCCGCCGATGTTGTTCCACGGGTTACACGCCCTCTGAAGCGCACGCCCCTTTTCCCGCTTTCCCGCATAAGGGAATTACCCCTTTTTTAGGGAGGGTTGCTTTCGGCAGAATCGCGTAAAGCATAGGAAAGCCACCGCAAGTTGCGTTTTGCACGGGGCAGAAATGCTAAAATAGCGTGGTTATGAAATATTGTGTTTTAGCATCGGGCAGTCAGGCGAATGCAACGGTTGTGGAATCCGGAAACGTGCGTCTTCTCATTGACGCAGGCTTGCGTTGCCGCACACTGGAAGCGCGCTTGAAAGCCATCGCGGTAACTCCCGAATCTTTGAACGGCATTTTAATTACCCATGAACACGTTGATCATGTGGCGGGATTGGCACGTTTCGTCAAAAAATATCCGCTGCCGGTCTTCGCCAATTACAACACCGCAGCAGTGATTGAGCGGCAGTGCCTCCTTGAGCAGTTGCCGGTGCCGGAGTTTGCGCTGTTCGATTCCAACCTGCCGTTTCTTCTGGAGCACCTTACCATCACCCCAATGCAAATCCCCCACGACACGGCAGAACCGGTGGGCTATCTCCTTGATGACGGCGAGCACTGTCTGGGTTATTTCACCGATTTGGGCTATGTGCCCGAACCGGTGGTGCAAGCCTTGAGGAGATGCAGCGGATTGATTCTGGAATCGAATCACGACCTGCAAATGCTGCGCCAGTCCGGACGCGGCTTTCAACTCATCTCGCGTATCAGCGGCAGAGCCGGGCATCTTTCAAACGAGCAGGCCTGCGAAGCGGTGGCCAATGGTGCCGGAGCCGCACTCAAAATAATCACCCTCGCGCATCTCTCTGCGGAGTGCAACCAACCCGAACTGGCCTTATCGTTGATGAAAGGCACGCTCAAACATCTCGGGCGCAGCGAGATTCATGTCGCCATCGCCCGGCAAAACCAACCGCTTCCTTTCATGGAGTTATAATTCATGACACGCACCCCCGAAGAAATCACCGCCTGCATTGAAGTGGCCATGCGCCGGAAACCGGCGGATTACGTCATTAAAGGCGCACGTATTTTCGACTTGATTACCGGAGAATTACGCCGGCAGGATATCGCTATTTGCGGCTGTCGCATTGCCGCCATCGGCGAAGCCTATGACGGCATCCGGCAAATCGATGCACAAGGACTGACTGCCGTGCCCGGCTTCACCGATGCACACTGCCACATTGAAAGTTCAATGGTCACACCGCAAGCCTGGGAACGGATGGTGCTGCCGCGTGGAATCACTTCGGCCGTCTGCGACCCGCACGAGCTCGTCAACGTCGCAGGCACCGCCGCACTTGATTATTTCATTGCCGCCGCGCAGACACTGCTGATGCATCTTCAGGTGCAGATTCCCTCCTGCGTCCCGGCACTTCCGAGTGAAGAAGCCGGCGCACGTCTGGATGCCTGCGCCCTTTCACCCTATGCCTCGCGGCAGGCTTTGGCAGAATTCATGAATGTTCCCGGCGTGATTTCCGCCGATACCGACGTTGTCAATAAACTCGCCGCTTTCTCCGGCCGCCCGATTGACGGACACGCGCCGCTCGTTTCCGGCGATGCACTCAACGCACTTTGCGCAGCAGGTATTACGAACGACCACGAATGCAGCACCCCGGAAGAAGCCTTGCTCAAACTGCGTTCGGGAATGACAATCCTCATCCGCGCCGGAAGTGTCGGAAGGAATCTGGAAGCCCTTGCACCGCTTTTAGAAATGGAATTGAGCGGAAATCTCTGCCTTTGCACCGATGATCGTGACCCAAGAGATGTTATGCGCGAAGGCCATCTGGACGCCGCAATCCGTAAAGCCATCGCACTCGGCCGCGACCCTCTGGCAGTTTACCGCGCCGCTTGCCTCACGCCTGCCCGCCACTTCGGTTGGCGTGACCGCGGACTGCTGGCACCCGGCTATCGGGCAGACATCGTCTTGATGCCCGACCTCGCCGATTGCCGTGCCCAAATCGTGTTTGCCAATGGCACACTTGTAACAGAAGAAGCATTTAATGCCCGTCCGCCCGCACCCGATTGTGCCCCTTTCCGCAACAGCATTAAGCTCAATCGCCCCTTTTCTGCCGCCGACTTTGCCGCGCCGGAAGCCGAGAATCGCGTCATTCAAGTGACCGATGGCACCTTGCTCACCGCCGAAACCACGCGCGAAGCCTGTGAAATCGCCCCGGCCATCCTCGCCTTGGCCGCACGGCACGGCACCTCCTCTAAAATCGGAAAAGCATGGGTGCAGGGATTCGCGCTGACGGAAGGCGCGCTCGCTTCCACCGTCGGGCACGACTCGCATAATCTCTGCGTTGTCGGTTCCTCCCCCGAAGCGATGGCAATTGCCGCCAATGCCCTACGCGATTGCGGCGGCGGATTTGCCGTGGTGCAGGGCGGAAAAGTCACCGGGTTGCTTCCGCTTCCCATAGGAGGGCTGTTGAGTGATGCGCCCTGGACAGAGGTCGCCGCCGCGTTGGAACAGCTGCACGCCGCCGCACACGCCACCGGGTGCCCCTTGAGTAATCCTTTTCTCGCGCTCGCCTTTCTGCCGCTTCCGGTGATTCCTTCGGCGCGAATTACCCTGGAAGGTCACCTCACGCTCTGAAATATACCCACCCTTTTCCATGGAGAAAATCGTGAAACAACTCATCGCCAACGATATTGAAGCCGCCCTGAAAAACGCCTCTTGGATCCGTAAAATGTTTGAAGCCGGAGCCGAACTCAAGCGTGAACGCGGCGCAGAAAACGTCTTCGACTTCTCATTGGGTAATCCGGACGTCCCGCCGCCGTCAAAGACTCGCGACGTGCTTCACGCCCTTGCCGACGACGCCGTGCGTCCTTGCGGTTTGGGCTATATGCCCAATGCAGGCTTGCAAGACTTCCGCGAAGCCCTTGCGTTGCGCCTGAGTACCGAACAGCAATGCGCCTTGAGCGGAAAGCATCTGGTCATTACCGTCGGTGCTGCCGGAGCAATTGTCGCGTTCTTCCGGGCGATCCTCGAACGCGGAGACGAGGTCATCGTTCCTGCACCCTACTTTGTTGAATACGGATTTTACTGCGGACACTTCGGCGGTATTCTCAAACCCGTGCCAATGCAAGGTCCGGAGTTCGCCTTGAATCCGGAAGCTCTCCTTTCCGCCGTCACTGAAAAGACGCGTGTCATTCTGCTGAACTCCCCCAACAATCCCACCGGAGCGATTTACACAGAAGACGCACTTGGCCGATTAACCGAGGCGGTCAATACATTGAACAAGACGCGCTCAAGACCGATTTTCATCCTTTCTGACGAGCCCTACCGCCTGTTTGCATTTGAAGGTGCGACCGTCCCACCCATTCTTCCGCTCTCACCTTATGCCATTGTTCTGGGATCTTTCTCCAAAAGTCTCTCGCTGGCCGGAGAGCGTATCGGCTACATCGCCGTAAATCCCGCACTGGAAGGCGTGGAAACGCTGCTGGCTGCCGTAACCATGACCAACCGTACACTGGGGTATGTCAATGCGCCCATCCTCGGACAACGGTTGGCAATGGCTCTGCTTGACGAGCAGATTGATTTGAACATTTATGAAGAACGCCGTCAGGCAATGGCCAAAGTGCTCACAGATGCCGGGCTGACGTTCGCGCTTCCACGCGGAGCTTTTTACTTTTTCCCGGCAGCTCCGGGAGGTGACGATGTCGCGTTTTGCGCCAAACTGATGGCTCATGGCATCATCGCCGTGCCGGGACGCGGCTTTGGGATGCCCGGTTATCTCCGCCTGTGCTGTGCGGTTGAGCGCGATATCATCGAGCGTTCTGCCGCCGCATTCAAGGATGCCTGCCAATGAGTTCCGCCCGCAGAGACGCTATTTTTGCCCTCGCCCTCTGGCACATCCAAGGGACATTCCCGGCGCAATCGCTCCGGGATTCGGCGCATCATTCGGACGCGCTTGAAATCGTTGGCGCAGCATTGCGAAAGAAAAGTTCACTGGAATGGATGCTCAAACAGTGCGTCCGGAGGCTGCCTACCGGCGAATTGTGGGCCGCACTTCTGGCAGGCGCGGCGCAACTTCTGGCGATGCCCGGCATGGCTGAGCACGCAGCGATTGCCGAAACCGTAGAAGCTTCCAAACCCATCGGGCGCGAAGCCGCGAAATTTGTCAACGCCGTTCTGCGGCGGATCCAACGGGAAAAGCCCCGCCTGCTCGCGGCCCTGGCCACGCAACCGGAGCATCTTCAGCGCGACATCCCACGGATTTTATGGCAGCGATGGTGCGAGGCGTATGGCATTGACCGTGCCCGCGCTATCGCAGACGCGCTCGCTTTGCCGCCGCAAACGTGCTTACGCCCTTTGCCTTTCGGCGCACCTCCGCCCGATTGTGCACCACATCCGGAAGATCCTTCAGGGTCTTTCATTGTGCCACGCCACAGCTCTGTCAGCGCACTCGCCGGTTACCACGAAGGGCATTTCGTAATTCAGGATGTTTCAACGCGCCACGCCGTGGAGCTGATGTCGGTGCAACCGGGATTGCGTGTGCTGGATGCGTGTGCCGCACCCGGTGGAAAAACCGCACACCTTGCCGCCCGATTGGGAGTGAACGACCGTATGATTGCCAATGAATTCAGTGCCGCACGTATGGACACCCTGCGCGACACCCTCACGCGCTGCCGTCTGCTTGACCGGGTAACCCTGTGCCAGGAAGATGCGACTTCTGCCGATTTCGGCACTGCATTCGATCGTATTTTGCTGGATGTGCCGTGCAGCAATACCGGTGTTTTCGGGCGCAGACCCGATGCCCGATGGGGCTGGACTCCACAAAAACTCCGGCCATTGCTCCAAACGCAAGCCGCGCTTCTTGATCATGCTTCCGGTGCGCTCCGTCCGGGGGGCTGGCTTGTCTATTCGACCTGTTCAATCGAACCGGAAGAGAACGAGGGGCAAATCCGGGCATTTCTTCAGAGGCATCCGGATTTTGAACTGGGCCGGACAGCACAAGCATTCCCTTCGCCTCTCCATGATGGAGCCTATGCGTGTGTTCTGAAACGCCTACGCTAATCGCCCGCCTCTACACCCTTTCAGAAAAGGTACCTCTGCCGAAACCTTGTCGAAAACCACCCTTTTTCGCCCGTCTTGATGCCGTTTCAGGAGACATGATTCAATGAAAATCGCGCTTGCCATTGTTACACTCAATGCCGCTTCCACCTGCAACTGGGAGGAAAGTCTCTCGGCCATTGACGCGCAAACGCTCAAGCCTGATCTTCTTCTTTGTGCCGACAGCGAATCGGATGATGCAACTGTGGCACACGCTTTGGCGCATGGATGGCAGGCACTGCGCATTGAACGGCGCACGTTCAACCACGGTCTTACGCGCGATTTTCTGGCGCGGACGCTGGCAGAACAGGGCTTTGAGATTCTGATTCTTATGACGCAAGACGTCGTCCTTGCAGACGCTTGCGCACTGGAAAGCCTGATCGGCACGTTGCGCACCACCGGAGCCACGGCCGCTTACGGGCGGCAATGTTCGCGCAATCCATTGAAAACGCTGGACAACTGGCAGCGTGAACAGTGCTACCCCGCAGAAAGTTGTCTCAAACGTGCTGCCGACATCCCGCGCTTGGGCTTGATGACAGTGTTCTGCTCCGATGCCTTTTGTGCATGGCATCTTCCCTCACTTCTGGCACAGGGCGGCTTCCCGGAAGCGGCCTTTGGCGAGGATACGCTTGCGGCACACCGTGCGCTTCAAGCAGGAAGCGCGATTGCCTACTGCGCCCAAGCGCGCTGTTTTCACGATCATTCCGTCACCTACCGCGCGCTCTTTTCCCGTGGGAAAGCGGTGGGACAATTCCATGCCCGGCATCGCGAATTGTTACGTTGTTATGGCGGTGCCGGGCGCAAAGGCTTGGGATTTTTCCGGAAAGGACTGCCGGGCCTGCCGATTTTACTTCAACTTTTCGTGAAAACACTCGGCTATTTTCATGGACGATTCCTGAAAGGCTCCTGAGAGACTTACGTGCTTCCCGCCGTCAGCAAAAAACGTCCCTGCGGCAGTTTTCCCCGCCGATACCCAAACTCAATTCACCACCTCCTGAAGAAACATCCGGGCACAGATCTGAATAATCCCTTCTTCCGAGGGAATGCCAAGCCCTTCTCTGCTCAGTTTATTGACAACACTTTGCAGCAGCTTGTCCTTGTGAAACGTGATTGACGCCGTCAAATAGCGCAAGGAAACTTCGCTCCACTGCGTACCTTTTCCGGCATCCGTCATTGCTTTCGCGACTTGTTTCAGATATGGATGCAGTTTCTGCATGAAGTCCGGACGCGCCATCACCTGCTGGACCACTTCGTTGAGATTCACATGATGATCCAGTTCGCTCAAATGATAGGAAAACTCCGGTGCTTCCGTCATCCGGATCGCCACGTTTCCATCTTCCATCATCACGTGAAAGACCGCCTTCATGCGGATGAAATCCTGTGAGTTTCTGGCATCCATCTGCACGGCATTCATCCCATCGGCAAAGTTGTTGGCATATTGCGGCGCATACATCAACTCCTCCACTTCAAACCGGAACCCGTTCTCTTCACGCACGGCATGAACCGCCCGCCTGTTCATGGGCGATTCTTTTTCCCCCTCTTTGAAGTCAAACATCGTCATGCTCCGGAGGTTTGCCAAAGGATGCACACGCGTGGCAATAACGCCGACCTGCTGCATTAAAATGGCGCAAGCTGCTGCCAACGGTTTTTGCTCCGGATGCGTATTTATGTCCAAAAACGCATACAATTTCGCCAGAAGTTCTGCTTCCGAACTTTGCTCCGTGAGCCGTTCATCGCCCATTTCAACAATGAACCTGCGCTGCAAATCCTTGCGCTGCACACAGATCTGTCCACGGCAGACACTTTCCGGATCGCCCTCTGCCAGATACTGCTGCACCGTCGCGTTGAGACACGATTCAAAACACCGGCGTTGCGTTTCGGTGCCAACGACCGTCTGCATCCCCTGCCCAAAGGGATACGGCACACTGATTTGCCCCTCAACCCCGAAGCCCTTACGGTAGCACTCCAGTGTAAAGGCATCCCCCATAAGAATCTGATGACGCATGATTTCCGCCAACAGCAGTGGCATTTCCTGCGGATGAAAACATTTTTGACGCATCGCAACCACCCCCAGAAGCCGCCGCTGCTCCTGCTCTTGCGCCGTGCCGGGCGAACGCATCAACCGCACCTCTTTAATAAGACTATCCAAAGCTTCCACGGTACAGGCCACCCACTTGCTGTAGTCTCTGACAGCGAGTAAGCCATCGCGCTGAATCAACGCCACGGCACGATTGCATAAAGTTTCACGATGGTGCTGCAACACTTCGTTCACTTCCTTACGCGTATAACGGGCATGACCCGGCACGGTGGCCACCATGGCCAACAGATTGGAAGCACACGTCACCTCTTCGGGTTTCACGAGCACCGACTCCAGAAACGTGCGGCAAGGACGCTGCGCTTCTGCCTGAACGGCCAGCAGACAATCCCGGCGAATCATCCGCAACATTGCCAAATCTGCATTGCGGATCAATCCCTCCAATGCGGCATCGTGTTTCAGCAATTCCGAACTTTGCACCTGTTCCAACAGTTGCGTCTGCTCCAGACGATACTGTTTGACCAGCTCCAACAAGCGGGCAATCTCCTCTGCCTCCAAGGCTGTTTCCACGACTTCGCCACCGGGCAGACGACCGATTTTGAGATAGGCGCAAAGTTCTTTCAGGAAAAGACTGTTTTCGGAAAGTTTTAATTCTTCAACCATTGTCCGCAGCAATTGACTGCGGAAATAAACATTTTCCACCGTTCCTTCCTGAGAGCCTGCACCCTTTTCCTGCGACCGGTAGTGCCATTCCCCCTGTTCAAATGCCATCGTAAAGAGGTGTTCCGGACACTGCTTTACCATTTTTTCCAACCGACTTAAATCCAATCCCATACAGGCCTCCCCTCATTTCTGCGCACACACTGCACGCGTACCAACCCCTACAACGCACAGCCGCACCGAAACGTTACACGTCATTTTCATTCACCGCCGCGCCACCTCGACGCACGTATGCCGCATCCCGATTTTCCATCCCCCCGGAAAGCGTTTTCAACATCGGCGGGATTGCCCGCACATATCGCCCACAATGAAGCGCACTATCGGCGGGATTGCACCCCCGGTGTGGGCGATGTTGCAAACGCCCCGTTTCCGCTCCGGCGGGCACAGACGCCACCCCACCCGACAACCCCTTGCACCCCTTACCCGCACGCCTCCAACACCCGCAGGCAGACTTCATGCAAAAAATGAAGAAAATGCACTGTTTTCAGGCGGTTTTATACGCGTTTATACAAGAATCCCATACGCCTTTATGCTATAATAAAAGTGAATACGCGTGTTTTTCTCAAAGAAGTTTTCATCATGACGGAAACCTTTTCATTCTTCGCAGACTTGAGCATCGTCATCGCCGTCGCCTCGGCCGTCGGCATCTTCTTCTCGCGCTTCAACCTCCCGCTGACGGTGGGGTATATTCTTGCCGGCTTGATTGTCGGTCCACACTTCGGCCCGACATTGATTAAAGACAGCCAAAGCATCCGGATGCTTTCCGACTTCGGCGTCATGTTCCTGATGTTCTCTATCGGTCTGGGATTCAGCTTCCGCCGCGTGCGGCAAATGGGCGGACGCGTTGTCTTCCCGGCGATTTGGGACGTCCTCTGCATGGTGGTCGGCGGCTTTTTCGTGGGCAAAGTAATGGGTTGGGGCAATCTTGAATGCTTTTTGCTCGGCCTGATTCTTTGCGACAGCTCCACCTCCATCGCCGCCAAAACCCTTGAAAGTTTGGGATGGCTCAATCAACGTTTTGCGGCAAATACCTTTGCCATCGCCCTTATCGAAGATGTGCTCGCCATCCTTTTGATTGCCGTTTTGAACGGCATTAGCGGCGGCTCCAGCGGTGCTGCCGGAGCGGATTTCTGGACGACAGCTGCCGTCATCGGCAAGCAACTCGGCGTGCTCGCGCTCTTTCTCGTGGGGGTAACCATCTTCGGCATCCTGCTCGTTCCGCGACTGATGAACTTTGTTTCCAAACGTTTTGGCGATGAAATTGTTCTGATGACCGCGCTGGGGCTCTGCTTCGGCATCTCCTGTCTGGCACAAGAGGGGCTCGGTCTCTCGCTGGTTGTCGGTGCGTTCCTTGCCGGAGCTGTCGTAGCAGAAGCGCAGGCCCGCCGCCGCATTGAGCGCATCGTGCGCCCGGTCACCGACCTCTTCTCATCTGTCTTCTTCGTCTCGGTCGGGTTGATGATAGATCCGCGCATCCTCATTGACAACATCGGCACCATCCTCTTTGTCACATTCGCAATGATTCTTCTCAAACTCGCCAATGGGCTCTTTGCCAATATTCTGGTGAACGAACATCCCAAAGACGCCTTCAAAATCGGCATCAGTCTGGGGCAAGTGGCAGAGTTCTCCTTCATCATTGCCGGCATCGCCATGAATGGAAACATGAGCCAACGGCCGCTTTACCAAATTGCCGTTGGAGTGGCCCTGCTCTGCACAGCGACCAATCCCTACCTGCTGCGTTCCTCCGAAAAGCTCTACGCTTTCTGTGCGCGACGCACCGGAGTAAGATTGCGCGCGGTTGTCCACGCCTATCGCTCCAGTGCCGTGGAAATGTCCAGCGTCCGCGATGATGAAGGGCTCACCGTCACTGCGCAAATCCGCACCTATCTGATTCAAATCGCCATCGCGCTGGCCATCTCCGCCATCCTTTTCGGCGGGGTCTACTTCGTTACCAACATCCCGAATGTGGCCGAATTCCTGCAAAAACTTGATGCCTTCTGGCAGCCGCCGCGCCTTGTCATCCCATGGCGCGGGATGCTCTGCTCTGCGGCGGCACTTCTGGTAGCCTCCCCTGCGCTGTGGACAATTATGCACCTTTGGCGCGAAATGACCGACTATATCTCCGAGCATGTGCTGGTGGCCTATGAGCACCAATTCCGGCATATCCGCAGCTTTATCCGCCTGTTGCTCCGTCTCACCGGATGGGTGGGAATGATTATCTATGCCGTCCTGCTCTGCTCACCTTTCATCAGTAACATCTGGGTGCTTGCGGTCGTTATCTACGGTGTCGCGCTCGTCATCATGTGCTGCTCCAAACGCTTTAAGCGCAATTATCACATCACCCACAATGAAATTGTCCGGGCCTTTGATGTGGGAGCCCTCCCTAAAGAGGATCCTGTCAATATCGGCGAAGTATTGGCGGTTCATACCGACACTATCGTAGTGCCGCGCTTTGCTTACGCCGAAAACAAAACGCTTGGCGAGCTCAACCTCCGTGGTGAAACCGGCGCAGCAGTCATCTCCGTCTCCATTCCCGGTGCAGCGACACCCATCGTCTCACCGGGAAGAGATACCCGCCTTCCGGCAGGTGCCTCATTGGTCGTTGTTGGCTCCGACAGTGAAATCACCCGTGCAATCGACCTGCTCACCCGTCCAAACCCGGAAACATAAGACGGAAAACCCGATCACCCGTTATCATTTTACGCGTCTGCAACAAACGATTTGCTATACTGAAAACCGCTTTTTACGCAAGGAAACAACTATGGATTACATCTCTACTCGCGGTCTCGCGCCCAAGGTTACCGGCGCACAGGCTCTCCTCAATGGCATCGCACCCGATGGCGGACTTTACGTTCCGGACGTGCCGCTTGCGCCATTACCACCGGGAGCAGACTTCAAATCCACCATGGAAGCCCTCCTTGAACGCTTCTTTGACGACATTCCCGAAACCGTGCGGAAAGAGGCAGTGGCGCAAGCATTATCGCGTTTCAGAGCTCCGGAAATCGTCCCGCTGAAAACCTTTGACAATGTTTCGTTCCTGGAGCTCTTCCATGGCCCCACGTATGCCTTTAAGGATGTTGCGCTCACGCTTCTTCCCCATTTGATGCGCTATGCCGCACAAACCGCCGGTATCAATCGCGTCTGCGTGCTCACGGCAACCAGCGGCGATACGGGCAGTGCCGCCATGCGGGGCTTTGCGGATGTGCCGGGGACGTCTGTCCTCGTCTTCTACCCCAAAGTAGGGACATCGGAGATTCAACGCCGCCAGATGGTCTGCTGCCCGGGGTCAAATGTCACCGCCTGTGCGATTGAGGGGAACTTTGACGATGCGCAAGCCGCCGTCAAAGCAGCCTTCGCAGATCCCCAGCTGGCCGAACGTGCCCGCGCCGCAGGTTGCCTGCTCTCCTCGGCCAACAGCATCAACATCGGCCGTCTTTTCCCGCAAATCTGCTACTACCTTGACTGCGCTCGACGCTTGGGACAACCCTTTGATGTCGTCGTCCCCACCGGCAACTTCGGCAACATTCTCGCCGCACACTACGCGTGGCAACTCGGCGCACCCATCGAACGGCTCACCGTTGCCTCCAATGCCAATCGCGTGGTTTGCGACTTCATCCGCACCGGACATTACGATGCCAAACGTGACTTCCGGATTACCAACTCTCCCTCGATGGACATCCTTGTTTCCTCCAATGTGGAGCGGTTGCTTTGGTTGCTTTCCAAAGGAAACGACATCGAAGTGCGCACATGGGAATCGCAACTGAAGGCCGAAGGAGCCTTTGCTTTGAGCGGCTATCCCCTGCATGATCTGCGGGCAAAGTTCGCCTCCGGCTGGGCAACACCGGAAGAGACGGAAACCGCAATCGCCGACATTTGGCGCACACACCACTATCTTGCCGATCCGCATACGGCCATCGGCTGGAAAGTGCATCGCGAGCTTCCGGTTACAGGACGCCCGGCAGTCATTGCAGCAACGGCATCGCCTTGGAAGTTCCCCGTCACCATGCTTCGCGCACTCACCGGCAAAACCGTCTCCGATGAGTTCGCCGCCGCCGGAGGACTCGCCGCACTTACAGGTGAGACACCGGCCCTTGCCGATTTGCGCAATGCGCCGATTCTCCACGATATTGTCACCTTCCGCGACACCGTGCCCGAGACAATCTGCCGCACATTTTCGCTTTGAGAGCGTATTCCATCCGGCTTGCGGCGTGCTTAGAAACAGGCTTTTCAAAGGCGCGACTTGCGCTTTCAAGGCGCAGAAAAAGGTGTTCAAGATTACCTTTTTGCGCCACCCTGCTGCCGCATCGCCCGCGCCGCTTCCAGTTTCTTCCGTATAGTTTGAGCAACGATGATTCTGCATCTTCATCATGACAATCAACGTCTTTCGCTCAAAGGCGAGGCATTCGGGAAACCGGTGCCGGAGGAACGGTTGCGCAAATCGCTTGGCTTTCTCTTCCACGGATGGCGACAGGTGCTTTTGGAAGACCGCGGAGTGCTTCAGGTTTTACAGGGCGTTTTACACGGACTTTCTGCGCCGTTTCTCGTCTATGGCAATGATATTCGCGAAGCGGCAACCCTTTTTCAATTGGCATTACGCGTAATTTCCGCAGGACACGTCGCCCCGACGGTCGTAGCGGGCGAGGCCCGTTGGTGTGCAACGGTGGTGCCGGAAAATCACAATGTCGCCCTTTTCCAAACGCTTATCGACCTGTGGATGCGCACGACTTCATCTACAATTCTCACCCGGGCACAGGCTCAAAAGCACAAGTTTCATACTGCCGATGACGCGTTCCTGGTTGCATTGCGCGCACCGGATGCCCGACTTGCCATTACCTCCGAACCGCTTGCTGCCGACATCGCCGTATGGTCGGCTCCGCTTTTTGAAGGGGGACGCGCAGCGCTTCCACTTATTCCGCGCCGAGATGCGCAGGGATGGTGGCTTGACTTCGCTGAACCCGCCGAGTTCTCCGGAGGAAGACTTCCCTCACTGGCCCGTCTGCGTTTACTGGGGCAAGCGGTAGCAATCGCACCGATTCTGGGGCTGCCGCAGCCTTGGAGCGATGCAGCATTTCTCAGATTCTTGCGCGAAGCAGTACCGGCCTTACGGGCAACCGCATTTTCGATTCCGCTTCCTCCGGAACTGGAGCTCCACGTGCCGATGCTCACAGAAACCGCGACCGGCATTGAAGAGGGCACGGTACGAATTGTCAGAACCATCACCTTTGCCGGAATAGAACTTCCGATTGAAACCGCACAGGCGATTGTTGATGCCGGCGAACCGCTCGTCTTTCTGAATGATGCATGGCACTACTTGGATTTACAAGCGTTGAAACGGCTGTTGGATTCGCTCGGTCCGGAAGCACTTTCTCCACATCAAGCATTGCCGCTTCTGATGGCCGGGGCCTTGCGCATCGCCCCGGGAGCTCAGGACATCCAAGATTTCTTACGTGAGATGACGCAACCACCCGCAGGCGACCTTCCGCTCCGTGACGTCCTGCGCCCCTATCAGGCACAAGGGGTTTGTTGGCTGATGCAGGCGGCAAATCATCGACTGGGTGTTTGCCTTGCCGACGACATGGGGCTTGGCAAGACGTTGCAAACGATTGCCTTTTTGCTCTCCCGCCCGGGTCCGACGCTGGTGGTGGCTCCCCTTACCGTACTTCCGGTTTGGGAACGGGAATTTGCGAAATGGGCCCCCCGGCTGCGTCTGTTACGCCATGATGGTGCCGAACGTGTTCGCAACGAAGGTTTTGCAGCACTTGCCAAAACAGTGGATGTAGTGCTCACCGCTTATGGTTATCTCTGGCGTGACTACAGCTCGTTCCGACGCATCAAATGGAAGACGTTGGTACTTGATGAAGCGCAGCTGATTAAGAATCCGCACACGCGTCAATCGCAAGCGGCGCGTTCACTTTCTGCAGAATTCCGTCTGACGCTTACCGGAACACCTATTGAAAACCGGTTGGAAGATTTGTGGAGCATTCTGGATTTTCTCAACCCGGATCTCTTTGGTTCCCGGCGGGATTTTACTGAACGTTACCGCGAACCGGAGCGTTTGCGCCGTGCCGTCACCCATTTTCTTCTGCGCCGTTTGAAATCCGACCCCGGCATCCTTGCCGAGTTGCCGCCAAAGATTCTTCAGGAACACTACGCCCCGCTTACCGATTCACAATCGGCCGCCTATGATCTGGCTCTTGCCGAATATGCACGCGACACCCGAAACGGAGAAGCCTCCGGCCGCACCGGTGCCATTCTCGCACTGTTGACTCGCTTGAAGCAAATCTGCAACGGTGTTGAGACCGAATCCGATACTCTTCCCGCATCTTCATCCCCAACGCAAACCTTCAGTTCCGGTAAACTCAACACCTTGATTCCGCTCTTGGAAGAAATCCTTGAGCGTGGCGAGAGCGTCCTCATCTTCACCCAGTTCGCCCAAACAGGTAAGCGGTTGCAAGGGCTGCTTTCCGAGCATTTTCAAATGGATGTCCCCTTTATCCATGGCGAACGCACCGCCAAACAGCGACGTGAAATCATTGAAGCCTTTAACCAATCGCCGCGCGCCGGGCTCTTCATCCTCTCGCTACGCACAGGTGCGTTTGGCTTAACCTTGACCAAAGCCAATCACGTGGTGCATCTCGACCGTTGGTGGAATCCGGCCGTGGAAGCGCAGGCAACCGACCGCGTCCACCGTATCGGCCAGAAGCGCACCGTGGTAGTACATCATCTTATCTGCCGGGGAACACTGGAAGACAATATCGTCCGTCTGCTCAATGAAAAGCAATTCCTTGCCGAGACGGTTGTCGCCCCCACACCGGCCGCGTTGCTGGCCCGTCTACCCGGCGACACGCTGATGGGGTTACTAAAGCGCAACGCAACGCCCGAAGAATAAAAAGCACTTTTCCCAATAAACAAAGACGCGATTTTGCCTTCTGTCCGGCGATATCCGAAATTGCTTTTGCGTATTCTGCACGGATAAATCCTGCAGTTTATTTTCAAATAAGCGCGGAAGGTCTAACAATTGTCCTGTACAATTTGCCGTGAAAGAGCTTGAGAGACGGGGGAAAAACGTGCAGACATCCCGGTTTCTTACCCTTTTTACGCCGGGGCTTTCACGTAGACAGTATCGTTTTTACAAAGGAACAACCCCGCAAAGAGGGCGAATAACCTCTCGCTGCCATCCCTGCAATCAACAGCGTCCTTTCAAGAATGCCGGATGAGAGAAGGAGGCAAAATTATTCTGTCATCAGAGGTGATCACCACTTGTTATGCGGCAGATGCAACACAAAAACGTGTTATTTCTTGCCGCGCTTTCCAAGACCGAAAAGCTTTAATGCCGCGCGAAAGTCTGCCGGCAAAGGTGCGTGTGCTTTGATATGCACACCGGAAATCATCGGATGTGGCAATTCAAGTTCCGTTGCATGAAGCATCTGACGCGTCACCGAAAGCACCCGTGGATCGTCAGAATGCTTTAGACCATATTGCCTGTCTCCAATGATGGGATGGCGAATCCCCGAAAGATGACGGCGGATTTGATGGGTGCGCCCGGTTTCGATACGCAACGAAAGGAAGGTGGCATCTGCCGTAGCTTGCAATCGACGCAAATGCGTCACGGCGCGCTCGCCATCCAGCGTTTCAGTCAAGGTCGAGGCGAGACGATCAACGCTTCCGGAAGCAATGGCACTGTAAAACTTGACCACGCGATGCGTTTTGAACATCGCAATTGCTGCTTCCTGTGCCGCAGCATTCTTGCTGAAAAGAATCACGCCCGATGTCTCACGGTCAAGACGATGCACCGCTTGAATCTCCGGGTTATGTTCCTGCACCCGCAAGAGTTCTTCAGCGGAATTACGCCCTTGCGTTAAAACTCCGGCCGGCTTATCAACGGCAAGATACCAATCGTCTTGCCACAAAATACGGATGTGCGGCCGCGCCTCCACAGTTTTATCCTGCTTCGCACCGGTGCTGCGCTGCACAACAAAGGCCACCTTATCGCCGGGCTTCAGCGTGTGCCGGGCGATCCAGACCAGCTTCCGATTGACCCAAACCACGCGAGCATCAATCATTGCTTTGGCAGCGCGCTTGGTAACTTTCAATCTGGCAGCGAGGAAATCCTGAAGAGACATTCCCTCCTCATCACGCGTAACGATAGCGATTTTCGGTTTGCTGGTGGTCGAATTCATTGGAGTGTTTCCATTAAAGCGTCTGTACAAAACGGGCAATACGCGCCACGGCTTCTTTGAGTTGTTCGAGGCCTGTAGCATAGGAGCAACGCACAAACCCTTCGCCACACGCACCGAAGGCCGTTCCTGGGACAACGGCAACGTTCTCCGCATCCAGCAACCTTACAGCGAATTCGCGCGAGGAAAGACCGAATTTTCCAATCTGCGGGAAAGCGTAGAACGCGCCCGCCGGATTGTGCATCGGGATGCCGGCATCGGCAAAAGCTGCCCGGAGGAAGTTGCGCCGCTGCTCGTAGGCTTGCAGCATCGGCGCCATGTCCTCTCCCGGATGGCGCATCGCTTCAAGCGCAGCATACTGGGAAGTGGTCGGCGCACACATGATGGCATACTGATGAATCTTCAGAATGGTATCCATCATCCACTGCGGTGCACAGACATAGGCCATGCGGAACCCGGTCATCGCCCAAGATTTTGAATACCCATGATGCAGAATCAAACGGTCGCGCAAGGCCGGGACAGAAGCAAAGGAAACGTGCTTTTTGCCGCCCCAAGTCATCTCGGCGTAGATTTCATCGGAGATGACAATCAGATTGTGCTTGAGCGCAAACGCGGCAATCGCCTCCACATCTTCCCGCTCCAACACCGCCCCGGTGGGATTATTGGGAAAGTTGAGCATGAGGGCTTTTGTGCGCGGAGTAACTTTGGCTTCAAGGGCTTCTACCGAAAGACGAAAGTTGTCTTCCACACGTGTTTCCACCGGTACCGGCACTCCATGTGCCATGGCAATCTCCGGAGCATAACTCACGAAGCACGGCTCATGATAGAGCACTTCATCGCCCGGATTCAAGATTGCGCGCAAAGCGATGTCCAGCCCTTCCGATGCACCCACGGTGATTAGCACTTCCTTTGCCGGATCGTAGGTGCCGCCAAAGCGCGTGCGTACATATTCAGCAATCGCCGTGCGCAATTCCATCAATCCGGCATTTCCGGTGTAATGTGTGCACCCGCGGTCAAGCGACTTGGCGGCAGCCTCGCGAATATGCCACGGCGAATCGAAATCGGGTTCGCCGATGGCAAGTGAAATTACTCCGGTGCGAGTGCTGACGATATCAAAGAATTCCCGGATGCCACTTTTGGGCAAATCAACGATGTGCCGGGCTAAATAATCATGCGGATCCATATCAGGGGCTCACCACCAAACGGCTGTCATCTTGCGGCTTGGCCATCAATACGTTGTTCTGCTTGTAGGTCTTCAAGCGGAAATGCGTGGCAGTGGAGACGATTCCCCGGATGGTCGAAAGCTTCTCACTCACGAAGCGGGCCACGGAGAGCAACGTCTTGCCGCTGACAAAGAGCAGCAGATCATACGCACCGCTCATCAAGTAAACCGCCTCGGTTTCTTCAAAGCGACTAACCTCCTCCGCGATACGATTGAAGCCACCATCGCGCTCAGGCGTTACGCGCACTTCAATAACTGCCGTAACCGAATCGTGCGGCACAAGATCTTCATTGATAATGGCTTGCCAACCGCGAATAACACCCTCTTCTTCCAAACGGGCGATGGTAGCTGCCACTTCTTCCGTGGACACACCGAGCAGACGTGCCATGTTTTCAGGAGATTCTTTCGCGTTGGAACGCAAGATGTCCAAAAGGCTTTCAACCATGATACTGCTCCTTCCCTCAAATAAAAAAAGCCCGCAGAGCCGCGCTCTACAGACTTCTCTTTATGGTTGCCTCACAAGGATTCGAACCTTGACAAACTGATCCAGAGTCAGTTGTGCTACCATTACACAATGAGGCAATAAACGTAAAACGCGACATATTATGCCAAAGGTTACGCGCAAACGCAAGCACTTTTTTCAACATCTTTACGGATTTTCAAAAGCGCAGACCCCCGGCATTCTCCGGAAAACCGTTCCCTCCGGCATCACCAACTGCTCAAGAAGCCAGTAGCGTCAAAAGCAATGACACAGTATTGAACGCCGCATGAGCACAAATGGAGACCAGCAAACTGCCCGTTCGCAAGCGCAGCATCCCCAGCATCCATCCGGTAAGAAAAAGCGGGAAAAGGTAGACGTTTACGCCATGGGCAAGCGCGAAAAGCAGCGCACTGAAAGGCAACCCGATGGCAACCGGCAACGATTGCATCAGCACGCCCCGGAAGTGTAATTCTTCAACAAAAGGCACAAGCAGACAGATAAAAAACGCAATCACCGCCGACTGCAACCCGTTTAATTGCTTGAACATGGCCACGGTCAGCTGATCTTCTGCCGGGTCCATCGCCGCAAGCACCGTATAGCTGAATGCGCAAAGCAGCAGAAATGCCCCCATCGCCGCACCAAACGTGCAGGAGGGACGGGCAAACCATCCGCCAAGGCGTTGTCGCCATCCGGGAATTATCAGACTCACCCCCACAGGTAAAAGAAGCAGCGGAATGGAAACCATCTGCCCCTGCAACATCGCGATAAAAAGCTCATTCGCCGGAGCAACTGCCGCAGACGCGTGGGCCTGAAACGTATTGGCAAGGCAAAAAACGGCGATAACAAGTACCGCAATCGCATGGGGAAGACAACGCAAAGCGCAGGCAAAGAGGTTCATAGTGCGTAATAATCGTTCAACGTAAGACCGGACCATCCCGGAAGTGTAATCAGATGCAACAACAGAAGCGCACAAGCTACCGCATCGTAAAAAGCATCGTGCGGCGCACGTCCGGGCACAAGCCGGGCAAGCATCGGTTGAAGTCCGAGCGCAGGAACAAGCGTTTCCAACGCGAATCCCGGCAGCGAAGGATAAATCTTCCGGGAAAGTTTCAACGTATCTACCCAATAGGCATACTGCGTCATCGGTGCCATCCGGGCCAAAACCGTACGCTCGGTGGCGGCATTATGGGCGACCGGAACGGTGCAGGAGAGCCGGTCATGAAGCGCAGGCCACACCTCGGCAAACGCAGGCGCGGCGGCAATCGCAGCGCGTTGCGAAGCGTGTGTTCCCGGTGCCCGTTTGGAAAAAGGATACTCCTCGGGCACACGCAACAGCGTATCAAACCCGCCCTCTTCCAAAACCACTTCGCCGCTCCGCACAAAAACTGCTCCGAGTTGCCACGGCAGACTGCAAAAACCTTTCACCGTGCCGGTCGTTTCAAAGTCCAGCACGGTGAAAGCAAGTTCGGCAAGCGGGCGATCCGCGACAGCGTCCATCGGGCTTATTGTGCCGCAGGTGCCGCCAAGTCGGCCTCCGGAATACGCACGAAATAGTGATAATCCGAAGTTCCTTCATAGATGATACCGATGGAATTTCCCTCCACCGGGCAGGTAGAGGAATAACCGGCACAGGCGCGCGGATCATAAACGAGTTTGCGCGGCCAGGTAACGCCGTTATCTTCGGAAACACGCAAGGTCATCGTGTCACGACGTCCGGAATCGGGATTGGAGAAGTAGAGTTTACCGTTGAGCATCAGATATGCCGCCTGACAGAGGTTGCCCGGCTGACGGAGCTTATCGGTCTCAACCTTCGTCCATGTTTCCCCCAGATCGGTGGTGCGGGCGGTAATACGCGTTGCCGGACCGCCGCCTTCACGGGTATTGAGCAGAAGCGAACCATCCGGCAACTGCGCCACAGTCGATTCCGAACCGCCCCATGGCATCGCCTTGGAGCTTGTCCATGTTTCACCGTGATCTTTGGAATAGACCAGCACCCCATGGTGCGGAGCCTTCCCCATGTGACCCCAGATTTGTGCCGGGAAAACCAACGTGCCATCGGTCATGGCAATACCGGCACCCGGCCCCTGGAAGAGCAACCCCCATTCCGCCGTGTCGGCATCCTTCAGACGTTTTACCGATTCTGTAATATTGATAGGCTTCGACCAGGTCTTGCCGTCGTTATCAGAGTAAGCAAGAATGAACTGGCCGCACTTCTCAGGACTGATCGTCCCCTTCTCCGACTTCCAAATGGGGTGCCCGGATTTCGGTGCGCGCAAGGCGGCAATCCAGAGACGCTTCTTCACCGGATCAAAGAGAATTGCCGGGTCGCCAATACCATGCCCACCGGGAAGATCCTTATAGTCAATCGCGGTGCGGATGGGCGACCAAGTGACGCCTTTATCCTTGGAGATGCTCACGCCGACAGTAATATCAGCCGGCAAGTCGCCAGCATGATGAAAACGATTATCAAACACCGCAACAAGCACACCGGTATCCGTTTCCACGATGCCGGGAATGCGGAAGTTTTTGGACTTACGATTGGCATCCGTAATAAGTTGATGCGGACGGGTGACGATACTGCCCAGACGCACAGGCGCACCCTCAATCATCAGTTTGCGGGTAAGGTCTGCCGTTTTCGGCACTTCTGCAAAGACCGTATAGGAGCATTCACCCTCTTTGACCGGCACATTGAAAGAGACCGTATCCCCAAACGCAACGCCCTTTGCCTTGCCCAAACGCAACGCCTTGAGGTCCTTCTTGTTGGTCCCGGCAATACTCACCTTCACCTTATCGGCAGGCGAGGTGCGGGTAGACTGAAGCGTCAACGTGCCGATGGGAAACTCACCCTCACCGACAAACGCCGGCACACCGGAAGGCGTAAACTTCACGTTGGAAATCTCTGCCTGAGCGACAAACGCAAGCACCATCGCGGCAAAAGCGGTTACTTTCTTCATCAACTGATTTTCCTTTCTGTGTGGAACGTAGCACAGTTTACCACAAATTCCCCTGTTCCGGCAAATAAACCTCTCCCTGCCCGGTGACCCTCAATCTGCCCATCCGCGCTGAAGCCTAAACCCTCCGACTGGAACAACCGGCAGAGGCACTGCCATTTTCAACACTTCTTCCGGGTCCACGCCCCTCTTCTTCAAGGCTTGCCGATAAAAAAGTCTCCTCCGGGTGCATTTGCCCCCGGAAGATGAAAGAGAATCAACCCCTCTAACGCGTCCAAACCCAACATTGTGAGCTCCTCCTCCCCGCAAAGCAACGGTTGAAACGCACGTGTTTCAACCCCGGAAGCGAGCGTCAGCACTCCGGCCTTCCCCTCACGTAAATCACGCTTCCCGGCAGCATTGATGTCGCTGATCTGCGCAGCAATCACCTCCCCACGTCCGGGGGCCCAATCACATTCGCGGATACGCGTTACCGTACTCCCCGTATCCAACAGCAGTGAAAACGTCTTCTCGCCGCTGGCAACGGCCATCTTCAACCGCAGATTCGGGTCGCACTCGCCCTTGAGTGCTGCAAGTTCCGGCAATGCCGCATGCCCCCATTGAAACTGATTCGCGTGAAAATCAAAAGTGAACGGCAGATAGCGCAGCAAATCCATTCCGATAATCCCCTCCACCTTTTCATCCATCATACTGCGTATCCCGGAGAGATCCATTACCAGAAGCGGACGCGGATCAAACTCACCCGGTCCCACTTTGATGGAAGTCAAAAGCAATTCCGGACGTTGCTGCGCATTCCCGTTAAACTGAATCTTGCTGGTATCCAACCACTTTACGCCCTCCCCCGAAAGCCGCTTTGCCCGCTCGGTGTGCAACACCGTATGCGTTGCTCCGGTATCAAGTAACACCAAGAACGGCACATCATTCACCAACGCCGTTGCAAGCACCTGTTTGCACCGCGCATCCTGATGGAGTGTCATCAAATCCACAGCCGCCGGCTTCACCGCCGCGCCTTGTACTGCCGTTGAAGCCGTCTGCGCGCAAGGCTCGGCAAAAAGCCCCCCTGCCACAATCAAAACCAATGAAGAAAACAAAGACCTTCTCATGAAAGCAGTCTACCACATCTCCGAACCGCTCTTCAATTCCTCCAAAGCCCATCAAACACTCCACAAACCGCCAAACGCCAAGCTCCGGAACGCTTCAGCCCTCTCTAGATCTTCCAGAAACGCTAGTTCTTCCAGTCGGGTCTTCCGGCTCATTCTGTGAGGCTCCTAGATCTTCTAGAAACTCTAGATCTTCTAGTCTTGGCTACGATGAATGCAAAAGCCTCTCCCTAGATCTTCCAGAAACGTTAGACCTTCTAGTCGGGTCTTCCGGCTCATTCTGTGAGGTCCCTAGACCTTCTAGAAACTCTAGCTCTTCTAGTCTTGGCTACGATGGATGCAAAAGTCTCTCCCTAGATCTTCCAGTCTGTAATCGCCGAGGCTTCAACACGCCCGGCCTTCCAGATTCTCCTGACGCTCCACACTTCCGGTCTGCGCCTTTCCCATAAATGAACATGGGCGAACCTGCGCTTCAATGTGGGCGACATTTACAAGCAATCCGGGCGATAGGTATACAGCACTTTCGCCCAAATCAAAATCCCCCCCTCCCCAGCAAAACTTCCGGAGGTCTTCCAGATGCGCTAGAGCCTCTAGAAATTCTACTCTTCCAGAGCTTCCAGTGCTTCCAGCCTCTCGCTCCTGTAGACAAAACAAGCGGCGGAGACACCGTCACCGCCGCTTGTTTTACTTTTGAAGCCGGAAAACCGGTTTACTCTTGCGCAGGTGCCGTGCCGTCATTCACGGCACGCACCTTATACTTCACCGTTGTAGAGGTCTTACCTGTGGCAATTTCGGGAAGTGTTTCGGCCCAGTACCAATACACGCCCTCGCCATTCACCAAGCCGGCAGCAGTCAACTCATCAGCCGTAAGCGGAGTCAAAGCATCCACTTCATAAGAGTCGCCGCCATTCTTGGAAAGCTGAATCTGCGTCCCCGCACGGAGTTTCGCCGGCCAAGCATTTTCTGCTCCATATCCCATGCCACCATTCGTCACCTGAACCGCAATAGCGATCCAGTTTGAAGTCGTCTCATCAACAGTCCTTTGCGCCACAGTAATGTCACCGACGCCAAAACCATACGTCAGCGTCACTTTACCGTCCTGTAACACTTCTTCCTGCAACGTATAATCATAGGCGATGTCTTCAAAGCAAACGGCAGCATCTGCATTTACGACCTCAGTGACTTCAAGTTGCTCCCCAGCTGTCAAAGTGGCAACCAATTGTGCAATGTCGGCAGCAACCGCATCACTCATTCCCTCAATCTCTACGACCGAAGCAAAGGTGAAGTTATGGGCATTTTCCACGCCTCCATCCACCAGATAAACGCCTTCCAACGTTTGTGGGGTGCCATCCGACTTTGTGAAGACGAAACGCGATGCCCAATCTTCAATAGCTTCACCAGTATAGGTGAGGAACGAAGTCGCCTTAGGCAATTTCACCGTCACGGTTTCATTTTCGCCCGTGGGCAAGGTTAATGCCTTGGTAAGCTGAAGTGTCGTTGTTGTCAGGAAGCCGACATCAACATCCACTCCATAACCATACAAGTCAAGGACTGAACCATTTGCCAAAGTCACAGGGAATGGAATACCATTCACACCTGCATAAATCGTGCCGCCCTGCCCAACAGTGATTGCACTTGAGCCAATCTCACCATGTGCAAAAAGACGAGCAGTTTCACCAGAGAAAGCAAGCGCACCACCGTTACCAATCGTGACACTGACATTCGTTGCAAGCGCAACACCGTTGCTCCCGTCTGTTGCCGTAGGCGCAATTACAAGCGTACCATTCGCAATCGTAATCGCACCTTGGACGTTCAATGAAGTATTATTAACCGTCGGAACAATGGTCATCTTCCCTCCGGAAACGGTGAGTGCGTTCACTGCAACATCGGCACCAAATATCCAAGTCAATGAACCGGAAGCGAGCGTGTAATCACCCGTTCCGGAGAACGCATCGGTATAGCTGCCGCCTTCGCCTTCAGCAGGGAATGCAAAGGTCAATGCACCATTATTGACAACACCCTTAGTGCCCATTGCGCCGGGCTGGGTAACGGTCAGCTTGCCACCCTCGGCAATCTCCAAGCCACCCGTAAAGGCGTTTTCATTACTGGTGAAGGTGACACCATCGTCGATACTTACAACGACCTTGAGCGCACCTATAATGGCACCCTCAATAGCGAACTTATTGTCGTAATCTCCAGAAGCGATAGTCAATGTGCCCGTTCCGGAAATAGCACCGGTGAAACACGTGTTATTCCCATTCTCAGAGCCCTTGATCGTAACATCCCCGTCAATCGTAATCGCAGAGGCGATTGTTGAGGAAGCACCCGCACCATTCTTTGCAAAGAGCGTAGCACCGTCTTCGAGTGCAATCGGAGCCGTTGCAGGCAAGCCAACGCCATATCCGAGAACCAACGTAGCACCGCCTTTCACTGTAATCGTGCCGGTGTAGGCGGCATTGTCGCTTGCACCAGTCAACGTCACCGTACCGGAAACCACCGTAAGATTGTAGTTGCCGGTCAAGGGCTCGGCAATCGCCATCCCCAATGTTGTTGCGGCATAACCGATAGTTGCACCCTCGCCAATCTCCATTGCAGTAACCGTCAAGGCCTGCGGGATGGTCACATTCGCACCAGCACCAATGACCAACGATGGAATCGTCGCCGTGGCCTCACCGGGAAGCGCAAGGGTGATCGCACCGTCAATCTTTAAGGTGTCAGGAGCAATTCCACCCTCTGGGAGCGTAACCGTTCCGGTCCCCGACAAGGTCACCGCTTGGACAAGTGACCAATCGGAAGGCTTCGCGACTTCAACCTCCCCAATCTTCCATTCGGAGATTTCATCCCAAGTACAATCACCCGAAATCACGCCCGTCAATGCGGAAGAATCCACTGTAATCTTAAGCGCGTATTCTTGAGTTGTATCATTATATGCTATCGTTGCAGACTGGATCTGCGCAGGAAGCGGTTCAGGCATCACAGCGGTAACAGTTGCCTCCTCGGCAATCACCGCCAAACCCGTCAAGGAAATCGTGCGGTCCGCCCAAATGGAAGCGAAATCATATGCCGAGAAGTCGAAGGTTAAGGTTTTGCCAGTATTGACCGTCAAGGTGCCGATTTCAGCCACACCATAAGGAATGGTGACGTTAGCATCAATGGTCACATCTCCTGCGACAATCTTCTTCGCAGCCTCACCTGCGACAAACGTCACATCAGAACCTGCAATCGTCAACGTTTCATAAGAAGCATCCGCTTCAAGGTTCACCGTAACTTGCGTATTGGCCGTTGCAGTCAATTCCACGTTTGTACCATCATTTGGTGCTGCTTGCATCGCATCATCCGTGTCCGGCACCTTCTGCGTCCAAGCCGCATCTGCGACCCAGTTAGCCGTAGCATCGGCAATCGTGCGCTGAGCGATACCCTTTTCAGAGACATACGGATAGGCCTTTGCGAGCGCAGTCATGGTTTCAGCAGAAAGCACACCCTTTGCCACGCGGAGGAAGTCAATCGTACCATCGTTAAGTTCACCAGCGTCTGAATAACGAGACAACCCCGTGACCATGCCTCCGTAAATTGAGCCAATCTGGAAACCATCCGAGACATGGAGTCGTTCATTAATGGTCGTAACCTTCTTCAACTTGCCATCTACATAGACCGAGATGACCGTCTGGTCAGCCTGCACATCGTAAGTAAAGGCGTAGAGGTGCTTTGCAGTCGTTGCATTCGGCACAATCAAGTTATCTGCGAGCGAGGTCAACGAATTGCTACGATTCAACGAAATCTGCATTTCGCCGTTTGCTGCATTGGCACCTGTTGCCAAAATAACCGCGAGACCATCCTTCGTACCAAAACTCACAAGAGGAACATTGTTTAAGTTACCAGACTGACAATACATCACTGCAGTGAATGCATCTTGGGAGGCAAATGCTGCAGAACGATAAGGGGTTCGTTGGAAATAGAGAGATTGACCATCATCGGTATGCGACTTATAAGCATTATCATTTGCAGTCATCGTAGTCGTGTCTGTACCAATGCTTGCAAAATCTCCATTGAATTCATAGTCCCACCACCAGGCAGAGCCGGTAATAGTGGCATCCGGCGTGAAGGAGATTGTCGTACCATCAGGGGTAAACTCCTCAACGCCATCTACAGTAAGCGTGCCTTCAACAACAGAACCTTCAGCAAGGATAATCTTGCCTAAGACAGCTGCATCCACCGTAGGAATCACCTTGAGTGTCGCACCCACGGCTACCGTCACCGGGATAGTTTCAACCACCGCTTCCGGCAATGCAACCGTGCCTTCGCCAGTAATTGTCAAAGAGCCCGTGCCAGTAATGGCGTAAATGGTGAGAGTCTTCTCTGCATCAGCAGAGAGCGTCACATCGCCATTCAAGGCAATCGTCTGGTTAATCGTGGCATTACCAAAGGCATTGATTTCGCCGCCTTGAGCCGAGAAGGTAAAGCTATTGATCGCATCAAAGCCCCAGTCGCCAAGACTCAACTTACCACCCGTGATTGTCAAAGCTGACGCCGTAGAGCCTTTACCCTTGATACCTTTTACCTTGAAAAGGCCGTTGCCGGAGATTGTCATCGCAGACGACGAGTCGTTACCGAAACGCACACCACCATTTTCAGCGACAAGCGAGCCGCCCGAAAGCGTGTAGTTGGAAGAAGCATTCCGCCAGTGACCAAACATAATCGTCTGATTGGCCATTGGGGTATCAGAGCCATTGCCCGTACCCGAAAGAATGATCTCACCACCTGTCTGTTCGATCGTTGTCGCGCGATCATTACCACCCTGAACGGTAATCAAGTGTGTCGCACGAATCGTACCACCGCTTATTGTAACATCAGCAGTACCAAAGGAGAATTGACCTTCATTGCCGGTAAGCGTAAGATTGCCACCTGCGAATTCATAGTTCGTCTGCGTGGCAGAGAAGTTCAACGCCGCATTCGTGAATGTACCGGAGGAAACCTTGTAGTGCTTACCATCAGCAGCAATCGTATAAGCATCCGCAGTCGTCTCACCGAGATCCAAATTGTAAACGCCCTGCGACTCTGCAGCAAAGGCCTCAACAGTATTCACATCCTTTACGGTGAGCGTCTTATCGTCAGCGATGGTGACTGTGCCGAGAGAGGCGACGCCAGCTTCAACCGTGGTGTCGGTATTGATAGCAGTAGCGGTGGCACTCACAGTGGCAGAGCCAGTCTTTGCAAGTGTACCTGCATACTCGCCCTTGATTGTGATTTGCGAGAAGGCAAGCGCAGCATCCTTATCAAACGTGAAGGTCTGCCCCTCTGCGATGAAGGTGATTGTCAGTGTGCCACCCTGATAAAGCTTTTCGGCGTTCTCACCCACCAATTCCGACCAGGTCAATGTCTGATCAGCCGCAGTAAAGGTCGTTTCAAGGCTTGCATCCACAACCGCACCACCTGCAACAGCCTTGTAACCGGTTGCATCGGCTGTCACTGCAAAGTCTTCCACTGTAATCTTTGCAGCATCCACAGCAGTTGCATTCGTACACTTGAGAATGTAATCGCCATCCGCCACGCTGCCCGTCACGGTCACAGCACCGTCCACAGTCACAGCACCAGTAACATTCACTACACCATTATCAACATCAATCGTGGCACCGTCGGCGAGGGTCAAGGCTGAAGCAATCGTGCCCGCTCCGCCGATGGTTCCGTAGACACGCACCTTTCCACTTGAACCGGTAGAAGGCGTCCAAGTCGCCCCATCTGCAATGGTTGCTACACCATCGGCCATTACAGTGATGTGTGTCTTGTAGTTTGCTGGATCATAGTCTGCAGGTTCAGCACCGATAATCATACCGATCCATCCACCATGCGACCCAGATTTCAAATTTACTGAACCGGAGAATTCCGAGCAATCATTGACAATGAAACCGTATCGCCAATCGCTTCCACTCGGGCCGTTGAAATGACCTGCACCCGAAAGCTTTTTGATTGTCACTTTTGCTGCCGCACTAGTCGAGCCGTTGTTTTGAGAGAACGAACCGGAAAGGTTCAGGTTCTCAACAACTGTACCATCAGCGACCCATCCCGCGACATTCGCCAACTCTACGACGGAATTAGCGTTACCATAGGCATCCAAGTTCAACTCAGCAGCACCTTCACCAGTGCCACCTGTGAAGTCTTGCACCTTCACGGTACCCGTCCAGTTTGTAGCATCTGTCAAGCCATTCGTATTCTCAGGCAACACCCCTTCGCAAATCAGCTCACCTGCGCCAGTGATGGCACCCGTTCCAAGAGCTGCCGCGTTGGTAATCGTCAGCTTCGCACCTGTCTCAATTGTTGTGCCGCCGGTGTAGGTGTTTGCGCCCGTGAGTTTGAGCGTTCCTGTACCCGCAGCTTTCAATTTAGCAGAGTAAGAGCCACTGTATACGCCACCGTCATACTTGCCGGAGAGTGTCACGGTCTTACCGTCACTCACATTAAAAACAATCACATTATCATTATTACCATTATGTGCACCGATGTTGCCTTCAATCGTCGCATCACCGAGTACATTAATCGTTGCGCCATCAAACCAGTCGAAAGCGTAGTTATAACCTGTGCCACCTGCGCCCTTCAAGACTGCGCCTTCACGAAGCGTGGTGGTCGTATTTTTGCTGAGCGACCAACGCGCCGTACCGGTCACTTCCAAAGTACCAGCGATATCCAACGTCGGAGCGCCACCCCAATCAGGACCGTCATTCGTACCATTCTTGAAGGTAGCGCCAGTAGCGACCTTCACCGTACCAGTGAGACCTCTTTCTGCGAGGTTGAACGTCGTCTCACCCGAAACAACTTCGAGCGTACCAGCGATGGAGTTTGCAGCCGAGAAGTTCAAGTAACCCTTGGTCTTCAAGGTCTTACCAGAAGCGATAGCAATCGTCGTGGCGACTTCCTGCGGAGTTTCAGCGGTAGCAGTAGCGTTAGAAGCGATTGCGATTACTTCCAATGCCGTTTTGCTCGGCTTAGTATCGGAATAGATATCAGCAACGAGTTCGACAGCCGTACCTTCGAGCGTAACAGAACCAATATTTGCGAAGGGAGCAGTTACCGTAGCATCAAACTTAACAGGGCTTTCAGCCGTACCTTCAGCAACCACGCGCAAGGAGTCAAGCGTCACAGCTTCGTCAAAGGTCAAGGTTACACCCGGCTTCACCGTGATGAGCACTTCAGTTGCCGTCAATCCAAGTTCTGAAATATTGGTGTTAGCATCCAACGTGATTTCCTGACCCGGCAAGGTCATGATGCGATTTGCTGCCGTGCAGTCAATGAACTGAACTGCTGCAATCGTTGCACGAGGGCCACTATTCGTACGAACCGCCGAAATGACGCAGGAGGAATCCGTCATCATCGGGGAGACGAGATAGTTCACACCTTCAGCCAAGTCATTGGCATTGTGCGAAGGGCCAGAATGGCCCCAGTTAGAAGAAGACGCCACCGTTGCTGTCGCAGCATTGCTAGCCACAGAGGCATACGAAGTGCCACCAATAGAGACAGGCGCAAAGGTGTAGTCCGCAGTATCAGTGGACATGTAAACAATCACGCGATACTGAGTATAAGGGATATTGGAGAAGGTCAATGTGGTGGGATTGCCATTGCTATCGTCAATGTATCCCTTGAGCAAAGCGCTCGAGGGCATATTGTTAAGACCCCACTGGCGTGCACCAGCGGTACGTTCCAATGTCATCGTGGTATTAACAATGATATTGCCTGCAGCATCCGCAAGGTTGAAGGAGGTCACAGCCGTAGAGTTTTGCCCCTGAACATCGGTCCATGCAGCGCCCTTAATCGGATAAGCGCCCTGAACTTCTGTGCCAGCGACCTTTGCAGCATCATCATTATAGAAGTTCACACCGAAAGAGGGAATACCCAACGTTGCAGAGTCAACGGTCTTGAGCGTAGCACGATTGCCAGCGACAACAACTTCATAGCCTGCAGACGCAGCATTCAATGTGGCCGTGTAGGTCACAGCACCAGGGCCAACAAAAAGACCCGCGGGGAAAATGTCGTAAGAGGGATTTGAGACAATGCCAGGGATAATTGCACTGTAGTCATTCTGGTTAGGCGTGATTACAGCCGTCACCGTAAGCGGATTTACCGCGTAGATGAACTTGTTGGCAAAAGTAACATCGTTCGTGATGACAGGATTATTCGATGCTTCAATCTTCAACTTTGCACCATCGGGAAGGTCTGCGGTGGTGACCATTGTGTCATCAGCAACCTTCGTCCAAACGATTTCAGAGAGATTCACGTCTTCTGCAACCGTAGCGGTGTACTCAGCGCCCGTGCCGTTTTCAACGAATGCGCGATTCGTCTTCATTTCTTCGGTAGCACAAGCAGTAATGACATCTTCAATGTTTTCATCCGTACTCCAAAGCGTCATGGAGTGAATCTTCATGCCCGTTGCGGGATTGCCTGCACCGTACAATGCGCCGATGCGAATATCGGCACCAGCTGTATTCGTGCCACCCTTACAGCTACTATCAGAGGTGTACTGTGCAAAAACGCCATCATTGCCAATAGCCCAAGCTTGCGTTCCCCAGTCACTGTACTTGAAGACGATGAGAAATTCAGTAGCAGTTGTGGAGAGCTTCGCAGAAATGGCGTTGTTACCACCGCGAATACTGCCGTTCCACATCGCATCCATGCCACCTTCACCATCGGTCATAAGACCGAGCTGATTATCTGTGCTACCTAATTTCAACGAAATAAGCGCACTGACCTTTGCAAGGTCTAAATTCGTCACACGCATTGCAAGCACAACGGCATTGCCAGTTGCTCTCGGATCCCAAGTCGTCGTACCAGCGATGTACGAAGGCTTAGAACCAATCGTAAGCACGCCGTCAGAAATCGTATTACCGTTTTCATTCAGCGTATAATCGCCACTTGTGGCCGTACTCATGTCGGTCCATGTTGCCACGGGATCCGCTGCCCAGCCTGTGGCGGTAAAGAGCATCGCCGGAAGAAGCCACAAAAGTGGTTTCAGAAACTTGTTCATACGTTGTTCCTTCAATTATTTTAGTCTGTCACACTGCTCAGGCTGACGACAAACGCGCCTTCCCGTAATTACAAATAGCATAATCTCACTCTTCCCCCATTGTCAAGTTTTTTCGGTGTCCGCACGTTGGAAACATGAATGGAAGCGGCACGAAAAAACGACCCGTACCCAGCGGCGGGAAGCCCTGCCGCACAGAGAAGCGGAGACTGGAAACCTCCAGCGACTCCAGAACTTCTAGAATATCCAGGCCCTCTAGCACTTCTAGGCTCTCTAGAACATCTAAAAGCTCTGGGCCAAGGGTGTGGTGGAGCGGAAAAGACATGTCGCTCCAGACAACCTAGAACTTCTCGACCCTCTAGAACCTCCAGATAACTTTTCTGACACACTGGCATCTCCGACACCCGCGCAAGGTGAGATGTGGCTGCAACACGACGAGGCGTGGGGTGAGGTGCGGCGCAAAGCGAGCGTGAGCTCCGCAGCAACAGTGCGCGGACGCGGCACGAAAAGAAACGCCCCACACCAAAGGCGCGGGGCGGCGTACAAGATAGCCGAAAGGAGAAAGGCGATGAACTACTGCTCTCTGCGCGCGGCTTCGGCGGGATGCGGAGGTTGTTTTTTGGCGCGGAGCCAGTCGAGCCGTTTGGCAATCGTCTCTTCGTAACCGGAGGATTTGGGGCGGTAGTAGGTCTTGGGGATGGAGAGATAGGCTTGCGCAACGGCAGTATCTTTGTAGTCATGCGGATAACGATAGGCCGGCGCAGGGGCTTTGCCTTCGGCTCTGACATGGACATTTTTCAGGTGTTCAGGCACGGGCTGCACGCGTCCTGCGCGGATATCTTCCATGGCTTCATTGACGGCAAGATAAGCGGCATTGGATTTCGGCGCGGAGGCAAGATAGGTGGTCGCCTGCGCCAGAGAAATGCGCGCTTCGGGCATACCGATGAACTCCACCGCCTGCATGGCGGCAACGGCAACCGTAAGACCTCTTGGATCGGCATTGCCGATATCTTCGCTGGCGGAGATGATCAGCCGCCGCGCGATAAAACGGGGGTCTTCGCCGCCTTCAAGCATTTTGGCCAACCAGTAGATGGCCGCATCGGGATCGGACCCCCGGATGGATTTGATAAAGGCCGAAATGGTGTCGTAGTGCTGGTCTTCATCTTTATCATAGGCGATGACGCGCCGTTGAACGCATTCGGCCATGACATCAGTCGTGAGGACGATGCGACCGCGTTCATCCGGCGGCGTGGAGCGGGCGGCAATTTCAAGGGCCGTAAGGGCACGGCGGGCGTCACCTTCACAGATTTCCGCCAAAAAGTGCGCGGCGTCTTCCTGTAATTCCACGTGCTCTTCGCCCAAGCCTCTTTCGCAATCGGCGACAGCCCGTTTCAGCAACGTGACGATATCATCGGTGGAGAGGGAATGCAGTTCAAAGACCAAGCTGCGCGAAACAAGCGGGGTGTTGATAAAAATCCCCGGATGATGCGTGGTGGCTCCGATCAGGGTCACCGAACCATCTTCAACATAGGGCAACAGGACATCCTGCTGGGACTTATTGAAGCGGTGGATTTCATCGACAAAAAGGACGGTGCCCATGCGGTCGCGCAATTGACGCGCCTGTTCACAAATCGCGCGCAGTTGGGCGACATTGCTCATCACCCCGCTCGTGCGCTCAAAGCGGCGATGGGTGGTATGGGCAATCACTTCGGCAAGGGTGGTTTTTCCGGTGCCGGGCGGCCCGTAGAAAATCAGATTGGTAAAGCGGTCACTCTCAATCACACGCCGCAACAACCGTCCCGGTGCGAGCAGATGATCCTGCCCGACAATCTCTTCCAACCGCCTCGGGCGCATCCGCGCCGGCAGCGGCCCCACCTTGCGATTATCCGTTATGCTCTGCGCCGCTTCCGCCGGCGACTCCTCAAACCAATCGTCCATACGCGCATTATAGCACAATACAGTGCGTATGGGCTTTATCCCCATGCCTCACCGGGCCCCTCCAGCTCCCCCACATCGCGCCCGCGCCCGGGCAGCCGGACAGAGCAAAGGTTCCGGGCAGTGCGGCGAAGCTGCCTGCCCCACGCCCCAGCGAGAGTTCCTAGAGTTTCTAGAGCCTCCAGAACTTCTCCCCCTCCAGCTCCCCCACACCACCCCCGCGCCGCACCGGGCACCCCGCACCTCACACCACCACCTTTACGCCCTGCCAGAGCTCCTCGTGCTTCCAGTGCCTCCAGCGCATCCAGCTCCGCAGGAGGGCATTTCAACATGGGCGACAGTGCGGCGCAAGATGGGCGAAACTCCCCCTGCAAGATGGGCGATGTTCCCGCCGGACATCGCCCATCTTCAAAAAGGTTCTCTCCCCCACGTAGGTTCAGGTCTATGGAATCGGAAAAGCATCCACGATATTCAGCTTCAGCCGACCGGCCTGTAAACGGTCTTCGGAAAGGGAAAACAGCACCCGCAACCGCATCCCCCCCTGCCACGATTCTGCCCGGTGCGCTCCGCCAAACCAGATTGCTTCCAGTTCGGGCGCAGCGGCCGTGTGCGTTTCACGCAGTTTCAACGACAAATGCGTTTTGTCTTTTCCGATAACGCGGTGCGCCAGAAGCGTGAAGATTTTTGCGAAGCGCGGCTTTGGATTCCCGGTGCCGCAAGGTTCAAGCACCTGCAACCCCGCCCACAGCTCCGAATCAATCGGTGATGCCAAATCTTCTTCGTAGGCAAGCACATCGGGCGTGGCGTCACAGGCGGCAAAGGCCAGAGGCAAGCGGTTGCAAAAGGCTTCAAATGTGCCGGGGCGCAAGGTAAAACCGGCGGCAGCGGCGTGTCCGCCGAAATGTTCGCACAAATCGGCCACTGTTTCCAACGCCTTGACAGCATGCCATGCGCCTTTCGAGCGCATGGAGCCGCACACGCGGCCATCGTCTTTCCGGCAACAGACCACCGCCGGCAGATGATGTTGCTCCACCAGCCGCGCTGCCACGATACCCAAAACCCCCGAAAGAAACCCCTCTTGCGCACGTCCGGCGGCAATGATCACCTTACTTCCGGGCGGCACTCCGGCGATCTCCACTTTCTGACGCAACCGGGTTTCGATTTCACGCCGCTCTTTATTGGCCGCATCCAAGCCCCGTGCCGCTTTTTCGCAACGCTGTTGCACCGCCGGAGAAAAAACTCCCTTGCCCGCCGGTGCGGCGCACGTCAGCAGTTCATACGCCCGTTGCCAATCGCCGATGCGGCTGGCGGCATTGATGCACGGCACCAGTCTGAAAGCCAGATCCTCGGCGGTTATCTTGGAAAGCTCCACGTGCTGAAGTTTGGCCAATGCCTTCAATCCGGGATTACCGCATCCTTCCCGGGAAAGAATGTGCAGTCCTTTTTTGACCAATGCGCGGTTCTCTCCGGTCAACGGCATCACATCGGCCACGGTGGCCACCGCCACCAAATCCAAATACTTTTTGTAAGTGTTGCGCCCAAGACGGGTATACAACGCATGAATCACCGTAAACGCCGTGGCGCAGCCGCACAAAGCTTCCGCACCCTCCGGCGCACCCAGACGCGGATTCACCACCGCCACCGCCGCCGGAAGCTGTTCTGAAGGGACGTGATGATCGGTGACGATCACCTCAATGCCGCTCTGCATCAATTCCGCGACCTCAGCAACGCTCGTGATACCGCAATCGACTGTTACCAGCACGCGCACGGAAGGATGCTCGCGCAGACAGCGTTTCATCGCCGCAACAGTCAAGCCGTATCCTTCGGTTTCGCGATCGGGAATGAAATGCGTCACCTCGGCCCCCACTTCACTCAACGCCTGCTCCATCAGCGCAGTCGCCGTAAGGCCATCGGTATCATAGTCGCCAAAAATCACGAGCTCTTCGCGCTTTTCCAGTGCCTGTTGCAGACGCTCCACCGCAAGTTCCAGATGGTGCAAGGCTAGCGGCGGCGGCAGAGCGTCGCCAAACGGGTGCAACCAGCGCGCCGCCTCCCCGGCAGAAGCCATGCGCCGCGCGGCAATCCGTGCCACCACCGGATGCACCCGGCTCAATTGGCACACCGCCTCCAAAATCTCCTGTGAGGGCGCAGGTGCCGCTTGCCAATGCGTTACAGGCTCGATTCCGCACGTTGTCATCGTCAACCCACTTCTTTCTCTGTGCAAACAGTCGCCGGCTTACAGGGTCTCCGAAGCGAAAGGTTCGGGAAAGAGTGCGCCCAGATGTGTCAGGCGCACCCCGCTACCTTGGTGATCGGTAAGGGCGATCGGAAGCGAGGCGTCGCAAAACTCCGCCAGCACCTGACGGCAAGCACCGCAAGGCGTTACGGGTTCTGCGGCACTCAAAGCCAGCGCGATAAACCGCCGGGCACCTTGAGAAAGCGCGTTAAACAGCGCGACACGCTCGGCACACACCGTCAATCCATACGACACATTTTCAATGTTGCACCCGGTGTAAATCACACCGTTTTCATCCATCAACGCCGCCCCTACCGTAAATTCGGAATAGGGAGCATAAGCTTTTTTGGCGGCGGCACGGGCAGCGGGGAGAAGCACTTCCGGAAAAGACATCGCAGCTCCTTGGTTTATTCATGGCGCAAAGCGTCAATCGGGTTGAGGCGGCTGGCACGCCAGGCTGGGTAGAAACCAAAAATCACACCAATCGCCGCCGAGATGCCTGCCGAGAGCAGAATCGCCGAGAGCGATACACCAATCGGCCAATGCAGCACGTGGGCAATCACCGTTGAGGCGCACCGCCCTGCCCCGATACCTACGAGCCCACCCAACAGGCATAACAGCACCGATTCAATCAGAAACTGGGCGAGAATCCGCGCCCCGCGCGCCCCCACCGCCATACGCAGCCCGATTTCCCGTGTGCGCTCTGTGACGCTGACCAGCATGATATTCATGATGCCCACGCCGCCGACCAGCAGCGACAACAAGGCCACAATCAGCAGCAACGTGGTCATCAAACCGCTCGTTGAGGTCATCGTCTTGAGCATCTCCGACATATCACGCACCATAAAATCATTGGGCGCACCCGGGCGGATACGGTGACGGCGGCGCAGCACTTCGGTGATTTGTACGATGGCATCAGGCACCTGTTCGGGCGACTTGGCAGAGGCGGTAATCTGATCCAGATTGTTGAAACGCACCGGAAGCGGATAGTTTTGCGCCTGAACGCTGTCACGTTCCGGATAAATCGAAGTCGTATTCTGGGGGTAAATCGCGCTGGTGGAAAACGCTGTCGTCGTGGCAGACGCACTCACCGATGCGCCGGTAGCGGAAGAACCCGAACGCGACAAGCGGTTTCGCATCGTGCGCCATGGGACAATGATTGTGTCATCCTGGTCCATTCCCATCATGTTCGCGCCCTTTTTCGGAAGCAAACCGATGACGCGGAAGAGAACGCTGTTCAACCGCACATCACGCCCGACCGGATTCTCTCCGGGAAAAAGTTCGTCGCGCACCGTCTGCCCAATCACGCAAACGCAGGCCGCAGTATCCACTTCCCGCTTCGTAAAATAGCGGCCAGCCTCGGGCGTTTTCCACGATTGTACCGTGAAGTAATCCTCATTTCCGGAATAGATTACGTAAGGCGTCCAGTTGCGGTTGCCGGCAATTGCCTGAATCCCACGGCGCGAAAGCGTGGGCGAAGCGGCCTCTACCGAAAGGCACTCGGCGGCGATTGCCGCGCAGTCTTCCTCGGTCAGCGTCACCGAACCGCCCGCTCCGGAGCTGATACCCGACGTTTTTACCGCCGAGGGCCATATCATCATCACATTGGTCCCCATATTGGCAATTGACGCTTTAATCGATTGTGCCGCTCCGGCCCCGATTTCCATCATGGTAATGACAACGCCCACGCCAATGACAATGCCCAGCATCGTCAACATCGAACGCAGAATGTTGCGCCTGAAAGAAACGAAAGCTGCTGCGATTTGCCGTAGAAAATCCATTGTATTACCCCTTTATTGCCACAGGGAGCAAACGGGAAACTGTTTGCCCAACGCAGGAAAGTGCGCCACTGCACGTGCGTTTTCGGAAGCGATCAGTAGGTGCCATCGACCATCAACCCGTCTTTAATATGATACGCTTCTCTGGCAAACGCGCCCACCTCCGGGGAATGTGTGACAAGCACAATCGTCAACCCCTCTTTTGCATTCAGTTCTTGAAACATCTGCAAGACTTCCTCGGAAGTTTTGGAATCCAGATTGCCCGTCGGCTCATCTGCGAAGAGAATTTTGGGACGATTGACCAATGCCCGTGCGATGGCCACACGCTGTTGCTGCCCGCCGCTCATCTGGGAAGGCTGGTGATCCATGCGGTCTTTCAGCCCCACGCGCTCAAGCAGGTGCTCTGCCCAGGCACGTTGTGCTTTGGCACTCTGCGCGTGACGCGCATATTCCAGCGGCATCATCACGTTTTTCAGTGCCGATGTCCGCGCCAGAAGATTGAAGTTTTGAAAGACAAACCCGATACGCTCATTGCGCAAATCCGCCCGGGCATTGGAGGAAAGTGTACTGACATCTTTTCCGTCCAGCAGGTATTGTCCGCCCGAAAGCGTATCCAGAAAACCCAAAATATTCATCAGGGTTGATTTACCTCCGCCCGATGGTCCCATCAAAGCCAGAAGCGTCCCCTCGTGGATTTTCATGGAAATCCCTTTCAATACGGGCACTTCCACATCGCCGAGCAGATAGGTTTTCGTTAGATTGCGCAACTCAATCAGAGGTGATGAGCCCGATTCAACCGCCATACGTCCTCCTTGTGCCGGGGCGATCCCGCCGACTTTTCCCTGCTCGGTCTTCTGCTGTGCGCTTCATTTTCTTCCACCTATCTGCGCAGTTCAACGCCGGGGACGGAAGCGTGGCGGCTTGGGCAAAAACGGATTCTGCCCGGCGGCCGAGGCCTGAATCACCTCAATTGGCGTCAATGTGCCGGTAATCACCGCATCGCCCTCGGTCAGACAATCAGTCACAATGGCCGCATTCCGATCGTCCACAACGCCGCAGACGACTTCCACCGCCTCCGGCGAACCCTGTTCATTCTGCACAAAAACGAAGTGTTTTCCCTCCGGAGCCACCCACCCTTCCGGATGCCAACGCAATGCCGCCGCCGGGACAAGCAAAGCGTTCTCCGGCGATTCTGCCAAAACAAAGCGCACGTTGGCCGTAAGGTAAGGCAGCAGAATCGAATCCGGATTTTCCGTGGCCACCTCTACCGTATAGGTCACGACATTGGAACTCATCGAGGCATTGAGACGGATACGGCTCACGCTGCCTGTAAACTCGCGTTCGGGAAAAGCATCCACGGTGAAGCGCACCCTTTGCCCTACGGTAATCGCGCCAATATCGGCCTCATTCACCGGCACCCAAATCTCAATCCGCCGCAAATCCTTTGCCACGAGGAAAAGCGAGGGGGTGCTCATCGAGGCCGTCACGGTCTGCCCGATATTCACCCGGCGGTCGATAACAATGCCATCGACCGTGGAAAGAATGTCACAATACGAAAGATTACGCTCGGCCTTCTCCAATTGTGCCTGCGCTTGTGCAATGGCCGCTTGCGCCTGTTCGATCTTGGCATCCCCCACTTTCAAGTTGGCCACCGCCACCTCATAGGCACTCAAATACGCATCAAAATCTTTCTGTGAAACGGCTTCCCCCACCCCCATCTGCTGGGCTCGCACCCATTCACGTTCAGCCTGACGCAACTTTGCCCGCAATTGCGCCGCTTCAGCTTCTGCCCCGGCCAATTGCGATTTTGCGGTGGTAAGATTGGCTTTTGAAATCGTCACTTCAGCCTTGTAGGTAACATCATCAATGCGCGCCAGGAGCTGACCTTTGCGCACTTCCGAGCAATAATCCACCTCTTTTCCCCGGGTATCCGTGCCGAACTGCATGATTTGTCCGGTTACCTGCGCACCGATATCAATCAAATCTTCCGGCTCAATCGTCCCCGTCGCACGAATCGTCTGCACCGTCTGTCCACGCACAATCGGCGCAGTTTTATAGGCGATGGCCTCCTGAACCGGTTGCTTCTGCCGGTAATACCACCACACCCCGCCGCCAATTCCGGCCGCGACCAAAAGTAACATCAGGCATTTTTTCATTGCGTTTGCCCTTCCTGTGCACCACCTCTGCAAGGTTCACGCTACTCTTTCCGCCCTCTGACGGCGGAAACGCCCCTGCCTCTCAAGAAAAAATGGTTGCCCTGACAGGAATCGAACCTGCGGCACGCGGTTTAGGAAACCGCTGCTCTATCCACTGAGCTACAGGGCAGTTTGGTTATAGTATTGCACATTCTGAGACTTCAGTAAAGCAGAAGTCTCGGCAAAAAACGCCGTGCATTATACAATGTGCTACCGTAAAACGCAATGAAAAAGCACCTGCGTTTCACTTTTTCCGGAAAGGGTTCGCCTCACCTTCCCTCCATCCCCCCTCACAACAAGCCGCACCTTCGTTTTCCTCTCTGATGAAGCACTTGCCCAACATCGCCGAAACCACCCCTCCAACATCGCCGAAACGCCGTTGCAATCCCGGCGGGACTGCGTCTCAATGTCGCCCATGTTGCGCTTCGGCTTCGCAGACCCTCCGGTGCAGAAACAAAAGAAGCGCCGCCTTCCGGCGGCGCTTCTTTTAAGCCATGTCCGTGGACTTAGCGCAAGACGCTCTGAACAGAGCCATCGGGAGCGGTGAAGCTCACGAGCGAACCCTGTGCCGAGAAGGTGCCCACATAAGCACCATCCTTGACCATCTTCACCTCGGAACCCTGCTTGACGAGCGTGCAGAGCTGTCCCTTGTAGTGGAGGGTTGCGGTGCCGTCACCGTTGGAGACCACCTTGTATTCATTGCCCTGCTGATCCACGCCTGCGAGGAAATCGATCGGCTTATCCGTCCAGAACTCAATGGAGTTGAAGAGGATGATATCAGCGAAGATGGAAATCTGATAGACAGGAACAATGTGGAGACCGAGGAAGACGACTTCCTGCACCCACGCTTCTTCGTGCATACCTTCGTTCCAAGCCAAGATGTTATTGGTCAAGCGGAACTTGCCAATGCAGCCGGTGGAGAGCGCAGCCACGGTGAGCGCGGCCATCGCCATAAACACTGCTTTCTTCATTGTGTGTACCTTTCTTTGTGCGTATGGTTCATAAGCAACGCCACCCAGGTTTCAATCCTCCGGCGGCGACTTGCCGAAATTACATCAAAGCCGTGCGCGTGGTGCCGTCGGGAAGCGTCATCGTGAGCATGGAGCCCTGCACTTGCGCCGTGACGCTGTTACCCTGCGCATCGGTCATGGCAAACGTGCCGTCTGCCGAACGGGTAAGCGTATAAACCTCGCCCGAAGCCTTGCTCTTCACAAGTGCCGTAGTGGCATTCACGCGGGTGACCGTGGCATCAGCAGTAGTCACCTGCACCATGCTCTCGCCCATCCAGAACTCGACAGAGTTGAAGAAAATGGTATCCACAGTGTAGGCGGCGGCATAAATCGGGAGGATGCAAGCCACGAGATAGCAGGCTTCGTCCGTCCAACGATTCTCAAAGTTGCGGTGCCAGTGGTGAACCGCCTGCATCAACTGAAACGAACCGGTGCATCCGGTTGCAAGCAGGGTCAGTGCGGCAGCAGCGCCATAAATCATCTTTTTCATTGCGTTATTCCTCTCATATCAAGTCAAGCGTAATTACGTTACTCAACGCCTAAAGTATCTCACATTTACGCCATTATCGCAAGCAAAAGCCTTCAAAAACTTCTATTTTATTTCATGCGTCCGTTCACTGTGTCCCCAACGACCTTCTGCAGCAAGCCCTTCCGCCTTCCGTCACGCCTCCGCCTGGAGAGCTTCCTCTCTCCACGCTCGGCGCAACACATGGCAGCGCACGTTCATACGTGACACTCATGATACGCGTCACACATAACAGAGGTTACAGATCCGCTATGTCTCCTCCACCTCACATCCACTGTCATGCCCCCGGCACACGCTGTGCACCTTTCCATTCATTATCGGCCATCTTGCCCCCGAGACCTTTCGCCGTTAACGGACTTAATGTCATCATCTGCACCCATGTTCCTCCCCGTCATCGCCGTAATGCAGCCCCTCTTCTGTTACATTTCAATTGATGCCATCTGCTCATACGCTCCTGAGCGCACGCTACGCTATTTCCGCTTCACAGGTTCAAAACACCCGCACACCTTGCCCTTTTAATAGCGTCAGTCCTGCATACTGCTATCGCGTAACTCTCCCCGGCAAAAGGGGGGCAATCAGGCGTAAAATCCATGCACTTTACGCCATTGTCACTCCGCCCCTGTTGCGTGGGCGCAGAGAAGGTGGGAGCAATATCCGTGCGCTTTGCGCCGCTATCACTCCGTTCGCCCTCTGATAAAACAACGACACACCGACCCAAAGGGCGGCGTGTCGTCAATCTTACCGGGGCACACATACAACAGTGCACCCCCATCAAATGCGCGGAGTGCCTCCAGACACCCCGCGCAACTTCCGGAACGTTACTCCCAGAGCTTTACGGGATATTCGCCGGCTTCCACCATCTTTTGGATGGCTTCCACGACCACAGGCTTATCCTCACGATAGGTGACACCAAACCAACTGCTGTTGGTGGGAATCACATCCACCGTCACCTTGCCGCCCTTAACGAGCTCGTCTACATAGAATGGAATGTACCATTCTGCCTTGAGCTGCCCCTCGTGTTCCTTGAACCATGTGGCGAAACGCTCTTCCATGCCCTCAAAGAGTGCCGGCGTAAAGCCCCAGAGATTAAGCGATACACGGCTGTCACCGGTCAACGGCACCGGCGCATCAGGATCTTCCTCATTCTGGATGGTGCCATCGTCCTTGCGGGCGATCTTGGTCATTTCCGTCACGCCAATGAGTTTACCGTCTGCTGCGACTTCGCAAATACCACGCGCCACAGTGCCGTTTTCAGAGAGCGTCTGATCCAAACGATAACCCACCATTGCAAACTGTTTGGGTTCCGCAGCCGTATCTACAGAAGTGAGGAACTTCGCCAACTGACGGAAGGCATCTGCACCGTAGAAGTCGTCTGCATTGATGGCTGCAAAGGGTGCATCAATCACATTGCGTGCCGAGCGGATGGCGTGTGCCGTGCCCCAGGGCTTCTCGCGACCTTCGGGGAACGTGCAGCCTTCCGGCAGGTCCATCGGATCCTGAAATGCGAGATCAATGCGGATCTTCCCCTCATACTTCGCCACAATCTTCTCACGGAAGGCCTCTTCAAAATCCTTGCGGATGATAAAGACAACGCGGTCAAAACCGGCGCGAATCGCATCATAGATTGAGTAATCCATGATGGTTTCACCGGAAGGTCCCACAGAATCAATCTGCTTCAACCCACCATAGCGGCTACCCATGCCGGCAGCGAGGATCAAGAGAGTCGGTTTCTTTTCCATTGCGTCAAAACTCCTTTTTCAAATAAACGCATTGCAAATCACATACGATAATCACCAGTATAGCGCAAAATGTCTGCTAACGCAAATCCTTCAATGCTCCCACTGCGTTCACTCATTCCGACACTCCACCACGCATTACTCCGTTACAGAATCAGGCAACAAACACAGAAGAGGCGAGACACTCGCCTGAACATATCCGTCAAAGTCGTGCATAGGCAGCGCAAACGCACCCCTGCTTTGCACGCGGCCAAAGCGAAAATCAGGCGTAAAACAAGGCTTCAATGGGAGCTATTCAGGTGATATACCAGCAGATCTTCTGCCGGGCGTGAAACGCTTTCTGCCGATACAACATCCCGGCTTTCGGCGAAAAAGCGGACGCCTACTCTGCCAAACGAACACGCGGCGAGGCGTTCAAAAGTGCCCGCAAGGTGAGGACTGCCCATGTGGTCGCCTGCGGATTGTTTGCCCAATGTCCGCCTATGGGGGTGATTTTCTGGGCATTAATGAGCGTCAGCGCAAGCGTTTCACGCCAGTTTGCCGGCGGATTTGCAACCGGCATATCGCGCTGAAACGCAAACAGTCGCTTGTAATCATGACGGTTCTTCTCCACAGCCAACGCAAACGCCATCGCGAAAGCTTCTGTCTCTTGCGCGGGCATTGCCTGCTGCAATGGCGTAAGGTCGCAACGGGAAATCGTGAATCCTTCTGAATCTGCGCTTGTAAGTGCGTAATCTCTCAGCAGTCTTTCTGCCCGGTCTTTCGCGGGAGGTTGCTGCCGCAACCACCGTTGTGCGCGATCAACTGCCTCCTCTGCTTCCTGCGCAATGGAGAGTGACAACTGCGCATCGGTGGCGAGTTGAAAACTTACTCCCTGCGCACACACCTCTTCCGGCGGCACAATCATCACCGGAAGCAGGAACAACAACGAACGCACAAACAGCTTAATAAAGTCCATAACGTTTGGTCACCAATGCTGCGGGAAGCTCCTTCAAGAAACGCGAAGGCTTGAGATATTGCGTGCCCCCGCCGTTGGCTATGCGGCGTGATGAGGGTACGCACAACAGCAAATTGTCCTTGGCCCGGGTGATGGCAACGTAGAATAAACGACGCTCTTCTGCGTCATTCTCTTCAGCCAAAGCCTTGGCACTTGGGAACATTTCCTCATTGCACCACAACACAATAACGATGGGCCACTCCAAACCTTTCGCCTGATGCACGGTTGTCAGACGGATGCCGGGATTGTCTTCCATCGCCCTGGCTTGCTCGGCATCGACATTGGTCATCAATGCCACATCGTAGAGAAACTCGGCTACAGGAGCACCACGCTCAAACTGGGCGGCGAGCGCGGCGATATCCTCGTAACGATCTTCGGCATTCTCAAAGTTGCGCTGCAGATACGCCTCATACCATCCATCCAGAAAGGCGGTTACGGCGCGATTTCCGTTATGTTCCAAGTCGTCTTTGTGGTAGTTTCCGATGAGTGCATCAATCACTTTCCAGTCATCCTGCGCCTTTTTCGGCATCAACGACAGCAATTTCAGCCGATCAGTTTCCCGGCTGCCGTCAAACTGTTCGCCCATCTTTTGCCAAATCTTCCCGGCGGTCTTCGGTCCTACCCCCTGCAAAAGCCCCATCATCCGTTGGAATGCGAAGGCATCCGTCCCGCCGCTGCAGAATCTCAGATACGCAATTACGTCCTTTACATGGATGCTTTCAAAGATTCCCTGTCCCGATGTCAGCGTATACTCCATCCGCATCCGGCGCAAATCCATTTCCAATTCCAACACATGGAAGTGTGAACGGTAGAGCACTGCGATATCCTTGGCGGCGTAACCGGACTGCAAAGCGCGCTGGATATGCCGCATGACCAATTGCGATTGCTCCTGTGCATCGCGCAGAAAGGCGACCATCGGCTTGACACCTGAACCTTCGCGCACGGCACGGAGCGTCTTCTGAAATTGATCCGGATTCCCGGCAATACAGGCATTGGCGGCCTCCAGCACCTCCGGCACCGAACGGTAATTACGCTCCAATTTAACGATTTGACAGCCTTCCCACCGCTTCGGAAAGTCCATAATGTTCCGGAAATCTGCCCCGCGCCAAGAGTAAATGCACTGAAAATCATCTCCCACCGCCATCAGATTGCGATGATACGAGGCGAGCAAATCAACCAATTGCGCCTGGATGATATTGGTGTCCTGATATTCGTCTACCAGCACATACTTGAAATGCGTGCTGTATTCCAGCAACACCTCCGGGTAATCCTTGAAGAGTTTGAGCGTCAGCACGAGCAGATCATCGAAATCCATCGCGTTCGTCTTGCGCTTCGCTTCGTCATAGTCGCGGGCAATGGCCAGAATCATTTCCGGATCGATCGGATCTTTGAACGTTGCCGCTTCCACGATTTCGCGTAGCGGTTTTTGCGTATTGGCCGCCTTGCCGATCAGCGAAGCGATCACCTCTTTCTTGGGGAAATGCTTAACATCCGATACGCGCGCTTTCAAAGCTTTATGGATCAACGCATGGGAATCATCCCGATCCAGAATCAAGAACGAGCGCGTGTAACCGATTTTATCTGCATGACGGCGCAGAATCCGGTGGCAGACATGATGGAATGTGCCCGACCACATCGTATTGATCTCCGGGCCGACCAATTGCGAAGCGCGCGCCATCATTTCGCGCGCTGCACGGTTGGTAAACGTCAGCAGAAGAAGATTGTATGCGGGAAGACCCTGTTCAATCAGATACGCCACGCGATAGGTGAGCGTGTGCGTCTTCCCCGTGCCGGCAGCGGCCAGAACAAGTATCGGCCCCTCCGAAGCCGTGACGGCCTGGTATTGTTCCGGGTTCAAAAGTTGCTGCCAATCCGTCATATCCGCTCCAATGGAAGACCGCCTCTGCTGCATTCTTCGCCGCTGCACACCCTTAAAAAAGACGTGTCCGATGTTGTTCAGTGTAGCAAAGCCCGCGTAAAAACAAAAGCGTCGCAACGTGCGACGCTTTCAATCTGTGCTGCAGTATGCAACAAAGAATCAGGCTTCAGGCATGGTCTTGCGGAGACCCTGACCGCGATCGCCCTCTTTCCACTGACCGCGCTTGATCAGCAAATCGATGCGTTCGAAGCGCTTGAGCACGTTGCGCTTGGCAGTAATCTTGCCCGAACCTTTAAGACTTCTGTGCTGGCTCATGTTGAACCTCCTTAACATTGGTTAGGGGGTCTGAACCCCGCTTGAAATGAAATGTCGCAATAAGATAACAGAAATTATCACAGATTGCAAGTGCCTAATCATCATAAAATCGCCCGCTCCACCCGAAAGTCTGTCTGCGCGGCACGACAAGCGGTACGCACAAACACTTCCCGGGCACAAAGCCATACGCCCCGTGTTGCAAACCACTCGCCACGGAAACCCTTTTCAACTTCGGCGAAACTGACGCGCTGTTTCGGCGATAGTGACGCGCAACATGGGCGAAGTTGCAGCAGCAATGCCGCCCATGTTGCCAACGCCCTTGCCGGACGCCGGAAGAACCCTCCGGTGCAACCGGTTTTCCGCCATGGCATCCGCCGCCCGGCATTCTCCCGAAAGCGATTCCGGATTTCCCGTGCCCGGCAGTCAATGCCCCCGCCTTTCCATCTTTTACCCATCACCGCACCGATCCTGCGGGGCTTGCCAATCACGCCGCCATGCCGCGCACATCTGCCGCCCATCCGGGAAAGAGGCTTCCGGAAAACAAATAAAGCAACCTGCGAATACGCAAGTTGCTTTACTAAAACTGGAGGCGCGAATCGGAGTCGAACCGATCTAGAAGGATTTGCAGTCCTCTGCCTAACCGCTTGGCTATCACGCCTTAAAACGCCAATGATGATAGCAAAACGGTTTTCAGATTGCAAGCGTTATTTTTCATTGCCACGCGATTTCCCGGCCGGAGCCCCCTTTTACCCGTAGCACAGCACACCGCGCTTCGCCGCCGGGTGCTGGCGTTTCTCCCCGTCGGGCGTTCACATATCTTCACAAACTGCTCACCGCCGATGCCAGGAAAGTCAACCGAAAAGAACGGCGAGCCGTCCACAACAGCCCCTGCCCGAAAAGTTTCCCTGCAGAAGAAAATAAACTTATGTTATAATGTCTGTCTATGGGAAGCATTTTAGGAAAGAGACGACGAATGAAACCATTATTGATTGTCATGAGTGCGCCGAGCGGAACGGGAAAGACGACGCTGTGCGATTTGTTGCTGCAAGAATTTCCGGAGATTACCTACTCCATTTCCTGCACGACACGCGCTCCCCGTGGCATGGAAGAAGATGGTATTGATTACTTTTTCTTGAGCAAAGAAGCCTTTCAACAGCGCGTTGCAGAGGGACAGCTGTTGGAACACGCCATCGTTCACGGAAATTACTACGGCACACCGGCAGAGCCCGTCCGTGAAGCATTCAAAGAAGGTCAGAGCGTTTTGATGGATATCGACGTGGTCGGGGCCGACCTCGTCCGCCGTTACATCGCCGGGCTTCCGCCCGGAGATCCTTTGCGTGCGGGCTTTACCGATATTTTTATTGAACCGCCAAGCATGGAAACTTTACAGCAGCGGTTGGAAGGGCGCGGCGAAGACGACGCGGCAACGATTCAACTGCGCATGAAGAATGCCCAAGCAGAGCTTGACCGCGCAGACGAATTCACCTACCGCGTGGTCAATGATGAACTCGATTTGGCCTATCGCCGTTTGCGCGATATCATCATGGTCAAGGGCGGACTTCTCTGAAGAAGAACATCATCACAACCGATTGAGGAGCACAGACATGAACATTCTGCTGGGAGTAACCGGTGCGATTGCATGCTACAAAGTGTGCTCGCTCGTGCGTTTGATGACATCGGCCGGATGGCAGGTCCGCGTGGTTGCAACGCCACACGCACTTGAGTTTGTCGGCGAAATCACTTGGCGCACCCTCTCACAAAACAAGGTGGAGCAATCAGCCTTTGCCCCTGCAGAAGATTGGCATCCGCGCCACATCGAATTGGCCGGCTGGGCGGATCTCTTTGTCATCGCGCCGCTTTCCGCCAATACAATGGCAAAATTGGCACATGGCATTGCAGACAACTTGTTGACGCAAACGGCTCTTGCCTACCCCAAACCGCTGTTGCTCGCTCCGGCAATGAACACGCATATGTGGAATCATCCTGCGACACAAGCGAATGTGCAGTGCCTGATCCAACGCCAAAATCGTCTCCTGACGCCCCCGACAGGCGCACTTGCCTGCGGGGTCACCGGCACCGGAAGATTACCGGAGCCGGAAGACCTTTTTGCGGCACTTCAGGCTTTTGCCTCCACGCCATAAATCAGGAATCCCCGCGATGAAGTGCGAATTGTGCAACAAAAATGATGCCGAAACCGTCTTCTTCCGCCCAACTCCGGCGGGAGGTAAGGAAGAGCTCTACGTTTGCCACGCCTGCTTCAATCGTGAACGCGCCTTTTTGCAGCCCCACGGGATTCAGGTAGCCGCAATGGAGGCTCCGGAAAGCCACACCCTTACTCCGCCCGCCAAAGAGCTCCCGGGCCTCTCGCAGCTCTCCGAAGAGTTGCTCAAAACGATGCGCGATTTCTTCGGGGTAAATTCAACCCGCCCCCACCCCACACCAGAGGAATGCGATGAGTCCCCAGAATGCCCCAAGTGCGGAATGACGTTCCGGGAAATCAGCACTTCACACACTGCCGGCTGCCCGGAGTGCTACAGCACTTTCCGGGATGCCTTCGCGGAAATGTTCACTGAACAACAGGGGAAAGCGGCGACCTGCACACCGCCTCCGCCCAGAAAGCAAAAACTGTTGGAGCTCAACCGCTTGAAGCAAGCATTCAACGAGGCTTTGGCAACCGAGGATTTCAACAAAGCCAAGCAACTTAAAGCGGCCATTTCAGCACTCACGGCAACACTCGAAGCCACGGAACATCAGTTAGGGGAGGACGATGAGCAACTTACATGACGCGACTCCCGAAGCTTCGGTTGATACCATTTGCCACAAACTGCAATTGGTCTTCTGCCGGAATCTCCACGAGTATCCATTTGCAGCGAAACTTTCAGAAGGTGGATCGGCAGAAGGCATTGCGCTTCGGTGGGCGAGTGACCTTATACACCAATTCGGCTTTGAAAAAGTCGATGAACTGTCGGTACAGACCGACCTCCTCTTCGCACCCTGCGCACACGCGCTGCCGCAAAAACGCCCCATAGACGCTTTTCTGTTGCGCCGCCGCCTTGAATGGCAAGGCAGAAGTTACTTCGTCTGGTGTGAATTGATGCAACAGGATCATTTCCGCTTTTCCCTCTGCTTGCACAGTGTTGAAGACCTACCCATCCTCCAAAAATTGCAACAGTTGCTCCTGCAATTGGAGAACTGTTTTCATTTTGCCTATGACGATCAATTCGGTTATCTCACGGCAAATCCCGATCTCGCAGGTGCTGGGTTTTCGATTCATTGCCGGGCTCACCTCCCCGGACTCACTGCGCATGATTATTTGGAGGGGCTCTGCAACTTTGCACACGCACAGGGCATGACGTGTGCCAACGACCTTGAACGAGGGCTTCCTCCCGGCAATCTGTTTCAGTTTACCAACACGTTTGCTTTGACGCAAACACCGGAAGCGATTACAGCATCGGCCGTTGCGTTTCTGAAATGCGTCGCACATCAGGAAATGCGCATCCGGCAGTGCATGAAGTATGATTCCCCTATTTTGCTGTATGAATCGCTCAACCGGATGCGCAGTTTCTGCAATTATGCGTGTTTGATTACGGAAGAAGAAGCCCTTAATCTGCTTTCCGACTATTGGCTTGGACGCAGTTGTGGTATCATTCCTCCGGCGAAGGGCGAACCCTATGCTTTCGGGCATTGTTTTGACAATGTCCGTGACGATGTATGCGAAAGGGAATTGCACTTGACAGATTGTCCGACAGACGCCTTGCAAGCACTTCCTGCACGCTTCAGGGATGCATGGCACGAGCGCGCGTTCCGTCTGGATATTCTGCGAGCATTATGGTTGCGTCCTCTGGGGCAGCTCGTCTTTGCCGGTGACTTTATGAAATGGATTGATTTGAAATGAAACACTTAAGCCTCTGCCTTTGCGGCCTGCTCATGTTCATGTTGTCCGCTGCCACGCTCAAAGCAGAAAGCGCGATTGAAGGATTGTCACCGCTGATGATCCTCGTGCAGGCCCGCAGTATGTTCCCGCAAGAACAGCTCCAGGTCACCGGCACACTCGAAACGGCAGAAGCGCGGGGGCTGAACGCTGTAATCCGTCCTTATACGCTCTCGCTCAACTGGCATCAGGGTTCCCCCTCGGCAACGTGTGCCATCTTTGATGATGCCGGCAGGCAATCGCCGGTTCAACGTGCGCTTCTCAAACGTGAAAACGGCATCACGCACCTTACACTCTTCAATGCCGAAGGCGTGCAGAACGAGGACGTCCGTTTGAATACGCCTGTTGCAGACACCGATTTAACGTGGATGGATCTGACGTTCAATTATCTTTGGTGGACAAATGTTCAACAACTGTCGGAAGCGGCACTTGAAGCGCGGGCACTCAAAGCACGGCAGGGCGGACGCAACTGCGTTGTATTGGAAGCCTTCCCGCCCAAGGGCACCATTGGTCTGCACTCGGTGCTGTTGTGGATCGACATCTCCACAGGGTATCTCGTCCAAACCGAGCAGACCGATGCACATCAGCGCGCAGTCCGCCGTATGTGGGTGCAGCGTATCGGACGCGAAGAAGGACGCTGGGTGCCGCGTGAATTCCGCATTCAGCGCGAAGGTATGCGCCGTGTAACGAAATTGATCATTGCAACGATTCAATCCGAAGCCTTTTCTGTCAAGGAGCTTAACTGATGGAAGAACCACGTAAGATGCTCACTTTTTCCGCCGCACAGAACAGGATTATTACCTCCTCATTAACGCTGTTGTGCATCGCCGTCTTTGTTGTTGGTGTGGGGTTCATCCTGTTTGGGCTCCTGTTCAGTTTGAACTACCTTCTGAACATCATCGGCCCCATTATTGTTGCATTCTTCTTAAGTCTGCTGACGCGGCCATGGTATGCCCGGCTTCAAGCATGGTTCAAAGGACGCACCATTCCGACCGTGCTCCTGTTTTCGCTTTCATTCCTCATTCCGTTATTCCTTCTGTGCTGGTTTTTTGGCGCGTTCATTATCCAGCAAGGCAACAATCTGGCACAAGCGTTGCCAAAAATCGTAACGGAAACACAGCAATGCATCGCAACCGCATTCCCGGATGCTACAGAGATTGTCAAAAGCATTATCCCGAACTTGACCAATGTGCAGGCCCCGGACGGTTCACTTTCCTGGTCAAAATTGATTGATGTTGCAGGCAAAGGCGTCCACATGGGAGGAGCAGTATTTTCCGCCGGGTCGGCTGCATTGCTCTGGTTGCTGACATTCTTTTATTGGATTATTTTCGTAATGAAAGAACCGCTGACAGGAGAGGCCTTTGCCAAACGGCTCCCGTTTATCAGCGACAGCGGTCGCATTGCGACTGCGCGTTACTTCCAAAACTTCAATGAGATTATCGTCTCTTATTTCCGGGGCCAAATCATTGATGTCACGATCCAAGGTGTTTTATATGGCCTCACGTTTCAACTCTTCAGACTGCCGAACGGGTTTATCATCGGGTTTGTCCTTGGTTTATTGAACCTCATCCCCTACCTCGGCGTAATCACAGGACTTTGCATTGCATTGCCGGTGGCCTTCTTCCATGCCGGATTCATGTACACCTGCGGCATCTTCTTCGTCTTCTGCGTCATTCAAACGTTTGATGGTTACATCATGCAACCCTATATCCAAGGCGACCGCATGAAACTGTCGGCCTGGCAAATCGTCTTTGCGCTCCTCTTCTGGACACAGATCGGAGGATTCTTGGGATTGTTGCTTGCTATTCCGCTTACAGCATTTGTGAAAGCATCCTGGGATGAATGGCGCGCTTCGACAGAGCGTTTCGTTTCTCAGCCAACAGACTCTGAACAACGAGCGGAGGGTTTGTCATCATGACTGCGCATCTTGGCGTATCACTCCTTGCCGTTCTTCTTCTTCTCTGTGGTGCTTTTTGCTTGTTGCCTTGCGCACCGAAGGCAATCCTCCGCTTCCCGAGAAGTCGCATCGGGGGCATCTTGCTCACCTGCGTCTGCATGGCATGGGTGACAGTTTCCCTGTATTATCATCCGATTGATTTCCTGGCCTTTATCACACCCACCCGGCTCTTCATCTCTGGCATCTTGCTCACATCAGCCATTTGCATATTCCTGCAAAACCTCCTCTGTGCACGAGCATTTGGGGGGCTGCTTATGTTATGGCCCATGCCGATCATCTTACTGACACGCGACTATCTGACCGCTTGGAGATTGATTCCGATTACCATCGGTTACATCAGCTTGACACTGGGAATGTTTGCCGCCTTTCATCCATGGCGTGTACGCATCGCAAGTGAAATCCTCGCCGAAAAGCAACCGCTTCGGACGGCGTTTGCAGTCGCTCTCATCACAGCAGGCACTCTCTGCCTTATCGCGCTTACTCAATTTGAAAAGGTCGTTGGTCAATGAGCATTCTCTTCCGTTATATCCTCTGCAGCTTCGCTATTCCGGCAACAATGTGCTTCCTCGGGCTTTGCTCGCTCACATTGCTATTCATGAGTTTTGACCTCATCGGAGCCTGCTTCGACCCTAAATCAGCTGTCACATTCACAGTAGCTATGGATTTCATCGGCGGGACGCTTTCCATGTACTTGGAATGGTTGTTACCGGCCGTCTTCCTGCTCTCCACTCTCTACACCATGTGGCAATTCTGCCGTCATAGCGAACTGATTGCCATGCGTGCCGGAGGCATCGGAATGATGACCATCACAGCTCCTATTGTCTTAACTGCGATTCTGGCGGCAGCATTCTCATTCTTCAATACCGAATACATCAAGCCAGAAGCCGCAGCGCGCGCAATGATTATCAAGAACTCCGACTTCCGGGCTACAGGAAGAGACCCCCTGAAAGGAAGAGCTTACTTTGAACCAATGGGACGCTTTCGCATCGTCATTGGGGAATTTGACCCCTCGGCACCGGAGACACTCCATGATGTTCGCGTTACATTCTTCCGCGAGGATGGATCGCAATCCGTAAGTTACAGTGCGCCGGAAGCCCGGTGGTTGGATCAAGAGTGGTGGTTGCAGGGCGGCGTTAAAGCGACTTACTACAATGAACTTGACGAGATTATTGAACCGCCTGAAGGGGTTGCTTCGCACTTCACGGTAAAGCAACTCTACAACGTAAACATCTCACCCCGACAAATCGTTGTCCAAAACTCCGATGCGGAATTCGCTTCTGCCGCAGACAGACGTATCAACCGTAAAGAACGGAACTACACCGGCTTGACGCGGCGTCAAAAGCATGAAGACTCCTATGCGACCTATAATCATTACGCAGCACCATTCTCAATCATTTTGGTCACCTTGTTCGCGATTCCGGCAGGCATCGCTTCCGGACGTCAGTCCGTCTTCAAGGGCATCCTGCTCGCCCTTGGGATGTTCCTGATGTATTACGCAATCACAGCACTGGCGATGATGCTCTCAAACAATGGGTGGATTAAACCCGCTCTTGCGGTAATGCTTCCCTCTATCATCTTTGGGGCATCCGCGTTTATTCTCTTCAAAAAGTTACGTTAAGGCTTTTTCTTATGACAGAAGCACGTGCTACCATGCGAGGCAATCCCGGCGACTCCGCCCGCAAACGCGGTCTGCGCCGTATCTTAGTTCCCATGCTTGTCTTTGGAATACTCTTTGGGTTTGCGGCCGGTGTGCTCCTTGGAGGCACGCAAGTCTTACCATGGTGGACAGGCCTGCTGATGTTCCTGGTCGCATTCGCAAACCTCTTTTTCTTCAAGTTCTATCATTCTTCCTTGGTTTACGGTTACTTTAAGGGTGCCCGTGGAGAGGAGATGGTGGCAAGCGAACTTGCGCGACTTCCGGCTTCATGGACAATCTTTAACGGATTGATTCTCCCGGATGGACGCGATGCCGATCATGTTGCCGTTGGGCCGCAAGGCGTCTTTGTGATTGAAACAAAGCACTGGTTCGGCTCCGTCTCCATCGACTCCGGGAAACTGCTTGCCAATGGCCGCCCGCTTTCCAAATCGCCTATCGCACAAGTGCGGACGCTCTCTGCTGCCGTTCAGCAATGCTTACCGCCCGCTTCCAACAGCGTCCGTGGCATTTTGTGTTTTGCTGGACCCCAATTTCAGTCTTCACCTCAACAACTGGACGAAGTCGCCATTTGCTCATATCTTGACCTTGCCGATCAACTGTCATCTGCGCCTGCAACGCTGGACACGGTAAAAATTGCTGCCATTGTCGCTCACCTGAGTACACTCTCTGTGACCAAAGGGTTGTAATCCATTGGCAGCCCCAACCCAAGGACGTCTCAACGATCCCACTTATTTAACAAAAGCTTCTCAAGAGAACACTATATGAAGAAGACACTACTCTTTACTATCTGTCTCCATCTTCTCCTGCCGACCTTCGCATTCGCAAAACTGCAACCGCAGGATAATTACCCTCTGATTGCACAGCGCATGGTGCGGGAACTCAACATCACCCATCTCTCCGGCGAGGTGCTGAACGATCGTCTTTCCGGCGTTGCATGGACAAACCTGATTGAAACACTGGACTATGATCACACGTTGCTGACTCAAGAAGATCTGAAAACACTCGAACCTTTGAAGACAAAACTGGACGACCTTGTCGCTAAAGGCGAGTTGCAATTCGGCTATGACTTGATCAACCTTGTCCGCGAACGCATCGCCGAACGCTGCGACTTTGCAGAGAAAACGCTCCGGCAGACCGAGCCATTTGACTTCACCATTGACGAACACTATCAATGGAAACGCAAAAAAGCCCCGCGCCCGGCGAACCGTGAAGCGCAAAAGGCACTTTGGTATGCATCATTGAAAAATGAATACCTCGCATTGAAGCTTTCGAAAGAGCTCGATGCAAAAGAAGCAGAGACTTCGCCTGAAACGACAACCCAAAAGGAAGCCACACAAGACTATTCAGAGGATGACAATTCCAATCTTTCGGTAGAAGAGATTATTCTCAAGCGTTACCGTTCGCTCCGGGACGTCTACAACGAAATGGAAGCAGAAACTGCGCTGCAACACATCCTTTCCGCCGTTGCTACGGCATTTGACCCTCATACCGACTATATGTCTCCAATGAACTTTGAAGACTTCAGCATGGATATGAACCTGACTCTTTGCGGCATCGGCGCAACATTACGGTATGATGACGGCATGGTGCGCGTTACGGAATTGATGCCCGGTGCGCCTGCGGCAAACGATACGCGCGACATCCGTCTGCAAGCAGGTGACCGCATTATCGGCGTGGGGCAAGGCGATGGACCGATTGAAGACGTCCGCCACAAACCGCTCAGCCGGACGGTGCGTAAAATCCGCGGCCCGAAAGGCACGGTAGTCACTCTGAAAGTGATTCCGGTTTCGGACAAGACCGGAACGCGTACAAAGATTGTCGATCTTGTCCGCGATGAAATTCACCTTGACCAACAGGCTGTAACCGGACACGTTGAATGCCTGAAGCTGGAAGATGGCGATGAACGCAAGCTCGGCTATCTCCGCATTCCCACATTTTATGCCGGCGCAGTCAGTGGCGAAAAAGGTACCAACCTCACCTCAATGACACGCGATTTGCTGGTCTATCTCCAAAAGTTCAACACCGAACACATCGATGGTCTCGTGATCGACCTGCGCAACAATGGCGGTGGTTCACTCGCCGAAGCTCTCTCCATGACCGCGCTGTTTGTTACCGGCCCGGTCGTTCAAGTGCGGGATCAAAGAGGAAGCCAGGTTTTGGCAGGGCAAGGCCGTGTCGCCTTCCGCAAGCCGATCGTCGTCCTGACCAACCGCAACTCTGCCTCTGCCTCTGAAATCGTTGCCTCTGCTTTGCAGGATTACGGTCGTGCCATCATCATCGGTGATTCTAAAACACACGGCAAAGGCACCGTCCAAACCGTGCAGGCTCTGGGCGATTCCAAAACCTATGGCGCAAATAAGATTACCACAGCCTGCTTTTATCGCATCAACGGTGGCACAACCCAATTGCGGGGGATTGCGCCGGACTTTGTCATTCCTTCCATTTATGATGCGCTCGATCTTGGCGAAGATCAACTTCCCGGTGCATTGCCCTACACCACCATTCAACCGGCCTACTATGCCAAGACTTCAGATGTCAAACCTTATCTTGCAGAATTGAAACAGCGTTCCGACCTTCGCTTGAAAGCAGATACTCAGGCGACTGCGGCTTTCCAACTCATCAATCACATCCGTAAGGTCAATGCCGAGCAAACCGTGCCGTTGCAGATTGAGAAACGCCGGACACGCATGAATGCCGAACGCGCCGTGGAAAAGCTTCAAGAGGATGCACTGAAAGAATCCCGATTGGGGCATAAGAATGGTTCAACAGCAGAAAATGACTACGTGCTCCGCGAGGCACTGAACATTCTCTCTGACTACATCGATTTGCGCGGCGGCCCTGACGAACCTGTCAACGTCAATGGCGATCTCCGTTCACGGTTCATGCAAATTTTTGGCGCACACTATTCCCGTTGATATGGCCTCTACGCTTCTGGAAACAATCCACACTCCGGCAGATGTCCAACGGCTGAATGCCTCTGAACTCGCCCAATTGGCGGCAGAGATCCGCCATCGGATGATTGATGTCGTCTCACGCTCCGGAGGGCATTTGGCCTCCAGTTTGGGAACAGTAGAATTAACACTCGCGCTGTGTCATCTTTTCAATCCGCCGGAAGATAAGATTATCTGGGATGTCGGACACCAAAGTTACGCCTGGAAAATGTTGACCGGACGCAACAAAGCCATGGAGCAACTCCGGCAATTCAACGGGGTGCGCGGGTTCACTGCACCGGAAGAGTCTCCCTACGATGCCGCTGTTAGCGGTCACGCCGGCGTGGCACTTTCCACCGCGCTTGGATTTGCCGCCGCCCGCGACCTGGCCAAAGGCAACGAACATATCATTGCCATCGTGGGGGATGCTGCACTTACCAATGGCATTTCCCTTGAGGCACTTAACGCCGTCCGTCATACCACCGAGCGTCTGATTCTTGTTATCAATGACAACGGCATGAGCATCTCGCAAAATGTAGGCGCATTCGCACGGATGTTTGCCCGCAAGATCGCCGGACTGCGGTACAACCGCATCCGCACGCTGGCTGAAGCCACCGGGCACCGCTTGCGCTTACGCGGTCTCAAGTCGTTCTATCAGGCACTGAAACGCGTGATCAAGCCGCTGCTCTTGCGCAATCGCTCTGCCATTTTTGAAGAATTGGGCTTGCGGTATATCGGTCCGATCGACGGGCACGATCTGCCTGCGCTTTTGGAAGCACTCCAAAGTGCAGCAGATGGGCACGTTCCGGTGGCTCTGCATATTGCCACCATCAAGGGGAAAGGATACAAACCTGCGGAACGTAATCCATCAAAATGGCATGGCGTCTCGCCATGGGCGAAGGTCGCTGAACCGCTCCCACCTTCCGCTTCACCGCGCTGTTCCTGGTCGGATGCGTTTGGCTCCGCTCTGTGCGAACTCGCACAAAAGGACGATCGGGTGGTTGCCATTACCGCTGCCATGCGTGATGGCACGGGGCTTGCGCCATTCTTCAAAGCATTTCCTTCCCGTGCATTTGATGTCGGCATTTGCGAAGAACACGCACTGGCCTTTGCTGCGGGGCTGGCGGCGGCCGGCTATCGCCCCTACGTCGCGCTCTACTCTACGTTTGCACAACGCGCCGTAGACTGCATGATGCACGACATCTGCCTCCCCTCACTCCCGGTCACCTTGTGCCTTGATCGCGCAGGGATCGTTGGAGCTGACGGCCCCACGCATCACGGATTGTACGATATCGCCATGTTCCGGGCATTGCCCGACCTTGCCTTCTATGCGCCGGCTTCACGGGAAGGGTTGCTGCGGCTCCTGCAACAGACACTGACCGACACCCGGCCAACCGTCATCCGCTATCCGAGAGGATGGGCAAACGAGACACTTCCCGATTTGCCCCCCGTCCCGGCAGAGACGCCATCCCCTGTTATTCTGGCACTGGGCGATACGGTCGATTGGATTGCACCACTGGCAAACGAGCTTCAGCTTCCCTGTATCGCTGTTGAACAGATTAAGCCGCTTCCCGAATGCCTCTGTGCGTTGAAGCACCGCCCCTTGATTACCCTTGAGAATGCCGCCGCCCAAGGAGGCTTCGGAGCAGCCGTAGCAGAGGTACACGATGCGCCGGTATTGATTCTCGGCTGGGGCGATAGGTTTGTGCCCCAAGGCAGCGCATCGGAGTTGCGCACATGGGGAAGATTAGATCATGATGCGCTCCGTGAACGGATCACCGCGTTTATTCAAGGGCTTTCATGCAAGTAACTGCCGCAGCTCCAAACCGCCGCCCTGTCCGTGTGCTCCCCGAAACGGTCGCCAATCAGATTGCTGCCGGAGAGGTGGTGGAGCGTCCGGCCTCGGTGGTAAAGGAGCTGGTGGAAAACGCACTTGATGCCGAGGCAACGCGGATTACTGTCTCGATCGAATCCGGCGGCATCAAGTCAATTGAAGTGGAAGACAACGGCTATGGCATGATTCCGGAGGATGCGCTGGCTGCACTGGAACGTCAGGCAACCAGCAAAATCACTGACACGGAAGACATCACGCGCATCTGCACGTTTGGATTTCGCGGCGAGGCGATTCCTTCCATTGCAAGCGTCTCACGGTTCACCCTTATTACCCGCTCCGCCGATGCCGACAGTGCCACAGAGCTGAATGTCGTCGGCGGCACACTTGAGCACGTAACCGAAACCGGGCACCCGGTCGGCACCACCCTCCGCGTCCAGGATCTCTTCTTTAATCTTCCGGCACGGCGCAAGTTTCTACGCACGGCGGCGACAGAACTTGCCCGAATCCGCCAGACGTTGACCTCCATCGCTCTGGCACATCCCACCATCGCTTTCCGGTTGCGTTCGGAGGGGAAGGACCTTTTCCGTCTCCCGGAAAACGACACCCTTGAAGACCGCCTGCGTGCGCTTTTAGGGGTGCCGATTGCCCAGTCGTTGAGCCTTATCAACCATACCGAGGGCGACATTCATGTGTCCGGTTATATCTCCCGGGTGGATGCTCCGGCGACCGGAACACCGGAACAATACGTTTTTGTCAATCACCGCACCGCCACCGCCGCACAGATTCAATACGCTGTGCGCGAAGTGTGGCCGTTACGCGATCGACGCCCCACAGTGGTGCTGTTCGTTGATTTGCCGCCGGAAATGGTCGATGTCAACGTTCATCCGGCCAAGCGCGAAGTACGTTTCCGCCGGGGAAATGCTGTCATCAACGCCGTCAGCACCGCGATTGCCCGGGCCCTCAATCTCTTTGAGGCCGACACTTCGCCGCTACCGCCAGCTCCTACAATTCCCCTCCCTACGCCGCAGGCTCCGGCGCCTGCGCCCGCGCCGCTTCCCCGACCTGCCGCGCCAACGGTCCTGCAGCGCACCTTGCCGCTGGAATCTTCCCCAACGCCTCCCTCTCCGCCTTCCCCGGAGACGCCGGAACTGGTCATTGCCCCCGTCCGACCACCGCCGCCACCGCCTGACGCTGTCGCTGCGCCCAAACGCAACTTTTCCTGGGTGCGCATTGCCGATCTTTTGGAGCCTGGCTACTGGCTGGTCGTAACCGAACAGGGCTATGTTACCATTGATGCGGCGGCAGCACTGGAGCGTATCTTGTATGAACGCTTCATGAAAACCTCGGCTGCACCGATTACGCAGCCGCTTCTGATTCCCGAAACCTTGACGCTCTCCCCCACGGATGCCGAGCGCGTCACGCGTTTTCTGGCGGAACTGGAAGCTTGCGGATTCGGTATCAGTCCTTTTGCTTCCAATACGTTTCTGGTTGATGCCGTGCCGCAACTGTTGAGCGAGGTGCCATTGCAAACACTGATTCCTGCCATTGCAGAAGATCTGGATCTCACCGGCGTACGCAAAGGAATTGAGAATTGGCGGCAGGAAATTGCGGCACGGGCAGCAGCCAGTGCGGTGGCACGAACCTTGCAGATCCAGACACGGGAGACAGCGGAAACGCTGTTGCATCAATTATCCTACTGCGCAATGCCCTATGCCACACCACGCGGACGCCCGGTGATGATTCTCACCACTTATCGCGAGCTTGCGCGCCGTTTCCAGCGTTCATAATCTCTTTTATACGCGCTTTACCCCACTGTTCGCGCCGTACGCGGCGGCTTTGCACTCCCGCCAAGTTGCGGCAGAGCGGCACCCCAATCCCCCTTTTCCGCGCTCCATTCCATTGCTGCGTCCACCTTCTTTTTCAACTTGGGCGATACACGCGCCGGACTTCGCCCATGTTGCTGCGGCACTATCGGCGGGATGTCGCGGCAACTCCGGCGATGTTCAGCGCGCCTCTTGCCGCCCCCCGCAGCCGCCTCCGCGCACAGTTGTTCAACACCGCCTGCACGCACCAATTCCACCGGGAGAAAACACGGGAAAACTCCCGCTGAAAAAGCCGGGAAAGTCGTCTGCAAAGGCGTAATTATGCTATACTGATTGGTATGAAACAAACGAAGGTTATCGCAGTTGCGAATCAGAAGGGCGGCGTAGGAAAAACGACAACCGTTGTCAATTTGGCCGCAGCACTTGCTCAGATTAAAAAGACGGTTTTGGTGATTGACCTTGACCCGCAGGCCAATGCGACCAGCGGTTTGGGATTGACACCGACCCCCGGCACAAGTCTTTATGCGGCACTTGTCAATCAGGCGTTTATCGGAGATATCATTCAGCCTACGCCCATTGAAAATGTAAATATCATCCCTTCGGAATTGGATTTATCGGGTGCAGAGCTTGAAATTGCGCGACAGGAAAACCATCTGAACGTGGTGCGCAATCTGCTCAAACCGGTGCTGATGGCCAATGTGTTCGACTATATTCTCATTGACTGTCCGCCCTCTCTGGGTATTTTGATGACCTCCTCGCTGGCCGCGGCCAACAGTGTGGTGGTGGCCATGCAATGCGAATATTACGCAATGGAAGGGCTGCGCGTCATTACCGACGTGGTGAAACGTCTGCACGACAATGGCGTCAATCCGCAAATCCATCTGGAGGGGATTCTGATGACCATGTTCGATGCCCGTACCAATCTGTCGGCAGACGTTGTCGGCGAAGTCCGGAAACATTTCGGGAAACTGGTCTACAAGACCGTTATTCCCCGGAGCGTCCGCATCTCGGAAGCCCCCAGTTTCGGGAAACCGGTTGTGCTGTTCGATCCCTCCTCAAAGGGCGCACAAGCCTATATGGACTTCGCAAAAGAATTTGCCAAACGTACGAAATAACCCCATGACCGTGCACACGCTTTTGCTCCCCAGTTATCACGCCAATGCCCATTGGCGATGGCGGAGCGCAGATAGTTTGTGCAACAAAAAAATGTCATTTTCTCCAGAAACCCCGTGAACTCTATTTCGTAAAAGGATATCATGAGTACCTATTTCAAAGACTACCCCGATAAAAACGGCTTCTTCGGCCCCTATGGCGGAGCGTATGTGCCGGAAAATCTGAAAGCGGAAATGCAGAAAATCGCCGATGCCTATTACCGCATCGGCAAATCGCACGACTACGTGCAAGAACTGCGCCAAATCCGCAAACACTTCCAGGGACGCCCCACCCCGGTCTATTACTGCCGCAATCTCAGCGAACGCCTCGGTGGACGCATCTATCTGAAGCGTGAAGATCTCAACCACTCCGGCGCACACAAGTTAAACCACTGCATGGGTGAAGTGATGCTGGCAAAGTATCTCGGCAAGAAAAAAGTCATCGCTGAGACCGGAGCCGGTCAGCACGGCGTGGCGATGGCAACCGCCGCCGCCTACTTCGGCATCCCCTGCGACATCTACATGGGCGAAGTGGATATCGCCAAGCAACATCCCAATGTGCTGCGCATGAAGATTCTTGGCGCAAATGTCATCCCCGTCACACACGGACAGCGCACCCTTAAAGAAGCCGTTGATGCCGCATTTGAAGCCTATCTGAAAGACCCGGAAGGCTCCATCTACTGCATTGGTTCTGTCGTAGGGCCGCACCCGTTCCCGATGATGGTGCGCGACTTTCAGAAAGTCGTCGGCGAAGAAGCACGCGAACAATTCCTTGAAATGACCGGAGAATTGCCCGATGCCGTTGCGGCATGTGTCGGCGGAGGCTCCAATTCTATCGGCATCTTCTGCGGCTTCCTGGACGACTGCGATGTGAAATTGTATGGTGTAGAGCCCCTCGGGCGCGGTGCAAACCCCGGCGATCATGCCGCCTCGGTCACTTACGGAAGGCCCGGCATCCTGCACGGATTCAAGAGTTACACCCTTCAGGAAGAAGACGGTTCGCCAATGCCCGTTTACTCGGTGGCCTCCGGACTTGACTACCAATCCGTCGGTCCGGAACACGCCTGGCTGCACGATCAGGGGCGCGTTGAATACGTCACTGCCGATGACAGGGAAACCTTGAGTGCTTTCTTTGAGCTTTCGCGCAATGAAGGTATCATTCCGGCGATTGAGAGTGCCCACGCGGTGGCCTACGCTATCCGCTATGCCAAAGAACACCCGCGCCGTTCGATTCTCGTCAACCTCTCGGGGCGCGGTGACAAGGACATCGACTACGTCGTGGAGCACTTCGGTCTCCAGGCCCCTTAAAACCTTGTTCGCCTCCGTGGCGGCGACTCCTGCGCCACGTCACGGAGGACTCCATGCACCTGCGCTCAAGCCTATGTTTTCGCTCTTCCTCGCACTCAAATATTTACGCCCGCGTCGCGGAATCGCATCGGTTGTGACACTCCTCTCCATCCTCGGCGTTACCATCGGGGTGGCGATTGTTATTATCGTCCGCGCCGTCTTCACAGGGTTTGGAGATACGTGGCAACGTAAGATTCTCGACTTCAAACCGCACATCGTTGTACGTCCCGACTATCGCGGCACGTTGACCAATGTAGAAGAGCTCTGTGCGCAATACGATGCACTGCCCGGTGTGATCGCCTCCTCGCCCAGTATCGAAACACGTGTGCTGGCAGAGTATGACAAGCGCATCCTCGCACCGATTCTGCTGGGGGTTGATGCCGAGCGTATCCAGAAAATGTTGCCGCTTGAAATGTGGAATGGCCGCTTCGATCTGCACGATTCCAACGTGGTCATCGGCGTAGACATGGCGCGGCAATTGGGACTTACTGTAGGCGATGAACTGCTGCTCTACTCCCCGATGAATCTTATCGACAAGGATGAAATCTATTTTCCGGAGCGGCTGAACGTTTCCGGCGTCTTCTCAACAGGACAGGCCGAATTTGACAGCGGCTACGTCTTTGTGTCACTTCCTGTCGCCCGGGATCTTGCAGGTGTCCGGAGCGGAGCAAACAGTATCAATCTGCGCGTTGAACACCCTCACCGCTTGAAACCGTGGTATCAGGGCGGATATTCTGAAGGAATTGTCTCTGAAGTGCGCACCATTTCCCGGGAGATTTTAGGCACACCCCGGATTCGCGTCAGCACATGGCAGGAACTCGACAGCTTGATTTTCAATGCTGTCGCCACCGAAAAGAACATGATGACGCTTCTTCTAATCTTCATCAGTATCGTCGCCATCTTCTGTGTGGTCAATACCATCATTGTGATTACCATCCAGAAAACACACGAAGTAGGTCTGCTGAAAGCATTGGGCTTTTCCACTTCTCAACTGACGATGACGTTTGTCCTTTACGGTTGGATTCAATGCCTCATCGGCACTGCACTCGGCATCGGATTGGCGTTTTTAGTCTTGAACAACCTTCAGAATCTCGTGGATTTTCTCGCCTCTTGCGGGATGGATGTCTTCCCCAAAGCCGTCTATGGTCTGGATGCATTGCCCTGGCGTGTCGTTCCGTTTGAGATTGTTCAAGTGGCGGTTCTGGTGATTGTCTTCTGTGCGCTGGCTTCACTTCTGCCGGCCTGGCGCGCCGCTGCGATGGCTCCGGTGAATGCACTGCGAAAGGAATAATCATGTCCGCTATGCCGCTTGTCGCCAGTGATTTGCACAAGACCTACGTCCTGCATGGGAAAAGCATCAAGGTGCTTCAAGGTGCCTCATTGGAAACTGTGCCCGGTGAAACCGTCGCCATCATCGGGCGCAGCGGCTCCGGGAAATCAACCTTGATGCACCTGCTCGGCGGACTGGACAAGCCTGAATCCGGAAAAGTTTTCATTGATGGCAAAGACTTGTATGCTCTTTCCGCCCGTCAACGGACGCGTTTGCGCGCCGCAAAAATCGGCTTTGTATTTCAAGCCTATCACCTGCTTCCCGAGATGGACATCACAGAAAATGTGATTCTTCCGGCGATGGCTTTGGGGAGATTGTCCCGGAAAGAAATGCGCCTCCGGGCGGAAATGCTTTTGGAACGCGTCGGTTTAGCCGATCGGCTGAACCATAAACCGCAGGAGCTTTCCGGCGGCGAGCAGCAACGCGCAGCGATTGCCCGGGCTCTGATGAATACGCCTCCGCTCATTCTTGCCGACGAACCAACCGGAAATCTTGACGCAACAACCGGTGATCATGTAATGAACCTTCTCTTCAATTTGGCACACGAACATGGCACCGTGCTGATGATGGTAACGCACAATCCGGAAACGGCCGCACGGTGTTCCCGCACCTTGACGCTTTTGGATGGAAAGTTGATTTAACCGTTTTTCCGGTCTCGTTTCAGATGACAGCCGCACCAAACGCCTTTCTTCTCTCGCGCTTTTTCTTTCCCCGGCTGACGGCGTTGGTGCGGACGCGACTGGCCATTTGCGCCTCTTTTTTCATTCAAGGGACGATGTATGCCACCTGGTGTTCGAGGATTCCCGGGATTAAAGCAAATCTCCACCTCGATGATGCAACGCTCGGAAGTCTGCTTTTCCTGCTCCCGATTGGCGAATTTCTCTCAATCGTCCCCAACGGCATTTGTGTGACACGCTTCGGCAGTCGCCGCACCACCTTGCTGGCAGGTTTCTTATATCCCGCCATTTTGATTGCGCTTGGATGCGCCACTTCCCCGCTCCAACTGGCCCTTCTTCTCTTCTTTACCGGAGCCATCGCGAATCTTTCCAACACGGCGGTCAATACGCAAGCGGTGCAATTGGAACAACGCTATGGGCGGAGTATTATCGCACTCTTTCACGGGATGTGGTCAATCGGCGGATTGTTTGCCGTTTCAATGGAGCTGCTCTTTGCGCAATTTCATCTCCCGATTCTTCTCCATTTCGGCATTATGGCCACAGGCGCAATGCTGCTGTTGTGCTTCTCCGGCGGAGCACTCGGTGCTGACCAATCCACACATTCTCCGAAAAAGCCCCGCGCCGCAACCGGGCTCAAGGCATGGCGTTTTACTCCGGCAATCCTCTGGCTCGGCATCGCCTGTTTCGGATGTATGGCCTGTGAAGGGACGGTTTATAATTGGAGCAACCTCTATCTGCGGGATGCACTCCGGGTGGAACCCACACACCAAAGCCTCGCCTATTTTGTCTATCTCTGCACAATGGTAGCCGGGCGTTTCATTATTGATACACTGGTCAATCGTTGGGGGATCTTCCGGATTCTTTTCATTTCCGGAGGCATGATTACGCTGGGATTCCTTCTTACTGTTGCCGCTTCATTGCTGCTGACCGACAATCTGCCCGTAACGCTGTGCGGTTTTGCTCTCATCGGCTGCGGCACAAGTGCCGTTGTCCCGCTCTGCTGCGGACTTACCAGTCGTTGCAAGGAGATTCCTTCCGGTATCGCCATCGCCGAAATCTCCACGATCGGGTTCATGGGGTTGCTGCTCGCACCACCACTTGTCGGCTACCTTTCCAAGTGCTTCAATCTGCCGATAGCGTTTCTCGTTATCGCCATTATCAGCCTGCCAATCCTTCTGGCGGTGCAACGGCTTCGTGCGATCCTATGGAAGGACGCTGCCCAAACGCCCTAGCAAGTCAATCGCCACACGCGCAACGCATCACGCTACACCTCAATCCGTCCACTTCGCTTTTCACGCCGCTTAAAACAGAAACCAATCGTCTATGGCAATGGAACCTCTTGAACGCTTGCAAAATCTTTTGGCGCAGCGCGGTATCGCCTCGCGCCGTGGTGCCGCCGACCTCATTCGTGAGGGGCGTGTAACGGTTGACCACCAAGTGGTCCGGGAGCCGGGGCAACGTGTTTCGGGCGAGGCAGATATTTACCTGGATGGGAAAGCGATTCCGCTCCGGGCAGAACCGCACCGCACATTCCTCTATCACAAACCGGTGGGGGAAGTCTGCTCTACCGATGGCCAAGGCGCACGCAGCGTTCTGGAAGCCTTTCGTCAATTCGACCTTCGGCTCGTCCCGGTGGGTCGGCTTGATAAAGACAGTGAAGGGCTCCTCCTGATTTCAAATGACGGAGCGTTGATTCAACGGTTGACCCACCCCCGCTATGCCCATCGCAAGCACTATGAAGTCGAGGTTCATCGCCCCCCCACCGAAGCGCAATTGGCACTCCTCCGCAGTCCCTTGAAGATAGAAGGGTATCACATTCGCCCGGTCCCCGTGCAAATAGTGACGAAATGCAAGCTGAAATTCATCCTTTCTGAAGGACGGCATCGGCAGATTCGCCAAATGTGCGAGCAGGCGGGGTTGCGTGTGCTCCGGTTAAAGCGCGTTGCACTCTCCGGGTTACGCCTGGGTTCGCTCCCTGCGGGGCGGTATCGTGAGCTTTCCCGATCAGAAATTGATGCGTTGCTAAATCCGCAATAATCGCGCCAGATCGGGCACCTCTTCCCTGCCGGAAGAAGACGATGGAATAGACGCTTCGGGCGCACATTCCAATTCCCGCCGTACTTCTGCAATCTGCACAGCCAATAGATACAACTGTTCTACCAATTGCTCTACGCTGAGCACCTCCAGCGGTAACACGCCCGAAAGCAGCAAGGTATTGTGGAAAAGTCCCAAACTGAACCCATGCGTGCCATTCCCGAAAAGGTTCAATGTAAGCGCATGCGTCAGAAGCGATGATGGGAAAGGTGTTTGCGAGGTTTTGACCACACCGAAACAGAGTAGCAGCGAGGCTTCGGCCTGATAATACAATACCAGACGTTGCCCTTGTACCGGGAGTTCGCAAAGTCCTCGCTCATCCGGCTGCAGAGTCACCCCGATACTCTCGCCCAAACAACGCAACAACACTTCAAATCTGTTCATGACACCTCCTTGCGCTCGGTCATGAACGTTTACGTTACTTCGTGAGATAAAGTTACAGACACAGCATCGTTCGCCGACAGCAACACCGTTGCCGCTTCCCCGGCAGCCTTACACACGCCGCTCGGCAGAGCGTGACGCATTAACGCGTTCTGCACCGGGGAGATCGTTTGATTCTTCCAACCGTGCAAGCGCAAGCCCCGTGCGAATCGTAAGAAACGAACCGGCAGATGCCGCACACAATGAGACGACACCCATCAAATAGCCCGACACATGAAAGGCAAACAGCATCACGAGCACCGCGACCAATACGCCGAAAAAGACGGCTTGCCCTGCCAAGACCGCGTTCGGCCGCTTCCGGAAAGCAGCCAACCCTTCCGCGTGACCACGGACAGCTTGCAACACAGGAAAGAGCATTGCCACCCAAACTGCATTCTGTGCCCAAGGGATGTGCGCCTGAGGAAGATTCTGCACCTCGCCGAAATACCATTGCGCAATGGGTGGGAGTTGAATTAACAGCAAGGGCAGTGCAAGACAAAAACCACTCATAAGCGCAAACCAGAGCGTCCGATGATCATGCACATCACGTTGCGGGAATCCGATGGCTACAGCTTGATTCCGCAACGCACCATAGGAAAGCGGATTAACCAAACCAATGGCCACCAGATGGACGGCCAACATCTCTGCACCCGATTCCGCACGATTGATAATTGCATTCAGCATGAAAATCGCAAACATCAGAAACATACCACCCATTGAAAGCGGTACATTGAAAAGAAGCACCTGACCGGTCGTAACGCGCCGTTCTGTCTGTGAACGTTTGGGCAATAAACGCACATACGGCCGCGCGAGCTTGTACATCATTGCCGCTTCAATCAACACCGGCACACACAGACACACGCAGCCCCATTGCCATCCTACCAGCCCCGACCAATACAGCACCGGTGCTGCCAGCGCGGTAATCACGATGCGTAGAATCGTTGCGGCATTGGCCATACCGGTTTTATGCTCATTGTAGAGCACCACCTGGGGCACATTCCGCAACATAAACCCGATTTGTGCCGGCAAGGCACCCAACATTGACCATCGCGCCACCGCGAGCTGTTCCGCTTCAAGTCCAAGCAAACGGCCGAAGACCATCGGAGCGATTCCCGGTAATACAAATAGAATCTGCAGAGAAATCATCAGCAAGAGAATAATAGTATTGACCTGCACAAAGCGGACATAACCGATGCGATCTTTCGCATAGACCATCCCGGTGGTAATCAACCCATAGCCGAGCGTCCCCAGAAAGAACATCACCATCAAGCCCTGTGCATACGCGGAAAACTCTGCCGCTCCGCCGATGCCATGCGCAACAACAATGCCAACCAAAGGATACGTCAAGCCCTGACTGGCGGCTTGAATACACAGCGGGAAAAAGAACGTCGTGGCATTCCACGGCGTAAACTCAAATCGCGAAGTTGTTTTCTTCATGGCAGTTGCTCCACGATAATCGCGCCCGGTTGACATTCATAGCGATAGCGATTCCCCTCCATTTCCACCTCAAAGGGCGCGACTTCAGAGAGTTCGATTACCGCATAATCATTCAAATCTTGAAGTGGACCGGGCGTTGTATAGGCGTGTCCATTGACACGAAACGGCACTGAAACGCGTTCGCCATTCCGCTCTGCTGCATAGTAGATGCGAATGGATGCTTGCGCAGAGGAATGTGCTTTCACATAGTGCTGCGTCACATTTTCCGCCGGAACACCCCAACCATAAAACACCGCATTCCCCGGCGTTGCGCAAGCAGCGTAAATGGCATACCGCGCACTTCCGGCATCAGCTTGGGCGGCATCATCCAGAAACCACAGCTGATCCGGGGGACAATCCTCAAACGCTCCCAGCGGATACCACTGCCCATTGCTCTTAACTTCCACCCACGAATGATTACCGGGCTTATGCCGCCATAGGCACCCCACTACTCGCGCCGGAATCCCAAGACTGCGGCACGCATCTACCAACAAGATGGAAAGTCCGGAACAAGAGGCAAGTCCCAGCCGGATGGAATGTAACGGATCTTGATTTGCCTTCTCGCGTTTTGTCGAGTAAATTACGCCGATACGCTTCCACAGATACCGGTTTAACACCATCGCCGCCTCCAGAGGCGTCTGCGCATTTTGCGTGAGTTCGTGCGCAAGCGGACGCAATACCGGCAGCCAATCCACCTCTTCTTCTCCGAGAGAAGTCAACGGAAGCACATACTCCCGGACATCCACAGGATCCAACGCCTCCCATCGGTTTGTCTGAGAATAGTCGCGCTGCAATGTTTCCAAATGCCGCTGCGCCAAAGGCGAACGCGCCTGCACTATCGGAAGCAACATCATCCATGCGACAATCGAAAGCAATGCAAAACAACGTAACACATTCATTTACCGACAAACTCCTTCCAACAAAAAAAGTATAACATACTCCGGAAGCAGCGAACATACTATGAAATCTGCTACACTGTATCTGCGTAGGATTTGGACGCCCTTAAAGCGTCTTCTTCCCTCTGTGCCCCTTGCTTTCAATAACATCCCGGAACATCCCACATATGAAAACCGTCCGTCTTTCAAACACCTGTGCCCAAAGTGTCACCTACGAAATTGTCGATAACCGCATCACCGTCTGCGCCTTTTCGGGAGGCTGCCCTGGAAATACGCAAGGGGTTGCCCGGTTGGTTATTGGGCGCACCGTGGATGAAGTCATCGCTTTGCTCAAAGGGATTCAGTGTCGAAACGGCACTTCATGCCCGGATCAGTTCGCCCGCGCATTGGAAGCCGACAGGGCAGAAGTCTCAGAGGCAACCGGGCTCTAATCGCCTTGCGTTCCATTACGCCCGCGCTCATTCCGACAGGAACAAAACAACAAAATGGGGCATGGTTCACACCGTGCCCCATCGTAATAGCATACGCTTACGTAATTATTTCACCACGATGTTGACGAGCTTCCCGGGCACCACAATCACTTTGACGATGGTTTGTCCATCGGTAAAGCGCTTCACATCAGCAGAATCACGGGCGAGAACCTCCAATTCCTCCTTGCCGATGCCTGCGGGCACCATGATTTTACCGCGCATCTTGCCATTCACCTGCAGAATAATTTGAAGCGAATCTTCCTTCAAGGCTTCCGCATTCACTGTGGGCCAACCGGCACTCATCACACCGGCAGGTGTACAGCCAAACGCCTGCCACAACTCTTCGGCAATGTGCGGCGTAATCGGAGCCATCATCCGCGCGATTGTTACAATCGTCTCACGCAGTAACGCCTTCGCCGCATCGGACGAAGTCGCATCAATCTTGGCTTTATCCAGAACATTCATCAATTCCATCAACTGCGCAATGGCCGTATTGAAACGGAATCCGTGCTCAATGGAATCAGTCACACCGGCCAAAGTCTGGTGCAACTTGCGATAAAGATCGCGTTCCACCGGCGTAAGTGCGTCGATCTGCACCGCGACATCCTGCTCCGGTACAATGGACTTGGCATCATAAGCACGCTTCCACAGACGGCAAAGGAAGCGATAGGGCCCCTGCACTGCAGCGTCCTGCCACTCGGCATCCAATTCCGGCGGTCCGATAAAGAGCGTGTACAGGCGAACAGTATCTGCACCATACGTCTTAATCAGTTCGTCCGGAGAGACAACGTTCCCCACCGATTTCGACATCTTGTAGAGTTTGCCCTTGACGTATTTGCCATCATCTTTTTCGCAACGTTTGCAAATCATCCCCTGCGTAAACAACGCCTTAAACGGCTCTACACAGTCCAATGCCCCTGCATCATTGAGGATTTTTACCACAAAGCGTGAGTAGAGCAAGTGCAATACCGCATGCTCTACGCCACCGATATACTGATCCACTGGCATCCACTTGTCCACCAATGCCTTATCAAAGGGCGCAGCCTCATTCCGGGCATCAATGTAACGCAAGAAATACCAGCACGAGCACAACCATTGGGCGAGCGTATCGGTCTCACGCTTTGCCGGTGCACCACACTTCGGGCAGGTAGTATTAACAAAGCCTTCATGCCGCGCCAGAGGATTCCCCTGATCACCATCATAATCCACATCATCCGGAAGACGCACGGGCAGTTGATCTTCCGGCACAGGCACTGCACCACAGTGCGGACAGTGCACAATCGGAATCGGTGCCCCCCAATAACGTTGACGCGCCACATTCCAATCACGAATACGGAAATTGGTTGTCGCCTCGGCAAATCCCTTTTCTGTGCCATCGGCGATGATTGCCTTAATTGCCTCACGATTGGCCATGCCATCAAAGGCACCGGAATTCACCAATACGCCATCTTCCACGTAGGCCGCCGTCATCGTTGCCAAATCAAGAGTGCCTTCAGCGTTTTGAATGACAATCTTCTTGGCGATATCATACTTCGTGGCAAAGTCCCAGTCTCGCTGATCATGCGTTGGCACCGCCATCACAATTCCCGTTCCGGAATCAGAGACTACATAATTCGTCACCCACAATTCAATATCGCGATCACCATTATAGGGATTGGTCACGTGGAAACCGGTAAAGACGCCCTCTTTCGCCGTGGCATCAGAGAAACGCTCCGCAGCAGGAATATTGGCAAGCTTATCAATGAATGTGCGCACTTCCGCTTCCCGCTCAGAACCGGGAAGCAACTTTTGCAGCAGCGGATTGTCCGGCGCGATTGCCATAAACGTCACACCGAAAATCGTATCCGGGCGCGTCGTATATACCGGGCATTCATCCCCGGTCTCGGTCACTTTGAAGACGACCTTTGCCCCCTCTGATTTTCCAATCCAGTTGGCCTGCATCTGGCGAACCTTCTCCGGCCACCCCTCAAGTAAATCCAAATCCTTTAACAATCGATCGGCATACTGAGTGATTCTGAAGAACCATTGCTTGAGATTCTTCTTCTCTACCGGACGTCCGCAACGATCACAATGTCCATCAGCCGTGACTTCCTCATTCGCCAGATTCGTGCACAGCGGGCACCAGTTGACCGGAGATTCTTTCTGATAGGCCACCCCCAGTTTATATGCCTGCAAGAACACCCACTGCGTCCACTTGTAATAATCCGGATGGCATGTTGCGATTTCACGCTCCCAATCGTAACCGACCCCCCAACTGCGCACCTGTCGCTTCATCTCCTGAATATTCTCAATCGTCCACTTGTGTGGATGCACATGAAACTTCTTGGCTGCATTCTCCGCCGGCAATCCGAAGCTGTCCCATCCCATTGGCGAAAGCACATTATACCCCGTCATCTTCTTATAACGCGTAATCACATCCCCCATGATGTAGTTACGCCCATGCCCCACGTGCATATGACCACTGGGATAAGGGAACATCGTCAAGCAATAAAACTTCGGACGGGAATCATCCTGCGCATCACAGCGAAACGTCCCATTCTCATCCCAAAACTTCTGCCACTTGGGTTCAATCGCGTGAAACGGATATTTTTCTTCCATCATGATAGACCTTCCTTCAAGTAAAAAAACGCTGTACATTATACCACAAACCACCCCGTCTAAAAAAGAATAACGCATTCAGCCGCTCCATAAAAGAACCTCCTTTCTCATGAAAAGCATTGCCGCACACACCCTTTTGCCATAAGTTACCGATCTCACTCCTTGTCCCCCTCCATTATTTATTTATAGATTAATAATTTTATTACTCTCTACTGAGAAAACTACTGAGAAAAGACTCCCTCTTGGGATTTGATACAATGGGCGGGCGCACTTGAGGTCAAACGCAAAAGTTGTGAAAAGACTCCCTCTTGGGATTTGATACAATAGGGCTGCGGCATTAGATGTGATGACATACGTTGTGAAAAGACTCCCTCTTGGGATTTGATACAATTAGCATTTTCTTTAATTGCCATTGCTTTGGGTTGTGAAAAGACTCCCTCTTGGGATTTGATACAATTGACGAAAACGGCATTGACCCTGTCACCGGGTTGTGAAAAGACTCCCTCTTGGGATTTGATACAATGAGCAAGCCTGCGTATTCATCAGAATAGAAGTTGTGAAAAGACTCCCTCTTGGGATTTGATACAATTTCCGGGCCGAACAAATCTAATAAATAAGAGTTGTGAAAAGACTCCCTCTTGGGATTTGATACAATAGAAATCTCTACGCTTCGCCAATCCGCCTAGTTGTGAAAAGACTCCCTCTTGGGATTTGATACAATAATGGTGGCCTCGCAGTCTACCCACTCGTTGTTGTGAAAAGACTCCCTCTTGGGATTTGATACAATAGGCGTTCTATTTTTTTGAAGTTCAATGCGGTTGTGAAAAGACTCCCTCTTGGGATTTGATACAATGCAAACAGTTACGTGCAAACTGCGCAAACTGTTGTGAAAAGACTCCCTCTTGGGATTTGATACAATGTCCGGAAAAGAAGAGTTAATAATCGATTAGTTGTGAAAAGACTTCCTCTTGGGATTTGATACAATTAACACATACGCAACACCACCTACTTCTTCGTTGTGAAAAGACTCCCTCTTGGGATTTGATACAATTCCGCATGGGTCTCCCACGGCGGCGTACAGTTGTGAAAAGACTCCCTCTTGGGATTTGATACAATGAAGCGACTTCTTAGTGCCACGCACCTGTAGTTGTGAAAAGACTCCCTCTTGGGATTTGATACAATGTGTGCCGTAGGGAGGCGCAGCGAGAACTAGTTGTGAAAAGACTCCCTCTTGGGATTTGATACAATTCGTCAAAAGATACAACAAATGGTATATCGGTTGTGAAAAGACTCCCTCTTGGGATTTGATACAATTCGTCAAAAGATACAACAAATGGTATATCGGTTGTGAAAAGACTCCCTCTTGGGATTTGATACAATCGGAGGCTTGCATCGATGACCACGTGCCCAGTTGTGAAAAGACTCCCTCTTGGGATTTGATACAATGCAGGCGCGAACCGCTTCACGCCATGCAACGTTGTGAAAAGACTCCCTCTTGGGATTTGATACAATAAGCAAAATAACGTATTTTCTGCCCGGGCCGTTGTGAAAAGACTCCCTCTTGGGATTTGATACAATTTTCTTGACACTTCACAGTTACGCCAAAAAGTTGTGAAAAGACTCCCTCTTGGGATTTGATACAATTTTTTGATATGCGTCCAAGACGCGCCGCGGGTTGTGAAAAGACTCCCTCTTGGGATTTGATACAATTGCTACTGCTGGAGGAGAAAAACAGCAGTGGTTGTGAAAAGACTCCCTCTTGGGATTTGATACAATCTACTGAAAAAAATTCAGCAGTTGGAGAAGGTTGTGAAAAGACTCCCTCTTGGGATTTGATACAATGAAAATACGTGGTCGGCGCCACCAGTGACAGTTGTGAAAAGACTCCCTCTTGGGATTTGATACAATTATCCGCAACTGCTAAAGTTTGTCCTTATGGTTGTGAAAAGACTCCCTCTTGGGATTTGATACAATCGGCAGACTGTTCGGCAACGAAGCAGGTATGTTGTGAAAAGACTCCCTCTTGGGATTTGATACAATCGTGCTTTGGTAATGTTGTCCCCAGCCATGGTTGTGAAAAGACTCCCTCTTGGGATTTGATACAATCTTCCGCGCTGTATTTATAGGCGGTATCCGGTTGTGAAAAGACTCCCTCTTGGGATTTGATACAATCTCATGGGATGTGCAGATGGATGTCTTTTGGTTGTGAAAAGACTCCCTCTTGGGATTTGATACAATATTCTCAAGCATCGCCCGAACTGAAACACCGTTGTGAAAAGACTCCCTCTTGGGATTTGATACAATGCCAACGGGATGTTCTTGCCCGTCCAGGTGGTTGTGAAAAGACTCCCTCTTGGGATTTGATACAATTCTGGACAGTGATGCGTTCGGGGCGTTCCAGTTGTGAAAAGACTCCCTCTTGGGATTTGATACAATCAACTACCCCAACGCGGGGAGAAAGAGAAGGTTGTGAAAAGACTCCCTCTTGGGATTTGATACAATGCTATTTTTTTGCCATTATTTACTTGGTGGTTGTGAAAAGACTCCCTCTTGGGATTTGATACAATGGCCGCGTCAAGAGGAAGTGGATGCGCTCAGTTGTGAAAAGACTCCCTCTTGGGATTTGATACAATCGTTGATAGTTTTCATTTCGTGCGCGAAGAGTTGTGAAAAGACTCCCTCTTGGGATTTGATACAATCTCCGCGACCAACGCCGCCTATCTTATGCAGTTGTGAAAAGACTCCCTCTTGGGATTTGATACAATGGAGCAGAATCTTCTTGACATTTACGCAGAGTTGTGAAAAGACTCCCTCTTGGGATTTGATACAATAGTTTCTAAAACTCCTACGCAAGACTCACTGTTGTGAAAAGACTCCCTCTTGGGATTTGATACAATGCGGAGAATCAAAACGAAATGCGCCACGGAGTTGTGAAAAGACTCCCTCTTGGGATTTGATACAATAGAAAAGGAGTTGAATATGATTGTTGAATAGTTGTGAAAAGACTCCCTCTTGGGATTTGATACAATATTGAAGTCATATTTCTTTATTGTATGAATGAGTTAAGAGGTGAAATCAAATCTCAAAACGCTTTCAATCTCCCTGAAATGGAGTTGAAAGCGTTCTTTTTTGAGTGAAAAGTTAAAAGAGTTCGAGTTGCAGAGGCGCAGGCGGCGGCGGTTTTTCTTTTGCGCCATAGAGAATAACCATCTGATCAAATTGGCGATCGGTTACCGCTATAATCGCGACTCTTCCTTCTTCCGGCGTCATTGCGCGAACACGCCGTATATGGACTTCGGCATTTTCCCGGGAAGCACAGTGGCGGATGTAAACCGAGAATTGAAACATTGTAAAGCCGTCCTGCAGAAGTCCTTTTCGGAAAAGAGCGGCGTTTTTCCGCTGCTTCTTCGTTTCGGTCGGCAAGTCAAAGAGTGCGTAAAGCCACATCGCTTTGTAATGATTGATCGCAGAGAAATCGACTTCACTCATGGAATTGAGGGGAGTTCAAGCGTTTTTTGCTGATTGCAAACACACCGTACCAACGATGCGGAGGTCAATTGAAGTGCATTAAAAAGCGGTCGTGTCGCCGCTCCAAGCTGCACATCCATTGTCAGGAATGGTAGTAACAATTGCTTCCCTTTCGCGGACAATTTGGTGGGATATTCCGTCTTTTCAAAGGTGTCCAGATGCTCCAAAACAATCCTATCGACGAATGGACGATACGGCTCCATCACATCATCTGCCAGACAGAAATGATTGTATTGGTTGCGATGGTGCAATCCCAATTCCGGATTCAAGCCCGACCCCACCAGCGCACGCGCCACGGCAGCACGTAGAATTGCATAACCGTAATTCAGCGCGGCATTCGGCATTGTCCCGTACCGCGACCGATGGAAAACGTCTTCCGGAATCGGGAACGCTTCAAAATAACGTCTGGCAGCTTGCGCTTCAAGGTTTGTCACATCGCCCCGCCTTACCTGCGCTGCCATCTGAAGCAGTTCCTCTGCTTTTGTTGCATCCATGCTCCGAATCACGGCGGCTTGGTTCCGGATTTTGGCAATCACAATCTGCTGCCACAACATCCCTGCCCGTGCATCGGAAAGCTCAATCTGCTGACGCAAGATGCGACTTGCCAACGTATGCGACGCCTGCGGCAGTAAATAGCCTGACGGCAAATGCGCCGCATCGCATAGCACAACGGCTACACACGCTTCCGTAAGTGCCTGCAACAAAGCCGTGCTTACCGTGATTAACGGTGACTCCAAAATCAACACACCGAGATCTTCTATCGGTACAGCGGTTTCCCGCGCATCCTCACCCCGCCAGACGAGCTGGCGCAAATGAAGACGAAGCGTCCCCGGATTTGAGAAACAGACCGTGCGTTTAATCATCAATCCACTCGATTTTACCATCCATTGACAACGTGAAGTGAACGCCTTCAAAGAGCATATGCTCCAGGAAGACGCCTTTGGTGACCAGCAGCAATGGTTCAGGGCTTGAAAAATTAACATTGGAGGCACCCTCTTTGTTTTTCCCCATCGCTTTTAATTCTTCACCCAACACCGTAGAGCGTCGTGCTTCCCGATGGTAGTAAAGCGTCGTTCTACCATCATCTGTCACCTTTCGGACAACATAGAGTCGCTTACTCAATTCCCGACCGGAAAGCATTTTTAATTCGTCCGGAGATTTTTCATACGTAAGCGCAAGTTGCATGGGATAAATTTTGAAAGATACCGCACGTTTTTCTTCATCCGATCGAGTTTCTTTTACCTCCTGAAGAAGCGTTCGATAGATTGGAACGCTCACCCCTTTATTATTCTGGACGATTTCAAGACACAAAGCATCGCTTCCGGAACCATAGACGGGCTTATCGGGGGCGAAGGCTTGTGCGCGGAGTGCATCCGGATTTTTAGGCTTGCTGATTTTGACGCGAATCTTTTTGATGGGGATTCCGGAGGGGAGGTGATAACGTTGATTGGGCAGGTCTTTTACCGCAATGCCCTGAGCCTCATACGTTGCAATCTGTTGCTCTAAGGCCTCTCTTACGGCCTTGTCCACCGCATTTGCCACATTTTTCTTCAGGTCATTGCCAAGTGCGGAGATCGTCTTGCGCAAAACAACGGTTTCTTCACCTGCAATTTTGATCTTTCCATAAAGCGTATCATTGTGCAAACTGCCACGCACCACCAAGGTTCTTTGCGCTTTTGCAGGTGCCTTCTTCTCAAACTTCAATTGCTTTTTCACCGATAGCGGCACCCGTTGCCGCCGCTTACCAATCGGACGCACCTGACGATTCAACGGCAAATGCCGCACCAACACGCTTTCGGTCGCCGCATTGATCCGCCGTGCAAAGTCCTCATATGGCGGCGGCACAACCGCATTCCAGCGCGTAGTTTTCTCATTTTTGCCCAACTGTGTGCAGATTTCCGTAAAGGCTTTCGGATCCAGTGCCGCAATCACACACGCATCTACCGCGTGATGAATGTGGTCAACACGCGCTTTTTTCTCATCTTCTTTCTGAATCCCCCACGCTTTTCGGGCGGCAGCAGTAACAGCACCGTTGCGCGTATAAACGTGCCGATAGCGGCTCTTCAAAAACTTGACAGCCTGCGTAGTGATGATGCCGGTATCTACCATCTGTCGGGGAATGAAGCTTTTTTCTTCCACCTTGTCACGCGTGATTGTAAAGGTCTCCAATTTCTTTTTCAGATAGTCCCTCTTGCGCTTGCTCAACAGCCATTTGATGCGTTGCTGATTGTAAATCGAAACATCACCGCCGCGTTTCGGTTTTTTCTCCAATTTTTTCTGCAAACCATGCAACGCATCGCGCCACTGCTTCAAGGGTTTACTTATCTGCAACGCCGGATATTCTTCCTTCGTCTCCGGGTCGAACCACGCTTCTGTGGCATTGGGACACTCCGAGGGAAGTTTTCCCTTTTTCACATTGCGATTGTAGTGTTGAAAACACAAGGTAAGGTTCTCAAGTTCATTCGTTCCCCCGCGCGAACGCGGAATGGTATGCTCAATATCACAGTCGGTGAAGATCGCTTTCTGGCTGATGGGTTGCCCTGTGTAGACACAACACTTCTCCTGTTCTTCCCAAAGCAAATAGCGTAAAATCGTATCTTCATTAACGGTAATGGAAAGATGATGCTCGTCAATGATGTTCTGCACCTCGGCAGCGGCTTCTTCACGTTTTGCTTTCTGTTCCTTCTGATACAGCTCAATCGCACGGCAATCATTCGCACTGTTCACCGTGTGCGCCAATTCAATGAAAATCTGCGTTTGGGCATCAATCTTCCCCGTTTTACGCAAGGCATTCACCAAACGCCGCAACACCGTCAGCGAACGGCAGCTCAACGGATTGCGGATCGCGCCCAGATTCACCGGAGGCAACACCGGATTCGCCTCATCGGTCTCGGTGAGATCCACATACAACTGCTTGAAGGCTTCTTCCGAAACTTCCCATTGCGCGGCGAGATAACGCTTGTAATGGTAGGTCTCCAGCGGATTCACTTTTCCATACCCACCCGGCACGCGGCGCGCCTTTTCTTCCGCGTAATTCCGCTCACAGTCGCACAGACCCTGCAACACTTGCTCGCGCTTCTCTTCAAACGCCGGGATGATGTCACCCAATTTTGCACAGAAAGTGGCCTTGCGCAGCGTAAACCCCCGCTCCAGATAAGGAATGATTTTCCGGATTGCATGGAGACTGTAATCGGCGCGATCTGTCGAAAAGCGCATCCGGGCAAAGGTGCGCGCAGCTTTCGGTTCGAGCCCAAGGGTTTCCGGCTTCTGTGCCCAAACCATCAACTTTTCAAGGTCTTCAAAATCCATGGCGGCATTCAACGCCATCTGCCATTGAGCCTCCGGGATCCCCAACTTCATAAAGCGTGCCCGGATCGGCATCACGGGAGCATCATCCGAGGGGCGGTAATTGGTATAGACCTTTTTGCCCAAAGGCGACTTTTTCTTCCCGAAAAGTTCTTCCACTGTGCAATTATCTTTTTCGCACAAAGCCTCCAATACTTTGGCGCGCTCTTCCGCCGACAAAGGAGTGCCCTCGCCATTTTGCAATCGGTCTTTCCCCTCTTGCAACGTCTCACCCACGCGCAAATTATTAAGGAAGCAAAGCGCACGGTAGTATTCAAACGTCGGATGACTCTTTAAGCAGCGGCGATATTTTCTGGCCGATTTTCCCTTTTCAAGTGCGCAATACCCGACCGTATGACGCTGAATCCGCAACGGACGCTGAAAGAAAAGAATTGAGGCCAGGCGTTCCTTTAATTCCAACGATAACGCTTGTTTCTCCGCAATCACCTCAAACTCTTTCTGATAATGCTCAATGCGTCCGGTCTTGCGTCCGCGAATCCGTTCGATGATTCTCTCTGAGGTTCCCGATTCTCCCGTAGCGGCAATCGCTGCGGCATTCGCCAAAAACAGCTTGTAAAAATATTGCCCCAACGTGAGCGATTCCGCCTCCAGTGCTTGCGTGAGCGTATCAATTGCCTGCTTCGTTTGCGTTGCTTCCGTGGAGTTCTTCCCATTTTTCCCGGCTTTGCTCTCTCCGGGCAAAGCCTCCAACTGCTCCTTTTTTGAGCTCTTGAAGCCACGCCTTTGCGCGATATGATAGAGGGCCCGCCCAAGCGTCAAGGGGTCAACCGCCCGCTCTGCCGCCGCCGCACGATCGGCATACGGATTGTGGTCATTGCTCGCCTGCACCCACGCCATAAAAGCTTCTTCCTGCACCGGATAGCACCCTTCGGCCTTCCATTTTGCCAATCCCTCCGCGCTGAGCGGGCACATACCGTTTTCAATCAGCACTTGGAGTAGGTGGAACTTCCGCAATTTCCGGCGATAAATCAACCGCCGCATCGCCCGTGCACTGCGCCGTGAGGCCGCCGGAGATTTCAGATTATCCGATTTATCCCGCTCCATTCCTTCCGGGAAAATCACCACGCCGCAGTCAATGGGAGACGTTGCCGCGTCCCCTATTGGTGAAGCAAACATCCGTTCATCATCCAGAATCGCCCAACCCAAAGACGACGTGCCCAAATCGATCCCTAAACGCTTCATCTTAAAGCCTCCGTTTGACAGTCCCGGGCAAAATCCTCTACAATAACACTGTCTTTTCACAACAAGGCTATATGCCGCAGTCGCAAAGACTTCCCTGTACGTACTCCGTATGGGGCTTTTTTATGACCGGTAACCATTGATAGGTTATCAAAACCTCCCCGCAACAGCAAGCGTCATCTCCCCTCCAAAGCAGGCTATCAGGGCGCAACGTTGCCGCAGCGGAAAGCGCGAACGGCGCACCCGTTTTTCCGTTGCCGCGCCACAAGAAAAAGTTTCACGGCCACCTTCGTTTTCAACTTCGCCCATGTGCGCGAGGAACTCCGCCCAAGTGCCCCATGCACTCTCGCCCATCTTCCCGCGCAGTTTCGCCCATGTTCATTTTCACTTTCCCCCGGCATACACGTGTGCTTCCACAGCACCGGACGAGCGAAGCACTGGCAGCCACGTTTTCCCCGGAGGTTCACCGCGGTGATGGCTACGCCCGAAATAAATAGGCACACCTGCGGTTTTCACCATGAATGGACACCTGTTTTCAGTGCGTTACGCGGCAGCGGTTTGTGAACTATGCGACTTTTTGTTATACTATGTGCTTGATTTTGCCTTAAAAAGAGGTTTATGCACATGAGCAAACTTGACCTTAACGAGATGCTTTTGGCAGCCAACACGTTGCGCTGCCTCGCCGCTGATGAAGTTCAAAGTGCCAATTCCGGCCATCCGGGGGTGGCGTTGGGCTTGGCCGATGTCGCCGCCGTATTGTGGCTGCGCCACCTCAAACTCTGCGGAAGCGACCCGGCATGGGCCGATCGCGACCGCTTTGTCATGTCGGGCGGGCACGGTTCTTCGTTGCTGTATGCCCTGTTGCACCTCTCCGGACACGCGCTTTCAATGGACGACCTCAAGCAGTTCCGTCAGCTCGGTTCCAAGACGCCCGGACACCCGGAATACGGCATTGTGCCGGGGGTCGAGACGACCACCGGTCCGCTCGGTCAGGGTATTGCCAACGGTGTGGGCATGGCGATTGCAGAACGCATGATGGCCGCACGCTTCAACACGCCGGAGCACACGCTCGTTGATCACCGCACCTGGGTGACCTGCGGCGATGGTGATCTGGAAGAGGGCATCTCGCATGAAGCCTGCTCCATGGCCGGAAATCTGGGCTTGAACAAACTCATCCTCCTTTATGATTCCAACCGTATCTCCATTGAGGGACGCGTGGACATCACGATGAGCGACGACACCAAAAAGCGTTTTGAGGGGTATGGCTGGCGTGTGTTCACTTGCGATGGGCACGATATTGCCGCCATTGACCGCACGTTGCGCAAGGCCGCCAAGTCGGAAGACAAACCCGTGCTCGTGATTTGCGAAACCACCATCGGCAAAGGGTCACCCAACAAGGCCGACTCGGCCTCCTGCCATGGTGCGCCGCTGGGCGCGGAAGAGTTGCGCCTGACCAAGCAGGCACTCGGCTTCAATCCCGATGAAACGTTTGTCGTGCCGGAAGCCGTGCGTTCGCTCTTTGCCGCCCGTGCAGCAAAGATGAAGCGTGTGCGCAATGCCTGGAAGCGCACGGCGAAGGCTGCCTTTGCCGATATCAAGCTCAAAGCCGCATGGGAAGCCTGCCTCAAGAACACCCTGCCGGAAGATCTGGAAGATCATCTGCCGGTATGGGATGGTAAGCCTGTCTCTACGCGTGTAGCCTCCGGAAAAGTGCTCAATGCCATTGCGCCGGTCGTCCCATGGCTTGTGGGCGGCAGTGCCGACCTTGCGCCTTCCAATATGACCTATCTCAACGGGATGGGAGATATTGCCAAGGGCGATTTTACCGGGCGCAACTTCCGTTTCGGTGTGCGTGAACAGGGGATGGCGGCAATCATGAACGGCATCACCGTGCATGGTGGGTTGCGCACCTTTGGCGGCACCTTCTTTGTTTTCTGCGACTATTGCCGTCCGGTCATGCGCGTTGCAGCGTTAATGGGGCTTCCGGTAATCTACGTATTGACGCACGACAGCTTCTATGTGGGCGAAGACGGTCCCACGCACGAACCGATCGAGCAGCTTCCGGCCATGCGCGCCATGCCCAATATGTGCGTGTTGCGTCCGGCAGATGCCACCGAAACCGCCGTGGCGTGGGAAGTGGCCCTCAGCCGCAAACATGGCCCGACTGCGCTTCTCCTTTCGCGTCAGAACCTGCCGGTTATCGACCGCACTGTCTATCCCTCTGCCGATGAAACCGCCCGGGGCGCGTATATCCTCTGGCAGCGCAATCCGGACAAAACGCCCGAAGCGATCCTGATTGCCTCGGGCTCGGAGGTCAGCCTCGCCCTCGAAGCAGCACAGACCGACGGGCGCAACCTGCGTGTGGTCTCCATGCCGAGTTGGGAACTCTTTGAAGCGCAAAACGCCGCCTATCGCAAGCGCGTGTTGCCGCCTTCCGTGAAGAAACGTATCGCGGTGGAAGCGGCATCGGCTTTCGGTTGGGAGCGTTATATCGGCGATGAAGGCACCACGCTGACCATGGGCGGCTTCGGAGCCTCGGGCCCAGCCGGCAAGCTCGCTGAATATTTCGGCTTCACTGTCGAGGGGCTCTCCGCCCTCATCAATGACTACCTTTCCAAGTAAGGAACGCCTCATGGCTCAGGAAAAGACACCCGATCAATACCGCGCACAACGGATTGAAAACCGCCGTAAACTCGCAGAACTCGGTTATGCGCCCTATGGGAAAGCCTTCCCGCGCACAGGCAACTTGAGCGAAGTACGTGCAGGATTTGAAGAAGGAAAAGCCGCCTCTGTCGCCGGACGTATCATGACCAAACGGCGTATGGGCAAACTGATGTTCATTCATCTCAATGACGGCACCGATGCCTTTCAGGTGCTGCTCAAACGCGATGTTTTGGGAGAAGAAGCCTACAACGCCGCCAAACTGCTCGACTTGGGTGACTTTATCGGCGTCCACGGCACCCTTTTCACCACGCAAGCAGGCGAAAAGACGGTGGAAGTCAAAGAATGGACACTCCTCTCCAAGGCGATCCGCCAGCCCCCGGAAAAGTGGCATGGATTGCAGGATACCGAAGAGCGTTATCGCCGTCGTTATCTGGACTTGATGTCCAATCCCGAAAGCCGGGCACGCTTTGACAAGCGTCACAAAATCCTTCTGGGTATCCGCAACTACCTCTCCTCAAAAGGATTTATTGAGGTGGAAACGCCCATCATGCAGGGGCAGGCCGGCGGAGCCGCCGCAAAGCCTTTCGTAACGCATCACAACGCCCTTGACCGCGAGATGGTGTTGCGTATCGCTCCGGAGCTCTACTTGAAGCGTCTGATTGTCGGCGGTTTTGACAAAGTCTTTGAACTCGGAAAGGACTTCCGCAACGAAGGCATTGACCGTACACACAATCCCGAATTCACCGTTCTTGAGGTCTATGAAGCCTATGGCGATCGCACGTCGATGAAAAACATCATCGAGGGAATGCTCCCTTATCTCTGCGATACCGTGCTCGGAACACGCCAGGTGCCCTATGGCGAAAACGGCGAAATCATCAACTTTGAACCGCCGTATCGCGAAGTAACGCAGCAAGAACTCATCAAGGAGAAGATGGGAGCTGATTGGTTTGAGCTTGACTATGCAACCGCACGGGCACGAGCCGCCGATGCAGGATTGGAACTTGTTGATGAAATCACCGACATGGTTACCCTTTCCCACGAAGTCTACGACAAGATGATTGAAAGCACACTCCGGCAGCCAACCTTCGTTACGCGCATCCCCAAGCAGTATGTACCGTTGGCGAAAGCCTGCCCGGATGATCCGTCGCTCGTGGACGTTTTTGAATTTGTTGTTGCCGGCAAAGAACTCTGCCCCGGCTACACCGAGCAGAACGATCCCGAAGCACAACGCGCCGCTTTCGCCAATCAGGTAGAAGCAGATGCAGAACCTACCGACCAGGACTTTGTCGAAGCATTGGAATATGGTATGCCGCCAACGGGCGGACTCGGGCTCGGCATTGACCGCCTCGTCATGTTCATGACCGGCACCGAATGTATCCGTGACGTCATCCTCTTCCCGCAAATGAAGAGCGAAAATTAAGGGCGTAGATACGTTCAATCCTGCAGGGAGCGGCTACCCGCTCCCTGCATTGTTTTGAAGAAGGTCCACCTCATTCTGCATACGCCCTGCCGAAAAACAATTCCGGATTGAACGGTTTCAAACCGCTCAATTATCCACTTTCAATCTTATCTCTTACCCTTGAACCATCCACGCAACCCTTAAACCTTTCACACACATCGTCATCCTGCACACTGTCACTCTGACCAGATAAATACATTTGTTGTTCAAAATCCGCGCTGCCATTGGCGATTCAAAAAAAGACTTTCCCGGAGATAACGTTGAAGAAGTGCCTGAATGCGTACGGCCCCCACTCGAAAAGCTCTTCCAACGCATCCTCAAGTTCTGCTTCTTCTCCCCCGATCTCCCACCTGAACGCGCTGCAAATTTACTCTATAAAAAGCCGAAGTTCCACCAAGAATTTCACCTTGTCGAATGAAAATTTCAACGTTTTTCCTTCTCCACACCACAAAAGTGATTCTAAGAGCGCATCAGCAGAAACCTGCAAGAACTCCAAAACAGAATTTGAGAATGCACCGAACAGTGCTTGCAGTTCCGCATTCCAATGGACACAATTAAACGTCTGAAACGATTGCGTGAAAGGATCTTCGTCCGGAGAAATATCGGCAGGAAGATTCACCAAGCGTTCATTTTGTAAAAAGAATGCTCCGAATTTCTTTTTTGTCATGCCGGGAATGAAGGGTTGCAGGCTCATTTCCCGAGCAGTATCCAGAAGCACCAATCCACGAGGAGCTGGGGGATGCGCAAGGCTCGATGGCACCATTTGCTCCATCCGGTGAAGCGTTTACGCGGAACAGTATTGACCGCTGTCCCAAAAGCATCCTCCTGACAGACAACGGCCGGCCAACACGTATACACTTCCACGCCGCAATGACGCATCCAACGTTTCCAGGCATCAGCTTCTGCCACTACGGGCGTATTGGCATCGGCAATTCGTTTTGCTGCCGGAAGCGTAATGACATAACCCGTTGTTCCCCATGCCGCATCCCGGTTTCTGAGAATACCGCGCTTCTCTCCGCCATCAAAGAAGATCGCGGAGAGAAGTACCACCTGCGGCCGGTCAAGCTTCAGAAAGGCTTCCACGTCTTTGAGACGTTCATGGATAGCCGGTGCAATGATAACATCATCTTCAAAAACGAGTGCTGCCGGGATCTTTTCCTCGACCATTCTCCGGTAAATTGCACAATGTGAGAGCGCGCAACCGATTTCTCCCGGTGTCAGACGCCGCCCCAAGGCACACCACGAACGGAAAGCTGCAAAGGCGCGCCTTCGTGCCGTTCGTGAAAGACTTGCGCCATGGACAGCCGGAATACGTTCAAAAGTAAGCCCCCGTTGTGCGCATTGTCCCACAATATGTGCTAGGCGTTCGGGATGACAATCGAGATTTACCACAAAGGTTTTCATCATTTTCCCTCTTGCAGAAAACGGAAGATGCGTGAAGGAATCTTGAGCGGATTGCGCAGAAGAAGCGCAAGTATACAAGCCAGAGGAACCCCGAAATGCCGCTTTGTCCACTGAATGGCTTTCGTCCTGGGACTGTGCCATGAATCGGCAAAATGGTGAATGGCTCGGGTTTCCGGTGCGAGCACCAAACGCCCATGATGCGGCTTCGGATTGAAATATGCCGCAGGATAGATCCGCAACCCGGCAGCGTGAATCACCGATGCGCCTGTTTCAACCCCATGTGCGAGCAACGCTTGCGTGACGGTTTCAACCACGGTCGTAAGGTCACAAGCCCCCTCTTCCAGAAGAAACGCACGCGTTTGGTAAGCGGCAATCATCGCTTTGCAAAAGGCATTTCCGGGAGCCACCGCGAAACCAAGCCCCGGATTGACCTGCCATACCGTAAAATCTCCATCGAGAGGGTCCTGCTCTGCCCCCATGAAAGCCCCTCGCGCAAGAATCTCATCCCACGGAGCAATCACTTCCACATCGGTATCGAGGTAGAGACCGCCATGCGCTTCAAGAATCTTAAACCGGGCGTAGTCGGAGACGAAGGCATATTTCTTCTGTGCATAGGCTTCACGGGTGTAGCGAATTGCATTGACGTCAAAATTGGCTTCATTCCACTCGTGAATCTCGTAATCCGGAAAATACTTCCGCCACGAAGCGATGCAACGCCGAACAAGTGCCGGCTTAGGCTTCATTCCGAACCAACAGTAATGAATCACTTTCGGGATGTCTTCCGCCATCGTTGAACCTGCTGTTTCATTTGCCATGCGCTGCTGATCAGCGTAGCATTCCATCGGAAAACCCCTGCAGTCGCGCCGCATAAAAAGAATCGCATCGGCCATCGCCAACGTCCCGTCAGCGCGGAAAACGAAAGATATCCGCGCTTGTGGATTTGCCTCAACAGCCTGCGATGAACCTTTGCCGAACGGCTGCGCGAAGCGGCGGCATAGGCAAACCACGCGACCATCTCCCACTCAACAAATCGTGAAAAGAGCCGCACTGCTGCACATTTGACCGCCGCCGTTTCAAAGAGTTCCGTGCGGTGCGCTTCAAAGCAAGCAAGCAGACACGACAGGAACTCAAGCGCATCTTCAAATCGGCGGGGCACAGCAGTCGCAGCCTGCGGGCGCGAACGGTAGAAGTAACTGACGAAGTCTATCGCCAGCAGTTCCTTTACATAAAATCCCGTCTGACAGGCATAAAGACCATCTTCGCCAATCCGTAAGGTCTCATTGAAACGGCATCTTTTTGCAATTTCAGCCCGGATCAGCGACAAATAGATCCCTACGCATCCCGCCTCGCTCAAGAGAAACGCACGGCAGTCTGCCGGCTGTACGAAATGTGTCACTGCGCCTGTTTCCGTTTCCGTAAGCACAGGCTTGGTATTCTCTGCGGAAATCCGCTGAAGGCGCGTACGCAGTAGATCTGCCGATGGTGCAGCCGCAAGCGCGTGATACGCCGTGGAAAGCCATGACGCCCGCAAGCAGTCATCCCCATCGGCAAAACCGATAAACGCGCCTTTTGCCGCCGCCAATGCCCGGTTCCGTGCGGCAGAAACACCGGCATTTTGCTGATGAAACACCCGGAAACGTGCATCCTGTTGCGCGTATTCTTCCAGTATTTTCCCCGAATCATCCGTTGAGCCATCATCAACGCACAGGCATTCCCACCCGCTGAAAGTTTGCGCCACCATCGAGTCCAAACACGCACGGAGATAGGGCGCGACATTGTAAACGGGAATGATGATGGAGAAAAATGGTGAAACCATTTCCCCGGGGTAGACTCCTTGATGCTGCATTCCGGCAAGTGACATAACGCTTGTTAGAATAATATCATAACTCGACTGCCTCACGTGGGCGTAAGGCTTGCAACGCCCGTTCTGCCCGAAACAGGCACTCCTTTACGCACTTTGAAGTGTCGCTTCGGGGCGACACCCCGCCTGTTCCATCCGTTGATGCGCTCCCTTCAATCACCGTCTGGCGGCGAAGGCAACGTTGTGAGGAACCGACCCACCAGCACTTCAATGTCAAGCTCCCTCCGCAACTTGCGCCCAAAGGCTTCTCCCTCGGCGCGCACCTCTGCAAAATGTTCATAGGCATAAAGGAGCCGTTCTGCCAGAAGTTCCGGCGCGTGGGGGGGGCAAAGCGCAGTCTCTGCCAGAGCAGTTTTACCTTCCGCATGATCGATTGAATGAACAACCTCTTCAAAACCTTGTCCATGGCAGGCAACAAACGGCACCCCGCACGCTGCGGCCTCTGCCAAAACACACCCGAACCCTTCAAAAGCCGAAGGCAGTACAAAGAGGTCGAGCGTATGGTAGAATGCCGGCAACGCCTCGTGCGCACGCTCGGGGAAAAAGTGAACCTGCTGCTCCAATCCGTTCTCGGCAAGGAAACGTCGGCACTCGGGCAAGGTCTCTCCGCTCCCGATAACGTGCAGCTCCCATGCACCAAGACGGTCGCGAAGCAACTGCAAGGCGCGGAAAAGCGCAAGAAAATCCTTTGCGGGAACGAAATTACCGATGGTGCCGATACAAAATGGGGTGTGCGCCTTTCGGGGAGACGCCGCCACAGCCGCATCGGCGTGGAACTGCGCAACATCAACGCCGTTGTAAAGGACCTCCACCGCACGAAGCCGTGCCGGGCGGCAATTTGAAAGCCGCGCCGCCACGCGGCACATCGGTGCATAGTGCCCGTAAACCCGATGTTGCGGAAAGGTTTCAAGCATCGCTTTTACCTTCTCACTCACGGCAATACAACGATCCAATCGCTCCGTTGCGCGGCGGTAATAGCGGAAATAGAGCCGCCGCTTCACCCCGAACCAATCCCCCCGTGCGCAAATCAGCATCGCATAAGGATCGGCATCATGAAATTGTGCCATGGCCATCAACGCAGGATTCACGCGTTTGAGGAAATTGGCAAAGCACACGGTCTGGATTTGATGCGTATGCACTACTGCGATTGTCTGCACATCAATCTGATGCGCTTCAAGCGTCCGGAGCAGTTTGCGTCCGTTGCGCTGTTCATAATACCACGGCCAAAGTCCCGCTCCGCGGCGCAGACGCGGACAGGCAATCACCTGCACGCCGCCATAGGTATAATCCTCCGCCACTTCCGTATTCACTACGCGGACATCGTAGCGTGTTCCAACTCTCTGAAGCGCGCGCACCTGATCATAGACAAACGCACACCGCCATGAAGACGGCGATGGAAAATAAGGTGTAATGACAAGATAAACCGGACGTTGTTTCATAAAAATCAATCCCGATAGGGAAAGTATAGCATAATAAAGCCTTCTCAACAGCAGATGCCAAAGTATGGAAGCCCGGGCCTCAAGTGCGCTCAGCGCGTAAAAACGGACGGTAAAGTCAACCCTGCACGCAAGAAGCACAGCGTGCGCGTAAACGCCTTCCCGGCAACGCATTTCAACATCGCCCAAACACGGAAGCAATCCCGGGCGGATTGGGGGTGCCACTTCGGCGATACCGCCCCGCAATGTCGCCGAAAGTGAAAAACAACTCCGGGCGGGTCTTTTTCCCGCAGCGGCGGCACCTCAATACACGCAGCCGCGGAGGCCTCTGCCGCGCTGGGCAGAAAGCCGTGCGCCTCCTGCGGATTTCCCGGCATAAACACGCACTTTTCGGGGTAAAATATGGTAGACTGTTTCCTGTTATGGGAATCGTTCGCCACATTGTCGTTGCGCTCGTTGCGCTTATGTTTACCTTATTCACCTGGCTGGGCGGCGGTATCGTGCCGCGTTGGCTCGCACCGTGGGTGCCATGGGTGACGTTGCTGCTCATTGAAGTGATGATTCTGTTGCCGGAACAACGCCGCACCGAATCGCTTCTCGAAGCGCGCACACGCGTATGGAAAAGTCTTCTGCGCGATCCGCTCACATGGTTGTCACTCGCGCTGGTCGCCTTTCTGACGGTTCAATGGCTCAATGCTTACACGTTTTTGGAATGGGATCCTGCCAAACAGGCATGGGAGGTGGTCTCGCCTGCGTTTGAATGGTTGCGCCATCCGGATACGGCAGCACTGCTTGAACGTACGCCCGCCAATCCCCGGCAAACCACCTATCTGCGTCTGCCCGATTCGCTTCCGGTGCCGTGGCTTCCCCATGCCCTCCGCGCAGATGAAGCGGTAACCGTGCTGGCATGGTTCGCACCGGTCTTGACGGCACTTCTGGCAATGCGCCATGCGACATTGCGCCATTCCAAACGGATGCTCTGTGCATTCATCTGCGCAATGACCTCGGTGCTCGCCGTTGCCGGCATCTTCCAATATCTGGTTGGTGGCACCTTCCTCTATTGGGGGATGGAAAGCCATGCCTTCTTCTTTGCCACATTCGGATATCCCAATCATGCCGCCTGTTTCTTCCCGGCCGTGATGGCATTGGCTCTGGGGATGCTGCTGTGGAAAATCGAACACCGTGAACACTCCCGTATGCCGGCGGTGCTCTATATCGGCACCTTCATTCTTTGCGCTGTTTCAGCCATCCTTTCCGGTTCACGCGCCGGGGTGCTCTTCACACTCGCAATCATCGGTTTCGCCGCGCTCTACATTCCTTTGCGCTACTTTGAATCGATGTCCATGCGGTTGCGCGTGGCACTTCCGGCACTGCTCTTCACGCTCGCGGCAATCGTCATCGGCTCGGCAGCCTTCCGCATTTATGCCGTTTCTGCCAATGAACGCCGCGCAGCGGCCATCGCTTCTGCCACGACACCGGAAGCCCACGCCGCGGCCTTTGCCATGCCCACGTATCGCGCCATCCCGGCAGTAGATGCGGTATTGAAAGAAATCGGCGAGACGGATTGGGCACACTTTATCCGGCATCCCATGTTGATGCGCTCAGGCTATCAGGGCATCCTCGCCTTACGGCAATTGGAAGACTACCCGCTCTTCGGCTCAGGAGCGTGGAGTTTCCGTTGGCTCAACATCAACTATATCAACACCGAATTGCCCGAAGAGCGCGAATGGTTGCGCAATCGAAAGGTCTCCGGACAGGCCAATGTTCACAACGATACGCTCCAATTTCTTGCCGAGCACGGATGGGTCGGATTCGGCCTGATGCTCGGATGTATCGCTGCACTTGTGCTGCCCTTCTTCAAAACCCTCCTGCGCAGTCCCTCCGTCCCGCAGAATGATGCCGTAGCCGACCGCATCTGGTTCAATCGCATCTGCGCCTACTGCATCTTCGCACTCGCCGCTACCACCCTGATCGCCGCCCACAGCTTCATCGATCTAGTCTTCCGGAGCCCGGCCTGCATGATGCTCTACGGGCTGCTCTTTGTCTGTGCAGAAGGCTTCGTCCCCAGGCGCACTGTCCTCCCAAAAACCGCCCCGTCGGCACAAGCATGAAAGCGATCCCCGATGCCACGTAAAGGAATCATCCTCGCCGGAGGAGCCGGCACCCGGCTCTATCCCGCCACCTCGGTCGTCTGCAAACAGCTCCTGCCTGTTTACGACAAACCGATGATTTATTACCCGCTCTCCACGCTGATGCTCGCCGGCATTCGGGAGATTCTGATTATCTCCACGCCGGAGGCCACACCGCTTTTCAAGCAACTGCTCGGCGATGGCCGCCGATGGGGACTGACACTCAGCTACAAAGTGCAGGCACAGCCCAACGGATTGGCACAAGCATTCGTTCTGGGAAAAGAGTTTATCGGCAGCGACCCCGTCTGCCTTATCCTCGGCGACAACATCTTTTATGGGCAAGGCTTCAGCAAGATGCTCCGGGCAGCTTCGGAGAGTTCCGGCGCGACCGTCTTCGGCTACTACGTGCGTGACCCCGAACGCTTCGGCGTTGTGGAATTCGACACCTCCGGAAAAGCCATCTCCATTATCGAGAAACCGCAACAGCCCAAAAGCAATTACGCCGTCACAGGATTGTACTTCTACGACAACGATGTTGTGCAAATCGCCTCCTCGCTGACGCCTTCGGCGCGTGGCGAATACGAGATTACCGATGTCAATCAACGCTACCTTGAGCAGGGGAAACTCAACGTCCAATTGCTCGGACGCGGCTTCGCCTGGCTCGACACCGGCACCCATGACGCGTTGCAGGACGCGGCAAATTACGTCAAAACTATCCAGGATCGCCAGGGATTAAAGATCGCCTGTATTGAAGAAATCGCCTGGCGTATGGGCTTCATTACACGCGAAGAAATGCTCGCCGCCGCCGAAACTGTACGTAAATCCGCCTATGGTGACTATCTCTTCGACATCGCCAATCACACGCATTAAGCCGCCAACGGCTGCACGATATCATGACAATTACACCGACAGCTCTCCCGGAAGTGAAACTGATTACGCCCGAAATCTTCAGGGATGCGCGGGGAACTTTCTGCGAAACCTACAACGCTTCAGCATTCAACCGCGCGGGAATTGACGCGGTCTTTGTGCAAGACAATGAAAGCTGCTCCATGAAAGGCGTTATCCGGGGGCTCCATTGGCAAGCCGGAAATCACGCACAAGCGAAGTTGATCCGCGTGATCTGCGGTGCTGTCTGGGACGTAGCAGTGGATATCCGAAAGGGCTCACCGACATTTGGGAAATACGTTACCGCGCTGCTGACTGCGGAGAATGCCCGGCAACTGTTCATCCCACGCGGCTTCGCACACGGCTTTGCCGTCCTGGAAGATTACACGCGTTTTGCCTATAAATGCGACAACTTTTATTGTCCGCAAGCCGAACGCGGTCTGCGGTTTGACGACCCGGAATTGGCGATTGATTGGCCTGTTTTGAACACCTCTCCCATCCTTTCGGAAAAAGATTTGCACCATCCTTACCTTCAAGAAATCACACCATGGTCAGAAGATTAAACCGTCTTTTCCTCTCGCTCGTGCTCCTATGTGCTACGTGCTCCCGCCTGCAGGCAGAAACGTTGTGGATTCTGCACAACGCCCTTTCCATCTCGAAAAAAGCGGCACCGCTTACGTTGGAGCAGTCTGCCGCCTGGGCAATGCTCTTTGATAAACATCAGCAGCTGGAGGCAGTACTGGAGATTGTGCTCAACGCCATGCACGTTCATTTCGGCAAAAAGTGCCTTGCTCCGACCGCTATTGAGCGCACACTGGCATTGTTTCCCGGCATTGATCCCTTCTACAACCAGTGCGCATGGGCCTATCATCTCTCCGGCGAGAATAATGAACGCGCCCTGCAGTTAATCCGGAAAATCAAGCACCATTCGCCTTATTCGCTTGATACGTATGCAATGATTCTGCTCCGCCAAGGACTGCCTGCCGATGCGCTGCAAACCATTCTACCGCTTTTGGAAAGCCTCCATCCGAATCCGCAATCCTTAGCTTCTCCCGCCGAGTCGATCACTTCTATCATCGCGCTTGACCATGCAGGTACGCTTTTCTACCGCAACAACTATCTCCCCGAAACGGTCGTTGCCTGGGGCACAGCCGATCGAATCGCGCGGCATCTCTTAAAGCGACACGCGGGCTATGAGGAGATTCTCCTCACGCAAAATCTGGATTATCAACAGTTGAAAAAGAAACTGGCGGCAGCGAAAATCAAATTGCGTCAGCTCAAAGCCGCTTCAGCACCGTAAGCGTTTCAAAGTGCGCAGTGCGCGGGAAGAAATCGAAAAGCTGCATGGATTCAATCTGATAAGCCGTGGTCAATTGCGCCAAATCCCGTGCCAACGTATCCGGAGCACAAGAGATATAAAGGACGCACTCGGGCAGTGCCTGCAACAGATTTTGCCGCACTTCTGCCGAAAGCCCATCGCGCGGCGGATCGACAATCCACGCCTCGGCTCGCGGTAACCGGTCGGGCAAACATTCACTCGGCGCACAGCGATACTCGGCTTTAACGCCCATTCGCCGTGCATTCTGCTTGGCAGAAGCGACCGCAGAAGGTGTAGTTTCCAAACCGAAAATCTCCTTTGCGCCGGCTTGTACCGCCAGAAAACCGAAAAGTCCTGTGCCGCAATAAAGATCGAAGACGCGCTGCGCTCCTCCCACCGCTTGGCGAAAGGCCTGCGCCAAAAGCTCGGCACAGGCGAGATTCACTTGGAAGAACGCATCTGCCGCCACGGTGAGCGTCAATCCGGCAAACACCTCTGTCAACGTGCCCTGTGGCGGTTTTCCCAACCCTACCACCACACCGTCTTGAGGCGTATAACGGAAATAAACGCGTTCTCCCGGGCGCACTTTACGCAGGGCAAGCCGATCGGCTCGCAGTTGTTTCAGCAAGTCATTGATGGACGGTTGCGAAAGCGGACACATGGGCGTCTCCACGAGGGTGCGATTATCTTCCCCGACATATCCGAGACGGCGGCCATCCCAATGCAGCGTCAGTTTGTTGCGGTAATGCAATGCTTGCGGCGAAGCCACCGGGGCTTTCAGTTCCGGCACGTCCAGTTTACCGATCCGCTGCAAGAGGGTCTTCAGCTGCTGTTGTTTCAACGTCACTTCCGCAGCGTAATCCAAATTTGCATAGACCATACCGGGCACTGTCGGCACGGGCGAAACAATCCGATGGGGCGAAGCGTCAAGTACGTTCAGCAGCCGCGCATGCGCAAACCGTTTCTTTTTGGAGACGATTTCCACCTCTACGCGTTCCCCTGTGAACGCTCCCGGCACAAAAATCACCCCGTCTGCCGAGCGCGCTACACCCACGCCGCCATACCCTACATCTTGAATCTCAACGTTCATCTCTGCACCCTTTCCCTCCCCTGCCGCGGACTTCCGGAAACAACATCGCCGAGATTGCCCTCGAAAGTCGCCGAGATTGCAACGGAACATGGGCGATCTTCAGCCGCAAGATCGCCCATGTTCAAACCTCATGCCAGCGCAGAAAAAATTTGAGCCCCCCAGCGGACACCATCGGTAAATTGCGCCAGTGAATACGATTCATTGGGGCAATGGATGCGATCTTCCTGCAAACCGAATCCCACCAGCAGGGGCGCAGCACCGGTAATATCGCGCAGACGTGCCACAATCGGAATTGAAGCTCCCTCCCATGTCAGCACGGCACCCCGCGGGTCAAAGGTGTTCAACAGGTCGTGCGCAATGCGCATCACCGGACTGTCAATCGGCAGACGGAAGCCGGGTTCACATCCGGTCACCTCCGTCAATTCCAATGTTAGTCCGCGCGGACAATGCTGCTCAAAATGTGCTTTCAGGCAGTCCCACACCCGCGCAGGGCTCTGCCCCGGCACCAGACGGCAGGAAATCTTGGCGATTGTATGCGTGGGAATAACGGTCTTTGAACCCGGTCCGCCATATCCTCCATGGATGCCATTGATCTCAATCGTGGGGCGGAAAGCATTACGGACAATCGCCGGAACGCCACGCTCGCCGCCCACCGGCAAAACACCGATCTCACGTTCATACGCATTCTCATCAAAGCCACCTTCCGTAGCGAGCGCGAACTCTGCCTCGGTGGGATCCTCAATGCCGTCACAGAAACCCTCCACGGCAATCGCGCCCTGCCCGGTGTGAAGCGAAGCGAGCAATGCCGCCATCCCTTGGGCGGGATTGGGCGCAATGCCGCCATGTTGCCCCGAATGCAAATCGTATTTCGGTCCACGCAGCGTTACCGTGAAGTGAATTACACCGCGCAAACCCGCCACAATCGCCGGCCGGCCGGAGGGATCTTTCCCGGTATCGGCGACCAGCAGCACATCCGCCGCAAGGCGTTTGCGTAAATCATAGGCCAAATCTGCCAAAACGCCGCTGCCGCTCTCTTCCTGCCCCTCAAGGATAATCTTGATTGAAGGCAGCTGCACGCCGCTTTCAATCGCTGCCCGCAAGCCCTGCAACACCGAGAACCATTGTCCTTTATCATCCTGCGCACCACGTGCGTAGATACGTCCGTCACGCTCCGTCGGCTCGAAGGGGGGCGTCTGCCAAAGTGCCACAGGGTCCACAGGCTGCACATCGTAATGCCCATACATCAGCACCGTCCGTTCGGCCGCAGGCACCGGACGCTCCGCGAGCACCAAAGGCGGTAAGGAGGGCGTTTTCTGGATTATTTCCGCAGTAAAGCCGAGTTTTTCCAGAAACGCCACAATCCATTGCGCACAGGAAAGGCAATCACCCGTATGCGCCGGATCGGCACCAATCGTAGGAAATTTCAAGAGCGTATAGTAATCTTCCAGCACCTCCTGACGGTGCTGTTCAAACCAAGTATCAATCTGTTCACGTGTCATCTTTCGTCACCTTTCCTCTCAAACTCGTGTTCATGCGCATCCAGCGTCACCGGAAGCGCGAGCGGTTCGCCATCCAATCGCGGCAACTGCGCACCGCGTTCCTGCAAAAGCTGGCACATCTCACGGGCGAGCTTCGCCACCAAAGACGGCCGCTTTTTCGCCTGATTCTTTGCTTCCGAAACATCCGAAACGACGTTGTACAATTCCATCTCGCCGGAAACATGGTGCCAAATCAGTTTCCACTCCCCCATCCGCAACGCCGTATAGCAATTATACGCCGCCCCAGGTACACCGCTCCAAAGATTGGGATAATGAATCAAAATCGGGCGCATCGCCTCCAACGAACGCCCACCTTCCAGCACCTTACGCAGTGAAATCCCATCCACTTGCTGCAAGCGTGCCTTCCCGTCTACAGAACCTTCCGGCGGCGTCACCGCGCAATCCAACGGCGAAATGGCTCCAAGCCCCGCATAATCCAGCACGGTTGCGAAAAGATCTTCGCAGATTACCGGCGCATGACACACACTTCCGGCTTTGATTCTTTGCGGCATCCACGCGATCAACGGCACCCGGATGCCGCCCTCGTAGCACGAACCTTTCCCGGAACGCAGCGGCCAATTCCCCTGATTCTCGCCCATTCCCAAACGTTGCCCAGGTTCGGACAACCCGCCATTGTCGCCGGCAAAAAGCACCAACACCTCACGCCCCGTACGCGCTTTCCGGTCAATCGCCCAATCCAACACCTCGCCCAAGCTGGCGTCAATGCCCTCAACCAAATCGCAATAATTCCGCTCCAGCGCATTCCATGGGAGCGAATCTTCCGGGTCTTCGCGTGCGTCCCGGCGCGAATGTCGCGCAGCAGCGTCATGATGTGGCGTGTGAAGCGCAAAGTGACTCAGGTAAAGAAACACCGGCTTTGCGGGGTCTTGCGCCTCCACCGCCGCCAAAGCCTCCCGCGTAAGTGCCTCAGTCAGCATCTTTCCCTGTGCACGTTGTGCTTCCAAACCGAAGACTTCTCCGCCGTAATACGCCCCGCTTTCCGGTCGATATGCAGAGGGTTGCCCTTTGTGAGAGCCGCAAAGATTCACATCAAAGCCCAGCATCCGCGGATTCTGCCCGGGAGTAACGGCGTCCGTTTCCGCGAAACCATCCCCCGCGCCAAAGTGCGCTTTCCCGGCAAGAATGGTGGCATAGCCTGCGCGTTTCAACCACATCGGGAGCGTTGTTGCACAGCAATACGGTCGATTCAGCGCATACCTCACTTCCGCCGTCGCCGGATATTCACCCGAAGGCCAATTGAACGCATTTCGCGTAACGCCCTCCAACATCGTTCCCGGCGGTTGCAATCCGTTCACCGCCCAGCGGGCCTCTGTATAACCTTCAAACCGCATTCCATCGCTTGGCGCACGATTCACGCCGGCGACCCAATTGGTCACGCCATGACGAGCAGCATTCATGCCTGTTAAAAGAGAGACGCGTGTCGGCGAGCAAACCGGCTGGGCATAAGCGGCAGAGAAGAGCATTCCTTCGCTGGCCATGCGCATCTGATGCGGCGTTTGATAGCGTTCATTCAAAGGCGTTCTGCGCGGCTGCTTGCCGTTGTTGGGATACCAAAACGGCACACCTGTGTCCTGCCAGCCCATGTCATCGACAAGGAACAAAACGATATCCGGGGCGGCAGAAGCCTCCGAAGTCTCCGTTGCTGCCGGTAAGGTCGCGGCAGCAAGGCCGCCGGCTGCCATCGCAAGGAACGTGCGTCTACTCAACATCTCGCGCTGCCTTTACATCGGTTCAATAAGGTAAATCGAGGTCAACAAATTGCACTTCCAGGGCGGCTTGTCCGGAGAGCCAATCGCCTAATGCGCGCACACCGAAGCGTTCTGTCGCGTAATGTCCGGCGAAATAGGCGTTGGTTTCCAATTGTTTAGCCAGATTATACGCCACGAGATTTACCTCCCCGCAAAGGTAGGCATCCAACCCCATTGCGGCGGCTTGCTCCACACCCTCCGGTGCGCCTCCGGAACACACCCCGACCGAACGGATGACAGGTGTGCCGAATTCCAAACATTCAATACGGGGAGATTTCACCACCTGTTTCACAAGTGCTGCAAACGCTTCGCGCGGAAGCGGCTCCGGCAACACACCGCAATAGCCGATCTTCTGCCCGTGATAGTCCATAAACCGCGTCACGTCTTGCAACCCGAGCGCACGGACAAGCTGCGCATTATTGCCCAATACCGGATGCGCATCCAGCGGCAAGTGCATCCCGTAAACCGCCAGATTCAACCGTATTGCGCAGGAAATCAAGCGGTAATTCAGCCCGGTGATCCGTGCCAACGACCCGCCCCACGAGAGCCCATGGTGGACAATTACCATTTGTGCGCCGAAACGCGATGCTGCTTCAAAGGTCTCTATCGAAGCATCCACGGCCGTTGCCACAACCGAAATCTCTCCGGTATTTTCCACTTGAAGACCGTTGTTTGAGACATCTTTGTAGGCGGCCGGATTCAACTCCGCATCCAGCAATGCCGCAATCTGATGGCACGTCATCTGCTTCTCCAAAAAAGCCGCGGAGCATTTTCACGCCGCGGCAATGTGATATTCATGCAAAGGGTTTCAACTTAACAGCACAACCTCAGGCACATTGAAGGCTGTCCATTTCTCCTGCCGCCCCTCTGATGTAAAGACCATGCTGCGATAAGCCAGATCGTTGAACGTCGCAATACGCAGCGCAGCATCCACATTTACATAACTGGTCTTCGCGGTTTTTCCGGCGCGGGCAGCGATGATTTCCGCAGCGAAATCCCGGTAGTTTGCAGTCAGCGCGGCCACGTAGGCGGCATCATCTCCATACGGCTCTGCAAAACGGTTCGCACCGCGTGTTGGCACAGGTGCGTTGCGCACAGTTTTTGTGGTCGCTTTGCCGTCTGCGGTTACCACCGTCCATGTGTTTCCGGAAGCCTGCTGCCAATGCACCGAACCTTTGTCGCCATAAAGTGAAAGCTGCACACCGTCTGCCTCGCCCAAAGCAATCTGACTGACGGCAATCATGCCCAGCGCGCCATTGTTGAAACGCAGCAACACGGTAGCATCGTCATCCAGGAGCCGCCCGGCCACCGCCGGACGACCAACGGCACACAGGGCCGACATTTCCAGACCTGTCGCCCACTCTGCCAGAAACGCACACGAACCGGCCAAGTCATAGATGGCTCCGGCCGCGCCGCAACGCTTCGCATCCACGCGCCACGAGGCACTGCGACTGCCGGCTGTCTCAAGGCGCACCCCCATCCATCCGTGGTAATAACGCACATCCACACGGCGCAAATTACCGATGCCGCCTTCCGATACAAAGGTGCGCAATTGCTTCAACGCCGGATAAAACGGAAAGACATACGCTGTAGCATACAACTCTTTGCTCATCAACGTGCGACGCTTCAGATTCTGCGCCTCATCCATATTGCAGCTCATCGGCTTCTCCGAAAACACCGGAAAACCCGCATCAAACGCCGCCATCGTCACCGGATAGTGCATATTATTCGGCGCAATGACCGTCACCAAATCCACCCGCTCTTCCGCAGTCATCCGCGATTCCCGACGAAACATATCGCGGTAAACACCATAGACACGCATCGGCTCCAACCCCAATGCTTTCCCCGTTTCGATTGACCGTTGACGGGTTGATCCGAATGCGCCGCAGACGAGCTCCAAGCAACCGCTCGCCTCAATCGCAGCACGATGCATCCGTCCGGCGAGCGAATCCATTCCGCCACCGACCATCGCGACTTTGAGTTTTTTCTGTTGCTTCGACATAATCCAAACACTTTCTGATTGAAAACGGATTTGAAGGAATCGTCAACACAATAACTACCCTCATCAATATGTTACTCCTTTTATCCGCATCTTGCAACATTAAACTGCACTTTCCCGTTTGAAAAAGAGATGCCGTTGCAATAGGAGACGCAGGGCACTGAAAGGCGAGTCTTCATCCGGCAAAAGGATTGATTTTCAGCGTAGGTTGCACTGGAAACGCAGGGCTCTGAAAGACGTGTCCGCACCGATGGAAAGCGGCGCACGACGCGGATGGGAAAAACTGCCCGGGAAGCCGAAGCGCAACATGGGCGAAACGCACGGCGGATATCGGCGATAATGACGGCGAAAGTCGCCCATGTTGCGCGGCAGTATCGCCCATGTTGCACAGGGCTTCCGGCGGACGTGCTGCCGCACCACGCGGAAACGAAGATTTATCATTCTGGCGCAACGGGTTATTTTATTCTTCAGACGGGCTTAATCCTCCGCCACTTTTGCCCAGAAGCGTGCAACGGACTGAAGACGAAATGTACGGCAAGAGTGAAGCAGCAAAACCTTGTCCGCGCAGCGGAAGTGCCGGAAACGGACACAACAGTTGCATCTTTTTACGCGTAGGCGCGTGTGTCCGTGCGCCGATTGTGGTAGAATATCGGCGTGTTTATTTGCCGACAAAGATTATCCGAGTTTCAGGAGCAGAAGAAGATGGATTGCGAAGGTCTTGCAAAAAAGTGGTTGAGTGAAGCATTTGAGGCAGTGGTGCCGGGATGCGGCGGAGGCAAGGTCGTGCCCTCGAAAGATACGCGTTTTGGGGATTGGCAGTGCAATGATGCCATGGGAATTGCAAAACGTGCCGGGAAAAATCCACGCGCATTGGCCGAAGAGGTGATCCGCGCTCTTCCCCTTCCGGAGATATTGGAAAAAGCCGAAGTGGCAGGTCCGGGATTTATCAATCTGACGCTTTCAAAATCGGCCGTGGCCGCCGGTGTTTGCGCCCTTGCACAAGATGCCCATCTCGGCATCGCCCAGAGCGGCGCGGGAGAAAAGGTGGTCATCGATTATTCATCACCCAACGTGGCCAAACCGATGCACATCGGTCATATCCGCAGCACCGTCATCGGCAATGCGATTGACCGCATCCTGCGGGCACTGGGATATGAGGTTATCGCCGACAATCATTTGGGCGACTGGGGGACGCAATTCGGCATTCTCATCATGGGATACCGTCATTTCCTCACCGAAGAAGAGCGCGACAATCTCACGGTGGAACTGCTTGAAAAGGTGTATGTGAAGAGCTACAACGCCACAAAGGAAGACCCGGCGTGGTTGGAACAATGCCGCGAAGAGCTTGTGCGTTTGCAGGCAGGCAATGCAGAGAATCTGGCGGTGTGGAAACGCTTTATTGAGATTTCGCTGAAAGAATTCGGGCGCATCTACGACCGCTTGGACGTCCACTTTGATCTTTACCGGGGTGAAAGTTACTATCAGCCGATGCTCGCTCCCGTGGTGGAAACGCTCAAAGAAAAAGGACTCGCCACCCAGAGCGAGGGCGCATGGATTGTAGACATGAAAGACGAAGGGCTGGAAGTGGCCATTGTGCGCAAACGCGATGGCGGCTTCAACTACACCTCCACCGATATCGCCACGGTGAAAGACCGCACCGAATCCTTTGCCCCTGCACGGATTATTTACGTCACCGACGATCGTCAGCAGCTGCACTTCAAGCAGTTTTTTGCCATCTGCGCCAAGCTCGGCTACTGCGCCAAGACAGTGTTACAGCACGTCTATTTTGGGTTGATGCGTCTTCCGGAAGGGACGTTCTCCACGCGTCAGGGTAATGTCATCAAATTGGAAACCCTGCTGGATGAAGCAGCCGCACGCGCACGGAAAATCGTGGACGAGAGTCATCCGGATTGGAGCGACACTGCACGTGCAGCATTGGCAGAAGCTATCGGAATCGGTGCCATCAAGTATGCCGATCTCTCGCACGATCCCACGACAATGATTGTCTTCACCTGGGAGCGTGCGCTCGCGCTCGAAGGCAATAGCGGGCCCTATCTGCAATATGCCAATGCACGGTTGAATTCGCTTTTGGATAAATACCGCGCCGCGACCGGCGAAGATCCCTCCGCGCATCCGCTCGTGCTCGGCACCGATGCCGAGAAGTCGCTCGCCCTGCATCTGCTGCAATATCCCAACACCGTGCAGCGGGCGGGTGATCTCTGCAAGCCGAGCATCCTTGCCGACTATCTCTACCAGTTGAGCCAGCTCTACAGCAGTTTCTACCAGAGTTCGCCCGTCCTGAAGGCCGAGCCGGAAGTGCGCGACAGCCGCATCCGTCTGTGCGACGCCGTTTCCAAGGTGTTGCGCGGCGGCTTAACCCTGCTGGGCATCCCCACTCCCGAGAGGATTTAAGCAATGATACCGGCAGATTTGCTTCTTTTGAATATCGGCTCGCTGGGACCATTTCGTGCTTTTGCCGACTCGGACTTCATGGGGCAGTGCATTGTCATCGCGCAGATTGTGATGAGCATTTGCTCATGGGGAATGATGCTCAGCAAGAAAGTGAAACTCGCAGAGGTCAGTGCGCGGTCGGCACAATTTGTCGATGCCTTTGTGCGGACGAACGACCCGCTGGAGATTTTCGTGGAGAATGCGCACCAGTTGCAGACGCTCACCGATACACCCATCGGTCAGATTTATGCCAACAGCTGTGAACGTCTGGCGGCATTGGTCCCTGTGGAACAACGCCAGAAAATGCACCTCGACCCCACGTATCGCCTCAGTTTAACGCGCAAGCAGATGGATTTGGTGGAATCGGTCTGCGTTCACACGATTGAAGAAGCGTGCGTCCGGCTCAACGGTTCAGAAATGACCTGGATTGCCATTTTCACCAGTTCGGCACCGCTGATGGGGCTTTTCGGCACCGTCTGGGGTGTGATGTACGCCTTTCAGGCGATGGCGGCCAGCGGCAGTGCGGATATCGCCCAGTTGGCCCCCGGTATCTCTTCGGCACTGTTAACCACGGTCGTTGGTTTGGTGGTGGCGATCCCATCGACAATCGGCTACAACCTTTTGCAGAGCAAACTTGAAGCCGTCAGCGTGGACTTGGAAGGCTTCGGCGAAGACCTTTTGGGCAAATTGCGATTGCACTACCTTGAGGATCGGTAAGTATGTTGCGCACAAGATTGTCACGCAGAAAGCGTAAACCGCGTCAGATCAACGGCGAAATCAACATGACGCCGATTCTGGACATGACGTTTCTGCTGTTGATCGCCTTCATCATTACCTTCCCGGCCTTGCAGGGCGGTATTACCGTCCAGCTGCCGAAAGCCTCCGGAGAGCCTTTGCCGAATAATGAACCTTTCACGGTCAATGTCACCGCAGAAGGAAAACTCTTCATCGGGAAAGAGCCCGTGACAGATGAAGAACTTTTCCTCAAAGCACAAGAAGCCGTGGCCAGGAACAAAGACGTGGCCGCGCACATCCGGGGCGATGAAACACAAGCTTACGGGCGTATCATGGACGTGATTAAAGTGTTACGAAAAGCAAGACTGATGAAATTTTCATTGGTGACAGAGAGTGAATAGATCGGCTATGCCCAGTAAACCCAAAACATCTGCTTCCACAACCAGTCCGCTTTCCGGCGAGATGACGCAGCCGACATCGGTCAATCTCCTTCGGCGGCGCCTCATCGGCGTGGGAATCCTCGCCCTGAGCTTCATTCTTCTGCTGTCACTCGTCTCTTACGATTGGCACGACATCTCGTGGTTGTGCAACCCCGTCTCTGTGACCAATGGCGGAGAAGCCTTCAATCGTCTCGGCAAACTCGGCGCGTGGTTGACCTTCTACGGTTATGGTTTCGCCGGGCTTGCCTATCGCTACTTCGCCTTGCCGTTGCTCTTTCTGATTTCAGGATTCATGCTCTATGCCAAGGTCAAATACTTCCGCTTGCGCGTCATCTGGATTGCCCTGCTTTACCTTGTTTTAGCGTGCATTTTCCAGACGATTGGCGGCGACGACGGACGCGCGCTTCCCTTGCTGGCAACGCTCAATATTATGCCGAATGCAGGCGGTGCCATCGGGCAATGGGTCGTCAGCGACCTGCTGCGTCCGCTCATCGGCACCACCGGATTGCACCTGCTCCTGTGGCCCTTGGCACTTATGTTGTTCTTTTTGATTATCGGCATCCGCAACACGCTCTGCCTGCTGACGCGTCTGGTCACGCCGCGCACGCCCCCTACGCTCTCACCCGGAGTGGAAGCCCTCGCAGCGCAATATGCAGCCCGGGCGCAGACGCAACCGCCCACCGCTGCACCTGAAGGTGGCTTTTGGTCGCGCCTGTTCCATCGCGCTGAAGCACCTCAGCCAAAGCAGGAATCCGTGCCGTCCACCACCGCTATCTTGCGTGACCGCTCGGCCCTTGCCGGGCAAACGTGGGTGCCTCCCCTGCGAAAAGAGCCGGAAGCCCCACTGTTCCAGACTGCACCCGCCCCCGAAACGCCACCGCTTCGGAAGCCAGCTCCGGCAGAAGTTACGCCCGAACCTTTTACACTGAAACCGGACAATGCCCCCGCGCTCAAACCGGTATCGCCGGAGCGTTCCATCACTGCGCCCGTTCCGGCGGCCAACGACAACACCGGAGACGACGTGGTCGTGCCGGATTATGGTCTGCCGCCGCTGGAACTGCTCGGACCGATTCCGCCGCGTAAAAATGATGCCGAAGACGTGCAGAGTGCCATTGCGGCAATTGAAGGCGTCTTCGAGCAATTCCGCATCAGTGCCAAGGTGGTCAATTACAAACGCGGTCCGGTCTTGACGCAATTCGAGATTCGCCCGGATGCCAGCGTTGACCTGAAAAAGTTTGAAGGGACGCGCCGGAACCTTTTAATGAACCTGCGCGCAGAATCGATCCGTATTCAGGCTCCAATTCCGGGGCGCGACCTTGTAGGTATCGAAGTGCCCAACAGTATCCGCCAATCGGTGACGTTGCGCGAAATCCTTGAGGGTGCTGCGTGGCGTGAAGCCGAGCGGAAGATGGAGCTGCCGTTGGCGATGGGCAAACTCGCTACCGGAGGCGATTTGATTGTCGATTTGGCAGAGATGCCGCACCTGCTCGTGGCCGGCGGCACCGGTTCAGGCAAGTCAGTTGCGGTGAACGATATGCTGATCGGTCTATTGATGTGCCGCAAGCCCGACCGGTTGCGGTTGCTGATGGTTGACCCCAAGCGGGTGGAGTTCACGTCGTATGATAACCTCCCCCATCTGCTGAATCCTGTGGTGGTTGAGCCGAAAAAGGTGATGTTCTCGCTCCGTTGGGCAAAGATGGAGATGGAACGCCGCTATGAATTGTTGCAGCGTTATGGCGTGCGCAACATCGGAGAATACAACAGCCGCGTGGAGCAACCGCTGGCACATCGTGACAATCCTACCACGCGTTTGCCGTTCATTGTGTTAATTATTGATGAATTGGCCGACTTGATGAACGATCCGGCCGTGCGTGCTGAAATTGAAACGCCCATTGCAGCACTTACCGCAAAAGCGCGGGCCGCCGGGATTCATCTGATTATCGCTACACAGCGTCCGACCACCGATATTATCACCGGTACAATCAAATCCAATATTCCCGGGCGTGTGGCGTTGCGCGTGGCTCAGGCAAACGACTCGCGGACAATCCTGGACGAATCCGGCGCAGAGAATCTCATCGGCAAGGGCGATATGCTGTTGGGGCGTTCCGGGAAGCCAACCGTGCGTTCACAGGCTGCATGGGTGACCAATGAAGCCATCGACGCTATCTGCGACTACATCCGCAATCAAGCAGGGCCGGCTTTCGATAATCTTCTGGCCGGATCAATGGAAAGAATACCGGAAGAAAAAGCTTCCAATGACATTCATTCCATCCTTAAGGACTTCCTTCCCGAGCCAAAGAGCGAACCGGTCTATGTGGAACCCGGCTCCGACGAGGACACTTCAGACGAGGGATACTACTTGAAAGCGTTGGACTTTATCCGGCAAACCGGGCGATTCTCCACCTCTGCTTTACAACGGAAATTCCGCATCGGCTACTCCAAAGCGGGGCGCATCACCGATATGCTTGAAGAACGTGGGATCATCGGACCGGCGACAAAGGCAGGCGGTTCAAGAGAAATCTTGGTAGACCTTAATGCAGAAGAGCGGATGAAAGTCGCAGGAACCGATGGCGAAGCTGCCGCCTTTGATACGCGCTCTTCCGTCAATGATTCATACGATGTGGGCGGATATCCGGCAGAAGGTACACCATCAGAACCGCTTTCTTACACAACGGTCACTTCGCAAGGAGAGGCTCCTTACAATGCCGCTCCGCAGGAAGAGGATTTCGATCTGGGCGATTTCGACCCCGCCTCGCTCGGGATTCCGGAAATCAAACACCCCACACAAGGTTAGAAGTCATCATGGCACCGGAAAACCGAACGATTGAATATCCTTCTCTGTATTGCCGTTTGAAATCCGGCGCAGGCATACGTGCGCCCGGAGCGGACGATGCAAAAACCACCCCCTTTCACTGTAAGTGGTCACGGCCTTCCGTAATATTGACCGCAGCACACAATTTCACAACTCTTTCAAACGCTTGAGGTAAATTATGGCATTCGGTGAGATTCTGAAACAAACACGACTTGAACGCGGTTGGACCAAAGAGTACGTTGCGGAACGTACGCATATGATGGTAAAAACCATTGATGCGTTAGAGAATGAAGACTTCCGGAAAATCCCTGCGCCGATTTATGGAAGAGGCTTCATAAAGCAGTACACTGCGCTCTTGAAAATCGACGCTGCGCCCCTCATTGAAGATTATATGCAGATAAACTCCGGAGCGGCTTCTCCTGCAAAGACCGCCTCTCACGCGACAACGGCTGCGTCTAAGCGTACCGTGACACCACCGGCTCCCGCCGAGAAGCGCGCTGCTCCTACGCCTCGGCAACCTGTAAATCCGCCAATCAAAAACATTGAACACTCTTCCATCCCGGAAGCGACAACGCCTCCGGCATCTCCTTCTCCTGTTATGGAAGGCGATCTCTTTGCCAACCTTCCGGCACCTAAGTCGGAGCCGACAGCGGGAACCTCTGAAAAACACGATGCTGAAGCGTCCCCTTCTCTTACCCCGCAAATCCCGTCCATAATTCCTGACACTCCGGTACACGATCACCCGCATCGAGCAATCTTCAGCCAATCTTTTGAGCAGGAAAAGCGCGAACGGATTATTGTTCCGCCCAGAGACCGCTCGGAAGAGTTGAAGCCCCGGCAAGGATGCGACTGCCCGATTTTCGGACCGCAATATCCGATATCCGAACCGCCAAGCCCGCAAATGGGATCGTTCGTTGCCCTTTTCAAAGGTATCGGCAGTGCGTGCTCCGGCTTGATTACGCGCGCCACACGCCCGAAAGTAAAGCGGTTGCAAGGCGATGAAGGCCGCTATTACACTCCGCGAATGCTCCATCAAGCATTGTTGATTTTCCTTATTCTGCTGGCACTTACCGGAATTGTGCTCGTCTTCCGTCATGTCTTCCGTCTCTCGGAAGCAGCCCAATCGGAATATGGAATCACACCGCAATCGGCCTCCGGCACCTTTGAATTGCGCCCGGTTGCCGCGCCGCCAGAACCTTTTTTTGAATGATTTTCAAGCGTATGCGCCACGTCGGTCTATTTGGAGGAACATTTGACCCGATTCACATCGGGCATCTTGCGCTTGCAGAAGAAGCACAAAAGACGTTCGCCTTAGACGAAGTGCGTTTTCTGCCATGCGCACAACAAGCCTTGAAAGAAACGTGCCCTGCATCTGCCCAAGACCGTTGTGCAATGTTACGCTTGGCGATTGCCTCCCATGCAACTTTCACGCTTGATTGCAGGGAACTCTTCCGGAAAGGCAAGACCTACACCTATCAAACAATTATGGAACTCAAAGCAGAGGCCCCCGACATCCGTTTCTGGTTCATCATGGGTATGGACTCTGCCAACTCGTTCCCAAGATGGTATCAAGCTGAAGCACTCTCAAAAAGCTGTGAGTTTATCGTCTTTGACCGTCCCGGCGTTGAGCCGCCTTCTCATGCTTTTGCCGCCACACTGCTGGCGCATCGGCTCACTGGTCCGCTCAATCCTCATTCAAGCACTGCTATCCGCTCGGCAGTTGCCAAGAATCAATCAATCCGCTATTCTATGTGTGATTTGGAAGAACGCTACCTTCGGGATCACCATCTCTACTTATAAAAGGAGTTCATTATCCCATGACACAAACCAATGAAGCGCTCGCATTAGGCATCGCACAAGCACTCTATGACAAGCAGGCAGAAGATATCCGTGTGCTGGATGTGCGTGGCATTTCCACTGTAACCGACATTTGCGTTGTCGCCTCCGGCACCTCAGCTCCGCACCTGAAAGCTTTGCAAAAAGCGGCACAAACCTTTCTGAAAGCCGGAAGCAACACGCGCTATCGCACCTCCGGCGAATCTGACAGCGGGTGGGTATTACTGGATGCTTTCACCGTGGTAACCCATATCTTTGCGCCGGAAGCACGTGAATATTACGACATTGAAGCACTTTGGCAAGGTGCAAAAGAGATTCCTTTCACCCCCTCAAACCCCTGAGCGAGACTGCTATGACTGAAAAGAGTTTACCGTGTTCTGAAGCACAATTGCGTGCAATCGCCTCCAAATGGCCGACGCCGTTTCACCTTTACGACGAAAAAGCCATTCGTGCAAATGCCCGTCGTCTTAAGGCAGCGTTCGCATGGAATAAAGGTTTTCGCAACTTCTTTGCTGTAAAAGCCGCCCCGAACCCCTTCTTGATGCGTGTGCTTCAGGAGGAAGGATTTGGTGCAGACTGCTCTTCGCTGCCGGAGCTTTTGCTCTCGCAACAGGTGGGTCTGGAAGGTGAAGCAATCATGTTCACCTCCAACGATACTCCTGCAGAAGAATTTGTCCATGCCGTAGAAATGAGAGCCAACATCAACCTTGACGACCTCTCTCACATTGCCTTTTTAGAGCAAGCTTGCGGCAAACTTCCGGAATTGGTCTGCTTCCGTTATAATCCCGGTCCGCTGAAAGGCGGCAACGCCATTATCGGCAAGCCGGAAGAAGCAAAGTACGGGTTTACCCGCGAGCAACTCTTTGAAGGTTATCGCCTCTTGAAGGAAAAAGGCGTCAAACGCTTCGGCTTGCATACCATGGTCGCCTCCAACGAGCTGAATCCACAATACTTCATTGACACGGCAATTCTGCTCTTCGACCTTATCACCGAGCTTCAGGCCGCCCTTGGTATCACCTTTGAATTCGTCAATCTCGGCGGCGGCATCGGCATTCCCTATCGTCCGGAACAGGAGGGCGTCAACCTTGAAATTGTAGGTGAAGGCATCCGCAAAGCCTACGAAGAGCGTCTGATTGCCAAGGGGCATCCCGAGTTGAAGATCTATCTGGAGTGCGGCCGTTGCATCACAGGACCTTACGGTTATCTCGTCAGCACTGTGCGGCATCTCAAGCATACTTACCGCGATTACGTCGGTATGGATGCCTGCATGGCCAATCTGATGCGCCCGGCGTTGTATGGAGCCTATCATCACATTACGGTTGTAGGCAAAGCAGACGCACCGGCAGATCACACCTATGACGTTACCGGTTCACTCTGTGAGAACAACGACAAGTTCGCGATTCAACGTGCGCTTCCTGAGATTGTTCCGGGTGATTTGCTCGTCTTCCACGATGCAGGAGCGCATGGTCATGCAATGGGCTTCAACTACAATGGAAAGCTGCGTTCGGCTGAATTGCTGCTGCGTGAAGACGGCTCCGTCGTGGAAATCCGCCGTGCAGAAACGCTTGATGACCTTTTTGCCACGTTGGACTTTGAGCAACTCAAAACCTTTAAGTAACCCACATGAGCGCGGTTATGAAGCCTCCTTTGGAAGGAATCCTGCTGGAGACTTACAATCTTCTGACAGGCTTGTTTTCCTGACCCATCGCTCAAAACCATGCGCCACTTTCACTGAAAGGCTTGCCTTATGTCGTTGTTATCCCATTCGCTTCGGGCACTCCTCCTCTTCTTCCTTTTTGCATGGATGCCAACGGCATCGGCAAAGGTCGTCTGGCTCGTCGGCAAAGATGCCGCAGTCAATGCGCCGGCAATCGCCGAACAGCTCAGCCATCTGCTTGCGGAAGAACCTGTGGAAGTGGTTTCGTTCTCCCATCTCAGTGCATGGAGCATGATGCCCGATGCGGAAGGAAAACGTGCCCAACTTCTTGCTGCAGAGCACCTTTTAGTGACCCCTGCGGCCGGAGAGCCGGATGGATTAGCCTTCCTCGGATTGACTACCGTTCAGGCAATGCGCCCGATTCATCTGCCGAAGACAACGCTGGTTGCCGTGCAGAAACCGGTTTATAAGATGTCGGGGCTTTGCGAGAATCTGCCGCTTCAGGAAACGGCCCGCCTCGCCATTGGCGCGAATATTCCCTTCGTCCCCCTTCCGAAAGTGTGGCAACAGGTCTACACCGACGACACCTTTTACAATGGTAAAGTGCCGAAAGGTGCCATCTCCGAAGCCTATGTCTATGCAGCAGGATTGGCACTTGCGCTGCGCGGAGACGACTATGAACTGCCTGCGCTTGGTGGTATCCATCCGGAGTTGGCCGATGAGTTGAAAACCTCTATCCGGGAAGGATTGGAGCTGACCGAAGATGTGCTTTATGCCGCAGCCCACCTCCCTGCCGGGGGATTCAACGTCCGCGTGGGCGACACATTTGATGCCATTCTCTATGATGGTGCGTTTGAACGTAAAATCGGTGCCTGGCTGGAAGCAATTGCAGCATCAGACGGGCGGACGCTGACACTGCACTATACCACCGACACCTCCATTGATACCGGCTGGCCATGTCTTTTCCGCTCCACCCACACCCTCGGCAAAATGCCCAAAGCCTCCGTCTACACGCGCCCGGCTTTTGAAGACGATTCCGGACGGGAAGAGTTGAAGCATCTGGAACTGATTCTCAAGACCGACCTCCCCAAAAAGGGATGGATGCCATTCCCGCTTGCCATTGCAGAATGGACGCGCCGCTGCCCGGATCTGCCCGTTTACGAGGGCGCACTTCCCACAGAAGCTACCGCTGCCATGTTCGCCACAATGCTTTATCTGAAGTGGACCGGCACCGTTGTCATCCCGCCCAACAGCGACCAACGCATTACCACGGCAATGGACATCGGTCTGGACGTCATGCTCCGCCAACAGCGTCTCCGTAAGGATGTCAACGCCATCTTCTGCAGAGCGGTGGGCGAGAGACGTTTCGCCTTTTCGCTTTGGCGGAGACCTGCCGAAGAAGTTACGGTGCGGCTGGCAACAGATCCGATGGGGCAGCACCTCAGCACGAAGAAACTCCGCTTCAATGATGAGAACTACTGGTCGCCGCAAACCGTCACGGTAGAGGCTCCCTGCACCTTTTATTGGAAAGTCCCTGCGAAGCAATTCCCGGGACAGAACACCGGAGCGCGCACCGTGCGTTAATCCATCCTTTGCTTGAATGCTTACAGAAAGGTTTGCTTATGTCCACCCCCCTTCCCTGCTTCCTCACGCTTCTTCTTCTCCTTGCCGCCCCGCATTTCGCGCTTGCCCAAGGCACTCCTGCACCAACAAAAGGCTTCGCCCCCTCCACCGTGCCGGCCGGACCCGGATGCGAACAGTTAACCGTCAAAAAGCCGAAAGGCGAGCACGATTTGCGCAAAGCCATGGCAGACGCCAAAGCACAAAACAAGTTTTTACTCATCCAGTATGGACGCGACAATTGCACCAACTGCCAGAAGGTCTGGAATATGCTCGGCAATGGCAGTATTCCGCTTCCTGAAGATTTCATGTATGCCGATGTCTCTGTTGACGACCCCGAGACGCGCGCAACCTTTGAAGAAACCTTCTCGGTGACCGATGCCGGCCGCTACTATCCCTTTCTGGTGGTGATGGGCCCCGACGGTTCGCAGCTCGCCTTTCGTTCCGGACTTGGAACGCCCGATGAATACAACAAGATGATGCGCGATGCCCGTGACGACTACGCCGCGTGGCAACCTTAAATGGATGCGCTTCACGCAGCCCTGAAATCCGGCTTTGGGTTTTCCTCTTTTCGTCCGGGGCAAGAAGCCGCAATCCGTGCGGTTCTTGGAGGGAAAGATGCACTGATTGTCATGCCCACAGGCTCCGGAAAGAGCCTGTGTTTCCAGCTCCCCGCGATGCTTTCTGAAGGCACAATGATCGTGGTCTCACCCCTCATTGCCCTTATGAAAGATCAGGTAGACGCGCTTTCCGCGCGTAAAATCCCGGCGACCTTTCTCAACTCCACGCTGACGCCTTCAGAATCGGCCTTTCGCCTGAATGCCATGCGTTCCGGGCGTTATCGTCTGGTCTACGTCGCGCCGGAACGTTTCCGGAATCCCCGGTTTCTGGAGGCATTGCACGAAACGCCGCTCACGATGCTTGCCATTGACGAAGCCCATTGTATCAGCACATGGGGACACGACTTTCGACCGGACTACCTTCATCTTGAGCGGATTGTCGCTACGCTTTCACCTGAGATTCGCATTATCGCCGTCACGGCAACCGCCACCGATAGCGTCCGGAAAGACATCCTCCATCACCTCGGTTTGGGGAAAAACGGACGCACCGCTCCGGAAATCTTTGTCAATGGTTTTGCCCGTCCCAATCTTCGGCTCACTGTTTCGCGCACCGTAAGTCATGACGAAAAACTGGAACGCGTCTTAAAGATTTTAGAGACCTTCCGTACCGGCATTATCTACTGTGCCACACGCCGGGCGGTGGAGAAAGTGCAAGCACTTCTCAAACCGCACGGTTACCGTGTAATGATCTATCACGGCGCGATGAATGATGAGGAACGCACCCGGGTACAGGACGCCTTTATGCGCGGAACGCTTCCGATTGTCGTTGCCACTAACGCCTTTGGTATGGGCGTTGACCGGCCGGACATCCGTTTTGTTATCCATTGGGATATCCCCGGTTCGGTGGAAGCTTACTATCAGGAGGTCGGCCGCGCCGGACGCGATGGCGCGTATGCCTGGTGTGAGCTGCTCTTCTCTCCGGCCGATATCCACACGCAAGAGTTCTTTATCACAACGGCCAATCCGCCCGAAGAGCTCGTCTATGAATGTTACTCCGCCATCCGTAATGCCTGCCGTCAATCCACAGACGGCGCAGCAATGTTCAGTCCGGAAGAATGGGCCGGACGCGCCGGACTTCCCTCGCCCCTGATGGTGCGCAACCTCATGGCACATTTTGAACGTGCCGGACTGCTGACACGCCATCGGAAAAACGGCGAACCCTATTCTTCCATCCGTGTGCCGGAGACGGTTGATGCCGACGCACTCGCGACCATTTGTCATGCGCTCAAGCAGAAAGCCGTAACCGACCACGCACAGTTGCGCCGGATGATCGACTTCGTCGGTACGCCCCATTGCCGGCACCGCTTTCTCCTTGACTATTTTGGTGATACCACTTCATCCGAAAGTGCCTGCACCCACTGCGACCGTTGCGCACCGCGCACCACATTTCCGCCGCGTCTGCCGCTTTCCGAAGCGCGACGCACCGATTTGCGCAAAATTCTCTCCTGCATTGTCCGGATGCAGGGGCGTGGCGATTTCACACTCGCAGCGGAAATTCTGCGCGGCACCGCGCCCGATTCCTGGCAAAAGCTCTCCACCTTCGGATTACTCCGTGCCGCCTCCCAAGAGGCCATTCTGGCAAACTGCGAAGCATTGGAGATGGAAGGCTGCCTCTCGGGTATGACCGTTACGCCGTTCGGTTACGACCTCATTAAAGAACGGGCACTCCCGGAACGCTTTCTCCAATTGCCGGAAACGGTGTTTTCCGCAACGCAAACCGCCGCGGCAGCCTCCCTTCCCCTGCAAGGTCTTGCGGCTGCGCTCCGCGAATGGGTGCGCGAAGAGGCCGCCCGTTACGCTCTCCCGCCCTTTTGTATTCTCAACAGCAAACTCATCGCAGAACTCGCCAGAAAACGCCCCACCACCGAGGAAGAACTCCGCCTGATCCCCGGCATCGGCGAACGGCGTATTGCCAAACACGGTGAAGCACTCCTCGCACTCATCCGCGCCTACGAGTGACCCTTTGGCGGCGTTCTCCGTGCGTACCCCACACCCTGCGCTCATCTTCCCGATCCGGAGGAAACCGTGGTTTATTTTGATGAAGCTTGCGGCCATTAACAGTAACAATCAGGATTCTTGATCCGGGAAAAACGGAGGAGCATTTTCACGTAAACCGGGAACAACGCAGTGGCCGCACACCACCGTTTTTCCCAAAGCGTTCATCTCCCCCGGAAGGTTGTACCAATACCGGATAATCATCGGCCACGCACACTACCGGAGTTTTTGAATGAACATTCAAAGAGATGCCGCCCCTCCACCAAAATTCTTACACACAGACAGCCGCCATCCTGTATGTATCTTCGGAAGGGCGCAAACCTCTCATCATGCGGACACCGCCTTTTGCGGCGGATTATTTCTGGATCAAGCGGCGAAACACCTCGCAAGGCACTTTCCCATCGCCGCCGCACGTTTGACATTTCGGCTTGTTGCGTTTCAGCTTCGCGGCAGTAAACGCCTTTGATTCTCCCAGATCGTTCCGTTTTACCGTTGCTTTCCCCAAAGGATCATACGTTCGTCTGCTTTTCCCCAAACGGCGACTCTCTGCTTTGGCTGCGGCAGCAGCGGCATCGATTTTGGCTTGATCAATCCCGGTCGCAGCACACATTTCACACGGTAAATCACCTTCCGGAACAAGAACAATCGGCGCGACACGCCCGCTTTTCATTGCCGCCGCCATTTCTTGCAATGTCGGCGGATGCACCGAATCACCCATCTCATCCGGGACGCATTTCCAAGCAATCGCAACCGGTTCCGGAAGCGTTATGCCCGTAACTTCCAGCGGATTGATCTTTATCAAATAGGCTTCCAATACCGTATCCGGCCGATAATTTGCCGCATTTGCACCCTCAAACACCACAAGTCCCTTGTAGAGATAACCCTGCCGCCCTTTGCAGACCTTCGCCAGATAACACCCATTTCCCAGCGGCGTTTTCACTTGCACGCGATACTTTTCCGGTATCGGCACCGGAAGATTTTCAATCGGTTCCAACCTCGCCCTCGGTGCAATAGGATACGATAACGGATCACGATATCGCCATTCTTTCACTTGAATGAGTTTACCACCAACCATCAGAAACATCGCCTTTAACTGCTTTTCATAGATTTCTTTGAACTGCACCGCAGAGAAATCCGTATAGTCTTCTCTCGTCGCATACGAAGCATATTGCTGCTTCATCGCCGCACTGTTCGTCCTGCGGGAATATAATTCCATTTGCGCTTCCAATGCTGCACCTTCGCCATCAAGAATAATTTTTTGCGCCATCATCCCTACAGGAAACAGCCCTATCCACAGCAAAACTGCCGTTTTCATATGCAGATTCATTTTCAACACCTTCTGTTTTTGTTTTAGAACGCACGATTTCCCCGGTTCACCTCCGGGCGACATTCATTCCGTTTGACCAGCACCTAAAGTGTAACACACGCATCTGCGGAATACAACCGGCACCCTACCCACAACCACCTTTGACAATTCGTCGGAGCCAACGGCAAGAAGCTGAAACTGCTTGCGCCGAAGGCCGTCATCAACATGGGCGGGATTGACGGGCAACATCGCCCGCATTGAGCGTCAGTTTCGGCGAAAGTGGAGGGGGAACATCGCCGAAACTGAAAACCGAAGATGCCCAAGGTGTTTTCAAGTCCGCCCGGTGGAAGCTGTTTCTGATGCCGGAGTTTCCGCAGCAGGTGTTTCAAGCGAAAGGATAATCAGCTTGTGGACTGCACGCGATATCGCGGTATACCGGGCTGAAGCATCCCAGAGCGGATGGGTCTCATCCACATCCAGCAGGATGAGCACCGGGGCTTCCAACCCTTTGAATTTACGGTAAGTGAAGTAGCGCAGGTCGGGGAAACGTGCTTCTACGGAGGTCAATGCCATCCGGGCACGTGCGTGTGCCCCCATAATCACAATCGATTCCAGCGGAATGTTTTCGTGCAGCGTCAGCCGCTCCAACAGCGCAATCAACCGGGCTCGGAGCGCAGAAATGGACGCGGCAACATAGCACTCCGGAGCCTCACCCTGCGGCGTCTCTTCCGGGATGGCGATCGCATCGGAGACGTAAGGTTGCAACGCTTCACAGATGGTGCGCGTATTACGGCAATTGCGCGTAAGCACAGCTTCGGGCCAGGGAAAGACCGGCATTGCCTCCAAAGATCGCTGAAAAATATTTTGCGCAGGGTCGTAAAAGATAATCCACTCAGCTTCCGGTGGGACAAGTGCTTTGACGGCCTTCCAAATCCGTGGCGAAAAATCCTGTCCCTCGTCAATGATGATGGCATCATAAGGCTGTTCGCGGGAGAAACGCGCGGCTTCGGGCACGGCATCTTCGGCAAGCCGATGCCAAAACTCCGGATCGTTGGTTTCGGTGCGATTCAAAAGTTCCAGGAAGAGATCATTTACCGCGTCGATCCGCAAGCCGGGTGTGTGACCGGCAATCTTCCGCAAATGCGCCGCAAGCAGGAGATTGAAGCAGAGCAGAAGGACACGTTTGCCCTGCGATGTCAGTTGATAGGCCCGGCGAAGCGCAAGCAGCGTCTTGCCCGAACCGGCACATCCGCGCACACGCAAGCGCGGAAATTGCGCGAAGGCATCAAGTGTGCGCGCCTGCTCGAGCGTAAGCTGCAATAAGCGCGCATCGGCCAACGTTTGCCGCTGTTGCCAAGCAAGCGCATAGGCGACTTTAGGCGTCAGCAACGCCTTCAACTGCGCAGCAGAGAGGGTGATTTCTCCCTCTTCCAACAGGGGCAACGCCGCTGTAAGTGCCTTTTCCGGAGCGGCAAGATCCTCCAGATAAAGCATTCTTCCCGCGCCCTCCGGCGGTTCACTCTCCACGCGATTCACCGCCGGCATCCACACAAACGCCGCAACAGGCATCCGAAGCGGCGCACCCTCCCGGCGCGGAAGCAATGCCAACAAAGCCGAACGCGCCATTGAAAGTTGGGCAAACGGGCTGCGCTTAAGCACGTGCCCCGCTTGAAACCAACGCCCGTCCTCAAACGAAAGTGCTCCGCCTTTCACCTCAATGACGGCAAGCCCACGACGGGGATGGAAGCAAACGAAATCAATCTCCCCGGAGTGTTGCCCGGAATGATCAACCGAAGAATATGCAAACCGGTGCCATACTGTCCACGCGTCCGGAAGATTGTTCCGCAACGCCCGCCAGACCTGCAATTCCGCTGCCGGCCCTTGCGTAAACCATTCTGGCGACATCTCGGCCATCGGCAGCAGAGACACTTAAACGCGAAGTGTGCCGCGGAACTCGTTCACATCAGCGATGCCATGCGCATCCAACCACTGCTCCATACCCTCAAGCACATGAATCGGAGCCAAAGGATCGATAAATGTCGCTGTCCCCACCGCCACAGCCGTCGCGCCAACCAGAATAAAATCAAGTGCATCTTTGGCAGAAAAGATACCGCCCATCGCCAACAACGGCACCGAAGCCACCTGCGCTGCCTCGTAAACATGCTTGAGAGCAATCGGATGGATGCCCGCACCGGAAAGACCGCCCACCTTGTTCGCAAGAATCGGGCGGCGCGTCTCCAAATCCACTGCCATCGCCGGCAGCGTGTTGATCAGAGCCACAGCGTCCGCGCCTGCCTCCTGTGCCGCCAGCACAAAGGGGCGGACATCCGGCACATTCGGAGCAAGTTTGGGCATAATCGGAAGCGTTGTTGCCGCACGTACCGCCCGCACCACCTCCGTAAACGTTTCAACCCGCGTCCCGAAACTGGCACCGCCCTCCTTCACATTCGGGCAGGAAACGTTCAATTCCAGACCAGCCACCCCCGGCACACCCTCCAAACGCGCCGCCACTTGCGCATATTCGTCTACTGAAGTCCCCCAGATATTGATAATCGCAGGGACGCCCTTCTCCACCAAAAATGGCATATCTTCGCGGATAAACTCCTCCACTCCCGGTCCCTGCAAGCCGATTGCATTGATCATTCCGCCGGGGACTTCGGTGTGGCGTGGCAACGGATTGCCCGGCCAGGGACAAGCACGGATCCCCTTCACCGTGACGGCACCCAAGCGCGAAATGTCGAACAATTGCGCATACTCCTGGCCGTAACCAAACGTCCCCGAGGCGACTGTCACGGGATTCTTCATCGCAATCCCACCCAGATTCACTGCCATCTTTGCCATAAATGCCGTCCTCTCCGCTTCAAATAATCACTGTTTCTGCCCTTGCGTTTGCACAACGTGCGCCGTCATTCCGGACGGCAAGCCGAGCCGATCATGCCGGATCAACGCCCCAATCAGCACGATTTGCGCTTACGGGCATGACGATCCAGAATCCCATTAACGAAGGCTCCCGACTCCGGATTCGAGAAGTATTTCGCCAAATCCACCGCTTCATTGATCACGACCGGGACAGGCGTATCCATTGAAGTCATCTCGTAAAAGGCCAAACGCAGCACACACCGTTCAATCACTCCGGCGCGCTCCAAGCTCCAATTCTCGCAATACGGCGTGATTTCCGCATCCAACTGCTCCACATTACCGAGGACTCCGCGCACCAAAGCCTCCGTAAATTCCTGAATGGAAGGCGCGGCAAGACGTTCATTCGGCTTCAACAAGTTGGTAATTACATCCGGCTCTTCGCCGTCAGTCCCGGCGTCTTCCTGAAGATAACTCCACTGTTGTTCCCAAAAATGCTTGAGAATCATCTCTACATCAACGAAGGGATTCAAATCCGCTTGCACAATCATTTGCAATGCCCATTCGCGGGCACTGCGACGCTTGGTGGTAGGAGAGGTCTTCATTTTTCGGCACTCCTTAGAGTTGTTTCAGCACATTTACGGTTTCAATCGCAGCGACAACGGTGTCGAAACCTTTGTTTCCTGCTTTTGAACCCGAGCGTTCAATGGCCTGATCAAGGGAATGAGCGCAAACGATTCCGTTCAGCACCGGAAGCCCGGTATCCAGCCCAATCTGACACAATGCGCGCGCCACAGATGTGTTGATCAGCATGGCATGATCGGTCGCGCCGTCGATAACGGCACCCAATGCCACCACAGCGTCCGGACGCTTTGCCGCGATCAGGCGACGCACCGCGAGAGGAATTTCATTGGCTCCCGGCACCCGCACCACGGTGATGTCATCCGTTTCCACGCCATGACGGGCAGCGGCATCCAACGCGCCTTTGAGGAGTTGCTCGGTAAAAATGGCGTTAAAGCGGCTGACAACAAGGGCAAGGCGCATTCCTTTTGCAGTCAAGTCTCCGGTGATTTCGGTCATAAGTTGATTCCTTTTCAAATGAGGTTTGCTGTTGGTTACGGACATTTCTCAGAGCAAATGTCCCATCTTTTCTTTTTTGGTTTCGAGATAATGGGCATTGAACGGCCCGGCTTCCGCCACGATGGGTTCGCGACTGACGATTTCCAAATCATGCCCGGCAAGTCCGATTACCTTCTGCGGATTATTGGTCAGCAGACGCAATCTGCGGATACCCAGCGCCGCAAGGATCTGCGCGCCTACGCCGTAGTCTCTCAAATCCGGCGCGAAACCGAGCCGCACATTCGCCTCGACAGTATCGCATCCCTGCTCTTGCAACCGGTAGGCATGCAGCTTATTGGCCAACCCGATTCCGCGCCCTTCCTGACGCATATAGAGCACACATCCGCGCCCTTCGGCGGCGATTTGCCGCATGGCATTCTGCAATTGCCATCCGCAATCACACCGCGCACTGCCGAACACATCCCCCGTCAGACATTCACTGTGCACACGCACAAGCGGAGGCTCCCCGACGGAAAGATCGCCCATCGTCAGAGCCAAATGCTCCAGACCATCCACGCGACTGCGGAACATATGCAACCGGAAATGCCCGTAAGCCGTAGGCAAATCCACCTCTTCCACCTGCTCAATCAACGTTTCATGTTTCTTGCGGTAGGCAATCAACTGCTCCACCGAGCACAACTTCAATCCGTGCTTCCGTGCAAAGGGAATCAGATCGGGAAGACGCGCCATCGTGCCATCGTCCTTCGCGATTTCGCAGCAAATTCCGGCGGGTTTGAATCCTGCCAAACGCGCCAGATCCACCGTTGCCTCCGTATGACCTGCGCGCACCAAAACGCCCCCTTCCCGCGCCCGGAGCGGGAAAAGATGCCCGGGCGAAACCAAATCTGCCGGCGTTGCGGCATCATCCACCAGCAACCGCACCGCTACAGCGCGATCTGCTGCGGAAATCCCCGTCGTCACCCCCGTGTGCGGCGCACCGTCAATGCTATTGGTAAACGCCGTTGAAAAGGCATCTCCCCGATTGACACTCGGAGCCTGCGCCACGCCCATACGATCCAAAATCTCACCGGCACAGGGCGCACACAGCAGCCCACGCGCCTGCATCATGCAGAAATTCACCGCCTCCGGCGTCACGCACTCGGCCGCCATCACAAGGTCGCCCTCGTTCTCGCGCTGCGCATCGTCGGTAATTACGATGAAGCGACCCGCCCGGAGTTCTTCCAAGCAAGCCTCTATCGAATCAAACGCTTCCGTTGACATACTTTCATCCAATGCCCCCAAAGGGGCGCCCGTCATCTTCTTCATTCCGGACTCTAACCGTCGGCTGCGCAATATCGCATCCGGCCCCTGCCACCCGACAAAGACCCCGTGGGCTGAATACCACCGATAGGGAATCTCACCCGTCCCTGAAAATGACGTCTATTATTATAGCACATCCGTCTCTGCCAAACGTCTGTTGCCATCGCCTTTTTCGTGTGCCCGCGGCGACCATGACAAAAGTCTTTTTCGCGCCGCTGTCTCACCGGAATCAACGCCGGAGACCACCACGCCCGGCGGAAGCAATGCCACCTTTTTACGCCCTCATTCCACGGCTCCAGCGGAACGCGCATTCAGTTTCGCCCATCTTCTTGCGTCATATGGGCGAAACGACCGCGCAATTTCGCCCACGTTCCACCCTCACTTTCGCCCATCTTCAAAACCTTGATTTATCAAGCTTTTCACCTCTTTCGCCCCAGCCGCTTTGAGCCCCTCTCATCCTTTCTTCCACACGTTGATAAATGCACAGAAACCCTACGCCTTTTCATTTTTTTAATCCTGTTTGAAAAAAATACTTGCATCCCCAGAAGAGAACTGCTATCATATGACCCGTTTTTGAGCGTGCGAACTTAGCTCAATTGGTAGAGCACCACCTTGCCAAGGTGGATGTTGAGGGTTCGAGTCCCTTAGTTCGCTCCATCTCTTATGGGGGTGTAGCTCAGTTGGTAGAGCAAGTGACTCTTAATCACTGGGTCCACGGTTCAAGCCCGTGCACCCCTACCATTCCGAAGATGGAACGCCAAAGACAACCTACCAAAGCGAACTTAGCTCAATTGGTAGAGCACCACCTTGCCAAGGTGGATGTTGAGGGTTCGAGTCCCTTAGTTCGCTCCATCTTTATGGGGGTGTAGCTCAGTTGGTAGAGCAAGTGACTCTTAATCACTGGGTCCACGGTTCAAGCCCGTGCACCCCTACCATAAACCGGAAGGAATCGATCGGGAACGGTCGATTTTTTTATTTTATCTTCACGGGCTCATCACGCTAAAAATCGCCTGTCCCCCAACGTATTTACACCCAAACACAGGTGAAATCCCGATGGAAGCCCCCGCAAATGCTCCCCGATTTTCAGCGGAGCTCCGGCGAAGATTCCGGTAAAAAACGGAAGTTTTCAGGATCAAGCGGGTCCTTCTTCCGATACGTCCGCTCCAGGCATCCCAGCCACATCCCCAGGGAGACCAACCCCAAGCCCATAATCAACACCAGCGTAACTCCGGGCCTATGCTCCAGTTCATACGCGGAAAACGGCAATCGGAGTGCCCCTGCCGACACCCGGTCAATCAGCGCAAACAACAAGGCGTTCAAATTATTCAATGCCACCGCAACAACCGGAAGCCACCACCCAAACAGTACACTCAGGCACGCACACCAGACAATCATCACCACAAGTGACGGCACAAACAAATTGAGCAGCAATCCAACCACCGACACTCTCCCGAAGAAAAACAAACTCAGTGGCAACACCGCAAGCCAGGCAGCACAGGAGAGCCCCAGAATCATTGCCGCCCGCTGACGCAATATCAAATGCCACGGCAGCTCTTCTGCAAGCGCACCATCGGGCGTCCGATGCACCGCCGAACGGAAAAAGCGATTGAGGAAATAGGTAAACGGTTTCGTGAAGAGAAAGATTCCGCCCATCACGCAAAACGAGAGCAACGCCCCCACATTGGCGATCCAGCCCGGCTCAATCAGCAACACCACCGCCGCCGTGGCAAAAAGCGCACTTGCACCATCCGACTTCCGCAAAATCGACGGTGCAAAGCAGAAAATGATCGCCATCAAGCAGGCCCGTGCCGCCGAAGGCGGAATGCCGGTCAGCAATAAATACCCCAACAGCGCGGGCAAAATCAGAAAGATTCTCATCCGCAATCGTATACCAAGCCATGAAAGCAACCAGATCAAGAGCCCTGCAATAATTCCCACATGCAGTCCGCTGATGGCAAAAATATGGAGAATCCCGGCATCGGCATATCGCTGACGCAATGCCATCGGCAAACGCGAACGTGTGCCCAAAACCATCGTTTGCGTCAGCAGTGCCTCCGCTTCACTCACCCCCAAAGCCAACGTTTCTGCCAATCGATTGCGCAAGGAGGCCAGACGGTACTGGAGCGCGCTTTGACGGTTTTCCTGCGGCAAGGGTCGGGCGTGTTCACCCCGGGCAGACAGTGAAAGCCGATGGAGATACGCGCCGCCTCTGAGCTTGGCCTTCAGCAACCACGTCTCGCCTGTTTCCGGAAAGTCGCCCTTCCGGTCATAGTAATACACCAGCAGATTTGTACCATGCACCTCTGTACCATCGGGCAGCCACGCCTCATCTGCCGAAAAACGGCAGTAAGGACCGCCACGCTTCCGCTGCACGATTTGCCGGTCATTTGCGACGACAACCTTCAGTTCAAAGAGCGTTCCTGCGGCTTGATATTCCCGCAGTTGCGTTAAGACAGCCTCGTTGCGATCATGTAAAAGTGCCGCGCGCCACGCGGCAAGTGCGAAGCAACACCCCCATAATGCCACCGCGACCGAAATCGTCTTTGTGCGCCATGCTGCGAAGAGCAGCCCCGTGGCCAAAAGCAACCATCCCCAGGCTCCACCGAAAAAATAACCCAACCCAGTGCCGAACGCAAGTGCCATTGTCCAACCGAAGAGTGGACGATGGCGGCAAAAACCCACCTCCTGATCAAACAGTTTCTCAAAAAATGATACCATCCCTGCCCGAATTCGTTTCGTTATCGCGTCAGCATTCTTCCGCTTTCCTGTCCATTTCCGTGCGTCTTGCCGATAGAATGCACATCTCCTTGCTACTCCTCCCGAGGCAATAATGCGCGCGCAGCATATTCATCTGTCGCGGCAAACTGCCGGAGAGTTTGGAGAATCTGCGCTTCCGGAACGCCGAAATAGCGGGCGAATTGTGCAGGCGTCAACGGATGTCTCCGTGCCAAAGCCAGGAGGGCCTGCTCGGAATAGGGTTGCACGGCAGCAGCCATAGCGGTATGACGTTCGCCGGCAAGCGGAGCAAAAAAAGCGCGCAGATGCGCCAGCGTTTCCTCAGAGACGGTACGCACACAGGATTCTGCCGGAGGACGGGCTGCACTGTTTACCGTTACGGTATCCGGGCATAAGGGCTCTATCAACCGATAGATTTTTTCCAATTGTTCCGGCTCAACATTAAGCCCGGGAAGCGCGAAGAATTCCACATCCAGTGCGCCTTCGTATTCCTGACGGAAACGCAGCCACGCTTCATATACACTGCGGAAGTGCAGCGAAGCGTGCGGACGCACAACAGCGGCAAAACTGGCCTCATCCCAAAAGTGCATTGAAATCTTAACGCGATTGGCCACGGCGGCGTCTTTGCGCACGACAGGATCAGCAAAGAGCGCACCATTACTCATCAAAAGCGAGGGCAGCGACGTTTGATCGCGGATCCAGCGCAACACATCACCGAAATGCGCATGAAGTGTGGGTTCCCCCGAACCGCAAAGCGTCAGCATATCGGCCTGACCACCTTTTGAAAACCACGCTTCCAGTTCTTGAAAAACCTCATTCAGCGGCACATAGTCGCTTCGCTCGCACGTGGTTTGCGGCGTAACGCCCAATTGACAGAACACGCAATCGTAGCAACAAGTCTTCATCGGCACAAGGTCAATGCCGAGGCTGCGTCCGTAGCGGCGCGAGGGTACGGGTCCAAAAAGCCAACTCATCTTTTTCGCACCTCCTCTGGAAGCGTTTTTCAACATGGGCGAAACCTGCCGTCCAACATCGCCCATGTTGCGGTAGTCTTTCGGCGATGTTCCGCTTCAGTGTGGGCGACGTTGTCCACCCCGTTTCGGGGACATTGCCGGCGCACTCCCCTCAAACAGTTTTTCACCTCCCGCGAAGAGCCAAACACTGCGCCGGGCAAACGTTATTCTTTCACCGTCTTTTTGAAATGCTCACGCGCACGGAGCTGGCGGCGCGTCTTCACCTCTTCGGGCGTGGAAACCTCGATTTCAAAGTCGCCCATCGGCTCACCGCGATACGTCGGCGGCTCGGTGAAGAGCAGGCCTTTTTCCGCATCGGTCGGCCAGGGTGCCCAGTCTTGCGTGTAGGTGTAAGCGGCTTTGGAGAGCGGAAGCCCCCAAATTTCAAAATAGGGCGTGAGGTCGCGCTGAACGGCTTTCGACCACGCACAACAGAGCCGATCGCCCGTAGCGGCCGTGGGATACTTGTCGTTTTTGTCATTCACCACGGTGACCACGCTCTCCACACCGAAGTAATGCGCCAGGGTCATGTAGAAGACCAACCGCTCAAACACCTGCGACTTCATCCATAAATCCGGCATTTTCTTCTCTGCATTTTGGGCAACGGCCTGCCAGGCATCCTTGCAGATTCGGGTAAAACGCGTCCCGTTAAGCAAGTTCATCGTGCACGTGCCGAAGAAGTTGTTCACCACCTCGCCATTTCCCGGAAGGGCAAAAATGCCATTGACACCCTGCCCCATGTTATGCCCGATTTCATGCAACGCCCCCCACGAACCGGAGCGTTGCAGATGCTTCAAATTCATCATGCCGCCACCCCACTCCATACACATGATGGGATAACCCGAGTGACCTGCGCCCACAGAAATCTGCACATCGTCCACAATGCGCATCGGTGTATGCTTCGGTTCATTCTCGCGGGAAGGGATTTTAATCGCCTTAGGTTTCTTCGGATCTACCGGCACCGGCTCCTGCTCCATGGGGATTCCATAACGGTCGCTCACCGAAGGCGTCTTCTCCGCTTCGCGCACCATCCCCTCCACATCCGGCGGAGCCTCCGGATTCATCTGCACCAATTTTTTGTTCAAAATGCCCCATTCGCGCTTGGAAGCACGGAAATTCGCCGCCTCGGTATCGGTAGGAAGCGCACGTCCGCTCACGCGCAGCATAATGCAAGCCGCCTTACCCCACCATTGCGCCAACGCCTCCATATTCTTCACATTGCGGACATATTTCGATTCCACTGTGAGAATAATCGTCTTGGTTTGCAACTCTGCCCACGGCGCAGGATACTTGGAAATCGTCTCAATCCAGTCCTTATTGGAATCGATCCCCAGACGGAACCACGGCATTTGTACACAGCCGCTCACTTCCACCTCCATCGGACGCGATCCGCCACTCCATTGGAGCCACAGCACACCACCAAGCACATGGCCGATCTCTTCACGCTTCTTTTTAATTGGAAACCGACGCACCATATCCGGCCAACGCCACAAAGGGCGATTATCCGTAATCTGCTGCCAGCCCATCTTTACCTTGGCAAGATTCGGCACAACCGGATTATACGGATCGTCCATCGGGTTGCCATCCTCATCCAAAGGCACAATCTTCGGATCCAATTTATCCGTATGACAGCCGATTTGAGCCGTCAGATTCCCCGTCAGCCCCCCGCACTTGATCGTTATCACCTCGCCCGGCGGTACATACAAACCCGTGCTGATATATCCGCCTTCACCCGGATAAAGCGTCACCTTTTTCGTCACACGTTCCGCATCTTCCGGCACCTTACCCGGCCACAAATCTGCCGACTTTGCCGCATAAAGTTCCTTTATCGGCACACTCTGTGCCTTCCAACTCTGATACCGCACCAGGAGCAATTCCAACGGATATTTGATGCTTACCCCCCGCGAAGGACCGCACACCACTTCCCCGCCACGCCGGTAAAGCAATTCCTCCAACGCCGCTTTCAATTGGCGGGCATCCTTGGAAACAGAGCCGCCTTCGGCTGTATTGCTGTTGAAAACGCGCATTGCCTCAATGTAGGCTGCCATGCCTTCGCCCGACTGTCCCGGCGTAGGTCCGGCACCATCTCCGGCCAAACCGCCACCGTCAGCATCGTACTTCGCTTCGCCTTCCTTCTGAACAATCTCAAGATGCTGGATGGCTTCAAACCACGGTCCTACCTCGCGTGCCACCTTTTTCATGCGCTCACGCTCGGCAAGTTCCGCCCGATACTCGGCAGCAGAAGGCAGACCATTGGTCGCCACAATCTTGCGATCATAGTCCAACTTCTCAATCACATGCCCCTGCGAATCGGTCTCAACCGGACCGGCTCCCCGGAAGCTTACCTGTGCGAACATCACCTGCGTCCACACCAACAATGCGCTCAAGCTCAAGAGAACTTTCATTCTTCGCCCTCTGCATTCCAGTAAATTCTGATCACACCTTGCGCGGCATTTGTGCCGCGCCCTTTCAAAAGTGCCATGCGAAGCTGCCGCAACCACGCGGTTTCTCTGCCGGCAGGCGCAAGCCGCAGCACGTCAACCACGTGCCCGGCAGCGTTCAATCGCACACCGAAACGCGCCGAAGTTTCGCGCACATCTGCTCCGGGCGAAGGCAGCTCCACCTTGAAACCGCTCGCGGACAACGCCGCATCCGGCAACCATTTCACCGCATATTGCGCAGGATATGCCATCACTTCTTCGGCCATCGGCGGCAGAAATCCCTCGACAGAGAGATGCTTCTCGCTCACGGGAAGCGCGTAATAATCCTGCGATTCCAACGTTTGCGCACGATAAAGCGGCGGTTCGGGCAAGATTGCTTTCAGTGAGATTCCCACTTCATCATCATTCAATGCCAACGCGATCCGCCGCACATTCTCCGCCCGCACCAGTCTCGTCATCATCTCTTGCGTGGTGTAGACCACATACAATCCCGGCTCCGGCAGGCTTTCTCCTTCGCGGAGGTTACCTTCCGGCAAGCCCATAGCTGCAAAAAAGATTCCGGCGGCCATCGTAAGGGTAACCGCCACAGGCGCCCACCAATAGGCCAGCAAACTCTTCCGGTTGCGCTTGGTGCGCCGCATCTTCCGCCAACGCAACAGGCGCAACATCGACACGCGCTTATTCGGCACGTATTGGCGGCTGCGTTCCCAGAGGCGTTCGTCGTTAGGGCTCATGTTTCTGCGTCCGGCGGGGTTACTTTTCCTGCTCTGTTTCGGCGACAGTCACCAGATTGATCCGCTCCACGCCGCAAGCGCGCAGCCGTTCCACCCAGGTCATTGCCACACCATAAGGCACGGCGACATCAACAATCAGATTCAATTCATGCCCCGGATGGGCGTGTTCAAGCGCGGCCAACTCCGATGGCACATCGGAACAGTAGCGTCCGTCATCCAGCAACAGCACGGTAACGCCTTCACGCCCCGGTGCCTTCAGCGGACGGATCACAGCCGAAGGCGTCTGCACCGACAGACCTTCTTCCACCGGTCCCTTGGGCAGCACCGCCACGCGCCCCGGCTGCACCAGCGTTTGACGCGAGACGCACCACAGCAACATTCCGATAACCATCAAATTGATCCACGGCACCATCATCAAAAACGAACGCACGATTCTGCGTTTGGGGAACTTCGCCCCCGTAAAGGAGTGCCGCTTCCACACATAGGGTTCGTGAACGGAGTCTTTGGGATCCATCATTTTTCTCCGCGCCGAGCTGCGTCCAAATGTTCCAGCATCAATGCCACACACGTATCCATATCCAGGCTCAACGCGTCGGCTTTCAACACCAGAATGTGATGCGCCGCGTAGCAAAACGCCGCCCCGATCAAACCGGCAATGGTATTGACCAATGCGCCGGCTACGGCTTGTGCCACCGCACCGGTCTGCACCAACGGCGCCTGCACATCCAGCGCGGTCATCACGGCATAGGCCCCGATAAAGGTGCCAATCAATCCCAAAAGCGGCAGCAGTTGCGCCAAAAGCGAAAGCAACATTGTCCGGCGTTCCAGACGCGACACTTCCGTATGGGTGCGGGCCGCGAGCACTTCCCTCAGGCTTTCCGGCGAGCTGGCCCGGTAGACAATCGCCTCGGCCACCAGCGTCGGCAAGGGGCCGGCCGCCTCATCGCAATTTTCAAGTGCCTCTTTGATGTTGCCCTTATCCAACACATTGAAAACGCCGGGCAGGAAATCACGCGGATCAATGGTCACCCGGCGCAGATAGAGCAACCGTTCAACAAAGGTCACAACAGCCACGAAAATCATCGCGACAATCACCCAGAAAATGAATCCACCCGTCCAGAAAAGTTCCATTATCCACTCCTTTTCAATCCGTCTGCTCCGTTGCTGCGCCCACGCCGGAGCGGCGCAAACGCGCGGCTGCACAAACCGATTCAATGGCTTCGCTCCGCCAACGCGCCGGATAGTCCCGGCACTGCTGCGGACGCGCCGCGTGTATCCGGCACAGATTTTCCGCCGTCAAAAAACAGCACGGCGCGGCAGGATCGCCCTTCAGGACCAATCCGCTGCGCGTGGGGGAAAGCTCGGTATACGCTTCGATAAAAGCCTCTTCTGTGAGCCCCAGCTCCCCGGCCATGGCCTCCACATCCGCCTCGGTGAGACGCACATAGCCCGGCACTTTGCAACAAGCACCGCAACATTGACAGACGAAATCGTTTGCCGATACACGCATATTCATCTAATAGTATAGCGAAAACGCGTGAAAAACGGAAGCAAAAGCCGCAGTTCCCTGCTGGAAAATCCCCCTCCCCGTTTCTTCGCCGCGCGCTACAACGCCTTGCCGCCACGCCAACTGTGTGTGAAACGTCGCGTATGCTCTGCCCTCATCCCCGTGCGCACCCGCCTTTGCCACCCCAGCGACAAAGGCATCCAAACACAGGTGCGCTCTGCGCTTTTCCACGGCAGCTGCGCTCCCCCGCCGGGCGCATCCGCAAAGAAGAGACCCGAAGACGTTTTTCAACCGCATCCGGTGAGAGCTTACACTCCGCCGGAAGCGTTTTTCACTTTCGCCGATATTCACGTGCCATATGGGCGACTCTCACCCCGACTTTCGGCGATCTTCCCCCCGCTGTTTCGCCGATGTTCAAAAACCGCTCCGCCGGGGGCGGTTGCCACCCTTGCCGACGCGTCTATTCTACGCCCCCGCTTGACAGTCTGGGGGGGGGGGAGTATACTTGTAAGAAATGGGCATACAGTGGCAGTGGCAGCCCGGTAAGACAATAATAAGGAGTGGCAGATGCTATTTACCAGTCTGGAATTTCTCTTTCTCTTCTTTCCGATTGTCATCGGCACCTACTTCCTTCTGGCAGAGCGAATAAAGAATTATTGGTTGCTGGCCGCATCGCTTTTCTTCTACGCATGGGGCGAACCGAAGTTTGTGCTGGTGATGATTGCCTCCATCCTGTTCAACTATGTGGCGGCGATCATCGTGGGGCATCTTCAGAAAAACCTCTGGAACCGCTGCGCAAAAGGAGCCCTGACCCTCGCAATTCTGGGGAACTGCTCGGTGCTGTTTCTCTACAAGTATTGCAACTTCATCACCGACATTTGCCGTACGCTCTTTCCCGGATGGCAGGGCATTATCCCGCAAACCAGTTTTGTGCTTCCCATCGGGATCTCCTTTTTCACCTTCCAGGCAATGAGTTATGTCATCGATGTCTACCGCGGTGTGCCGGCACAAAAGAACCCGGCCTTTCTGGGGCTTTATATCGCGCTTTTCCCGCAACTGATTGCCGGACCCATCGTGCGCTATACCACCATCCGCCGGCAAATTGAATACCGTAAAGTCACCCTCGGAATGTTCTCACAGGGCGTTCTGCGCTTCCTTTACGGCTTCAACAAAAAGATGTTGCTGGCCAATCTCTTTGCCATCGTGGCCGACAAAGCCTTTGAAATGGAGGGTCTTTCCGTAAGCATGGCGTGGTTGGGTGCAATTTGCTACACCCTGCAAATCTATTTCGACTTCAGCGGATATTCCGAAATGGCCATCGGGCTTGGGCTGATGTTCGGCTTCAACTTCCCCATGAACTTCAACTATCCTTATATCGCCAAAAGCGCGACGGAGTTCTGGAGACGCTGGCACATCTCGCTGGGAAGCTGGTTCAGAGACTACCTCTATTTCCCGCTGGGCGGTTCACGCGTAAAGAACAAAGTGCGGCTTTCTTTCAATCTCTTTCTCACCTGGTTTACCACCGGCATCTGGCATGGTGCGAACTGGACCTTCATTGTATGGGGCGCACTCTACGGCGTAATGATTACAGCAGAAAAATGGTTTTCCGTGCCGCAAAAATTGGAAAGTGGTGTCTGGTGGCGCGGACTTTACCGGGGAGTGACGCTGCTTGCGGTCGTCTGCGGCTGGGTGATCTTCCGTGCCGAAAATCTGACGGCGGCGGGCGACTATCTGAAAATCATGGCAGGCGGCTCGGCTGTAGCATGGATTGACGATGCCTTTTACTTCCATTTCAACGAGATTAAATGGGTGCTGCTCGTCGGCATTCTCTGCTCGATTCCCCTCTTCAAAACGTTGACACAGCGTCTGGCACAGCGTCAGATTCGTTTGGCAAAAGCCCTCACAACGCTCGGTTATGCCGTGCAACTGCTCCTCTTCCTGATAGGGGTTTCCTATCTGATCATGAACGCACACAATCCCTTTATCTACTTCAATTTCTGAGGTCTCATGAAGAACATTGCCAAAAAGAGTCTCGCGTTCTGCTTCATCGGATTGATTACTGTGCTGACGATAGCCAACCTGAAAGTGGCACTACGTTGTCTTCTGGAAACGCCAGACCACCGCTCGTTCAGCAAGCTGATCCACGCTACGCACACAAAATATGTACAGCAGTTCAAAGGGAAAAACACCTTTATAGAATTGAATGGCGCCTATGCCCGTTTGCTCGGACAAAGGGTCTACAACAAGATTGCCCGCCTGAACAATGGGATGTTGGCACGTTTGGATACATGGAATCTCGACAAAGAGCTCCCGGAGGCCGCAGCGAAAATCGCCCATACCAAGGCGGAGGCGGAAAAGCTGGGCAGCCGGTTGCTCTATATCAATCTGCCCGATAAGCCCGACCGCCACAGCGAACTCTTGCCCACCGGTACGCAGCGGACGACGAATCAGGATTCTGATTTACTGTTGGAAATGCTGGCGCAACGCCACATCGACACCCTGGACATGCGATCGGTAATAAACGAACGTCCGGAAGATCTTGCCCGCTACTTCTATGCCACCGACCACCACTGGAACGCGCGCGGCGCACTGAAAGCGGCGCCGTTGATTGTGAAAAAGATTGACGGCATCCTGGGTACGCCCGAGCGCGATCTTGGACTTTTGGAGGAAACCCGCTGGACGCTCCATACGCGAAACGCCTGGTGGTTGGGCTCGGAAGGCAGACGTGTGGGGCGTTACTACGGCGGATTGGACACACTGCTCTGGTATGAACCGCGCTTTGAAACCTCGTTTTCGGTGGCCATTCCCGCAAAAAACAACTTGCGTAAAGGAGCGTATGCCGATACTTTTCTGGAGCGGAAATGGATTGATCAACGCCACGATTTCTATCAAACCTGCGCCTATGTGGTCTATTTGGGGGGCGACCATCCACTCGTCAAATGTTGGAATCCCCAAGCAACTTCCTCCAAACGCCTCTTAATCATCAAAGATTCGTTTGTCAATGCCATCGCCGGATTCCTCGCGCTCTGCTACCGGGAGGTTGACCTGATCGACCTGCGTCACTTCAAAGACTGCTCGGCATTGGAATACATCCGCCGGACGCGTCCGGACCTTGTGATGATTATGCTCAACCCCTCCAGCCGGAGGAGTATTCTCCTAAAGTTAAGCGAAAGCGAAACACCCCTCGCCGAGACTGCCACCACTCCCGTTGCGGCAATGGAGACCTTAACTCTCCCGCCTGAGAAAAAGAAAACCTGCCATTTTCGGGCTCTGAATGCGCCTCTGGAAAATGGCGCGACCTACGTGCTGAACGTAAATGCCGTTGAGGTAAATGCCGGAGAGACGGCCGGGATTTCGTTGGGGATTTACGATCCCTGCGCCAAAAAATGCTTCACGCGCGCCCTTTACGACCTCGATTACATCCGGGCAAAGGGTGGTCTTACCTATGAATTTTCCACGCCCAAGAGCGGTCATTGGCAACTCATCTTCTATTCCGGCATCGCCGGAAAGACGCAGCATATCGGCGTAACCTACCGCGGCATTACCCTGGAGAAACGGCAACAACAGCCCTGAAACCGGAAATCGCACCCATCGCTGGCGCAGTCGTTAATCGCACTAAAGAAATGTAACACACGTCTTGACCCCCCCGCTTTCCTGCGGATTTAGAAAACGTGCTTTCGCCGGAGCGCAAGGTCTCTCCCGGCGGAAAGTCTTTTCAATTGAGCGGCATTAAATCTGGAGTGGCGCGGGCTCACTGGCACACAGCAAGGCGGAAAGGCGTTTCAATTTGGGCGGCAGTAAACTTCAACTTCGCCCGGATTGCTTCTGCAGTTCGCCCACATTGTAGCACCACTTTGCCCCTCTTCAACGCCACCAACGGGCATCTTCACGCGCAAGAGCTTTGCTTTGAAAAAACAACCATGCTAAGAATCCGCCGCGATCACGGGATCTGTCAAAAGCATCCGCCATCGCGTTGATACTATTTTTCGGCCTTTTCTCCGCAGCACTGAGTCCCCGCGATGCCGCAGGTGCATTGGTACAGGGACTATTTTTTGGCCTTTTTCCGCAGCATTAAGATCCCGAAAGAATCAAAACGGCCCCCATGTCAATATGCAAACCGCACACGTTACGCACATGAACCGCCCCATTTTGGCGCACACGCCTGCTGAAAATGAAACGCGCCTCCGGGAAAAACCGGAGACGCGTTGAACAGCAATGCGCAGGAACTGCGTCTTACCAGAAGTAAACGTAGAGCGCGATAGTGAGAATGCAGACCACAAAGCCGGCAATCAATGCGCCCTTGGACATGGTCAGATCCAGCGTGGTATTGGTCTTGAATTCCACCTTTTCCGCCGTCGGAAGCTTCCAGATCAAGCTGTAGATCAGCATGAAAAGAAGCGTCAGCACCAGCGTGTAGGAAGCGGCGATCAGATAGTGCATCGAGCCGCCATCAGCCGGGATGCCGAGACATTCAATACCGCTGAGCGGTCCAAGAATCCACGAGGGGAAGCAGTCCCACCCCCAAGTGTTGAGGAAGTAGAACACCACAGGCGCGAAGATAAGACCGCACACGCCACCCCAGCGTCCGCCCGAGCGATTGAGCATACCGAAAGCGAACACCGCAAAGATGCCGGGCGAAACGTAGCACTGCACTTCCTGAATGTACTTGAAAATCGACTCCGACTTCAAACCGGCAGCAACCACACATCCGAGCACGGCCAGCACGATTGTGACCATACGCCCCATGAACACCAGCGTTGCAGGCTTGGCATCCGGCTTGAGATAACGCTGGAAGATATCCATCGTGAAAAGCGTGGAGGTGGCATTGAGCACGGCGGCAAGTGAAGAAACAATCGCACCGAGCAGTGCGGCGAGCACGAAGCCGAGTACACCCTTATTCTTCGGGAGCATATCCATCAAATGACCGAGCGCACCATCATACTTGTAGGTATTGTCAACCACCTTGATGTCGGTACCGTCCTTCAACGTGATGTAACCGGCCTTTCCCTTGGCGGCAGCGGGAATAATCTTGTCGGGGCCCAGTGCCGCAACCGGGCAACCGAGCGTATCGGCAATCTTGGCAAGAAGCGGCGCATTGTGCGTCTGCAACTTGCCCACAACCTCAGGACCTAACGCCTTGGAAAGCGCGATATTGGATTGATCAGCCGTTGCCATATCTGCCGAAAGCGAATAGCACACCACCAGTTCATCCGCCTTGTATTCACCCTTCTGCACCTTTTCCACGATGGACTTGGCAGAGTCTTGCGCCATTTTCGGCGCGCAGAGATTGAACGCAATAATGCCGGGAATCACGATGATAAAGGGAATAATAAGCTTGAGGGCCGCCGCAAAGACAATGCCCTTCTGACCTTCCGCGAGCGAACCCGAGCCGAGAATGCGCTGGGTAATGTACTGATTCAAACCCCAATAATAGAAATTGGGAATCCAGATACCCATAATGAGAATTGTCCACGGCATGGCCGCATCCGTAGCAGGACGCCCCATGTGCATCTTGGCAGCGTTGAGATCCTGAAAACGTTCAAGTGCGCCTGCTGCTTCCGTGGTCTCACCCCCAAAGCCGACAAGCGTGTCTGCCGGAGCTTCACCCAGATACTTGATGGCGAAGTAAGCAATCACCCCACCACCGACGATAAGTGCAGCTCCCTGAATAAGATCTGCCCACGCACAGGCTTTGAGCCCGCCAAACAGCACATACGCTCCGGCAATTACCGACATAATAATGCAACACGTGGGGAACGTAATTCCCACGCCAAACGCATTGAACAGCTGCCACATCACGAGCGAACCGGCATAGGTAACGCCAATCAACGAAGCGACAATGAGAATCCCGATCATCGAGACCGTCATCAGCGTACGGGCGACGTGGTTGTAGCGCACCTCCAGAAACTCCGGCATGGTTGTGATACCGGTCTTCAGGAAGTAAGGCAACATACAAAAGGCCACCACGACCAACGTAATGGCGGCAATCCATTCCCATGAGGCGCAAGAGATGCCTTCAAGACCGGCACCCTGCCCCGACATACCGACAAACTGTTCGGCGGAGATGTTGGCAGCAATCAACGAAAAACCGATGAGCCACCAGCTGAGGCCGCGTCCGGCAAGGAAGTAGTCTTCCGCGTTCTGCTCGCCTTCTCCGGCTTTTTTACGGCTTTTGAAGAAGCCGACAAAGAGGACACACGCGATAAAGCCAAAGAAGACTAACGCGTCGATAATGAGGTCTCCCATGATAGATTCCTTGCTAAGAGTTGATGATAACGTAGGAAAATCCCCTCAAGTCATGCCCGGGGGAAACGATATTCTGTGGTGGTGCGCAACACTTCTCCGGGGCGGAGAATGATGCTCGGGAAGTGAGGTTGATTCACACTGTCGGCGAAGTGCTGCGTTTCCAACGCCACACCGCCACGGCGAACCGTTGCACCTTCCGGCGTCATCATGCCATCAGGGATGTAATTTCCCGTGTAGACCTGCATGCCGGGTTGGTCTGTCCATACTTCCATTTTCATGCCATCGGGAGCCGTAAGCACGCACGCGCGCCCCAATTCTCCTTCAGGATGATCCAACACAAAATTGTGATCATACCCCGCACCGAACCGGATTTGTTCGTTCTCTGCCTCAATCTGCCCGCCAAGCGTGTGGGGTGTGGTAAAGTCAAACGGCGTCCCTGCCACAGGAGCCAGGTCGCCCAAAGGAATCAAACCGGCATTGACCGGTGTATAGCGCGCGGCGTCTACCAGCAAGGTGTGGTCGAGCACATCGCCCTGCGCGCATCCTTTCAAGTTGAAATAAGCATGCTGCGTCATGCTGACCGGCGTGGGCGCATCTGCTGTAAGCGCATAGGTGATGCGCCATGTATTGTCGGGAGTAAGCGCGTAAACCACCTCGGCATGAACATTTCCCGGATAACCTTGGTCGCCGTCAGGGGAGTCTAATGTCAACCGGATACACGCATCATCTCCCTCAAAAAAGGCACGAATCTTCCAGAGTTTCGCATTAAAGCCCTCTTCGCCTCCGTGCAATGCGCAGGGGATGCCGCCCGGTGCATTATTGGTAGCCAGTGCGTAGGTCTTCCCCCCTAAAGTGAATTTGCCATCGGCGATACGATTGCCTACACGCCCGATGAGCGCGCCATAGTAGGGATTTTCCAGCCAACCTTCCAATGTATCAGGGCCGACAATGATATTCCGCAATTGTCCATCCGGAGCCGGCACTTTGAACGCACGCACGGTGCCGCCATACTCCAAAACTTCAAGCTCTGCGCCGAGCCCGTTTTTGAGCGTATACTTCAGCACCACGGTGCCATCCGGCAACTTGCCGAATTGTTCGACCTCTACGGTGGGGTCGGCTTTTCTGGATTCCGCTTCCATATCACCATCCTTAATGGCAGACAACGCTGACTACCTTTTTATAAAAGGATACGCTTTTGACGCAGGAAAATCAAGCCTAAAGTATCATCCCGCCCGGGGAACGGGCACCTCAAGCAGATGCGCTGAAAACGATTCAATGCAGCTGCCGCAATCACACGGCGACGCGGGAAGATCCCCTGCGGCACAACGCCCCTTCAAAACGTCTCACCCCTTGCGGGCACAACACGCTCCGCGGCGCACACTCAAGGCGTTTCAAAGAGCCATGTTGAAAGATAACGGTCGCCGCCATCGGGAAGGACAACCACAATCCGCTTACCGGCATAGGCCGCCTCGTGCGAGAGTTGCCGGGCGGCATGAAGCGCAGCCCCGGAGGAAATTCCCACCAGCAATCCCTCCTGTTTTGCCACGTTGCGCGCAGCGATGCCGGCAGCCTCTGCCGAAACGGCGAACACACGCGTAATCAAAGCCGTCTCAAGATTCTTTGGGACGAAGCCCGCACCGATGCCCTGCAAGAGGTGGGCTCCGGGTTTTCCGCCACTGAGCACCGCCGAGGTATCGGGCTCAACCGCGATGATTTCCAACGAAGGCAAGCGTTCGCGCAGTGCAGCTCCGATGCCGGAAAGCGTCCCTCCCGTCCCAACGCCGGCCACAAGAACATCCATTTGCTCCTCTGTATCTGCCAAAAGTTCCTGTGCTGTCTGCTGACGGTGCGCCTCCGGATTGGCCGGATTTTCAAACTGTTGCGGGATAAAACTCCCCGGATGTTCACGTTGCAGTGCAAAAGCCTTCTCGATCGCTCCGCGCATTCCCTCCGCGCCGGGCGTAAGCACAATCTCTGCACCATACGCCGCCAGAAGCTTCCGGCGTTCCGCGCTCATGGTTTCAGGCATCGTCAGAATGAGCCGATAACCCTTTACGGCCGCCACCAGTGCCAGACCGATGCCGGTATTGCCGCTGGTCGGCTCGATAATCATTCCCCCCGCAGAGAGCACACCGTCGCGCTCGGCAGCTTCAATCATTGCAAGTGCCACCCGGTCTTTGATACTGCCGCCGGGATTGAACGATTCCACTTTGGCCAGAATTTCCGCCGCCCCGTCATTGAAGCGGTTGAGACGAATTAGCGGCGTATGATGGATGGTATTCAATACTGAATCGCAAATGGACATAACCGTATTCCCTCCCGATGCTTTTTCGCTTCCGGCACTACGCCGGAAAGACTCCCCCCGGAAAGCCTTTTACAGATCGCCGAAGTTGGCTTGCAATGTCGCCCACTTCAGAGCGCAATGTCGCCGATGTTGATCCCTCACTATCGCCCACTTAGCGCGACTGCTTCAGCGAGGAGCCCACGCGGTACCGTCCGCGGGTCGCCAACAGATAGATTTGCAGCGGGCGGCGGTTGCCGGGAATCATGCGCCGATGAATATCCAAGGGGTTTTCCGCGACAGGGCGCATATACTTGCCCTTTGTAAAGAGATACCGATAGCCTGCCGCGACAATTGCCTCACGCACCGTCTGAACCTCTGCGCCATCGGGCAGCGAAAACGTTTCCGGTTGCCGCCCCAGCACACCGGTCATCCAACGGCGCGTACGTACAACGTCGTCTTTTAACGTAGCCGAAGCCGCCTGATCGGCAGTCAGCGTTGCACCAAATTCCACCAGACCCGAGCGCATCATTTCCTGAATCTCCAACACGCGCAGCTGGTCGGCATCGAGCGGATCATGCGCTGGAATCAGACACGTTGCTTTGGCATTCAACCGGCGCAAAATCGGGAAAAGCTCAAAAAACGCATTCCGTGCGCCCCCATCAAAGGTCATCACCACCGATTTCCGATCCGGCGCTGCAATCGCTTCGGAAGCGGTTTGCAGACGATAACCCGCAGCTTTCAAGTTGCGGATCAAGGTTTCCAACGCGCGCGGCGAAATCGTTTGCTCCGGATGCGCCGCCTCTACCGGCTGCTCGGCAACATGATTAAAGCAGAGGAAAATCGGCACATCGCGCTCGGAACGCGGCCGCCACCAGGCGACCCAAAGCGAAATCAGCACGGTAATGCCCAACCAGATCGCCGCGCCTGTCAGCCGCACCTGCCAAGGGAGCGGGCTCATACACCAGATGGTCATCAGCACCACCCATACCGCCGCCGCCCAACGGAAACGCGTTTCATAGGAAGAAAAGCCCCAAGTCATCTTTGACTCCTTTCAGAAAAACTCACAGGCCGTCATGGGCAACGCGCCTTCAAAACGACCTGTTAATACTTTAGCACAACTCTGCACTTTGCGCCCCTTTTCACGCATTTTATCCGTCGCTTTCACACAAAAATATCTGCTCTTTCAGCGTATTCCCCCTGACGCGCCGCCACAAATGCATCACGCCCATCGCACATACTGCCGTGCAGCCAGCCCCCATCAGATTCGCTACGATATCCATCACATCAAACGAACGCGTCCCAAGATCAAGCTGCCACATCACCCCTTGCAATATCTCCATCAGCAGCCCCCACACCGAAGCAAAGAGAAACGCCCACCATGGAGACGACCATCTCCAGAGCTTCGGCGGCAAGGCAATCCAAAACGCACCGCACACGATACAATACATTATCCCGTGGACAATTTTATCCACTTCCCACCCCGTTAAACGGTGAAGTGCAACCAAAAAATGCATCAGTTCATGCTGACGCATCCCATCACTATCCGCTACCGATGCCCACAAAACCGCCAGCAACACTGCACAGGCCAAGGCTTGCCGACACCAGAAAACCGCCTTGTACCACCCTTGTTTTCCCGTAAAAGACATCCGCCTTACACCCACCTTTCAAAGTTTTTCGCCCGATGCGAACATTGCCAAAAGCTGATACGACCTTTCGCTTCACATTACGCGTTCACGCCGGAGAGGTGACACATTTTATCACAGCTGCCGTTTCCGGACAGCAACTGCAGTGAAAACCGCCCCCGGAACAGACGCGATTCTGTAGCGATTACAAAAAAGTTTATTTCAGATAAAATTGTTATTGCAATGCTTCATAGACCTATGTTATAATCATTCCAGTTTCAAACCGAAAGGAATATCATCCCTATGAAAAAGTATGTTTGCCCCATTTGCGGTTATGTCCACGCCGGAGAAGCCGCCCCTGATAAATGCCCCCAGTGCGGTTGCATCGGCACAAAGTTCATCGAAAAAGCCGAGACCGGTAAGATGGAATGGGCGGATGAACACCGCGTAGGCGTTGCGCAAGGCGTCGATCCTGAGATCATCGAGGGTCTGCGCATGAACTTCACCGGAGAGTGCACCGAGGTGGGAATGTATTTGGCCATGGCGCGTGTAGCCACCCGTGAAGGTTATCCCGAGATTGCCGCTTTCTACGAAAAGGCCGCTTACGAAGAAGCCGAACACGCCTGCAAGTTCGCCGAATTGCTGGGAGAAGTGATTACCGACTCCACGCAGAAAAACCTTGAATTGCGCGCCGCAGCCGAGCAGGGTGCCTGCCAGGGCAAGCTCGACCTTGCCAAGAAGGCCAAGCAGCTGGGTCTTGATGCCATCCACGATACCGTCCATGAAATGTGCAAGGATGAAGCACGCCATGGAGCTGGTTTTGAAGGTCTCTTGAAGCGTTATTTTGCCAAGTAAGCGAGGTGGCTCATGGCGCGTTTGCCCTCATCTTCTGTGACACATCAGAAACTCCGGGAATACGGACTGCAGCCTTCCAAGGCGCGTGTAGCCATCTACGAATGGCTGACCATGCACCCGGTGCATCCCACAGTCGATGTGGTCTATAATGCGCTCCGCCCGCACCTGCACTCCCTGTCGCGGACGACCGTCTACAATGTGCTCCATGCCTTTGTGGAATGCGGGCTTGCTGACAAGGTGCATTCCGAGGATTTGGAGTTGCGCTATGATGGGAACACCTCCCAACATGCGCACTTCAAATGCACCCGGTGCGGCACGTTGGTGGATTTGGATGACATCCCTTCCACCGTGCAGGAATCGGTGGGGCTTCCCAAAGGGTTTCAGCCGCACTCTACGGCTGTAACGATGTGGGGCTTTTGCGCCCAGTGCGCACTGAAGAACGCGCGCTGACAGTCTTGCTCTCTAAACAAACGCACGATGCCGAAAAGCATCGTGCGTTTGTTTTACTCTTTTCAAAAGCTTTACCGCAACATTCGCAGCAAGTTCAAGACCGCTTTCATCGGTTCTGCCAAGCACAATCGGCGCAATCGGTTGTTTTAGTGACGCATCTTTTGATAAGGCAACGTCACAAAAAAGATTGCACCCAGGATATTTCCAATCGTCACAAAGAAGAGATTGACGAGATAACCTGTCACGGAGACTTCCGGCCCTGCGGCATTCACAAGCGCAATCCCGATGATACTCATATTGGCAATGCTGTGTTCAAACCCGCAGACCATAAAGATCAGGATGCACCAGATGGTCATGATCAATTTTCCGGATTCACTCTTCATCCGTACACCACACCAGATAGCCAGACACACACAGATATTGCACAAGATGCCGCGTACCACCATTTCAAGCGGCCCCAATGCCACCTTTGAAGCGGCTACTGCATGGAAATAACTCACCACATCGGGCACTTTATTCGCCCCGGAAACCCAGTAAAGTCCGATCAACGACCACGTCCCCACCAAGTTACCCAACCAATTGACAAGCCACAACATCCACGCCATCTTCCATGAGATCTTCTTTTCCCACGCGGCAGCCGAGAGCACTAAGTTATTCCCTGTGAAGAGTTCACACCCGGCCATTACGGCCAAACTCAAAGCCGAAGAGAAGGCGATTGCAGCAATAATCTTCGCCGCCCCTCCCATCAATGGCGTCAAAAGTCCTCCGATACTCAATGCCACCATACTGCCAAAGGTGATGAACATCCCGGCGACCATTGACGAAATGATGTAGCCACGCGGATTGCGGAAATAGAGTGAAATCTTTGCCAATGCAGAACCACAGAGGCGGCGGTAAGCGTCACAATACATAAGAATCTCCAGGTGCATCACCTCTGAAGAAGAGGACTATCTGCGTAAAATAACATCTTTTCTGCCATTGCGCAAGCACGATTTCCCCCTCCACGCGGTGAAAACACTCCCCAAAAAGCGATGCAGCCGCTACCAGACGTGCAGCCGCCGTTTGCGGAAGGATTGAAACGGAAGCGGCGGTTCATTCTTCCGGGCAGCATTCCCACTCCCGATGACAAACCGTAATCCCCACGCGATTCTACGTGCCGCCGGAGACGCCGCACGGCACTTTTGACATTGCAAGACGCACGGCAAGCGCGCGCCACTGCCGCCTAAAAAACATCCGGGATGCGTGATTCTCCACGGCATCCCGGAGGCTCTGAGACGTTGAAAGCGGTGTCGCACACGGTGGCAACCGTCTGTTGCTATACGGCGCAAGCACCTTTCATTTCGGTCACATCGCCAAGCTTACGCGTCGTAACCATTGGGGTTCATCGACTGCCACTTCCAGGAAGAGGCGCACATATCATCCAGCGTACGCGTCGCTTCCCATCCGAGCAATTCCTTGGCATAGGTGGGATCGGCATAGCATTCGGGCGCATCTCCGGGGCGGCGCGGGGCGATTTCGTAGGGGATTTCCTTGCCGCACGCTTTGGAAAAGGCCTTGATCATGTCAAGCACGGAGTAGCCGGTGCCGGTGCCGAGATTGACCGTATAGATCTCGCCGGGGGTCTGCTCCAACTTCTTGAGTGCGGCCAAGTGTCCGCGCGCCAGGTCGTCTACGTGAATGTAGTCGCGCACACCGGTGCCGTCTTTCGTAGGATAGTCATCGCCGAAAACGCGCACTTTGGGCAGACGTCCCACCGCAACCTGCGCGATATAGGGCATCAGATTGTTGGGGATGCCGTTGGGATTTTCACCGATGCGGCCCGAGGGGTGTGCGCCAACGGGATTGAAGTAGCGCAGAAGCACCACGCCCAAATCCGGCTCTGCCGCCTTGACATCGGAGATGACGCGTTCAAGGAAAAGCTTGGTCGCGCCGTAAGGATTGAGCGCACCGGTGGAGCAGCTTTCATCCAAAGGCACTTTTTCGGGCATACCGTACACCGTGGCCGAAGAGGAGAAAACGATGTTACGGCAGTCATACTGCTTCATCAAACGGAGCAGGTTGAAGGTGCCTGTCATGTTATTATCGTAGTAAAAGAGCGGCTTGGCCACCGATTCGCCCACGGCTTTCAGTCCGGCAAAGTGAATCACCGCATCGTAGTGCGCCTTTTTGAACACCTCTTCCAAACCTGCGTAATCCAGAAGGTCAACTTTATAGAAGTGCGGGGTCTTGCCGGCAAGCTCCGCGCCACGGCGGACAGCTTCTTCCTGCGAGTTGTAGAGGTTATCCACGATGGTGACTTCATAACCGGCTTCTTGAAGTTGGATAACGGTATGGGTGCCGATGTAGCCTGCACCACCAGTGACGAGAATATGCATAAGAATTCGTCCTTTCGTTACAGATCCGAAGCCAAGCCGACGGAGCTTTCTCCGGGTTTTAAGGGGGTTGCTAAAAGCGGTTCGCCTGCATACAGCCGCTGAATATCCGCACTTAACGTTTCCCAATTAGGATAGCGCAGATTGCGATCTTTGGCAAGCATTCTGTTCAAAATTAGTGCAAGTGCATAGGGGATACGCGGAGCAAGACGACGCGGATCGCGGGCAAAACTGGCTCCGATGTGCGAATCCACCACCTGTTGATCGGTCTTTCCGGGGAAGAGACTCACCCCCGTGAGCAGGTGATACGCGGTCGCTCCGAGTGCGTAAATATCGGACCTGCAATCGATGTCGCGCAAATCATAAATCTGATCCGGGCTCATGTAAGCGGGAGTGCCCATAATTTCTTCTGCGCTTTCTGCACTTTCCCGTGTAACTGTAAGGAGCGACTTTGCGATGCCCAAGTCCATTACTTTGATCGTCCCATCGGCATCCACCATCAGATTGTCGGGTTTGATATCGCAATGGATTACACGATAGGTTTGCCACGCATAGCGCAACGCTTCCACCACCGATTCCAGAATGATGAGCACATCTTCCACGGCGATTTGCTTCTTCCGCGCAAGATAAGCTGCAAACGTGTAACCGTTGATCAACTCCATCACAAAGTAGTAGATGCCCTGCGCTTCACCGGCATCATACACGCGGACAATGTTTTTGTGTTTGAACCGCGCACAGGCTTTCGCCTCGTTCACAAAGCGCGTGATATCTTCCGGCGACTTGACAAAATCGGACTCCAGCACTTTTACAGCCACCTCCCGGCCCGTGGAAAGCTGCACCCCCCGGTAAACCGTGGCGGTGCCCCCCTTGCCCAGGATGCCCGTAAGTCCAAGATTCGGAAGCTGCGTATTCATCTCAATCCAAAACCAACGTGAGGGCCAGGAGCGCGTAACTGGTGGAGAGCACCGGATCGGCCTCCCAAAAACGGTTGTTCTCATTCACCCAGGAGCCATCGGCTTGCTGACGCTTCAGAAGTGCCTGCGCGAGAGCTTCTTTCCAATCAAGCTGCGAACCGTCTGCGAGCGTTACACGCTGAACACCTGCCGCATCCAACGCCCGTGCGAGAATGTCATAATAGAAATAGAGCCCCTGATTGCCCTGTCCCGGATTCTCTTCCAGCGTCCAGTGTTTGCCAATGTATTGGTAAACCGACCGCACCCGCGGATCATCCCGGGAAAGATCGCAATGCAGCATCGCCAGCAGCCCGGCATAGGTCATCGACCCATAGGCTTTCAATTGCGGACGTTCTCCATCGGCCGCCGATGTCCGCGGCACCTGGCGATTGTAGACAAAGCCGCCCTCGTCTTCCCCCTGCGTCTGTTGCATCGAGAGCACATACCGCCGGGCCGCTTCCCAATTGATCTCCACCCGCTTCTGATTGGACGGGCGAAGCTCCTCCAAATCCTGCGTCAGACGCATCGCACTGACGGCATAGAGCGTGTTGTTCAAATCGGTGTATTCCCGGGGGCTCTTTTTGTCATAGCCGAAACCGCCCTCGTGCAAACCCTCCGTTTCAATCTGCGTGGAAGCAATGTAACTGCGCGCCGCGAGCAACGTGGACGCATGGCGCATCTGCGCACCGGCGGCGTGCAACGCCGTAAGGCATAAACACGTGTTGTAATTCCCCAAACCGCCTCCGCGCCGCCCCGGAATCGGTACATAAATTCCTCCGTCCGGTTGCGCACAGGATACCAGAAACGCTTCTGCCTTTTGTGCCGCTGCGGCATTTTCCGGAAGCTTGGCCGCGGCCATCGCCCAGAGCGCGAGCGCACTCATCCCGGGGAAACGCTTATCCGACCAGCTTCCATCTGCCGCCTGCGCTGCTCGGAGCCACGAAAACCCCTTTTGCAGGGCCGCTTCCGTCTGCGTCTTTGTCGCAGGAGCAAGCGCGAACATCGGCAACGTCACCAAGAGAAAAAGAAAGGAAATCCACCGTTTCATACGTTTATCATCATAGCACAAACCCCCTGCTTTGCAAAGAGCCTCCGCGCCTCCGGAAAGCACACACCGCCACCTTCAGGAAAGCACCCTTCCGGACGTAAAAACAACATGGGCGGGATTGAGGGGGCAATCCCGCCCATGTCGCGTTTCAATCCCGCCGAAACGCACACGCAGTTTCGCCGACAGTGATTTCCAATGCGGGCAACACCGGAAAACGATGCTGTCAATGCCGCAACACTTTTTTCACCGCACGGCGGAGCGTATAGCGCAAACCGTTCTCGCGAAGACACTTTATGCCGCCTTTCGCCTTGCGCGGCAAAAAGGTTACCGCCCGTCCGATCCGCCATGCCCGCGTGGCACGCAGCTTCCGGAGCTCTGTCTGCGCCGCCGCCAATTGCTTCCGGGTTTGCACCAATTGATTCTGAGTTTGCTGCGGCAATCTCGCCCATGTGCCGTGCAAAAGGATGGTTTCCAGCATCACACGATCAATTTGATCGGCTTCCGTTTCCTGCGGTGTATACGGTTGAGGCAGCTCTTCAATCACCTTTTTCCAGGCAGAATCCTGATCAAAATCCATAAATGTCTCTGCCACCTTTCGCGCCGCCTGCGAAGCTTCCCGATAAACCTCGGGATTGGTTAAAAGTTCAATCGCCGCTTCTGCCGCCGCCTGTTGATCGCCCTGCGGCACACAGCGCGAAGCCTTTTCGTCTTTCAACGTTTCCAAATACGGCATATCGTAACTAACAATCGGCAACCCATGAGCATAAGCCTCAATATGCGTGAGCGGAAAACCTTCAAATAATGATGTGCAGATTAATAAATCCGAACTATCATAGTAAGGTTGCACATCTTCTTGAAAGCCTTCCCAGCGAATCGCATCTGCACACCCTAAATCCTTTGCCTGCTTTCGCATTTTTTTATCGTATTGCAAACGCTGAAAAGCCGGAGTTGTAGACCCTAAAATAGTCAACGTAGCGTTTGGAATAGCTTGATAGATTTTAGAAAAGATAGGGATAATCTCAAGTGGACTCTTCTGCGGAGCAAACCTGCCACTCCAAAGGCATTTCACTTGTCTTAGATTAACTTTTTTTTGTTTATATTGTTTAATATCAAAAAAACATTTATTGGGAATATAGTATGCTCGCACTCCACACAACTCAAAGAAACGCGTGTCAGCCCTTGAAAGCGTTATGATCGAATCCGCAAATCGGATGTATTTTGAAAAATTATAGAAATGTTTTGCACTTTCAGTATGTAACGAGTGAGAGAAACAATTATGGAAGTGATAAAATAAATAAGCACCACTTGCACGAATAACGGGGAAGTCTATCATTCGTACATGATTCGATAAATATGCATAATACACCGCATCAATGTGATTCTCTTTAATAAATGTTTCCCATTGCGTACATCGTCCTTGCAGTTGATGAAATGGATGAACACGCGAATTAGACGCATTAAAAACAAGCCGTTTTACCCCCTTGGGTGTTGGGTACGCATCAGACGACGCATCCGTATCTGTAATAAGAATAACGTTATAACCAAGGGATAAAAATTGCGGCATCAAATAGGAGATACAACGTTCTACCCCACCAAATCCATATGTAAAATAGTACAATGCGATAGTTTTAATTGATTGTGGTCGTCGATTGAAAACAGAAGCACTTAACAGTGATCCCAACGCATTTATGTAATGACTTACACCATAAAACGATCGAAAGGCAAACATACGCGGACCAAATTGCTCATATGCGGCTTCAAGTGCTTTTACGCGCTCGCCGCCATGGAGTGTCCAAATCGCAGAAATGTCTTCATTCTCAAACTTCATTGTTTTACACCTTTTATTGTTGAATCAATTCACATACCTTTTGGTACACGCGTTCGCAGTTGTTTTGGTCATTGAAAGCAAAGAAGTGATCAATACGTTCACGATACTTATCCTTCAATTGACACCCATTCTTCATGTAATCAATGAGGTAATCCACCGTTTCCTCAAGGGTATAAGTTACCTCACCAAAACCATCACGCTCATAATCAAAGTAGCCTTTTTCTAATGTATGCTTTCCAGAGAACATATCTTCCTTATCAAAATGTGTATAAAGGACGGGCTTTCTCAAATAAGCAAAGTCAAAGACTGCAGAGGAATAGTCTGTAACCACGAGATTACTCTTAGCATAAATCTCGCGATAAGGTGTCTCTGACGACAAAACCTTAACATCCAAAAGGTTAAACTCATCAACAAGTCCATTCAACCGCACCATTGGATGTGGGAAAAACGCAAGCGTGTAGCCAAAGGATTGAGCAGCTGAAATAAGGCGTGGATGTGATAACAGTTGATTATAGAACTTAAAGTACGCGCTCTCAGTGAACCCTGGAAGGGGCTGCCACACGCCCGTCGTTTGATTCGGCCGACGAAATAACCACTGTCTCCAAGTAGGCATAAATGTAATCAGTTTCTGTTCATCATGATAAAGCCGATCAAAGCGCGGGAACCCTGTTAACCAAATCTCACGATTAGAGTATCCATATGGTTCATCCAAAAATGCTTCTTCTTCTGACGTTGCAGCAACAACAAGTCCGGCCAAATTTTGAGTATACTTCCACAACCAGCCAACAAAATCTTTCGTTACACCATGTTGTAAGAAGACAAATGGGCGTAACGCAATCATATCACGCAATGCATGATTTTTGCGTTCTTCCGGTAAAAACCATGAATCCACCTGTGAAGACAATATTACAGAAGAGAACGCGCTTAAGATACGATTCTTGCGAGAGGAAAAAGGAAGAATCTTTCCAAACCGTTCTAATCGTTTCCCATCCGGACTCGTTTTATCAATCACAAAATAAGCCTTCACCTCAGGGTGTTTTTCACACAAATGAATAAACATGGCCTCGGCATTGTCATCTGCATTCGCCGCACGATCTTTCAAGAGCCAAATCGGTTTGCAATGCAACTTTTGACGCACAAAACGCAACACACGAATAAAAAGATCCTCTTTCCAACGCCCTTTACGCTTCTTGAAAATCTCAAGGAGAAGTTTGAGTTCTTTCTTCCAGTGACGATACTCATCGGTAATAATGAGTGTAGCACCACGTGCCAAGATACACTTCTTATTCAGGATACAATACGCAGCTGCAAATTGATCGCTCAACGGGAAGCGGAAGTGGCGCGAGAGCTTCACAGCTTGATAGGTTTCACCCCCTTGCGTGAAATGGAAGGTGAGACGAGCCGTACGAGGCAAGTCCGCCTCTTTAAATTCAAATTCATACAGATAGCGATAGAATTTCGGTTCATCCAAGAAAGTTGTTCCCTCGTGGCAAACGAGCGGACGCGCATTGAAAATCATCGTATCACATTTTGCAAAAACAGATGTTACCTCTGGCAAGCCAGTAAACTGCGTAAATGCAACACAGAGGAAAATCTTCCCCTTTTCTGCACGCATCGAATGCCATTGTAAAAACGGATATGTCATCTCATAGGGAAGATTTTCAAATGTAACACACGCATCTCCCTTCTCTGTTCGTATGAGAGAAGGAGCTTTCTGGTATTTTTTACGAAGATACACTAAACGATGATCAAAGCCAAGGCCACGTGCATTTAAAAGAAATTCATCATCAGAATAGTGAATTAATTCATCTAAATCTGTAACAAATGCCGCCCGTTCATCTTCAGAAAGCCCCACCTCAATATCAATCTTCAAAAGTCGCTTCAACATCCACTGTACATAATGTGCAACATAACATTGAATGAAGCGTGGGATTTCGTGTAATATTTTTCCTGCCTCATCCACCTCATCAGTAGCCATTGCCTGATTTAAACATGGACGAATCAAAGTGCTTAACGTCTCCTTAGGAATAGCATAAAATTCCCGTATTCCTTTGCTTTGCGTCATCCATTCTGCTTCAGATTTCCGGCTATGACACATCGTTTTGGCACTCTTTACTGCGCCAATTTTTGGATTCGTTAAGAGAATGCGCTGGATAAGGCTCGCCTCTTCAAAAGCGATGGGGAGCGTCCCAAAACGAAGGGCCCCTAAAGCGTCTCTCCGAATAAATGTCGTTGCACAAATGGTTTGAATAAGCGTTGGATTATCCTGTAAATCAATCACCACATCCGTCTTGGCACACTTGGCATTCACAGAAAATACATCCTTTAATGCGCCATAGAATTGACCTGGAATAGCAATCACATCCACATCATTATGTGCACATGCAAATTCCTTTACTCGCAAAAGTGTCGTCGTGGGAATCTTATCATCCGGATCAAGGAAGTAAAACAGTTCTCCCCTCGCCACTTCAATACCAGCATTTCGCGCAGCCGCAACGCCTTGATGGTCCTGATGAAGAACAATGATATTTTCTGGATATTTTGCCGCATATTCATCACAAATGGCCCCACTGCCATCCGGCGAACCATCATCCACCAAGATCAACTGCACATGGTTTTCAAACCCGATATCCTGCTTTACGACACTTTCAATCGCTTCACGCAAATACGGTTCTACATTGTAGACCGCCATGATGATGGAGAAATCAAAGCGCGACTCGCAACGGGAGGGGGTATCTACACAAGCCTTCAGCGCGACATCGGCAAGCGATTGGAGCTGCACAACGTTGCATTTTCCTCCCGGCACAGCCTGCGGCAACGCCGCCCGATTAGCTTCAAACGCTTCCGCACAATGGAACGCAACGGCATCAAACATCGGGTAAAGCCCAAAGCATTTTGCAAGATGTTTTTGCGTAGTTACCGCCGCTTCACAGAGATTGTCATGTGCCCAAACCATCCGTTTTTTCGCAGGAACGAGCGAGGCAAAGGTCGTGTAGAAGAGCGAGGAACCAGCAACGTTGATCACTTCATCGAAGGTGTTGTGCGCCAGATAGCGCGTAATTTCCTCTTGAAAATAGCGTTTGGGAAGCAGCTTCCGCCCCTTACGGGTGCCCGTGCCCCACTTGCTGTAATAATACCACCGCACTTCATCAATAAACGTGCGGAAGATGCCGCGACGCACCAGAACGCGCACCTCTTTGGAAAGCTCGTTCGCCAAACGCTCTAAAGTCCCAATCTTATCACCTTCGGTAAATAGGGTGACATCATATTGTGTGAAATCAATTTTGTTGAGCACCGTAATCAGCGTAGTGACAATCTGCCGTTTCGCGCGGGGAGGCAATGTAAAGAGCAGTTTTTTCTTCTCCGGTTCTTTCTCCGCAATTGTAGCAGGTTCCCCCAAAAGAATGTGGCGCATAATGGTGCGGGAGTTCGTCCCCTTATCAAAGTCGCATCCGGCCCAGGTGCGCTGTTCTGCGTAACGTTCGGCAAAAGGCGCGACTGCGGCATCCACATCGGCGAAGACCTTCTCCAGTTCCTCCAGCGACTGACAGACAGGTCCCGGCAATGTATCCACCGAATGATAGAGCCCGCGCGAAGCCTTATATTCTTCCAGGTCGGGAATGTAGAAGACAATGGGGCGCTTGGTGAGTAAGAAATCATAGAAGATGGAAGAAAAGTCGCTCACTAAAACATCTGTAATTGCCAGCACTTCATTGGCGTCAATCGTTGCCGGAATCATGAAGTCCAAATCTTTGAACTGTTCCCGTGCGGCATTGTAGACAATCTGATGTGGCTTGACTAAGACTTGCCATTGCGTGGTATCTATAACACTTTCAATCGCTACTTTAACATCAATATAGCTCTTGATTGACGTCTCTACTTTTCCAAGATTCCCACGCCAAGTCGGTGCAAAAAGAATGATTTTTTTATTAGCAGCAATGGCTACATTGTCTTTTTTAAGGGCTGTAAAAATTTGCAATTTCTCAACACAAAGTAATGTATCTAAACGCGCATAACCCTCTTCAATGATATTTTCAGTAAATAATGACCCAAGTTGAAAATCACGATTATAAATTTTTGTTAAAAATGGGGAGGCGGAAATAAGCGTTGAAGGCATGAAACTGCGAATCATATAGGAACTTTCGGAAAGATTTAAGTTCCGAGTACTCTTTCCAATGTATTTTAATGGTATTCCATGCCATGTATTAATCAGAATCTGTCCTTCTCTTTTTACAACATAAGAATAGAACCCTACATTTCCAACGAGAACTTTTGATCGAGCAAAAGCATATGCATTCTTTAGACTTTGAAAAGTAACAAAGCGAACATTGCTCCACTTTCTGAAGTGTTCTAATATGTCTTTATGATTTTCAAGACGATCCAACACCCAAATATGTTTCCAATCCTTAAAGTCCGGATCTGCAAGCATCGCCTCAAAGAGGGCTTTCGGATTATCTAAAATACCACGCCCATTAAATGCTTCCCAGAGGATGGTCTTTTCTTGGATTTTGCAGTAACGCCGCGCCAGCAGATAGACACAGATGTTCCGCCGTTTCCATGCCGCTACCCAACACTTCCAAAGGATTTTACCCACCTCATTCAACTTCTTCATTATTGAAAAGGGGAGTAAAAGGAGTTTTTTCAACGACCGACTCATTCCATAACCTCTCTCTGTAATGTCCACTGCTCGCGACAAGATTACCGCTAATGATAGCACAATGCCGCCGTTTATGACACCCGGGAAGCGACTGGACTATCCGGGAAGCAGCCCCCAATTTCCGGCAAAACGGTTTGACTTTCCCCCGGGGAAATGCAATACTATCCGTGTTGAATTACCCTGCTTTAACAAGGATCAGACATCATGATTAAAGAAACACTTCTGCTGGGCAGTCTCTGCTGTTTGGCGACAATGGGGCTTGCGGTGGCGCAGTTTGGCGAAGTTGCCGCACCAACGGGGCTTGAATGGGAACAGGAACAAAACCTCTCCCTGAACAAAGAGCCCGCCCGCGCCTGGGCCTTCAGCTTCAAAGATACCGAAGCGGCCAAGCGGATTCTGCCGCGCTACAGCACACGCTGGCACTCGCTCAATTCCAAGACCGAGTGGAAATTCAAGTGGAGCAAAGACCCCTCGGAGCGGCCGATCGGGTTCCAGAATCCCGATTATGATGTCTCCAAGTGGGAAACCATCGTTGTCCCGGCCAACTGGCAAGCCATCGGAGCCCATCCGGAAGGCAAAAAAGGCTGGGGCACGGCACTTTACAGCAACCAGCCCTACCCGTTCGCACGTGATTGGCCGCGCGTGATGACTACGCCGCCCAAACACTACACCAACTACGCCGAGCGCAATCCCGTGGGCTGCTACCGCCGCGACTTCACCGTGCCGGCTGAATGGAAAGGCGAGGAAGTCTACATCCAGTTTGACGGTGTGGATTCTTTCTTCTACCTGTGGATCAACGGCAAGTATATCGGCTTCTCCAAGAACTCCCGCGACCCGGCCGCGTTCCGTATCACTCCCTATCTGAAGAAGGGCAAGAACGTTGTCGCCGCCGAAGTCTACCGTCACAGCGATGCGGCCTATCTGGAATGTCAGGATATGACGCGCCTTTCAGGCATTTTCCGCACCGTGCAGCTCTACGCTGTGCCCAAGGTGCATATCCGCGACTTCTTCGCCACCACCGAACCGCTCCCCGGCCAATCCTTCCAGGGCGGACAGTGGGAAGTGGTCGTAGATGTGGAGCTCAAGAATCACTTCACCGACCTCACCCCTGCCAAGGCTACGCTCTCTGCCAAAGTCTACGACGCACAAGGTAAAGCCGTTACCGCCGTCACCCCCAAAGATGCTCCGTGGGACGGAATCGCCTCCAAGAAGATTGATATCACCGGGCAGAAATCATGGAAAACAGGCCTGCTGATGCGCTTTGACGCGCCGGCACTCTGGTCGGCAGAAACACCCAATCTCTATACCCTCGTGCTGGAATTGCGCGATGAAGCCGGTGCCCTCATCGAAGCCGTCCCGGCGCAACTCGGCTTCCGCAAGGTGGAAGTCGCCGCCCGCAATGGCGACAAAAAGAAACGCTTTTGGGTCAATGGTCAGAAGATCAAGCTCAAAGGTGTCAACCGCCATGAAGCCAATCCCTACTTGGGGCACACCATTCCAGAGGCCTGGTGCGAAGAAGAAATCCGCCTGATGAAGGAGGCCAACATCAACCACGTGCGCTGCTCGCACTACCCTGCCGACCCCTATTTCTACTACCTGTGCAACCGCTATGGCATCTATGTGGAAGATGAGGCCAACATTGAATCGCACGGTTACTACTATGGTAAAGAATCCCTTTCCCACCCCGTGGAATGGATGGATGCCCACGTTGACCGCATCATGACCATGGTGGAGCGCAACAAAAACCAGCCCTGCGTTGTGATCTGGTCGCTCGGAAACGAAGCCGGGCCCGGGCGCAATTTCGCCGTGGCCGAACGCACCATCAAAGCGCGCGACTTCACCCGCCCCACCCACTATGAGCGCAACAACGACATTGTGGATATGGGCTCCAATCAATATCCCTCCGTGGGCTGGACACAGCAGAAAGCCGCCCATCTGGAGGCCGACAAGCCCTTCTACATCTCCGAATACGCCCACAACATGATGAATGCCCTCGGCAACTTCGCAGACTATCAGGCGGCAATCGAGAGTTCGGATGTCATCATGGGCGGTGCCATCTGGGACTGGGTCGACCAAGCCCTCTGGTACGACTCGCCCATCAGCGGCAAACGTATCCTCGCCTATGGCGGCGACTGGGGCGACCACCCGAACTCCGGGCAATTCGTCTGCAACGGCACCATCCTTGCCGATCACACGCCCGAACCGGGCTACTACGAAGTGGCGCATGTCTACCAGAACATCAAAGCCACGCTGAAAGAGGGGCAGGTGGAAATCCTGAACAAGAACTACTTCCGTCCGCTGGATTACGTAACGGCCACATGGACGCTCTACAAGAATGGTCAGCCCACCAACCAACAGGGACACTTTGATGTGGCGGGCATCCGGCCCCAACAGCGCGGCACCTATGCCCTGCCCGTGCGCATCCCGCGCGACACCAACGGTTACGACCTGCGTGTGACGTTTGCCCTCAAGCAAGATGAGCAAATGATGAAAAAGGGCTTCGTGGTTGCTTCGGATCAGCTCCCCCTCCAGGCGGCCGCGCCGATTCCTGTGACGGCAAAAGGCAACGTACAGGTGATCGACACCGATAAGACGGTTCAATTCAAAGGCAAGCACTTTACGGCCACCTTCTGCAAGAAGAGTGCCACCCTGGTGCAATACACCCTCAACGGCACCGATCTGCTCACCCAACCGCTCACCGTGGATGCTTTCCGCTGCCCCTCTTCCAACGAAGTGCCGATGGGCAACACTTGGGCGCAGCAGGGTCTGCGCAAACTGGTGCCCGTCAAGGGCGAGCTCTCCGGCGTGGTAACGCAGTCCGATGGTTCGGTCACCTTCACCACCTCCGCCACCGTAATGGGCGCGGCGTTGGAACGTCTGCGCGACTTCGACAACGGCATGACGCACAAGACTTTCTTTGAGACGCTGAAGACCCCCGTCTCCGAAAAGAACACCCACTTTGTGGTCAACGCCGCTTGGCGCGTCTACCCCGACGGCACCCTCACCCTGCAATCGGCCATCCTCCCGCGCGGCCGCGTAATTGAACTGCCGCGGTTGGGTTATTCGCTCACATTCAAGGGCGACATGAACACCGTCTCCTACCTCGGGCGCGGACCGTTTGAAAACTATCCCGACCGCAAGACCGGAGCTTTCCGGGCCTGCTATGCCTCCACGGTGAAAGATATGGTCGTCAACTATGCCCGCCCCAACGATATGGGCAATCGCGAAAACACCCTCGCCCTCGCCCTCACCCCCAATGGGAAAACCGCGCAAGGGCTCGCTGTCAGCGCACTTAACGAGGGCGATTTTGCCTTCTCTGCACTCCCCTACACGGCGACCGAACTCTGTGAAGCCCGCCATCCACAGGAACTGCCCGCCAGTGACAAGACCGTGCTGACCCTGCTCTGCACCAATCGCGGTCTGGGCGGTGCCAGCTGCGGACCGGGGCCGCTCAATCGCGATATTCCCCGCTCCACTGTGCCCTATCGCCTGAACCTCGCCTTCCGCCCGGCAGCGGCTGCCCCGCTCCTGCCAGTACGTGAACAGGTCGTCACGCTGGATGAAACCATGCCCCCGCCCCCCGAAACCTTCCTCGCTGTGGAATGCTCCTCACAGGAACCGGGCTATGAAGGCGGCAAAGCCTGCGACGGCGACCCGATGACCTACTGGCACTCGCAGTATGGCGTCACCCTCGGTAAATATCCGCACAGCGTGGCGATGGATCTCAATAAGACGCGCACCCTGAAAGGCATCACCTGCATGGCGCGTCAGGACGGCACCAACGGACGTGTAAAAACCTTCACGGTAGAAGTCTCGCCCGACCGCAAAACGTGGAAGACCGCCGCCACCGGCACCCTCAAAAACACCGCCGATGTGCAGGAAATCCACTTCGCGCAACCTGTCGCCAATGTCCGCTATGTCCGTTTCATCGCGCAGAGCGAACAGAACGGAAACGAATTCGCTTCCATGGCGGAAATCGGCATTATCGAATAATCGCCTCAAGCGCACACACACGCGGCACGGAAACTTTTCCGCGCCGCGTGTCGTTTTTACACCGTGCCGCCCATCGCCACACCCCCGGTCCATCCCGCCAGACTTCACCGGAGAACATCGCCCATGTTGCGCAACAAGATCGGCGGAGTTGAGCGCACACTTCGCCCACATTACCGCGCAACATGGGCGATGTCCAAATGCCTTCTGCACGGCAGAAAAGCCCAACGCCTTCCGCCTCCGGAAAACTTCCTTCGGGGAAAACACCTCTCCACCCCCCGCAGGAAAGCACTCCCTTTTCATCTCCATGCTAAATAAGTCTTGCCCCCCCCCGCGACTTATGCTATCCTTGTGATGTTTTTCCGTTTTGGAGAATTGACGTTTGCAAGGATGTTTCTGATGAAAAAACTGATGCTTCTTTCTGTTGCGCTCTTCTGCGCTACACTCGCACAGGCAGTGACCTACACATGGACAAACAGCAACGGCACCGCTGTAACATGGGGTGGGAACTATGATTTTCCCGCAGGTATTACGATTTCATTTGCTGCTGATGCCACCATCACCAGCACACTTCCCACTTCCGGGAACGTCGTTTTGGAAACAATCCTTATTGCACGTCGTCAACATGAGGAAAACGTTCCCGCAACCGTAAAGTTGTTTGAAGGCGACACTGAAATCGCCACCGGCACAGTGACTGCAAACGGCGATTATGTCACAACGCTCAGTAATAATGGATTCTATACGCGCAAATCCAGCCTTATCACCTTTACAGATTTAATCGTAGATGTCACAAAAACCTATACGCTTTTTGGTTATGACGCAGAGGGCAGTCGCATGGATAAATTCGGCGCAAGCGTTGTGCGGAACGAAGCCGCAAATGCGTGGATCCCTTCAATGACGCTTACCGCTTCCGATGTCCCTGCGCCCGGTGTTCCCGAGCCGACGGCACTTGCGCTGCTCGCCCTCGGCGTGGCAGGGCTGGCACTCAAGCGCAAAATTGCCTGAACTTCATCCTGATGCGCGCTTCAATGGCGGCGGCTTCGCAAGAAGCTGCCGCCCGTTCTTTTCCGGAACTGCCTGCAAGATGGCGGCGGTTTTACCGCAGCTTGAAAGCGTAGGGAGCGGGCAGGACGCAAGTAGCGCGAGCCTGCAAAATGGCGGCAGTTTTGCCGCAGGTTGAAGCATGAGCTCCTGCGGCGCACCTTCTGTGTTCAACCGCTCCGGGTTGTTCCCGCCCTCCAACGGCATTCCCGCTGTGCGATCGGCACCTCTCCGGTTGCGCAAAAGGTTCCGCTTCCCCCCACGCATAAACGCTTTCCCCTTCGGCAACAGCACCTCCGGAAAGCGGCGGAAAGGAGCTTCCGCGCCCCTTTAATCTTTGATTAACCCTTTCAAAATCAATCGGAATATGCTATAATTCACGTGTTTTATATCTTTAGAAAGGTTTCCCATGTCGGACGAGATTGAGAATGTGGAACAGGCCGCAGCGGCGCAGAGTTATAATGCCGATTCGATTGAAGTTTTGGAAGGGCTCGAAGCCGTGCGTGTGCGTCCGGCAATGTATATCGGCGACACCATTGAGCGCGGTTATCACCATCTGGTCTACGAAGTGGTGGACAACTCCATCGACGAAGCGTTGGCAGGTTACTGCACCGATATCAACGTCCGCATCAATACCGACGGCTCGCTGACCGTGGAAGACAACGGGCGCGGCATCCCTGTGGCCGAGCACCCGAAGATGAAAAAGTCCACGCTCGAAGTGGTGATGACCGTGCTTCATGCCGGAGGTAAGTTCGGAGGCAGCGGCTACAAAGTCTCCGGCGGTCTGCATGGTGTGGGCGTCAGCTGCGTGAACGCGCTCTCGGAGCGGATGGATGTGGAAGTGAAGCGCGACGGACATATCTACCGTCAGAGTTACGAACGCGGCAAACCGCTCGCGCCTGTGGCACAAGTGGGCGATACCACCTCCACCGGCACCTCCGTCACGTTCATGCCCGATTCGCAGATTTTCTCGTATAAAGACGGCTTCAAGTGGGAAACACTGGCCCACCGTTTGCGCGAACTGGCCTTTCTCAATGGCGGCGTGCGCATCACGCTGACCGATGAGTTTTCCACCAATAAGCATCAGGAGACCTTCTACTACGAGGGCGGCATCCGCCAGTATGTTGAGCATATCAACGCCACCAAAGCCGCACTGCACGATGTGATCTACATCACCGGCACCGGCACCAACCGCCATGGCGAAATCGCCGTGGAGGTGGCCATGCAATATACCGATGTCTATTCAACGATTGAATGCTCCTACTGCAACAACATCAACACCATTGAAGGCGGCACCCACCTTACCGGATTGCGCACCGCACTCACCTCCACGGTCAATAAATACATCGCCGAAAACAAACTCGGTAAAAAGGCCGACACCGTCCTTACCGGCGACGACATCCGCGAAGGTCTCACGGTCGTAGTCTCCGTCAAAATCCCGCAGCCGCAATTTGAAGGTCAGACCAAAACCAAACTCGGCTCCGACGTCTCCGGGCTGGTGCAGTCCATCGTCTCCGGCCGTTTGGCCGACTTCTTCGCCGAAAATCCCGCCGTTGCCCGGCGCATCATCGACAAGGCCATCCTCGCCTCACAAGCGCGTGAAGCCGCACGGAAAGCGCGCGAAACCATCCACAAAAAAGGCGTGCTCGAAGGGGGCGGATTGCCGGGTAAACTCTTTGACTGTTCCAGCCGCGACCCGTCGGAAAGCGAACTCTTCCTCGTAGAAGGCGACTCGGCAGGCGGATCGGCAAAGGACGGACGCAACCGTCACTTCCAGGCGATTCTGCCGCTGCGCGGCAAAGTGTTGAACGTTGAAAAGGCGCGTCTGGACAAAATGCTGGACAATGCCGAAATTCGCTCGCTCTTCACCGCCATCGGCGGAGGCTTCGCAACGGGTGAATTTGACCTCGCAAAAGTGCGTTACCACAAGATTATCATCATGACCGATGCCGACGTGGACGGCGCACATATCCGTACGCTCCTGCTCACCTTCTTCTACAGAAAGATGCCGCAACTCATCGAAAACGGCTTCATTTACTTCGCACAACCGCCGCTCTATCAGATCAAACGCGGCAAGAAAGTGGAGTATATCGCCAACGATGAAGCACTGGAACGCCGTCTGCTTTTGGGCTGCGACAGCCTCAGTTTCGTCCGTCCCGACGGCACAACCATCTATCTTGAACAATTCACACAGTTGCTGGAAGCGGCCATTGATATTGAAACAACGCTCAACAGCATCCGCATCCGGGGTGTCAATACAGCCGACTATCTGGCCACCTACCGCCCGGAAGATGGTTCCTTTGCCCGCTACATGGCCGTCATCGGCAGCCGTGATGCGGCGCAATTCCGCTTCCCGCACGATGATGTTGCGCTGGCAGCCGTGCGCGAAGAAGGCGAGCGGGCCCTCGGTGAAAGCATTGATCTCTCGGTCTACCGCGTCTCGGAATACGCACCGAAACAACTGCATGCCTTCCAGTGGATGGAAGTCTTCCGTGCGCAACGTTTGCGCGATCAATTCCGCACGTTGGCCGCATTGAATCTTGGCTTCTCGCCGGCATCCTATTATGGCGACGGCACGGTTCTGGGTGAACTGCGCGATGGAACGCGCCCCCCTGTCGCCATCAGCTCGCTGGAACAATTGATTAACGAGGTGCGCCAGCGCAGCCGTCGCGGCGTGGAAATCCAACGTTATAAAGGTCTGGGCGAGATGGATGCGAAGGAACTTTTCGACACCACGATGAATCCGGCCACCCGACGGATGCTCAAAGTCAAGATTGAAGACGCCAGCGAAGCCGACAAAACGTTCAGTCTGCTCATGGGTGAAGATGTCGAGCCACGGCGTAAGTTCATTGAAGACAACGCGCTAAACGTGAAGAACCTTGATTTCTGATCAAATCGCCTCTTGACAGCAAGCCGAAACTTGTTTATACTCTTTTTGAATTGATTAAGGAGTTTTACCATGCCAATACTTGAGATTGTAGAAGGCGAAGAAATCGGACGCAAGTATGAGTGGAGCGCAGGGACCGGCATCCGTATCGGTCGCAACAATGCCAACGATTTCGTCATCCCGAATTCTTCTGTCTCCGGTGAGCACTGCATTATTGAACCGTGCGAAGGCGGTTGGCGCATCAAAGATAACGGCTCTACCAATGGTACGCGTGTGAATCACAGTCAGCGGATCACAATGGCAATGGTCTATCGCAATGATGTGATTGCCTTCGGTGATATCACCGCCATCATCCGGGGTGACGATGTGCCTGCGGCGGAGCCTGCCGCAGCTCCGATTGATTCCCTCCCCCGCACAACGATTATCATCAAGCCGAAAAGCGGCACAAGCACTGCGGTAGACGGGTTCACCAAGAAGTCCGAAGGCAAGAAGTTTTTCAATGTAGTGCTCATCATTTCGGGGATTGCAATCGTCATTGCGGCGATTCTTCTGGTGATGAAACTCAACGGTAATTCCTAAGTGATGCGGCGCGGATTTACGCTGATTGAACTTTTGATCGTGATGGCCATCCTCGGTGTGATGATGGCCATTATTGTGATTTCCGGAGGGATGGTAAGTGCCACGCAGCTCTCGATGGCGACCAAAGATTCCCTGCGCTTGATGCGCTACGCCCGCAATATGGCACTCCAAACGCAGCAACCCATCACGCTGACCTTTGCGCCGGGCGTGGTGACCTTGGATTCACCTTTTGATACTGCATCAGCGAGTTCGCCGCCTACCGATGCCGAAACAGACGGGCAATCGGAAGCACGTTCAGAAGAGCCGCCGCGAACAGGAAGCGCACTCAAAGCCGGAGACATCGAGGCCGTTGGATTGGTCAAATACTACGAAAACGTGGGCTTTGAGTTTCTTTCCTTTGATGATTCCATCAAAATGGGACGCGCTTCCAATCGTGAGAGGGCCGACTTTGAGCGGCGTGTCGCCGGAGAAACCAATGCAGAGGCGGGAGAATTGAAACGGCAATCTCAGAAAACATTTTCCATCACCGTGCGCGCCAACGGCACAACCCGCCCTTTCTCTCTGCGGATCTACGACTTGGAAGCTTCCGAAGCCTCCGGCAACGTCGTTACCTTTGACTTCCTCTGTACCGGGAAAATCGGCGACGATGCGCACTGATCGCGCCCGGCTCTGCGCCGCATCTCCTCCTCCCTTGCCCTCTTTTTATCTCCGTTCATCCCCGCCAATCCTTCCCCAACCGCCACTTCTTTTACGCGATAACACCATTCTTTTTCCACCCGGTTCACGCACTTTCCCCCGCCACCCGCGCCGCCTTTTCACCCGCTCGCACGGCTTCTTCCGCCCAAACGCCCCTCCCCTTACCGCTCCATTTCCCCTCAAAGACCTCTCCCATGAGCAAGAAACACCCCTACGCCCCACGCTTTGCCCGATCGGTTCGCGGCGGTCTGCGCCCGCAAGGAGGCAACCGTGATGCTTGGTGGCGGAAACGCTGGATCACGTGGTTGGAAGAACTTCAGCTCGGTGCGCGGCTCGGACGCGGACGGAACTATGCGCAGACAGGTCAAGTCCTCCGGATGGAAGTGATGCCCGGCGCAATTACCGCAGAGGTGCAAGGTGCCGAATCACACCCCTACCATCTTGCGGTGGAAATGCCGCCTCTGGACGCCGAAAAAGCATGGGACCTCCTGTGCGACACGCCCATCTATGCGGCACAGGTCGCGGCACGCGTACTGCCGTTCGCCTTTCAGGAACGCCTGCAACAGCACGGCATGTCGCTCTTCCCAACCACACGAAACGACGTTGTTTTCAAGTGCTCCTGCAAAGACTGGACACGCCCCTGCAAACACCTCATCGCGGTGTTATGCCTCTTTGCTGACGCGATCGCCTCCGACCCCTTGCTGCTGCTGCGCTTCAGAGGGATTATTTTTCCGGAAGAAGCCCCCGATCTCACGCCGCAAACCCTCCCGCCGGAAGCGATCATGAAGTTGCATCCCTGCCCGGATGCCGCCACCGTTCCGAGGCGACTTGGCAATCTCCCCTACTGGCGCGGCACGGACGATTTCCGCAAAACCCTCGAAGCCGCTTACCACCGCGCCCACCAACGCGCTGCCACCGCGCTTGAACGTCCCGCAGACTTGCGTTTTGCCGACGATATGCCTCCGGAATGATTGTCCCGGATTCTCACGTGCTTTAGCCACACTTACGCCCGGCTCCGTTCCTTTCTTCCCCCCCCTTGCAGTAACGCCGTGCCGTGCGCCCCCAAAATGCGTTCTATCCCCTTGCGCGGGGTGAATACTCCACCCGCTCTACCCAAATGCCCCGCTCCCTTATCACGGCGCGCGTAACTCTTTTTAAGCCCTGCTCCGCCCTACAATAATAAAACAGGAAGCGGCACTTTCCGCTTCCTGTTTGCGTGCTTCCCGAAAGGGGAAAGCGTTACTACGAATTACGCACGGCGGCGCAAAGCCAACCCGGCCACACCGAGTGCCAACAACGCCAACGCCGTCGGCTCCGGCACAGTTGCCCAATCCGGAGTCGCGGGCATATTTGAAGTCCCCTTCCCTCCAAACTTCAAAGCCAATGTATTTTGATCTGTCGGACCACCTTCAGAGATAAGCGTTCCGGGGGTTGTCCCAGAAAGGAAGTAATTTTGCGCTTGTGCAGCATCACTATTGTCTAAGACCAACAAATAAAAATTATACGTGTTCCCGACCGTGAGGTCCGCATTTGAGGCAAGAAAGTCCGACCCTGTAACTCCGCCATTCGTAATCGTGACACTATTGACTCCCGTAAACTGGGTCGTCCATGAGGTTAGACTTTCTTTTGTAATCGTAGGCGACGCTACAGAAGTATCCGTGGAAATCAGATACGCAATTCCTGATGTAAGTGCCGCACCACCAACATTGAATGTGTAATTGCCTACTGACCATTTCACTGTTGCGCCGTAGCTCAATGCACCAATCAGCAACGTGATTACAAGGAGTAATTTTTTCATGTTATACCTCATCTCTAGTAAGATCCTGTTTAGGTTAAATCAAATTAAAATTGGAAACCAACGTCCTTCTGCGGGCAAATCCAAAAACCTTCACCGGGCTCGAATGTCTTTGTTGCCAAAGAGTCATCTGCGTTATACCATCCCGCAGGATCCGAACCGTAAGCATTGTAGTAAGTCAAATTCTTCAACTGAGTGCCATCCCAATATTGAATCTGATCATTTTCCGTAAGCCCTGTGAAGGCAATCTTGTTAATTTCGGTAGGCTGCGGATAACTTAATGCCAGTAGAGTAAAAGATCTGGCCGGAGCAGTCACTTTCCCTTCTTCACCGGTTACAACTTTACCTGCAATGGAAACGTCCGTCTCCTTTGCAACTTTTACCCAAAATCCTTCGCCCGGAGCGAACGTTTTTGTCGCCAAAGAGTCGTCGGCGTTATACCATCCTGCCGGATCTGAACCATAGGCGTTATAGTAGGTAAGATTCTTCAACTGCGCACCATCCCAATATTGAATCTGATCATTTTCTTGGAAATTGCCAGCGATCGTTTGCACTTGAACGCCTGAAGAAGTCTTATCAATCGTTGCAAAAGAAACACCAAGCAAATTGAAGCCTGCTTCACACGTGATCGTGGTATAGCCAACGATGTCGCTTTCGACTGCTGCATTTAAACGACCGTTAAAAGTAGGCAGCCTGAAAAAGTTACAGACAGTTGAAATAACAGGCTTTTGTGGATGTTTTAGGCAGATAAAATGTGTCCGGTTGTGCTTGTCCGCCTGTTGTGCGTTTCAATATCGCCCAAAGTGCGTTTTAACATCGCCCATGTCGCGCTCCAATATCGCCCAAATCTGCCGTCAATACCGCCCATATTCAATTGCGCGTCCCGGCGAAAGATTCAACCGTTTTGTGCGCTTTGATAACGCGTCCTGCCCCGGGCAAAGAATCCGGCAGAGGCTGTTCGCTTGACAGAAACATCCAATGGTGTTCAAAAACGCCGTAACCGCGAGTAGATACAGCCGTATTTTTTAGATGAAGTAACACTTTTTTATTGATTGTTACTGCAAGGGGTGTTATTATGATGTTGTTCTTTTTGTGCCCGGTTTGGCACGTAAAAGAGCCCTCTTCATCGGTAAAAGCCTGATTTATCAAGCTTTACCAACAAGAAAGGAGAACCACGCATATGGATATGAAAAAGATTATTGCATGCGCAGCTCTTGTGATGGGTGTTGTGATTTTTAACGGTCGTTTAAATGCAGCAGTCGAAAGCGACATCGTTGG